>NZ_FNOR01000055.1 GCF_900107095.1 Collimonas sp. OK242
AGAATAAACCGCTCTCGTGACTTGGATGGCGGTCGTTGAACACGTTATTGATCGTGCCAACGAATTTCTATGTTTTTACACACTCTGGGCCGTTTTGAGCCGGTCGCGATATGTTGATTTCAATCCAAGTCAGTCGCATGGTGGACGGAACTACATTTGACCGCGCGCTGCCTATCTCGTTTAGTTTGAATTAGTACAGATCAAGCAACTCACCAAGATGCTCGTTGAGCTTGGCCCATCCTTAACTCGCACTCCAGAGAAAAACCCCCAAAGAATCGTCGCCTGAAGCTCCCGTTTGCTTAAACGCTGGTCCGCGTGGCCTTGATTTCCTTCGACTTCGCCCACCGCTGTAACTCTTCAGCAAACAAGCGAACGTCGGAAGGGTAGTCGGACAGCCCAACTGCAACGGCGGCTACGAGTGCCGGTCGTGCGTACTCTGGCGTGTCATCAATCGAAACCCACAGTCCTTGCAGCAGCGACATCCGGTCGGACTCAGAATTTGAATCCATCGCCCCTACGAAGAGCTTCGCGTAGAACCCGCCTAAGTCGTCAATGTCAGCGTTGGGCATTACTGGTACAGACACCAGGCCGTTATCCATATGACCTCCCCTATATTTTTATTGTCGTACGGAAATAATAACTGGATTACTCAGATTTCATCAATTAAATGCTGCAAGAACGATTGAACGTGGGCAGGCTCCATGATGACTACCATCGTTGCCACCAAGAGGGCAACAAACGGCGCCTTATGCATTATGATTTCGTCGTAGACATAGTGGCGATTACCTGCGACCCAATGACTGACATATTCGTTTGCTCTTTTTGTTACTGTGGCACGCTTACGAAATGACATATTCTCCCCCTGTTTTTTGTAGATATTGTTTTCTCTATATCCTACAGGCAGAAGCCTTGCATCGCACTCTCAAAATAGGTCTTGACCAAAGTGTTGTCAACCATCGCGCGATGACCGCTGGTGGCCCAGACTAATGGAATGGTCGCCCCTTCCCGAAACGGCATCGAAGTGCCACAGTGGAAATGGCGATGTTCCACTAACCGAGAGAGGCGACCAAAA
>NZ_FNOR01000056.1 GCF_900107095.1 Collimonas sp. OK242
TCGAAGCTCGCCAGCCGGTCGCGGGGAATGTCCAGGTGCAGTTCGCCGCCTGGCGTGAGCACCTTCTTTGGGCTGCTGCCATTGCGGTGGTTCTGGCTCGCTTCGCCTTCGCTGGCGAGATGATGGCTCAGCTCCGCTGTCAACATACGCTCGGCCAGCATCTTCTTGAGCTGCCCGGCCAGCCCAGATTCGCCAAGGATCGACTCGGCGTCCTTGTTCTGCACTTGGGCCAGCAGCTGGTCAATCAGCTCGACCGGGATGAGGCTAGGTGCTTTCTGCTTCTTCGGTTTCTTTGTGGTCATTACGTTGGTCATGGAATTTCCCTTTCGGTATTATTTCATAACCCCGTTCACACAGAAAATCTGACAGGCTCGCCGGATAGCATCTCTTTCGTGCGGAAACCCATCATTCGCGCTTAACGAGTAATCCTTACCGGTCCCCAGCACCGCAATGACCTTACCCAACGCCTCCTCAAAACGGCGATCATACTCGCCGATCAAGTGCCGGTAAGCTGGTTCCGACAACGAGTCAGCATTGAAATACACATCAAAGGTAGCTTCAACAGATCTTATGAAACCATCTTCGCGGAAGTAGAAGCTGTATTTCCGCTGCTTCTCATCTTGAAATGTACGTCGCTTACCTGCACTCTGCACAAGCTTCAAACCTCGACCCGGAAGCTCCGCTAACACTTCATCCAAATTCCACCGTGTTTGGATTCGAGTCAACATCTGGACGACCTGTTCAATCACACACTACTCCTTGAGTATCTAGCCATGCTGCCAAAATTCTAAACTCCCCCAATAGGCGGTCGAATTTCTCTTTTATTCCGACTGAACATCTCTGAATTTCTGTTTCTGACCGATAAAAACTGGTCAGGTGAAAGACCTATCTCTAATCCTTTAATCGTTCTGGATGAATAACCATACGGTTCCTGGACGGCAGCTATTGGCCCAGAGTGTGTAAAAACATAGAAATTCGTTGGCACGATCAATAACGTGTTCAACGACCGCCATCCAAGTCACGAGAGCGGTTTATTCTGAC
>NZ_FNOR01000050.1 GCF_900107095.1 Collimonas sp. OK242
CTAATGGAATGGTCGCCCCTTCCCGAAACGGCATCGAAGTGCCACAGTGGAAATGGCGATGTTCCACTAACCGAGAGAGGCGACCAAAATGAAGATTACAACAGTCGGGCTTGATTTAGCAAAAAACGTGATCCAGGCTCATGGCGTGAATGCACATGGAAAGACGGTACTCAAAAAGGCGTTGAAGCGTGATCAGGTATTGCCGTTTTTCGCCAACATGACACCGTGCCTGATCGGGATGGAGGCGTGTGGCAGCGCGCACCACTGGGCGAGGAAATTGCAGACGCTGGGTCACACCGTTAAGTTGATGGCCCCTCAGTTTGTGAAACCTTACGTCAAAACGAACAAGAACGACGCTGCGGATGCCGAGGCGATCTGCGAAGCGGTAAGTCGACCCAATATGCGGTTTGTGCCGATCAAGAACAGTGAGCAACAGGCAGTGCTGTCCCTGCATCGGGCGCGGCAAGGCTTCGTCAAGGCGCGTACAGCTCAGGCCAATCAGATCCGAGGACTCTTGTCCGAATACGGCATCGTTATCCCGCAAGGCATTAGTCACATCGCGCAACGCTTGCCCGACATCCTGGCCGATCGCGCGAACGATCTGCCAGGCGTGTTCCGTCAATTGCTGCAGCGACTCAGTGATCACTTGAAGGAACTCGATCGCCAGGTGGGCGAATTGGAAAGGCACATTCAAACCTGGCACCGGCAGAACGAAGCGAGTAGAAAATTGGAAAAAATTCCAGGTATTGGCCCGATCACGGCAAGTGCGATGGTGGCCTCGATCGGTGATGCGAAGAATTTCGAAGATGGCCGGCAATTGGCCGCCTGGCTCGGTCTGGTACCCCGGCAGCACTCCAGTGGCGGCAAACAAACGCTCTTGGGGATCAGTAAGCGCGGCGATTCCTATCTGAGAACACTGCTGATCCATGGTGCCCGATCCGTACTCCGAGTGGCCGAACGCAAAGCCCATCATGCCGGCAGTTGGCTGGCCAATCTGACGGGGCGACGAAACAAGAATATCGCTGCGGTGGCGCTGGCTAACAAGAATGCCCGCATTATCTGGGCGCTTCTGGCCCACCACCGCGAGTATCAGGCAGATTTCGGGTTGACAGCGTAACTATGGACTTCCCACCGCGCCGCTCGCCTTTGATAATGAAAGCACCGACCGGTACCATTCTGCAGTATCGCAGCAACGCACTTTGAAGGAGCACTCCACCGATTGCTCAGGCAATCATGACGTGATGGCAAGACAGGTCAGACCGTGGCAGGTTAAACCTACTTTACACAGGGAGCGGAAAGCTCGAGAGGCTGTTGAGGAACCTGCCAGCAAATTCCATCAGGGACAGAGGCTGTAGCCTCGATCGAAAGTCCGGATCTATGGCTGCAATCTCTACCTTCTTCACATCATTGATTGAACGCTTGGCAAAATGGGGGCGACCATCTATGTGTAAAAAC
>NZ_FNOR01000049.1 GCF_900107095.1 Collimonas sp. OK242
GGACCGAAGAACGATCCGAGCGACTCCGATGTGACCGAGATTGCGTACGATAATCGCGGCAGCTTTGTCACAGCGGTCACCTATCCGCTCAATCTCAGCCGCCACTTCAGGCGCGATGAAGGCACCGGACGCTTGTCGCAGGATATCGCGAACGACGGCATCGTCACCAACCTGGCATACAACACGCTAGGCATGGTCACGCGCACCGAACGGGCAGGACTGATCACCGAACGCCAGTACAACGCACTGGACCAGGTCAGCGCGCTGTCCGACGCCGCCGGCCGCGGCATCAGTTTGCGCTACGACAGCGCCGGCCGGCCGGTTCACATGGAAGACGCGCAAGGGTATTTCAGCGAACTCAGCCTGGATACCGAAGGCAGGATCAAGGTCAGCGGCTTGTACGAGCCGGCAGGGGAACAAGCGCCAGGCAAGCTGGTTCGGGCGACTTACCGCAGCTACGATGAAAACAACCGGCTGTCGCGCCAGCTGCAGCCGGACGGCAGGCTCGATACCTATGCCTACGATGCACAAGGAAGACTGGCAAGGCATGTGGACGGCGACGATGTATTGCACCTGAGCGCAGAAAACAAGAACAATACTGCGCGCGCCAACATCGATCTGGCGGCAGACGGCATGTTGCGCGTCAATTTCCAGCTGGCGCCATCCGCATCGGATGCAGCGCCGGGCAAAATCCAGCCCAATATCTTGCGCGACGATTTCGGCCGTGTGCTCAAAATGCACCTGGCCGATTACGGCAATAAGACCGCCAGCTACGATATCCGCGACCGCATGATCCGGCTCGACCAGGCAGACGGCAGCAGCATCGCTTTCCGCTACGACCTGGCGGGCCGCATGATCCAAAAAACAACCACTACCGCCGGCACCGCCAAAGTCTCGACGGTGAGCTTGCGCTATCAAGGCAACCGGCTCATCGACGTCACGGATCCGGTTCAAACCACCGCCTATGCCTACGATGCCGCAGGCCGCATAGCGCAGACCCGCATCACCATCGACGGGCAAAGCTACACCCTGGCAACCACTTATGATCCACGCACCGGTGAACCCAGCACCCAGCGCCTGGCCGACGGGCAGGTCATGCAGATTGAACGCGACAAGGCAACGCAGGTAGCGCGCAGCATCAGCCTGCAAGGCGAGCGCTCAGCCGGCATTGCCGGCCAAATCGAGAAACTGCCAAGCTGGCTGCAATGGGCCAAAGCTATTCTGCCAAAGCAGACCGTGGTCGCTGAGATCGGTTTTAATCCTTATAACGGTCTGACCGGCTATACCCAAGGCAACGGGATCAAGACGGCGAAAGGATTTGATATCGCCGGACGTTTGACTTCGATGAAGATCGGTGACGGCCGCAATAGTATCGCCAGCTGGCGCTATGATTACGGCGTCGGTCCACGCATCCGGGCTCTGCAGGCTGCCGCCGATACGCAAACCAATGCCAGCGGCAACATCGTCAAGGCCAGCTACGACTACAGCGGATTCGG
>NZ_FNOR01000048.1 GCF_900107095.1 Collimonas sp. OK242
TGCAACCTGATCCGTTGGGATATCTGGATGGGCCGGATCCCTATTCGTATGTGCAGGGGGATCCGATCAACAAGGTTGATCCGCTAGGGCTGTATCAAATCGATATGCATTACTACATGGTTCTATTCTTAGCTCTTACGTCTGGATTGGATCCAGATGTAGCTCGCACCATTGCCTTGGCATCGCAATACGTGGACGACAATCCAGATACCAGTCCGATTGTGGTAGATGCCAATGGACAAATCGATTTGTATGCAAGTGTTACGCAAAACCAAGAACGACTTGCGTCCTACCATTTCATGAAGGATCGTTTGCCTGCCAATGGAGACATTCATGACGATACTATTGGTCAACTTTTGAATCTTAAAAATGCGGTAGACAAAGCACCTGCCAATTGTAGTCGGGAGATATTTTTCGGAGAATATCTACATGCTTTCGCAGATACGTATAGTCACGCTGATCCAAATGACACCCCTTACAATGGCGTAGTGTTGGGCGTGGGCTTGGGACACGGGTTAAATGACTCTGATCCAGATTACACCTTCGATCACTATGGATTTGGTGCGATCATCAACAAGGTCGCGGGAAATTGGCAGCCAGGGCCATCAAATAGCACTCATTGGGGCACAAATAGCAGTCGTACTTTGGCGGCAGAGCAGAGCATATTTGACAAATTCACAAATCAGGGTTACTGGAACCTCAAGAATGGGGTCGATTTTGATCGGATTCAAAATACGTTAGTGGCCTTCAATAACACAGGTGAGAGTGAACAATACGACTTTAGTTTTGATTCAAACGGGCAGCAAACGAAGCGCACCAAACACAATGAAACTGATCATGATTCAGTGGCATCAATTAGTCACGATTTCCAGGACAAGATTGGTATATTGAATTCTGCCCTCGAAAAATTGGGCGTACCAGTAAATCTGTTTGATTCGGCGTGGGGGTACGCGAGAGACGAGGGGGCTAGCAATCGCTCGCAAGCACTAGGATCTTTGAATCAAAACTGCTATCCCGGGACAATACTTCCTAATCGCGATAAGAGTGTCACCTGTCCAACGCCATAAACAAGGCGAATGTCAACCGAAGGAATCTATAAGTGAATCGCAGAAATCTGATGAAACTAGGCTTGGGTGCCGGTCTGAGCTACATAGCCAGAAGTGTGATTGCGCAACCAGATTTTGGAAATATATTGAAACCGTCTATTTGGCCAACAGGAAAATGGATTGATTACAGCGTTGCTCAATCTCCATTGGTGAATTGGGAAGCGGTACCGCGCAAATTTGAGCCAACCAAAACTACGACCTATGGTTTCTTGGAAGGACTTGCGACGGAGCGAGTTTTGCCGGTAGTCTTGCCACTAAATATTGGTACGGTTCCCAATCCCTGGTTCGGTCGTGATGAAATGATAAAAGGGGTGCCGGCGTTCCCTAGATCAGGTCTATATGTGGCATTTGAGGTGGGAGTAGGCATGATGTCGCTTCCACGCCGCGATAAAAAGGAAGATGGTCTGCCAGCAGGGCGGCACGATCATTTTGACAGTTTCGCATTAGGCCCGAATAGGCGTAATCAGATTAACTCAGATAGTAACTTTATTGTCCCTTTAGCAGCTTGTGTAACTAAAATCGATCATCGTGAAATCCGTTTGATTACCGACAAAAAAACTTATGTTCCAGATGAGGAACTATGGCATGTCTTTGCCTTTCAACACGGCCTTTATGGTCCAGGTGATTTGTATGACCCGACTCGAAATGAGGGGAGGTTTTACGGACGACCCCCAGTGCCGACGTGCAGTCGTCGCGACGTAACTGCTACCAGTGCACGTATCGAATTCATTATGCGGTTTGATACTGGCTCAACTATTCCGATGCAATTTCGTTTGGAATTGCCACAGTTGGAAGTCATGGGTAAATCTATTCCGATGCCAACGCCTTACTTCGAGCCCTATGACATAGTGAATAATAAATGGGTGTAGTGAAACGAATCTCCGGCGGTAATCTGCTTCGTATGACTTTGAGCCAGGCGTTCACCCGAATGGTCAGTAACGAGCATTGGGGTTCGATAAATAGTTCTCTCGTGCGGCGTCTTCAATTTCCGCCCCAAAGCATTGGTTGAAAACAACACAATTACCCAGAAAACAGATATCCGAGGCGTGGCTGCCTATGCGCTCTATCTGCGCAATGGCGACGGATCAATCGTTCGCAATAATTCCATAAGCCTTGATGGACGTGTGGAGAAGACGAATGCGATCGGCCTGAGTAACAGCCGGGAAGCCGTGGTGCAAGAGAACAGTTTTGTGAAAGTGGAAACGCCGATTGAAGTCAAAGACGGAAGTACGGTCAAGGAAAGCAGTAGCAGATTTAATCAACCGTTCTAACCGAGACGGACAAGGTCCTTCCGCATCTTGTATCTGAAGCTGCTTCGCGGCGCTCTTCGACATGCTGAATGTATGAAGATCGGCGGCTGGTTCATACCTTACGTCAACCCAAGTAAAAAAATAAGAAAGCTATGTCAAATCGAAAAAATTTGGTAGTCGCTGAACTACTTGCTTCCGACTCTACAAGCCGTCAATCGACGCATGCATCGCCCGCTGGCCTGATGCATATCGCTATTTT
>NZ_FNOR01000047.1 GCF_900107095.1 Collimonas sp. OK242
TTCAGTTCTGGGCAATCTGCCGCCCTCCGTCTACGAACGGAACATGGCAGCAAAAAAACCTATCGCCGTGTCCGAATTTACTTGACCACTACAAGGCCACTTCCGATGCCATGGGACACATTAGCCTCAGGATAGTGCTCAATGGAGATAACTACGATTCATGCTTAAAAGTTTGCGTGATGTATGAGGCTGGCCAGCTTGCTGGGATGGCAAATGAACTTACTCATTTTTTTGGATAGCCGTCGGTAGCCGATGTTTCCTAAAGTGATGCCATTTCGGAATAACTACACAATCCTCGCTCGGTAACGTCTCTGGATAATTGAAAAAATGGCCTATACAAACGTTGTGAATTCTTATGACAACCCACTATCGCTGACTGGGCGACTGGTGCGTGCATTTGTCGCAGAAGACAGTTTCGTAGCACTTCTTCTTGATACTGATGAAGTAGTTAATTTTGCGACGGATGAGGTTGTCGTAGGAAAATGGTTCGAAGTCTTCCCCATCAGACTATATGAGCTTCCACCAGATTATAAATTTGCCTGGAACGAGCTTGACGAACCAATTGAAGTGATTGGCAGTATGCAAGTCTGGCGGGAAGAATGGCAGGAATCGGTCGCAGATGATGGTCAATTCATGGGTGCGGGGCCGCACTCCGTACAATTTGCGGCGGCGTTGGGCGAAGCGCCCAAAACAGCCGACAGCGTCGTAAAGGTCCATGCAGGAGTAAAGTTACTCGGGCATGACGGGCGTTGTTTAGTAGTGTGCAGCTCCGACAATAGCCCCTATAAAATGGACTTGGCAATCGATAAGCAAGATGTTGAACAAATTATGAAAAGCCATACCTGCCAGTAAACTATGCGACCGCATGTGTGCGGCGAAGGTAAGAGTCCTACGTTGCACATTGGAACCGGCCTTGTATTAGGAATGACTTGCAGCGGAGCCCGACAGCCGGAATGCTGATGAAGAAATTGCCTTCGAAAGTTGTTATATCCTTCTGTTTCATTTACTTGCGATGGTGTTGGAGCAGATGAGAAATATTCAAATTATCGACGGCGCGACGAACTCGGTCTACGACATTTTTGCGGCGACGGATGAAGAGTTCGCACTAATCTTTCCTGCCGGGACAGATGTGGCATTTATTGATGAGGTTTACAGGGATGCCAACGCATCCCAGCTTAACGCTGCGTTTGAGGCCATCTGGTCGCGTCGACTTGTCAAAAAGGACGCCATGGGGATTCATGGCGTACTGTTCTATGAACTTGAGGAAAAGAAAGCGTACTACCCTACGCGTCGGGACGAAGAGGCTGTAAACCCAAACGGTTCCCGTCTGCGCTGAAGGCTATCGGCCAAGGGGAGACATTCAAAATGGTCTTCTAAACTGCTACCAGCTCTTACTTAAAATGTGGAATATGCGATAAAAATGACACACGAGACTGGAATTTTATCCGAACCACGCTCACTTACTTCGTCGGAACGAGAGCTGGCAGCTTGGCTTCTTGAGCACGGAACTTCCGAGGCCGGACAATACCTTGTTCAGTTGAGTGGGGCAATGGTCTTCTCGCACTGTAAATGTGGATGCGCAAGCGTTGACTTCACGATTGACGGTCGTAGGCCGATGACTTTCGGCATGAGAATTCTCGCGGATTTCCAGTGGAAGGACGAAGGCGGTCATCTTTTTGGTGTATTCGTATTTGAGCAAGATGGTTTGTTGGCGGGTATCGACGTTTGGTCGATTGACGGGGGAGTGACGCCCATTACTCTGCCGGTGGCAAGTTCGCTTGTTCCGTTCGGAACACTAGCAACGTAGGGTCCACACGTATACTTACCTCGAAGTCGCAGCCCTCGTTGTCGAGTCGCTTAGAATTTAGGCTATTTGATACTCGCCTTTTGAAGTGCAGAGCCACACCAGGGACAGAATTGTATTTTAATAGTGGAAGTCCCTCCATCATGGACAATCAAACCATACGTCCGAGGCCGCGCTTTGAAATAAAGAACGTTATCTGGACATAAAAATGCGTCATTGTGCTTTGGGCACTTATAGTTTGCCCAATAATCCATCGTTTCGCAGCAGTGTTTGGACATGTGAATTTTAAATATAGGTTGTAGGTCGCGAATGTCAGCTAGCCTAACAGCGGCCTATCGTATCTTGAAAGGTTTGATAAATAATGTCCGAATACATAACTCATGAGCAGTATACATACTCAATTCGCCAACAAGTTGTGGCGGCCGCAAGGGCTATGCTTACTCACGAGTTGAGTTTTCTCATCGGTGCTAGAAAACTGGCTGCTCTCAGGCACGAAGCCGCCGTACGTGATGATGACGCCGACTTCATTATATTTGTGGCTATCGCTTCTGAAACGGATGACTTTCCGCTTGGCGATGTTTGCCAACATTGGGATAAACATGCATTGGAACAGCTTCAACCTGAAATTCAATCTGCTGAAGATTGGGCCTACAAACATGGTGCCTTGGCCTGTAATTCTCTTATAAAGCGGTTTAGCAAATAAACGCGATACGTCGGTCCACTAGCGGCCCAGAGTGTGTGAAAACGCGACGCCCCTTGGGGATTATATTTTCACCGTTTTTCAGCCATCAGTGTAAACGCAATTAATCCCAAGACGTTA
>NZ_FNOR01000022.1 GCF_900107095.1 Collimonas sp. OK242
GTAGATGTAAATCTTCAAGAGCATTGCAGGATGATACGAAGGCCTGCCAGTTTCCGCTGGAACGACGCCATCAAATCCGAGCTTGACCAGGTCCAGTTCGTCGACGAACACATCGACGATGCGCACTGGATTATGTTCGGTGATGTAGTCATCTAAGTGTTCGGGGAGTAGCATGCCTTGCGTGCGATGCTCTCCCTGGATAAAGCGCTTCATCTAGCTACCCCCGCCGTTTGATGAGATAGCCAAATAACGTCTTGGGATTAATTGCGTTTACACTGATGGCTGAAAAACGGTGAAAATATAATCCCCAAGGGGCGTCGCGTTTTCACACACTCTGGGCCATTTGCGGTCCGCAAGGCAGCTGATAGATGTACGAAATCCCCGGCGTAATTTTTTAATAGCTTGCAAACGGAGAAAAGATAGTTTGCGGGCAGAGAGACCGCGCCAAGGCGTTTTACTCCGCAGAGCAATCAAAATTCGATGACTTGGAGTCATGGCTCCTGCAGTATCACTTTATGGACTATTGAAAGGAGGAATGTGTAAATGTTTCGAACATCAAACAACCGAATCACAAGAATTGGAAAAACACATGCAAGTACATATCTTCAGAGGTCCTGGCCGTATTTTTGGCTTTACCGCTCAAGCATCAGGTCAAAATCTGCCGCAGAAGTATGCGCCGTGGCTAGAATTTAGGAGTATCGAACTTCTCAATGACCAACACACACCTGGTGTGGATGCGAACGAATGTCTATGCGACATCGAGACTTATGGAGTACACGTAACAGATGCCCACATCCGAATCACTGAGGAGGCGATTCGGTAGGTAATTCCCACGTCACGCAGATGCAGTCGGCGAGCGCCAATGTTGCAACCAACAGGCCGCAAATTGGCAGGCTGACCCATCATTGCACTAGCCTGTCGCGGCGAGCCGCGACAGGCTACAGAATTCAGAAGTGAATGGCTACTGCCCACTTCAATTATTGACGACTTTGTGGAAGTCAAGAAAGGAATCGGCAGCAGAGATAGTTGCGATCGTATTCTCGATGGAGAATCCTGCTGAGATTGTTTTGACTGAAATACGTTTCATAAACCAAATTGAACAATAATAGAGCTGTGTTGCAACTGCATTTGAACGTCCGCTTTGGAGAAATCTGAACTTCCGCTTTGGGTCGTGTCCGGTCTCCCAACGTTTAGAAACCGGCCATTCAAAAAAATAATACGAAAGTATTTGTCGTGTGAATAGGCAAACGACGGCTATGAGTGAAACCGCCGCTCAAAATTACATCTGAGGAAGGCCAATACTGTCGGCATCAGTAACCGCGTCATGGAACGTCAATAACCGCAACCGCTGATTTCTGCCGTTGGCCCCACGAATGGTGGCAGGCAGCTCGGGGGAGGGGGGGACTACGACCTTCACGCCCCGGCATATCTTGTCAGATCAGATCACGATTTATAAAAATAAGAGCTATAGGCAAGCAAGGCCATGTTGCTTTTTTGCTGGTGTTATCAGACATCTGCCAACAAAGCCGCGGTTGATGGCACAATTGCCCCCGCCAAATTTGCCAAATCAGGCAGTTGGCTGTGATGACGCTTCAAAATGCCGCTCACCTGCCAGATTAATTACTCCATAGGTCGAAAATGTTGAAATACGTCTTTCTTTTTTCCTGCGCACTCGGTTTTAGTGCGGCCCAAGCCGTCGATATCACCGGCGCCGGTTCTACCGCAGCAGCGCCGCTATATGCGAAATGGCAGCAAGCCTACACCAGGAAAACCGGCAACAAGCTGGTCTACGAAGCCATCGGTTCATCTGGCGGTATCAAGAAGATCAAGGAAAATGCCAGCGATTTCGGCGCCAGCGATGCCCCCATGTCGGCCGCCGACCTCAAGAAATTCAATTTGCTGGATTTTCCTACCGTTATTTCCGGGGTGGTGCCGTTTGTCAATTTACCGGGCGTCAGGGAAGGCGAGTTGCATCTGAATGCGGATATCATTGCCGGCATTTACTCCGGCAAGATAGATAAATGGAACGACGCCGCCATCAGCAAAGAGAATCCAAGGCTGACACTGCCTAATTTACGCATCCTGCCACTGGCGCGCGCCGACGGCTCCGGCACGACATTTACGCTGACCGACTACCTTAGCCGCGTCAATCCGGAATGGAAAAAGCAGTACGGCAGCAATTTCACTATCGCCTGGCATGCCGATGTAAAGGTCATCAAAGGCACGAATGATCTGGTGGCGACGGTAAAGAAAACGCCGGGTGCGATCGGCTATGCAGAATATGCGTACGTGGTCGAGAACAGCTTGAACTATGCGCAGCTGAAGAACCACGACGGTCAATACGTCCACCCGAATGCACTGTCATTCAAAGCGGCGTTGACCAACAGCGGCTGGAAAAACACCGGGAATTTCGAGGAAATGCTGACCGATAAACCCGGCTCCGGCAGCTGGCCGATCACCGGCGCCACTTACATCTATGTGCCGCGTGTCAGCAGCCAGCCGGAACGTACCGCGGCGGTCATGCAATTTTTCACCTGGGCCTTCATGGAAGGCGACGATTTGGCGAACAGCCTGGACTACATTCGCCTGCCTGACAATGTGCAGGCCCGCGTAGTGCACGAAATGTCCAGCGTCGTCGATACAAAAGGCAATCGTCTGTCGGTTCCGATCTTTGTCAAATAATATCGCTCACCAATAGTCTTCTGTCACGAATTGCCCCGGCACCGCCCGCCGGCAAGGGCGCAAGCCACGCTGATAGAGAATGTCGCGGGTTGCGGTAATCATTTCCGGATTGCCGCACATCATGACGCGCGAGGCTTCTGCCGTGATAGCCAGGCCTGCCGCGGCCTCCAGATCGCCGCCAGTCAGCAGGGTCGTGATGCGGCCTTGCAGATTGCCTGCCGCGGGTGGTTGCGTATCGCGTGTGGTGGAGCGCAACAGCTGCAAGCGCGCGCCGCCGGCCGCCAGTTCCGGCCGCAAGTGCAGCTTGGACAGCAGCTCCTGATAGGCAAGCTCATCGGCATTTCTTACACAGTGCACCAGAATCAGGTTGCGGAATTTTTTCCAGACCGCCGGGTCTTGCAGGATCGAGATGAACGGGCCAAGGCCGGTTCCCGTGGCTAGCATCCACAAATCCTCGCCATCCGCAAACCGGTCCGCGGTCATGAAACCGTAGCTGAATTTTTCAAGCAGGATCGGATCGCCTGGTTTCAGGTCTTTCAGCTGTTCGGTGAACAGGCCGCCGGGGACTTGCACCAGGAAGTATTCCAGCTCGTCTTCGGTAACCGCCGAGGTGACCGAGTAGGCGCGCCACAGTGTCTCATCGCCGGCCACCACGCCCAGCCGGGCGAACTGGCCAGGCGTGAACTGATAAGCGGCCGGTCGCGTGGTACGGAACGACAGCAGTTTCTCGGTCCAGTAATGCACGCTGGTCACGGTTTCAGTACTGGCCTTGAGATGGGAAACCGTTGCTTTTGGAGGTGTGCTGCTCATGACAAAGGTTCCTGTAATTGCTTGCCGTGCGCAACGCCGGGTGCGACCGCTGCTTTCAAGCGCAACGCTTGCCGCACCGCGAAGAACGCGAGTAACGGCGCCGCTGCGAAGCAGATGAATAACCATTGTGCCGCATTTGCGGCGCCGGGCAGGCCGCCCGGATCAGCCAGCCCGGCCAGCGATGTCACCATGCCGGCCAGGGCGGCGCCGATGGCGGTGGCAAACAGTTGCACGGTGGTGAGTGAATAGGCCGCCAGGCTGCCTTCGTCCGGATGCGCGCTGCTTAATATCTTCGCCATCAAATGCGGCATGCCCATGCCTATGCCGAAGCCGACCAGAATCAGCGCGATGCACAAGGGCAGCAGTCCGTAATCGTTGAGCACGGCGCTTGACGGCAGCATGAACGACAGGGCCAGCAATGCCGCGATCACTACCAGCGGGCCGGCTTTCATGACAAATTCCGCGCGGGCGCCGCCGTAACTGGAAAACAGCAGGGCCGCCAGGGTCCAGCCGCATGACATGATGCCGGTCAGGTAGCCGGCCAGCAGCGGTGAATGTCCCTGGATCACTTGCAAGAAATACGGCACGTAGATTTCAGTGGTCAGTCCCAGGATCATCAGGATCATGGTGGCGTACAGGGCGCCGATGCGGCTGTGCAAGGAAAATGCGCCGCTCGGCAGCAAGCGCGGTTTGCCTACACTGCCGCGCTGCTCCAGCCAGGCGATCAATCCGATCAAGGCAATGCCAAACACGATGCCGCCGAGATTCAATACGGCGCTGCTGAACAGGCTGGCCGCCGAGACCGACAATACCGCCGCGGCCAGCAGCAAAATTTTGACGATAGGAATGCTGTTCGGTTTTTCCTCGGAGCGCGTTTCTGCCGGCATCTTCAGCGTGAATTGCACCAGAAACGCCAGCACGACAGCTGCCGGCAATAGCGCCCAGAACGCGCCGCGCCAGCTGCCGGCCTGGGCAAACATGCCGCCGATGGCGGGACCCGATAGCGTGGAAATTCCCCACATGCCCGACATCAGCGCCATCGCCCGCGACCATAGCGGCGGCGCAAACACGACACGGATCATGGCATAAGACAGCGCCACCAACACCCCGCCGCCAAAGCCCTGCACGGTGCGCGCTGCCAGCAGCCATACCATATGCGGCGCCAGCGCACAGCCGGCGGAACCCAGTGAAAACACCAGCAATGCCAGTAGGCAAGCGGGACGGTAACCGAGCCACTCGACCAGCCGCGAAGCCAGGCCGGCGGCAATGATGGAAGCCACCACAAACAATGAAGTGGCCCAGGCATAGTATTCCAGGCCGCCGATATCCTTGACTACCGACGGCAGGATGGTAGTGACGATATACACATTGGTGGCGTGCATGCCGACGCCGCCCGCCAGCGTGATGGAGCGGAGGGCGTTGCGTCCGGAGAGTAGATCTGCCCAGCTTGCGGGCGGGGTGCTGGGGTTGATTGAAGTTGGGGTGGCCGGCATGAATGAAGTTTGACATTGCAGAGCTTGGATTTTACCGCTTCGACAACATTGCTGCTGCTGGGCGGAAAATCCGGGCAGCGTATCAAAAACTGCCGGTAAATTGATAGCGTGAAGCCGGATGCCATAGCGACGCCACCGACGCCACCTGCCCCTGCGACAAGGTACGGCGCTTGAGTACCAGGCAGGGCTCCTGCGCGGCCATGCCTAGCAGTTCCGCAATCTCGGCCGGCGGCAGGCAAGCTTCAATCGCAAACCGCACCCCTTGCAGCGGCGCCACGCGCATCAGGTAGGCATTTGGCGTCTGGCTGGTGAAGTCCTGCGCCAGATAATCCTGAGCGATCGCCGGGTTGACGTAACGGTCTTCGACCTGGATCGGCAAGGCGTTCTCAAAATGCACCACCACTGAATGGAACAGGGTCTGCTGCGCCGGCAGTCCGAACTGGCGCGCCAGGGCTTCGTCGGCTTTGCAGCGTTCCAGTTGTTGCAGTTCGCTGCGGTGTACATGGCCGCGCGCGGCAATTTCCTCAGCAATGTTGCGGATTTCGACCAGCGTCGACTGGTATTTTTGCTGCGCCACAAACGTACCGGAACCTTGCACCCGCAGCACAATTTGCTCATCGCTGAGCTCGCGGATGGCGCGGTTCACTGTCATCCGCGACACACTGAATTCGCGCGCCAATGCTGCTTCGGTCGGAATCGCTTCGCCTTCTTTCCAGATGCCGGCCTGGATCTGGCTCAATACATAGGCCTTGATGCGCTGGAAGGCTGGGAGGGTATCGGACGTCATGGCTTGCGGTCCTGCAAAGACCGTGACTTGTTGTTTTTTTGCGGCATATTGGCGCTCATTTCCCAGGGTTCTGACCAAGAAAAAAACTTGGATTGTCTTGACACATGAGTTTAGCATACGTACTATTTGTATATACATTTAAATTAATAAATATTATATTTGTATGGTCAAATAATCGATATGTCGATTTTTGCGCGCATGCTTAGCCGGGAGGGCGCAGCGCTTAGTCAGATAAAAAAATAACAAAATCACATATTCCAAATCCTTCCAGGAGACAAAATGAATGCATTTTTAAACGCGCTGATACGAAAAAAATCAATCAACGATGATGCGCGCGCAGGCCACGGCCATGGTGAACTCAAGCGCAGTCTGGGCCTGTTTTCTTTGGTGATGCTGGGTGTCGGCGCTACCATCGGCACCGGTATTTTCTTTGCGATGGCCGAAGCGGTGCCGAAGGCGGGGCCGGCGGTGATCTGGTCTTTTGTCATTGCGAGCATCGCGGCAGGCTTGACGGCGCTGTGCTACGCCGAATTGTCGTCCTTCATTCCGGCCTCCGGCTCCGCCTATTCCTATACTTATGTCAGCGTCGGCGAATTCCCTGCGTATATCGTAGGGTCTTGCCTGTTGCTTGAATACGCGTTGGCTGCCAGCGCTACAGCCATCGGCTGGTCTGAGTATTTAAATAATTTTTTGCAACACGCGATCGGCTGGTCGATCCCGCTGCACTGGCGCAGCCCGCTAATGGTGAGCGGTGCGAACGGCCTTGAGATGCATTGGGGTAACTTTAATTTGCCTCCTATCATTCTGGTCTGCATGTGCTGTCTTTTGCTGCTGCGCGGCGCCAAAGAGTCGGCGACGGTGAATGGCATCATGGTGCTCATCAAGATTGCCATCCTGGTATTTTTTTCTGTGATGGCGTTCACCGCTTTCAACAGCCATAATTTTGTTCCCTTCAACCCGCACGGCATGCTTGGGCATGCTGGCGAGACGGGAATGGGGATCGTGCCAGCCGCGGGCACCATCTTCTTCTCGTTCATCGGACTCGATACGGTAGCGACTGCCGGTGCTGAAACCGATAACCCGAAACGCAATGTACCCTTGGGCATCATGCTGGCGCTGCTGATTGTGGTGGCGGCCTATATCCTGGTGGCGACGGCCGCCATGGGCGCGCAACCGGTGGCGGCCTTTATAGGGCAGGAAGCCGGCCTGTCTGCAATTCTGGAAAACGTTAGCGGGCAAAAATGGCCTGCCATCTTGTTGTCCGCCGGCGCCATTATTTCTGTGTTCAGCGTGACCTTGGTGCTGATTTACGGTCAAACCCGTATCTTGTTCGTGATCGGCCGCGACGGTTTGATTCCTAAGGTTTTCCAAACCATACACCCGAGAACCCTGTCGCCGGTGGCGAACACCTTGATCGTGTCGGTCATGGTGGGTTTGATTGCCGGATTCGTGGATTCAAGCTATCTGTGGGATATGGTCAGCATGGGAACCTTGGTGGCTTTTGCCCTGGTCTCTATCGGCGTGACGGTCATGCGCCGTAAATCGCCCGAACTGGTGCGCGGCTTCACCTTGCCTTTCGGACCTTGGGTGATTCCGGGCCTGAGCGTGCTTGCCTGTGCCTGGATTGTGGTGGGCTTAAGCAACGTTACTTACACCATATTTGCCGCGTGGATCGGCTTTACGGTGCTGGGCTACGCCATGTACGGCATCCGTAACTCTAAACTCGCTTTAAAAAGGATGTGAATCATGCAAACCTGTTTGGTTGGCTATACGCCAGACGCTGCAGGCGAAGAAGCGCTGGCTTTGGCGCGAACCTGGGTGCGTGCCCACGGCTGGTCGTTGGTGGTCTGCGTGGTGGCGCCGGAAGCCTGGGGCCATCCGTCGCTGGCCAAGCTCGACCTCGAGTACGCCAACTTCCTGGCGCAGCATACGCAAGCCGCCATCGATAAGGCAAAGGGTTTGCTGGGCGGCACGCCGAATGTGCGCTACATTAAATTCGCCTCGGCCTCGGCCAGCGCCGGCTTGCTGGAAGCTGCCAAACAGGAAAAGGCCGATCTGATCGTGCTAGGTTCCGCACGCAACGGCCCTGAGGGACGCATCTCGACCGGCGGCGTGATCGGTGAAATCATGCACAGCTCCGAGCTGCCGATAGCCATCGCGCCGCGCGGCTACTGTGCCAGCGAGAGTGCGGTGGTCAGTCGCTTCACCTGCGCCTATTCGGGGCTGGAGGCTGCCAGCGGCACAGTGCTCGAAGCGCTCGGCGTCGCCACCGCAATGGAGGCGCCGTTGCGCCTGGTCAGCTTTGCTGTGCGAGACCGCCAGATGTACCCGCCGCTGGTCGGCTATCAAGCCGAGGAAAGCCTGGCCGAGGCTTGGCGCGAACAGGCGCTGGCCGCGCTCGAACGGGTGCAGCAACAGCTGACCCGGCAGCAGCCGCCGCTGGCGATCGCCGTCACTGTGAAAGAAACCTGGGAGGAAGCCCTCGGCAGTTTCGACTGGTTGCCCGGCGAGATGCTGGTTCTGGGGTCGAGCCGGATGGGGGTGCTCAAACGCGTATTTCTGGGCTCGAACGCTAACAAGATTATCCAGGCTTCGCCGGTGCCCGTGATGGTGTTGCCGCGGGCGTCGTAACGGGTTTGCAATGGGTTTGCAACTCATGCGGCGAATTGCCGCAATGTGTATCTGCTATTTGTATGTACTATTTATATATTAAAAGGAAACTGTCATGACCGATAATGTCGATCCTCGCTTCGATCCTACCCGTGTGATCCGTGCTCCGCGCGGCAGCCAGCTGAACTGCAAGAACTGGCTGACGGAAGCAGCCTACCGCATGCTGCAAAACAACCTCGATCCCGAGGTGGCTGAAGACCCGCAGAACCTGGTTGTGTACGGCGGCATCGGCCGTGCTGCGCGCGACTGGGCCTGCTTTGACCAGATACTGGCCTCGCTGAAAGAGTTGAACGACGACGAGTCGCTGCTGGTGCAATCGGGCAAGCCGGTGGGCGTGTTCAAGACCCATCCGAACGCGCCGCGTGTGCTGATCGCCAACTCCAACCTGGTGCCGAAGTGGGCCAATTGGGAACATTTCAACGAACTCGACCGCAAGGGCTTGTTCATGTACGGCCAGATGACCGCCGGCAGCTGGATTTACATCGGCAGCCAAGGCATAGTGCAAGGCACGTTCGAGACTTTTGTCGAAGCCGGCCGCCAGCATTTCAATAACGATCTGGGGGGCAAGTGGATTTTGACCGCCGGCCTGGGCGGCATGGGCGGCGCGCAACCGCTGGCGGCGACGCTGGCCGGTGCGGTATCGCTCAACATCGAATGCCAGCAAAGCAGCATCGACTTCCGTCTGCGCACCCGCTATGTCGACAAGCAGGCCAAGGACATCGACGACGCCATCGCGCTGATCAAGCAGCACACGGCCGCCAAGGAAGCGGTATCGATCGCCTTGCTGGGCAACGCTGCCGAGATCCTGCCTGAGCTGGTGCGCCGCGCCAAAGCCGGCGGTTTGAAGCCGGACCTGGTCACCGACCAGACTTCCGCGCACGATCTGATCAACGGCTATCTGCCGAGCGGCTGGAGCGTAGCGCAGTGGAAGGCTGCCCAGCGCGACCCGGCCCAGCATGCGCAACTGACCGAGGCCGCCGCCAAGAGCTGCGCCGTGCACGTGCAAGCCATGCTCGATTTCCAGGCCATGGGCATTCCGACTGTCGATTACGGCAATAACATCCGCCAGGTGGCGTTTGACATGGGCGTTAAAAACGCCTTCGATTTCCCCGGTTTTGTGCCGGCCTATATCCGTCCGCTGTTTTGCGAAGGCAAGGGGCCGTTCCGCTGGGTGGCGCTGTCAGGCGATCCGGAAGACATCTACAAGACCGACGCCAAGATCAAGGAACTGTTCCCAGAAAATAAACACACGCACCGCTGGCTCGACATGGCGCGCGAACGCATCGCTTTCCAGGGCTTGCCGGCGCGTATCTGCTGGCTCGGCCTGGGCGAGCGCCACCGTGCCGGCCTGGCGTTCAATGAGATGGTCAGGAATGGCGAGTTGAAAGCGCCTATCGTGATCGGCCGCGACCATCTCGACACTGGCTCGGTGGCCAGCCCCAACCGCGAAACGGAATCGATGAAAGACGGCAGCGACGCCGTCAGCGACTGGCCGTTGCTGAACGCGTTGTTGAATACCGCCGGCGGCGCTACCTGGGTCAGCCTGCACCATGGCGGCGGCGTCGGCATGGGTTACTCGCAGCACGCCGGCATGGTGATTGTGGCCGACGGCACCGACGCTGCGGCCGAGCGGCTGGCGCGAGTACTGGTCAACGATTGCGCCTCGGGCGTGATGCGCCATGCCGACGCCGGCTATGACACCGCCATCGCCACCGCCAAACAACAGGGCTTGAAGCTGCCGATGATCAAGAGCTGATCAAGACAGAGCCATGCCTGCTTTACCCATAGAATGAAGTATTGTTCCGCACTATTTTGAAAGAAACGATCATGAAAACAGCATTGACTCTGCAACCGGGAAAAATCTCTCTGGCAGAGATCCGCAGCATCTGGGCCGACGGCGTGCCGCTCCAGCTGGCGCCGTCCGCCTACGAAGCAATCAACGCCTCGGCCGCGACCGTCGCCAGAATCGTTGAGCGCGGCGATGCCGCCTATGGCATCAATACCGGCTTCGGCAAACTGGCCAAGACCCGGATTCCGGACGATCAACTGGAACTGCTGCAGCGCAATCTGATCATGTCGCACTCGGTCGGCACCGGCGAATTGATGGCCGATGAGACGGTGCGCCTGGTCCTGGCGATGAAGATCGGCAGCCTTGCACGCGGTTTCTCCGGCATCCGGGCCAAGGTAATCGATACCATGCTGGCGCTCTACAACGCCGGCATCATGCCTTGTATCCCGGTCAAGGGTTCGGTCGGCGCATCCGGCGACCTGGCGCCGTTGTCGCATATGACTCTGGCGATCATGGGCGAAGGCCAGGTACGGGTTGACGGCAAACTGGTGGACGCCAAGGAAGCGCTGGCCATGGCCGGCATCACGCCGATCGTGCTGGCCTCGAAGGAGGGCCTGGCGCTGATCAACGGCACCCAGGTCTCAACCGCATTGACGCTGCACGGCTTGTTCCTGGCCGAGCGCGTGCTGGCAGCCGCAACCGTTACCGGCGCCTTGGCGGTGGATGCTGCACGCGGCAGCGACGCACCGTTCGACCCGCGCGTGCATGAAGTACGCGGCCAGCCGGGACAGATCGCCAGCGCAAAAATTTATCGCCAGCTATTGAGCGGCAGCGCGATCCGGCAATCGCACCTGGTCAACGATGAGCGGGTGCAAGACCCGTACAGCTTGCGTTGCCAGCCGCAAGTGATGGGCGCCTGCGTCGACCTGATCGGCAATGCGGCGCGCACGCTGCTGATCGAGGCGAATGCGGTGACTGACAACCCTTTGATTTATTCCGAGCGCGACGAAGTGATTTCCGGCGGCAATTTTCATGCCGAGCCGGTGGCGTTTGCGGCTGACACGCTGGCGCTGGCGATCGCCGAGATCGGGGCATTGTCGGAGCGTCGCATCGCCTTGCTGATCGATGCCTCGATTTCCGGCCTGCCGCCATTCCTGGTGAACGAACCGGGCCTGAATTCCGGTTTCATGATTGCCCACGTGACTGCCGCAGCCTTGGCCTCGGAAAACAAATCCATGGCGCATCCGGCCAGCGTCGACAGTTTGCCGACTTCCGCCAACCAGGAAGACCACGTCAGCATGGCGACCTACGCTGGCCGCCGTCTGCATGAAATGGCGCACAATACCGCTACCATCGTCGCGATTGAATTGCTGGCGGCGGCGCAGGGTGTGGATTTCCATCAGCCGCTGGCCACCTCGCCGTTGCTGGCGCAAGTGCAGCAGCGTCTGCGCGACAAGGTCGGGTTCTACGACAAGGACCGTTTCTTTGCACCGGACATCGAAGCCGCCAAGCAGCTGGTCTTGCAAGGCGCGGTCAGCGCCAGCTGCAGTTCCCTGTTTGCGGATTTATACAATCGATGAATATAAATTAATCAATACAAACCGATAAAATGAAACTCATCAAGTTCGAAGACTTGCATGCCACGCCATGGAAAAACGGCGGTGGCGTGACGCGCGAGTTATACGGCTATCCGGCGGCGGCCTCATTCGATGCGTTTTTGTGGCGGGTGAGTATTGCCGACGTCGCGCAGTCCGGCGCGTTTTCGCGTTTCCCCGGGGTCGACCGGGTGATTACGCTGCTGGACGGCGAGGGCATGCAATTGCTCGCCGATGACGGTAAACAAACAGCGCTGACGACGCCCTTGCAGCCGCATCGCTTTCGCGGCGAGGAACCGATAAGGGCACGCCTGGAAGGCGGACCATGTCAAGATTTCAACCTGATGTTGCGGCGCGGCGCGGCCAGCGGCGAGGTCGAGGTCTTGCGTGGCGACCGCGATCTACCGCCGGGCTGGGAACTATTGTTTTGCGTGCAAGGCCGCTGGGATGTACGGAGCCAGGGTCGGGGGCAAGCGACGCTGGCGCCGCGCCAGACCCTGGTCCGCGAAGACGAAGCGGGCGCGCTGGCCTTGCGTGCGCTGAGCGCCGATAGTGTTTTAATCAGCGTTTCAATCAATCTCAACATCAATCTGCAACCGGGATACCAACATGCCGCAGAGCCCAGTTAAGCAAGCGCAGTCTGCCGACGGCATCTGGCATAACGCCAGGATCGCCCCGGCCGGCAATCCAGACCAGACCATCAGCGACGCTGCCATCGTGGTGCGCAACGGCGTCATCGCCTGGATCGGTCGCGAGGCAGAGATGCCCGCGGAATATATCGATGCCCGCTTGGCGCGGCACGATGTCGCTAAGCGCTGGATCACGCCTGGTTTGATCGATTGCCATACCCATCTGGTGTATGGCGGCAATCGCGCCGATGAATTCGCCTTGCGCCTGGCCGGCGCCAGCTATGAAGAAATCGCACGTCGTGGCGGCGGCATCGTATCCACCGTGCGCGCCACCCGCGAGGCCGACGAAGAGAGTCTGTTTCAGCAAGCGGCAGGGCGGCTGCAGGCCTTGCTGGCTGAAGGCGTGACGACCATCGAAATCAAATCCGGCTACGGCCTGGATCTGCCGACCGAGCGCAAAATGCTGCGTGTTGCGCGCCGTCTTGGCGCCTCTTATCCGGTCACCGTGTACACCACTTTTCTTGGCGCCCATGCGGTGCCGCCGGAATATCAGGGCCGTGCCGACGCCTACATCGATCTGGTCTGCAACGACATGCTGCCGCTGCTGCATGCAGAAGGCTTGATCGACGCGGTCGATGTGTTTTGCGAAAACATCGGTTTTTCCGTGGCGCAGAGCGAAAGGGTATTCGCGGCTGCGAGCAAGCTCGGCTTGCCGGTAAAAATGCATGCCGATCAACTGTCGAATATTGGCGCGACACAACTGGCCACACGCTTCAAGGCCCTGTCGGTCGACCATCTGGAGCATCTGAGCGAAGCCGATGTGATCGCAATGCAGCGCAGCGGCACGGTGGCGGTGCTGCTGCCTGGCGCCTACTATTTCATACGCGAAACCAAACAGCCGCCGCTGGAATTGCTGCGGCGCTACCGGATACCGATGGCGATTTCCACCGATAGCAATCCGGGCACTTCGCCCACCACGTCGTTGCTGCTGATGTTGAACATGTCTTGCACTCTGTTCCGCATGACGGTGGCGGAAGCGTTGCAGGGCGTTACCGGCAATGCTGCCCTGGCGCTCGGCAAAGCTGATCGCCACGGCTTGCTGGCGGTGGGCCGGGCTGCCGATTTTGTTATCTGGTCAGTCGATACGCTGGCCGAACTGGCTTATTGGTCAGGACTCAATCCTTGCAGCGCGGTAGTGCGCTGCGGCCTGCCTGGCAGGACATCGTAAAAGGAGTATTTGCATGAAACAACTGATCGCCGACCGCGCCCTGTTGCCCGAAGGCTGGCGCGACAATGTATTGCTGGAATGGGACGACAAGGGCATCCTGACGCGGGTCAGCCCCGATGCCGCGGAAATCGCACTGGCGCCCAGAGCCGTCGGCGCGGTGTTGCCGGGCATCGCCAACCTGCATTCGCACGCGTTTCAAAGAGCGATGGCGGGCTTGACCGAATATCGCTCCGATCCGGCCGACAGTTTCTGGAGCTGGCGCACCCTGATGTACAAGTTTGCCGGCAAGCTGGCGCCTGCCGATCTGAAGGCGATTGCAGTGCAGCTGTACATCGAGATGCTGCAAGCCGGTTATACCTCGGTCTGCGAATTCCACTATCTGCATCACGATAGCGGCGGCAAGCCGTATGCCAATCCGGCGGAAAACATGGTGTGCCTGATCGAAGCGGCGCAGGAAGTCGGCATCGGCCTGACCTTGCTGCCGGTCCTGTATCAGTACAGCGGCTTCGGCGCACAGGCGCCGCATGCCGGGCAGGCCTGCTTCATCAATTCGCCGGAATGGATCATGAGCGCCTTGCAAACCTTGCAAGCGTCGCATCCGCAGCATGCCGCTTTGCGCTACGGCGTCGCGCCCCACTCGTTACGCGCGGTGTCGCCGCAATCGCTGCAGGAATTGCTGACGCAGCTAAGACAATGGGATGCGCAGGCGCCGGTGCACATCCACATCGCTGAACAAAACAAGGAAGTGGAAGACTGTATCGCAGCCTTGGGTGCGCGGCCGGTGGCCTGGCTGCTGGACAATGTCGAGGTCGACCGCCGCTGGTGCCTGGTGCACGCCACCCAAATGACAAGCGCTGAAACCGAGAAGCTGGCGCGCAGCGGCGCTGTCGCCGGCATTTGCCCGACTACCGAAGCCAATCTGGGCGACGGTATTTTCAACGGTGCTGCCTACGCGGCCGCGCAAGGTGCGTGGGGTATAGGTTCTGACAGTCATGTCAGCACCAGCGTCAGCGAGGAATTGCGTTTGTATGAGTACGGCCAGCGCCTGCAGCGTCGCCAGCGCAATGTGCTGGTCGGCAGCGCCAGCGCTTCGGTGGGCGCTTATTTGTATCGGCAAGCCCTGCGTGGCGGCGCTGCCGCCAGCGGGCGGCAGGTGGCTGGGCTGGCGGTCGGACAACGCGCCGATTTGCTGGCGTTGGATCCGCAGCACGCAGACCTGAACGGCAAACATGGCGAGCAGTTGCTCGACAGTTTTGTGTTTTGCCACCACGGGCAAACACCGGTGCGCGATGTCATGGTCGGCGGCCATTGGGTCATCAGAGACCATCGGCATAGTCGGCAGGAACAAAGCGCCTTGTCATATGCGCGTACCATGCAGAGATTGCTGGACTAAAAAACCGAATCAGGTAGATTGAAAGGATAAATGATGAGTTTCCCTGTGGAAAAATTTCTGTTTCATCGCGGCAGATTGCCGTTGCTGGTGTCGATGCCGCATGCGGGGGAGTATATTCCGCCGGATATCCGCGCCAGCATGAGCGCTGCAGCGCTCGATATTGCCGATACCGACTGGCACATGCCGCAGTTATACAACTTCCTGGAACAGCTAGGCGCTTCGGTTCTGGTGGCGACCCACTCGCGCTATGTGATCGATTTGAATCGCCCCGAAGACAATGTGAATCTCTACCCGGGGCAGGATACGACCGGACTGTGTCCGCTGGATACCTTTCACAAGGAAGCCCTGTATCAAGCCGGTAAAAATCCTGATGAGGCCGAAATCCAGCGCCGGGTTAGCGCATACTGGCGGCCTTATCACCAGCAGCTGGAGCAGGAATTGCAGCGCCTGCGCGCCGAGCATGGCGTGGCGATGCTGTGGGATGCGCACTCCATCGCATCGGTGGTGCCGCGCTTCTTCGAAGGCCGCTTGCCTGACTTGAATCTGGGCACCGGGGGCGGCAGCTCATGCGCGCCGGAACTGACGCAACAGTTGCAGGTGGTGGCCGTTCAGGCGGCCGGGGCGGGCTACAGCCATGCGGTGAATGGCCGTTTCAAGGGCGGCCATATCACGCGCCACTACGGCAAGCCGGAACAGAATATCCACGCGGTGCAGCTGGAGCAGGCGCAAATTACTTATATGGAAGAACAGCTGCCGTTTGCGTTCGACGAGCAGCGGGCGGCGCGGGTGCGGCCGACTTTGCAGCGCTTTATGGACGTGATGCTGGCCTGGGCGCAAAGCCACGCGCTGCGCTGATCATAACCAATAACCGAGCGAGCGCGCAGCCCATTCCTTGATGTGATCCGAAAACGGCCGTTGCCGCCATTGTGCCAGCGTGATTTGCTCGGAGCCGCGGATGTCTTCGAGGAAGGCTTTTTCCATTTGGCGGCCGAACTGCTCGTCGATGACAATCACGTTGGCCTCATAGTTGTGGAGAAAACTGCGGATGTCCATGTTGGCGGAGCCGACGGTAGACCAGCTGCCGTCGATGACCGCGGTTTTGGCGTGCAGCACCGCTATCTGCAGCTGATAAATGCGGACGCCGGCGCTCAGCAGTTGCGTATAAAACGATTGGCCGGCATGGTACATCAGGCCGACATCGGACACTCCGGGCATGATGAGCGTGACATCCACGCCGCGCTTGGCGGCGGCGACCAATGCGCCCACCAGCTGGCGGTCGGGGGCGAAGTAGGGCGTGGTGATGTGGATGCTTTTGCGGGCTTGCTGGATCGCCAGGATATAGGCTTTATACAGACTGTAATCGCTGTCAGGCTGGCTGCTCAGCACATGTACGGTCTCGTTGCCGGCTTCAGCCAGTTTCGGGAAATAATTCAGGTCTGGCATATCCTCCGCGTATTGCGTGCCCCAGGTTTGCATGAACAGCAATTGCAGGGAGGCGACGGCAGGGCCTTCTATCTGGACATGGGTGTCGCGCCAGCCTATGGCGTTTGCACTGGCGCGGCGGCCGGCGCGAAACAGCGAGCTATTGGCATATGCGGCGCTGATGTTGACGCCGCCGGTGAAGCCGATCCTGCCGTCCACTACCAGGATTTTGCGATGATCGCGACGATTCAGCTGCCAGCGGCCAAAGCGTTTAAGCGGATTGACCGGATTGAATTCGACCAGCCTGATGCCGGCCGCGCGCATGCGATCGAAAAATTCGGTGGAAGTGCCGATGCTTCCGACACTGTCGTAGATGATGTTGACCTGTACTCCGCTACGTTGCTTTTCCATCAGCAGATCCGCAAACTGCAGGCCGAGCTGGTCCTGGTCGAAAATATAGGTTTCAAAATTAATCGTGCTTTTGGCTTGCTTGATGGCCGCAATCATTGCTGTCAAGGTCTCCGGCCCGTCGAACAGCAAGGTCACCTGGTTGCCTTTGACTAGCGGGCTGCCGGTAGCCGCTGCTTCCATTGCCGCCAGGTTGCCGAGCCTGGACGCGGCATTTTCCTGGCGATTGCCGGTTGCGCCAACCTGCAACACTGACGCGCTCAAATTGCTGACGTCGGGCAAAGTCGAACAGGCTGCTGTCAGGATGCACAGCAGCGCCACGGCGCATCGTAGAAAAAAATCACCTAGCTGAACGTTCATTTTGGTATTTTGCCTGCAGTACGTCGTTTTTAAGTGCGTTGTTTTTAACACCTAAGCGGCAGGCTTGTCCTGTTCCAGCGGAGCGACCCTCTTGGGCGGGATGAAGAAATCCTTGGGGCCGCTTCTGAAACGTGTGAAGACCGCTCTGGCCAATGTCACTCCATGACGGAAGCGGATCTGGCGCGCACGCATGGCCACGAACAAGGCCAGCGAAAAGCTGACCCAGAGGTTGACCGTGCCTATCCCCAGCACGCCGATGACGGAGACCGCCGCCGTACGCCAACCCATCTGATGGTCCAGGCCGACCATGGCGGTGGCAAAGTTGGTGGCCGAAAACGTAATGTGGCGGATGTCGATAGGCAAGCCGAGCATGAAACCTATGGTGCCTATCGTGCCGAGCAGTATGCCGAAGTAGAAATTACCCATCAGGCCGCCCAGGTTGCGTTCAAGGTATTCGCCGAACCGGCTCAGCCGTTGCTGGCCCAGCAGCTTGCCTAACCAGCGCGCGCGGGTCACGCGTTGCCCGAAGTGGGTGTAGAGCGCCTTGTTATCATAGTAGCCGGAGATCAGGCCGGCCAGGAACAGGCAGACGCCGGCGATCGCCGCATGGAACAGCGCCAGGCTGGCGAACGGATCGATATCGTGCAGCAGGTGCGCCGCCTTGTCGGGCGCTACCAGATGATGACCGAGCAGGGCGTGATAGGCGAGGGCGATCAGGTAGGCTGCCGGAAAAGCCAGCAGCAAATTGCCCGCCACCGCGATAAATTGCGTGCGTATCACTTTGACGATCAGTTCCACCAGACTGTCGAGATCGATATTGCGGCCGTCGCGGCTTTGCAGGCCGGAAGCGATGCGCGATGCAGTCATCGCCGGCTGCTTGGTAGCGACCGTGAAATGCAGCACATGGATCAGCATGAAGCCGAGCGAATAATTCATGCTGAATAAAAACGCCTCCACCAGCGGCGCGGCGCGCAGGTAAGATGCCAGTATCTTCAGCAGCGACATGAAGCCGATGACCAGCCCGGCGCCGGAAGCGGAGCGGAACATCGCGCCATATTCCTGACGGTCTTCAGCAATATAGTGTTCGCCGGTACGGCTGGCGTTTTCGGTGACATTGCGCGCCAGCAGATTGATATTGTCGGCGAATAGTTCGCGCACCGCATATTTGCGGTTATGCCCTTCGATCAGTTCCCGGCCTAGCGCCAATGCCAGGTTGCGTTTGGCGAGTTGAGCGGCGTCTGCCGGGTTTTGATCCTGCGTATCTTCGGCAGCTTCGGCCTTGGTTTCAGCGACATCGACCAGACTCAGCAGCTTGCGCAGGCGCGTGATGCTTTGCTCCAGCCTGACCAGCAGATAGGTCAGGGAAACGCTGCTCCCCATGCGCAAGGCGTTTTTACGGATTTTGAGGACGATGGTCTCGCATTGATCCAGCATCACTGCCAGATGGCGGGCATCTTCCAGCGGCGGCAACCGGCTTGGATCGGTCGCCGATTCGCTCGCTGCCAGATGGCGGCGATAGCTGTTCAGGTACAGGTGCAGCTCGACGTTTTGCATCAGGAACGGCGATTCGAATTCGTCAATGCTGGGATACAGCCTGAGCAATCCCGGCTCCAGTCCCATGGCGCTGATGCGATAGGACAGAGTCTGGATCGCTTCCAGCAATTCGCCCACGGTTTTATGGCGTTCGGCGGCGTCGCTGGCGGCGTTGTTCTCAGCATCGGCATAGGGCGCCGCCTGGCTTAGCAAGTCGAACAAGCTCAGCCATTCCGCTGCCGGCACTGCATTGATCCACAGGTAGTCGGTTTCGATCGGCAGCAGGCGATCAAGGCAATCGCGCAAGTAATTTTCATCCAGCGCCGGCGGCAGGATGCGAAACGACAGGCGCTGAAAAAGTTCGGTGAAAAAGCCGGCATTCGGCAAGATGCCGGTATCGGTATACAAACTGATCTGGCGGCGCGTCGAAAACAGATGCAGCACGTAATGGCGCAGGGCGCTGGCCTGGGCCGGTTCGCCATGCAGCAATTGCACCAACACTCGTACGTTCTCGGCCGCCTGTTCGCCTTGCTCCGGTTTGCCAGGGCGCAAGGTCTTTATCAGGGCCGCCAGATGGTCGATATTGTCGGAGTTCGGATCGGCAGCGATGAGTTTTAGTGTTGACAGCATGTAAATTTTTATAAAATGCAAAGTGGATAGTGTACGTTTAGTTTATCGAAACGGGTTGTGGATGAACGAATGAATGTTATGTTTCGCGTTGTCATAGAAAGTAGCCATGAAATTTTCCAAAGAACTTTCCACATCCCGATCCTTGGGCAAATTCCTTGCCTGCTGGTTCCTGTTGTTTGCCCTGGCGGCTTGCCAAAGCATGCCGCCAGGACCAGGTGCGCAGAGTGGCCCGGGCGCTCCGAGCGTCGCTGCTGCCGACGCCGCCCGGATCGACCATCTGCTGGTGCTGATAGATCAACGTCTGGCAGTCGCGCCCATGGTGGCCAAAGCGAAATGGAATTCCGGCGGCGCCATCAACGATCCGCCGCGCGAGCAGCTGATACTGGACGCCGTCGCCGCCCAGGCCAAGAGCTTGGATGCGGGGTTTGTACGGCGCTTCTTCCAGGCCCAGTTCGACGCCAGCAAAGCCCTGCAGCTAGGTTTGCATGCGCAATGGCGCCGGCAGGGCGCCGGCAATTTTAGCGATGCTCCGGATCTGGGGCGAGACGTGCGGCCGGTGCTGGACCAGCTGACGCCGCAATTGATCGCCGCGCTAGGCCAGATTCAGCCCTTGCTCGCGCAGCCTGGCATGCCGGCCTATATCGAAATGCGCTCACGGCTTCTGGTGCGCGGCGATCTGGACGGTTTGCCGCGCCGCGTGGCGCTCCAGGGCTGGATGGAGAATTAGGTCAACACGCCCTAGCCCTGACATGGTCAAGGTTTGTTGTGCCTGGTCGCATGACGCATATGCTGTTTGTAATTGGCGTGAGGCTTGCCAAAGGCTTCCAGTCCGCGCTGATAGCCGTATTGCCACTGCGCTTCGACATGTTCCACATAGGTTTCATAGCGCGCCGGCATGAGCAGGCGCAAACGGTTCTTAGGCCATGACAGTTTCTGCTGCATGCCGCGTTTGCGGAATACGCTTTCCACATCCGAGGTATCGATCCAGACGTCGGCATGCTGGCGATGGACATGCCGTAATCGCTGGTTGCCGTCGACGCCCAGCACCGCACGCCAGGCAGGGATGGCAAGCGCCTGGCTGAACGGCGCTTTCAGCTCCATCACCACGCGTTGCGCTAATTTATTCGCCAGCTCGATGGGGAACAGGTCGACCACGCCGCCGGTGTAATGCTTGGCCTGATGCGAATGGCAGCGAAAATAAAACATGTCGGAAATGGAAATCCGCACGGCATCGCCGATAGGCATATGAACCTCGGTCAGCAATTGCGGCGCGATCGCATTGTCGCCCCACATCGTATCGCTCATGGGAGAGCGCATGCCGTCGAGCAGCGCCGCAGTGCGCGGATTGCAAAATACGGTCTCGGCAAATAATTTGCGGCCCGCCCGGCGTTGTCCGGTCTCCTCTTTCGAAAACAATATTTTTCCGCCGATGATGGCGACCGCAACCGGATCTGCCGATTGCGGCTGGAGCGGCGGCAAGGGCAATTCTGCCGGGATGTCGAAAAAATAGTCGCTGAACAGATCGGGAATCCTGGCGGCGCGCTTTAGCGTGAGGCGGCGTTTGACCGCATGGATAAAGGAACGGCCGATGGCGGCTTTAGGTGTCGATTGCAAGCCGCAGAGAAATTGATACATCGCTGGCGAGCTGATCCATGCCTTGCGCTGCGCATCGTCCGGCAATGCCTGGATCACGGCGGCGGCGATGGAGCCGCCGCAACTGGCCAGCAGCAGGTCCGGTTGGTTATTGGTGTCGACTGCTGCTGCGTACATGCCTAGATAATAGCCAAAGCGAAAACCACCGCCCGCCATCACCATGCAACATCGATATTTCCCGGTTCGGGTTTCGCTTAGCGTCATGGGCTGGAATGATGCATCAGATGCACCTTGAATATCAAGGATCTGCACCGAAACCGACACGGAATCGCATTCAATTGGCGTGTCTGTCGCTGCAGGCGTTGCCGCCCCACTAGCAATGCGCCCAGAACAGTCTGGTTTGCAGCTCATCGCGTTCGCGTCGCATGCTGTCGCGGATATGCGGCGGCTGCCGGCGGCGGCCCATGGTGTTAAGCCATTCAAGGCGTCGTCCAAGTGCCAGGCAATCGACGCCGGCCTCGGTGGTGATGGTGGCGATGGGCGGTTCGATCACGGCGGCCGCCGGCGCAGCCTGGGCTAGCTGTGGCGGCGCTTGGCGTAGCGTACGTTCGATCGTCGCCTGGTCGACCCCGGGGATGATGGCGTTATTGGTAATCTGCACAGGTTTGGCTTTGCTGCCTTGAGGACAGCCCTTGTCGGTATAGACGATCTTGCCGTCGATGGTGCATTTGGCAATGACGCCGACGTTCTCCAGCAATGGTCGGTTCGCGCCTGTCGATGGCGCTGGTGGTGGCGGCTCGTGCGCCGCCATAGGCGCCGCGGCGGGCGCAGGCGATACGGGATTTGCCGCGAACGGCGCAGCGTTGGCGGTTTTTGCCGGACTTTCAGGATTCCGGCTGCCAGCGCCATTGAGTGAATGGTCGACAGCATACAGAACGCCGCTGGCAAGCGCGATGGCCAGGAAGAATGCGCCAAAAATCCGGATCGCAGGATGCATAGGTTTACTCAAAAGGCAATATCATCAACCGGCCGCCATGGCTGGCTTGCAATAGGTCGCAAGCCAGCCATGGCGGCTTCGCGAGTGCAGCTCAGGGCAGCAGCTGACCGCGAATTTCGCCGCCGGGATTGGCCTCGCTATGGACATTGATATACAGGTTGCCGGCCATGTAGCTGGCGTACTGGGCGTCGGTGAACTTGGCGCCGGGCGGCACCGACCATGTGTTGTCGTCAGTCTTGGTCAAAGGCACCAGTACCGGGCCGTTCTTGCCCATTGCGGCTTCATGGATATGCGCCATTTTTCCTTGTACGCCAATCGTGGTGACGCTGCCGCTAACCGATTTGTCGGCTGCAATCACGATACTGCCGCTGCCGGTTGCCGCCGAGCCGGTAGGCGGTACTTCATGCCCGCCGTCCAGGGTCACCTTGCTGGTGTGGCCCGCATTCATCGACATCGTCGAGCATGCTCCAAGCAGCAATGCCAGTGCAACAGAAGCGAACAACGATGGCCTTATGTTTTTTAACAGGGTAGTCATTTGTTTTCCTTTGTGCCGGTTATTGGGGGAAAGCAAACGATAGTGTAGTCCGCTTTCATTCTTGCGGAAATTTTTATGTATTTGCTTGACCTTGTAGTAGCTATAAGGTTTTTAATGGGAGCATAGGATCGCAATAAAGCGGTACATTATCTGCATGCCACACTCCAAGGACAAACATGAGCGCAGGCCATACGCACGCCTTACCCCGCAGCCAGAACGAGAAATATATCTGGATCGCGTTGGGACTTACCACGCTCTTCCTGATAGTCGAAGTTATCGGCGGCCTGATCACCGGCAGTCTGGCGCTGATCTCGGATGCGGCGCACATGCTGACCGACACCATGGCCCTGGCAATCGCCCTGGCGGCGATCCGCATTGCCAGGAAAGCGCCTGACGCCAAGCGCACTTTCGGCTATCATCGTTTCGAAATCCTGGCCGCCGCGTTCAACGCGGTATTGCTGTTCATGGTGGCGATGTATATCTTGTACGAGGCTTACCAGCGCTTCCGCAACCCCGCTGAAGTCCAGTCGACTGGGATGCTGGTCATTGCCGTCTTTGGCCTGGTCGTGAACCTGATCAGCATGCGCCTGCTCAGCGGCGGCAAGGCTGCCAGCCTGAACGTCAAGGGTGCGTATCTGGAAGTCTGGAGCGATATGATGGGTTCGGTCGGCGTGATCATCGGTGCCTTGGTGATACGCTATACCGGCTGGGCGTGGGTCGATTCGGTGATCGCTGTATTGATCGGATTTTGGGTGTTGCCGCGCACCTGGATCTTGCTGAAGGAGAGCGTCAATATCCTGCTGGAAGGCGTACCCGAAGGCATGGATATTGAAATGGTACAAGCCGCGCTGCGCACAGTGCCGGGAGTCCTGGGTGTGCATGACTTCCATCTATGGGCGCTCACCAGCGGCAAGGCCAGCCTGACCGCGCATGTGGTGTACGACCCGGCTTATTCGACGGAACAGTTGCTGCCGGCGCTGAAAGAGATCTTGGCGTCGCAATTCGCGGTGTATCACACCACGCTGCAGTTTGAGGTAAATCCTTGCGCCCATACGGAAGATGGATGCAACTACAGCGCAGCAAAAGAACCGCACATGCATGCCTGAGCAGTCTGTCCGGAGGCAAATTGCGCGTCCACGTGTTGCACCACCACCACCAAAGCCGCCGCTATCCATTCCGCCATCGACTCAGCTTGATTCACGCATGCAGCGCGATTGCGAAAAATTTTTGTTCTCCCCCTTCAGCTAAGCAACAACACTGCCGTTAATGCAAAGGAAGGCTTGGCGGACGATTGCTTTCCGTGCGACGCCTGACTGCGGCACGCTACTAATAATTGCTTAGGCAAAACGGGGATCCATTCATGAATAAATTGTCTTTTACGCAAAAACTCTGGCTGCCGTTGCTGATCAGCCTGGTCGCACTATTTTCGATCTCCGTCTTTAACGCCTATCAAGCGCGGCAGATCCGGCTGGAGGAACGTAAAAGCGATTTGAGGAATGTCTCTGATACCGCCATGAGCATGATCAAGGAATACGGCGCCATGGCCGCCAGCGGGGCGCTCAGCAAGAGCGAGGCGCAACAGCAGGCGCTGGCGCGGCTGAAGGCCTTGCGCTTCGGCAAGGATGGCTATTTTTCGATTATTACTTCGAATGAAGTAATGGTCATGCATCCGATCAAGCCGGAGCTGGACGGGCGCAAGATGAGCGATTTCAAGGACCCTGAGGGTAATCCGGTATTTGCCTTGATTTCCAAGGCAGGAAGCCAGCCTGGCGGCGGTTTCATCGAGTATGTCTGGCCGCGCGTCGGCGCTGCCGAGGCGGTGCCGAAGATGTCGTTCGCGCTCGGCTACCAGCCATGGGACTGGATCGCCACTACAGGTATTTATGTGGACGATCTGAACCAGGCTTTCATGCAATCCCTGTATCAGGGCGGCGCCATATTGCTGGTAGTGGCGCTGGCGCTGAGTGCACTGATCGTCTATTCCAACCGCAGCATGCTGAATGCGATCGGCGGCGATCCTGGCGGTGCAGCCGACATCGCCAACCGCATTGCCGACGGCGACCTCAGCCAGGATATAGCAACCCGCCCGGGCGATACGCGCAGCCTGGTGTACGCGATGAAATGCATGCGCACATCGCTGCTGCATACGATTTCCAATATCAAAAGTTCTGCTGACACGATTGCCACCGCCTCCGGCCAGATCGCCAGCGGCAACCTGGATTTGTCCAGCCGCACAGAACAACAGGCCGGATCGCTGGAAGAAACCGCTTCGGCCATGGAACAACTGACCTCGACCGTCAAGCAAAACGCCGACAACGCGCGGCAAGCCAATCAGTTGGCGGTCACCGCTTCACAAGTGGCAAGCGACAGCAGCGCGGTGGTGTCGCAGGTGGTCGACACGATGGGCAATATCCGCAATTCGTCGAAGAAAATCGTCGATATCATCGGCGTGATCGACGGTATCGCTTTCCAAACCAATATTCTCGCCTTGAACGCCGCGGTGGAAGCGGCGCGCGCCGGCGAGCAGGGCCGCGGCTTTGCCGTGGTGGCCTCCGAGGTGCGCAATCTGGCGCAACGTTCGGCCGCTGCAGCCAAGGAAATCAAGGTGCTGATCGACGACTCAGTCAGCCAGGTCGGCAGCGGCAGCAAGCTGGTCGAGCAAGCCGGCGTAACCATGGGGGAAGTGGTGACGAGCGTCAAACGCGTGACCGACATCATCGGTGAGATCGCCACCGCCAGCCAGGAGCAAAGCACGGGCATCGAGCAGGTCAATCACGCGATCACCCAAATGGATGAGGTGACCCAGCAAAATGCCGCCCTGGTGGAGCAAGCTGCTGCAGCCGCAGCATCGCTGCAAGAGCAGGCCGTCAACCTGGCGCAGATGGTGGGCGTGTTCAAAACCGATAGTGCTCATGTCAGCCAAGCTGGCCATGGCGAGCCGGCCAGGCACGCCATGGATATCACGCCGCGGCCTGCGCAATTGTCCGCCAGGCCAACAGCCCGACGCGCGGCGGCCTAGCTTAATTTTTACAGGAAGGTGTGCAGGTATGAAAAATCTGAGTCTGAAAGCAAAATTGTGGCTGGTGCTGGCGGTCATGTGGCTGGGCTTGCTGTTGCTGGCCGGCTGGTCCGCTTTGAACACCCGCGACACGATGATGAGCGAGCGCGAGGCCGGACTGAAGAATGTGGTGGAGACGGCGGCTGGCATTGTTAAAGGCTATGCCGATGACGTCGCCGCCAACAAGCTCAGCCTGGCGGATGCGCAAAGCCAGGCTTTGCAGCGCCTCGGCAGCATGCGCTATGGGAAAGACAACTACGTGTTCGTCTTCGATTCGCAGCCGGTGGTATTGATGCACCCGACCAGCAAGGATATCGTCAACAAGAACGTCGGCGACCGCAAGGATACCGACGGCAAATTGTATTATGTGGAGATGGTCAAGCTGGGCAAGCAGCAACAGCAAGGCATAGTGCATTACATGGGGCGCTTGCCCGGGACCGCCGACACCCGCGCCGAAAAAATCAGCCAGGTGAACTATTTTGCGCCTTGGGACTGGTATCTGGTATCGGGCGTGTTTGTGAACGATGTGCAAGCGGCGTTTTATGACAATCTGCTCAAACTGCTGGTGATCATGATCATCATCGGCGTGACCGTATCTGCGACCATGTTGCTGATCATCCGCAGTGTGACGCGCAGCCTGGGAGGAGAGCCCGGCTACGCAGCGGCCATCGCCGCCAGAATCGCCGGCGGCGAGCTGGATTTAACCGTGCTGGTCGACGCCGGGGATAAAACCAGCTTGCTGCACGCAATGCGGCAGATGCAGCAGCAACTGGCGGCAGCCATCACCGAAATTCGCGAAGGTACGCACAATATCGGCGATTCGATCAAGGAGATTTCCGCCGGCAACAGCGATTTGTCAGCGCGCACCGAGCAGCAGGCGGCCTCGCTGCAGCAAACCGCAGCCAGCATGGAGCAGTTGACTGCCACGGTGCGGCAAAACGCCGATAACGCCAGGCAGGCCGGCCAGCTGGCGCAGAGCGCTTCGAGCATCGCGGCCAAGGGCGGCGCGGTGGTCGGGCAGGTAGTGCACACCATGCAGGGCATTACCGATAGCTCCAAACGCATCGCCGACATTATCGGCGTCATCGACGGCATCGCGTTCCAGACGAATATCCTGGCGCTGAATGCGGCAGTGGAGGCGGCCCGGGCAGGCGAACAAGGCCGTGGTTTTGCGGTGGTGGCAGCTGAAGTGCGCAATCTGGCGCAGCGCAGCGCCCAGGCCGCCAAGGAAATCAAGGAATTGATAGGGGACTCGGTCAACAAGGTCGATGGCGGCTCAGAGCTGGTGGCGCGAGCCGGCCAGACCATGGATGAAATCGTGCAGGCGGTCAAGCGCGTGACCGACATCATGGCGGAGGTTACAGTCGCCTCGGAAGAACAAAGCAGCGGCATCGAGCAGGTCAATCAAGCCGTTATGCAAATGGATAAGGTAACGCAACAGAATGCCGCCCTGGTGGAACAGGTGGCGGCTGCCGCCACCTCGCTGGACGGACAGGCGCAACGCTTGCAGGATGCGGTATCGGTGTTCCAGGTGGCGGGGCTCCGGCATAATGGCAATGGGAGTGGCGGTAGTAGCAACAACGCGCCGGCAGTGGCCAAGCGCACGGAGCCATCGTTCAGCGTCAAACAGTTGCCTGCGTCAACCTCGTCACCTGTAAAGCGCGCTGCGCCCCCGGTTCTGAGATCTGTGGATGCGCACAAGGCACCCAAGGTCGGCAAGGCAGCGGCCGCCAGCGGGGCGCAGGGAGCGCGGAAAGCGCCTGTGACCAAACTGGCGGCGTCTAACGCGGATGATTGGGAAACGTTTTAGCGCTGCATGTCTCTGAGATGGCCTGCTGGAAAGAAACAAAGAAACGGCTCACTACCGTGGTCAAGAGGTATACTTCGGATCTATCGAAGCTGCCCGTTTGCTGCGATGGCAAACGGGCAGCGTAGATGATGCATTGCTAATGCGTCATGATCCGCTTCCTACCTACCCACACTGATCGAGACCCATCCATGAGTTTGAATTTTCCCATTGTCGGCTTGCCTTCGACTGAATGTCCTGCGGGCGCCCTATGACTATGCCAGTGGGCGAACCGCCGATGATCCACTGGATCGAGGAAGATCAGCCGTGCTCGGCGCGGTGGCGCTCGGAAAACGGCAACCCCGCGCCCAAGCGGGTGGTGATTGCCGATGATCGGATGACTGCCGATACGGCTTATCGCCTGGCCTGCGAAGGCACCGGCATGCTATGGCGCGGGGATTTCCAGAATGCCCGCCAGTTGCTGCAGGCGCTGGCACGCCGCGCTGAACCGAAGGCGGAAAAGCGCGGCAAGCCGCGCAAGCAGCCAACTTCGCCGACCGATGCCTTCAATCTGCACCGTCAGGCGCAATCGCAACGCGCCCGCACTCTGGGCATGCTGTTGCTGCCGTTTAACGCCGACTACAGCATCCCCCTGCGGCGCGCACCCGATGTGCATCTGGCTTGCAACGAAGCCTATGGCGCGCCGACCGAGCCGTTCGTGGCGTCGCTGCGCGAACTGCTGGGCCTGATCGGTGCGCATGAATGGCGCAAGAAGGGCGTTGAGATTGCCGCGCTAGGCGAGCGCATTCATCCTCACTACGGCGTGTATTCGCCGGTGCGCGGCGAATACATCGAATTGGTGGCGGCAGCGCCGTTGCCATCGACCAAACTGGCCTTCGACATCGGCACCGGCACTGGCGTGCTGGCGGCATTATTGGCAAAGCGCGGCGTGCAGCGCATCGTGGCCACCGATATGGACCCGCGCGCGCTGACTTGCGCCCGGGAGAATCTACGGCGACTGCATGTAGACGACCAGGTAACCCTGCTGCAGGCCGACCTGTTTCCCGAAGGCCGGGCGCCGCTGGTGATCTGTAATCCACCCTGGATTCCAGCGCGGCCCAGCTCACCCATCGAGCATGCGGTCTACGATCCTGAGAGCCGCATGTTGCGCGGTTTCCTGAGCGGCCTGACGCAGCATCTGGAGCCTGGCGGCGAGGGTTGGCTGATCTTGTCCGATCTGGCTGAGCATCTGGGCTTGCGTTCGCGCGCCGAGCTACTGGCGGCGATTGATACGGCGGGCTTGCAAGTATTGGGGAAAGCCGATATCCGGCCGCAGCATCCGAAAGTCTCCGACCAGACCGATCCGCTACATGCGGCGCGCGCCGCTGAACTGACTTCCTTATGGCGACTGGCGGTTCGTTGAGCAGGGTGGATTGATTAAAGTTGCATTTTTATTGCATTAAGGAAAGTATTTGTTGTAAATTCGCCGGTTTCTCGTGATGAAACCGGTGATTTGTTGTGACTCATTGTTAAGCATTGTAAAATATATAAGTTTGCTATTGCGGCAATTAATCTCCAAATCTAGGCTATCTCTCTTTGTCTGACTATAAAAGATGAACAGAAGGGTGCTTGCATCGTTCTGCACTGTTTGCAGACGGTCAAGGCGACATCGCGGGATAAACACTAGAAGTGGACGAAATGAAAAAAAACACGCCGAGCAAACCTAGCCCGCCTCAACCAGTTTCGCTATTGCCCTTGAATGGATGCGAGCTTGGACTTGACGATCTGTTCCTGGACAGCGCAAGGCAAGATCTGCTCAGCATCGAGCAGGCGCTGGCGCGCCGCGATTACGGCGCCATACAACAAACGGTGCATAGTCTGAAAGGGGCGGCGATGATTTTTCGCGCGTCGGCAACGGTCAATGCGGCGCTCCGCATGGAAGCTGTCCTCAACACCGGACTGCCGGTCGATCACGTACAACTCAGCGCGGCGTGTGCTGCGCTGCGGCAGCAGATTGGACCGCTTTGAGCCTCAATGCAGCGCTTGTTTGCTAGTGTTGCCATGGCTTGTATCGATCTGACATTTTGTCTGACATTTGCCCGGCAGCAGATAAGCAATATCCTCCTCTTCTAAAACAGCTATAGTCTCTATGTCAGATCCGCGCATGCCAAGCCGGCATTCGTGGATTGGCAGTTCAACTTTGATATGGAGAGCGCATGGCGTCTGTACACTTACAAAGCACTAGCGGCTTTGCCCAGCAAATTCAAGCCAGGTCGCACCAGTTGCGTGCCGACGAACCGCTCAGCAACGGCGGTACCGATAGCGGCCCCGCGCCGTACGAATTGTTGTTGGCCGGATTGGCCGCCTGTACCTCTCTGACTTTACGCATGTATGCCGATCGCAAGCAATGGGATCTCGGCCTGATCGACGTGCGCTTGCGCTTTTCGCGCGATGAACAGGGACAGGAAAAGATAGACCGCACAGTCGCTTTCGGCGCACAACTTAGCCCGGAACAGATAAGCAGATTGGCTGAGATTTGCGAAAAGACGCCGGTCACGAAAACCGTCAGGCGGGGTACCGAAATTGTGACTACCTTGAGCCAGGCCAAGCTTGATTCATGCAGCTAAGATACGCAATTGTGCATACGCATTTGAGCCCAGCAGTTGAGCAATTCAAAGGAGAAGCGCATGACTAAGATAGTCGGTGTGGCTGGCAGCCTGCGCGGCGGTTCGCTGAATGCCGCATTGTTACGCGCGGCGGCTGATCTGATGCCGCCGGGATCGGCACTGGAGATCGGCACGATCAAAGGGATTCCCTTGTATGACGGCGACCTTGAGCAGGCCGAAGGGATTCCAGCGGCCGTGACCTTGCTGAAGGAGCAGATAGCGGTCGCTGACGCTTTGCTGCTGGTGACGCCGGAATATAATAATTCCATGCCGGGTGTGTTCAAGAATGCGCTCGACTGGTTGTCGCGGCCGCCGGCCGATAGCGCCCGCATCTTTGGCGGTCGCCGGGTTGCTGTGATCGGTGCTTCGCCGGGCGGCTTCGGCACCATCCTGTCGCAAAATGCCTGGTTGCCGGTGTTACGCACCTTAGGCATGCAACCCTGGTTCGGCGGGCGCTTGATGGTGTCGCGCGCCGGTAAGGTATTTAATGAAAACGGGGAGTTGGTTGACGAGCAGGTACGCGAGCAACTGAGGGAGTTCAACCGGAATTTTGTCGAGTTCTTGAAAAGCTGAAATGAAATTCAAAGACTATTACAGCGCCTTGGGCGTCGAGCGCAGCGCCAGTGCCGCCGAGATCAAGCAAGCCTATCGCAAACTGGCGCATAAATACCATCCGGATGTCTCCAAAGACCCGGCCGGAGAAGAGAAATTCAAAGACATTGCGGAAGCTTACGCGACGTTGAAAGACCGCGAAAAGCGCGCTGCCTACGATCAGCTGGGCAGCCATCGTGAAGGTGAAAACGTTGAGCCGCCGCAGTCCTGGCAGCAAGGATTTGCCGCAGGCGGTGCGACGTTCGGCGATGTCGACATGGCCGATATCCTGGCCGCCTTTGCGGCTTCGCGCCATGGCGGCGCAGGCGCCAGAATGCGTCCGGCCAGAGGTGAAGACTACGAAGTCAACGCGCCTATCACCTTGGAGCAGATTTATGAAGGCGGCGAAACCGATGTCCGCCTGAGCATGCCCGAATACGATGAACACGGCACCTTGCACCGGGTGCCGCGCACCTATCGGGTGCAGCTGCCGAAAGGTGCGGAAGACGGCCAAAGACTGCGTCTGGCGGGTAAAGGCGGGCAGGGGCACGATGGCGGGAAACATGGCGATTTGTATGTCGTGATGAAGGTGATTCCGCATCCGCTGTATCGGGTAAGCGGGAAAGACCTGTATATCGATCTGCCTTTGGCGCCATGGGAAGCCGTGTTGGGGGCTACTGTGCTGGTGCCTACTTTGGGCGGCAAGGTTGAGCTGAGCGTTCCTGCGGGTACCGCCGCCAACCGTCAGTTCCGTCTGGCCAAGCGCGGTTTGCCGTCCGCCGGAGGCGAGCACGGTAATTTATATGCGGTGGTAAGGATAGAAGTGCCGCCGGCGGCAACTGCGCGCGAACGCGAGCTATTTGAGCAACTGGCGGCTGAATCGAGATTCAATCCGCGTCAGCATCTTATTTAGGAGGGCGACAATGACTGCTCTGTTAGTAGAAGCCGTTTGGTTAAACGACATTGCGTTGTGTTCGCTGGATGAGTTGGCGGAGTTTTCCGGACTCAGCCATGACGAGCTGGCGGATCTGGTGGCGATTGGCGCCATCGAGCCGGATCGCAGCGCCGCGCCGGAGCATGTGTTTCCGGCGCAAACCATCGTGCTCGCCAGGACCGCGCGCCGTTTGCGCGACGATTTCGAGCTCGATATACACGGCGTGGCCATGGCGCTCAATCTATTGCAGAAAATACATGCGCTAGAGACTCGGCTGGCTGCTTTGGATGCCAAATTGCCGCATTTGAGTTAATACTTCAGCATTGACGACATTGCGCGTGGCCTTGCCACTCAGTGCATCCAGCAAATTTTGCGCTGCGCAGACCGCCATCCCATGCCTGGTCTCATGGGTGGCGGAGCCGATATGAGGCAAGGCCACAACATTCGGCATCTGCAGCAAACGCGAATCCGGCGACAACGGCTCGCGCTCGAACACATCCAGTCCGGCGCCGCGCAGGCGGCCGTTTTCCAAGGCTGAAATCAGCGCGGTTTCATCGATGATGCTGCCGCGGGAAATGTTGATCAGGATGGCGCTGGAACGCATCTGCGCCAATTCGGTCGCGCCTATCATGCCATGGGTTTCCGGCGTCAGGGGAGCCGTGATGCAAACGAAATCGGCACTCTGCAATAAAGTCGCGAGCGGGCAGAAGCGGGCGCCATAGGCCTTTTCAGCTGCCGGATTGGGGTGGCGATTACTGTACAAAACCGGCATGCCGAACCCTAACGATGCGCGTCGCGCCATGGCGCCGCCGATCCTTCCCATGCCGACGATGCCCAAGGTTTTTCCTTGTACGTCGCTGCCAAAACAGTCGTCGCCGATGCTGTGCGTCCAGCGGCCTTGCCGGACGTAATCCGCCATTTCCACTACCCGCCGCGCGGTAGCCAGGATCAGCGCGAAACCGGTGTCGGCCGTGGTTTCCGTCAGCACGTCCGGTGTGTTGAGCAGCGCAATCCCGCGCTTGCTGAGATCGGCCGGGTCGAATTGATCGATACCGACGGAAATGCTGGAAATCGCCTTAAGCCTGGGGGCAAGGTCAAGAATCGTGGCATCGATTTTGACGCTGGCGCCGATCAGACCCACGGCGTCTTCCAGTTGCGCCATGAAAGCGGCCCGATTGCCGGCATTGACGCCGTCAAATTGCACAACCCGGTACGCCTGTTGCAGCATCGCCAGGACATCGTCGGCGACCTTTTTATAGAGGACTATTTTTTCTTGCACAAGAATTCCTTCAGGATGGATGCCGACTTATCGCCGCGCCAGGGCGACGCTGGGAACTGCAGCTTCCGGCTTGACTGAAATCGTCAGTGCCACGGCGGCCAATAAACCGCCCGCCATGAACAGATAGGATGCAAACGGACTGCCGGTTGCGCCATTCAGATAGCCAACCACATAAGAGCCAAGGAAAGAACCGAGCGCCCCCATGCTATTGATCAAGGCCATCGCGCCACCGGCGACATTCTTCGGCAGCAACTCGGGAATGATGGCAAAGAAAGGGCCGTAGGGTGCATACATTGCGGCGCCCGCAATCACCAGCAGAGTGTAGGACAGCCAAAAATTGCTGCTGCCGAGTAAATAGGACGCGAGGAAAGCCAGGGCGCCGATCAGCAGTGCCGGCCAGACGAATAATTTACGGTTTTGCATTTTGTCGGAAGCCCATGAAGTCAGTAACATGGCAATCACGGCGACGAGGTAGGGCAAAGCCGACAGCCAGCCGGTTTCCACCATGCTGATATGCCCGGCATTCTTCAAGATGGAAGGTAACCACAGCACAAAACCGTACACACCGATGCTCCAGCAAAAATACTGGGCGCACAGTTTCACCACGGCCGGCGACTTGAAGGCTTCGGCATAATTGCGCATCGGCTTCATGCCGGCCTGCTCCAGATCGAGCACGGCTTTGAGATCCGCCTTTTCCTGCGGTTTCAGCCAGGTCGATGCTGCCGGTTTGTCCTGGACCACAAACCACCAGATACACGCCCACACAATCGCCGGCAGTCCTTCGGCAATCATCATGTTACGCCAGCCGAAACTGTTGACCAGATAGCCCGACAGCACGGACATCCACAACACGGTGACGGGATTGCCTAAGATTAAAAACGTGTTGGCGCGGGAACGCTCGGTCTTGGTGAACCAGTTGCTGATGTAGATCAGCATTGCCGGCATCACCGCGGCTTCCACCACTCCGAGTGAAAAACGGATCACCATCAGCATCGGGATATTGCTGACCATACCGGTCAGTGCGGCGCAAGCACCCCATAGCACAAGGCTCCAGAAAATCAATTTCTTGACGCTGCGGCGTTCGGCGTAGATGGCGCCGGGAATCTGAAAGAAGAAATAGCCGAGAAAGAACAGGGCGCCGATCAATGACGATGTGCCCTGGGTAATGCCCAGGTCATGATTGATGCCGGCCGTGCTGGCAAAGCCGAAATTGGCGCGGTCGAGATAGGCCAGGCTATAGGTAATAAAAACGATAGGCATGATGAACCACCAGCGCCGGATTGCTAATTTTTTTGTTTCCATGTTGTGTCTCCTTGGATTTTTTCGCATTTGCAGGTTGATACCCGTATTGTTTTTAGCGACGTTTCTGATTTAACTACGTATGTTTAACTGCTCCCTGGTCGGCAATCCTTCGCTATCGCCGATGACCTGAATCGCCATTGCGCCGATTTGATTGCCGCGCTCGACCGCCAAGCGGGGCTCATGTCCGTCCAGCATTGCGCTGATCACGCCGACCGCGAAACCGTCGCCGGCGCCGACGGTATCGACCACGTTTGTCACCAGCGGCGCCGGAACCGTGGCTTCATGTTCTGCGGTGCGCAAATAGGCTCCTGCGCTACCCAGTTTGATGATGACGCCAAGCGCGCCGCGCGCCAGGTAAAAATCGGCAATCTCACGCGGCGACGTCAAGCCGGTCAGGATCCGGCCTTCCTCCAGGCCCGGCAGTACCCAGTCGGCATATGCAGCCAGGGCGTTGAGCCGGTCCACCATGAGCTCACGTGAGCGCCACAGCGTCGGCCGCAAGTTGGGATCGAATGTGATGCTTTTGCCGGCAGCGCGCATTTCGGCAGCGATATGGAAAGCCAGCTCCAGCGACGATTCGGAAATCGCCGGCGCGACACCGGACAGATGCAGGTGGCGCGCAGCCTTGAAATATTCTGGCCGGTAATCTGCGATGGACAGGTGGCTGGCCGCAGAGCCCTTGCGAAAGTATTCGATTTCCGGGTCGCTGCCATCGTCGTTGCGCGATTTCAGCTGGAAGGCGGTGGGATAGCGTTCGTCAATTGTCACGGCGTCGCTATCGATGCCTTCACTCGCCAGCGTCGCCAGTACGAAGCGGCCAAAAGAATCGTTGCCGACACGGCTCATCCAGCCAACTTGAAACCCCAGGCGCGCCAGACCGGTAGCGACGTTGAGTTCCGCACCAGCAGCGCGTTTGACAAAATTCCTGGCTTTGGCTAGGTCGCCTGTTTCGGCAGCGACAAACATTGTCATGGCCTCGCCATAAGTCACCACATCCAGTTTTTTCATTTCGCCCGGTTCGCTTGTGGGCGGCGCTGTTATTGACATGCATTTACTCCTGCTGGTGCTGCAAATGTCGGCTCGCAGGCCGAACGCAAGCGGTCGACGTGCGCCGCCTGCGCCTTTGCGCCTGCAGGCAGCGGATATTCAATCGCTCTCGGCACATGGCCGGGTAACGTCGACAGGCAGGCACGCCAGTCGACCCTGCCGTCGTCGGGCGCCACTGCAAAACGGCGCATGCCTTCGCCTAGCACTCCCTTGCAATGAATATAGCGTACGTGTGAAGCAAGCGCGGCAGCGGCTTCGATGGCGTTCTCGCCGGCCCAGCTCCAATTGCCGATATCAAAAGTCATGGCGACGGGGATGGCGGGCGCATAGGCTTTGCATGCGGTAAAAAAGCTGGCGAACTCCGCGATCCGGCTGCCGCTATCTTGCTGGCCGTTTTCAAGCAGCAACGCGACTGGCGAGTCGGCCAGAGCTTGTCGCAGAAGTTGTACGTCAACGCTGCCGGAGTAGTGATGCATCTGTAATTTAAGCGTTGCCGCTCCTAGCGTTTCTGCTTCACCCAGACGTGCAGCCAAATCCGGCAGATTGAGATTGCCGTCTTGCAGGAACAAGGATTCCGGTGCGGAATACACCGCTTGCAATCCATGTGCAGCCAGTAATGGTTTTAAGGCGGCAAGTTCCGGCGCGATATCATCATCTGCCTGCAGGAATAGCTCCCGGCGGATTTCCAGGCCATTGGCGTTGGCGCCGGCCGCAAGCGGAATGAGCGCGGCATGGCCGTTTTTTCGTACAAAATCGACGCCGTAGGCTGAGGCCACGATGAAGATATCCATGGTTGATGGCAAATCTGTCTCCTGAGAACGACTAGTTATTTTAATATTTTTATTGTTGGAACCGGTTCCATAACAATTTAAAAAAATTGCTGACAATTCATTAAATGACAGATAGATTAAGGCGATGAAGGCGAAAATCTATGGAACCGGTTCCAAGTTAATCTATAAAAAATAGACAGTCAAGCCTAAGTTACACTTTTTAGCGCTGCCGTGGAGCCACGTATCTTCAATTCCCCGGGGAAAGCCAGAAAACGCGGCGGGGTGTTTGCGCCATCGATGCGTTGCACCAGAAACTCCAGCGCCGCATGGCCGATATCGAAGGTCGGCTGACGAATGCCGGTGATACCGCTGCCGGCCAACGCCGCCCAATTAGGATCGTCAAAGCCCAATAAGCCGACATCGTCCGGCCAGTGCGCGCCCAAGCCTTGCAAGCCAAGCGCGGCATTCAGCAACATGCGGCCATTGCCGGCAAGGATGGCGCTGCGCTTTTTACTGTGCAATGCTGCCTGCAACGCTAACTGCAAAGCAGCGGCATCCGCTATATCGACTTCTGAAGTGATTGCGAGGTATTGTTTTCCGGCTTTCTTCACCACTTGATGGATGGCCTGTTCACGTTCGCTGCGACTGCTGATCTGGCCAATCGGCTCGGTAAGAAAGTGAATTGCATGAAATCCCTGGGCAATCAGATGCTGGGCCGCCAGGGTCGCAGCCTGGGTATTGTCAAGTCCAACCATATCGCATTGCAAACGATCGGCGCGGCGATCGATAATGACCATAGGCAGGCCAGTGTTGCCGATGGCCGCCAAATCTTCCTCAGGCAAGCCGATTGGATTGACTACCAAGCCTTCCACGCGATAGTTGACCAGCAAATTCAGATAACGCTTCTCCAATTCAAGCTGGTTATCGGAATTGCAGACCATCAGCATGAAGCCTTGTTTTTGACAGGCAGCCTCGACGCCGCGCATGACTTCAACCGAATACGGATTGCCGATGTCGGCTACTACCATGCCAATCATGCGTGTGCGGCCGCGCTTGAGTCCGCGCGCCATCTGGTTGGGGCGAAAGCCTAGTTTGCGAATGGCGTGCTGTATGCGCAGCCGGAGTGCATCGGAGAGGCTGTCAAATTCGCCGTTCAGATAGCGGGAGACGCTGGTTTTCCCTACCTTGGCTTCGCGCGCAACATCGTTGATTGTGGGTGTGCGGCTTGGATCGGTGTCGGGCATGGAGGGAGCCAGGAAAATGTTGGGAACAGGAGAATGCTGCTCACGCATTATTCCATGCTTGTGTTTGCCGTGACCAGAACCTTTTATTACATTGTGCTGGATGAGTAACGCAAATCAAGCGACATGCCAGCAGCCATGTCCTGCAATTTGACTTCGAATTTTTGGAGTTATAAATGCATGGTCATGTATCGTCATGTGGGTTCTGCATGCGCAATTAATATCGCGCGATGCTCAGGTGATGACGCATCAGCGCGGCCGCCCATTCCCTGTTATCGCTTTCCAGCGCCTGGATGATTTGCAAATGCTCCTTGCATGAGTCGATCCGGCGCGGATCTCGGTGAAGCGCGAGATGTTCGCTCGGGCGCCGAAGTTGATTCTGTTGTTGCACCGCCTGCAGCACGAAGCGATTGTTGGAGAAGCGCGCCAGCATTTCGTGAAAAGCGGCATTCAGCGAGGAGAACGCAAGGCTCGGATGTTCGGCTGGAGCCTGGCCTTGGCGCAGCAATTTTTCATGCGCCAGACGGCTATTCTGCAGCTGGACGGCATCGATCTTGAAACCGCTTTCCAACAGTCCGCCGCACTCCACCATGATGCGAAACTTGTAGCTCTCGGCCATCAGCTCGGGCGAGCCTATGGCCGGCGAAAAATTCCAGCCCTGGCCGCGGCGTTTCTCTATCAGGCCGTCTGCCGCCATGCGCACCAGCGTCCCCCGTAACAAACTGCGCGGCACCGCGTAGCGCGCCAGGAAATCTGTTTCCGTCATCGTGTCGGGCAACAGATTGTTGGCGCGATCATCGATCAGCCGCAGATACAGGGTATCGCCGCTGACGCCGTCAACCACCATCTCCGCCGCTTTGCCCAGCGTGGCATTGGCGCTGACGAAATAGCCGCTGTTCACGTGGTATTCCAGCAACTCTTGTTCGGCCACCAGGCGCAATGCCGCTTTGACCGGGGTACGCGAGACATCAAACTGACTTGCCAGGCCTTCTTCAGTCAAATGTGTTCCGGCAGGTAATTCACCGGTCGTGATCTGTTGGATCAGCCGATTCGCCAGGTCGAGTTGCAAGGGACTCGGACGGCTGGGTTTTTCTGTTTTTGTCATTCTCTTGCCACTGTCAGGTTTACATTTGATTGATGTTAAATGATTAATATCAATTGAGTAAACTAGCGGGCAAATTTGATCGCGATACTTAATGGCTAAGACAATTCTTAAAAAGTGAGATTTATTTGATTTTATCAAAAAGTTAATGCAAATTATTTTGTTGTTGCCGATTTGCCGATTTGCCGATTTGGCGATAGGCGCATCCATGTGGCAGGCGTTCACATCCGATAGGTAGTGCTGCGGCGGAGCAGAGTCAACTTCTACCTGGTCCCGTCCGGCGTTGCCGATCCATAGTCCTTGATGGCTTCAACACAGATATGCAGTGTCACCGCATCGCTGATAAAGGGCACGTAGCTAGCAAGTTTGTAATCGCTGCGTAAAATCTTGGCCGAGCCGTTAGCGCCGCAGGCCTGTTTGCCGTAAGCGAGCATGAAACGGCAATTGAAATTGCTGATTTCCAGCGTTACCGGATGCGTGATGCCCTTGATAGTCAGGTCGCCGTCGACTTGCGTCAGCTGCTTTTCTTCAAAATGCAGGCTGGAGGATTTGAAACTGATCTTCGGGTAGTTGGCGGCGTCGAAAAAATCGCCGGAGCGCAGAATCCGGTTGAAACCGTTGCTGCCGGTACTGACCGACGCCGCATCGATTTCGATGTCGATACTGCCGCTACGTGCGTCGTGATCAATTTCAATCGAGCCGGCGGTGGTGTCAAAGCGGCTGCGCTGCATCGACAAACCCCAATGGTTGTACTCGAAATACGAAAAAGTGTGCTCTGGATCAATCAGGTAACGGTCGGCGGCGAAGCAGGCGCTGCTATCGAGCGTCAGCAGTAATAGTAAAGAGCGCAGCAGAGCGTTTTTTTTGGACAGCCGCTTCTGCAGGGCTGCTATCTGGCTGTGGCTGGTTTGCATGGTGACGCATAGCCTTCGATTTTCGGTGCTTCTCTAAATATCTTAACGATACGGATAGTATATATATTCCGATCCGGAAGCATATAAAATAGTTCTTTCGCAGCAACGCACCAAATTCATTGCCTGCTGCTGCGATTGATCGTAGCAACTCAACGTAGCAACTCAAAACGGAGCGTCTTCCATCATGTACGAGCTGTATATCGCCAACAAAAATTATTCATCATGGTCTTTGCGGCCGTGGGTCCTGATGCGTCAACTCGGGTTGACGTTTAACGAACACATCGTGCCTTTTACTGACGGTGCTGCAGGCTCCAACTGGGATACGTTTCGCAGTTTCTCGCCGTCCGGCAAGGTGCCGGCGTTGATACACGGCGCTACTTCGCTATGGGATTCGCTTGGGATTGTCGAGTATCTGGCCGAACGCCATGGCGGCGTCTGGCCGAACGATCCGCAAGCCAGGGCCTGGGCGCGTTGCGCCGCTGCCGAGATGCATTCGGGCTTTGGCGCCTTGCGGCAGCATTGCACCATGAATTGCGGCATCCGGGTAAGGCTTGAGCACTTATCCGATGCGCTCCAGGGCGAAATTGCGCGGCTCGACGAATTATGGAATGAAGGCCTGGCACGTTTTGGCGGACCTTTCCTGGCCGGTGCAAGCTTCAGCGCCGTCGATGCATTTTTCGCGCCGGTGGCTTTCCGGGTGCAAACCTACGGTCTCAAGTTGAGCCCGGCAGCGCAAGCCTATGTAACGCGATTGCTCGAATTGCCGGCCATGCGCGAGTGGCTGGCCGATGCGCTGGCGGAAACCTGGCGCGAGCCTGGCCATGAAGCCGAGGCCAGTGCGGCGGGCACGCTGCTGGAAGATTTGCGCAGTGCGTCATCAAAGTGAAACGAAAGCGTGCAGCGTGCCATAATATCGCGCATGTTTACACGTAACGATGACAAGCTGCTGCACATCACCGATTCACTCGCCATTGCGCTGAGCGAGATTGAGATAAGCGCCGTCCGCGCCCAAGGCCCGGGCGGCCAGAATGTCAACAAAGTCTCGTCGGCGATACATCTGCGGTTTGACATCCGCGCATCGTCGCTGTCGGATTTCTACAAGGAAAAGCTGCTGGCGTTGAACGATCAGCGCATTACCAAGGATGGCGTGCTGATCCTCAAGGCGCAACAATCGCGCAGCCAGGAAAAGAACAAGAGCGAAGCCTTGCTGCGCTTGCAGGAATTATTGCTCAGTGTGACCGTGATTCCCAAGAAGCGGCGGCCAACGGCGCCCAGCCGGAGCGCAAAATTAAAGCGCGTCGATAGCAAGACACGGCGCGGTAAAGACAAGGCCATGCGCGGCAAGGTCATTCTCTGAAAAAGCCGGCGATCCGGATTCAGGACAGGCATGCGCGGCGCCAGGGTTACGCAGGCACCAGCCGCAAGCGCGTGATTTCCGAAGGCGCAAACAAGCGTTTTGGCGGCCCCCAATAACCGGTGCCGCGGCTGGTATACACCCATAAATTGCGCAAGCGCCGCAGGCCCGCTGTATATGGCTGCTGCAATGGTACGAAAAAATTCCAGGGAAAGAACTGACCGCCGTGCGTATGGCCGGATAGCTGCAGGTCGAAACCGGCGTCGGCTGCCGCCGCGGCTGAGCGCGGTTGATGGGCAAGCAGCAGTTTCAGCGCTACCTGCTGCGGACCGCCGGCCAGTGCCGCATGCGGATCGCTGCGCTGGGATTCGTCAAAATGATGGGCGCTATAGTCGGTGACGCCGGCCACCAGCAGCGATGTACCTTGATGGTCTATGACTACGTGCTGATTCATGAGCACGGTTAGTCCAAGTCTGCGCACCTCTGCCACCCATTCCGGCGCGTTCGAATAATATTCGTGATTGCCGGTAACGAAATAGGCGCCGTGACGGGAGCGCAGCTTGGCCAGTGGCGCAGTGTGTACGGCCAGCTGCTGCACGCTGCCGTCGACCAGATCGCCGGTGACCGCGATCAAGTCGGGCTTTAGGGTGTTGACCTTGTTGACGATAGCGTCCAGATAATTATGTTTGATAGTCGGGCCGACATGGATGTCGCTGATCTGCACGATGCTGTAGCCGTGCAGGGCAGCGGGCAAACCATCGATCGGGACATCGACGTCGACCACCGCAGCCAGGCGGCGTGCATTGAAAAAGCCGATGGCGGTCGTCACGGCGGTCAGCAGCAGCACCGCCACCGCGCTCCAGAGCGGGAATTGATCTTGGTTCGGCGCGAACCAAGGCGACAGCCACAGGCACAGCTCACGCAACAAGGTCGCCAGCAATAGCGATGAGAATACCCCCATGGCCAGCATGCCGGCCCATGCCAGGCGATCAGACAGGGGCTGGCGCCGGATAACGCGGGCCAGCAGGCCGGCAGGAATCAGCAAGAACGACAGCAGCAGCCAACTGCCCAGCAGGATTGACAAGAATGGGACGGCCGACAGCGCCGGCATCAGGAGCCAAGCGATAAGCGCATGCAATACGCCCAGCAAAAACAGTACAAGCACGATGGCAAAGCGCGAGGGCATGGAGATACCTGTGAGGAGAATGAGTGAGGTAAATAAGTGAGGCAAATGAATGAGGCGCCATGCACTGTCCGGTGCTTGCGCTGTTTACCCATATTAGGGCGCGCAGGCCAGCTTCAATAGCCGCGCGCTCACATAAAGCTGCGATGGCATAGGGTGTATTGAGGAAACTGTGGGCTTATTCAAATATAATCAGATGGTTTTTTGTTTAACACTCTCCCAACATCAGGTGCTTTCCCGTAAGTTATGGCTCTTCCGAAGCGAAATAATGTAATTTCCCGCCTGTTGCGCGGTGTATGTATTTACCTGGGGTGCCTGCTGTTGAATCTGGCGCATGCGGGGCCGCTATCAGCCGCGCCGGAAGCCGCTGTCGACGTCAAAAGCGCAAATTCGACCCGGCCGCGTATCGGCCTGGTGCTGTCTGGCGGCGGCGCGCGCGGCTACGCTCATCTGGGCGTGTTGCAAGCGCTGGAAAAAATGCACATTCCTATCGATTATGTTGCGGCAACCAGCATGGGAGCGGTGGTCGGCGGCTTGTACGCGAGCGGGCTGTCGGTGGAGGAATTGGACCGCATCCTGACCGAGACCAACCTGAGCGATATCGCCTTTGACCGCAATGAGCGAGCGGAGCTGCCGCAATCTCAGCGCGAGGATGATTTCCAATACCCTATCGGCTTGTCGGCCGGTTACGGCGAGGACAAGCTGAAACTGCCATCCGGTCTGGTACAGGGCAACAATCTGCTGCTGTTATTGCAGGACTGGACTCCGCAATTGCCTGCAAATATTTCTTTTGACAAGTTACCGACACCTTTCCGTGCAGTGGCCACCGATCTGGGCAGCGGCGCCGAGGTGATTCTGAGCCATGGCTCGCTGCCGCGCGCGATTCGCGCCAGCATGGCGGTGCCAGGACTGTTCGCGCCGCTCAAGCTGGATGGCAGGACCTTGGTGGACGGCGGCCTGGTAAGCAACCTGCCGGTATCGCTGGCGCGCAGCATGGGGGCCGACATCATCATCGCGGTAAATATCGCAACCGATCTGGCGGATCCTTCTACCCTCGATTCGCCGACCGCGGTGGCGCAACAGATGGTGACTATCCTGATTCACCAAAACGTCAAGCAACAGATCGACTCGCTCAAGAAAGGCGATGTGTTGATAGAACCGGAGCTGGGCGACCTGTCATTTGCCGATTTTTCGCGCGGCAAGGACGGCGTCAAGGCTGGCTACCAGGCAACGGAGCGCCAGCGTGCCAAACTCGCAGCGCTGGCGTTGCCGCCACAGCAGTGGAAAGAATATCTGGCTGCGCGTAGCGGCGGCCCGGTGCTGGCGCAGGAAACCCGGATTGACGCAATTGAAATCAAGAGCAACGGCCGGGTGCCGGCAGCGGTAGTGCGCCGCGCGCTGGACGTCAAGGAAGGCGATTTCTACAACCCGGTCGCGCTCAATAAAGATGTGGCGCGCCTGGCGACCAACGGCGATTTCAAAAGCGTGACGCAAGAGCTGGTGACAGAGAATGGCCGCAATGTGCTGAAAGTCGATGCCGACGATAAATCCTGGGGGCCGCATTTCCTGTTGTTCGGCCTGGGTATGTCGAATAATTTCGACGGCCGCGGCGACTTCAATTTGCAAATCGGCCATCGTTTGCCGTGGATTACCGAAAGCGGCCTGGAATGGCGCAACGATGTGGTTCTGGGTAGCAATCGAGGGAGCTTGCATACCGAATTGCGGCAGCCGGTCTGGGGCCAGGTCGGCTTATATGTGGCGCCTTACGCAGAATTTGGGCGCCGTCATATTGATGTCTACTCCGACAAGGATGCCACTTCGTCTACAATTCCTGTTACTGCCTACCGGATCGATACCACCAAGGTCGGCGTTGACCTGGGTGTCCCGCTTGGCCGCCTCGGAGAATTCCGGGCAGGGATTAATTACCAGTGGCTGGTAGCCAAACCTTCATACAATATCCCCGTCAGCGATCAGGAGGCCGATGGAATATTTCAGTCATTCCGTATAAAGCAGCCGGTATTCCGTGCCCAGCTCACCATCGATCAACTTGACGATCCGTTGTACCCGCGCAAAGGTTACTACCTTTCCGCCATCAGCAACGTGGCCTTCGGCGGTGCCGCCAACAGCTACAGCGACGCGCAAGGCAAGGCGCTGTGGGCGATCAGCCGTGGCGGCAATACGCTTAACCTGGCGCTGGAAGCCGCCGGCACCTATGGCAACGAAGCGAATGATGTCAGCGGCAACGGCGGGCTCGGATTTTCTCTGGGAGGATTTCAGCATTTATCGGCGTATGCCCCGGACCAATTTAACGGCAATTACCTGCTATATAGCCGCCTGACTTATCTGCACGAGATGCCGGGCCTGGATTTGCCTGGACTACGTAATACGGTGCTGGGCAGCAGCCTGGAAGTAGGCGACGTCTGGCAGACCCGCACCGCCTTTGGTACCGGTCCATACAAGAAAAGCGCCAGCATGTTTTTAGGCGGGAGCAGCTTCCTCGGGCCCTTGTATTTTGGCCTGGCCCTTGCGCCGCGCGGGATCTGGAACGTGTATTTGCAATTGGGCCGGGTATTTTAAAATGACCGGTGCCGGCGGTGCTCTATAGGGGCATCCAGATAAGTATCAAGTCTGGCCGCAGCCGCGTACCCGCCGTGGCGGCGCTGGCGGGTAACCGAAAAATTCCAGCACGCTGTTGATCACTTGTTCCCGGTCATTGTCGACGCAAATCATGTGGTAGCTGTTTTCCAGCACCACCACGCGCACATCCGGCAACGCCGCATGCAGGAACTCGGCCGATTTCAGGCTGGTCAGTTCATCTTCGCGCGCATGGACAACCAAAGTCGGGCAAGCAATCCTGTGGGCGTCGGCCAGGACTTTCTTGCGTAAGCGGTCGACCTGGCGTATGCAGGCCAGCGGCACCCAGCGATAGTGGAAATTATCGCCACGCGCGAATTTGGCCTTGACGATGGCGCGCACCGTGGCATTCTTGATGCCGAACGGCTCGTCTTCTTCGACCTTCATCCGGTCTGCCATGCCGGGTATCCAGTACACCAGATGCCGCAGCTGGCGATACCAGGGAGTAGACCAGCCATCGATAAAGACCGGCGGCGCCAAGGTCACCAATTTGCCTTTGTCATGCTGGACACGCGCGCACAGTGCCAGCGCCAGCAACGAGCCCAGGCACATGCCCATCACATGGAAAGTGTCATACTGCGGCGCCAGTTCGCGGTAGCTGGCGGTGACGCTATCGAGCCAGTCCTCATAGCTTACCGTCACCAGATCCTCGGGCTGGCCGCCGTGGCCGGGCAGGGTAACCGCGTGGGTTTCCACGCCGGCACGCTGCAGCACTTTGTGCATCGAGCCGAGATCGAACTGGGTGCCGCCCAAGCCATGGATCAGCAAGGCGCCGGTACGAACACTCATGTCCGGCCCCGTTGCTGCGCATCCTCCCTGAGATTGAGGCGCCAGGCGCCAGCCACCATGGCGACCGATTCGTCGGCGTCGAGCAACACTGCACTCGTGTCGGTCACATGGCTTACTTCTCCAGCTGGCAGCAGCAGGCGGAAACTCAGGTCAGGCCGGGCATCATCGTCGGTGTCGTCGAGCCAGCGGCTGCGCAGCGGCTGGCGATCGTCCGGATGGACATGTGCCAGAACCTGGTCGAGATCGCTGAAGGCGGTGTTGCTTACGCCGAGCAATCCCTGCAGATCGCCGCTCCAGCACAGTTTTTTGCTGTGCGGGTCTATGTTGTAGACCAGTTGCTTGCTGGCCACCAGAGCTAGCTCAACGTCGTTTTTCCACTGCGCGGCATCTTCATGCAGTTGCTCGCGGGTCGTCTTGAGGGCGCTGATCAGCAGACAAAGCAGGGCGGCGACGGCAAGATAGAGCTGGGCTTCCAGCAGCGAATGTTTGGAATAGGTGTCCGCAAGGGCGGCAAACGGCCCTTCGCCCTGGACTGTGTTCAACAAGGCAAAAAAAGCCAGCATGGCGACGGCCAGCGAGCCGCCTCGGCCGCCCCACAGCAGGGTCACAACTGCTGCGAAAAACAGCGGTACGTAAGTCAGCGCAAAATTGACGCCGGCAGAAAAATTGCTGATGCCATGACCGTCGAAGATGATATAAGCAGTCGCTCCCAAGGCGACGAAGGCCGCCAGGCCGAGCAGAAAGTCGCTGCGATCCATGCCGCCCGAACGCATCGCGTGGAAGTGCGACCAGCCTGCCAGCATAGGTGTGACGATCAGTATGCCGACCAGGTCGGATGCGGCCCAGATGCGCGCAGTCGGCCAGAACGGCACCTGCTGCACCAGCAAGTACCAGGCTGCGCCGATGGCCGCGCTGATGGCGCTGCAGGCGACGCCCGCGATCAACAGGCCGCGCACGAAATGCAAGCCTTCCATCGGCAATCGGAGCATGCGCACCAGCGCCACCACGATGGCAGCGACGCCGATTTCGTCGAGCGCAAATAGTGCAACCCGTAGCAGATTGCGGTCTTCGATCCAGCCCAGAAGCAATTGCGCCAGCACGAAGCCGATAGCCACAGGCAGCCAGCGTGCGGTGCGGGTCAGCATGAATGCCGCCACGGTGACGCCGGCCGGCAGCCAGATATAGCCGGTCGCCGCAATCGGACCATTGAGCTGATGCGACATATAGCCGGTGGCCAGGTAGAGCAAACCCCACAGCAATGCTATGACAGATCGGTTGGTCAGTTTCACACTCAATATCCTTATGGCGTTGGCGCCCGCGTCATCCTGAAAGCGGTGATTATGGCGTCGCTCATTATATGGTGAATCTGGAAAGAATTTGGCTATCGGCAAGATTCGCGGCTTGCTTGCCGGCGTTCGCCGGTGATGGAGGCGAGCCAAGCCGGGCCGATGGCAGACGGGGCCTCGCTGCTTCTGGATTATTGCAATTTGCTGATATCATGCATCGTGCTTAAGCCGAATGCGCCAGAAATGGCGAACCCGTGATGCCGGTACATTGTTTTCAACACTGTTATGGGTGTTAATCCTGATATCCACTGCGCATCCCGATTAACTCGGCAATGCTGGGAATTTTGCGGAGAGCTAGACCCCGGAAAGGGTCTAGTCTATGGTATATGGTGCCCACGGAGGGACTCGAACCCCCACACCTTGCGGCACATGGACCTGAACCATGCGCGTCTACCAATTCCGCCACGTGGGCTTGAGAGAGCGAGATTATAAGCTAACCTGAAAATAAGTCAACTCCGCCATAACGATATGAAGATATAAATTGCTTGGTTAGGAGAATGTCTTAATCCTCCGTTACACTAAGCCTTGATGAATAACAACCTGTTGAAAATAGCCTTTTGAGCCAATATTCCTACACCATCCCCAGCCGGGAGGAAATTCTCGGCCTTCTGCGCACCTCTTCCGAGGCGCAAAACGCCGCCGCTCTAGCCGCCGCGCTTAATGTCAAACCCGATGAAATGGATGGTTTGACGCGCCGCCTGAATGCCATGGAACGCGACGGACAAATCAAGCCCGACCGCAGCGGCATCTACAAACTGACCAACTCGCCCGGCTTTATCGAGGGGCGCGTCAGTAGCCATCGCGACGGTTTCGGCTTCCTGATCCCGGACGAGGGCGGCGATGATGTTTTCCTGCCTGAAAAGGAAATGCAGAAAGTGCTGCATGGCGACCGGGTGCAGGCGCGTATCGTCGGCACCGACCGCCGCGGCCGCCCTGAGGGAACGATTGTCGAGGTGGTATCGCGCGCGAATACCCATGTGATCGGCCGTTTGCTCAATGAGAACGGGGTCTGGGTGATCGCTCCCGAAGACAAGCGTATCGGCCAGGACATCATCCTGGCCGGTTCGCCGGGCAAGGCCAAGGCCGGGCAAGTAGTGAGCGTCCAGCTGACCGAGCAACCCTCGCGTTTTACCCAGCCGGTCGGCAAGATTGTCGAAATCCTGGGTGACATTGACGATCCGGGCATGGAAATCGAAATTGCGGTGCGCAAATACGGCGTGCCGCATGAGTTTTCCGAGGCAGCCAAGAAACTGGCTGCCAAGCTGCCGGGTGAAGTACGTGCCGCCGATCTGGCCGACCGCGTCGATTTGCGCGACGTGCCGCTGGTAACGATCGACGGCGAAGACGCCCGCGATTTCGACGATGCCGTCTATTGCGAACCGGTCAAGATCGGCCGCGCCAACGGTTACCGGCTGATTGTGGCGATTGCCGACGTCAGCCATTACGTCAAACCTAACGATGCGCTGGATGTCGACGCGCTGGAACGCAGCACTTCGGTATATTTCCCGCGCCGTGTGATTCCGATGTTGCCGGAGAAACTATCCAATGGCCTGTGTTCGCTCAATCCCGACGTCGACCGCCTGACGTTGGTGTGCGATGCGGTGATCAGCGCCAAGGGCGAAATCAAGGCTTACCAGTTCTATCCCGCTGTGATTCATTCGGCGGCACGCCTGACGTACACCGAAGTGGCGGCCATCCTGGGCAATACCAAGGGCCCGGAAGCAGCCAAGCGTCCCGAGCTGGTGCCGCATCTGCTGCATTTGTATGAAGTCTTTCATGCATTGCTGCAAGCACGCCATGCGCGCGGCGCTATCGATTTTGAAACCACCGAGACCTACATCGTCTGCAATGCCGCCGGCAAGATAGAAAAAATCCTGCCGCGCACCCGCAACGATGCGCACCGGGTGATTGAAGAATGCATGCTGGCGGCCAACGTCTGCGCCGCCGACCTGATGGAGCGTCACAAGCATCCGGGCCTGTTCCGTATCCATGCGCAGCCGACCAAGGAAAAGCTGGCGATACTGCGCACCTTCCTGAAACAGGTCGGCCTGACGCTGGCTGGCGGCGATACGCCCTCGGCCTCCGATTATGCCGAGCTGATGCCGAAGATCAAGGCGCGGCCGGATGCCTTGCTGTTGCAAACCATGCTGCTGCGCTCCATGCAGCAGGCGGTCTACAACCCGGAAAATATCGGCCACTTCGGTTTATCGTATGAATCGTATGCGCATTTCACCAGCCCGATCCGGCGCTATCCCGATTTGCTCACGCACCGGACCATCAAGGCCATCCTGCAAGGTAAGCGCTATGATCCCAGGGGCCTGGACACCAGCGCGCTGAACACCATGCTGTCGCCGGCCGGCCGCAAGAAACAGGCGGAAGACAAAGCGGCGGGCAAGAAGAAAAACGAAGGCAGCCTGGCCATCTGGGAAGCGCTCGGCGTGCACTGTTCCGCCAATGAGCGGCGCGCCGACGAGGCTTCGCGCGATGTCGAAGCGTGGCTCAAGTGTTATTTCATCCGCGACAAGCTGGGCGAAGAGTTCACCGGCGTGATTTCCGGCGTCGCCACCTTCGGTATTTTTGTCCAGCTCGATGCCTTGTACATCGAAGGACTGGTGCATGTCACCGAGCTTGGCGCGGATTATTTCCAGTACGACGAAGCGCGCCACGAATTGCGCGGCGAACGTACCGGCATCCGTTATCAGTTGACCGACCGGGTAACGGTGCAGGTGAGCCGGGTTGACCTGGATGCCCGCAAGATCGATCTGCGCCTGGTCAACGAGCCGGGTATCAAGACCGTACTCAAGAATGAAGCACGGCGTGCCGACAATGAGCAAGCGCGCAGCGCCAAACCCGGGGCCAAAGCGGCGCCGCCCAAGAAAACCGGCGGCGTCACCACTGCGGCCAGGACCACCAGCCCGAGCAAGGTGAGCAAAGCCAAGAAGGCCAAGACGGCAATCGTTCCTGAAAAGGCGCGTGCACCAAAGGCTTTTACGAAATCCAGTAAGCGTAAAAGATAGTCTTGTAAAAGATGGACCTTGTAATAGATAGAAGATAGACCCTGATAGATAGAATATGAAAAGTAAAATGATTTTCGGCTTTCACGCCGTCACCGCGCGTTTGCGTCACGAAGCATCGTCGGTGGAAGAGATTTATGTGGACGCCGGGCGCGTCGATCGCCGCATGCAAGAACTGCTGAATGCCGCCAAAGCGGTTGGCGTACGTGTGATCCCGGTGGACGATGCGCGTTTGTCGAATATCGTCGGCACGCGCCGCCATCAAGGCGTGGTAGCAAAAGCCGGCGAGTTGTCGCTGGCGCGTAACCTGGACGAATTGCTGGACGCGATTGTCGGTCCGCCCTTGTTGCTGGTTCTCGATGGCATCACCGATCCGCACAACCTGGGCGCCTGCCTGCGGGTGGCAGACGGCGCCGGCGCGCATGCCGTGATTGCACCGAAAGACCGCGCGGTCGGCTTGAATGCCACCGCCGCCAAGGTCGCCAGCGGCGCTGCGGAAACCGTCCCCTACATTACCGTGACCAATCTGGCGCGTACCTTGCGCGAGCTGAAAGAACGCGAAATCTGGCTGATCGGCACCAGCGAAGACGGTGAGAAAGGCTTGTATGAAGCCGATTTTTCCGGCCCTGCAGCCCTGGTCATGGGTTCCGAAGGCGAAGGCATGCGCCGCCTCACGCGCGAAACCTGCGATGTGCTGGTCAACGTGCCGATGTTCGGCTCAGTCGAAAGCCTGAATGTGTCGGTAGCGTCCGGCGTCTGCCTGTATGAAGCCCGCCGTCAACGCATGGTAAAGGGTTGTTGATTGCATTCCGCCTTACCCATTCTGAATCTCGCCGCCGGTTTGCCATGAATCGCGGCAATTCAGAATTTTCCCGTCCAGTCTGAGACCGGCTTGCCGGTCGCCCGAACCGCCGGACTTTCGCCGCAAAAGACGGCGGGCGTAATTTGGAATACCATTACGCCTCCGCATTCATCCGACATTCCTATGTTCAGCCGCATTCGTGAAGACATTGCCAACATCATGGCGCGTGACCCCGCCGCTCGCACCCAGTGGGAAGTACTGACCTGCTACCCGGGCTTGCATGCCATCATCCTGCATCGCTGGGCGCATCATTGCTGGCATAACGGCTTCAAATGGCCGGGACGTTTTATTTCGCAGATTGCCCGTACTTTGACCGGCATCGAAATCCATCCCGGCGCAACCATAGGCCGGCGCGTGTTCATCGATCACGGTTTTGGCGTGGTGATCGGCGAGACCGCCGAAGTCGGCGATGATTGCACCATTTACCAAGGCGTAACTCTGGGCGGGACCTCCCTGAACAAGGGCGCCAAACGCCATCCAACCCTGGCGCGCGGGGCGATCATCGGCGCCGGCGCCAAGGTGCTGGGCGGCTTCACTGTCGGCGAGGGCGCCAAGATCGGTTCCAATGCGGTAGTGGTCAAGGAAGTGCCGCCGGGAGCGACTGCGGTAGGTAATCCGGCGCGCATCGTCTTGAAAGAAAGCAACAGCGGCAAGGATGAAGCTGCGGCCCGCATGTTTGCCGCCTATGGCGTCACGCCCAACGGCGATGATCCTCTGTCCAAGGCTTTGCATGGCTTGATCGACAACGCCGCAGCGCAAGAACATCAGATTGACCGCATCATTGCATTGTTGAAGAAGTCGGGTATCGCGTGCGAGAGCTTGCCCGAGCTCGAGAAATTCGACCCGGATCAGCTGAATAAGCTGGTTGAATAAGCTGGTGGCGGTGTGTCAGGAGAAAGTGCGATGAATCAAGAAGTAGATGGTATTGCGGCCGCTGGCAGTGATGGCGAGCCGGCAGCGGATTCGGCCCGCGCCGATGAATTTCTCGATCAGTTCGAAATTCGTGTGCTGGCGGTGCTTGCAGAAAAGGAAGCGCTGACGCCGGATAATTATCCCTTGTCCCTGAATACCCTGACCAATGGCTGCAACCAGCTGTCCAGTCGCGATCCGGTGATGGCGATCGCCGAGTCGACCGTGCTGGATGTCCTGCAGCGCCTGATGCGGCGCAAGCTGGTGGTGGAGGTGAACCAGGCCAGCGCCCGGGTAGCCAAATACGAACACCGGATGCGCGTCAAATGGCTGCTGGAGCAAGACAAGCTGGCGGTATTGACCACCTTGATGCTGCGCGGGATTCAGACCGCGGGAGAGTTGCGTAGCCGCAGCGGCAGGCTGCATGAGTTCACCTCTGTCGGCGAAGTTGAAGCGGCCTTGCAATTCCTGGTCGATAAGTATCCGCCATTGGTGGCGCGCCTGGCGAAAGCGCCCGGCACCAAGGAGTCGCGCTACGCCCATTTGCTGGCTGGCGAGGAGATATTGGAGCAGCAGGCAATGGCCGATGCGATGACCGGCAGCGCTTCAGTGGTGAAAAGCGGAAGCCAGGACCGGATCGCCCAGCTTGAAGAGGAAGTGCTTAGCCTGCGGCGGCAAATGGATGATTTGTCGGCGCAGTTTGCCGAGTTCAAGCGACAGTTCGACTAATTGCTCGACCTGCGGTTCAATCTGCGAGTTCCTGGCCGTCGTGGCCAAAGCGCCGAATCGCGCCATCCGCGTCAATCGCAATCCAGCCGCCTCTTTGCGCCTTGACGTCATACTCCCAATCCGGCAACACGTAGCGCGTACGGGCGGTCGCGCCGTCACCGGAGTGGTGGCGTGCCGGCCTGTGGGTGTGGCCGTGAATCAGGGTGGTGGTAGCGGTAGTGTCAAACAAGGCGGTCACCGCCGCCGGATTGACGTCCATGATTTCCATGGATTTGTGACGCTGTTCTTCCTGGCTTTCCTTGCGTACGCCGGCAATGATTGCCTTGCGCTGCGCCAGCGGCAGCGCCAGAAATTGCGCCTGCCATTGCGGCTGGCGTACCTGCGCGCGAAACTCCATGTAGGCAAGATCGTCGGTACATTGCGCATCGCCGTGTGCGATGGCCAGACGGCGGCCCCCCACGGTGATCACCGACGGGTCAGGCAGCATGGTCAGGCCGGCCGCTTGCGCGAAGCCTTCGCCGGCCAGGAAATCGCGATTGCCGGCGATCCAGAAAACTTGTACGCCGCTCTCGCTGACTTGCCGGATCGCCTCGGCAATTTCACGGTTATACGGCGTTTCCAGATCGTCGTCGCCAGCCCAGTACTCGAACAAGTCGCCCAGCAGATACAGTTGCTGCACCCGCCTTGCCTGTTCCCGCAGAAAATCCAGGAAGGCTTGCGTAGTGCGCGGGTGCGCGGGCTGCAAATGCAGGTCGGAAATAAACAGCGCAACGGCGGCGCCGGGCTGGTTCGAGACTGAAGCTGTCATAGGATGCGCTAAAAGCAGGAGCTGAAAGAAGGAGCCAAACCCGGATTAAGCGACTACTTCGGCTTTTTCGATGATGACGTCATCCACCGGCACGTCGGCAAACATGCCGGTACGCGTGGTTTTTACGTTTTCGATCTGGTCGACGATATCGGTGCCTTCAACCACTTTGCCGAATACGCAGTAGCCCCAGCCGTCCTGGCCCGGATAGTCGAGGAAGCTATTGTTCTTGACGTTGATGAAAAATTGTGCGGACGCTGAGTGCGGCGCCGAAGTACGGGCCATCGCCAGTGTGTACGGCTCGTTCTTGAGGCCGTTCTTGGCTTCGTTTTCGACCGGATCGTTGGTCGGCTTTTGCTTCATGCCAGGTTCGAAGCCGCCGCCTTGGACCATGAAGCCAGGGATTACGCGGTGGAAAATAGTGCCGTTATAGTGGCCCGCATTGACATATGCCAGGAAATTTTCCACGCTCTTCGGCGCTTTTTCAGCGTCGAGTTCGATTTTGATCTTGCCGTGGTTGGTGGTGAGAAGGACAGCCATGGTATTTCCTATGAGATTGATGGAAGTTGAAAAATGGAGAAGTAAAAATCCGGTTTATTTGGTCACTGTAGCCGATTCGATGATAACCGGCGTAGTCGGCACGTCTTGATAAGCAGTCTTCACCTTCTTGATCTTGTCGACAACGTCAGTGCCCTTGATGACCTTGCCGAATACCGCGTAACCCCAGCCGTCGCGGCCTGGGTAGTTGAGGAATTCATTGTCGTTGACATTAATGAAAAATTGCGCGCCGGCCGACTGCGGGTCCGCGGTGCGCGCCATGGCAACACTGTATGGCACGTTCTTGAGGCCGTTCTTGGCTTCGTTTTCCACCTTGCTTGGCGCCGGCTTCTCGCGCATGTCCTTGGTCATGCCGCCGCCCTGGATCATGAAATTGTCGATGACGCGATGGAAAATGGTGCCGTTATAGTGGCCGCTGTTCACATAGCTCAAAAAATTCTTGACAGTCTTTGGCGCTTTTTCCGGATTCAGCTCGATGACGATGTCGCCCATATTGGTTTTCAACAAAACATGCGGCTGGTCGGCAGCGCCGGCAAACGATGGATTGCCTATGAGGCAAGCCGCTGCAAGTGTTGATGCAAGCGCCATTGCAAAGCTGCGGCGCGGCAAACGAAAAGTCAAGCGAAGAGGTGTTGGCATCAAAGTTCCTTCTTGTAAGTGGTACCGTTTTCGTATCTCATGTGCTGCATTTTCGGATTTCAGTAATGATATACTGCGGCGAAAAGCAACATTTTATCAAACTAAGCACTGCAAAAGAGTTTTGGCTATTCAGTTGTACCGATGTCTCGCACGGTAAGCGTGCAGGCGGATGGAGCGGCGTGCAATATTTCTGTGCTTTATTTCTGTGCCCTAAGCCGTAACTTCCCATGAACGACCTGAAAATATATAACACGCTGGCGCGTGAGAAGCAGCCGTTTTCTCCAATCGAACCAGGCAAGGTCCGCATGTACGTCTGCGGCATGACGGTCTACGACTATTGCCATCTTGGCCACGGACGGGTGATGGTGGTGTTCGATATGGTGCAGCGCTGGCTGCGCCAGTCGGGATTGGACGTTACTTACGTGCGCAATATCACCGACATCGATGACAAGATCATCAAGCGCGCCGTCGAGAATGGCGAAACGATCTCGCAGCTGACCGGCCGCTTCATTCAGGCCATGGATGAGGATGCGGCCGCGTTGGGCGTGCAAAAGCCGGATCATGAGCCGCGCGCGACGGCGTTCGTGCCGCAGATGCTGGCCCTGATCGAAAAGCTGGAGCATAAGGGCCTGGCATACCAGGGCGGCGACGGCGATGTGAACTATTCGGTACGCGATTTCGCCGGCTACGGTAAATTGTCGGGCAAGTCGCTCGACGATTTGCGCGCCGGCGAGCGCGTCGATGTCAATCTGGGCAAGCGCGATCCGCTCGACTTCGTCTTGTGGAAGGCCGCTAAAGAGAGCGAGCCGGAAGAAGTCAAATGGAACTCGCGCTGGGGTCATGGCCGGCCGGGCTGGCATATCGAATGTTCCGCCATGGCGGAACAATTGCTGGGCGAGCAGTTCGATATTCATGGCGGCGGCCAGGATTTGCAGTTTCCGCATCATGAAAATGAAATCGCGCAATCGGAAGGCGCGCATGGCCACCAGTTCGTCAATTACTGGATGCACAACGGCTTTGTGCGCATCGACAATGAAAAGATGTCCAAGTCTTTGGGAAATTTTTTCACGATTCGCGACGTCCTGAAAAAATATGATGCGGAAGTGGTGCGTTTCTTTATTCTACGGGCGCACTACCGTAGTCCTTTGAATTATGCCGATACGAATCTGGATGACGCCAAGAATGCGCTGACACGCTTGTATACAGCATTGAAAGAAGTGCCGGCCGACGCTGCGCCGCTGGACTGGAACGAGGCCCATGCCGAGCGCCTGGCGCAAGCCATGGATGACGATTTCAATACGCCTATGGCGATCTCGGCTTTGTTCGATCTGGCCAATGAAGTCAATAAGAAACGCTCGCCGGCAGCGGCGCGCCAACTCAAAAATCTAGCCGGCGTATTGGGACTGTTGCAGCGTACTCCTGAAGATTTCTTGAAAGGCCGGGCGCTCGCCGGTTACGATGTTGTCGGAAATGGCATTGCACAAGCGGCTTTGTCAGAGCAAGATATCCTACTCAAAATTCAAGCTCGTCAAGCAGCAAAAACAGCCAAGGATTTTTCTGCCGCAGACCAGATCCGCAAGGAACTGCAGGCCGATGGCATCTTGCTGGAAGATAAGCCCGGTGGTCAGACCGAATGGCGAAGGGCGTAACCGTATGCAAAAAACGATAGCTGTCGACACCCCTTTTTTTGTGCCTTCGTATTGGGAGGACGCCAAAGTTGAGTTGATGAAGCGTGACCGCATCATGCGTAAATTGATCCCGCAATTCGGCGACCTGCATCTGGTTGGCCGCGGCGAGGCGTTTACCACGCTGGCGCGTTCGGTAGTCGGCCAGCAGATTTCCGTCAAGGCAGCGGAATCTGTATGGCAAAAATTTCTGTTAGTCTGTCCTAAGACCACTCCCGCCCAAGTATTAAAAGCCGGTCCCGAACAACTTGCGGCTTGCGGTTTGTCTAAGCGTAAAGCAGACTATATTCTAGATCTGGCCGATCATTTCAAGGCGAAACGGGTCAATGCCGAACAGTGGCAGGAGATGGAAGACGAGGAAGTCATCGCGGATTTGACGCAAATTCGCGGCATCGGACGCTGGACAGCGGAGATGTTTTTGATATTTAATTTGCTCCGGCCCAATATTTTGCCTTTGGATGACCTGGGGTTGCTTAAAGGCATTAGTGTCAACTACTTTTCAGGAGAGCCGGTTTCGCGTAGCGATGCGCGCGAGGTATCTGCCAACTGGGAGCCGTGGCGCACCGTGGCGACCTGGTATCTATGGCGTAGCCTGGATGCGGTGTCTGCAGAGTATTAAGTCATTGCCCGATGGTGATTTTAAGTAATTTCATCGGCAGTGACAGTTTAATCAAGGGAGTAATATGAGTAAAACAACATTCCTCGGCTTCGAACAGCCGATTGCCGAGTTGGACGCCAAGATCGAAGAGCTGCGTTTTGTCCAGGATGACTCTGCGGTAGATATTTCGGAAGAAATTGAGCGCCTGTCGAAAAAAAGCCAGCAATTGACTAAGGATATCTACGCAAAACTGACTCCTTGGCAAGTTTCTCAGATTTCACGTCATCCGCAGCGCCCATACACCATGGATTATGTGAATGAAATATTCACCGACTTCCATGAGTTGCACGGCGATCGCACTTACGCCGACGACCAGTCGATAGTCGGCGGTCTGGCGCGCTTCAACGGCCAGGCTTGCATGGTGATCGGCCATCAAAAAGGGCGCGACACCAAAGAGCGCGCATTGCGTAATTTCGGCATGCCCAAACCGGAAGGTTATCGCAAGGCCCTGCGCCTGATGAAGGTGGCGGAAAAATTCGGCCTGCCGATCTTCACCTTTGTCGATACCCCGGGCGCGTTCCCGGGCATCGATGCGGAAGAGCGTGGGCAGTCGGAAGCGATCGGCCATAATTTGTACGCGATGGCGGAATTGAAAGTGCCGCTGATTGCTACCATCATCGGCGAAGGCGGCTCCGGCGGCGCCTTGGCGATTGCGGTCGGCGATGCAGTCCTGATGCTTCAGTACGCGACTTATTCGGTAATTTCGCCTGAAGGTTGTGCCTCGATCTTGTGGAAAACCGCTGAGCGCGCAGCCGACGCTGCCGATGCTCTGGGCCTGACCGCACATCGCTTGAAAGCAGTCGGCCTGATCGACAAGATCGTCAGCGAACCGCTGGGCGGCGCCCATCGCGATCCAAAGCAGATGGCTTCCCTGTTGAAGCGCGCATTGGCGGACACCTTGCGCCAGTTTCAAGGCGTCAAGACCAAGGATCTGTTGAATGCACGCCATGAAAAGCTGATGAGCTACGGTAAATTCAAGGAAGTGCTGGCTGCAGAATAGGCGTGTCGAATTCATCTACCACTAGTATCTACGCGTACTTAGAAGCTACTCTGGCGGCCATCGCAAAAGCCGCGCGAACGTTTCCTGCCACTGCTCAGGAGCGGCCCGCGCGGCTGGCGGTCGCCTATAGCGGCGGGCTGGATTCCAGCGTCCTGCTGCATGCGGCTGCACACTACGCCGGCACGCGTGGCATCAAGCTGTTCGCCTTCCACATCCATCACGGCATCAGCCCCAACGCCGATCAATGGCAAATTCATTGCGCAGAGACTTGCGCAAAGCTGAATGTTGAATTCGATACGCGGGGCATCGAATTGCACGGCAGCGCCAAGAGCGGCGTGGAAGAAGCGGCCCGCATCAGCCGCTACGCAGCGCTGGGCGATTTGTGCCGCCAGCATCAGATTCCCCTGTTGTTGACCGCGCATCACCTGGATGACCAGGCCGAGACCGTGTTGCTGCAATTATTGCGCGGCTCCGGCGCGGCCGGCTTGTCGGGCATGGACCGCTGGAACACGGCGCCGACTTTGCTGGGCGATGTTAAAGGCGACGCCGAGTTGCTGATGGCGCGGCCGCTGCTGAAAGTGTCGCGTGCAGCATTGGAACAATATGCAGCGGCACAACAGCTGACGTATATCGAAGACGAATCGAATCACGACCCACGCTACGCCCGCAACGCCTTGCGCCAGCAAGTCATGCCGGTGCTGGCCCGATATTTCCCTGGATTCCAGGAACGTTTCTCGCGCAGTTCCGGGCATATGCAGACCACGCAACGATTGCTGGTCGACCTGGCGGCGCAAGACATGGTTGCCTGTGCGGACGGCGCATGCCTTGATTTGGAGCAGGTGCGAAAGCTGAGCGGCGAGCGGATCGATAATCTGCTGCGCTACTGGTTCGGCTTGCACCATTTACGCATGCCATCCAGCGCCTGGCTGAGTGAAATGCGGCAGCAATTGCTGGAAGCTAAAGCCGATGCGCAATTGTGCGTGACGCATCCGGATTGCCATATCCGCCGTCACAGGAACCGCGTGTTCCTGACGCCGCGTGACGCTATCGATCGCTCGCAGATCGCGCCGCAAGCGTTTCGCTGGAACGGCGAGGCGGAAATGCATTTTCCTGAATTCGGCGGTGTGCTGCACTTTGACCAGGCAGAGCAGGGCATTGGCGCCGACTGGCTGCGCGCACAAGTCTTGCAGATTCAATACCGGTGCGGCGGCGAGCGCCTCAAGCTGGCGTTTAACCGGCCCACAAAAAGCATCAAATATCACTATCAGGCTTGCGACGTGCCACCCTGGGAGCGTGAACGCCTGCCCTTGGTGAGCAGCGGCAAGCAGATCCTGTTTGCGGCCGGTATCGGCATGGATTGCCTGCAATTGTCGAGCGGGCCGGGGCCACACATCAGCCTGCGCTGGCAGGCTGATGAAATTGCGTTTAAGCAAGTTATTTTGTCCTGAACAGCATCGCCGACCGTACTTTCTCTCCGGTAAGCCTCTTGTCATCATCGGCTGTTGCGAGTAGAGTAAAGGGTTGATTTATTTTTTGCACCACACCCGCTTCTAGCACCCACCTACATTCCCTATGGCTTTAATTGTCCACAAATACGGCGGCACTTCGATGGGCTCGCCCGAGCGCATCAAGAATGTCGCCCTGCGCGTCGCCAAATGGCATGACGCCGGCCACCAGATCGTCGTGGTGCCCTCCGCGATGTCCGGTGAAACCAACCGTCTTCTGGGCCTGGCAAAAGAAATTACCGCCCAGCCCGATCCGCGCGAACTCGATATGCTGGCCGCTACCGGCGAGCAGGCATCGGTCGCCTTGCTAGCCATGGCCTTGCATGCGATAGGCAAGGACGCGGTATCCTACGCGGGCTGGCAAGTCGCCATTGAAACCGACTCGGCCCACACCAAGGCCCGGATTCGTTCGATTGACGATACCAAGGTACGGCAAGACCTGGATGCCGGCAAAGTGGTGATCATCACCGGCTTCCAGGGTGTCGACGACCAGGGCAATATCACGACCCTGGGCCGCGGCGGTTCCGATACGTCGGCAGTCGCCGTGGCCGCTGCGCTGAAGGCCGCGGAGTGCATGATCTATACCGACGTCGACGGTGTCTACACTACCGATCCGCGTGTGGTGTCGGATGCGCGCCGCCTGAAGACCGTCACCTTTGAAGAAATGCTGGAGATGGCATCGCTGGGCTCTAAAGTGCTGCAGATTCGCTCGGTCGAATTTGCCGGCAACTACAAAATGCCAACCCGCGTGCTGTCTTCGCTGACTGACCCCTTAATGCCGTTGGAAGAAGAAGCAATTTCCGGCACCCTGATTTCGTTTGAGGAAGACACCAAGATGGAACAAGCCACCATTACCGGCATCGCGTTCAATCGCGACGAGACCAAGATTACCGTGCTCGGCGTGCCTGACCGTCCCGGCATCGCCTACCAGATTCTCGGCGCAGTCGCCGAGGCCAATATCGAAGTCGACATGATTATCCAGAATCAGTCGGTCGACGGCAAGACCGATTTCACCTTTACCGTGCCGCGCGGCGAGTACACCAAGGCGATGGATGTCTTGAACGAGAAGGTCAAAGCGCATATCGGCGCTGCCAGCATCACTGGCGACGCCAAGGTGTCCAAGGTGTCGGTAGTGGGCGTAGGCATGCGCAGCCATGTCGGCATCGCTTCGCAAATGTTCCGTACCCTGGCGGAAGAGGGTATCAATATCCAGATGATTTCGACCTCTGAAATCAAGATTTCGGTGCTGATCGACGAGAAGTACATGGAACTGGCAGTGCGTGCCTTGCACAAGGCTTTTGGACTGGAAAGTGCTTAATCGAAAATTTTTTCGAAAAAAGCTGTTAATCTCGCATAGCGTTATTGACCAAAACCGCATGAAAAGTTATTATTCGTGTCCTTAACGCGGCGTTGTAAAAAAGCCGTTTAAGTTTGGAGGCGTGGCCGAGTGGTCGAAGGCACTTCCCTGCTAAGGAAGCATATGGGCTTAAACCTGTATCGTGGGTTCGACTCCCACCGCCTCCTCCAAGAACATGTTCTGCAATGTTTGAGAACGTACAAAAAACCGCGTCTAGCCTTGTGCTGGTGCGGTTTTTTTTGTTTTTGCGGCACTTTTCTTTGTCAGTTTATTACTTGCTGTAGCGAACCTTGCTCCGTAAACCGGCTCTTACCAGTTGTTAAAGCAGTCAACGGTTGACCTGATCGAGGTTCGGCCGGATAGATAAAGGTTCCATGGTACGTCATCCATCCTCATCACAAACAGATATGCCGACGCCTGGCGTCACTGCTGCCGTCCAGAAGACGGGCGTAAGCTGGCGCTTTTGGCTGACGATGCTAGTGGTGCTGATCCTGGGCGCCATGGTGTTCAAGTCTCTGCATACCTTGCTCGCCGCCGTGCACTATCGCAGCATCGTGCATGCGGTCAAACATACGCCGCTGAGCAATCTTTTACTGGCGGGGCTGGCGACGGCAGTCAGTTATCTGTCGCTGGCCGGCTACGATGTGTCCAGCTTGCGTTACGTCGGCGCCAAGGTCAAAGGGACCACCATCGGTTTGACCTCATTCATTGCCTACGCGCTCGGCAATACAGTCGGACTCGGGGTACTGACCGGCGGTACGATACGCATGCGCCTGTACACCGCCAGCGGCGTCGAAGCATCTCAGGTGGCGCAGGCCATCGCCTTCAACGCCGGCGCGTTCGGCCTCGGCATGACTACCTTTGGCGCCATCGGCTTGCTGTGGGGCGCACCGCAGGTTCAGGCGCTGGCGCATATTCCGAGCTGGCTGCTACGCGCGATCGCCAGCCTGGTGCTGCTGGGCGTCGCCGCTTTTATCCTCCTGTGCCGCGTGCGCCGCGATCTGCTGCTGTTCGGGCGCTGGAATTTGCGCTTGCCGGAAGCCGGCCTGGCCCTGCGCCAATTGTTGATCTCTGCCGTGGATTTGAGCGCGGCGGCGGCAACCTTGTGGTTCTTGCTGCCCAGCGGCGTGATCGATTTGCCGACCTTCGTCGCGTTCTATGCGATAGCGATGGCGCTGGGCGTGATCAGCCATGTGCCGGGCGGCGTCGGCGTATTCGAGGCAGTGATCTTGCTGGCTTGCGCCAATCACGCGCCAACCAGCGACATCGCGGCTGCCTTGCTGCTGTACCGGGCCGTTTATTTTCTGCTGCCGCTGTTGCTGGCAACGATTTTGCTCGCTGCATTTGAAATGCGTTCCGGCGTCGGCGCGCCGGTGGCGCGCGCGGCCGTGAAATTATCGCCGTGGCTGCTCACGGCGTTGACGCTGGTGACGGGCACCATGCTGCTGATATCCGGCGTTACGCCCGCCACCCGCCATGCCGAAGAACTGCTGAGGCTGCATGTGCCGCTGTTTGTGGTGGAAGCATCGCACCTGATCGGCAGTGTGGCCGGTTTGGCGATGCTGTTCCTGGCGCGCGGCCTGCTGCATCGGCTCGATGCGGCCTGGTGGGCGTCGCTGGTGCTGACTGTGATCGCCGCGGTTCTGGCGCTGCCTAAGGGTATCGCCATTTCCGAATTCATCGTGCTGTTCGTGCTGGCCTCGCTGCTGGTGATTTCGCGCAAACAATTCGACCGGCGCTCATCTTTGTTTTCACAAACCTTCGAGCCCGGCTGGCTGATTGCGGTTGCCTGCGTGCTCGCGGCTTGCGGCTGGATACTGTTGTTCGCCTATCGCGATATCGATTTTGCCGACCGCATGTGGTGGCAGTTTGCATTCGACGATTATGCGCCGCGCTCGATGCGAACGCTGATGGTGGCGGCCGTCATGGCCCTGGGCCTGGGTCTGTGGCAGTTGTTCCGGCGCTCCACCGGCATCGCCGAACGTCCGGGCGAAGCAGAATTGCAGCGCGCCGCCGAGATCGTGCGCAAGCAGCCGGCTGCAGACGCTTGCCTGGCCTTGATGGGCGATAAAAGCTTGCTGTTCTCTACTTCCGGCAACAGTTTCATCATGTTTGCCAAACATAATCGTTCCTGGGTCGCGTTATCCGATCCGGTCGGCGACCAGAAAGAGTGGTCGGAGCTGATCTGGCGTTTCATCGAACTGGCTGATAGCCACGGCGGCCGTGCCGCTTTCTATAAAGTGCGGCCGCAATCGTTGCCCTTGTATCTGGATGCCGGTTTGCGGGTTTATAAATTGGGTGAAGAAGCTTACGTGCCGCTCGATCAATTCAGCCTGCAAGGCCCGCGCCGCGCCAATCTCAGGCATGGCGTCAATCGGGCCGAGCGCGAGGGCTTGCGTTTCGAGATGCTGCCGGTTGAACAGTTGCCGCCGTTGCTGGACCAGCTCAAAGTGGTTTCCGATGCGTGGCTGGCCGATCAGGACACGCGTGAAAAGAGTTTTTCGCTGGGTGGTTTCGATGAGGCTTATGTCCTGCGCCAGCCGGTTGCGGTGATTCGCCGCGAGGGGAAAATCATCGCCTTTGCCAGCTTAATGTGTCCTGACGCATTGCGGATCGAAGCCGCCATCGACTTGATGCGGCAATTGCCGGATGCGCCGCCAGGCACCATGGATTTCCTGTTCTCCCAATTGATGCTGCATTTCAAGGAGCGGGGTTTTCAGCATTTTGGCCTTGGCATGGCGCCGATGTCGGGCATGAAAGACCATCAGCTGGCGCCGCGTTGGCAACGCTTTGGCCGCATGTTGTTCATGCATGGGGGGCGCTTCTATAACTTCCGCGGCCTGCGCAATTTCAAAGACAAGTTCGATCCGGTGTGGGAGGCGCGCTACCTGGTAACCAAGGGCGGCTTGGGACCGTTGTTCGCCTTCACCGATACCGCCGCGCTGATCAGCGGCGGCCTCAAGGGAGCTATCAGTAAATGAAGCAGAAAATCCTATGCCTGGCGCTGTGCGCAATGGCCCTCATCGGCAATGCTGCAGGCGCCGACGATGCTCCGCACAGTTTAAGCCACGGCCGCTTCAAGAATATTGAAGTCTACCGGCCGCCGGCAGCTGTCAATGGCGTCGTCTTGCTGCTGTCCGGCGATGCCGGCTGGGACAAGAGCGCCGCCGACAGGGCGCGAGCGCTGGCGCAGCAAGGCGCTTTGGTGGCAGGCATCAGCACGCCGCAACTATTTGCCAGCCTGAATGCCGATGGCGGCGACTGCGCATTTCCTGACGGCGATCTGGAAAACCTGAGCCGCTTCGTGCAGGCGTATGAAAAGGTGGCGGGATATTATCCGCCGCTTTTGGTGGGCGAGGGTTCGGGCGCGAGCTTTGCCTACGCCATGTTGGCTCAGGCGCCCGCAAATACTTTCAGCGGCGCCATATCGCTGGGATTCTGCCCCGCGTTGAGTTTGCGCAAACCGCTCTGCAAGGGTGATAACGTGCATTTCAAACCACGCGCGAAAGGCATGGGCGCGGATCTGTTGCCGGTTTCCAGATTGCCCGCAGCCTGGCGCATCTTGCTCGATGAAAAAGCGACCGGGGCAGGGCGTTGCGAAGCTAGCGTTACGCGCAGCTTTGCCGCCAGTGTCGCCGGCGCTGAGCTGACCGTGGTGCCGGGCACGGACCACGGTGGTTTGGCGCAGCTGAAAGCGGCGTATGCAAGCCTGAATGCGAAACAAGCTGCAGTAGTGCAAGCGCCGCCTGCGGCGGTGTCCGATTTGCCTGTGGTCGAGGTTGCCGCAGTGAGCCAAGCCCAAGCCGAAGGTGGCCGTGATGCCGGTACCATGGTCATCTTGATCAGCGGCGATGGCGGCTGGGCCGGGATTGACCGTGACGTCGCGACCGCACTTTCCAAGCGCGGCGTGCCGGTAGTCGGCATCGATTCGCTGCGCTATTTCTGGAGCGTGCGCAGCCCGGCATCGACGGCAAAAGATGTGGAACGCCTGATGCAGTTTTATATGGCGCGCTGGAAGAAAGACAAAGTCGTATTGATCGGTTATTCGCAAGGAGCCGATGTCTTGCCGTTCGTCGCTAGCCGCTTGTCGGGCAAGGCGCTGGCGTCAGTGCCGCTGATAGCCATGATGGGCTTGGGTAAAAAAGCAGATTTCCAGTTCCATCTTACCAATTGGGTCAGCTCCGTCAATGACGGCCTGCCGATTCCGCCCGAAGTCGCAAAACTGCCTGTGGGTCTGGCGATGTGCATATACGGCAGCGAAGAAACCGATTCCGCCTGCCCGAGCCTGGATGCCAGCCGCGTCAAATTGCTGAAGCTGAGCGGCGGTCATCATTTCGATGGCAATTATGAGCGCCTGGCCGGCCTGATCCTGGACGCGGCGCGTAAATAGACACGAGCAGGCATGCGTGATCAAGCGCAGTCCTGGGCCTCTTTGCAATATCCGTCTGGTGAATATCTGGTATCACAACAATCAAGCAGACTGATATGCTGCAGTGCGATATAGTGTCTCTGTCTCCTCCAACACCTCTCAAGGTTTGGATTCAGCCCGCAACGGAAGTTGGCGGGCTTTTTTTTTGTCCAAAATGCGTAGTATCCATCTGTATCCGCCGCCAAGCGCATGCCTCGGAATTGCCGTACAGATACTCAAACACATATCTGTAGCATCAAAAAATTCATTGGAAAATGGCTGGATTAGCTCCTAGTATGGGTCGCGTCCTTCAAAGATTTTATCTATCCAAAAACATAATAACGGAGACCAACAATGAAAATGACACGCAGAACGATACTGAGCACAGCCCTTTACCTGGGTCTGGGATTGGGGGTTGCAGGCAGCGCATTTGCGGAAAAACCGCTGGTGCTTGGTTTTTCCCAGGTCGGCGCTGAAAGTGAATGGCGCACCGCAAATACGGCATCGATCAAGGATGCGGCCAAGCAGGCCGGCGTCACGCTCAAGTTCGCCGATGCGCAGCAAAAGCAGGAAAACCAGGTCAAGGCGATTCGTTCCTTCATCGCGCAAAAAGTGGATGTCATTGCATTTTCTCCGGTGGTTGAATCGGGCTGGGACACTGTCCTGCGCGAAGCAAAAGCCGCCAAGATTCCGGTTATCCTCACTGATCGTGCGGTCGACGCCAGCGACAAGTCTCTGTATGTGACTTTTATCGGATCGGATTTCGTTGAAGAAGGCCGCCGCGCCGGACGCTGGTTGCTGGAACGGGCCAAGACCATGCCGGCCGGCGATATCAATATCGTTGAATTGCAGGGGACGGTCGGTTCTGCCCCGGCAATCGACCGCAAGGCAGGCTTCGCAGAGATCATCGCCAGCAATCCTCACCTGAAGATTATCCGCTCGCAAACCGGTGATTTCACACGCGCCAAGGGTAAGGAAGTGATGGAAGCCTTCCTCAAAACCGACGGCAAGAAAATCAATGTTTTATATGCGCATAATGACGACATGGCGATCGGTGCAATCCAGGCCATAGAAGAAGCAGGTCTGAAACCTGGCGCCGACATCCTGGTCATCTCGATCGACGGCGTCAAAGGCGCGTTTGAGGCAATGATGGCCGGCAAGCTCAACGTGACGATCGAATGCAGCCCGTTGTTGGGGCCGCAGTTGATGAAGGTGGCTAAGCAAGTGATCGGCGGCGAGACCGTCCCTAAGCGTATTACGACGCAGGAAAGCGTATTCCCGGCGGAAGTGGCCGCGAAGGAATTCCCGAACCGGAAGTACTAAGTTCTGTTACAGGCGGCGGGCAGCTTGCCCGTTCGCCGCATTGGCGTGAATCTGTGCAGGTACATGACAGGCTTCAAGACTTCGGGTGAGAAATTCGGGATCGCAAACGGATGAATAAAACGGTAACAGGCGCTTCTGTTCATGCAGCAAACGGCGGGGTTGCGCCGACGCTGGAATTAAACGGCATCCACAAAGCATTTGGCGGCGTGAAAGCGCTTAGCGATGTCGCTTTGCGTCTGTACCCCGGGGAAGTGCATACCCTGATGGGGCAAAACGGCGCAGGGAAATCCACTCTCATCAAGGTATTGACCGGCGTTTATGCGCCCGACAGCGGCGAGATCCGCCTGGACGGCAATGCGATACAGCCGTCTTCCACCCATGAGGCGCAGAACCTCGGCATCAGCACGGTGTATCAGGAAGTCAACCTGTGCCCGAATTTATCGGTGGCCGAGAATATTTTTATCGGCCGCTATCCTGGAAAATACGCTGGCATAGACTGGAAAGCGATGCAGCGGCAGGCGCAACGCTTGCTGGGCGATCTGCAAGTCCATATCGATGTCACGGCTGCCCTCGCCAGGTATCCACTGGCGATCCAGCAGATGGTGGCAATTTCACGCGCGCTGAGTGTCTCTGCCAAAGTTCTGATTCTCGACGAGCCTACCTCCAGTCTGGATGAAGCTGAAGTGCGCTTGTTGTTTGCCGTTTTGCGCAAGCTGCGAGGACAGGGCATGGCGATCCTGTTCGTGACGCATTTCCTGGAGCAGACCTACGAAATTTCAGACCGTATCACGGTATTGCGCAACGGCGTGCTGGAAGGCGAGTACCTGGCCAAGGCCTTGAGCCGCTTCGATCTGGTGAATAAAATGGTTGGCTTGCAAGCGCCGCCGGCTACGGCGACAACCGGCACAGATAAAGAGCCGCGTGCAACAGGCAGCGGCGCAACTGTGCTGCAAGCGCGTGGACTGGGACGTAAAGGAACACTTGCACCGCTGGACCTGGATTTTCAGGCGGGGGAGGTATTCGGGCTATGTGGTTTGCTCGGCTCCGGCAGAACCGAGACCGCGCGGCTGTTGTTCGGCGCGGATAAAGCCGATAGCGGCAGCATATCCGTGAAAGGCAAAGCCGTCAGATTCAACTCGCCGCGTGACGCCATCGCAGCTGGTATCGGTTTTTGCTCCGAAGATAGAAAAGCGGAAGGTGCGATACTTGCGCTGTCGGTGCGGGAAAACATTATCCTGGCGCTGCAGGCGCGCGCCGGTTTGCTGCGCGTAATTCCGCGCAAGCGCCAACAAGCGATCGCCAACGATTACGTCAAATGGCTAGGCATCAAGACGCCGGATATCGAGACCCCGATCAGCTCCCTGTCCGGCGGCAACCAGCAGAAGGCCTTGCTGGCGCGCTGGCTTGCCACCGATCCGGCCATGTTGATATTAGATGAGCCGACGCGCGGCATCGATGTCCGCGCCAAGCAAGAGATCATGGACCATGTGATCGCCTTGTGCCGCAAGGGCATGGCGATTCTGTTCATCTCATCCGAAATCCCCGAGGTGCTACGCTGCAGCGACCGCATGCTGGTATTGCGCGATCGCCAGGCTTGCGGCGAATACCAGCGTGGCGAACTAGATGACGAATCGGTGCTGCAGGTGATCGCAGGAGAATGCGTATGAGTATTCCATTGAGTCCTGATCCGATGCATCCCGATCCGATATCCGGCGCCAGCTTGCAGAGCATGCAAAACGAGGCCGGCTCAGGCTCGCCATCGCATTTGCGCTTGTTGCTGCGTAACCCGCTGCTACGGCCGTTGGCGGCGTTGGCGCTGCTGCTGACATTCGATTTTTTCCTGATCCCAGGATTTTTCCAGCTTGAATGGAAAGACGGCCATCTGTATGGCAGCCTGATCGACATCGTCAACCGCGCCGCGCCTTTGATACTGGCAGCGCTCGGCATGACCCTGGTGATTGCGACACGCGGCATCGACATTTCGGTAGGTGCAGTAGTGGCCATCTCCGGCACGGTGGCGGCACTGCTGATAGGCGGCACGGTGGAAATGCATAGCGGCGTACCGGAATATGCCAGCCGCATACCCATGGTGTGGGCGCTTGCCGCCGCCATGGGCGCCGCCATCCTGTGCGGCGTATGGAACGGCTTTCTGGTCGCCACGCTCGGTTTGCAGCCGATCATAGCGACCCTGATCCTGATGGTGGGCGGGCGTGGACTGGCGCAATTATTGACCGACGGCCAGATCATCACGGTCTACTACAAACCGTTTTTCTATATCGGCAGCGGCTATCTGTTCGGCTTGCCGTTTTCTCTGTTTATCGCCATTGGGGTATTTCTTGTGGTCGCACTGCTGATGCGCAAAACCGCGCTGGGCCTGTTCATCCAGTCGGCCGGCATCAATCCGGTGGCAGCGCGGCTGGCCGGCATCAGGACTGCGGCCTTGATCTTTTTTGTCTACATGTTTTGCAGCGCCTGCGCCGGCGTCGCCGGACTGATGATCAGTTCCAATATCAAGAGTGCAGACGCCAACAACGCCGGCCTGCTGCTGGAATTGGACGCCATCCTGGCGGTAACCCTGGGCGGCACCTCTCTGGCCGGCGGAAAATTCAGCCTGGTCGGCAGCGTTATCGGCGCTTTGATTATCCAGGCGCTGACCTATACGATTTATTCGATGGGCGTGCCGCCGGAGGTGAATATGGTGGTGAAGTCGGTGGTGGTGTTTGCGGTGTGTCTGTCGCAATCGCCGGAGTTTCGCGGTTTGGGGGCGGAACTGTTTGGCGGCGCTGCGCGGTCGCATTCTGTTAGCGGTAAAAAACGATGAAATCTATGATGAGATTCTTGCGCAATCCGCTGTCGTCGCCTTATTTCACCTCGCTGGCAACCGTCGCCTTGCTGGTCGTGATGTTCGCCTTGGGATCGTTCGCCTATAACGGATTTTTCTCCTTGCAAGTGGTGTTGAATCTCCTGATTGACAACGCCTTCCTGCTGGTGATCGCGATTGGCATGACCTTCGTCATTTTATCCGGCGGCATCGATCTGTCGGTCGGTTCGGTGCTGGCCTTGACCACCATGATCTCTGCCTATCTGCTGCAGTCGTGGCATTGGCCGCCGCTGCTGGTGATCGGCTGCGTCCTCCTGATCGGCAGCGCGTTCGGGGCGCTGATGGGCGCCTTGATTCATTTTTTTAAACTGCAGGCATTCATCGTGACGCTGGCCGGCATGTTCCTGGCGCGCGGCTTGTGCTACCTGATCAGCATCAATTCAATTACGATCGACCAGCCCTTATATGTGACCCTGTCGCAAGCCCGCATAGAATTCTTTGGCGCCTTCGTTTCGCCTAGCGTAGTGATTGCCGTGCTGATGCTCGCGGTGGCAATCTACATCGCCCATTACACTCGCTTCGGACGCGCGGTATATGCCATCGGCGGCAACGAGCAGTCAGCGCTGCTGATGGGATTGGCGGTAGGGCGCACCAAGGTGATGGTCTACGCCTTCAGCGGATTTTGCGCAGCTCTGGCCGGCGTCTTGTTCTCGTTCTACATGTTGTCCGGTTACGGCTTGCATGCGCAGGGCATGGAGCTGGATGCGATTGCCGCCGTGGTGATCGGCGGCACTTTGCTCACCGGCGGTTACGGCTATGTCGCCGGCACGCTGACCGGCGTACTCATCCTCGGCCTGATCCAGACCTTGATTGCATTCGACGGCACCTTGAGTTCGTGGTGGACCAAGATTGTGATCGGCGTGCTGCTGTTTGTTTTTTGCATGGCGCAGCGTTTGCTGTCTTTGGGGGCGGTCAGTGGGGCGTCGCCTGCAACGGCAGCTGGGTAACCCCCATTCAGATTTAATAGTTAAAGCCGGTCTTCGCTTGGGGGCTCTCTCTTCTTGAGCAGGGGATGAACGGATTAGTTAAGGTAATCGCTATGTAACGCCAGTTGCGAGAATGCTTGCTATCTGTTGCCATCGCTGCCGAATCAAGCCATCCCCCTGCTTGAGGCGATGCTCAGATAGCCGGCATCTGTCCGCCGTCGAACCGAGACCTGTCAACAACAAAAAACCCGCTATGTCCGGAAACATGCGGGTTTTTGGATTTTTATGAAGCGAGTTGAAACATATTTATGGTGCCCGAGGCCGGAATCGAACCGGCACACCGTTTCCGGCGAGAGATTTTAAGTCTCTTGTGTCTACCGATTTCACCACTCGGGCAATTCTGCCGTTTCGAAGAAGCGCGCAAAACATGTATCGACAGCGACTGCCTGTGATACTGGACAGGGCCGCATTCTAACAGGTTCTCATTCCCAAGGCCATCCTCTCGTTGACGCTGGTCCGCTCGCGGCCTATGTTGCGGTCGCAAGCCGAATCGACTAATGGCGTTGTTAAATTTCAAAGATTAAGTGGTCTGGTTTGTGAAATGCAATTCTGCGGTGGCGACCGCCTTGATTTCGGGGCCGAAACTGCCGATGTCAGGCAGCGTCGCATTTTCGTGCGCGCGTATCTGCAGCCCCGTCGCATGCGGCTTGTCGTGGGTGGTGTGGGCATCGGCCACCAGGGTCACCGGATAACCTAAGGCGGCGGCACGGCGGGTGGTGGTGTCGACGCAGAATTCCGAAGCGTAGCCGCAGATCACGACTTGTTCGATCTGCCATGAGGCCAGCAATGCTTCGAGTTCGGTGCGGAGGAAGGAGTCCGGCGTGGTCTTGCGCAGTTTTACGTCGCCTTCCTTTACCTGCAATCCAGGCTGGAGTTGCCAGCCTGCAGAGTTGTATGCGATATCGCTGGCTTCATGCTGGATAAACACGACTGGAACCTCCGCAGCGCGGGCCCTGGCCGTCAAGGTGTTGATGCGCTCTATGACTGCTTCGGCTTCGAACGGGCGCGGCGTTTCATCAAATAAGCCATGTTGGACATCGATGACTAGGAGAGCGGATTTCATGGGTTCCTGTTGGGGGGAGGGCGAAAATGGGATGGGAATTTCGACGAAATTCCCATCGCTGCCACACTGCCTCGACGCTTGGAGGAGGCAGTTGCCGGCGTCGGTTTCAGGTTTCAGGGAGGTTTGGAACAACCGGTGCCGCACCGAAATTGTTTGGCTCTTTTGCTTCCTGAATCAGGAAATATATGACGACAATCCAGCCGATGATCGGAAGCAATGCGATCAGCTGCCACCAGCCGCTGCGATTCGTGTCATGCAGGCGCCGTGCTGCAACCGCAATGGATGGCAGCAATGTGGCAACTGAAACAAGCAGGCTGAGCTTGTCGCTGACCGCGCTGGCGGCGAACGAGACCAGCACGGTAAAAAGCACGAACCACCAATATTCAGAACGGGAAGCTCTGCCGTTAAAATCGGCGTACTTGGAAAGGCAGATTTTAATCGATTCCGTAAACGTCATGTTTATCCTCTGGGATTGTTCAGGCACATGCTGCCTGCTTGAGGCGCTGTATGTGTCTGTGGATTTAGGTAAGGTTACTGGAAAGTAATAATAGCAAAAGCCGCCGCAATTACGGCATTAATGTTGGCTTACCGTAAATTTGCCTGAATCATCCGCGGCCAGGAAGGTGTTGCAGATCTGTGCCAGCCGGAAAAATCCCCCTCTCCGATCTTCTCTCATGTGCGCCTTTAACGACAATATGTTGCCACATTCAAAATGTATGTATAAAGAAACAGTTTCTATAAATAAATAAAAATGCAGAAATATTGCAACAAACGCGAGCATAATAAATTACTACTAGGAAATTGATAGAGATTGTTACTAATGATGCTCGACTGAGTATGTGAATGCAGCAAGCCGATATGCCGATCTTCGATCGGATTGAAGTTAGTGCACATATGGGGGAGGCGTTATGGGGAAAACACCATCTTGTCGGAGATCCTTATCGATTATCTCCGTTGCTGTATTGGCAATAATTTCAGGTTGCGGAGGCGGTGGCGGTGGTAGCAGCAATCCAAATTCCCCGGCAACGCCGGTCCCGACCACTCCACCGGTTGCAAGCCCGCCACCAGCTGATGGCAGCGGCAGTGCGGCAACAGCGCCGCCACCGAGCATGTTGAACGTGCAGGACCCCAGCAATACCAGGGCTGCCCACAGCCAGGGCCTGACCGGAGCCGGGATCACGGTCGGCATAGTCGATACCGATTTCGATGTAAGCGATCCCCAGCTGGCCGGACGCATCAGCAAGACGGTCTACAGCGTCGGCGGCGCCAACGGCAATATGCACGGCACGGAAGTGGCGGAGGTCTTGGCGGGAAATACTTTAGGCGTCGCCCCCGGCGCCTTCTTGCAAGCCGCCGCCGCCGGCACTACCGGCAACGGTCTGCTGCTCAATAACCAGATGTACCAGGATCTGTTTGCCAAGGGGGTGCGGATCTTCAACCAATCCAACGGCGTCAGTTCCACCGGCGCGTCGGTCGGCCTGGCGCTGTCGCTGCATGCCTTGTACCAGCCGTATGTGGCCCAGCAGAGTTTGTTCATCTGGTCTACCGGCAATGACGGCGCCGCGCAGCCGACTCTGAATGCCAGCCTGCCGAGCTTGTTCTCCGACCTGCAAAGCGGCTGGCTGGCGGTGACGGCGGTCAATGCCGTCGGCGGCAGCAACGGCTATGCCGTCAGCGACACGGTGCCG
>NZ_FNOR01000021.1 GCF_900107095.1 Collimonas sp. OK242
TGCAGGCGCTTGCTGCATGATGCCCGCTCTCAAAACAAGTAGTCCTGATTAGTTCTTCGACTGGTCAACCATCTTGTTCTTTTTGATCCAAGGCATCATGCCGCGCAGTTGCTCGCCAACTTGCTCGATCTGATGTTCGGCAGTGATGCGGCGACGGGAAATCAGGGTTGGCGCGCCAGCCTTGTTTTCGAGGATGAAGCTCTTCGCATATTCACCGGTCTGGATGTCTTTCAGGCACTGACGCATGGCGTTCTTGGTGTCTTCTGTAACGATGCGCGGGCCGGTGACATATTCGCCGTATTCAGCGTTGTTGGAGATCGAGTAGTTCATGTTGGCGATGCCGCCTTCATAGATCAGGTCAACGATCAGCTTCAGTTCGTGCAAGCATTCGAAGTAAGCCATTTCCGGCGCGTAGCCAGCTTCGACCAGAGTTTCAAAACCGGCTTTGATCAGCTCAACCGCACCGCCGCACAAAACAGCTTGCTCGCCGAACAAGTCGGTTTCAGTCTCTTCGCGGAAGTTGGTTTCGATGATGCCGGCACGGCCGCCGCCATTGGCGGTTGCGTACGACAAGGCGATCTCGCGGGCGCTACCGGATTTATCTTGATAAACGGCGATCAGGTGCGGCACGCCGCCACCTTGGGTGTAGGTCGCACGGACAGTGTGGCCTGGCGCTTTCGGCGCGATCATAATGACGTCGAGGTCGGCACGCGGCACGACCTGGCCGTAGTGCACGTTGAAGCCGTGGGCAAACGCCAGCGTCGCGCCTTGCTTGGCGAACGGCGCGACGTTTTCTGCGTAGACCTGGGCGATATTTTCGTCCGGCAGCAAGATCATGATGACGTCGGCCGCTTTCACCGCGTCGTTGACTTCAGCCACGTTCAGGCCGGCGTTCTTGGCTTTGTCCCACGATGCGCCGCCCTTGCGCAGGCCGACTGTCACCTTGACGCCGGAATCGTTCAGGTTTTGCGCGTGCGCATGGCCTTGGGAACCGTAACCGATGATGGCAACATTCTTGCCTTTGATCAGGGAGAGGTCGCTGTCTTTGTCGTAGAAAACTTTCATTTTTAATCCTATATATGTAATTTGATGTTTGAGTGCATTGCGTTGAACATTTCAGCGCGCTGACTTATTGTTTGCTTAAACTTTGAGAATGCGTTCGCCGCGACCGATGCCGGAGCCACCGGTACGGACGGTTTCCAGAATCGCTGCACGATCGATAGAATCGATGAATGCGTCCAGCTTGCCCTTGTTGCCTGTCAGTTCCAGGGTATAGGACTTGTCGGTGACGTCGATGATGCGGCCCCGGAAAATATCCGCGGTACGCTTCATCTCCTCACGTTCCTTGCCGACCGCGCGCACCTTGATCAGCATCAGCTCGCGTTCGATATGTGCGCCTTCGGTCAGGTCGACCACTTTGACGACTTCAATCAGACGGTTCAGGTGCTTGGTGATCTGTTCGATCACGTCATCCGAGCCGCTTGTCACGATGGTCATGCGTGACAAGGTCGCATCTTCGGTCGGTGCGACCGTCAATGTCTCGATATTGTAGCCACGGGCCGAAAATAGACCGACCACGCGCGACAAGGCGCCCGCTTCATTTTCCAGCAGTACAGAAACGATATGTCGCATGATTACAGATCCTCCGAACCGAGCAGCATTTCAGTCAAGCCCTTGCCCGCCTTGACCATAGGCCAGACGTTTTCGGTTTGATCCGTAATGAAATTCATGAATACCAGGCGATCCTTCATGCCGAACGCCTCTTTCAGTGCACCGTCCACATCGGCCGGATTTTCGATCTTCATGCCGACGTGACCGAACGACTCGGCCAGTTTGGTGAAGTCCGGCAGCGAATCCATGTAGGACTCGGAATAGCGCGAACCGTAATCGATCTGCTGCCATTGACGGACCATGCCGAGGAAGCGGTTGTTGAGCAGAATGATCTTCGGCGTCAGGTGATATTGCTTGCAGGTGGCAAGTTCCTGGATACACATCTGGATCGATGCTTCGCCGGTGATACAGGCCACGGTCGCACCCGGATTGGCCATCTGCACGCCCATCGCATACGGCAAGCCGACACCCATGGTGCCGAGGCCGCCGGAATTGATCCAGCGGCGCGGCTTGTCGAAGCCGTAATACTGCGCCGCCCACATCTGGTGCTGGCCGACGTCGGAGGTGATGAATGCATCGCCATCAGTGATCTGCCAGACCTTCTGTATCACGGACTGCGGCTTGATCACTTCTTTCGAATCGGCAAACTTGAGGCAATCGCGGCCGCGCCATTCGTTGATCTGCTTCCACCAGTTGGACAAGGCCGCCGTATTTTGCCGGGTCTCGGCAGCATCCAGTTGCGCCAGCAGCTCCTGCAGCACATCCTTGACGTTGCCGACGATAGGAATATCGACCTTGACGCGCTTGGAAATCGACGATGGGTCGATATCGATATGGATGATCTTGCGCGATGTCGAAGTGAAATGCTTAGGGTTGCCGATCACGCGGTCGTCAAAGCGGGCGCCGATCGCGATCAGCACATCGCTGTTCTGCATCGCCATGTTGGCTTCGTAAGTGCCGTGCATGCCGGGCATGCCGACAAACTTGTCGCTGGACGATTTGTAGCCGCCGAGGCCCATCAAGGTGGTGGTGCACGGGTAGCCCAGGCGATCCACCAGCTTGTTCAGCTCAGGCGAAGCATTCGCCAGGATCACGCCGCCGCCGGCATAGATCATCGGCCGTTCGGCTGTCAGCAATAATTGCACTGCCTTGCGGATCTGACCGGAATGACCCTTGTCGACCGGCTTGTAGGAACGCATTTCGACTTCCTTCGGATAGTCGAAAACGTGGCGGTGCATGGTAATGTCTTTGGGGATATCCACCAACACCGGGCCGGGACGGCCGGTACTGGCGATAAAGAAAGCCTTCTTGATGGTCGATGCCAAATCCTTGACATCCTTGACCAGGAAGTTGTGCTTGACGCACGGGCGTGTAATACCAACCGTGTCGCACTCCTGGAACGCATCTTCGCCGATCGCATAGGACGGCACCTGACCCGAAATCACCACCATCGGGATCGAGTCCATGTAGGCCGTGGCCAGGCCGGTCACCGCATTGGTGACGCCGGGACCGGACGTGACAATCGCCACGCCAACCTTGTTCGAACTGCGAGAGTAGGCATCGGCTGCGTGAATCGCAGCTTGCTCATGACGTACCAGGATATGCTGGAATTTTTCTTGCTGGAAAATGGCGTCGTAGATGTACAGCACCGCGCCACCGGGATAGCCGAACACGTGTTCGACACCCTCTTCCGCCAGACAGCGCACCAGAATTTCCGCGCCGGTAACAGGCAAATTTGTATCTTTGTTCATGATGACTAGATCCTTTCAAGGTCCATTGGAAATTGATCGGATGCTCTTTCCTGACGAAATGGCGCAGCGTACCAGTGCCACGGCGTCCCTTTTTTGTGCGATCACGTCATTCCGTTGCGTAGCCGTAGATACGATTCAAAATGGCGCTAAACGCTACTCGTTCGGCCGAAAATTCTGATTCCACCGCTGCCTGTTTCTCGCGCTTGTGGCACGGGTTGGAGCAAACAGCTTACACATGTGAAGCATGCCTGTCCGTTGAGCAACATCTTGAGTCGTCAGCGAAAAGGCTTGCACTTCAGGGTTCTGAAGTGGATAGCTACCATAATGCGTAGTTTCATTCCGGTCAAGCCAAATTACATGAAATCCAAGTTAAATCGTGTCTTTTGCTGCAGATTTACCCACAACCCTCCCCTTTTTTGCTAGCATTCGGCCAGTCTGGAAATTTATTGCAAGCCATTGCTTATCCGGACGCAGGCCAAGGGCGGCAAACGTAGACGAGTCAACATCGGGGCCTGCCCCAGGCGTGATCGTATTCCGACTCGCAACAGAATCTTGAATCAGCAGTAGGTAGAAGGGCCTGTTAACAATTGATTTGGGAGTGCGAACGCGCGGCAGGCGTTGCGTGCCTAGGCGCAGCGACGCGACGTAGCGGTGCTACGGCAAGGAGTTGCAACAACGGCATGCGACGCCTGCAGCCGTTCCCGGAGGGTTCAAACCAAAACGTGCGCTGGCCGCGTTGCGTGGCTTGCTGGGGCACCAGCCCCAGCAAGCCACGCGCCTTGCCACCACACGTTTTGGTTTGAACGCATCTCCCAAATTAATTGTTAACAGGCCCTAGTGTATGACCCAATTCGCCGCGAAGCATGGCCACAGATAAAGAACTTTCCGATTTCCTTGAAAACGTAGAACGCCGGGCTTTCAAGCAGGCGGTGTACGCCGTCCGTAAAGACGAGTCCGCCTTGGACATCGTCCAGGACGCCATGATCAAACTGGCGGAAAAATACGGCGACAAACCGGCGGCCGAGCTGCCGATGCTGTTCCAGCGCATCCTGCAGAACACCATCCATGACTATTTCCGCAGGGAAAAGGTACGCAATACCTGGGTCAGCCTGTTTTCCAGCATGGGGCATAACAATGCCAGCGACGAGGATTACGATGTCCTGGAAACCTTCGAGTCGGATGAAGATTCGCAAGCGACCGAATCCAGCGCCAATAAGCTGGAACGTGAGCAAATTCTTAACATGATCGACGAGGAAGTACAGAAACTGCCGGCGCGTCAACGAGAAGCCTTCCTGATGCGTTATTGGGAGGACATGGATGTTGCCGAGACCGCGGCCGCAATGGGATGCTCGGAAGGCAGCGTAAAAACGCACTGCTCTCGCGCAACGCACACTCTGGCGCTATCGCTCAAGGCCAAAGGAATCAGTTTATGAACACTAAAGAAATCAATTTCGCTTTCAAGGTGCGGCACGCACTGAATGAAAACCTGGACAATTTGCCAGCCCCTACCGCTGACCGCCTGGCTGCCGCCCGCAAGGCGGCGATGGCGCGCAAGAAAAAAGATGCGCCGACCCGTGTGCTGGCGCATCAAGGCGTATTGGCAGGACACGCCGGCAGCTTCTTCGGCAATCGCCTGTCCTGGCTGATGCGGATCGGTGTTGCTGCGCCGATTCTGGTCGGCGTGGTGCTGCTGTCCGGTTTGTATCAATACGAACAGCAACATCGGATTACTGCCGCCGCCGACATCGATGCCGCCATGCTATCGGACGAATTGCCGCCATCGGCCTACCTGGACCGCGGTTTTAGCGCCTACCTCGCCCAGCAGCAAGAAGACCAATGACGTCAAACTCTTCCTCCAATCCGGGCGACCGCAAGCCCTCTGTCAACATGCTAGGCAGCCGCCGCAAGCGTTTCATCGGCGCCGCGTGTGCGTTGCTGGTGACCGGCGGCGCCGCGCTGGCGGTACTCGGCCCGATTGCACCGACCCAGGCTGCCGGCCGCCCGATTGCCGCCAGCGTCAAGGAAGTCTCAGGCAACCCGCCCAAGATGACCAAGGTGGTCGATAGTGCCGCTCCTGCCTGGAATGAACTGAGCGCCGTCCAGAAACATGTCCTGGAGCCGCTCGCCCCCGATTGGGATAAATTAAAGCCGACCACCAGGAAGAAATGGCTGGAAATCAGCGGCCGCTACGCCAGCATGACGCCTGCCGAACAGGAAAGATTGCAGGCCAGGATGCGCGGCTGGGTAACGTTGACTCCCGAACAGCGCCGTATCGCCCGTGAGAATTACGCTCGCGCCAACAAGCTCGATACCGAGCAAAGAGCGTTGCGCTGGCAGCAGTATCAGCAATTGTCGGAGCAACAAAAGGAAGAGCTGGCTGAACAAGCCACGCCGCGCCACAAACGGGTAACTACCTTGCCGCCGGCCACGCTCAACAAATCCAAACCGGCAGCGCCAGTCAAGCTGGCGCCCCCTGCCGGCCAGGAACAGGCTGCGGCAACCGCGCCGGGACCAGCGACGGCACCAGCGCCGATGCTGGCGCCTGCCACGAAATAAACATCTTGAATCCTGCCGCAACCGAACAGCTTGCCAGCCAACAGCAGACGCCATCGCTGAAACGCCGTTTCGGCAGCATCATGTATGAGGCCATGCTGTTGTTCGGCATCCTGTTTATTTCGGGATGGATTTTTTCCACCTTGCTGCAGCAGCGCAACGCGCTTTACCTGCGTCACGGACAACAAGCCTGGCTGTTCATCGTACTCACCCTGTACTTCGTCTGGTGCTGGAGCCACGGCGGACAAACGCTGGCCATGAAAACCTGGCGCATCCGGCTCGTCAACCGCGACGGCAGTGCGGTCAGAGCCGGCCGTGCCGCCGTCCGCTTCCTGCTCAGCTGGTGCTGGTTCCTGCCCGGACTGGCGCTGTCCTGGGCGCTAGGCGCGCATACCTGGATGCTGGTGTTGATCCCGGCGGCGAATTTCGTGCTCTGGGCCATGACTATCTATCTCGATCCGCAACGGCAATTTCTGCATGACCGTATCGCCGGCACCAAGCTGGTGAATATGGCGGAAATCGTCAAACCCGCCGGCAAGCACAAGTGGTATCACTGAGATGACTAAAACCGCAGCCGGGCCCTTAGAGCGGCTTCGTTTCTTCTGACAGAGCCAGCAGTTCCGGTTCGGAAAATCCAGCCGCCCTCCGCGCCTCCAGATTGAACGGCCCGCGCAATACCGGCGCCTTGTGTTGCAGCGCCAAGGCGGTAAAGGTTGCCAGCGGCTCCAGCCGGCGCGCCTCGCAAAGCCAGCCATACCAGTGGTTGCCGATCGCCACATGGCCGATCTCGTCGCGCAAGATAATGTCGATGATCGCTGCCGCACCGTCGTCGCCGGCCTGCGCCAGCTTGGCGCGGGTGCGCGGCGAGGCGTCCAGGCCGCGTGCTTCCATCATGCGCGGCACCAGCGCCATCCTGGCCAGGATGTCATGGCTGGTTTTCTCAGTCAGCTCCCACAAGCTGTTGTGCGCCGAAAAATCGCCATAGGCAAATCCCAGCGTCTGCAAGTGGCTTGCCAACAAGCTGAAGTGATAAGCTTCTTCCTTGGCGACCCGCAGCCAGTCGGCGTAGTAATCTTCCGGCATCCCGGCGAAACGCCAGATGGCGTCGAGCGCCAGGTTGATGGCATTGAATTCGATATGCGCCAGCGCGTGAATCATGGCGGCGCGCCCTTCCAGCGATGCCATGGAGCGATGCTTGACTTCGCGCGGCGGCACCAGCGCCGGCAGTGGCGGGCGCCCCGGGATGCTTAAGCTTGCACTCAGCACGCGCTGCCTATCCAGTGTCATTTCGGCATTTTTCCAGCTCGCCGCCAATGCCTCGACCCCTGCCACCTTGGCGGCAACATCGGCCTCGCACAGCCAATGCAGGGCGGCGGCACGCAACTCAAACTCGTCTGGCTTTGCGAGAAAGGGAGATTGCTTCATGTTGACAGCGGTAAAATGACGCTACAGTTGAAAAATCGCATTATGGACATATCTACAAGCATTCAATAAGCTTCCCGCAAAAGGGCATCCGGCATGCCCGGCAACCAGCATTCTACGGAGATTTATGGCCATCTACCAATTGGGCGAACATGCCCCCGACATCGCCCCTTCAGCATATATTGCGCCATCTGCCAATCTGATCGGCAAGGTCAAGATCGAAGCCGACGCCAGTGTCTGGTTCGGTGTCACGATCCGTGGCGATAATGAATTGATCACGGTCGGCCAGGGCAGCAACGTGCAGGAAAGCAGCACGCTGCACACCGACATGGGCTTTCCGCTGACGCTAGGCAGGAACGTCACCGTCGGCCACCAGGCAATGTTGCACGGATGCACGATCGGCGACGGCGCACTGATCGGGATTCAGGCCGTCATCCTGAATGGCGCCAAGATCGGCAAGAATTGCCTGGTCGGCGCCGGTGCGCTGGTCACCGAAGGTAAGGAGTTCCCGGACAACTCGCTGATTATCGGTGCGCCGGCCAAAGCCGTGCGGACCCTGAGCGAGCAGGATATTGCAGCGCTGGCCGGCAACGCTGCGCATTACATAGAACGCGGGCGAGAGTACAAAACCAGCCTGAAACAAATCGGATAGGCGCACAGCAGTTACCCGATCAAGCAATATAAGCAATATTCAAGTAGTAAATCAGCAACAAATTAGCGGATGAAAAATATGGACGTAACAAAAATGATGGATGCCGGCGAGATACACGGCGATAGCGATTCGCTACAGAAATTCATGGTGGAGAACGCTGCCGTGCGTGGCGAACTGGTACAGCTGTCCGCCACCTGGCAGCAGACGCTGACGCACCACCAGTACCCGGCGCCAGTCACGACTTTGCTTGGTGAAATGATGGCCGCGGCGGCGCTGCTTTCCGCCAATTTGAAATTCAACGGCGTCATCGTCATGCAAATATACGGCGACGGCCCGATCCGGCTGCTGGTGGTTGAATGCGATTCGCAACTGCGGATGCGCGCCACGGCAAAGCTCGCGCCCGATGCCGTGATCGACCTCGACGCGACCATGTCGCAGCTGGTTAATCTGAATGGCCAGGGGCGGTTTGCAATCACGCTGGATCCACAGGATAAAATGCCCGGCCAAAAGGCTTATCAAGGCGTCGTGCCGTTGGATGGCGAGAGTATCGCCACCGTCATCGAAAACTATATGCTGCGCTCGGAACAGCTCGATACCAGGTTGTGGCTGGCGGCGGACAACAAAGTTGCACGCGGTTTGCTGTTGCAGAAATTGCCGAATCACGGCGGCATCGATGTGCCCGTCAACGACGACCTGGAAACATGGAATCGCTTCCTGGCGCTGGGCGGCACTTTGCGTCCTGAAGAAATGCTGGCAACCGATATCCAGACGCTGCTGCGCCGCCTGTTTTGGGAAGAAACCATCCGTGTTTTCGAACCGCAGCAACCCAGCTTCCAGTGCAATTGCTCACGCGAGAAAGTTGGCAACATGCTGAAAATGCTGGGCCAGCCCGAGATCGAGGAAGCCCTCGTCGATTTGGGCAAGCTGGCGGTGAATTGCGATTTCTGCGGCAAGCACTATGAATTCGACAAAGTCGATTGCGCACACCTGTTTGCCAGCGCAGCACCGGTTGCAGCGTTGCTGCCTACTGGCAGCAGCAAGCATTAAAGGCAGGTATTAAGGGCGGGTATCAGATCGGTAAAAGCGCGGCCAGGGCGGCAAGCAATAGCGTCGCCCTGCAGATTTCAGATATAGGCGCAGGAGATCAGGGCTCTGATTTCTTGTTCTTTTCGGATGGCACGGCGACCGCGATCGTCTTTTCTATCGCCGTCAATGCTGCATTTGGCGGAGCCGGCGCGTCGGCCGGATTACCGTTCGGATCGAGAATCTGTATGAAAATCTCGTCTTTCTTAATCATGCCCAGCTCGGTGCGCGCCCGTTCTTCGACCGCGCCGGTGCCTTCTTTCAAATCATGCACTTCCGAATCCAGCTTGGCATTGCGGACTTTTAGTTCGTCGACCTTGTCATGCGCGGCGTGCACTTGCTGATCCATGTCCCACACACGCAGCCAGCCGCCCTTGCCTAGCCACAGTGGGTACTGGACCAGTATCAGCAAAGCGGTCAGGAAAATGGCAATCAGGCGCATCGGGATAAACAGTCTTTAGTTGATTCGAACTTCGTCCCAGTCAGTTGAGGACAGAGTCGCCCCGAAAAGGGTAATTCGCCACGCTACGGTGGCTCTTAAACTCTGTCCTCAATTTATTACACTTGCAATTACTTGAGATTATAAAACGCGTCACGGCCAGGGTAGCTGGCGATGTCGCCCAGATCTTCTTCGATACGCAGCAGCTGATTGTATTTGGCCATGCGATCCGAACGCGACAACGAGCCGGTCTTGATCTGCAAGGCATTCATACCTACCGCGATATCGGCGATGGTCGAATCTTCAGTCTCGCCCGAACGGTGCGAGATCACTGCGGTATAGCCGGCGCGCTTGGCCATTTCAATCGCAGCGAAAGTTTCGGTCAAGGTGCCGATCTGGTTGATCTTGATCAGGATCGAGTTGGCGATATCTTTATCGATACCTTCCTTCAAGATCTTGGTATTGGTGACAAACAGGTCGTCGCCAACCAGCTGGATTTTCTTGCCCAGCGTTTCTGTCAGCAGTTTCCAGCCGTCCCAGTCGTTTTCGGCCATGCCGTCTTCGATGCTGATGATCGGGTACTTGTCGCACCACGATGCCAGCAGGCCGGTGAATTGCGCGCCGGTCAAGGTCATGTTTTCGCCGGCCAGAACGTAGCTGCCGTCTTTGTAGAATTCGCTGGCGGCGCAATCCAGGCCCAAGGCAATCTGGGTGCCTGGCTCGTAGCCTGCGGCTTCAATCGCCTGGATGATCAGTTTCAGCGCATCTTCGTGGCTAGCCAGCGACGGTGCAAAACCGCCTTCATCGCCAACCGACGTTGCCAGGCCCTTGTCGTGCAAAATCTTCTTCAGTGCGTGGAACACTTCAGCGCCGTAACGCAGCGCCTCGCGGAAGCTAGGTGCGCCGACCGGGATGATCATGAATTCCTGGATATCCAGGTTATTGTCGGCATGCTCGCCACCGTTGATGACGTTCATCATCGGCACAGGCATTTGCATCGCGCCGCTGCCGCCGAAATAACGATACAGCGGCAAACCGGCTTCTTCCGCTGCCGCTTTGGCAACTGCCATCGATACTGCCAGCATCGCGTTGGCGCCCAGGCGGCTCTTGTTTTCAGTGCCGTCGAGATCGATCAGGGTGCGGTCCAGGAACGCTTGTTCGCTGGCGTCCAGGCCCATGATGGCTTCGGAAATTTCGGTGTTGATATGCTCGCACGCCTTCAACACGCCCTTGCCGCCGTAACGGCTCTTGTCGCCGTCGCGCAGTTCGATCGCTTCGCGCGAACCGGTGGAGGCGCCGGACGGTACCGCCGCACGTCCCATGACGCCGGATTCCAGCAAGACGTCGCATTCGACTGTCGGATTACCGCGCGAATCAATAATTTCGCGGCCAATGATGTCAACGATTGCACTCATGTATTTCCCTATCAAATAAAAATATGCGCGATATTAAAACCATTTACGTGGGCAGACTGCAAGCGCCGCCACTTGTGTATATAGCGGCAGCGATATAGTCCGGGTCCCAAGCAATCAACCGAAATTGCTTTCGATAAAGCCATTCTTTTTGACGACCCGGTCCAGGTCTATCATGGTCGACAACAATTCTTTCATGCGTCCCAGCGGCACCGCATTCGGTCCGTCGGATTTGGCTTCTGCAGGATTTGGATGGGTTTCCATGAACACACCGGAAACGCCGACCGCAATCGCGGCCCGTGCCAGCACCGGCACGAATTCGCGCTGGCCGCCGGAAGTGCTGCCTTGGCCGCCCGGCAATTGCACCGAGTGAGTGGCATCGAACACTACCGGGCAACCGGTTTCGCGCATGATCGCCAGCGAGCGCATATCGGATACCAGATTGTTGTAACCGAACGAGGCGCCGCGCTCGCATGCCATGAAATTATCTTCCGGCAAGCCGGCTTCGCGGGCGGCGGCACGCGCCTTGGCGATCACATTGATCATGTCGTGCGGGGCCAGGAACTGGCCTTTCTTGATATTCACCGGCTTGCCTGATTGCGCGCAGGCATTGATGAAATCGGTTTGGCGACAGAGGAAAGCCGGTGTCTGCAAGACATCGACCACCGCCGCCACCGGCTTGATTTCATAGATTTCATGGATATCGGTCAGCACCGGCACGCCGATTTGCGCTTTGACTTCAGCCAGGATCTCCAGCCCTTTTTCCATGCCGAGGCCGCGGAAAGAAGTGCCGGACGAACGATTCGCCTTGTCGAAAGACGATTTGTAAATGAAGTTGATGCCCAGCGCGCTGGTGATCTCTTTCAATTGTCCGGCGGTATCGAGCGCCATCTGGCGCGATTCGATGACGCACGGGCCGGCGATCAGGAAAAACGGTTGATCCAGACCGACATCAAAGCCACAAAGTTTCATGTTCTTTCCTTACGCTGCAATTGCGGTATTAGCTTGCTTGTGCGCCAACGCAGCCTTGATGAACGAAATAAACAGGGGATGTCCATCGCGCGGAGTCGATTTGAATTCCGGGTGATACTGGACACCAACGTACCAAGGGTGGGCATTTTCGCCCTTGCGTGGCAATTCCATGATTTCGCACAAGCCTTCGGTCGGGGTACGGGCCGACACCACCAGACCGGCCGCTTCGATACGATCCAGGTAATGGTTATTGGCTTCGTAGCGATGGCGATGGCGTTCGGTCACGGTCGGGCCGTAGATTTCGGCGGCCAGCGTCTCCGGTTTGACATCGCAGGTTTGCGCGCCCAGGCGCATGGTGCCGCCCAGATCGGAATTAACATCGCGCAACTCCACCTTGCCGTCGTGATTTTGCCATTCGGTGATCAGGGCCACTACCGGCTGATCGGTTTGCGCATCGAATTCAGTCGAATTAGCGAGCGGCAGGCCGGCCATGTCACGTGCATATTCAATCAATGCAACCTGCATGCCGAGGCAAATACCCAAATAAGGAATCTTGTTTTCACGGGCGAAACGGGCTGACGCGATCTTGCCTTCGACGCCGCGCTTGCCAAAGCCGCCTGGTACCAGAATCGCATCGTACTTGGCCAATGCGCCGGTGCCGTTGGCTTCGATTTCCTCCGAATCCAGGTACTCGATGTTGACCCGGCTGCCGGTATGAATACCGGCGTGGCGCAAGGCTTCAGTCAAGGACTTGTAGGACTCGGTCAGGTCGACATATTTGCCGACCATGCCGATAGTGACTTCATAGGTCGGGTTTTCCAGCGCATGCACCAGCTTGGTCCAGACCGAGAGGTCGGCCGGCCTAGGCGACAGGCCCAGCTTTTCGCAGACAATCGCATCCAGCCCCTGGTCGTGCAGCATTTGCGGGATCTTGTAAATGGTGTCAGCGTCCCACACCGAAATCACGGCGTCTTCCTGGACGTTCGAGAACAAGGAAATCTTGGCCCGTTCGTCGTCAGGGATCGGACGGTCGGCGCGGCACAGCAATGCATCCGGCGAAATACCGATTTCGCGCAGTTTCTGCACACTATGCTGGGTCGGCTTGGTCTTCAGTTCACCGGCCGACACCAGATACGGCACCAGGGTCAGATGGACGAAAGCGGCGGCGTTGCGGCCCGCACGCAGGCTCAGCTGACGCGCCGCTTCGAGGAAGGGCAAGGATTCGATATCACCGACAGTACCGCCGATTTCCACCAGCGCCACGTCGAAACCTTCGGCGCCGCGATAGATGTAATCCTGGATTTCATTGGTGATATGCGGAATAACCTGTACCGTCTTGCCGAGGTACTCGCCCCGGCGCTCCTTGCGGATCACGGATTCGTAGATCTGGCCGGTGGTGAAGTTATTCACCTTCTTCATCTTGGCCGTAATGAAGCGCTCATAGTGGCCGAGGTCGAGATCGGTCTCTGCGCCATCGTCGGTCACAAACACTTCGCCGTGCTGGAACGGGCTCATGGTGCCTGGATCGACGTTGATGTACGGATCGAGTTTAAGAAGGGTGACTTTAAGGCCGCGCGATTCTAATATCGCGGCGAGAGAGGCGGCTGCAATCCCTTTACCAAGGGATGAGACAACGCCGCCGGTAACAAATACAAACTTAGTCATTACGGAAGGTGCCGAACGGCACATGCGGGAAATTCGAATTATACATCAAACAGCCGTTGCGGCAGCCGCCGGTGATCCTAAAAATAGCAGCTTTTGTTGGTAAGCCCGTCAGCAACCACAACAATCGCTGCGCTGATGCCTGCATGAAATTGTGCTTCATGTGATAATTCGCGGCTTCCGCCCCGGTCTATCAATGTTCCCCTGATTTTATTATTCATTTTATTGTTGACCTTGCCTACCTCGCCATTATTCCGTTCAAGTGTTGCGCCAAAGCCGCAGGAGCTCATTGCATGAGCCGGCTGTTCGGCGACCTTCCAGAGGACGACGGCCTGCCGGGAGCAACCCGCCGGGTGGCGATTATCGTCATGATTCTTGGCACCAGCATGACCGTGCTGGACGGTTCCATCGTCAATGTTGCGCTGCCCATGATTGCCCGCAGCCTGCAGGTCGATGCGGCCGCCGCAGTATGGATAGCCAACGCCTACATCCTCGCCGGCGCCATGACCATGGTCGCCTTCGCCTCGCTGGGCGAGGTGCTCGGCTTTCGCCGTGTATATATGAGCGGCATTCTGGTATTCACTCTGGCGTCGCTAGGCTGTGCGCTATCGCCTTCGCTGGCGATGCTGAATGGCATGCGGCTGTTACAAGGTCTGGGCGGCGCCGCCGCCATGTGTATCGGTCCGGCGCTCTACCGCAATATATTCCCTACCCGCCTGCTGGGAGCGGCATTAGGCGTCAACGCCCTGGTGGTGGCCTCCTCTACCGCTGCCGGGCCAGCGATTGGCGGCCTGATGCTGTCGGTACTGAGCTGGCCATGGCTGTTTGCGGTCAATGTCCCGATCGGCATCGTCACCCTGCTGATGGCATGGCGCGTGCTGCCGCGCGATCCGGGACGCGGCGGCAAATTCGACGCCATCGGCGCCGTACTCTCGGCACTGGCCCTGGGCACCTTTGTCATGGCCGTCGATGGCTTATCGCGCCACGATAGCCGGGGCAAGGAATTGCTGCTCTTCGCGATCGCCCTGGTTTCGCTTGTTTTATTTATCATCAGACAACGACGTTACGCCGCACCGTTATTGCCACTTGATATTTTTGCATCGCCACGGTTTTCCATGGCGGTAGCTACTTCGCTCTGTTCTTTTGTTGGCCAGGGAATTGCCTTTATTGCACTGCCGTTCCTGTTTCAAGGCGCCTATGGCTTTAGTCCGCTGCTATCGGCCGCCTTGTTTACACCCTGGCCGGTGGCGATTGCCATCACGGCGCCGATCGCCGGCCGTCTGGCCGACCACTATTCGGCGTCGCTGCTGTCAACCTGCGGCCTGCTGGTGCTGACGCTAGGCCTGGTATTGCTAGCCTGTCTCGGCGAACACGCTTCGGTGCCGGATATCTTGTGGCGCGCCTTTGTGTGCGGACTCGGTTTCGGCTTTTTCCAGAGCCCCAACAATCGCGAAATGCTGAGCAACGCACCACGTGCGCGCAGCGGCACCGCGTCCGGCGTGCTGGCGATTGCCCGCACCTTCGGTCAATCCCTGGGCGCAGCGCTGGTCGCAGTGGTGCTGGCGGCAACCAGCATCGCCCAGGCTTCAGCCGACACCGCGCATATCGACGCCAGCGCGGTCCACTTGTCGCTATGGCTGGCGGCAGCCGCAACCTTGCTGGCCACCACTATCAGCGCGCTACGTATCAAGCACGGACGAAACTGACAGAATTGTCATATTTGCGACAGCATCAGGTACCCCAGCAAGACTTAAAGTATTCCTGAATACTGTCCGATGCTGCGATTGTTGTGACTGTTGCGATTATTGCAACCGCTGCTTGCCCGCCGTTCGGACACTCCATCCGATGTTCCGAACGTCAGACCAAGCAGACTCATGAATTTCTCCTCCCCCCTAAGACCCCAGCGTTCGTTTACAACCAGCATCATGGCTGCCGCAGTTGCGCTCTCGCTGACAGCATGCGCAGTCGGCCCCGATTATGTGCGGCCGTCGATGGATGTGCCTGCCAGCTATAAAGAGAGCGGCCCGTGGAAACAGGCACAGCCGCAGCCAATCGACAGCAGCAACTGGTGGGAAGTCTATGGCGACGCCACCCTGAACAAGCTGGTACAGCAAGCCAACCAGGCCAACCAGAATATTCGCCAGGCGGAGGCCCAGTATCGCCAGGCACGTGCTGCGGCCGATGCGGCACGCGCCGGCTTCTGGCCGACGATCGGCGTCAACGCCGGCGTCGACCGCGCACGCACCAACAGCAATGGCGTCAAGCTCGGCAATGGCTACAGCGCCGGCTTGCAAGGCAGCTGGGAGCCGGATGTCTGGGGCAGCGTGCGGCGTTCGGTGGAAGCGGGCGACGCCGGCACCCAGGCCAGCGCCGCCGACCTGGCCGCCGCCCGCCTCAGCATCCAGGCAACCTTGGCGCAAGATTATCTGCAGCTGCGCATCACCGATCTGCTGAAAGATTTGTATGCGCGCACCACCGCCGCCTATACCCGCTCGCTGCAACTGACCAGGAGCCAGTACGCAGCCGGAGTCGCACTGCGCTCGGACGTGGCGCTGGCGGAAAGCCAGTTGAAAACCGCCGAAGCGCAAGCCATCGATTTGCAGGCGCAACGCAGCCAGCTGGAACACGCAATCGCCATCCTGACCGGCCAGGCGCCTTCCGGATTCAATTTGGCGGCGAATTTGGCTACGCTATCGGCCGATACCCAAATGCTGGCCAAGATGCAGGCTGGTTTACCGCCGGTTCCTGCCGGCCTGCCCTCGGATCTGCTGGAACGCCGTCCCGATATCGCCAGCGCCGAACGCCATGTTGCGCTTGCCAACGCCAACATCGGCGTCGCCAAGGCCGCCTTTTTCCCGGCATTGATGCTGAGCGCCAGCGGCGGCTTCAACAGCGCCAGCCTGGCGCAGTGGTTCGACACGCCAAGCCGGGTCTGGTCGCTCGGGGCGGCGCTGGCCGCAACCATTTTCGATGGCGGCCTGCGGCGTGCGCACAGCGACCAGGCGATTGCGGCGTATGACGTTGCGGTAGCGCAATACAAGCAAACCGTACTGGGCGGCTTCCAGGAAGTGGAAGACAACCTGGCCACGCTGAACGTCCTGGATCAAGAGGCGATCGCCCAGAACCAGGCAGTGCAAGCCTCGCAACTGGCGGAACGGCTGGCGCTCAGCCAGTACCGCGCCGGCACCGCGACCTATCTGACGGTGGTCACGGCGCAGACGCTTGCCCTGAGCAATGAACGCACTTTAGTGCAATTGCTGGGACGCCAGCTGCTGGCTAGCGTGGCGCTGATCAAGGCTGTCGGCGGCGGCTGGGATGCCAGCCAGCTGAGCGGCGCCGAGCGTCCAAGCCAAGCACAACAGGCACAAAACAATACAAGCAATTAATTCTCCGAGCAGACGACATGACCACCACACTCTCCAAACCACGTGCAACGCTGCTGATTACCGCCGCGCTACTGGTCCTGATCGGCGCCGCCGGCTGGGGCATCGTTCACAAGGCCGGCGCCGTCGCCGCGCCAACCGCCGCTGCCAACGCAGTGGCGGTCACCACCGCAGCCGTCAAACAGCAAGACATGCCGATGTACCTGAGCGGAGTCGGCACCGTCACCTCGAATGCCAGCGTCACTGTCAAGGCGCGTATCGACGGCCAGCTGGACAAGGTCGGCTTTGTCGAAGGCCAGGACGTGAAAGCCGGCCAGTTGCTGGCGCAAATCGATCCACGCACCTTGCAAGCCCAATTGGACCAGGCGCTGGCGCAAAAGGCCAAGGACCAGGCACAGCTGGCAAACTCCAGGCTCGATCTGCAGCGTTACACCACGCTGGTGCAACAGGATGCCGCGACACAACAGACGCTGGACGCCACGCGGGCGCAAGTCACGCAACTGCAAGCCGCCGTGCAAGCTGACGAAGCGCAGATCAATTACGCCAAGGTGCAACTCAGCTTTACCCGCATCCTGGCGCCGATCAGCGGCCGGGTCGGTGCGCGCCTGGTCGATCCTGGCAATATCATCCACGCTGCCGATGTCAATGGCCTGGTGGTGATCAATCAGATCGATCCGATTGCGGTCGTGTTTACGCTGCCGGAAGAAACCTTCCAGAGCATCAATACAGCCTTGCATGGCAGCCAGAAGCCGTTGAGCGTGCAGACCTTCCCACGCGACAACTCGACCATGCTGGCCCAGGGCAATCTGACGCTGCTGAATAATCAGATCGACACCAGCAGCGGCACGGTGCAGCTGAAAGGTATTTTCCAGAATCCGTCGCATGTATTGTGGCCGGGCCAGTATGTCAATGTGAGACTGGTGCTGGGCGATCGCAAACAAGCTCTGACGATTCCTGCAGCTGCGGTGCAGCGGAGCCAGGATGGCATCTACGTCTACGTCGTCGGCGCCGATGACACGGTAAAGAATCAGCCGATTCAGCTCGCCAATATCCAGGACGGCGTAGCCGTGATCGACAAGGGCTTGAATCCGGGGCAACGGGTAGTGGTCGACGGCCAGTACAAACTGAAGCCCGGCATCAAGGTCGTCGAAGCCGGCGCTGCCGGCACCGGCACCGCGCCTGCCCCGGCCGCCAAAGGGGCAAGCAATTGAGCATCTCCGCGAACTTCATTAAACGTCCGATCGGCACCACGCTGCTTGCGATTGCGATTTTCCTGGTTGGCGCTGCGGTATGGCCGCTGCTGCCGGTGGCGCCGTTGCCGCAAGTCGATTTTCCGACGATCCAGGTCTCCGCCAACCTGCCCGGCGGCAATCCGGAAACCATGGCATCGAGCGTGGCGCAGCCGCTGGAACGGCAATTCTCGCTGATTGCCGGCCTGTCGCAAATGACCTCGACCAGCTCGCTCGGCTCGACGCAAATTACCCTGCAGTTCGATCTCAACCGCAGCATCGACGCTGCCGCGCTGGACGTGCAGGCAGCGATCACCGCCGCCAGCGGCCAGCTGCCGGCCAACCTGCCGAGCCCGCCGACCTTCCGCAAAGTGAATCCGGCCGATTCGCCTATCCTGGTGATGTCGGTGCAATCGGACGCATTGCCGCTGATCCAGGTGAACGACTATGCCGATAATATTCTGGCGCAGCAGATTTCGCAGATTCCGGGCGTTGGCCTGGTCAACATCGGCGGCGTGCAAAAACCCTCGGTGCGGATCCAGGTAGATCCGACCAAACTGGCAGCGATCGGCATCAGCCTGGAAGATATTCGCGGCGTCATCGCCAACCTGACTGTAAATCAGCCGAAAGGCACGGTAGACGGCCCCAAGCAAAGCTTCACCGTCTACACCAACGACCAGCTGCTGAGCGCCGAGCCATGGAACGACATGGTGTTGGCCTACAAGAACGGCGCGCCGATCCGGGTGCGCGACATCGGCGTCGCCATCGACGCGGCAGAAAACCTCAAGGTTGCCGGCTGGGCCTATGCCGGCGCAGCTGCACCGGCCGGCAACACGGTGATCAATGGCCGTTCGATCGTGCTGGCGGTCACCAAGCAGCCGGGCGCCAACGTGATCGAAACCGTGGACCGCATCAAAGCTGCCCTGCCGCGCCTGCAGGCGGCGATCCCGCCGACAGTGCACGTCAACACCTTGATCGACCGCACCCAGACCATTCGCGCCTCGGTGCTGGACGTGGAATTTACGCTGGTGCTGACCATCGCACTGGTGGTGCTGGTGATCTTCCTGTTCCTGCGTAACATCCCGGCTACCTTGATCCCGAGCGTGACCGTGCCGTTGGCTTTGCTCGGCACCGCCGCTGTCATGTATCTGCTGGGCTTCAGTCTCGACAATTTGTCGCTGATGGCGCTGACTATCGCGGTCGGCTTCGTGGTCGACGATGCGATCGTGATGCTGGAAAATATCTATCGCTATGTCGAAGAAGGCATGGCGCCGATGGAGGCCGCCTACAAGGGTGCGGGAGAAATCGCCTTTACGATTATTTCGATCTCGGTTTCGCTGGTTGCGGTGTTTATTCCACTGCTGCTGATGGGCGGCATCGTCGGCCGCCTGTTCCGTGAATTTGCCATCACCGTGACGTTGACGATTGTGGTTTCGGTCTTCATTTCGCTGACCCTGACGCCGATGCTGTGCTCGCGCTTCCTGAAGCCGCATACGGCTGAGTCGCACGGCCGCATGTATCAGATGTTCGAACGCGGCTTCGATGCCATGCTCAATGGCTACAAGCGCGGCCTCAATATCGTGCTGCGCCATCAGTTCATTACCCTGATGGTGTTTTTCGCCACCATGGCTGCGACCGTGGCGCTGTTCATCGTGATCCCGAAAGGCTTCTTTCCGCAGCAAGACACCGGCTTCGTTTACGGCTTTGCCGAATCGGCCCAGGATTCGTCGTTTGCCTCGATGAACAAACGCATGCTGGCGCTGGCCGATGTGGTGCGCAAGGATCCTGATGTCACCGGTTTCGGCATGAGCGGCGGCTTCAGCACATTCAATACGGGTAATTTTTTCATCAGTCTGAAACCAAAAGATCAAGGACGCACCGCCAGCGCCGACGAGGTGATTGCGCGCTTGCGGCCGCAGCTGGCCCAGGTGCAAGGGGTCAACTTGTTCCTGCAAGCGGGCCAGGATATCAACGTCGGCGGCCGTTTGTCGCGCTCCCAATATCAGTACACGGTGACTGACTCGAACCTGGACGAACTGAACGTCTGGGCGCCGAAGCTGCTGAACCGCTTCCGTCAATTGCCGCAATTGACCGATCTCGCTTCCGACCAGCAAAACGCAGCGGCGGCGGCCAAGCTGACGATCGACCGGGCTCGCGCTTCCAGCTTCGGGATTTCACCGGCGCTGATAGATTCGACCATCTACGACGCCATCGGCCAGCGCCAGGTCGCCCAATATTTCACGCAGATCAACAGCTATCACGTGATCCTGGAAGTGACGCCCAAGCTGCAGCAAGATCCCGACCTGTTCAGCAAGATTTACCTGACCTCGCCGATCACCGGCCGGCAAGTGCCGCTGTCGACCTTTGTCAGCATCGATACCAGCAAGACTTCCTATCTCTCGATCAGCCATCAAGGCCAGTTCCCGGCGGTGACGATTTCCTTTAACCTGGCGCCGAACGTAGCGCTTGGCGAAGCGGTCGCGGCGATCCAGAAGGCGCAGCATGAGATGGGCGTGCCGGAGACCTTGACCGGTGCTTTCCAAGGCACCGCCAAGGCGTTTGGCGATTCGCTGTCGTCGCAGCCTTATCTGATTGCAGCCGCGCTGGTGGCAGTGTATATCGTGCTCGGTTTGCTGTATGAAAGCTATATCCATCCGTTGACGATCTTGTCGACCTTGCCTTCGGCCGGCGTCGGCGCCCTGCTGATTCTGATGATGGGCGGTTATGATCTCAGCGTGATTGCACTGATCGGTATCATCCTGCTGATCGGTATCGTCAAGAAAAACGGCATCATGATGATCGACTTTGCGCTGACGGCGGAACGCCAGCACGGCATGAAACCGGAAGAGGCGATTTACCAGGCTTGCCTGCTGCGTTTCCGGCCGATCATGATGACTACCATGTGCGCATTGCTGAGCGGTCTGCCGCTGATGCTGGGCCACGGCGCCGGCTCGGAATTGCGGCGTCCGCTGGGTTATGCGATGGTCGGCGGCCTGGTATTGTCGCAGGCGCTGACCTTGTTCACGACGCCGGTTGTGTATCTGTACCTGGACCGGGCCCACTACTGGTATATGAGCCGCAAGGAAGCGCGGCGGGCGCGCAAGGCAGACAAAGCCGGTATTGCTACAGATGTTGGCGCGTCAAGCGTGACGGATTCAAAGTAATGCGTCAAAGTAGTGCATCAAAATAATGTATCGGCATAATGAAAATAGTAAAACGTGTTCCTGCATATCGATCTGTTCTTGGCGATATGCAGGAGACTAGCCAGGAGACAGGCTGCACATGAAAATCCTGATCGTCGAAGATGAACAGAAGACGGCCGACTACCTTTGCAAGGGCTTGACCGAGCAGGGTTGCGCTGTCGATGTCGCGCATGACGGCGTCGACGGCCAGCACCTGGCTTTGCAGCATGACTACGACGTCATCGTGCTCGATGTCATGCTGCCTGGCATAGACGGCTTTGCGGTGTTGCACGCCCTGCGCGCGATCAAGCAAACCCCGGTCATCATGCTGACCGCGCGCGACCGGGTGGAAGATCGCATCAAGGGCCTGCAAGGCGGCGCTGACGATTATCTGGTCAAGCCGTTTTCCTTTCTCGAATTGCTGGCACGCCTGCAAGCGCTGACACGGCGTGGCCGTGCCATGGAGCCGGCGCAATTGCGCATTGCCGATCTGCAGATCGACCTGATCAGCCGCAAGGCGCATCGCGCCAATGTCCGCATCGACCTCACCGCCAAGGAGTTTTCCTTGCTGGCGGTACTGGCGCGGCGCCAGGGCGAAATCCTGTCCAAGACGGCCATCGCCGAACTGGTGTGGGACATGAATTTCGACAGCAATACCAACGTCGTCGAAGTCGCCATCAAGCGCCTGCGCGCCAAGATCGATACGCCGTTCAGCCCCAAGTTGCTGCATACGATACGGGGCATGGGTTATGTACTGGAACCGCGGGAACCGCGAGAGCCGCACATGCAAGAGAATAGCGAATGAAGCGTTCGATCACTGTCCGCCTGGTGGCGATGTTTGCCCTGGCCGCGCTCCTGATTTTTTCCCTGATCGGCAGCGCGCTGTATGGCGTACTGCGGCGTGAACTGGCGCGTCATCAGCAAGACGAGCTCAACACGCGGTATCTGGACACCAGCTACATGATCGGTCACAACGGCGACCCTGCACGGTGGCCGCGGGTGCAGGCCAAGCTGGATACCCTGTCGCCAGCCGACGGCAGCATCCGGTACTGGGTGCTGAGCGACGATACCCGTTTTCAATACGGCAAAGGACTGGCTGAAATCGAGCAACTGGACCGCAATCCGAACGGCATGGGCATCATGATGCTGCATGGCCGCGAGTATCCGCTGCACACGATGATCGGCACCATCGAGCCGTTCCAGGATCGGCCCGCGGTGCGCCTGATCGTGGCGGTCGACGCGGCGCCATACATGCATACCCTGCACGCTTTCATGACAGCACTGGTCGGCTTGTCACTGCTGGGTGTGCTGCTGGTCATGCTGCTGGGCTACTGGATCGCGCAGGTCGGCTTGCGGCCGCTGAAGCAGCTGTCCAGCGCCGCCCAATCGCTCGGCCCCAGAACTTTATCGCAGCGCTTGCAAATTTCGCCGTTGCCGGGCGAGCTGTCGGATTTGACGATTGCCTTCAACGGCGCTCTGGAGCGTATGGAAGGCGCTTACAACCAGCTCGAAGCCTTCAACGCGGACGTCGCCCATGAACTGCGCACGCCTCTGGCAAACCTGATCGGCGAAACCCAGGTGGCGTTGTCGCGGCAACGCACCGCGCCGCAATTCGAGGAAGTGCTGCAGTCGAACCTGGAGGAACTGGAACGCTTGCGTTCTATCATCAACGACATGCTGTTCCTGGCCCGCGCCGACCAGGGTGAAGCCGCCACCAGCCTGGTGCGCACCTCGATCGCGCTGGAAATCGACAAGACTGTGGAGTTCTTTGAATTCGTTCTGGATGATTTGAAAATGGCGGTCACGGTGGCTGGCGACGTCAACGCCGAAGCGTCCATCGAAACTTCGTTGTTCAAGCGTGCCATGAGTAATCTGCTGCATAACGCGATTCAGCATTCCAACCCTGGCGCCGCAATTGCAGTCACGATCACGCAGCAGCCGACGGCTATCCAGATTGCCGTATCGAATCCCGGCAAACCGATCGCCGAGCATCATTTGCCACGTCTATTCGATCGTTTCTATCGGGTCGACGCTGCGCGTAACGACACCAATCAAAGCCAGCTGCACGGCCACGGCCTGGGGCTGGCAATCGTCAAGGCGATCGCCAAGATGCATGGCGGTGGCGTGTTTGCCGACAGCGTGGACGGCATGACGACGATAGGCTTCAGCATTCCTGCCGGCGATGCGATCACGCCGTGAGATAACTTGCTGGCTTGCATAGATGGTAACGCTTGACGAATAGGACGGTGTTGCGAGGATGTAAAGCGGGGGTGGAGCCGAGACTCAGCGGATATGACGCGAGCGTAATTAATACAAAGGAAAGAGGCGAGCCTTGTCTGCGGCACTTGCAGGAAATGGCTGTGGCTGCTTCGTTCCCGACCTGACCAGGTTGACCACGCCACAATGCGCAGGGGCCCGCCGGGGTGAATTGTACCGCATTGCGACAATGCTGGCAGCGCTTTTTTCATCCTTGCCGCCAGTTTTTGCCGTACTTCCTGCGAGCCTCGCCTGCAAACCCAGACTTACAAGCCCCGCGTCACAAACCCAACTCCTGCCAGATCCGATCGACGCGCGTCTTTACCTCATCCGTCATGCTGATCGTGCGTCCCCACTCGCGGCTGGTTTCACCCGGCCATTTATTGGTGGCGTCGATCCCCATCTTGCTGCCCAGGCCGCTGACAGGCGAAGCGAAATCAAGATAGTCGATGGGAGTGTTATCGACCAGCGTGGTGTCGCGGATCGGATCGACCCTGGTGGTGATGGCCCAGATGACTTCGTTCCAGTCACGGATGTTGACGTCCTCGTCGACCACCACAATGAACTTGGTATACATGAACTGGCGCAGGAAGCTCCAGACACCGAACATCACGCGCTTGGCATGGCCGGCGTACGCCTTCTTCATTTGCACCACCGCCATACGGTAGCTGCAGCCTTCGGGCGGCAAATAGAAATCGGTAATTTCTGAAAACTGCTTTTGCAGCAAGGGAATGAACACCTCGTTCAACGCCACGCCCAACACCGCAGGTTCATCCGGCGGCTTGCCTGTATACGTAGAGTGATAGATCGGCGACTTTCGCATCGTGATGCGATCGATGGTGAACACCGGGAACCAGTCCTGCTCATTGTAATAGCCGGTGTGGTCGCCATACGGTCCTTCCAGCGCCATTTCATAACCGGACGGATGAGACGGGTCGGGGTTGATGTGCCCTTCCAGCACGATCTCGGCCGAAGCCGGCACCCGCAACTCGCTGCCGATGGCTTTGACCAGCTCGGTGCGGCTGCCGCGCAGCAGGCCGGCAAACTGGTACTCGGACAAGCTGTCCGGCACCGGTGTCACTGCGCCTAATATGGTTGCGGGATCGGCCCCCAGCGCCACCGCCACCGGGTACGGCTGGCCGCCGGTCGCGATCGCGTGCTCGCGGAAATCCAGCGCACCGCCGCGATGCGCCAGCCAGCGCATGATCACCTTGTTACGAGCAAGCACTTGCTGGCGGTAGATGCCTAGATTCTGCCGCTTCTTATGCGGCCCTTTGGTAATCACCAGGCCCCAGGTAATCAGCGGCGCCACGTCGCCCGGCCAGCAATGCTGAATCGGCAGCCTGGCCAGGTCGACGTCGCTACCTTCCCACACGATGTCCTGGCATGGCGCCGAGCGGTGCTCCTTGGGCGCCATGTCCCACAACGATTTAACCAGAGTGCCGAGGCCGAGGATGTCTTTGAAACCCTTAGGCGGCTCCGGCTCTTTCAGCATTGCCAGCACGTGGCCGATACGCCGCAATTCACCGACGTCATCGGCCCCCATGCCAAGCGCAACGCGCCGCGGCGTGCCGAATAAATTACCCAACACAGGTATCGAATGCCCAACCGGATTTTCAAAAAGAAGCGCCGGTCCTGCCGCCCGCAAAGTGCGATCGCAGATTTCCGTCATCTCCAAATAGGTCGAAATCGGCGTCGAAACGCGTTTTAGCTCACCAATCTGTTCTAATTTGACAATAAAATCACGTAAATCTGAATATTTCATGGGTTTTACAATGTATATGAATGTTAATTCGACAATTAAGCCTTTTCGGCCAAGTGCTTGATTTTATTGGCTTGCGGCGGTAAACCGGCTCAATCGTTATACATAAAAGTTATTATTATTGATTTTCATAGTATTGACTTGATATAAACAGCCCCCTACAATGCGTCCAGCTTGTAGAAGCCGCGTCGCCCAAAAAGCGAATTTTTGTCGGCTCTCAATTCTCACGGGATCGGGGTCCCAAATGACATTTTAAGGAGTGTTTTCAAAAGGCGTCAGCCTTCTCCCCCGAACAAGCTGTTTGCCTGTAGCCGGCTACGCTCTACTGCGGCCGATTGATCCAAAGCTACTTAAGCGCAAACAGCAACGACGTATCGGCACACCGCAGACCAAATGCGATGCCTTGCGATATTGATTACGGTGCACGCAGCATTCAGTATATTTGCTCCAGCTTTACCAGGGAGCCTGCTCGCACCGCGACGATTCAGGAGGTTCAATTGTTAGCAAGATCTACCAGAGCACTATCTAGTTGGGCTACGCTCGACTATGTAAGGAAATTCAGCAGTCAGTTCGTTAGCCGCGTGTTTTTCGCCCGCGACAGCGTCGGCGGTTTCATCGCCACCACCCGCATCACCGTTTTGTTCAGCGGCTTGCTGGCCATCGTCGGCTTCACCACCATGATGGTAAAACCGGACCTGGCATACAAACTCCAGAATCTGCCAGTGTTTGCCGGCAGCGCCGGGCAAAACGTTGCGCCGCAAGCTATACCTGCACCGGCACCAGAACTTTCGGGCCAGGCCGGTACTGCACCTAAAGTTGCGACCCTGACCGTACCGACACCGGCAGCCGACAACAATCACGTGCTGCGCATGGATGGCTTGTCGAACCAGGCCATCAAGCCGCTCGACAGCTCGCGCCAGCAGCAATGGGTCACCAACTGGTTGTCCAAGCGCTATCGCGTGGCGGGCGACGCCACCAATATGTTTGTGACGGCAGCTTACAAGACAGCGCGGGAAACCAAGCTTGACCCGCTGTTGATCCTGGCCGTGATGGCGATTGAATCCGGCTTGAACCCGTTTGCCGAAAGCCCGGTGGGCGCACAAGGCCTGATGCAAGTCATGTCGAAGGTGCACGAAGACAAGTTTGAAAATCTGGGCGGCATCAAGGCGGCCTTGAATCCGGCAGCCAATATCAAGGTCGGCTCCATGATCCTGAAGGATTATGTCACCCAGGGCGGTTCGGTTGAAGCCGGCTTGAAACGTTATGTCGGCGCCGCAGCTTTTGCCAATGACGGCGGGTATGGCTACAAGGTACTGGCTGAATATCGCCGCCTGCAAGACGTCGCCATCGGCAAGAACGTCCCATCGATCGGTTCGACAGCACCAATCGCAACACCGAAACCGCGTCAGATACAGGCAGTTTCGCCAAGCGACGCCGGCCAGGTACCGGCTGAAGCCGCTGTCGGCGCAAGTGTGATAGAACATCGTATCCAGCAGTCTGACAATCAGCTCAATGCGCTGCCGCTGACCTGATCCGTTCTCAACCGTCAGTTATGAAAAAGAGCCTCTACGGCTCTTTTTTTTTCGCTCTGCTTCCTGCAATTGAAGATCTATCCCTGAGCGCCCGCCGGCGCATTCCACTGGCAGCGTGCCCTGCACCCCGCCACTTCTCGCGGAAAGCCGGATCTGCAGCCCCCTCTGGTAAGACATATCTCGTAATATTGGAACAAGACTAGGCTTAACCCGCTCAGGATAAGAGCTGATGATTCGATCATAGCCTGCCGGAACCAGGGTTGGCGTGCTGGGAAGGCATTTCCGAATTCGATATCAACTGCAAACAAAATATTCCTACAAGCAGCTGAGTTAGAGGAGACGCGATGAACAATCCCCGACAAAGAATCAAGCTGCATATTCCATTGTGCTTGATCTGGGCGAGCGCTACCGGATTCGCATTTATCGGTCTCGGCAGTTTCGGCATCCTCGATAACAACGAGGGCTTGTATGCAGATATATCCCGCGAGATGCTTGTCTCGCGCGACTGGCGCATCTGGATAATCCCGCATCTGAACGGCTTGCCGTATATGGAAAAACCGCCTCTATTGTATTGGCTGACGGCGCTATCCTTTGTCATTTTTGGCGTATCGGAATGGTCTTCCAGACTGGTCCCCGCCTTATCGTCGTTAGCCTGCGTCGCCATGCTGCTGCAATTCGGCCGGCTTGTCGGGCGGCCGCGCGCCGGCCGTCTGGCGGCGTTGATGTTTGTCAGCAGCGTCGGCGTGATCGCGATGTCGCGGCTCTTAATGTTCGATATGCTACTGACGGCATTGCTGACCGCGGCGCTGATGTACGCCTATCGCCATCTGCACGACGGCAAGACTAAATGGCTGCGCCTGGCCTATGCTTGCCTGGCCCTGGCCTCGCTCACCAAAGGATCGGTCGCACTTGTCTTGTTCGCTCTGGTCGTACTGGGTTTTATACTGCTTAACCGCCGCCTGCGCGAATGGCGCACATGGTTCGAGCCAAATGCGATGTTGATTTTTTTTGCGATCGCCGCACCCTGGTATGTGATAGCGGGCTTGATCGACCCAGCGTATTCCTGGCTGTATTTTTATAACGAGCACATCTTGCGCTTTCTGGGAAGGCGCGAGCCACGAGACTATTATTCCGGCCCTTGGTGGTATTACCTGCCCCGCATGCTGGCCTATCTTTTCCCCTGGTCGGCCTTGTTGTCGGGCATATATTTTTCTGAGCGGCAGCCACTCCGCACCAGGCATCCCTCATTACAACGATTCTTGTGGCTGGCGTGGCTGCTGCCGCTGCTGTTCTTTTCGATGTCCAGCGCAAAAGCCAATTACTACCTGATCGTCGCAGTGCCATTTGCGGCCTTTCATCTGGCAGCCGTGATCGAGAACCGCGGATTCCTGCGCGGGATAGGTGGCGCCATCCCGGGACTGTTAATCGCCGGCTGCGCTGCCGGCCTATACATTCGAGTGGCGACCGGCGCAGAAAATATGCGTCCGGAAGTTGCTATCCTGGGACTGGCAATACCGGCGTTCGCGCTGGTAATGCTGGCTGGACTGGCGCTGCTGGCGCTAGGATCGGCATATTGCGCCTGGCGTAATCCCAGAGTCGGAATCTTGGCATACCTGGTTGTGCCGGCCTGGCTCACGGCGGGATTGATGGCGACCATGCTGGGAATCGAACCGCTGGTCTCGACCCGTGCCTTAGCTGCGCATATTCAAAAAACATTAGCGGATAGAGAGATATATCTGTATCGGGATTTTGAAGCAGTGTCGTCGCTGGGCTTATATCTCAACAAATCTCTCGTGGTGGTCGACTCACACAGTAACGATCTGTTCTGGGGTAACCGCTTACACGCGAATAACATCATCATTTCCGCAGATCAGTTCAACGCACAGCTATCAGGAAAGCCTGTTGCGATTGTAGTCACCGATAGGCAGCTCAAGAGCTTTCGAGAAAACATCTTCTTTCAACATTTCAAGACGCAGACACGAATAGGCGAGGTATCCGTGTTCGTCAATTAGCATCCGCCGGCTAACGAAAAACCCCGCCGCAACCGGAGCGTAGACTCCTTGTTGCGGCGGGGTTGAAAGCGCTACGCTGTGCGCTTACTCGCCCAGGTAGGCCGCCTTGACCTTGGGATCATCCAGCATGGCGTTGGCGTTGCCGCTCATCGTCACCAGGCCAGAATCCATCACATAGGCCCGATGCGCAGCTTCCAAAGCCAGCTTGGCGTTCTGCTCGACCAGCAGGATCGTGATCCCTTGCGCGGAAACGTTACGGATAACCTCGAAGATCTTTTCCACCATGATCGGCGACAAACCCATCGACGGCTCATCCAGCAGCAATAGCTTCGGATGGCTCATCAATGCACGCGCCATCGCCAACATCTGCTGCTCGCCGCCGGACAAGGTGCCGGCCATTTGCGCGGCGCGCTCTTTCAAGCGTGGAAATACGCCAAACCACTTGTCGATGTCAGCCGCAATACCGGCCTTGTCGTCGCGTGTATAAGCGCCCATCAGCAAATTCTCCTGGATGCTCATGCGCGTGAACACGCCGCGCCCTTCCGGCACCATGGCCAGCTTTTGCTTGACCAGGCTAAACGAGGTATGGCCCTTGGTATGCTGCCCCAGGTAATGCATCTCGCCTTCGACTTTACATTGCGGCAAAGTACCGGTGATGGCTTTCAGCGTGGTGGTCTTGCCGGCGCCGTTGGCGCCGATCAGCGTCACCAGCTCGCCTTCGTTGACGTCCAGGCTGATGCCCTTGACCGCCTGGATGCCGCCATAGGCAACTTTCAGATTGTTGACTTTCAGGATATTGGTTGCCATTAGTGACCACCTCCCAGATACGCTTCGATCACAGCCGGGTTCTTCTGGATTTCGGCCGGCAATCCTTCGGCAATCGGCTTGCCGTAGTCCAGCACGGTCAGGCGGTCGCACAAGCCCATCATCAGCTTGACATCATGTTCGATCAGCAAAATGGTCTTTCCTTCATTCTTGATTTTCACCAGCAGCTCGCGCAGCGCCAGTTTTTCGGTGGCGTTCATGCCGGCTGCCGGTTCGTCCAATGCCAGCAATTGCGGATCGGTAGCCAGCGCCCGGGCGATTTCCAGGCGGCGTTGATCGCCGTATGACAAATGCCGTGCGGTACGCTCGCCAAAACGGCCGATACCGACGAAATCCAGCAGCTCTTGCGAACGCTTGCGGATAGCCACCTCCTCCAGGCGAGCAGCCTTGTGGCGGAACACAGCACCGAACAAGCCCTGTTTGGTACGCACGTGGCAACCCACCATGACGTTTTCCAGCACGGTCATCTCGCCAAACAGGCGAATGTTCTGAAATGTACGTGCAATCCCGGCCTTGGCCACCTCATGCGGCGCCGAAGGCGAGTATGGCTTGCCGGCCAGCTCAAAGGAGCCGGTATCGGCCTGGTACAAACCGGTAATCACATTAAAGAAAGTCGTCTTGCCGGCGCCGTTCGGTCCGATCAGGCCATAGATCTGGCCCTGCAGGATCTTGATATTCACTTCCGCCAGTGCCTGCAAACCGCCAAATCGTTTATTGACGCCGGAGATATTTAAAATAATTTGTGCGCTCATGTGATCTCCTTAAGCCTCTACCACGCCGGTTGCCAGCGTAGGTTTATCGATATCGGCATCCGGCCGATCCTCGTGCTTGGGCGCAGGCCACAAGCCGGCTGGACGGGTCAACATGATCACTACCATCGCCAGGCCGTACAGCAGCTGGCGCAGCACTTCGGCGTCGATCAGGACCTTGCCGAAAACCGCCATCTGCATCGGCTCCACGGTGTGCCGCAGCACCTCAGGCAATGCCGCCAGCAATATGCCGCCCAGCACCACGCCCGGGATATGCCCCATGCCGCCCAGCACCACCATCGCCAGCACCGCGATCGATTCGGTCAAGGAGAACGATTCGGGCGAGACGAAACCCTGGAACGAGGCGAACATGGCGCCGGCGACGCCGCCAAACGAGGCGCCCATCGTAAACGCCAGCAGCTTCATGTTGCGGGTATTGATGCCCATTGCCTTGGCGGCGATTTCATCTTCGCGTATCGCCACCCAGGCACGGCCCAGGCGCGAGTTCTGCAAGCGGATCGAAATAGTGATAATTGCAATGCACAGGATGAGGAACAGGAAGTAGTAGGCATTCACCGATGGCAGGCTGAAACTGCCCAGCTGGACCGTCGCATTGGAACCGCGCTCCCCTGCCAGCGAGACGCCGAAGATGCGGATAGGATCGATCAGATTGATGCCTTGCGGACCGTTGGTGATATTGACCGGCGCATTCAGATTGTTCATGAAAATCCGGATGATTTCACCGAAACCCAGTGTCACGATAGCCAGATAGTCGCCGCGCAGCTTGAGTGTCGGAGCGCCGAGAATGGCGCCGAACATCCCTGCCAGCCCGGCTCCCAGCGGCACGATCACCCACAGCGACAAGTGGATGCCGTTCTGAACAATTTCCGGGCCGCAGATCATCACCAGGAAATTGCCGATGGCCGGATAGGTATTGACGAAGGATTCCAGCACCGAAGCAAACTGCGGCGACGCCAGCAAGCCAGTCATGTAGGCGCCGATCGCATAGAACGCGATGTAGCCGAGGTCGAGCAGGCCGGCGAAACCGACCACGATGTTCAGACCTAGCGCCAGCATGATGTAGAGCAGCGCAAAGTCCATGATGCGGACCCAGGAATTACCGTAATTGGCGGCGATAAACGGGAAAATCACGAACAGGATAGCGAGGGCGACCAGGCTGGTGTAGGCCTTGGTCGGGTTCTTTTTAGTATCGAAAAAATGAGCCATGTGTCCTCCTCGGATTAAGCGCGATCGGCGACACGTTCGCCCATGATGCCGGATGGCCGCAGCGTCAGTACGATGATCAGCACGATGAAGGCAAAGATATCCTGGTAATTGCTACCGAAGAAATTGCCGGTCAGATCGCCGATATATCCAGCGCCGAGGCTTTCGATCAGACCCAGCAGGATACCGCCCAGCATGGCGCCGTAGATATTGCCGATACCGCCCAGCACCGCGGCGGAGAAGGCTTTCAAGCCGGGCACGAAACCCATGGCGAACTGCGCCGATGAATAATTGGCGCCCCACATCACGCCGGCGACAGCCGCCAGCGCAGCGCCGATGGCGAAGGTCATGACGATGACGCGGTTGGAATCGACCCCCATCAGGCCGGCGACCCGCGGATTCTCGGCGGTTGCGCGCATGGCGCGGCCCATCTTGGTTTTTTCAACCAGCATCACCAGGCCGAACATCGATGCGGCAGCCAGCACCAGCAGCATGATCTGCGTCGGCGAGATCAAGGCGCCGAAGACATGCACAGGATCAGACGGCATGACTTGCGGCACCGGCAGCGGGCTGCGGCCCCAGATCATCATGGCAAACGTCTGCAACAGGATGGAAACGCCGATCGCGGTGATCAGCGGCGCCAGGCGCGGCGCATTGCGCAGCGGCCGGTAGGCGACCCGCTCGATGATCAGGCTGACGATGACGCAGACCGGGATGGCGCCGATGATGGCAATCGCCAACTGGACGATCCCGGGCAGATTCGGCGCCACGTGCTGCAGCAGCTTGAGGATCGAGAGGCCAACCATGGCGCCTATCATCAAGATGTCGCCGTGGGCGAAGTTAATCAGGTTCAACACGCCGTATACCATCGTATAACCGAGGGCAATCAACGCATACATGCTTCCCAGCACCAAGCCGTTGATAACTTGTTGGATAAAGATATCCATAATTTCCTTGTTCTATGTGTGTTTTGGTTCAAATCGGTCAGAACACTATTGCGACCATAGGTAGCACAGCAAAAATCATTCCCGATACAAAAACGGCACCCGGGATAAATCCTAGTGCCGTTGGGAGACACCCTTCTGCTCCTCCGGAAGATAGCTGGAAAGGTAATTTGGCCATGCGTGAACAGCCGAAATAAGTAAAATGAACTGGGTACACATACTTGTTTGTCTCCTATACGTCTTCTGTAAAAACGTTTTTTATCTTAAGTGTATTACATCGAGGGCAATGCACCATGACTGTGCAGATTATCGCTAACGTTGAGCGATAAACAACTCCGACAGTACTGCAATATTACCCTTCTGACCGCGGTTCGGACAGAGTTTTACAATCAAACCGCAGCGCCGCAATCATAGCTAGGAAAACAAAAAACTATCGATGGAAAAATAGAGCTTCTTCGAAATATAATTTCGCGCCAGAATGAGGCAGGGAAGCCGCCGCGCGCGACTTTGTCGAAGAAGTTTTGACAGATAACAATCAGAAGTGAGCAAAGGTGAAATTGGCCCAAAACAGCATAGCCAATCAGCATCGATAGATGCTCATTGGCGGGCTGCTGCAGGGTCTATTAACAATTAATTTCATTTATGCCATTTTTCAGGTCAGATGCGCGCCAGCCCCTTCGGCATAGGGAAAGTGACATTCTCTTCGGCGCCGTCCAGCGTCCGCACGTGCTTGGCGCCATAGGCCTTCAGACGGTCTATCACGGCTTGCACCAGTATCTCCGGCGCCGACGCGCCTGCGGTGACGCCGATGCGGTTTTTGCCCTGCAGCCAGGCCTGGTCTATCTGCTCTGCGTTGTCCACCATGTAGGCGACGGTGCCTTTTTTCTCCGCCACTTCGCGCAAACGGTTGGAATTCGAACTGTTCGGGCTGCCGACCACGATCACCACATCGACCTGCGGCGCCATGAACTTGACGGCCTGCTGGCGATTGGTGGTGGCGTAGCAGATGTCGGCTTTCTTCGGTTCGGCAATCGCCGGAAATTTTTGCTTCAAGGCGGTGATCACATCAGCCGTATCGTCGACCGACAAGGTGGTCTGCGAGACATAGGCCAGCATGTCGGGATTCGCCACTTGCAGCCGATCGACATCGGCCACGGTCTCGACCAGGTGCATGCCGCCCTCGGTCTGGCCCATGGTGCCCTCGACCTCAGGGTGGCCTTCATGCCCGATCATGACGATTTCACGCCCCTCGCGGCGCATCTTGGCGACTTCCATGTGTACCTTGGTCACCAGCGGACAAGTTGCATCGAATACTTTCAAGCCACGCACTTCGGCTTCTTCCTGCACCGCCTTGGAAACACCGTGCGCAGAAAAAATCACGGTATTGCCGGTCGGGACATCCGCCAGTTCTTCAATGAAAATGGCGCCCTTATTGCGCAGATCCGCCACCACGTAAGCGTTGTGGACAATCTCGTGACGCACGTAAATCGGTGCGCCGAATTGCTCCAGCGCACGCTCGACAATTTCAATCGCGCGGTCGACCCCGGCGCAGAAACCGCGCGGTTGCGCCAATAAAATCTCTTTATCCATATTCACTTCCTTCAACCGCACACTACACGCGAACTACACGTGGATTACAAAATACCGATGATCTTCACTTCAAACTTGAGCGATTGCCCGGCCAGGGGATGATTGAAATCGAATAAGGCGCCCTGCTCGTCCATTTCACGCAGCACCCCGGCAAACCGGCCGCCGCCCGGCGCCGCAAAATCCACCAGGTCGCCTATACGATACTCCTCTCCCAGCTGGGAGTTCTGGCGCAATGTGGCGCGCGAGACGCGCTGGATCAGCTCGGGATTGCGCGGCCCGAAAGCTTGTTCCGGCGCCAGCTCGAAGGTTCGGTGCGTACCTTCCGGCAAGCCCAGCAAACAAGTTTCCAGAAACGGCGCCAGCTGGCCCATGCCGAACTGCAGCGTGGCTGGCGACTCCTTGAAAGTGCTGACAATATCTTCGCCCTCTTGCGAGGCCAGGCGGTAGTGCAAGGTCAGATAAGAAGCTTCGGTAACGACAGGGAGAGACGAATTAGGCATGATTAAGCAAAAGTACCATTAACAAAAAATTAACTACCAGGCGGAAGATGATATTGTAAGCCACCTTGAGCCATAAGGCTTAGCTGGCTTTACACCTGATCCTGATTACACCATGGCAATTACCGACTGGCCGGCAGATCAAAGACCGCGCGAACGCCTGATTAAATTCGGCTCGCAAGCACTGTCCGATGCAGAATTGCTGGCAGTCTTTCTCAGAGTCGGCGCTGCCGGCAAGAGCGCGGTCGACCTGGGACGCGAGATGACCACCCATTTCGGCTCGCTGAATCGCCTGTTTTCCGCTCCGCTCAGCGATTTCTGTACCATCAACGGCCTCGGGCCGGCCAAATTTGCCCAGTTGCAAGCCATACTGGAGCTCGGCAGGCGCTCGCTGGTGGAGGAACTGCAAACCGGCAGTAGTTTCGACGCCCCGGCCGCCGTCAAACAGTATCTGCAGCTGTTGTTGACCAACAAACCCTATGAATCGTTTCTGGTGCTGTTCCTGGATGTCAAAAATCGCCTGATCTGCGCTGAAGAATTATTCCGCGGCACCTTGACCCATGCCAGCGTCTATCCGCGTGAAGTGGTCAAAGCGGCATTGGTGCACAATGCCGCCAGCGTCATGCTGGCGCATAACCACCCTTCCGGAACACTGGAGCCCAGCGCCGCCGATCGCAAATTAACCGATACGTTAAAGCAGGCGCTGGGCCTGATCGACGTCAGGATCCTTGATCACTTCATCGTAGCCGGGACGCAAGTGCACTCGTTTGCGGAGCATGGCCAGCTGTAAACCGGCCGATTTCAAATTGTTAAATCCAGGAAAGCGCACAAGACACAATTGTTTTTCGCAAGTCATTGAAAAATCTCATTTTTTTATATATACTCACCTTTTTTCCAGTTTCGGAAATCTTTTAGGAGTAAAAACATGGCACGTGTCTGCCAAGTCACCGGGAAGGGGCCGATGGTCGGCAACAACGTTTCCCATGCAAACAACAAGACGAAACGTCGCTTTTTGCCTAACTTGCAAAATCGCCGCATTTTCGTTGAGTCTGAAAATCGCTGGGTCTCCCTGCGCTTGTCCAACGCCGGCCTGCGCGTAATCGACAAAATCGGCATTGATGCCGTGTTGACCGATTTGCGCGCTCGTGGCGAAAAAGTCTAACTAGCAGAATAAAGGAAGAATCATGGCGAAATCAGGCCGCGACAAAATCAAGCTGGAATCGACCGCAGGTACCGGTCATTTCTACACAACTACAAAAAACAAGCGTACAACCCCGGAAAAAATGTCGATCATGAAGTTCGACCCTAAGGTTCGTAAGCATGTTGAATACAAAGAGACCAAGATCAAGTAATTGATCCTGCTCTGCAAAAAGCCCCGCAAGACAGCTGTCTGCGGGGCTTTTTCACGTCCGGCCTTTGCACGATCTTTCCAGTTACGTTCTTCGATCGGTCGTCACGGGATCAGCAGCAGGCTGCCGGTGGTGCGGCCTGCTTCAAGATCGGCTTGCGCCCTGGCAGCTTCAGCCAACGGATATTCGCCGCCAATTTCAGCTACGACCCCGGCTTGCATCATGGCGATGAGCGCCGCGGATGCAACTGAATAAGTATCCTGATCCGCCAGGTAAGCCATGATGCTGGGACGAGCCAGCGACAGCGAGCGGCGCGGCCCTAACTCTTCGACGCTGATCGGCGCTATAGGGCCAGCCGCTTGCCCTATGCTTGCGACCGTGCCGAATGGCCGCACGCAAGCCAGCGTCTTCAGGAGCATGCTGCCGCCGATACCGTCAATCGCGAAATCGACGCCCTTGCCGCCGGTCACGGCGGCAACCTCGGATACGATATCGGCATCGCGTCCTGCGATGACATGATCAGCGCCGTATGTCTTGGCAATTTGCGCCTTTTCGGCAGATCCGGCCGTGCCGATCACTGTCGCGCCAAGATGCTTGGCCCAGCGCACCAACAGCGCACCCAGGCCGCCGGCAGCAGCGTGGATGAGAATCGTGCTGCCCGCACTGACCTGGAAAGTGCGAGTGAGCAGCATATGCGCAGTTAACCCGCGCAGCATCGAAGCGGCAGCCAGGCGCGAACTGATGTTCTCTGGTAAAAGAATCGCCCTTGCCTGCGGCAGCAAACGCGTTGCAGCATAGGCACCGACCGGCGCACCGGCATAAGCGACACGGTCGCCGATAGCGAGATGTTCGACACCCTCCCCGACTGCATCGATCGTTCCTGCACCTTCGACGCCAAGGACCGCTGGCAACGCCGCAAGCGGATAAAGGCCGGTGCGATGATATATGTCGATGAAGTTGACGCCAATTGCCTCCTGCCTGATCCGCACTTCGCCCGGACCGGGCAACTGCGGCTCGCAGCTGACAACTTCGAGTTGATCTGTGCCGCCCACACCCGTCATTCTGACCATTTGATCCATTTTGTCCATTTTGTCCATTTTGTCCTCCATTAAGTTGGATTTATTCTGATCGATTGCGCTTTGTTTGAAAATTCCCTAATATTTGTCATCTTATGTGCAAATTTTAACAATGGCTGACTGGGAAAATCTTCGGCATTTTGCCGCACTGGCGCAGGCTGGCAGCTTATCCGGCGCAGCGCGACAGCTCCATGTCGAACATGCGACCATAGCGCGCCGCATTGCTGCGCTCGAAGCTGAATTGAAGCTTAAACTGGTAGACCGACGTGGCCGCAGGCTGTCGTTGACGGCGGATGGCGAACGCATAGCAGCCTTGGTCGAGCATATGGAGAGGGACGCGCAGGCGATTCACCGCGCAGCCGATGGCGCACGCTCGGAAGTGGCCGGGCATGTCACCATCAGCGCACCGCCAGCCTTGGCTGCGGCGATGCTGGCGCGGCCACTTGTCGCCCTGCGCAAGCAACACCCCGACCTCAACCTCTGCATTCTGGGCGAAACACGCCAGGTCTCGCTGGAACGCCGGGAAGCCGACATAGCCATCCGCCTCAACCGTCCCACCGATGGCGATTTCATTATCGTAAAGCTCGCAGAGCTTGCATTTCGCCTGTATGCCAGCCCGGCGTATCTCGACCGGACGCCGCCGGAGGACTGGGCCTACATTGGCTATGTCGAGAGCATGGACGCCGCGTCGCAGCAAGCCGCCCTTATCCGGCAAATGGCCGGTGGCTCCCTCAGCTTTCGGGCGACAACTCACGATATCCAGCACGCACTGGCGCGTGAAGGCGGCGGCGTGGCAATGCTGCCGACGTTCATGGCGGAAGATGATTCGACCCTGGCCCCGGCAATGCCGGATCAGCAGCCGGTGACGCGAGATGCGTGGCTGGTCTGGCATGCCGACTTGAAAGGCTCGACCGCCATACGTGCCGTCGTCAAATCTATCCAGGAAGAATTCGGAAAAACCTTTAAATAAATCTTGAAACGACTCGCCGGGTAAAAAAAAACGGTCCAATTTACATGGACCGTTTTCTTGATGATGATAAGCGCCTGCGGACGCAAGAATCTATTTACGTATTTGCGCAAGCGACCTGTCTTTTATCCTGTCTCAGGAATAACTACGCAGGCGCAACGAGAAATCCTGCAAGGACTTGATGCCGGAAGCTTCGGCACGTGCGCACCAGTCCTGCAACTGATGCAGCAACTGATCGCGCGTGAAATGCGAACGCTCCCAGATTGCGCCCAGCTCAACCCGCATCTCGTGCATGGTCTGCAGCGCTTTGCTATGCAGGAACAACTCTGTCAGCTGCTGCTTTTGCGGCGCTTCCAGTTTGGTCGGCTCACGTTGCAACAATTTCTTCGACGACTTCAGGAAACCTGCTCCCAGTTTGGCCTTGTCGGTCAAATGGCCGCGTTCTTCGTGCCAGGCGCTCTTCAACGATTTTGCATACTTTGCCATGACATCGTAACGATTGGCGATCACCGATTGCAGCGTATCCAGGTCCGGCACCAGCTTGGCGTGGTTGAATTTCGGTGCAGGAGCCACTTTCTTGACCTTGGCCAGGCCGCAGATCTCCAGAATCCGGATATACATCCAGCCGATATCGAATTCGTACCACTTCGACGACAATTTGGCCGAAGTGCCGAATGTGTGGTGGTTGTTGTGCAGCTCTTCGCCGCCGATGATGATACCGAACGGGATGATGTTGGTGGCCGCATCGTTACAGTCGTAGTTGCGATAGCCCCAATAGTGGCCGATGCCGTTGATGATGCCAGCGGCGGTAATCGGAATCCAGACCATTTGCACAGCCCAGACGCTGAGGCCGACCACGCCGAACAGCATGACGTCGATAAACAGCATCAACACAATGCCCCAGGCGCTGCGTTTGGTATAGACGTTTCTTTCGATCCAGTCGTCCGGCGTGCCATGGCCAAATTTCTCCATGGTTTCCAGGTTCTTCGATTCTGCGCGATACAACTCCGCGCCTTCCCAGAATACTTTCTTGATGCCGCGGGTAACCGGGCTATGCGGATCTTCCTCGGTATCGCATTTTGCATGATGCTTGCGATGGATGGCTGCCCATTCCTTGGTGACCATGCCGGTTGTCAGCCACAGCCAGAAGCGGAAAAAATGACTTGGAATGGCGTGCAGATCCAAGGCGCGATGGGCCTGGCCGCGATGCAGGAAAATAGTCACTGCCGCGATCGTGATGTGCGTCACGACCAGCGTGAACACAAGCACTTGCCAGGCGCTGGCGCCTGTTACGCCATTCGATAAGAAATCGAGAATTGCATTGAACACTATGTGTACTCCATGTGTAGATATTGCTACTACTTTTTTACGGTGAGATAAGGGTGAAATGTGAGTAAGATACCAGCACGTTGACGGGTAGTTACCGAACAGTTACCCGAATTTCGAGTGCAATTGTACCCTTATTATTCGCTCTTTCGAGGTTTTGGCGCATCTTGTTGGCCATCTAATTGCAAACCGTGTTGTGTATCGGCGCTGAAATTGCCTTTATGTAAAACTGGATTGGCCGCGGCGTCGCCCGCCTCATCGGTTGCCATGGCCTGCACTACCCTGATATCTCGTTTCACTTGAGCAATCTTGATTTGACGGGCTTGCAACACGCGCCAGATTGCCCGGTTAACATCGGACAACACATTCAGGCGACCGTTCTCCGGATCCGTGATCCAGAATCCGACCTCTAGCTCTAGTCCATCCGGGCCTATCTTCAGCAGCAGCGCTTGCGGCAAGGTTTCCTGCGAAACGCGATTAACCTCGACCACCGCCTGCTCCAACAGCAACAATACACTTTCGACATCATCCTGATGCTCAATCATCACCTGTGTCGACAGGCGCAGGATCCGGTTGGTCAGCGAATAGTTCTGTACTGAATTGATCATGAAGATTTCATTCGGCACTACCGTATCGACCCCGTCCAGCCCTTGCAACACGGTATAGCGGCTATTGATCTGGACCACCTTGCCGTAAAAGGTGCTGACGCCGACCATATCGCCGATCGCCAGGCTGCGTTCCAGCAAGATCACGAAGCCTGATACATAACTGCTGGCGATCTTCTGTAAACCAAGACCCAGCGCGACACCCAGTGCGCCGCCGAAGACCGACAACACAGTCAGATCGATGCCGACCAGCGACAAACTGACCAATACAGCCACCAGTATCAGGAAGGCCCGCGCCATGCGCGCCACCACGGTGCGGATCGAGGAATGCACGGTGTTGACCCGCATCAGGCGCTCTTCCAGCGTGGCGCCGGCCCACAATGCAATCACCAGCGTCACCAGTACCGAGACCAGCGCTTGCAAGATTGCCAGCAGCGAAACCTGATAGCGGCCGATCGGCAGCACCGTGCTTTCCAGGTAATCGAACAGATCCGGCCACCAGCCGGTGATATAGAGCAGCAAGCCGATCCAGACCAGCGCGCCGAAACTCTTTTCAAACAACAGGAGGAAAGTACCGACGCCGCTATTGCGCGCGAAAACCCGGCGCAACACATAGAACACGAAGCGCATCAGCGCCAGCGAAGCTACCAGGGGAATCATCAGCCGCATGACATTCACCGGCTGATGCCATTTTTGCAGGGCCAGTTTGACCAGCGCCAGCAACAGCAAGGTGATGACGGGCGTCAACACCTTGACGAAGCTGACAAGTCCGATCTGCATCGCCGGCGGCTGGGCGGCGTTGAGGTTGAAAGTACGGCGCAGCAGGCGGGCCAGCAACCAGCCCAGGCCGATACACGCCGCCAGCAAACCGACCTGCGCCAGCAAACCCGGCGCCCGCAGGTCGCTCAGCAAGTCGTTCAGCAGCTCAGTAAAAATATCTGGCATTGTTTTGAATGCAGTGTAACGTCCCGGCAGTCACCTGGCTAAGTCGCCTGCTTATTTACGCACAAACACTGCGGCAAAGAAGCCGTCGGTCTGATGCTTGTGCGGCAGCAATTTGAGATAGTCGCCCATCTCAAGTGCAATTTTCTGCTCGGCCAATACGTCTTTCATCGGCACCAGCGAAAAATCTTCGTGGCTGGCCAGGAATTGCGCAGCAATCGCTTCGTTTTCTTCATCCAGCAAACTGCAAGTACCGTACACCAGGCGGCCGCCGGACTTCACCAGACGCGCGGCGCTGGAGAGAATCGCGATTTGCTTGGTATTCATTTCGGCAATCGCTTCCGGCGTCTGCCGCCATTTGACGTCCGGATTACGGCGCAAGGTGCCGAGGCCGCTGCATGGCGCATCGACCAGCACGCGATCGATCTTGCCGGCCAGGCGCTTCACCTTGCCGTCATTCTCATGCGCGATCAACACCGGATGAATATTGGACAAACCACTGCGCGCCATGCGCGGCTTGAGTTTTGCCAGGCGTTTCTCGGAAACGTCGAAGGCATACAAGCGGCCGGTGTTGCGCATGGTCGCGCCCAGAGCCAGCGTCTTGCCGCCGGCGCCTGCACAGAAATCGACCACCATCTCGCCGCGCTTGGCGCCGACGATTTGCGCCAGCAACTGGCTGCCTTCATCCTGCACTTCGATCGCACCGCTCTTGAACAGCGGCAGGTTTTGCAAGGTCGGCTTCTTGATGACGCGCAAACCGAGCGGCGCATAAGGCGTCGGCACGCACAAGATCGGCGCTTCAGCCAAAGTGGCGATGACTTCTTCGCGAGTGGCCTTGAGCGAATTGACGCGCAGATCAAGCGGCGCCGGCTGATTCATCGCATGCGCCAGCTCCAGGGTGGCGGCTTCGCCGTCACGCGCCACCAGCTTGTCGAACAGCCATTGCGGCAGGTTGGAACGCATCAGCGGCGGCATCAGGTCGCGGTTGATTTCGGCAACCCGTTTCAGCCACTCGGTTTCTTCTTCCGACAAGCCGCCCAGGGATTCGATGCTGACCGCATCGGCCAGGCCCAGCAGGGTCATGCGGCGCATGGTCGGGCCGTTGCCGGATTCCGCAAAGCTGGTGTAGATGGCTTTGTTACGCAACAAGCCATATACCGCTTCCGCCACCACGCCGCGTTCACGCGAACCCAGCTTCGGATGATCACGGAAGTAGCGCGACAAAGTGCCGTCGGCCGGGCCGGTAAAACGTAGGATTTCGCGCAGGACTTCTTCGGTGTGGCCAATGATCGCGGGAGGCAATCTCATAGTAGATCTTTCATAAAATTCTTTTAATCTGTTGAACCTGCTCTCGGGCTAGCCAGAGCAAACGATCGTATTAGCGTTCGCGCTAGGCCGCACTGTTACGTACTCGTCCGTCTTCGATACTTAATCGATTTTCGACAAACCAGCGCACTGCACGTGGGTATAGCTGATGCTCTTCAATCAGCACTCGCTGCTCCAGCGACTGTTCGGTATCGTTTTCCAGCACCGGCACCACGGCTTGCGCTACGATCGGGCCGTGATCCAGCGCGGCCGTGACGAAATGGACGGTGGCGCCATGTACCTTGACGCCGGCTTCCAGCGCCCGCCTGTGGGTCGTCATTCCCGGAAAACTCGGCAGCAACGAGGGATGGATATTCAATATGCGGCCGGCATAATGCTCTACGAACGGCGCCGTCAAAATACGCATGAAACCCGCCAGCACTACCAGATCAGGGGAAAAACCATCGATCACGACGCGTAAGGCGGCGTCGAACTGTTCACGATCAGGATAGTCTTTGTTCGCTACTACTGCCGTGGGAATACCTTGAGCAGCAGCAAATTTCAAACCTTCGGCATCGGCCTTGCTGCTGATAATCGCGGCGATTCTGGCAGGCCATTGTTCGGTTTGAGCGGCACGGACGATGGCTTGCATATTGCTGCCACGCCCGGAAATCAGGATAACAATGCTTCTCATGGCGCGCATTGTACCCGTTGCACCGCCATTTTTGAGCAAACAGGCCGGCTAATTATCAAAATTGCAGACAATATCGCGTGGACTTGCCGGGAAGAATCGGAAATAGACGAGAAAGCGGCTCGCTTTACAACAGTAAAAAAACAGTTAAACCGGCTTTCCTGCCTTGCCTGGCGAGCCGACATCGCCGCTGCAGCTATTGGAATGAGTAAAAAACCCGGAACGCCACTTTCTTGTCAGCCCAGAAATCGGCGCTGTCGCGGAATACGTCGAGCAAGGTTTCCCGCGCTTCCTTGTCGAACTTGGGCGTATTTGGCAATTGTTCAATGACCACGATGAAACCTGGTTGCGGGCCCGATTTGTGGGCGAGATCGGTCAGGCAATCAGCTAGTGCGTCGAAATTCTTGCCAAAGTGCTTGGGAAAATGAAAGGCGTGGGCGATATTCGCCAGCACTTGTTGTTTAGTCGTTGCCTCTGCGCAATAAGCATACAGGAAATGTTGTCCGAGTCGATTGGCCTCCGCCTGCAGATCGGTCACACGGAAGGCGCGGATGGACTGCACTACATTTGGCGGTACGGTTTTAAACAAACTCATTTTTCCCTCAGCTAGAGCAATGATGATGGATTGCTGTTGTCGTGCTGTATCTCAGTCACTCGCGTCATTCGCTCCTCTCAGTCACTCCTGAATGCGTCTGAAAGTTTGATAATGATTGTCGGTGTAATAATATTCGCCAGAAGTCAGGGGATTGCCGCCAGCAATGATACGGCGCGCGCCACGATTGCGGGCATACGGGGTTTTTACCGTAAATTCGTGATAATACCCGCGCCGCTGCTTGGGTAGCATCCCTTCATAATTGCCGAAGGTCACGCCATCTTTGGCGTACGGAAACGGTCCGCCTTGTTTAATCAACATCAATGTCGCCTGCGCTTCATGCGGCAATTGATTTACCGAAATCACATCCTGCGACGGGGTTTCCCGAGGGGTTTCCCGAAGGGTTTCCCGATAGGATTCCCGGGCAAAAACTTGAAATGACAGCAGCAAACCAAGCAGCAACAGCATCCCGTTACGCAGCATGGCGGTGGCGAAATCGGAACTTAGACCAAGGAAATGAAGCCGGGTTGCCTGGCTTTTCATAAATTCAATATTTTATGGTTCTGATACCGTAGGGTAACGTGTTGATGAAAACGAATCAACCCGTATCCTTGCCCCGACTTCAGGTGTTGCAATATTTGATAATATTATTTGACAATATTAACCAATCACAAGTTCTACCTTTCTTCCTCAACGGCGGCTACGGGGCTGGAACCCGGGCCAAAAAAGTCGGCCACTTCATCGCGCCGCGCCAGCGTATCTTTCTGCCCCATGCGAATCAGCTCACGCGTATAGCCGGATTCGAATAACAGATAAGACGCGAGGCCGCCGCCGCGCACATCGGTCGCACCCAAGCCCCCGAGCAAGGTCCGGATCGGCAGGGGTAAGCTTGAAAAATGCTTTGAGGCAATATCATCAATTTGTTCCGAAGGCGAAATAATCAGCATTTCCACCGGCTTCAGCGGCGTGAGCTGGCGTTGCTCCTCCGTCAAGAAAGAAAGCGTGTGATTGATACGCTCCAGGCGTTCGATATCCACCGCCAGTCCATCCAGGAAGATGCTGGACAAGGCATGGCTGGCAATTTGCGCCAGGCTGGGGTAACGGGCCAGCAAGGGCGTATCAGCCGGCGCCTCCTGGCGCCGCCCGGCGCCTACCACCATCACCTTGCTGGCGCCAAGGTGAATCGCCGGAGAAATCGGCGCCAGCTGGCGCATCGAACCGTCGCCGAAATATTCGCGACGGCCATCGCAATAAATCGGAATCGCTGGAAAGATGAAAGGAATCGCTGACGAGGCCAGCAAATGGCCGACGCCGATCTGATCCCGGACCGCCCGCCGCTGGCTGCGGGTCCAGCCCTGGATTTCGATAGCACTCTGGTAAAAGGTGATGTGCTGGCCGCCGCTATAGGAGGAGGCGGTGATCGCCAGCGCCTGCAAGCTGCCGTTGGCCAGCGCCGCATCCAGTTTCTCAAGATCCAGCAGCCGGTGCAGCAAGGTGATCAGCGGCGTATTGTCGAGCAGGGAGGTGGGCGGGTGCGCATGCCATTTGCGCAGCAGCCAGCCAAAAGAAAGCAAGGACAACCAGCGTGCGCCGGAACGCAGCACGCCCAGGGAATCGGCGCGATACACCTGTTCGACCGTGAAGTGCTCCCAGACATCCATCAGTTTTTGCACGCCGTGGCCGAAATTTTCGCTCCGGCAAGCCAGCGCCGTCGCGTTGATGGCGCCTGCGGAAGTACCGCAAATGATGTCGAAGGGATTCTGTTCCGGCGCCCAGCCCTGCTCGCGCAAAATGGACGCCACTGCATCCATCACGCCAACCTGGTAGGCAGCGCGCGCACCGCCGCCGGTCAAGATGAGGCCTGTTTTCTGTTTTGTCTCCATGGCTATGAAGAGTAACAGGGAGAAGAAATTTGTGGGGGAGTTGGTGTAAGACTTTAGTGAAGCGAAGCAGCAAATGCATACATCTTGCACCTGCTACTTCGCGACATCAGTTGCATTGCTCCGACTGGCGGCTAGTGAACGCTGACTTCGACCCGTCGCGCCTGTGCGTTATCGCCGCTGCCGGTTGTCACCTGCGGCTTCTCCAGCACGATGGCGTCTTCGGCCACGCCGGCGATCAGCAGGATCGCTTTCACGCTTTTCGCGCGTTCCTTGGAAATCTCCTCGTTTTTAGCCGGATCGCCGGTGGTGTCGTGGAAGCCGCTGACCACTACTTTGGCATCGGCCTTGGCTTTGGCCGCATCCACGACGGCCGCCAGTTTTTCAGCGGTATCGGCCGGAGCTTCTACCTTGCCTGATTCAAAATAGATGACGGCGGCGGGCGACGATGCCGCTGCAGCAAGACTTGCAGCAGCGCTGGCGCTGGCCGTGGCTTCTGCGGACGGCGCCGCAGTTGCCGCCGCAGTTGCCGCCGCGGTTGCCGATGTCGTTACCGGTACCGGCACCAACAAGATTTCCTGTCCCGTTGCTTGTTGCATCCCCGAAGCCGGCAGCAAGGGCACCAGCAACAAGGCCACGATATTGATGATCTTGATCAGTGGATTGACCGCAGGGCCGGCGGTATCTTTATAAGGATCGCCGACAGTATCGCCGGTGACCGCAGCCTTATGCGCTTCCGAACCTTTGCCGCCGTAGTTGCCATCCTCGATATATTTCTTGGCGTTGTCCCAGGCGCCGCCGCCGGTGGTCATCGAAATGGCGACGAACAAACCGGTCACGATGGTCCCCATCAATAAACCGCCCAGCGCGGCAGGTCCCAATATCAGGCCGACCAGAATCGGCACCACTACCGGCAACAGCGACGGGATGATCATTTCCTTGATGGCCGAAGAAGTCAGCATGTCGACCGCCTTGTCGTACTCAGGCTTGCCGGTGCCATCCATGATGCCTTTGATGTCGCGGAACTGGCGGCGCACCTCAACCACCACCGCACCTGCTGCGCGGCCGACCGCTTCCATCGCCATGGCGCCGAACAGGTAGGGAATCAGGCCGCCGATGAACAAGCCGACAATCACCAGAGGATTGGACAAATCGAATACCGTGCTCTTCCCCACCGAATCCAGCGCGTGCGTGTAATCGGCAAACAGGACCAGCGCCGCCAAACCGGCCGAGCCGATGGCGTAGCCCTTGGTGACTGCCTTGGTGGTGTTGCCGACCGCGTCCAGCGGATCGGTAATCGCGCGCACCGAATCAGGCAAACCCGACATCTCGGCAATGCCGCCGGCGTTATCGGTAATCGGGCCGTAGGCGTCCAGCGCGACAATGATGCCGGCCATCGACAGCATGGCGGTAGCGGCAATCGCAATGCCGTACAGGCCGCCCAGCCAGTAAGAAGCCAGGATGGCGACACATACCGCCAGCACCGGATACGCGGTCGATTTCATGGAAACGCCCAGGCCGGCGATGATATTGGTGCCGTGGCCGGTGGTAGAGGCTTGCGCGATGTGGCGCACCGGTTTGAAATCGGTGCCGGTGTAGTACTCGGTGATATACACCATCAAGCCGGTCAGGATGATGCCGATCAGAGCCGAACCCATCATCGGCGCCCGCATCGGCGCCGGCAGGATCAGCCAGGTGACCGCCACGAACCCGATCAGGCTCAGGATCGCCGCCCACCACAGCCCGGTATACAGCGCCGACATGATTTTCTTGCCAGGCTTGGCCTTCACCATCGAGCAGCCGACGATGGAAGCCAGGATCGATACCCCGCCCAAAGCCAGCGGATACAACACCGCTTCCAATTCAGCGTCATGGATCAGCAAAGAACCTAACAGCATGGTGGCGATCAAGGTCACCACGTAGGTTTCGAACAAGTCAGCCGCCATGCCGGCGCAATCGCCGACGTTGTCGCCGACGTTATCGGCGATCACTGCGGGATTGCGCGGATCGTCCTCGGGAATGCCGGCTTCCACTTTACCCACCAGATCGGCGCCGACATCGGCCCCCTTGGTAAAGATGCCGCCGCCGAGACGCGCGAAAATGGAAATCAGGGACGCGCCAAAGGCCAGTCCGATCAGAGGCCGGATGATATCGTGCAGCGATAGCCCTGAAGGCCCCGCGAACGCCAGCAGCCACAAAAAGAACAGGGTTACGCCCAGCAGGCCCAGCCCGACCACCAGCATGCCGGTGATCGCCCCGCCGCGGAAAGCGACGTCAAGCGCTGGTCCCATGCCTTTGGTCGCAGCCTGTGCCGTGCGTACGTTGGCGCGCACCGAGACATTCATGCCGATGAAGCCGCAAGCCCCTGACAGCACGGCGCCGATCAGGAAGCCGGAGGCAGTGATCAAACCAAGTCCAGGCAGTATCGCAATAATAATGAACAGCACCACGCCGACGATGGCAATGGTGCGGTACTGGCGCGCCAGATAGGCAGCCGCCCCTTGCTGGATCGCGGCAGCAATTTCCTGCATGCGGGCGTTCCCAGGGTCCTGCTTCAATATCCAGCTGCGCGAGACTAGCCCATAGACGACGGCAATGATGCCGCAAGCGACGGCAAACCATAGACTTGATGCCATTGTTTACTCCTCCAGTTTTTTTGGTACGGCTTCACGACAAAGTAAGACAACTACACTAGGATCTGTGCACCTGCATCCATGGATCCCAAATGGGTGGATTGCCGGCCAATACTGCGTAATGCATTTCTTTTCGCTGCCCTTTTTTTATTCTTGGAGAAATACCCGGGCTGGTTTGCTGTTTAGTTGTTTCCCTTGATGAATTCTAAATTAATTAATTTATTGATCAAAAGAAAAAGCGGACCGAGGTCCGCTTTTTTTTTTTGCTTCTTATGCTTCCAGCGCCGCAAACGCGCTATCGCGTATCTGTTCAACCGGACCGACGCCGGCGATCTTGCGGTACTTGGGCGCGCCTGGCAAACCAGCCTTGGCCCAGTCGCCGTAGTAATTGACCAGCACTTCGGTCTGCTCGTGGTATACCGACAGGCGCTTCTTGACGGTTTCTTCCTTGTCGTCGTCGCGCTGGATCAGGTCTTCACCGGTGATGTCGTCCTTGCCTTCCACTTTTGGCGGATTGTACTTGGCATGATAAGTGCGGCCTGACGACAAATGCACGCGGCGGCCGCTCATGCGCTCGATAATGGCGCTGTCGGGAACGTCGATTTCCAGTACATAATCGATCGCCACGCCGGCTTCCTTCATGGCGTCTGCCTGCGGAATGGTGCGTGGAAAGCCGTCGAACAAATAGCCGTTGGCGCAATCCGCCTGTTGCAGCCGGTCTTTGACCAGGCCGATGATGATGTCGTCCGATACCAGGCCGCCCGCGTCCATCACCTTCTTCGCCTCGATGCCGAGCGGAGTGCCAGCCTTGACTGCTGCGCGCAACATGTCGCCGGTGGAAATCTGCGGAATGTTGAATTTCTCTTTAATGAAAGTCGCTTGCGTGCCTTTACCGGCACCAGGCGCTCCTAAAAGGATGAGGCGCATGTTAAATCCTAAGGTGAGTTTATGAATTGATTGTGGCGATGGCGCGCAATGTGCTGCACCGTCTCCCGATATGCTTTTGCATTTAATTCTGCATGTGATTTTATTTATATCACGCTATCTTTGCATGAAACTTACCATACAATTTTACCAAACAGCCAGTCCGCAACACTATTTCTGTTGGTTCAACGATAATTTCCCGACATTTGCGTGACGCCTGCGCGTTTTCTTTGCACTTTATTCGGTACTAAAAAAGCGCCTTACCCGCTCCAGATCTTCCGGCGTATCGACGCCTGCCGCAGGCGTCGCCGCTGCAATATGCACCGCAATCGGGTAGCCATGCCAAAGCACGCGCAATTGCTCCAGCGCTTCGATCTGCTCCAACGGCGACACCGTCAGAGTCGGATAGGTTTGCAAAAAGCCGTTGCTGTATGCATACAGGCCGATATGCCGCAACGGCAAGTAGCCGGCCGGTAAATCCTGTCGTGACTGGGCGAAGCCATCCCTATGCCAAGGAATTGTTGCCCGTGAAAAATACAGGGCGCGCCCGGCCTGGTTCAAGACCACCTTGACCACATTTGGATTGAAAGCGTCGGCCGCGCAATCTATCGCATGCGCCGCGGTCGCCATCGGCACGTCGCCGGTGATCTGCGCCGCCGTAGCTGCGATCAACGCGGGATCGATCATGGGTTCGTCGCCTTGCACGTTGACCACCACCGCATCGGCGGCCAGCCCCAATGCCGCCGCCACTTCGGCAATGCGGTCGGTACCGGACGGATGATCGGCGCGCGTCAGCCGCGCGGCGATGCCATGCCGGGCGCACACTGCCAGGATTTCCGCATGATCGGTGGCCACGATCACCTGTGCCGCTCCCGATTGCGCAGCGCGCTCGGCGGTGCGCACGATCATTGGTTTGCCGCCGATATCGGCCAGCGGTTTGTTCGGCAGGCGAGTCGATGCCAGCCGCGCCGGAATGATGACAGTGAAAGGTCTGGTCGGATTCACAATATGCACAATACGCGCCGCCTACGCCGCCGGCGACGCATCTGCAGCTGCCCCCGGTCCGGCCGGCATGGTCAGGTCACGCGCCTGATCGGCCCACATGATAGGGATGCCGTCGCGAATCGGGTAGGCCAGCCTGTCGGCGTTGCAAATCAGTTCCTGGGCTTTTTTATCGTAATGCAGCGGCCCTTTGCAGATCGGGCAAACCAGGATGTCAAGCAGTTGGGTGTCCACGGAGTTTCTCCAGAATTTGATGTATTTGATGCGATAACGCGGCGTCAATCTGAGCTGTCACAGGAACGACCCAGATCCGCGGATCATTCTTGATGGAAGCTATTTGCCGACATTTTACTGCATCCTTTTCCGTAATCAGGATGAACTCGGCTTGCAGCGCTGCAAATGGCTTGTCGGAAAAATCATGATGATCGGGCAAGGCCAGCGCTTCGAATACCAATCCAGCCGCAGTCAGCATCGAAAAAAACCGTTGCGGATTGCCGATGCCGGCAGCGGCGGTAATCCGCAGTGCCGGGTCCTGCAAGCTGGCCAGCGCCCTCACCCGGCTCGCATCGCCAAGCTGTACCGCTTGCTCGCCAACCAGCTGCATGCGGACAGTCGAAGCCGGCATCGAGGCTGGAATGGTTGCCGCATTCACCACGGTAAAATCACGCCGGCGCGATGGCGGTTCACGCAAGGGCCCGGCCGGCAGCAGCCAGCCGTTGCCGACACCGCGCGCATCGAACAGCACGATTTCGATATCGCGTTGCAGACGATAATGTTGCAAACCGTCGTCCGACAGAATCAGGTTGACCTCGGGGTGCGCTTGCAGCAATGCCTCGGCGGCGGCCACCCGGTCGCGGCCCACCACCACCGGGCATAGCGCGCGGCCGGCAATCAGCACCGGTTCGTCGCCCACTTCGGCGGCCAGCGATGTGCCGCTTACATGGCGTACCGCGGGCTGTCCGGCGCCGGACTGAGCCGCATACCCGCGCGAGATCACGCCAGGCACATAGCCTGCTTCCCGCAGCGCTTGCACCAGCCAGATAGTCAGCGGCGTCTTGCCGGTGCCGCCGACAAAAATATTGCCTACCACGATCACCGGCACCGGCAAGCGTGTACTGGCTAGCCAGCCCGCTGCATACAGGCGGCGCCGCAGCGTCGCCACCAGGCCGAACAAGAGCGACAACGGCCATAACAGACAGGCCAGCAGACCGCGCCGCTGCCAGGCGGCGCTCAGCGTCGATTCAAGTGAAGATTTATTTGTGGCCACTAGTCTGGGCAGCAAACGTGATCTTGTCGAAACCGGCCAGACGCGCGGCTTCCAGTACATTGATCACAGTCTGGTGGGTAGCCATGGCGTCAGCGTTGATGATCACCACCGGGTCGCCCTTTGATTGGCCAGTCCCGCTGCCGGCTTGCGCGGCATTCTTCAGATCGAGCGCCAATGACGCCGCATCTTTCGACGACACCTGCACGTTATTGACGGCGTACTGGCCCTGCGGATTGACCGCCACGTTGATTTCCAGCGGCTGCACCATGGCCTTGTCGGCATCGGCAGTCGGCAAGGTAATTTGCAGCGCTGTAAATTTACTGTAGCTGGTGGTGACCATCAGGAAAATCACGATCACCAGCAGTACATCGATAAACGGAATCAGATTGATTTCGGGGTCTTCGCGACCTTTTCCCTTACGGAAATTCATATATTTATTTTCTATGCAATTTAACTATCTAATCAGTTGGGGACAGAGTAACTCGCCACGCTACGGTGGCTCTTAAACTCTATCCCGCAATTGTTTTTGATTTATTTACGCGCGCCGTGAACAGTATCGACAAATTTTACCGCCTGCTGCTCCATATCCACGATGAAGCTATCCACCAGCGCCCGGAAGTGCCGATAGAAAACCAGCGCAGGCATGGCAATCGCCAGGCCGAACCCGGTGTTGTACAGGGAGACAGAAATGCCGTGGCCCAATTGTGCAGGATCGGCGCCGGCGCCATTGGTTGCGCCAAAAATTTCGATCATGCCGACCACGGTGCCGAACAAACCCATCAACGGCGCCAGCGACGCAATGGTGCCGAGCGTGGTCAGGAAACGCTCCAATTCATGTGCTGTGGCCTGGCCGGCTTCTTCAATCGACTCTTTCATCAGTTCGCGCGGTGCGTCGACGTTACGCAGGCCGGCAGCCAGCACCCGTCCCAGCGGCGAATTGGTTTCCAGATTGGTAAGAACTTCAGTATTGATCTTGCCGTTGTGATAAACCCGTATCACTTCTTGCAATAACTGCGGCGGCAAAATGCGCGGCCGACGCAGGTATACCAGACGTTCGATAATCAATGCGGTGGCAATGATGGAGGCAATTAACAAAAACCAGATCGGCCAGCCCGCAGCTTGAATAATGGCAAACAAAAGAAACTCCTTGGTGAAATCGCATTCAATATCGACAAATGCAGATGAGGGGTTCATCAGCATGGATGCAGAATGTAACTTGTTGAAGCCTTGTGAGCAAGCGCGAGTAGCGTTGCGAGGCGGAAATTTTACGACTAACTCATCAATGACGAAGCAATGACTGAGCAAGGCGCCAAGTTCCGCACATATTATGTGAACAAGATTGTGGACAAGTACCTAACTCAGCAGCGAAGTCCATGATTTCAAAGGATTTTTTTGTACTGCATGAAAAACGTGCAGACTTTGCCTGCGGCGCGCGGCCAAAGTTCTCCACAGATTTTGGGGATAACTTTGTGAACAAGCACACTGGAATCACACGAAGTCCTTGATTGGAAACGCTTTTCCGCTACTGTCACGGATAGCTGCAAATGCGCCTGAAACGGCGTTTTACGGATGGCGACTACGATTTTTTGCATCTTTCATGATCGTTTTAGCATGGCGTGCCCTGCGGATATCCACAAAGTTTCGCCTACCCATAGTTACCCACAGATTATGTGGATAAGCTTGTGTGCAAGCACACTGCAATCTGAGCAAGCCCTTGATTTGTTTCGCTTTTCCATTGATGTTCAGCGACCGTGCTTTACAATGTCAACGCTGCGGCGCATCACCCGCGAATAAAGACTCCTTGAAAGCCCGTATGAATTTTTCCAGCACCACCGACAACCATTCCAGCGGACCGCCAGTACTGACCGTCTCCGCCTTGAATCAAGCTGTTGCGCGCATGCTGGAACGCAGCTTTCCACTAGCCTGGGTCTCAGGCGAGATATCGAATTTCAAAAGCTACGCCTCCGGCCACTGGTACTTCACGCTGAAGGACGACGCGGCGCAAGTGCGCGGTGTGATGTTCAAGGGCCGCGCCCAGCATGCCGGCTTCACTCCGCGCGACGGCGACAAGGTTGAAGTGCGGGCGCTGGTGACGCTGTATGCTGCGCGCGGCGACTACCAGCTCAACGTCGAAGCGATCCGGCGCGCCGGGGTCGGCAATCTGTATGAAGCATTCCTACGCCTGAAAGAGAAGCTGAATGCGGAAGGTTTATTCGATCCGGCCCGCAAACGGCCGCTGCCGCAATTCGCGCGCTGCATCGGCATCGTCACCAGCCTGCAGGCGGCGGCGCTGCGCGACATCTTGAGCGCACTGGCGCGCCGCGCGCCGCACGTGCGTGTGATCCTGTATCCAACGCCGGTGCAAGGCGACGGCGCGGCGGAAAAGATCGCGCGCGCCATCAATACCGCCGCCGCGCGCGCCGAATGCGAACTGCTGCTGGTGTGCCGCGGCGGCGGCAGTATCGAAGACCTATGGTCGTTCAACGACGAAGCGGTAGCGCGCGCCATCGTCGCAGCGCCGATGCCGGTGATTTCCGGCGTCGGCCACGAAACCGATTTCACGATTGCCGATTTTGCCGCCGACTTGCGCGCCGCCACCCCCACTGCCGCCGCTGAACTGGCAACGGTGCCGCGTGCCGACTGGCTGGCGACGCTGGAGACGCATGCCGATGACCTGACACGCGCCTTGCGGCGCCAGCTCGGCGAAGCCAGCCAGACCCTGGACTGGCTGAGCCGTCGCCTGACCAGCCCGGCAACCACCATCGCCCATGAACGACTCAAGCTGCAAAGCCTGCAAGCCAGGCTGCTGCACGCCACCCGCATCCCGCTAACCCAGTCGCGTTACGCGCTGCTCAATCTGCGCACGCGCCTGGCCGCTCACATCCCCAGCACCGTGGCGCCACGCAATGCATTGCTGGAACAAAGCCGGCGCCTTAGCGGCGCCATGGCCGCGCAAAGCCGGCATGGCCGCCAGGCGCTGGCGGCGCTGAATGCGCAGCTGGAACTGCTCAATCCGCAACGCACGCTGGAGCGCGGCTACGCCATCATCTCGGATGCCAAGGGTCATGTGATCCGCACGCCGCAGGCCTTGCAACCGCGCCATGTGATCACGGTGCAATTGGCTGAAGGCAGCGCCAAGGTCGGCATAGACAGCGTGCAGGCTACACTCGGTTAAGACTGATTAGTAATTAGTAAAGGATTAGTAAAGGCAAGAAGAATTCGTCAGCATGCTGCATGGATCAGCTAAGCGCTTTACAATAGCCCTTTCCTGGAAACTGTTCTGAGATGTATAGGCAACAGCTTCTTTGTAATCCCAATAAAACTATAGGACACAATATGGCACACACACTCCCGCCCCTGCCGTACGATATGGACGCATTGGCTCCACACATCTCCAAGGAAACCCTGGAATATCACTATGGCAAACATCACCAGACCTATGTGACTAACCTGAACAACCTGATTCCTGGCACAGAATTCGAAAACGCATCGCTGGAAGACATCGTCAAGAAATCTTCCGGCGGCGTTTTCAACAATGCAGCGCAAATCTGGAACCACACTTTCTACTGGAACAGCCTGTCGCCAAAAGGCGGCGGCGCCCCGACCGGCGCATTGGCAGATGCGATCAACGCCAAGTGGGGTTCGTTCGACAAATTCAAGGAAGAACTGACCAAAACTGCAATCGGCACTTTCGGTTCCGGCTGGGCCTGGCTGGTAAAGAATGCTGACGGTTCGCTCGGCCTGGTATCGACTTCCAACGCAGCCACACCGCTGACCACCGACGCCAAGCCTTTGATCACGGTCGACGTATGGGAACATGCTTACTACATCGACTACCGCAATGCCCGTCCAAAATACCTGGAAGCATTCTGGGCATTGGCGAATTGGGAATTTGCTTCGCAAAATTTCGCATAAAAATTTCGCATAAGACAAACTTGTGGCGGTCGATAAGGATTCAAAAACTCATCGACCTCACATGTAAAAATAGCGCTGGCTTTACCGCCAGCGCTATTTTTTTATCCGCGCCTCGAATTTTCTTGAACCTGCTCCGGTCTGGCGATCGCCCGCCACAGCATTTTGAACAGTGCATTCGCCTGCAGCGCCAGCGGCTCCTTTTCGCCGCGCATCGTATGCATATGCACCAGCCTTTCCAGGATGCCGATGAAATAATCCAGCAGGATTTTTTCATCCACTTCATCAGTCAACACGCCTTGCGCACGGCCGTCGGTCAAGGTCTTCATCAATACTTCCATCATTTCCGGTTGCCGGAAAGTGCGGTCGCGCCCCCATGCGCTGATCTGCAGCGAACTCATGATGAGCTGGCTTACCTTGGGATTACGGTCAAAAAAATCCAGCACGACCCAGAACACCTTGCGCAATTTGTCCTGGCAACTCTCGATGCCCTGCAAGTGATCGAGCATGCGCGAAGCCAGCGTGCCCAGCCAGGCTTCCAGACAGGCAAACAGCAGCGCCTCCTTGCTGCCGTAGTATTTATAAATTGTCTGCAGGGAGACGCCGGCGGCGCTGGCGATCTCACCGAAACTGACGCTATGGAATCCGCGTTCTGAAAACAAATCCAGCACTGCGCTCTCTATCCTCTGCCTGATCAGAGGCTTGAGCAAGGCGCGGTCCAGTACGATTTTCTGTTTTTCCGATGGCATGGGTTAATTGTGATTATGTTATATGTGTAATTATTATTACGTCTTTGACGCACGCAATTCAGCGCGCCGGTTTAGAGTGAATTACCAATTGACGCTGGCCATTGCCTTCACTAAAGTGGGTGTTCAGCACGAGTCGGACGCCAAGCGAGACATCAAGCAAAGTGTAATTTCAATTACCAGAACATACAAGCCGGAGACGCTATGACTGAAGCCTATATTTTCGATTCCGTACGAACCCCGCGCGGCAAGGGCAAGAAAGACGGCCGCCTGCATCAGGTAACGCCGGTCAATTTGCTGGCCCAGTTGCTGCAAGCGCTGGAACAACGCAACCGCCTTGATACCTCGCAGGTCGACGACGTGGTACTCGGCTGCGTGACGCCGCTCGGCGAGCAAGGCGCGGACATCGCCCGCACCGCAGTGCTGTATGCCGGCTGGGACCAGTCGGTGCCGGGAGTGACGCAATCGCGGTTTTGCGCCTCGGGCCTGGAATCTGTCAACCTGGCGGCGATGAAAGTCATGTCTGGCCAGGAACAGCTGGTGGTGGCTGGCGGCGTTGAAAGCATGTCGCGCTGGGCCATGGGCTCGGATGGCGGGGCCTGGTTCATGGATCCGCGGGTCAACCAGATCACCGGCTTTGCGCCGCAAGGCATAGGCGCCGACCTGATCGCGACGCTGGAAAACTTCTCACGCAGCGACGTCGATAATTTTGCGCTGCAATCGCAACAGAACGCTGCGCGCGCCCGCGCCGAAGGCCGTTTCAACAAATCCCTGATTGCAGTCAGGGACCTGAATGGCATGGTGATACTGGATCATGACGAATACATCCGCGCCCAAACCACGATAGAGAACCTGGCGGCGCTGAATCCGGCCTTCGAGCAAATCGGCCAGATGGGCTTCGATGCGACGGCGCTGCGTAAATACACTACTGTCGAAAAGATCAACCATGTCCATCATGCCGGGAATTCCTCCGGCATCGTCGATGGCGCCGCGCTGGTATTGGTCGGCAGCAAAGAAATGGGCCAGAAACTGGGATTGAAACCGCGTGCCAGGATCGTCGCCGCCGCCGTCACCGGCTCGGAGCCGACCATCATGCTGACCGGCATCGCCCCCGCCGCACGCAAAGCGCTGGCCAAGGCCAAGATGGCGGCGCAGGATATCGACCTGTTTGAAATCAATGAAGCGTTTGCCGCAGTTGTCATGCGCGCCGTCCGCGATCTCGATATCGACCCGGGCCGGGTCAACGTCAACGGCGGCTCCATCGCCATGGGGCATCCGCTGGGTGCGACCGGCGCCATGATTCTCGGCACCGCGCTGGACGAGCTGGAACGCAGCGGCAAGGCGACGGCCTTGATCTCGCTGTGCGTCGGCGGCGGCATGGGTATCGCCACCATCATCGAACGAATTTGATCATTGAGGGCAAGAGTTTAAGAGCCGCCGCAGCGTGGCGGATTACCCTGCCCCCGACACCTTAGAAAGCCAGATCATGAGTGTAAATTTCCAAAAAGATGCGGACAATATCGTCACCTTGACCCTCGACATGCCCGGGCGTTCGATGAATGTCTTGAACGAGGCGCTGACCGCGCCGTTCATGGCAGCGATTGCCAATATCGAAGCCGATCCCGCCATCGCCGGCGTCATCATCACCTCGGGCAAGGCGGATTTCGTCGCCGGCGCCGACATTGAAAAACTGTTTCAAATCACCGAAGCGCAAGCCGCTTTCGATCTGGCGCAGGAATTCAAAGGCTTGCTGCGGCGCCTGGAACTGTGCGGCCGGCCGGTAGTGGCTGCACTCAACGGCACCGCACTGGGCGGTGGACTGGAGCTGGCGTTGGCCTGCCATTACCGCATCGCCATCGACAATCCGAAAGCCAAATTCGGCCTGCCCGAAGTCAAGCTCGGCCTGCTGCCAGGAGGCGGCGGCACGCAGCGCTTGCCACGCATGATCGGCATCCAGAGCGCATTGCAGCTGATGCTGGAAGGCAAGGAGCTACGCGCCGAAGAAGCGCTGCAACAAGGAATCGTGCAAGAGCTGGCAAGCGACAGGGAAGATCTGCTGGCAAGAGCCAAAGCCTGGTGCCTCGCCAACCCCAAGGCAAAGCAACCATGGGACGACAAGAAATTCCGCTGGCCGGGCGGCGACTCGAGAAGCCCGGGCAACGGCCAGCTGTGGGCGATCGCGCCCTCGATGGCAAGCGCCAAGACCCATGGTAACTATCCGGCAGCCACCAACATCATGAGCTGCGTATTCGAAGGCGGCATTGTCGATTTCGATACCGGCTGCGAAATCGAATCGCGCTACTTCGTCAACTGCGCCTTGTCGCCGGTCGCGAAGAACATGATCGGTACGCTGTGGTTCCAGCTCAACGCCATCAACAAGGGCAAGTCGCGGCCGCAAGGCATTGCTCCATCCAAAGTCCGTAAGGTCGGGATACTTGGCGCCGGGATGATGGGCGCCGGCATTGCCTACGCCTCGGCCAAGGCAGGCATAGAAGTGGTGCTGCTGGATAACAGCATGGCAACCGCGGAAAGCGGCAAGGACTACTCCGGCAAACTGCTCGACAAGGCGATCCGGCGCAAGCAGCAAACTGCGGAAGGCAAGGAAACTTTGCTGAACCGTATCAGGCCGACCGTGGATTTCAACGATCTGGCAAGCTGCGATCTGATTATCGAGGCCGTCTTTGAAGATCGCCAGGTCAAGGCAGAGGTCACCCGGAAAACCGAGGCGTTGATCAGTCCAGACGCGGTGTTCGCATCGAATACCTCAACCTTGCCGATCACCGGCCTGGCGCAAGCCAGCGTGCGGCCGGAAAACTTCATCGGCCTGCATTTCTTTTCACCGGTAGACAAGATGCCGCTGGTTGAAATCATCATCGGCCAGCATACCAGCCCGCAAACGCTGGCGCGTGGTTTCGACTATGTGCAGCAGATCAAGAAAACCCCGATCGTGGTCAACGATTCGCGCGGCTTTTACACCTCGCGGGTATTTGGCACTTACGTGATGGAAGGCTTGAAACTGCTGATGGAAGGCCAGCATCCGCGCGCGATCGAAATGGCCGGCCTGCAGGCCGGCATGCCGGTTGGCCCGCTGGCGGTGCATGACGAAGTCAGCCTGTCCTTGTCGCTCCACATCCTGGAACAGACCCGCAAGGATTTCGCCGCGGCTGGCCAGACTTTTGCCGGCCATCCGGCCGATCCCGGGCTGGAAAAAATGGTGAAGCAACTAGACCGTAAAGGGAAGAAAGCCGGCAAGGGGTTTTATGATTACCCCGAGAATGCAAGCAAGCATCTGTGGCCCGGTTTGCAGCAGGCCTTTCCGCTCGCTGCAACACAGTTGCCGCAAAAGGATTTGATTGAGCGCATGATGTTTGTGCAAGCCAACGAAGCGGCCAAATGCTATGAGGAAAAGGTGGTGATGACTGTCGCCGACACCAATATCGGCAGCATTTTCGGCTGGGGCTTTGCGCCGTTTCAAGGCGGCGCACTGCAATACATCAATGCCTATGGCGTCGCCAATTTTGTCAAACGGGCGCATCAGCTCTCGGCGCAATTCGGCAGCTATTTCGCGCCGGCGGCAATATTGGTGAAAATGGCGGAACAAGGCAAGCACTTTGAATGACATGATGCGGCTCTTCATCGACGCCGATGAAGGACCGCAGGTAATTCAGGCAATCTTGCTGGCGTCAAACAAAGTAGGAATCCGCTGGGCGAGCATCATGTCGCCCTTCAGTTTCAGCTTGCCGCTCATGAACGCCATGGCACCGTTCAGCTCCCCCTTCAGCATCGCCTTCAAATCCTCATCCGCCATCGTCAGCGCTACGTCTGCAGTATCGAGCACGCCTTCATGCGCGGTGCATGTTCCGTGATCGATCAGCAGGTACATCGGGTTAGCAATATCGAATTGTATGCTTTTTTCCATATCCGCCGCGGCGACCGTATTCAAGCCGGACGGCATGAGTTTGATGATGTCGTTGACTGTCATTTCATTTCCTCTGGTTAATTAAAAAATCTGTTTCAAATCGCACCACTGGCGGACAATGCCGCCAAGGCGGCTTCATCCAATCCCAGCTCTGCCAGCACGTTGTAGGTATCCGCTCCCAATGCCGGGCAGTCGCCGCTGCCGGCGCCAAGTGCATCGCTGAACTTGATCGGCAAATCCGATAAGGGCTTGCCGTCTTCCATCCGGATCAGGCCGCGCGCCTTGACTTGCGGATTGTCCAGCGCCTCCTGCGGCGTATAAATGCCTGACACGCAGCAGTCGCGGTCCGCCAGCAGCAGCTCCCATTCATCGCGCGAGCGGGTCTTGAACAATTCGCTCAGAGCCGTCCTCAGGGTTGCGCCTGCCGGTCCCGGCACCAATGGCATGGCGGCCAGGTCGAGGCGGCCGACCGCGTTACAGAAATTGAGGAAGAATTTGGGTTCCAATGCCGCCATTGCGACGTGTTTCCCATCGGCGCAGGCGTAGATGCTGTAGTTGGCCAGGCCGCCGCTCAACATGTCGTTGCCGCGCGCCCTGCCCTCGCCCAACGTGCGGATAGTGGCCAGCGATAAGGTCTGTAGCGCCAGCGTGCCGTCAAGCATGCCGACGTCGACCATGGTGCCCTGCCCCGAGGCACGCGCGCCAATCACTGCCGCCAGAATGCCGAGGGCGCAGGTCAAGGCGCCGCCGGCCAGGTCCGCGCTTTGGAAATTCGACAGCACCGGCGCGCCGTCGGCAGCGCCGGTTTGATCCAGCAAACCGGCATACCCGCAGTAGTTCATGTCGTGCCCGGCCCTGTCTTTATAAGGGCCGGTCTGCCCATAACCGGTCAGCGCAGCGTAGACCAGGCGCGGGTTGAGCAGCTTCAAGCCTGGATAACCGCACCCCAGTTTATCCATCACGCCGGGCCGGAACGATTCGATCAGGACGTCGGCCTGGGCCGCCATCTTTTTAAGAATCGCGACAGCCTCCGGCTGCCGCAGATCCAAGGTGACCGATTGCTTGCCGCGATTGAGCAGAGTGAATAATTCCGGCGCCAGCATGCGGGCGTAATCACCGCCTTGCGGCTCTTCCAGCTTGATGACCTCGGCTCCCAGTTGCGCCAGGTAAAAACTGCAAAAGGGGCCAGGCAGCAAACGGGTCAGATCAAGCACCCGGATGCCGGACAAAAGCGGATTAGCCATTGTGGATCAGGGCTTACCTTGACCGAATGGCGAGCCTGCACCCTGCACGATAGACATCAACGACTCGCCTATGTTCCTGGGATAGGTGACGTCATCGAAATCGCAGATCTGTTGCCATCTCTCTGCCACCTCTTCGGGGCCGAAGGCCTGTCCCTGGAAGTGCTGGCCTTGCGTACGCTGCCAGCGCAGCTTGGCATGGAAACCGGCGCCGACCTCGAACAAGCTGCCGTTCTCCTTGCAGCTTGCGTGACATAGATACGCCGCCAGCGGCGCGACATACTCAGGCTTGAGCGCTTCCAGCATTTGCGGCGGCATCACCGTTTCCGAGATACGCGAACCGGCCAGCGGTGCAATCGTGTTGACCAGCACGTTTTTGGCGGCGCCTTCAATCGCCAGCGTATTCGCCATGCCGATCAAACCCATCTTCGCCATGCTGTAGTTGGCTTGACCGAAATTGCCGTAGATCCCTGCCGCCGAGGTGGTCATGACGATGCGGCCGAAGCCTTTGTTGCGCATATGCGGCCACGCGGCATGGGTGACGCGGAAAGCGCCGAGCACGTGAATCCGATAGATCAGATCCCAGTCGTCCTCTGTCATCTTGGCAAAACTGCTGTCGCGCAAAATGCCGGCATTGTTGATCACGATGTCGATGCCGCCAAAATGATCGAGGGCGGTCTGCACGATCCGGGCGCCGTCTTCCACCGAATCGTAGTTGGCAACCGCGATGCCGCCGGCCGCCTTGATCTCTGCCACCACCTGATCGGCAGCCGCACTGGACTTGCCGCCGCCATGGACGTCGCCGCCCAGGTCATTCACCACCACCTTGGCGCCGCGCGCTCCCAACAGCAAAGCGTGTACCCGTCCCAAGCCGTTGCCGGCGCCGGTGATAATCGCCACGCGACCGTCGTAACGCAATTCGTTTTGCATAGCTATGTCTTTATTTATTGAGATATTTATATATTAATTTATTGAAAATCGAAAAACCGGGATTCATATTGACCGAGAAATAATCTCTTTCATGATTTCATTGGTGCCGCCATAAATGCGCTGGGCACGGGCATCGACATAAGCGCGCGCGATAGGATATTCTTGCATGAAACCGTAACCGCCATGCAATTGCAGGCACTGGTCCAGCACTTTCCCCTGCAAGTCGGAGCACCAATATTTGGCGGCGGCGGCGGCATCGACCCGCAACTCGCCCGCGACTTCCAGCTCGATGCAACGATCGACGAACACACGGGCGATCTGCAATTCGGTTTTCATCTCGGCCAGCTTGAAGCGCGTGTTCTGAAACGACGACACGGAACGGCCGAAGGCCTGCCTGTCGCGCGTGTACTCGATAGTTGCAGTGAGCATCGCTTCGGCGTTGGCCACCGACGTGATCGCAATCAGCAAGCGCTCCCAAGCCAGCTCCTGCATCAGCATGCTGAAACCGGCGCCGACCTGGCCAACGATATTGCTCTTCGGGACCCGCACATTCTCAAAGAACAGCTCACAGGTATCCTGGGCTTTCATGCCGATCTTCTTCAAGGGCTTGCCTTTGCTGAAACCGGGCCGGTCGGCTTCGATCACCAGCAACGACACATTCTTGGCGCCGCGGGCCTTGTCGCCGACCTTGACCGCCACCACCACCATGTCGCTGTTATAGCCGTTGGTAATGAATATCTTGGAGCCGTTGACGATGTAGTCGTCGCCATCTTCCAGCGCCGTGGTTTGTATCGCCTGCAAATCCGATCCGGTGCCGGGTTCAGTCATCGCGATCGCCGTGATCGCCGTGCCGGCGGCCATCTTCGGCAACCAGGTTTGCTTCAATTCTTCGCTGCCGTAGCGCAGCAGGTAAGGCGCCACGATGTCGGAATGCAGCGGCCAGCCGATGCCCGAGGCGTTGCTGCTGGCCAGTTCTTCCAGCACGATGGTGCTGAACTTGCGGTCGACACCGGAGCCGCCGTAGTTTTCCGGCATATTGGTGCACAGGAAGCCCAGTTCGCCGGCGCGCCGCCAGATATCGCGATCGACAAAACCCTGCTCTTCCCAACCGGCGTGGCGCGGCAACACCTCGGCCTGCAGAAAGCGCCGCAGGCTTTGGCGAAACTCTTCGTGGTCTGAATTGAATAACTGACGCGGGATCATGCGCAGCTCCGGCAAACGGCGGCATGGCCGCAGATGAGCTTGCCGGCGGTGCGGCAGATAAGCGCACAGGCAGTCGCTTGGTTCATGGTGTCTCCTGATATTCTTATTGTGTAATTTAATTTACACTTACATCGATTCCAAGTCAAAAATAAGCTGGAAATAGGGTATTTGAGAATACACCGGTTTTCAATATGAAAGCTAGAGACCTGTCTCGAACTAAAGGTAATTTTTATTACACAAATGTCCATCTTCGACGCCATGCACATCCAGCCGTGGCAGGCGACAAATAAGGTCCGCATGGCTGCTTCGATTGTGCAATGGAAAACAAACATTGCGCCGCCTGCAAGGTCACCTATAGAATCCGGCTTTATAGCGAGGCGACAGCTGTCACGCGGTCGTCACATCGATTCGCTACCATTAAAAATTTTACGGGGGCCCTGATGAAATTGAAATTCAAAGCACTTGCCATCGCCTGCACGCTGGCGACCATGAGTATTTCAGCCCATGCCGCCACCGAGATATCCTGGTGGCATTCGATGGCCGGCGCGCTCGGCGATCGGGTCAACGGCCTGGCCGACGAATTCAACAAGAGTCAGACCGAATACAAGGTAGTCCCGGTATACAAGGGCGCCTACGACGAAGCCATGGCTGCGGCAACCGCCGCGTACCGCGCCGGCAACGCCCCCGATATATTGCAGGTATTCGAAGTCGGCACCGCCACCATGATGTATTCCAAGGGCGCCATCAAACCGGTGTCGGAAGTCATGAAGCTGGCCGGCGAACCGTTCGATCCGGCGGCCTACGTGCCGGCTATCGGCGGCTACTACGCGGCGCCCAAAGGCGCCGGCCTGTTGTCTCTGCCATTCAACAGCTCGACCACCGTCATGTTCTATAACAAGGACATGTTTGCCAAGGCCGGCCTCGATCCGAACAAGCCGCCAGTCACCTGGACCGAGCTCGCGGCCGACGCCGCCAAGGTGAAAGCCAGCGGCGCCAAATGCGGCTACACCACGACCTGGCAGTCCTGGGTCGAACTGGAATCGTTCTCGACCTGGCATAACGTCGAATTCGCCTCCAGGAACAATGGCTTCGACGGCCTTGATACCCGCCTCAAGTTCAACAGCCCGCTGCACGTCAAGCATATCCAGAACCTGGCCAACTGGGCCAAGCAAGGCTTGTTCACCTATGCCGGCCGCAAGGATGAGGCAACTTCGAAATTCTATTCCGGCGAATGCGGCATGCTGACCGGTTCATCTTCCAGCTATGCGGATATCGCGAAAAATTCCAAATTCAAGTTTGGTATCGCTACCTTGCCGTATTACAACGACGTTCCCGGCGCGCCGCAAAACACCATGATCGGCGGCGCTTCGCTGTGGGTCATGGGCGGCAAGAAAACCGAGGACTACAAAGGCGTGGCCAAATTCTTCAAGTTCTTGTCGCAGCCGGAAGTGCAGGCCAAATGGCATCAGGAAACCGGCTATCTGCCGACCACTCTGGCCGCTTACGAAATCACCCGCAAATCCGGCTTCTATGACCGCAATCCCGGCACCGACGTTCCGGTCAAGCAGATGATCACCAAGACGACCGACAAGTCGCGCGGCATCCGTCTCGGCAACATGCCGCAGATCCGCACCATCATCGACGAAGAATTGGAAAACGTCTGGACCGGCAAGATTACTGCCAAACAGGCTTTGGATACGGCGGTGGAACGCGGTAATCTGTTGCTCGATCGGTTTGAAAAAACCAACAAGTAAAACAAGCTGATACCTCGTCTTTCCCGCAGCACGCAGGGTGGCCATTTTTGCCCACCCTGCGAAATTGCAGCTTCGCCTTACCCTGAAATCCCGCATCGCCGCGGACGATAGAAAGTCCCATCGTGGAAAAACGCGCTCGCTTCAAGTCTGCCTGGCTGCCCTATGCCCTGGTGGCGCCGCAGATCATTGTCACCCTGTTGTTCTTCGTCTGGCCAGCGGTGCAAGCCCTGTACCAGTCGATGCTGCTGCAAGATGCCTTCGGCGGTTATTCGGAATTCGTCTGGTTCGACAATTTCCGCACGCTGTTCGCCGACAGCAATTACCTCGGCTCCTTCAAGACCACCGCCGTTTTCTCGGTGCTGGTGGCGGTACTCGGCCTGTCCTTGTCGCTGATCCTGGCCGCCTTCGCCGATCGTGTGATCAAAGGTGCGGCAATCTATAAAACCTTCCTGATCTGGCCTTACGCGGTATCGCCGGTGGTGGTCGGCGTGCTGTGGATGTTCATGCTCAGCCCGACGCTGGGGATTGTCTCCCACTGGCTGCATTACGTCGGCGTCGACTGGAATCACGTATTGAACGGCCGCCACGCCATGATCCTGATCGTGATCGCCGCCGTCTGGAAACAAGTCAGCTACAACTTCCTGTTCTTCCTGGCCGGACTGCAATCGATACCGAAATCGCTGATCGAAGCAGCCGCAATTGACGGCGCAGGACCGGTAAAACGGTTTGCGACCATCGTTTTCCCGCTGTTGTCGCCCACCACCTTCTTCCTGCTGGTGGTGAATATCGTCTACGCCTTTTTCGACACCTTCGCAATTATCGAAGCCACCACCCAGGGCGGCCCCGGCAAGGATACCGAAATCCTGGTCTACAAGGTATTCATCGACGGCTTCAAAGGCGGCGACCTGGGCGGCGCCGCGGCGCAGTCGGTGATCCTGATGACCATCGTCATCGTGCTCACCGTGCTGCAATTCAAGTATGTCGAAAAGAAAGTCCAGTACGCATGAAGATCCTCGCTGAAAATGCTCTGAAAGACGGCCATGATTGAGCGCCGCCCCATCCTCGACCTGATCAGCCACCTGGTGCTGCTGCTGGGTGTCGTCATCATCGCCTTCCCGCTTTACGTAGCTTTCGTCGCCAGCACGCAAACCGCCGAGCAGGCAGCCGCCGCCCCCTTGTCCCTGCTGCCCGGCACGCACCTGATCGAAAACTACAGCGCGCTGTTGACCAAGGGTGCATCCGGCAACGTCTCGGCGCCGCCGGTGGCGCGTATGCTGACGGTGAGCCTGATCTCGGCACTGGCGATCGCCATCGGCAAGATTTCGATTTCCATGCTGTCTGCATTTGCCATGGTGTACTTTCGCTTTCCCGGGCGCTCGTTCTTCTTCTGGATGATTTTCATGACCCTGATGCTGCCGGTGGAAGTACGTATCACGCCGACCTATCAGGTGGTCTCCGATTTCCACATGCTCAATACCTACGCCGGCTTGACCATACCGCTGATCGCGTCGGCCACCGCCACCTTCCTGTTCCGCCAATTTTTCCTGACCATCCCGGATGAACTGGCGGAGGCGGCGCGCATCGACGGCGCCGGGCCTTTGCGTTTTTTCAAGGATGTGATCTGGCCGCTGTCGCGCACCAATATCATCGCGCTGTTCGTGATCATGTTCATCTACGGCTGGAACCAGTATCTGTGGCCGCTGATGATCGCCACCAAGCAGGACATGTATCCGATCGGTATCGGCATCAAGACCTTGATTGTCGGCGGCGATTCGGCGGTGGAATGGAATATGGTGATGGCCACTTTGGTGCTGGCGATGTTGCCGCCTGGCCTGGTGGTGGTGGTGATGCAAAAGTGGTTTGTGAAAGGATTGGTTGATTCCGAGAAGTGATATGGCAAAAGTACACCTAGAGAACGTCAAGAAAACCTACGGCAAGGCGCCCAAGGCGGTCGATGTCATCCACGGCATTTCGATCGATATCGCCGATGGCGAATTCATTGTCATGGTGGGTCCTTCCGGCTGCGGCAAATCGACCTTGCTGCGCATGGTGGCAGGACTGGAAGAAATCACTTCCGGCGACATCGTCATCGGCGACCGCGTGGTCAACAAGCTGGAGCCGAAAGACCGCGACATCGCCATGGTGTTCCAGAACTATGCTCTGTACCCGCACATGAGCGTGTACGAGAACATGGCTTACGGCTTGAAGATACGCGGCCTGGGCAAGGACGACATCGAGACGCGCGTGCAAAAGGCGGCCAAGATCCTGGAGCTCGGCACCCTGCTGCAACGCACGCCACGCCAGCTCTCCGGCGGCCAGCGCCAGCGGGTGGCGATGGGACGCGCGATCGTGCGCGAGCCGGCGGTATTCCTGTTCGATGAGCCGCTGTCCAACCTGGACGCCAAGCTGCGCGTGCAGATGCGCCTGGAAATCCAGAAACTGCATCGCACGCTGGGCACTACCAGTTTGTATGTCACGCACGACCAGGTTGAAGCCATGACCTTGGGCCAGCGCATGATCGTCATGAATGGCGGCCGGGCCGAACAGATCGGCACGCCGGCCGAGGTCTATGCCAAGCCGGCCACCACCTTTGTCGCCAGTTTCATCGGCTCGCCGCCGATGAACCTGTTGCAGGGCCGCCTGGCGGAAGACGGCGGCAGCTTCACGCTAGCCAACGCCGACGCCATCAAGCTGCCGTTCATCCACCACGCCATCGCCGGCCATGATTGCATCATGGGCCTGCGGCCGGAGCAGTTGATCTTCGGCCAGCCTGGCTTGACGATGCGCGCGGAACTGGTGGAAGCGCTAGGCGCCGATCTACTGGTGCATGCATCGATCGGAGACCAACTGCTGGTGATGCGGGTGCCGGCGGTGACTGCAGTCCAAGCCGGACAGAAAATCACTGCAGGTTTTGACCCGGCAGCTTTGCACTGGTTTAATTCGCAGACCACGCAACGTATCGAGCTTGCATAAAGCAAGGGCGCTGATCGGCGCCCTTGTTGCCATCTGCCCGCGGCTTCAATTGCCCGGCTGCAGGCGAATCCTCTCGGTCGCGGCTTTCTCCACCGCCGCACGGGAATATAGCAAAGGGAAATACTCGCCCTTGAGCCACTTGTCTGCCAGATCGCGATAGTGCGGGCTATCTGGATCACCCGATTGCCCAGGTGAATTGACCACCCGCGAGTTATCCCAGTTGCCGACATCGACCACCACCCGGAACGAAGGGCCGTTGGTTTGCAGGAAATCGCTGCTGCGATAAGTTGACTGATTGGGAGAGTAGGCGCCGCCGTGAGCAGGCATGGGTCCGACATTCAATTTTGCGCGGGTGGCGTCGTCCACTGCGGCGGCCAGGGGATGCTCCATCAGGTTGTGATGCAGTTTTCCCCATTGCCATTGGCTGGCGTCGCCGCCTTGCAATTTTTGCAGCTCGGCATAAGCCTCGCTCAAGCTGGTCAGCAATAACTGGTCGCGCTTTTGCATCGCGTCAGGGCCGAAACGCGGCGCTGGCTGCTCCAGGCTATCCAGCAATACGGCGACGTCCGGCGCGCCCATTGCGTTGGCTGCGGCCGGGCTTAACACTGCAGCCTTGAACGCTTTACCCAAATGACGCGAAAGCCAGACCTCAAACAAGGCAGCCTGCGGCGAATCGGCGCGCTCGATGAAATCCCAGCCGGTAAACAGGTTCAGCGCCGCCTGGGTCTGGGCATCGCTGGAGGATAACGGCTTCAGCAGCGTCGCCAGACGCCTGGCAGGAATCGACAGATCGTCATTTTGCAGACGCATGGAATCTTCCAGCGAGACTTTGTCCAGCGACGACAACACCTCGCTGATACGCGTGAAGCGCGAATTATTGGTCCACTCAAAACCCAGCTTGCGTTCGCGGTAGGGATAACTGTCCGGCAAATTCACTTGATTGGCCGATGCAAACCAGCCTTGCTTCGGATTGTAGCTGGAGGGCAGCTGATCGCCGGACCAGAAGCCGGCCCATTCGTAACGGCCGTCGCCAGGCACCGGCAGCAAGCCATCCCAGTTAGGACGAATCGGCGCCAGCCCGCCCGGCACCCAGCCGATATTGCCCTTGGTATCGGCATACACCTGGTTCTCGGTCGGCGCGCCCCAATGCAGCAAGGAATGCTTGAACTGGGCAAAATTCCTGGCGCGCATGTAATCTATGCTGCCGAAATAAGGCGACATGCCGGGCTCCAGCCAGCCGGAACGCACCGCGAAGGCGCGGTTCTTTTCCGACTCGACAAAAATCACAGGACCATGCCGGCTGAATGTCAGCTCGGCATCGACCGGCGCTGCGCCCTTGACCTGGATTTGTTCCGTGATGACTTTAAACGGCTCCCATTTACCTTGATATTTGTACTGATCCGGGTGTTCAGGATTGAGCTGATAAACGTACAAATCTTCCTGATCGATATTAAAAATCGTCAGGCCGAAGGCGACACTGCCGTTGTGTCCGATCGAAATGCCCGGCAAAGCCGGTTCGCCGGCGCCGATGACATTCAATCCCGGCGCATTGATGTGAGCGATATAGCGCAAGGACGGCGTCGAATACGCGCGATGCGGATCGTTCGCCATGATGGCGCGGCCGGTGGCGGATTTTTGCGGCGCGATTACCCAGTTATTGCTGCCTTCCGCGACCTCTTCTGGACTCTCCGCAACGGCCATCACCACGGTATCGCTCTGCGCACTCTGCAAGCTGTCTTTACTGATCTTCACACCCTGGGTGGCGAGCTGGAATACCTTCAGCAAGTCTTTCGGCAGGCAAGGATCCAGCCCGTCCGGCATCACCGCCTCCCATTTTGGCGTCAAGCCAAGGCGGATTTCATCGGATTTCAGATCGGCTTTGCAAGCGACGTTGGCGCGCGCCACTTCACTGCTCAGGTTGCGCGTCAAACCGTGGCTGCGGATGCGCACCACGTCATCCGCCTGCCATCGGGCCGGCGCATAGCCGAGCTGTTTGAACTCGAACGGCAATTGGTCCGGATGGGCGTGGACGTAATCGACATAGGCATTGATGCCGGCGACGAAAGCATGCGCCACCTGCTGCGCATGCGGACCGTAGGATTGCCACTCGCGCTGCATGTCGCCGCGGTATAGAAACAGCCTGGCGGCGCGGTCTTGCCGGACATAGGCGGGACCGAATACCTGCGCCAGTTGCCCCAGGCCGCGGCGGCGCCACAGATCGATCTGGAACAGGCGATCGCGGGCCGCGTTGAAACCCTGGACAAAAAAGGCGTCATCCTGATTCGCAGCGTATATGTGCGGCACACCCCATTGGTCTACCAGGATTTCTGCAGGTTTTTTCAACCCTGCGATCTTGTAGGCGACCGTCGGCACTTGCAGCGCGTCTCTGGCCTGGCTTGAAGTTACCGTCAGCAGCACCAACAATGCCGCCGCACACGGGGCAAACCGGGAATATGCCGGAAATAGCGATCGTTGCATAAGCACCCGTCTCTTTTGTATTTTATGTATTTACACATCAACTATTGCCAGGCACAACGGCTCTCGCCGGGTCAATCCTACTCCGTCAGCGCAACCAGGTTATCTACCTCGATTTTGGCAAACTCCACGCTGCTGTCGTAGGCCGTATCCAGGCTGGCGTGCGCACTTTCGGTATTGGTGCGGCTGGAAACGCTGGCGCCGGCTTTCAAAATCTGGTAACCGTCATGCCACAGATCGTCGTGACCCTGCACCGGCTTCGGCACGATGACGTAACCGCGATATTCGACGTTTTGTTTGGTTTGATCGCTCATATTGGCCTCGCTGCAAAATAAGCCTTAATCGTAGCATGAGCTTGATATCCACACATTCCGGCAAAATCGTGTACCTTGAACCTATTATAGAAGCGAGCGTCTTACCTGTAAGTAAGTTCTATATCAGTCACAACCACATGGAGAGATTGATTATGCACAAAGGTAGCGAAGAGAATACGCACTGGAAAATCGCCGACCTGGATTTTTCAAAAATTGATACCGCACAGGTCCGGCCCGACGAAAACCTTTTCTATCTGGTCACATGCGCTTCGTTTGTCGAAAGCGGCTCCCATTTGTATACGCAAAATCTGGTGGATTATTACGGCGACGAGCCGGAAATTTCCAATTGGTTGCGGGAGCAATGGGAAGTTGAAGAGTTGCAGCATGGCCAGGCGCTGCGTGCCTATGTCGAGCACATATGGCCCGAATTCGACTGGCAAACCGCCTATCACAATTTCCTCGATGAATATTCGACCTATTGCAAGGTCGAGTTGCTGGAGCCCAGCAAAGGTTTGGAAATGGTGGCCCGCTGCGTGGTGGAAGCCGGCACCGCCACTTTCTACAGCGCCTTGTCGCGCAGTACGGATGAACCGGTACTAAAAGACCTGGCGTCGCGCATTGCCAGGGATGAAGTGAATCACTACAAACACTTCTTCCGTTATTTCCGTCGTTTCCGGCAGCACGAGGGATTGCGCCGGCATCGCATCTTCGGCGCCTTGCGCCGTCGTACCCTGGAAATGAAAAATGAAGATGCCGCCTGCTCCCTGCGCCACGTACTCAGCGCCAGAGCGCCGCAGCATGCCGGCGACCAGGCCATGCTGCAACAGATCCACAGCAAGATGAACACCACCATACGCAACCATCTGTCGCCCGACATGACCATCAAGATGATCATGCGGCCACTGGATCTGCCGCATGCGGTGCAATCGCTGGTGACCTATCCGGTTACCCAAATCATGAACAAGGTGTTCCTGCGTTAAGCGGGCAACTATACCTTCGCGTTCCCTCGCTTGCCGTTACAAGCGATAGAAACGCTGCGCATTCAAGCCCATGACTTGTTGACGCTGGAGCGGCTCGAGATCGCTCAGCAAAGTATCGGTAGCCGCCAGCCAGCGCCCATAATCGCCCGCCAGCCTGACTACCGGCCAGTCGCTGCCCCAGATCACCCGCTGCGCACCGAACACCTCTAGCACATGGGCGACATACGGCTGCAATTGCGCAAGCTGCCAGTCGGCCGCAGCCTCGGTCACCAGCCCGGATAACTTGCAATACACCTGCGGCAATGCCGCCAGGCGGGTAATCGAGGCCCGCCAAGGTTCCAGTGCGGCGCTGGCAATCTGTGGTTTGGCCGCATGATCGATGACAATCGGCAACTCCGGGTAACGTTCTGCGAACTTCAGCAAAGCCGGCAACTGACGCGGCAGCACCAGCGCATCCATGCTCAGCCGATGGCGTTGCATCGCGGCGATCGCCGGCGCCAGCAGCGGATCGTCAATCCAGTCGTCGGCCAGATCCTGCAGCATCGGCCGCAGGCCGCGCATTTTCGGATGGCTGGCCAACAGCTGTATCTGCTGTTCAGCATAGGCAGCTTTCAAATCGGCCCAGCCAACCACCGCCCGGACAAACGCATTGCGCTCGGCCAGGCTGAGCAGGAACAAGGTATCGCTCATGCACGGCAAGGATTGCACCAGTACGCTGCCGCTGATGCCATATTGCTGCAGCAAGGGCGCAAGTTGTTCTGGCAGAAAATCGCGGTAAATTTCCGCCAGCTCTGGCGGCGGCCATTGTCCGGCGCGATTCGCCAGCAGCCAGAAATGCTGGTGGGCATCGATGCGCAAAGGGGAAGGCGCCGTATCGGCATGCGTATTGTCCATCTCAGATTAGTGTCCTTTGCAGTGCTGACGGACCGCCTCACCCATATTAAAGGTCCATTGGATGGACCAATACTAGCATGCGAGATTTTGGCCAGGCAATTGAAAATTTGCCGGCGCCTCGATTTATTGGTAGCCAAGTCTGGGCTCGCCTTTCATAATCCGCCTCAGCGCCAAGATCTGTCATGGCGAGCTCCCCGAGACGGAAACAAATATGCGAATTTTGCTGGTAGAAGACAACAGGCCACTATCCGAATGGCTGGCGCTTACCTTACATCGCAATAAATACACTGTCGATTGCGTCTATACCGGCGCCGACGCCGACCATTTATTGCTCACCCAACAATACGAGTTGGTGATCCTAGACATGTCTCTGCCAAAACTGGATGGCAGCGAAGTACTCAAGCGGCTGCGCGCCCGCCACAACAACGTGCCGGTGCTGATCCTGACAGCCAATAACTCGGTCGAAGGCCGCATCGTCGGCCTCAATGCCGGCGCCGACGACTATATGGCAAAACCGTTCGACGTCAACGAACTGGAAGCGCGTATCCGCGCCCTGCTACGCCGTTCCAACCAGCAGCGCAACCCGATCCTGCAGTGCGGTTCGCTAAGCTACGACAGCAACAGCCTGATCTTTTCGATAGACGGTATTGCGCTCACCCTGACCCGCCGCGAGCATGCGGTGCTGGAAACGCTGATCATGAAAATGGGCAAGACCGTCAGCAAGCAAGCTCTGGCGGAGAGCCTGTACGCGATGGCTGAAGACGTGTCGCAGGACGCCATCGAAGTCTATATCCACCGGATCCGCAAGAAGCTGGAACGTGGCGACGCCGCCATCATCACTTTGCGCGGGCTCGGCTATTTGCTCAAGCAGCACAATGAAAGCTAGCACCCGGCCGCTGCGCAGCCTGCGCACGCAGCTGCTGCTGTGGCTGCTGGTGCCGCTGATACTGTTCGTCGGCTTCAACATCTGGGTTACCTACACCAACGCGATCCAGATGGCCACCGTGGTTCACGACCGGATGCTGCTTGGGTCGGCGCGCATCATCGCTGAACAGATACACTATGAAGACGACGTATTGCAGGTGATGATTCCCCCTGCCGCGCTCGAGCTGTTTCAATCGGATTCGCATGACCGCGTGTACTACCGCGTGGTGGCGGCTAACGGCACCTTGCTGGCCGGGCAGCTTGACTTACCCGATCCGCCGCACAAACCGCATAGCGAGGAAGCGGTCTATTTCAACGCCAGCTTTCGCGACGACCCGGTGCGCATTGTCGCTTTTTCGCAACCGGTGTTCGGCGTTCCCGCACAGGGATCAGTCCTGATCGAAGTGGCGCAAACCCAGCATTCCTACAAAGCGCTGTCGGACCGCATGTGGGAACACACAGTGCTGCAACAACTGGCGATATTGGTACTGGTCGTGCTGCTGCTGCTACTGGGATTGCGCCATGGCCTGGCGCCGATGATGCGCCTGCGAGACCGCGTGCAGCGCCGCAAACCAGGCACCCTGGAAGCACTTGATACGGCGCCGGTGCCGACCGAACTGGCGCCGCTGGTGCACGCCATCAACGACTATGTGCAGCGGCTGGATGATCATATGTCGGCGCACGGGCGTTTCATCGCCAATGCTTCGCATCAGCTGCGTACGCCGTTGACGGTGCTCAACACACAGGTCAATTACGGCCTGCGCAGCGACGACGCACAAACCAAGGATGCTGCGCTGCGTGCGATCAACAAAGGCGTGCAGCACGGAATCCGGCTGGTCAACCAGTTGCTGACGCTGTCCAACGCCGAAACGGGCATCGGCCATCCTCTGCGCCAAACCGATGTCAATCTGATCGAGATAGTGCAGACAGTTTTAGAAGAACTGGCAACGCTGGCGCAGACCAAGAATATTGATCTCGGCTTCGAGTTTCACGGCACCCCGGTGATGGTCCATGCCACGCCATCGATGCTGGAGGAACTGGTCGCCAACCTGGTCGACAACGCGCTTCGCTACACGCCGGCCGGCGGCATAGTGACTATTACGGTAACGGGCGATGCAACCGTCGCCAGGCTGTGCGTTGAAGATAACGGCCCGGGCATTCCCGTGGCTGAACGGGAGCATGTGTTCGACCGCTTCTATCGCCTGCACCAGGACCGCTCGGACGGCTCCGGCCTGGGCCTGGCTATCGTGCGCGAGATTGCCCTGGCGAGTCAGGCTGAGATTGCTTTGTCGTGTCCGGCTAGCGGCCGCGGACTGATCGTTACGGTCAATTTTCCGGCGTTGCCGAAGAAAGCCGGCGATGCTAGCGATGCGGAGGAGCCGCATCCGCCATGAAAAGTTGATGTTTTTTTCCAGAAAGCAACGTTTAGCTTACAGAAGCAAGATATAGTTTTCAGCGTTGTGGCGCAAAACCCACAGTACCGGGGCAGGCATTTCACGCTCTGAAAGCAATCAGTAAGCTAGTGAATTTTATAGTTTGCCTACTGATCCGCACGATCAGCAATTCAACTATAAAGTTCTGGAGACAACATGAAAAAATCGCTATTAGCGTTAGCTGTTCTGGGGACGATCGGCTGTATCAATACAGCGTCGGCACAATCCAATGTCACCGTATATGGCCTGATCGATGCCACCATCAGCACCGTCAATCATGCTGACAAGAACGGCGACCGCCTGACCGGCATCCC
>NZ_FNOR01000012.1 GCF_900107095.1 Collimonas sp. OK242
CAACGTTGCTGGTCAATTCGCGCACAACACCACAAAATCTGCTGCGATCGGCTACAACGGCTCCAACTTCATCGTTTCCGGTTTCATCAACCAGGCTGACGTCGGCAACGGCATCGACTCCAGTCTCGAAAAGCACAAGTCCTATTCGCTGGGCGGCAGCTACATTTTCGATCTGGTGCGTTTGAACGCGGGCTATTTCCATTACACGGCAGAACAGGGTGCACTCGGCAAGCGTAAGGACAATGCATATACCGTATCGGCCAAGTTCACGCCGCAAGGTTCGTTCGACTATGAACTCGGTTATCAAGTAATGAAAGCCGACAACGCTGCTTACAATGCGGCCGGGACCAGCACCTTGAATGCCTACAACGATGCCAGCGGCTCGACCGCGACCGGTAGCGGCAAAAAGAAAACACTGTACGGTTCCACTTTCTACCATCTGTCGAAGCGTACCGAACTGTACCTGGCTGCCGACTATATGAAACTTGACGACGGCTATCGTGTAGGATCGGCTAACGGCTTCAAGAACCAGACTGAGTTCGCGGTCGGCATGCGTACTCGCTTCTAATTGATGTCGTCGCCGGGGGCAAAGAATAAAAAACTCTGCCCTCGGTGAATCAGGAGTTCAACAACGGATATGGGGTCAAGCTGTTTTAGCTCGGTGCGGGTACGTACATATTCAGAAAAATATACCAATGCGCGCAGCCGACGGGTTCTTATGTCAGTGTTTAGATGCCGCCCCAATCGCCAAGAAAATCAAGGGATTAACTTCGCTGGACCTTTTTAGCGTCGTCGATGATGTAACGCTCACTCCATGCCGCAATGACGTTTGCTGCATACAAAGCATCGTTTTTCCGGGTAAGAAGATGATCTGCATCATCTAAGGATACGAAGCTTTTCGGGTGTTTCGCAACGCTGAAAATATGGCTCGCATTCTGCACCGCGACTGTCTCATCTTGCGGCGAATGCATTACCAGCAACGCCCCATTAAACTCCGAAATATTGTGCAGCAATCGCTGTTTCTCCGCATCGATGAGAAACTGCCTCTTGATTCTGAATGGTCGCCCACTGAGCTTAACTACGGCTTCACCATTAGTTTGAATCTCATCAATATACCCATTGAACTGTTTTTTGACATGCGCCGGATCACTTGGCGCACCGATGGTAACAACACCGCGCACCTCTGGTATCTTGGAAGCGGCGGCAAGTACCGCCGCGCCGCCCAGACTATGTCCGATCAGCATGGACGGCGCACGATATGTCTGCCGCAAATAATTTGCCGCTGCGGTCAGATCTGCCAGGTTTGAGGAAAAATTGGTATTGGCAAACTCCCCCTCGCTTGCACCCAAGCCAGTAAAGTCGAAGCGCAACACCGCTATGCCGCAGGTGGCGAGAGCCTGCCCAATTCGACTGGCCGCGAGAATGTCTTTGCCGCCCGTGAAACAATGGGCGAACAAAGCATACGCGCGTGTTTCTCCCGCTGGAATATCAAGACGAGCGGCAAGTTTTTGCCTTTCGGTCCCTAAGAACTCGAAACGTTCCGTTGGCATTTTTGTTCTCCAGGCATATTAAAAATAGAAACCTTTATCGTGCCAACTTGAGCGTGATGCATTCCGCCGCTGCGCAGTTAGGTGGATCGCAAACTAGCTCACCTCAAGCCGACGCACAATCGCATCGGTAAATTCCTGAGTGGATGCCTTGCCTTTCAGATCGCCGGTAGCGATGTGATCCTTGTTCAGCGTGTCGGTGATCGCGGTGCGCAACCGCAGGGCCAGATCATCGTGGCCCACATGGTCCAGCATCTGCCCCGCCGCCAGCAGCAACGAGATCGGATTGGCGATGCCCTTGCCGGCAATGTCCGGCGCCGAGCCGTGCACTGCTTCGAAGATCGCGACGTCATCGCCGATATTCGCGCCGGGCGCCATGCCGAGGCCGCCCACCAGGCCTGCCAGCTGATCCGACAGGATATCGCCGAACAGATTGGTGCACAGGAGCATGTCGAACTGCCAGGGATTGAGCACCAGCTGCATCGCGCAGGCGTCGACGATCATGTCGTTCATCTGCACTTTGCCTTCGTACTCGCGCGCAACTTCGCGGGCGGCTTCGAGAAAGATGCCGGTCAGCGCCTTGAGGATGTTGGCCTTGTGCACCACGGTGATTTTCTTGCGGCCGTTCTTTACCGCGTATTCAAAGGCGAAGCGCGCAATCTTCCGGCAGGCTTCGCGCGTGTTGATGCCGGTGGAGACGGCAACGGCGCGCGGATCGTCGCCGACCGGAATATAGTATTCGTGCGCTACATAGAAGCCGCCGATGTTTTCCCGGATCAGGACGACGTCGATGTCTTCATAGCGGCCCGGAACAATGGTCCTTGCCGGCCGCACATTGGCATATAGCTGGAACTCTTCGCGCAGTCTGACGTTGGAGGAACGGAAGCCTTCGCCTATCGGCGTGGTCAGCGGGCCTTTGAGGGCGAGCCTGGTCTTGCGGATGCTGGCCAGGGTGGCTTCCGGCAGCGGGTCGCCGCTGCTGTTGACGCCGGCCACGCCTGCTTGTTGTATATCCCAGGAGAAAGGAGATCCCAGAGCGGCCAACACCTGGACCGTCGCCTCGACCACTTCAGGGCCGATGCCGTCGCCGGGGATCAGCGTGGCTGGAATTTGGGTAGTTATTGTGTTTTTCATGAGATATTTTTAAAAAACTCTTTAATCGAATAGCATTGACCAATGCGATTGCCGGGCAATTTTCTGCGCCGTTTCCATCAACAGAGCGGACTGGCGGCAACCTTGAATGCAATCACCTGAGAAATTTGCCTCAGACACTTATTTCAGCTGGGACATGGCAATCAAGGTGAGCGTTACGGTAATCGCGCCACCAATGCGTGTCGCAATCTGTGCAAACGGCATCATTTGCATACGATTCGCAGCCGTCAAAATAGCTACGTCGCCGGTACCGCCCTGGCCGCTGTGGCAGGCATTTACAATTGCCGTTTCAATCGGATACATATTCAGCCATCGCCCGACCATGAAGCCTGTCGCCATCAACGTCGCCACCGTCGAAACGATGGTGATGAGATTGAGCACGTTGAATGCGGACACAAGTTTGTCCCAGGGCGTCATGGATACGCCGATGGCGAACAGCAACGGATAAGTTACAGCCGTGGAAAAGAATTTGTAGACAACGACAGAGCCCTGCTGCAATTGCGGCGAGACAGCGCGTGACAACTTGAAAATTACGGCAATGAACAGCATGGCGACCGGTGCCGGAAAGTCGAACAGCTTGTAACACATCAATCCAAACATATACAGCGAGATCGCCGTGATGCCTGCGGCCGCAATATTACCGACATCCGTATAACCGGGCCCGGCTTCCTCCGCCGGATGCATTTCGTCATGCTCGCCCGGCTGTAGCCGGCCCTCGCCAGTGAGGTGCGGGTATTTCTTACCCACAAAATTCAACGCGCCGGCCAGCATGATTGCGGTCAGGCTGCCGAGCATTACAGGGGGCAAGACCAGCGCAAAGACGTCGCCTTGAGCCTGGTGCAATATTCCGGAGTAACCAATGGATAAGGGAATGGCGCCTTCACCCACACCGCCGGCCATGATAGGAACAACAATGTAAAAGAAGGTATGGTAGGTACCCAAGCCCAGCAGAGTGCCTACGGTCGTGCCGACAACAGCTGCCGCGACAGAACCGGCGGCAAGCGGCACGAAAATCTTGATGAAGCCTTTGATGAGAACCGCTCTGTCCATGCTCAAGATACTGCCGACAATGATCGAAGCAATGAACAAATAAAGAAAATTGGTCGACTTGGTGAAATCGACTACGTTCTTTAAAACCATGGCAGGTAAAAGATGCTGGAATGCCAGGTAGGAAGGAATGAAGGTCGCAAAAATTGCCGCGGCGCCTATATTGCGCATGACAGGAAGTCGCTTGCCCAATTCTGCGCAAGAAAAGCCGCCCACTGCCAGCAACGCAATCGATACCGAGATATCGGACGGCACTTTGCCAGTGGCGACAAATCCTGTTATCAATGCCAGCAACAACAGGTACACCGGCAACGGGATAACGCCAATGCGCATTTCCATCAATTTCCACCATCCATGTGGCCAGAATTTCTCGGATATTTTCTCCGTGATCGGCATAAGCTGCTCTGCAGGTATAGCTTTCATTTCTTTCTCCTTTGATTCTAATTTTAGATTTAACGCCCGGCCCGCGATGAGGCGCATTTAAGTGCTAAAACCATGATGAACACATACGGTCATGGCCTTACGGCTAAGTTGCAATACTGGCAGGCATGTTATGCACGCCCTTTTGCGCGCATTTGTCTTGCGGGTGTTCAATCACGCGCGTTGAACATGCGGATTGGAGGCTGAGCAGTCAGCTTTGCCGATAAATGAATTATTTCGGCGATGCCGCAATCATGAAGGTGATTTTTTGACGAGTCGGCAGCAATGACTTGAGCCGATGCAATCAAGACGGTACTCGCTGGTGTCGCCGGTATTACGGCCAAATTCATTGAACCGTAAAAAATATGCATTAATTTTTGTCTCCATCATTTGAGGATTGCGATCTGCCGCCAAACATATAGCGACGGCGATCTTCCTCAATTACTTATCAACGTTGACGGATTCTATAATGGTGTAACTTTCATCCAGCTTTCCAATTTTCCAGTATTTAATTTTCCGTGCGACATACAAATCAAGACTCTGGTGGAGATTTCCCAGGCGGTAACATCCCGGGGTAATGTCTGATCAGAAGCCGTTCCCGGCAAAGCATCGTACATGCGCGATCCGCTCACGCCCTTGTCGGCGATGCTATGCATGCAGTCCTGTGCGGCACCAGCCACAATCTGTGTCTGATCATGCGAAAGCTCCGGTTTTTTTTGCGGACATTTTTGCAATGTTCTTGCAGGTGTTTCGAATACCGGCCTTGGTGAGCCACGCAGATTCTTGAAAAACAGAATTGTTCAAGGTCGACTATCAAGTCAATATTTTCAATTCCTACACGGAATTTTCTGCCACCGAAACCGGGGCACATCCGAATCATCGGACAGGTGGCAGAATAACCCTGGATGTACTCAGCCCAAATACTTTGCAGCAGCCGATTCCGTTGCTATCGGCGACAGGTATTTGAGCAGATTCTTTCGCGCTGCGGTCACTTTGCAGATAGCACTTGAATGCGCGAATTTCCTCAAATATCAGATGTTTCTAAAGCCTCGCTCCTTCATTGGTTCGGGGTTTTTTGCTTTTTCGTACGGAATACATCTGCCGGCTGGACAGACTGCGGATGTGGCCTGCCTGTCATATTTCACAGGTGCTTTCCCAGTTTAATGAACTACGCTGTATTGGTTGCATCGCGCATTGCAATCTCCCACCGTGATGGACTAATCCTGATTTCAAGTCGTGTGGGAAAAATCAAACTACGATGTAACGGGCAGACGTCGTGCAGTCGATGAGCCGACGACATATTCGATACAACCACAAGATTTTTTAAAATTGGAGGTTAATTGCCATGGCAACTCTTACCGTAAAATTTGCTGTGTATGGTGCCCTCAACAAGGGAAATCAAGATGCAAGTCAGGTTAGAAACGTAAAGGACGTACTGCAAGTGGCCATAGATCGAAAGCAAGGAGTGGTGACCATCAACAACACAACCATGGGTGGAGATCCATCCGTTGGAAACCCGAAGCACTTCGGTGCTGTGGTGACTCTTGACTCGGTTGATCGTTATTATGCTTGTGCCGAAGGTCAAACGATCGACTTCTTCCATAACAAAGCTCCTGATCAGAATACTCGTAAAGTAGCTTTGAGTGAGGTATTAGGCTAGTCTCATAGACTGGCCCTCGGATGAATGGCATGTCGAAGCCTCGCGCCTCCATCAGCTCGGGGCTTTTTTTCTTTCTCCGGTTGTAAGGAACTGTTGCGGCTGTAAAAAGCTGTAAAGATTCGTGGAGAATTGGTTTTATCGGACTATATTGAATTCGTCTCCTCCAACTCTCCCTAAGTTTTGGATTCAGCCCGCCGCCGCAAGGTCCGCGGGCTTTTTTTCGCCCAAATGCTGGAGCTGCTGCACTCACTTTGGTTGTTCGTTGGTGATGGGATCAGCCAAAAAATGATTGTTGCTGGCTGCCCCTGGAAGCGACGCCATCGGAGATTCGATATTTAAGCGAACGCCCCGCAAGCGCTATGCTTCGAGCGGGTCGACGAGAATTTTAATGCCGCTAGCGGCTCTCCCAGAGCGTTAATATCGGGCTTTCCAGTCCAAGCTATGAATTCGCGTTCCGTACTTGTTCGCCCGTCACCGCATGCTCAAGGTCCCTCTCTTCCACGCCGGATCCTGCCAGCGATAAAACAGGCTCAGCGAGCGCGGGTTGTCAGCCTGTTTTTCGACATCCATGATGTCCATCCGGATTACTTCGAAGCTGCGCCTGAAGCGCCCGTCCACGCGCGCTTCGCGCACCGCCAGCATCTTGGCGCCGCCCGGCACCCAGCCGGCGAATTCCAGGTAGCCGGCATCGGGCGTGTTCGCGGCCGGCGGCAGGATGTCGATGGTCCAGCCGTTTTCTCCCTGATGGAATAGCCAGAGCTCACGCCATGAATCGAGCGGCTGCACGGCGAGCGCCAGTGCGGTTTGCTGGGCGTTGACGCTGGCGGAGGCTTTCCAGACCAGACCATAGGTGCAGTGTTTGACGAGCGGATTTTTTTGATCGTGTCTGGCGTCTACCAACGCGACGCAGGTTGCGCCGGTTTCACCGGGCGTGGTGATGACCGCCAGGCCGCTGCCGGCGGCGGGTTCCGGTTCCGTCGCCCAGCGCGAGGCGGCGACGCGCACGGCGGCATCGGTATAGGCGGTGGCGTCCGGTTCGGCGATTTCTTCCTTGTTGACGGCGGCCAGTTCCTGCAAGGCGCGGTTGGCGGCTTCCTGGGCGGGCTGGTGCAGCCTGGCGCGTTCGAAGGCGATGCTGGCCCAGACGCTGGCGCGACGCAGGCGCAGGCGGTTTTTTTCGTATTCGGGCAGCTCGGCCAGTTGTACACGGTCGAGGATGTCGGCGCGCCAGGCGTCGAGGCTGTTGCGGGTGGTGGGCGTGAGGTTAGGGTCTACGCATTCGGGCCGGGTCAGCGCCAAGGCAGCGCGGGCGCGCTGCCCGTCGGTCGATTTCATGGCCAGCACGCGGCGGAAGGCTTGGCCGTCGTAGCATAGCTGAACGCGGCCGTCGCGCTCGAATCCCTGCATGTTGACGCCATAGCTGGATGCCACTTCCAGATGGGCCGCCAATACGGTGTCGTCGGTTTTACCCCGTTTGGCGGAGGCGCGGCGCGCCAGGCGCTCCGCCATGGTGCCCAGCGCATCGAATGGTTCGGGGCCGATGGCTTCGGCCGGCGCCGCTTTCAGATAGGCCGCTGCGTAGCTGATGCCGAGCGCCTCAGCTCCCGGCGTGTCGCGCAGGAAGCGCACGACTGCCAGCAGGTCGGGCGCGTCTTTCGGTTCCAGCTGCTGGGTGCGCACTTGCGAGGCGCGGATATAGCCGCCGCGTTCGCGGCGGTGGTCGTACACCTGCAGGTAGTCCATCTTCTCGCCGCGCACTTCCAGACTGTCGCCTTGCCAGAGCACGGCTTGCTGCTGGGCCGATTCACGGGGCGCGGCGCGCAGGGCGGCGCTATCCTGGGTAACAATGGCGACCAGGGCCAGGGCGGCGAGCATCATTGTTGTGTCTCCTGAGAAGCGATAGCGCCGGTTTGTGGGTTTTGGGAGGCAACCGCCTGCGTACTGCCGAGCAGGGTCGAGCCGATGAAGCCGCCGTTGGCAGGAGGCGGGGCGATGATCACCGAGATCTTGTCGGACAGTTTGTCGGCCATGGTTTTCTGGATCAGCAAGGGGTTCTTCGTGATCAGCGCGCCGTCGCGTTCGAGCTGGGCGCTGGTGACCTTGCCGACCGTTTCCAGGCGATAGGCTTCGACGTCGGCCAGTTTGTGGCGTGAATCTGCTTCGCCGGCGGCTTCGATGCGGCGCGCTTCTGCGCTACCCTCTGCGGTCTTGATGCGCGATACTTTTTCCGCTTCAGCTTCATACTGGCGCTGCTCGATCTGCTTTTGTTTGAACGGCAGCACATGTTTCATGGCTTCTTCCTGGGCCTTGGCGGCGATGATTTGTTCGTTGCCGGCCGCTTCGGCCGATTTTTCGCGTTTGACCTTGTCGGCTTCGGCTTCCAGTTCGGTTTGCTGGACTTGTTTGCTTTTCAACTCCAGCGTGTATTTCATTTTTTCGCTTTCCAGTTCCTCTGCCAGCAATTTTTCCATGCCTTGGCGGTATTCCGGCGGCAGGTCGACCTGGCCCATCTGCACGCCGCGCAGGATGATACCGTCGGCCGCCAGTTTCGGTTTCAATTCGTTTTCAATTTCTTTCTGGATCTCGCCGCGCTTGGTGGAAAAGATGTCGCGTACCGAATAGCGGGTGAAGGACTTGTAGATCACGCCTTGCACCATCGGCTCGACGATTTCGCCGTTGATATCGGCTGGCAGTTTCGCTGCGATGCCTGCCAGCCTGGCCGGGTCGAGGGCGTAGCGTATGGTCAGGTCCACGCCCAGCGACAGGCCTTCAATCGATTGGAAGGGCGCTTCGCCATTTGCCTTGCTGCTGCGCACCGGGCGATATACCTGGTCGAGCAGCGAGTAGCGCCGCAATTCATGCAGGCCGGGAATGACCGCCACCAGGCCCTCTTTCACCTCGGTGATGCCGCCGGTGAGCTTGTTGGCGCGGATGCCGACTTCACCGGGCTCCAGGGTCTTGAACGGCGGGTGGGTAAGCAATTCATAGCCGGCGCCGCCTATCAGCCCGATCGCCAGCAATAACATCCAGGCGCGTAGCGCTGCGCGGCTCAAGCCGACCAGCGTGGCGCCGATTGCCGAAATAGTTGTGGTGAGCAGTGCAAGCAGACCCTGCACCAATGATTCGAGTCGTTCAGACATGATATTTCTCCTGGTTGATGTAGTAATTCGTTGGTTGGGAGCGGCATGCAGTGCGTTTCCCTTGGAAGAATCTTGCGCTCCAGGTGGCGGAAGCAACAATGGGCAGGCAGGGGCAGTCGCGTTATCCGGGGGTGGTGAATGCTCCGCAACGTCGCAGTCCGGTAAGCCATGTGAAGAAATACTCACAGCGCGGCGCAGACATTTCATGGGAAAGCGTGGATACTTTCATGAGCCCCGCTCCAGCAAGCGGTTTCCTCTTCTTACATGAGCACAGGGAAGAGGGCGGCCCACGAGAGAGGTGGGGGTGAGGGGCGTCATTTATGTTGGAAGCAGCGGAGAAGAAATGTCAAAGCAGGTACAAAAAGTAGCGGTGATCGAAGACGACATCCCGACCAGCAACCAGCTCAAGGGCTGGATCGAGGCGGCCAAGCCGGGCATCCACGTCGACCAGTGGTATACGCGCGACGATGCCGAGGCGGCGCTGGCGCGTGAAAACTACGACCTGGTGGTGCTCGACATCGAGCTGGGGCGCGAGCGCCATGCCGGCGTCGCCATCATCAATGCCATCAACAAGGGCCAGGCTACGCCGGTGCTGGTGGTGTCGGCCATGCCGGCCACCATCTACCGCAGCATCATGAAGGCGCTGGATGCCTGGGATTACCTGCAAAAGGCGACCTTCGAGGAATCCGATTTCATCGACACCTTCCTGGAAATCCTGCGCGCTGCCAAGGACCGCACCAGCGCGAAGGAGAATCTGCCCGCGGCCAGCAGCGATGAACTGTCGATCGACCCGCTGCGCCAGAAGACCCCGATCTGGCGCGCGCAACGCATCAACCTGCCGCTGACGGCGCAACGCCTGCTGGCTGCGCTGTACGCACATCGAGGCCAGGTGGTGACGTATGAGCAGCTGTTCCAGGTGGTCAAGAGCGGGCGCAATCGCGATAATATCCGCAAGCACGTCAGCACCATCCGCGATGCGTTTCGCGAGGTCGATGCGGAGTTCGCCTGCATTGAAAATATCCCGATGCGCGGCTTTCGCTGGGTTGACCAGGAAAAGTGATGCGCCGCCACTTCAACAGAGGGAACGACTGCACATGAAGATCGGTTTCCCGAATCTCGCCCAATACCGCTTGCGGATCCTGTTTCGCGGCGCCTTCCTGCTCCTGGCCGTGGCTACCGTTGCGCTGGCGCTGTACGTGCTGCAGCAGGAAAAACAGCTGAGTTACAAGAATTACCAGGCCAGTTTTCGCAAGACCAGCGACCAGATCCTGGCCACCCTGCGTCATCCGGCCGGCCAATTGGCGCTGTTGAATCCGCGCACCGAAAATGGCGGCGCGGCGTCGCTGCACCCGGTATTGCTGCCGTTTCCCTCGCTCGATTTCGACGACCAGAACAAGGTGCGGCAGGCCATTACCATGTCCGGCTGCCTGGTGCAGTATGGCGACGACGGTGCGCTATGCGTGGCCGTCGGCAACAACCCCTGGGCCGGCGGTTTCATTTATGTCGCCGGCAGTTTCGTCAGCAATGAACTGATGCCGCACCAGCGCGGCGAGCAGGATATCGAAGACGCGCATCGCGTACGGGTGACGATAACGCTGCGCGGGCAGACCTATCGCTGGATTGCGCCGTTTGAAAAGAACGGCGACCCGAATGCCGTTCAAACGCGTGGAGCGCATGGCCGCCTAACCGGCTTTCTCGATGACGATAGCGGCCGCGTGGGATCCAGGCCGGTCAAGGATTTTCGCGGCTGGATCTGGCAAAGCACCTTATGCAGCAAGCCGGGGCAGGACGACGGCGATGCCAGTTGCCCGCGCAGTTCGTTTTTCTCGTTGCGCCTGCCGGTGGGTGTCTTGCAGGATGCCCTGTTCCAGAAAAATCTGCCGGTCTGGCCGCCGGCCGATCTGGATAAGATCCAGGTGCGCATTGAGGTCTTGCCCCCGGGCGACGGCCCGCTGCTCCTCGACAGCAAAAGCGCCGGCGCAGCACGGGCATTTTCCGTGGGCGACCTAGCTTCGTTGCTGTTGCCGGGCGAGAGCCTGCGCATCAGGAAGCGCGGCGCAGCAGACGGCACTGATATGGTCAGCCTGACCGGAGCGGAAGATCATCCGGACGATAACTCGCGCCTGCTGAGCCGCCTGGTGCGCCGCCTGCCTGTGGACGAAGTCGGTCCGCGGAACGAAAGCAGGGAATCGGTCGTGACCTCGGCGGGAATCTATGATGTGACCCTGACGGGCGACGAGCGCAGCGTCAATCGCAGCCTGGGCGTGGTGGCTGCGCGGGTATCGTGGTTTGTCGGCGCGATGCTGCTGGCATTGTTCGTCGCCTGGCTGATCATCGAGATCGGTATCATTCGCCGCATCACGTTGCTGACCCGGCGCGCAGCCAAGGTGTCGAAGATCGTCAAGGGTTCGGGTGGCCTCGACCAGTTCGACCTGACCGATTTGCGCGGCGCCGATGAACTTGGCGTATTGGCGAGTTGTTTGCATGACCTGCTCAGGCGCGTGAAGGAAGATCTCGAGCGAGAGGAAATCCGCGCCGAGCAGGAAAAGGAAATGTGGCATGCGGTGGGCCATGAAATCATGTCGCCGCTGCAGTCGCTGATAGCTCTGCACGGCGCAGCCGAAAGCCAGAGCAGCCGCTACATCAACCGCATGCAGCAGGCAGTGCGGGTGCTGTATGGCAGCGCCTCTCCCAGCGAGGCGTTTCAATCCACGGTGCTGCAGGTAACGGCAATCGACATCGGCGCATTCCTCGGCAACGTCGCCGATAATGCCCCGCTGGTCGGTATCGCAGACGTCGGGTTTTCCGGCGACCGGGAGGGCGTGCTGGTCAGGGCGGATGATTATTCCCTGGAGGACGTGGTAACGCACGTCCTGCGCAATGCAGATCGCTGTCGCGAACCGGGCTCCATGATTTCCATCGGCCTGAAAACCACCGAAACCGCAGCCACCATCGCCATCCATAATTGCGGGCCGAATATCGCTGAAGAATTGATCGATAAAATTTTCGAATACGGCGTATCCGATCAGCTTGATGCGGGCGCGAATGGCAGCCGGGGACAAGGGCTTTTTGTCGCCAAGACGTATATGGCCAAGATGGGCGGGACCATTACCGCGCAAAATGTCGCGGACGGCGTGGTGTTTTCACTGGGACTGCAACGCGTGTGATGCTGCCAAAAAGCCGCGAGCGCCATCCTGATTTTCTGGCGCTGGCTGCTGAATGCCGGATGCATGGCCGGAGAGATGCTAGAGACGGGAATCTCCTATAATCGCTCCAGTCAATCTGCGGAATTGCATCGAATCCTGTTTCATCCAATTACCGGCTTCAAGATCCTACGGCTGGCACGCTGCTTGCGGCAACTGTGTTATCCAAGCGCGAATCATATCGTCTCCTTCAGTGTGATTCACATGACGGCCGATGACGGGCATCACCGCCTCGGTATCGGTGTGGCTGATACGGTAAGCCAAGATGGATTCATCCGGTTTGCCAGGCTGAATATCATATTGATACGGCTGCCCAGGTCCTGCATAGGCCAGGGGTTTTTTGCACACGCCCCATTTGCCAGACGCGTTAACGTCGTTCACCACATTAAATCCTAAAAACAAACCGCTTTGCAATGCTTGCCCAGTGGTGCTATGACAGTGGGCGCAGTTGACATCCAGGTAAGCGCGGGCTCGCTCGGGCAGAGTTTGCGAGGCGTCGCTCCAATCAGCAGCTTTGGGCGAGTTGTTAAGTCCAGGAAAGCCTGCCAGGAGTTTGAGTTCGTCTAAATTGACCAGCTGATTTTTCAAGCCGCTGTCGTATTGATATGACTTGTTCATATTCCGCGCTTTGGGACCGATAGGCAGGATGGCGTTGCCGCCGGCATTGGCGGTCGCGTGGCATTGTTGACAGGCTTGGGCGTTCGGCACGGAGTATTTGAATTGCTCGCGCGTGTTGTCTGCGGCAAGCAATTCCACTTGAACGTTAGCGCCTCCGGTTTTGAGCATGGCATCTTTTTGATCTTCATTCCAGACATAGGGCAGACCAGCCCAACTACCGTCGGCTTGGCGTACCAAAACCCGCGTTTCGATCAAACGGTTTTTTGTGAGATCGACGCTTTCTCCCTGGATGGTCTGATGACCATTGCGTTCAGCGCCGATAAAGGCGGGATCGCTGGAGACGGCTTTCGGATAGTAGAAGGTTTTCATGATCACCGAACCGACGGGGAAATCGAAGGAGGTATCGGCGTTATAGGCGATTTGTTTGCCCTGGGGTACATAGATGGCGCGGAATTTGTAGGTGTAGTCAGAGAACAGGCTTGAATTCAAATCATACGGTACTGCGCCGGCGTTCAATTTCAGAGTCTGTCCATCAGACAGCAGGAACTTCCAGGACGAAAGATTGGCTGGGGCTGTGTATCTGTCAAATACCTTGATCGCGTCGGAATTGGCGGGCGATGCGTCGCTGCCTCCTCCGCCACCGCCGCAACTAATCAATACGGCGGAGGCGGCTGACAAAAGGGCGGCAAATATCAAGGGGCGAAGAGGGTGTGCAAGAGCGTGTGCGATTTTCATACATATTCTCCGTACTGACGCGGGTACTGCGTGCGTGGGTGCTTTGGTTGTTTTTGAAAAAATCGCCTGATCTGTCAGCGATTTTTCTGAATTTGGTCCATGCCAAAATGCGTCCTTATCTTGGCGCGCAGATTCAAAAAACCGGCATGTCAGGAATTGCAGGCAAACTGAGAGTGCAATTCATACGAGCAGGGAAAGGAAAGTTTGGCCCTTGTGCGCTGCCGGCCAACAATCCCAAAAGATTCAGATCCATGCTTTCATAAGACAGCAAGCCATCTAAAAATGGCGTGTCAAGGGTGTTGCCTTTGACGCAGATCGCGAACTCGGGCTTGAGTACGCCGCCGCTGCCATCGCTCGCAGTACCGCTGCCGATGGCCGGATCGGTGTCGACGATGCCATCCCAAATGCCGTATGCCAGTTGTTCAGGTTGAGAAAATAATTTTAGTTGCGCAAACAAACCGTCCACCACTGGTTTGAGCTGCTTTGGATCGGCAAAAGCGCCGCCTGGCGCATAGCCCGATTTGGAAATCGTGTTGTCGTGCGCGTACACGCTATGCACATAAGGTTGGTACTTGGGGTCGTTATAGGCAATGCCGGTCGCCTGGAAACTGACGGCCAGAATGCTGGTGGTTTTGTGATCTTCGATGTTGTTGTTAAGGATTTCGGTGTTGTCGGCAGCCAATACCATCACCGCGGTCCCTGGCGGCACGGCGGTCACGTAGCCGGTGGCATTCTCGGCGACCGGAGTATTGTTGCTATGAATATGGTTGTTTCTTACCTTTGTATTCGCCCCTTTCTTGATGACATAGGAGGTGCCGGGCAAGGAAAATACCAGGATGCCGCCGGTATTGTCATGGATGTCATTGTCTTCGACGATGGCATTGTCAGAGTTCTCGATTTCGATGCCGGCCACATTCAGATAGGCTTCGTTTTTTTGCACGCGGATATTCTCAGACTGTCCTACATATACACCGGCATCGCGGGTGCCGACGATCTTGCTATTTTTGACGACCACGCCTTTGCAATTGACCGGATATAGACCATAGGCCATTTGCGAAGTTTTGACGGGGTCATTGGTCCATTCCGCGCGCAGGCCATCCATCGTCACTTTCGATGAGGCTGAAACGAACACGCCATTACCGACCGCATCTTCCACCGCAAAATTTTTAAGCGTGATGCCGGCCACGTTAAAGGCTTGGAAGCCATTTTTTGAAGAAGCTCCGGCAAAAGATAATATGGTGTCTTTGGACGGATCATTACCGCTGCCTTGTCCGGTAATCGTGATGGCGTCGGTATTCATGGTCAGCGGACCGTCAAACATGAATTTTCCCGGGGGCAGAATGATAGTGCTGCCAGGTTTGACTTGATAGAGGATGTTGCTCATATCGCTGTCATTCATTTGAGAGGCAGTCACTTTGACGGTGCTGCTCGCGTTGTCGGGCGTTGTCGAGGTGTTGCTGTTATTGAGCCCGCCGTCACTGCAGGCTGCGAGGGCGGTAGCTATCGCTGCTGTTACGAGGCGCGAGCGAAACTGAAATTGCATCATCAAGAATCTCCTTTTTTTTTAACGAAGGCATTGCTTGTGCCATTGTTTTTTTGCTTTGTCGTTATTAAAGCCTTGATTTCCAGCAATATCCAATGCATTCTTCAAGGCCATGCCATGCATTGTTTGCATCGGGATTGAAATCAGAAAAAAAATAGAGACATGGAACCCAGAAAATTACAACATATGCTGGCCTTGGCGGCAGAGGGTAGTTTTGCCCGCGCTGCCGAACGTTCTCATCTATCCCAATCGGCGTTTTCACGCAGTATTCAGACGCTCGAAAAAGAGTTGGATTTGGTGTTGTTTGAGCGAACGCCGAAGGCTGTTCTGCTGACCAGTGCCGGCCGGGTAGTGGCGCGTCATGCGCAGAATTTGCTATCTGAGACGCGCGCGTTCATGCGTGATGTGGATTTGCTGAAGGGAGGGGAATACGGCGAGATTTCGTTTGGGCTGAGCTCTTTTCCATCAGGGATCTTGTTGCCATCGCTCTTGACTCAGTTTATGGAAACGCACCCGAAGATAAGTGTCCGTACATATGTGGCCGGTGCCGATCAGCTATTGCGGCAGTTGCAAGCAGAACAGATTGATTTTTTTGTGGCAGATGTGCGCGGCTTGCGGCAACAGGCGGATTTTACGACTCGCTGGTTAGACAAAGAGGATGCGGGATTCTTCGTGCGCCCTGATCATCCTCTATGCGCAGGTGTAACAACGACGGTGAGCGCGCTATTGCAGTATCACTTGGCGTTGCCAAGCATACCTACGATGCTGGAAGAGCGGGCCTGGAATAAATTGGGGTTGAAGGCGCGTGAATACGTGAAGTTAATCTGTGACGATGTCACTATTCTTAAACGTATAACTCAAAACAGCAATGCCTGCCTTTTTTCCACAAATTTTGTATTGCGCGAAGAATTGGAGTGCGGCCAATTACGTGCTTTGCATGTAGAGGATTTGCCAGCGATGAATGTGCATTTTGGGATAGTCAGGATGCGAGCGCGCAGCATTGCCCTGGTGTCGAATTTATTGGAGCAGATGATCGTCGATAAGATGATGTCGCTTTGATTTTTTAATGTCATAGCTTGGTAGCATCATTCACAGAGCGATTCGGATTTTGCTCGTATCTTTGCCCCCCCAAAAAATCTCTGCTCATGTGGCGCTGCTGGCGACAAGCTTCATCCCAATCGTCTCGGCTATATGAAAATAGGCATGGCGGTCGATCTGGATATTCTTCTGTCGCGCTGAGGGAATCGAAGCCGGAAAGTAGTTGGGCGAAGGGATCGGGGCTACTTCTCATGAAGTGCTTATTTAGTGAGGCCTGCCGAAATTGACTCTGGCGCGTCTGTATCGAACCTGAAGCGGCAAACATCGGCGCCTTTCGCCATGCATGCTTCATGCACGACTTTGCTGTCGGTAAATGTGGAGAGCAAGGCAAGATCAAACCGACACACTTGAGGATGTTTGCTTGCCAGATCATGGAACACGCAATTGTCGGCTTCGATAACCGGAATGCCTTTTATATTGGCTGGGGCGTTGGGGTTGACCCTGTAACCAAGCTGTTCCATGAGTACAGCCAGACTCTGCACCTTGGCGGGCAAACTTTCTTCTGGTGTGCCGTTAGCGCGCAATTGTTTCGCCACTTTCTCGCCCATGGCGGCGAGGCGTTCGCCGACGCCTTCTTGGCCGGCTTCCTGTTCCAGCATGGCCATCAGTAATTGTGCAAACCAGGAATACTGACGCGGGAAAGAGCTGCTTCCTTTGTCGGTCAATACATATAGCTGTTCCGGACGTCCCCCGGATGGCCGGGTAATGCTTTTCGTCACAAGCGTGTTGGCTTCTAACGTGGCTAGGTGTTGTCTGACCGCTGTACGTGTTATGCCCAGAGCCTTGGAGAAGTTGTCAACCGTCAGCCCAGTTTTGTTTTTGATGAGCAGCTCAAGAAACTCCCTGTGCCGCACTCCTATCATGTCAGTCATTTGCATTCCTCAACTCGCATCTGGCGAAGCCAGTCCTTATTATGACAGGTCTACTTAAAACATAAAAGGCTTTACAAAGTGTTTTAACATGATTATTCTGAATTTTTAACCAGATAATGAGGCTCAAAATGAACACAGCAATGAACCGGACAATAAGCGCCTTGATCGCTGGCATGTTGACGTTGGGAACTACGGCAGCAATGGCGCAGTCAGCGGCGCCGAGCGATGCGCAGATTGCCGGAATCGTGGTCGCGGCCAATACAGTGGATATCAATGCCGGCATGGTGGCCAAATCGAAATCGCATAACAAGGAAGTAAAAGAATTTGCGCAACGCATGGTTACCGACCATTCCGGCGTCAACAAACAGGCCACGGCTTTAGTTACCAAGCTGCATGTCGCACCAGAGGAGAGCGCAACCAGCACTAGCCTCAAAGAAGGCGGCGTGGCGAACCTGAAGCACCTCCACTCGCTTAAGGGCAAAGCATTCGACAAGGCCTATGTCGACAACGAAGTGATCTATCATCAAGCAGTGCTGGATGCGATTGACAAGACTCTTCTGCCCAGCGCCCAGAACGCCGAGTTGAAAGACCTGATCACGAAAGTCCGGCCTGCAATCGATGCTCATTTGCAGCACGCCAAAGAAATTCAAGCATCGATGAAATAGAGCATGAACATGCCTGCCTTCTCAAGCTGCGCCGGTTGGCGGCGTCAACGGACCGCTTCAGCGCTGCTGCTGTTTTGCGCATTTGCCGGTGCGGCGGCGGGGGCAGATGCGGGTGCTCCGCCAGTGAGCCACGCGATCATTATCGAGGGTATGAAATACTCGCCTGAGGCGATCGAAGTCAATGCGGGCGACACTATTGCATGGACCAACAACGATGCCTTTCCTCATACGGTTACTGCGGAAAACCATCGCTTCGACTCGAAGGAAATTGGTTCCGGCCGCTCGTGGAAATTCAAGGCGACGGTGAAAGGCGTATTCCCATACGCCTGTTCTTTTCATCCGGCGATGAAAGGGACGCTGGTGGTGAAATGACGAGTGCCGCAAAATCCCGATAGCAAATCGAAATTCTCGCTGGCCTAGTAATCGGTTAACGGGATCGTTTTCACCCTCAATGCCGACGCATACAGTGAATTTACCTGAGAGAAAGGGAAAATACGCACAAAGCTCGGCAGCGCACAGACGGCAGCTGCCGTTTTCGGTAGATTCAAATTTTGGTTTGGAGATTATCATGCCAAATTACCGAAATCTCATTAATTCAGCAGCTACGTATTTCCATCGCAATGCGGCTCGGCAGTTGCTGCTGGCGCTGTTCCTATCAGGCGCCACGTGGGCCGCCATGGCCGCCGCCAACCCACAAGATGCGAACGCACGCTATCAGGCAGAACGGGCGGCATGCATCAGCGGACAGTCGAACCAGCCGCGCGCGACTTGCCTGAGGGAGGCTGGAGCGGCTTTGCAAGAGGCGAGAAGAGGGCGCCTCCAGGACGATTCGGCGGCAGATAGTCAAAATGCCTTGTTAAGATGCAATGCCTTGCCTCCCGATGACAAGGATGCGTGCCAGCGTCGGATAAATGGCGAAGGTACGACTAGCGGTAGCGTACTTGAGGGCGGCTTGTTGCGTGAACTGACTGTGCCGGATCGAAAATAAACTAAATGCGTCCAACGCGGAAATTTCCACGCATTAGTCAATATTCGTGCATCCCGATTTGAACTTGCTGAATAGGCGCGTTGTCTTAATCTCTCAACCCCGTCACGCACCTGATGACGTTCATGACATTGACGTTTTTGTGCTTGGTGCCGCGACGGGAATTGTGATTTTGCCACCTATTTTCAGGAGAGAAGAAAATGCGAATTTCCTTTCTCGGCGCGATAACTCACGATCCAAAGTCAGACAGCGTCATCATTCCAGTTGTCATTGATAATAAGCTGACAAAATGCAATGTCACAAAAGAATGTCTGGATAATAAATTCTATGCAGGGCCGCAACCGGAAGACCGGCTTGCCACCTATCGCGGTCACAAGATCGAAATCCAGTTGGCGCTTGCCCACAAGCTCAGGGCAAGCGGGCGCCGCAACGGCGTAACGCTGTTGGCTGCCGATTTTAAGGACTAGATTTTTTCAAGAGCCGGGGCCGGCTCTCGCCATTCCCAGTAATATTGAAACCAGCCGACCTCGTTCATCGAGGTCGGCTGTTTTTTTTATTGCGTTCGTAATAATTACATTCCAAATTCGGTAGTTGCAGATAAGTGCGAGGGGCAAAGTCGTACGCATCGAACCGATTGTAGAGAAGTAATAGGTGGGGACGCAGTACGGTAGGGAAGTATTTGAAGGAAGCGCACTGTGGCGGGCAAGTGCCGTGCATTACAAATTTGCTGGAAAAATTTATCGGCAAATATCGCGGCAATGGAAGTATGTCGCGGCGCTCAGTCTTGCTTGCCGCATGCAATGCCTGGAGCCATCTGTTTGATCCACATGTGGACGGAATCAGCGAGAGGGATCCAGCCTTGTCCTGGCAAATCTTTCGACGCCAGTTTTTTTATTCGTCAGCTACAGAAAAGCTTCCGAGGTTTCCTGTTTGTAATCCGGAATCGATTTTCAGGGATTTTGAATGTTGGATGCCTGTTTCCCTTTTGGACCGTCTGTCACATCGAATTTCACTTTTTGGCCTTCTTTGAGAGTCTTGAAGCCATCCATCTGGATTGCGGAAAAGTGAGCGAACAAATCTTCACCACCATCGTCCGGTGTAATGAAACCGAAGCCTTTGGAGTCGTTGAACCACTTAACAGTACCTGTTGCCATAATAATCTTTCAAATGTGTTAGCTGCGAGCCTAGATGAGTAACGTCGAGAAATTGCTTCTGTACGTTAACTAACATGGTGCCGCGGGCCGGGCGGAAACAAGCTTCGGTGCTGTCGTCGCATTTTTGCCCTCGACATCAATGAGTATCCTCCAAAATTTCCGGTTTAGCCAAGAAAGTTGTCGAAATAAATATGGGCGCCAGGCTTTTTGATGTCGATTAGATAAGCGTCGCAAAGCATGGGCTGCATTTGCTGTCGGTTCAGCGAACATTTTTCAGCGCTTGCAAAAACTGTCCGCACCACCAGTGGACATCGTATTTGCGAACATTGGCCAATAGCGCGGCATGACGCGTCTGGCGTTCGGCCAGCGGCATCTGCAGCGCGCGCTGGATGGCCTGGGCGGTGCCGGGAATATCGTAGGGATTGACCAGCAGCGCTTCTTTCAATTGTTCTGCCGCGCCGGCGAATCGGGACAGCACCAGCACCCCCGGATCGGCTTCATCCTGTGCGGCGATGAACTCCTTGGCTACCAGGTTCATGCCGTCGCGCAGCGGCGTAACCAGCGCCACGTCGCAAGCCCGGTATAAGCCGGGCAGGCGTCGCCGGACGACGGCTCGGTGGATATAGCGTATCGGCATCCAGTCGAGATCGCCGTAGTGGCCGTTGATCGCGCCGCACAGGCTTTCCAGTTCATGCTGGATGTCGGTATAGGCATCGACATCTTCGCGGCTCGGCGCCGCTATCTGCAGCAAGGTTGCGCTATGCCGGTTTTCCGGATAGGCGTTGAGCAGTTCGCCGAATGCGCGGATCCGTTGTGGCAGTCCTTTCGAGTAGTCGAGACGATCAACGCCGATCAGCAAGCGCCGTCGCGAATATTCGCTGCATGTGGTCTCATACGTTTCCTGCGCCTCGCGCGCGCGTCCCATACGGAGAAAGTCATTGACGTCGATCCCGATCGGAAATGCGCCGGCCTGGACCGTGCTGTTGAAGGCGCGGAACTGGCCGACGCCGACAGTTTCCGCGGTAGCTTCGGCTTTCACGTAATTGGAAAAATTCAGCAAGTCGGCTTCACTTTGGAAGCCTATCAAATCATAGGCAAACAGCGCGCGCATCAGCCATTCATGCGATGGAATCGCCGCCAGGATTTGCTGCGGCGGCAGCGGGATATGCAAGAAGAAACCGATGCGGTTATCGCAGCCCATGGCGCGCAGTTCCGCCGCCAGCGGGATCAGGTGGTAGTCGTGAATCCAGATCAGATCGTCCGGCTTCAACAGCGGCATCAGCTTGCGTGCAAACAGATGATTGACGCGCCGATAGCCGGCCAGATAGCCGGACTCCAGCTGGGCCAGATCCAGCCGGTAATGGAATATCGGCCACAACACGCCATTGGCATAGCCACGGTAATAGGCGTCGTGATCTTCCTGGCACAAATCGATTTCCGCCAGGGTCACCGGCCCGGCTTGATGCACACGCAGTTCTCCTTCGCCGGGCGTGCCATCCTTGAGCACAGCGCCACTCCAGCCGAACCAGAGACCGCCGGTTTTCTTCAGGGTTTCGCCCAACGCCACCGCCAGACCTCCTGCTGCCGGTTTGCGTGGATCGGCAAGCCGGTTGGATACTACTACCAGGCGCGACATAGGCAGATTCCTTTCTTGTTCTTGATGTGGGTAGTGCGAAGCCGGCGACGCTGATGCTGAGTAAAGGCGTTCAGATGGCAGTCTCCCACGCCGCCGACAAGCGCATGGCGCAGTTGATGATGCCGACCATGGAATAAGTCTGCGGGAAGTTACCCCACATTTCGCCGGTGACAGGATGGGTATCCTCCGACAGCAGGCCCACATGATTGCGGGTGGCCAGCATGCTCTCGAAAATCTCGCGCGCCTGTTCTTTGCGGCCGATGCGCGCCAACGCATCGATGCGCCAGAAAGTACAGATATTGAATGCCGTTTCCGGCCGGCCGAAATCGTCGGGTGCTTCGTAGCGCCGCATATAGGGGCCGTCGCATAGATATTTTTCCAGGGCGTCAACGGTGGCGATAAAGCGTTTATCGGTAGGCGCGACCAGGCCCACTTCCACCATCAGCAGCACGCTGGCGTCGAGATCGCGGCCGCCGAAACTTTCGGCATAAGTCTGCCGCTCTTCGTTCCAGGCTTCGGCCAGGATGCGTTTTCCTATGATTTCAGCGCGTTCCTGCCAACAGGCGGCGCGCTCCTGGAGTTCGAGTTTGGCGGCGATCTTGGCCAGGCGGTCGCAGGCGGCCCAGCTCATCAATGCCGATGAGGTGTGGATGCGCGAACGGGTGCGCAATTCCCACATGCCGGCGTCCGCTTGATCGTAGAGCGCAAAGGCGCGTTCGCCGCATGCCTCCAGATGCAGGAATTGTTCGACGCCGGAACGATTCAGCAGCCGTTCATCATGAAACGATTGCGCCGCACCGAGCACGATATTGCCATAGACATCATGCTGGAAATGTTCGTAAGCCTGATTGCCGACACGCACCGGCGCATGATGCCGATATCCGGGCAGGTGATCGATGGTTATTTCCGGTAACGATTGTTCCAGGCCTATGCCATACAAAGGCTGCACATGACCGCCGGCGCTCCTGACCACCACATTGCCTAGCCAGCGCAGATAGTCTTCCATGGTGCCGAGCTCAGACAGGCTGTTGAGCGCCCGCACCACGAAAAATGCGTCGCGCAGCCAGCAGTAGCGATAGTCCCAATTGCGCGCGCTGCCAGGCGCTTCCGGCACGCTGGTGGTCATGGCGGCGACGATCGCGCCGGTGTCCTCATACAAGGACAGCTTCAGGGTAATTGCGGCACGAATCACAGCGGATTGCCATTCCAGCGGCGTGGCCAACGCGCGGCTCCAGCCGCGCCAGTATGTCAGGGTTTCCTGTTCGAAACTTCTGGCGGTGTCGCCGACGCCATTGAGCAGGGTTTCATCCGGCCCCAGTATGAAATTGTATGGCCGGCTGATGACAAATGCGGTTTCCGCCAGCAGATAGCTGATGGGGGCATCGGTATTCAGGCGCAGGGTCTGTTCCGATCCGACAAAGCGCAAGTGATTGCTGCCGCGTGTGATTGCCGGTATTTCGCGTCCCCAGTCGAAACTCGGGCGCAATAAAACGCGCAGCCGTGGCGCGCCGCTCAGTGCTTGCAGGCGGCGCACCACGGTCAAGGGGCGGAAGTAGCGGCCGCGGCTAGGAAAGCGCGGGGCGAAGTCGGTAATTTCCACGCTTTGCCCCAGGGTGTCAAACAGGCGGGTATGCAGCACCGCGGTATTCGGTTCATACCACTGCTCGCTATGTGAGAAATTCTCCAGCTCGAAACTCCACAGGCTGCCGTTTTCAGTGGGGTCGAGCAGGGCGTTAAAGACAGGATCGCCATCAAAGCGAGGCAAGCAGCACCAGACCATGCGTCCCAGTTTATCTATCAGGGCGTTGAGGGAGCAATTGCCGATGACGGCGAGGTCGAGGGAGGACGTGGATGGGATTGCGGCGCTGTCGATCTCTGCTGCAGCGCCCAAGGTTTCGGTGGGTGGCTTGGTCATGATTTCCTTCGCGTTCAGTGTATTGCGGTTGCCCTAATGCGGATGCCCCGGTTACCCGAGTTGCCCCGATACGTGCGCCAGCATCCTGCGCACTGCCGCCGGGCTGGCGATACGTGCATGTGCAAGACTTGGACCTGCACCTACTTTGATGCCGAGGCCGCCTGCCGGCTGCGACTGGACCCAGGCGAAGCCGGCTTCATCGGTGATGTCGTCGCCGATAAATACCGGGCGGCGGCCGGCAAACGGCGCTTCATTCATGAATGCCGCAATGGCCCGGCCTTTGTCGGCATCGGCCGCTTTGGCTTCGACCACCATGCTGCCGCGCAATAACGTAAATCCTTGCTCGTGGGCCATGGCTTGGGTCATTGCTTGCACGCAAATCTGCTCCAGATGCGGAGCGCGCCTGTAATGCAATGCCAGTGCGCCGCGTTTAGCCTCCAGCAGCAAGCCGGCATGCTGCGTTGCCAGCGGTTGCAGATAAGCCAGCAAACGTTTTATGTCCGGCACCGGCAGTTGCGCCACGCGCCCATCGCTACCGCGCCGCTCGGCGCCGTGGACGCCGGCCGCAGGCAAACGCAAGGGCGAGAGGAAATGATCGATCTGTTCTAGCGGACGGCCGCTGATGATGGCCAGCGCGCCGTTTGCAGCTTGTTGCAGTCGTTGCAAAGTTGTTATCAAGCCTGGCGGCAGCACCACGCTTTCCGGCAGCGGGGCAAAATCGACCAGCGTATTGTCAAAATCCAGAAACAACGCATCGGCTGCAAAGTCGTAGTCACGATTTTGTAGAGGCATGTCATGTATGGCGGATTAATGGCGGATTAGTTCCCGTGATAAAAATTAATGATATCAATTTATCATTGGAATGAAACTGAAAGTTAGCTGGAGATTGGCCGCAAGCGGCACGGCGGCGCGGCTGATGCCTCGCCGCCGGTCAGCGCATTTGTTTCTTCATCGCTTCCGATTCCATCGCGGCATTGCGTTCCTCGCTGGCTTCGATGGGGTCGATGATATCTTCGATAGCTGCGGCAGCCCGTTCGGCTACGGCTTTGGTCTGATCCAGGCTAGCGCCGAACTCATCTTCCTCATCGTCTTCGCTCGGCGGCTCCAGCATGTCTTTCAGCATGGCGCTCAGCTCTGGCGTGTCCCACGGCTCGCCATGGCGTTTTTTCACGGTGATGTAGTGCCTGATTTCCGCGTCTTGCTCCGGGGTCAACGGCAGTCCTCGGAAACTGCTCTTGGGATCGATGTCGGTCATGATGTAACTCCCCCCATTTACGCCAGCTTTTAGTGTAGACCTATTGCGTCCGCTAGTGGAGATCTTGGGAAGTTTTATGACAGGGAAACCGACCCCGTGAAACTACCTGGGTCTTATGTCTTATAGTTTCGGGATCCGGATCCGGCTCACCATCAACGCGCCTGAAGCGGCAAACATCAACACCAGGGGGTGAAACTGAAAGCCAGCGACGTATATCACGCCTAGCCACAGTTGCTCGCCCAAAGCGTCGTGCCAGGCGGCGGCAGCCAGCACCATGACCAATAGCAATGAGGTGGGAATCGGCGTGCCCTCGAAGTATCTTACCTTGTCGCCGCCTTCGGAAAGTTTTTCAGAGGTGACGTTATAACGCGCCAGGCGCGATACGCCGCAAGCGACAAAAAATACCAGGATGATGCGATCCACCAGCCCTTGCATGCCGCAGCCATAGGCGATCACCGCGGGCGCGACGCCAAACGAAATGATGTCGGCCAGTGAATCCAGCTCGCGCCCCATGGCCGAGCTTTGAGCGCGCCAACGCGCAATGCGGCCATCGAGTATGTCGAACACCAGCGCTGCCGGAATCAAGCCGCATGCGATGAAGATGTGCAGCACTTCGCGTGTCTGCAGATAAGTCATCACTGAAAACAAGGCGCCCACGCCGCAAAACGCATTGCTGAGCGTGAACCAGTCGGCGAGGTGAAATTCGCGAATCATCGAAAAAGGCTTAGGTTTGGTCATTAATTGAATCCGGATGCGATAAGAGAAATGGGCGGGCGATCAAGATGACAGCCCACACCGAATTTATCACATGCGATGCACCAATCTAAAGCCGAAAGTTCGTTCTAGCGCGACGCGACCTTGGTAAGTACCGGTTGGGCACCATACAGGTTCGGGAATAAGCGCTTGAGCTCATCGATCTTGGGCAAGTCGTTGACGACGATATAAGGGTAGCCGGGATTGCGTGTCAGGAAATTCTGGTGGTAGGCCTCGGCAGGATAAAAGCCGTGGAAGGTTTCTATACGCGTCGCCAGCGGTTTGCTGAACACTTTGCTTTTATCGATTTGCCCGACGTACGCCAGTGCGATCTTGCGCTGCATGTCGTTGGCGGGAAAGATTGCCGATCGATATTGCGTGCCGGAATCCGGTCCCTGGCGATTCAGCTCGGTAGGATCATGGGCAACCGAGAAAAATATCTGGAGCAGCTTGCCATACGTAATTTGCGTCGGATCGTAAGTGATTTGCACTGATTCCGCATGTCCGGTATCGCCCTCGCTGACCCGGTTATATTGTGCTGTATCGCGGCTGCCGCCTGCGTAACCCGAGACTACATCGGTGACTCCGCGCACATGCTGGAAAACGCCTTGCACGCCCCAGAAACAGCCGCCTGCGAAAACGGCGGTTGCCGAATGCTCCGCGCCCGATGCCTGTTCGTCGCTGGCGGGCGGGGGTACGATTTTCGCCGCTTCCGACGACAATGCGAGATTTTGTCCAAGCAGCAGGGCCAGCCCGAGTCCGCATGCCGTCAGCAATCCCTTGATATAAGGCAGTGCAGATGCTTGCCTGGTTTTTGTTGATAAGTTATCCATGATATCCATCCTCTTCGATAGCTAAGTTTTTGCGGAGCTGGTGATTAGTCGGCAAAGTCTGGATTTCCTTACGAGGGATGCATCCCATATCAGCAGATTTCCAAGTCTTAGCTTACACCTTGGCTTTGCAGTTGGGATATTTCAGGAATTTGATGTTGTTTTGCGAAAAAAGATCGCCTCGCGATTGCCAGCTACGGCAGCAAATGCAGTTGCGCGTATTGCAGCAGCATGATCGTCTTGCCGTCGGCGATTTCACCATTGGCTACCATCTGCAATGCCTGGTCCAGCGCCAGTTCCAGCACCTGGATGTCTTCGCCTTCAGCTTGCAGGCCGCCGCCATCGCTGACTCTTGAGCCGGGTTCGTATTCGGCTACAAAAAAATACAGCTTTTCAGTGACCGAGCCCGGGCTCATGAAGGCTTCAAATACTTTACGCACTTCTGTCACACGATAGCCGGTCTCTTCCTCCACCTCAGCCTTGATCCGCACCTCGGGGCTGGCCTGGTCGAGCAGTCCGGCTGCGGTTTCGATCAGAAAACCGTCATGGCCGTTACCGTAGGTAGGGAAGCGGAACTGGCGAATCAGGATCACGCTGCGACGCTCGCGGTTGTACAGCAGGATGGTGGCGCCGTTGCCGCGATCATAGGTTTCGCGCGTCAAGGTTTGCCAGTCGCCATCGGCGCGGCGGTAATCGAAGGTGGTTTTCTGCAGCAGATACCAATCGTTCGACAATACTTCAACGTTGCGTATCTTGACTCTGTCATCTTGCATGGGAATTCTCCTGTCGGTGCGCCATGAGCTTGCGTTTCGGGAATTTATCATGCAACATCGTTAAATATCAAGAAAAAACGTGCAAATAATATTTAAATAGAGTCTGAAAAACCATGCTGACACTGCAACGCAAACAACATCTCCTGGAAATCCTGGAGCGAGACGGGCAGATAGTCGCCAAGTCGCTTAGTGAACGGCTCGGCCTGTCGGAAGACACCATTCGGCGCGATCTGCGCCAACTAGCGAAGGAGGGTTTGCTGCAGCGCGTCCATGGCGGCGCCTTGCCGGCGTCGCCCGCGGCGGCTCCCTTCGTTGAGCGGCAACGGATTTCGAGCGAGGCCAAGCCAGCCATCGGCCGTGCCGCCGCTGCCATGATCCAGCCGGGACAGGTGGTGTTCATCGATGGCGGCACCACCGCCGTGCAGCTGGCGCGGCAGTTGCCGCAGACGCTGCGGGCGACCGTGGTGACGCACAGCCCGTCGATTGCGATCGAGCTGGTGGCGCATCCGCATATCGAAGTCGTCATGATCGGCGGCCGTTTGTTCAAGCATTCGATCGTCGGCGTCGGCGCGGCCGCGATCGAGGCCATCGGCCAGATCCGCGCCGACCTGTATTTCATGGGTGTGTGCAGTTTGCATCCCGAGGCCGGCATCAGTACCGGCGATTATGAGGAAGCCTGTGTCAAGCGCGCACTGTGCCATGCAGCTTTGAAGACGGTGGTGCTGGCCTCGCCGGAAAAGCTGGATACGGCATCGCCGTACCAGATTGTGCCGTTAACTCAAATCGGTGAAATCGTGGTGAACACCGGTGTGGCGGAAGCCTTGATTGCGCCATACCGTAAAATGGGAATAGCAGTCACCCTGGCGTAATTAGCGGCAACGCGTTTTAGCCAGATAGCGTGAAAATTAAAACGAGATTTTGAGAATCTGCGCGCCAAGACCGCGGGTACCAACATATAGATTCCCGTTGGCGTCAGCGGCTATCGACGTGATAAATCCAGATGTTATTCCTGTGTTAAATGTGGTGACACTACCTTTGGAATCTACGCGGACTATGTTTGAGAAGCCGTCAGTTGTATATATCTTGCCAGACGGGTCAACGGCAATCGGGATCCCTGGTTGCCCCAGCGTGGCTATACTGCTGACGGTGCCGTCAGCTGTGATTTTCCGGATGGTCGATTTTCCCTGATTGGTGGATGAGTCAGTAAAATACAGATTGCCGTTGGCATCGATTGCCAAATCCGTCGGATTATTCAGCGTTGCTGCGGTACCGATTCCGTCGCCACCGCCACTCGTACCGCTTCCTGCAAATACCGACATGACGCCAGTCGCAGTGAATTTCACGATACGATTGTTTGGCCCGTCTGCCAAGTATAAATTTCCGTTGCCGTCAACTGCGAGACCACCCCAGCCAATAGACGGATTGGTGGTGGAGGTTTCCCAGTTTAGGGCAATGCCCTTAATCGCTCCCGTCACCGGCAGCTGGTAAATCGATGCGCCCCATGTAGCAGGAGGGGACGAAACTAGTTGTGCGGAAGAGCCTGCTCCGTAAATGTTGCCGCTACTGTCAATGGCGAGTCCTTCCCAGTCTGCGGGTTGATAGCCTGGTACCAGTGTGGTTACAACGCCGGCCTGTGTCACCTTTCTTAGCGCGCCCCGGTCAGAAGCGATGATGTTGCCACTGCTGTCAAGGGCCAGGTGTCCGCCACCCCAGAAAATAGCCGATGCGCCTGAGCCATCGACAGGGGCAAGATTAGTCGTTGCCGAACCGGCGATCACGCTAACCGTTGCTGGCGTTGTGGCTAGCGCACCGTTTGTAGCTTGTCCCGTAGATACCAGATTGTTAGCCGGGCCGGTTGCATTGGCTGGCACGCTGACGGTCGCACCTACCTGGGTATAAACCGTATTGGACGTGCCGCTAATAGTGACGATACTGCCGTTGGGGGAACTAACTGTCGTGCCGGACGGCACCAGCACTGAACTGTTTTGCGTCATGGTCAACGTCGACCCATTTGGCACGACTGCCGGCGTGCTAGCTGCGGTTGTCGTTGAATTCCCGGTTGACGCGGTACTGCTTGAATTACCTCCACCACCGCACGCCGTCAATATGGTGATCAGTCCGAGCATCAGCGTCGGCCGAAAAGAAGGGCGCATAAATTTACCTTGATATTGTTGTTAATTATGTAGGGAGATCCAACTTGCGACGTGAAGTATAAGTTGGTATTTTTCTATTTGGAAACAAAGTTGTTTCCAAATGTTTCCATTTTGATCTCTTTGGTGACGCGAGGGATTGAAGCCGATATGATGTACTTTTCTCTATAATAATATTTCTTTATGAAAAACATCGTTCTAGGTTTGATCGGCGCGGCCCTTGCATTACCTGGTTTAGCGCAATCCGTTGATGCCCCGTCGGTCAAGGCGGGAGATAGCTGGACTTATCGAACTACGGTGGAGAAAGGGCCGTCAGGGTGGGGCCAGAGCCGTTCCGAGGTGACGGTTTCCCATGTGACTTCTTCCAGTATTTACTACTCGTCGAAACAAAGCGGTTCGACGCAGGCCGCAACCGAGGTGTTTTCCGGTGCAGACTGGAGCCGTAGCCGCGATGTCAACGGCAAAGAAACAGTGGTCAATAAGCCATTTTCATTTCCATTGACCGCCGGCAAAACCTGGGAAGTGCAATATACGGAACAGCATCCTAATAAGGTGCACCGGTTTGAACAGTGGAACAACAAGTTTACGGTTGTCGGCTTTGAAACGGTGGAAGTGCCGGCTGGAAAATTCAAGGCAATAAAAGTCGAATCAGAAGGTCGATGGAATGCGGAGCTGGAGCCTGGCCAGAGCGTGGTTCAAGGGGCGCAGATGGGGCAGGGCGGCACCACCATGGTCACACAGGTGCAAAAAACTACAGCAGTGCCGGCAACCGGCAGAACCTATAAAGCATTCTGGTATGTCCCGGAAGTTAAACGATGGGTGAAGTCGGTCGAAGAATATTATGGGAATGGCGGCGTCCGTACCGAACGTTATACGGGCGAGTTGGAATCGTTCAAATTGAGCGAGTGACTTAATCGGGCCTAGTTGCGCTCATCAGTATCGTCCCCGACGAGAACCCTGGTTGGATCGTCGCCCAATAGATAGCGCGGCCCTGTGCCGCGCCGGTGGGCGGCATCGTCAGGATTGTATAGCGCACATTTTTTAAGCGACAGGCAGCCGCAGCCGATGCACGATGTAAGTTGGTCGCGCAGCGCCGTCAGCGTATCTATGCGCTGTTGCAGCACGGGTTGCCAGGAGCGCGATAGTTGCTCCCAGTCTTGCCTGGTCGGCGTGCGTTTTTGCGGCAACGTCGACAGGGCTGTCTTGATCTCGTCAAGGCTGAGGCCCACCGTCTGTGCCACCCGGATGAAGGCAACCCGGCGCAATACATCGCGGGAAAATTGCCGTTGCCGTCCTGTTTCACGCTTGCTGCTTAACAGTCCCTGCTCTTCATAGTAACGCAATGCGCTTGCGGCTACGCCGGACCGTTTCGCCAGTTCGCCGATAGTGATCAATATCTCGCTCATCCGGATTCCTCGAAAAGTATGCCGCTTCAAGTTTACTTGAACTTTGAGGCGTCCGCTGCGTAGCCATGGACAACTTCTATCGACGTATTGGTGTTGAGTTGCGCCAACTATACGTGTGATTGCTTGTTAATCAAATAATGATGCAATTGATTACATTTGCAAGATCCATCAAGCAAGGTGCGCCCGCGCAAGTCGTCAATTCGTGGCGGAAGAAGTTGGGCGCGGCGGCCCTACCTGGGTAATATGGTCGGCGCCGGGAGTTCCCTGGTTGCTTCCGCATTGCTGGTTTTTGCGGGGTTTGTCTCGCTGTGGTAGCTTGTGGCGAAGTCTTCTGTACCGAATCTCGAAAAGCCATCTCATGCCGCGTACTGCCATCGACCACATAGTCATTACTGCGCCATCCTTGGCGGACGGCGTGGAATATGTGCGCCGCGCGCTCGGCGTCGCACTTGAAATCGGTGGCGAACATCCGCGCATGGGGACGCACAATTGCCTTTTGAGGCTCGGCAACGAAATTTTTCTTGAGGTGATCGCGGTGAATCCGGATGCCGCGCGCCCTGATCGGCCGCGCTGGTTCCAGCTTGACGAATTGGCTCCCGATTGCCTGCCGCGGCTAGCGACGTGGGTGGCGCGGACCAGCGACATTTATGCAGCGGTGGCGGCAGTAGCGGCATCGCCGGTTCCTGTGGGAGAAATTGAGCCTATGACGCGCGGCCAGTTGAATTGGCTGATCAGCATTCCTGCCGATGGCAGGCTACCTTTCCATGGCATCGTACCCGCGCTCATCGAATGGCAGACGGAAACGCATCCCGCCAGCAAACTGCAGGACTTGGGTTGTTCCTTGATACGCCTGGAAGCGTTTCATGCAGAAGCGGAGCAGATAAACCAGATGCTGGCGCGTCTGGGATTTGACGATGCATTTTCCGCAACGCCCATCGCCGCCGGTGAACAGCCTTGGCTGATCGCACATATTCAAACTCCTGCCGGCCCCCGCCAGTTGGGTGCGCCCGTGATTCACCGCTAAATAGCCCTTCCTCCATACACAGGTCATGCGCTATCTGATTGCTGTCGCAGCGACCTATGGCGCTGCGAGCGCTTGACACGATCTGTCGACAGAATCGCGTTGTCAGGATTTTGTCAGCTTTCCTTCAGGTTTCTGACAGAATCGGTCTGTAGCCTATACGAGTCCCAGTTTGGTGGGGCTAGCTATGTCCACCTTGCAGAGCCGCGGCGAACGGCATGCATCTTATGTCGCCGCACGCGAGCTCCTTGCGCCGCTCTTCAGCCGCGCTGACCAAAACCGATACCGCCTGCAATCTCTGGCAACTATCCCGGTTGAAAAAAATGGCGTCCGGCCCTCCAGATGGCGACATCGCTAGGGGCTTACGTGAAAAACAATCTCTTAACATGAGCACAAGCGCGAGCACGATCATGAACAATCCTCTTTTTCAACGCAAACCTCTGGCGATCCTTGCCGTCTGCATATTGATCGCCGGCGGACTTGCTTTCGCCGAGTCCGGCAGCAAGGCTTCCGCCAGCGCCGCCAATAGTGAACCGGCCGCGAATTTCACCAGGCAGGGCGAGCGCATCACAATCCCGCAGCATTCGCCCTTGCGGCAGCGCATTGCGGTACAAACCGTGACAGCGCTGGACGCCGCGCATGCGCTGGAGCTGCCGGCGCAGGTGGAGGCGGATCCTGCCCGCACCATTAACATCCTGCCGCCGGTTGCCGGCAAAGTGCTTGAGTTGAAGGTGGGCCTTGGCGATCGTGTTCGTAAGGGGCAGTTGCTGCTGGTGATGACTTCCGGCGATTTTGCCCAGGCTACCGCGGATATGCAAAAAGCCCGCGATGCGTTGCAATTGGCGAAGCGGGTACTGGAGCGGCAGCGCGGCGTGCAACAGGCTGGCGCCGGTGCGGCCAAAGACCTGGAGCAAGCTGAAAGTACTTATGTCCAGGTGCAGGCTGAATTCGCGCGCGCCGATACGCGTCTCAAATCGCTCAGCGCCGGTGGCGCAACTGCCGCCGACAGCGGCGGGCAACGCCTGAATCTGGTGGCGCCGGCTGCCGGCAGCATCACCGCCCTGGCCATCGGCGCCGGGCAAGCCGCCAACGATCCGAACGCCGTCTTGATGACGATTGCCAACCTGGACACGGTCTGGATTACCGCCAGCGTACCGGAAAACATGCTGGCGTCGATCAAGAAAGGGCAGCCAGCGAGCATCAGCTTGCCGGCTTACCCAGGCGAACAATTCCACGGCAACGTGGCGTTTGTCAGCGACGTGCTGCAAGCAGAGACGCGCAGGGCGCTGGTGCGTATCAGCGTGCCCAATACGGATGGGAAATTCAAGCCGAACATGTTTGCCAACGCGTCTTTTGCCGTGGCGCAGGCTTCGGCGCCGGTAATTCCGCCGTCGGCCTTATTGATGAATAACGAAAACACGACTGTATTCGTGGAAGTCGCTCCCTGGACATTTGTACGGCGCACGATAGAAACCGGCAACGAAGAAGATGGCAGCGTGCGGATCCGGAAAGGATTGCTGGTCGGCGACCGGATTGTGATCAAGGGCGGAGTGTTGCTCAATGATTAATAATATCGTTCGCTATTGCTTGCAAAAGCGCTATGCGGTAATCCTGGTGACCTTGATGGTGACACTGTTCGGCTATTACTCGTGGACCCGGATGGCGGTCGAAGCCTATCCTGAGTTATCCGATGTAACCGCACAAGTGACCACTCAGGCGCCAGGTCTGGCTGCCGAAGAAATCGAGCAGCAGATCACCATCCCGCTGGAACGGCAGTTGAGCGGCACGCCGGGGCTGGTGCACATGCGTTCGTCCAGTACTTTCGGCCTGTCGCTGATTACGCTGACATTCAAAGATGGCGCGGAAGATTACTGGGAGCGCCAGCGTGTCACCGAACGCATGGCGCAAGCGGCGCTGCCCGCCGGTATTACACCCAGCCTGGACTCGGTGACCAGTCCCGCCGGCGAAATATATCGCTATACGCTGGAATCCGACAGCAAGAATCTGATGGAGCTGTCCGAGATCCAGCGCTGGATCGTGATCCCGGAGTTGCAGCAAGTTCCCGGCATTGCTGAAGTCGGCAATTTTGGCGGCCTGACGATGGAGTATCAACTGGAGGTCGATCAGAAGCAGTTGCAGCGCTTTGGCGTTTCTCTGTCGGATGTGACGACCGCCATTACCAACAATAACGCCAACGCCGGCGGCAGCCGCATTACGCGCGGCGAACAAGGTTATGTCGTGCGCGGCATCGGCCTCATGCGTAGCCTGACCGACCTCGGCAACGTCGTGGTCAAGCAAGCCAATGGCGTGCCGGTGCTGGTGCGTGATCTGGGCAAGCTGCAATATAGCCACCAGGAACGGCAAGGCATTCTCGGTAAAGACAATAACCCCGACACCATCCAGGGCGTCGTCAAGCTGCTGAAGTATCAGAACGCATCGGAAGTCATCAAGGATGTGCATGCCAAGGTAGATCAGTTGCAAAAGCAGCTGGCGCCTATGGATGTCAAGATTGTGCCGTATATCGATCGCGATGATTTGATCCAGCTGACCATCCACAAGGTCGGCCATACCGTCATGGAGGGTATCGGCCTGGTCTGCATCGTCCTGATTCTGTTTCTCGGCAGCCCGCGCAGCGCGCTGGTGGCCGCAGTGACCATCCCGCTGGCGCTGGTGACGGTGTTCATCATGATGTACCTGACCAAGATGCCGGCCAACCTGTTTTCGTTGGGGGCGATTGATTTCGGCATCATTGTCGATGGTGCGATCGTGGTCACCGAAGCGATCTTGCGCAGGCGCGAAGCCAGGCCCGAGGTGGTGCTGACCGAGACCGACGTGCGCGATGCCACCACCGAGGTGATCCGGCCGATCTTCTTCGCCACCCTGATTATCATCGTTGCCTATCTGCCGCTGTTCGCTTTCGAGCGCGCCGAAGGAAAATTGCTGTCGCCGATGGCTTTCACCGTGGCTTATGCATTGATCGGCGCTTTATTGTGCAGCATCGTGCTGGTGCCCGGGCTGGCCTATATGGCATTGCACAAGCCGCGCCGGATTTTTCATAACCAGCCGCTGGAATGGCTCAGCGCCGGCTACCGCAAGACCCTGGGGCGCTTGTTGAATAATCCTGCGGTTTCATATGGGATCGGCGCGGCATCTTTGGCCGGCGTGATCGTGCTGGGCGCCGCTACCGGCCGTGAATTCATGCCGAATCTGGATGAAGGCACGCTCTGGCTGCAGGTGCAAATGCCGTCGGGTTTGTCGCTCGACAAGGGCAGCGAGATGGCCAGCGAATTGCGCCGCACATTGCTGGAATTTCCCGAGGTGTCCTATGCCGTGACTCAGCTCGGCCGCAGCGATGATGGCACCGATCCGTGGACGCCGTCGCATATGGAAGTTCCGGTCGGCCTGAAACCGTACAGTACCTGGCCCAACGGCGAAACCAAGGAACAGTTTGTACAGCGGCTGAACGCGCGTCTGTCGCAGCTGCCCGGTTTTTCAGTCGGCATCAGCCAGCCGATCAGCGATGGCGTCAACGATGCGGTGGGTGGCGCGCACAGTCCGCTGGTAATTCGCGTGTATGGCGAGGATTTCAAGGAACTGCGCCGCATCGGCAATCAGATCGTCGAGGTGCTGCATGGCGTGAAAGGCTCTGCTGACGTGGCGATATTCCAGGAGCCTCCGGTGCCGCAGGTGGCGATCGACATCGATCGCGCTGCCGCCGCCCGCCTGGGGATTAACGTGGCCGATATCGCCAATCTGATACAGACCGGTATCGGCGGCGCGCCGGTCACCCAGTTGTATCTGGCGGATAAGGTGCATAACGTTACGGTGCGCTTCCCCAAGAGCAGCCGCAATAGCTCGGAAGCGCTGGGCGATTTGTTGCTGACGACCGCTGGCGGTGCACGGATCCCCTTGTCGCAGGTGGCGCATATCCGCACCACCACCGGCGAGAGCACGATTGCCCATGAGAATACACATCGCCAGCTGACCGTACGCCTGGACTATGCCAATCGCGATTTGCTGTCGTATTACCAGGATGCCCAAGCCCAGGTGGCGCAGAAAGTGCATTTCGATAAAACCAAATACCGTCTCGAATGGGCCGGGCAATTCGAGAACCAGGAGCGGGCGCAATCGCGTTTGATACTGGTGTTCGGCCTGGTGTTGGGTTTGATGGCGGTTATTTTATATGCGGGTTTCGGCAAGCTGCGGCAAGCATTGCTGATCCTGGGGGTGGTGCCGCTGGCCGCACTAGGGGGCTTGATCGCGCTGCGGGTGACCAACGGCACGATCAACGTGGCTACCGGGGTCGGCTTCATCGCGTTGTTTGGCGTGGCGGTGCAGAACGGCATCATCATGGTATCCAATATCAATCGGGTCCGGCGGCAAGGCGTGGCATTGCTGGAGGCAGTGCTGGCAGGCGCCTTCGAACGTTTCCGGCCGGTGCTGATGACGGCAACCGTAGCCTCGGTAGGGATGTTGCCGGCGGCCCTGGCCACCGGTGTCGGCACCGATGTCCAGCGCGGGCTGGCAACGGTGGTGGTGGGCGGCCTGATTGTCGCCACCATGCTGACGCTGTTCATCCTGCCTGCCTTCTATTACTCGCTGGAGAGCTGGATTGAAAAACGGCGCGGTATAAGCAAGGAAAATGACGGCCGCTAGGCGGACGATCGAACGAATCTTGAGCAGGTGAAAACATGAACGCAATAGATTGTAAACTCAGGGCTTCGGCGCTGGCGGCGCTACTGGCGCTGACAGGTTGTGCGGCCGGACCGGATTTTAAACAGCCGGACGCACCTCAGGTGCATGGATATACCAAACAGCCCTTGCAAGCAAAAACTTCTTCCGCAGCGACGCTGGGCGGCGATGCGCAGCAGTTTGTCGATGGCATGGATATTCCTGCCCAGTGGTGGACCCTGTTCAATTCACCGGCATTGAATGCTGTAATCGAAGAGGCGCTCAAGGCCAGCCCCGATTTGCAGTCAGCGCAAGCGGCGCTGCGTGCGGCGCAGGAACAAGTGTCGGTGCAGCAGGGGGCGTTTTTCCCTAGCGTCAGCGCCAGCCTGACGCCGACCCGGCAGAAGCAGCCGCAGTCTGCCGGGCAGGGCGCTTCGCCATTCAATCTGCATACGGCGCAGGTCAGCGTGTCTTACACGCTGGATGCGTTTGGCGGTAATCGGCGCCAGGTAGAGGGGTTGCAAGCACAGGCCGAACAACAGAAGTTTCTGCAGGAAGCGGCTTACCTGACGCTGACCTCGAATGTGGTGGCTGCGGCAGTACAGGAAGCCGGGCTGCGGGCGCAGATCAGCGCGACTCAGGAGGTGCTTAAAGTCCAGGCCGAATTACTCGCATTGTTGCAGCGTCAGTATGCATTAGGCGACGTCGCGCAAGCCGATGTCCTGACGCAACAGGCAGCACTGGCGCAGACCCGGGCCAGCTTGCCGCCCTTGCAGAAATCGCTGGCGCAACAACGGGATCGTCTGACCGCTTTGGCCGGGCGTTTCCCAAGCCAGGGGCTGGAGCAGAAGTTCGATCTTGCCAGTCTCAGTCTGCCGCAGCAATTGCCGGTCAGCCTGCCGTCCAGCCTGGTGCGGCAACGGCCGGACGTGCGTGCGGCTGAAGCGCAGTTGCACGCTGCCAGCGCCGCTGTCGGCGTTGCTACTGCGAACATGCTGCCGCAGATTACCTTGAGCGCAAATATCGGCACTGCAGCGGCGCAGATGGGGAATTTATTTACTGCGGGTAGCGGTTTGTGGGGTCTGGTTGGCGGTCTGACGCAACCCCTGTTTGCCGGCGGCGCACTGCTGCATAAGAAGCGCGCTTCGGAAGCCTTGCTGGAGCAGGCTGCGGCGCAGTATAAAAGTACGGTGATCCTTGCCTTTCAAAACGTTGCCGACAGTTTGCGCGCCTTGCAATACGATGCCGATGCGCTGCAGGCGCAAGCCGTCGCCGAACGCGCTGCCGCACACAGTCTTGAGATCTCGCGAAAATCGGTGCAGCTGGGTGCGTCCAGTCCGCAAACCTTATTGACGGCGCAACAAAGCTATCAGCAAGCGGTGATCAATCTGGCGCAAGCGCAGGCGGCGCGGTTTGCCGATACGGCGGCCTTGTTTCAAGCGTTGGGAGGAGGGTGGTGGAATCGCGGGAACGATGGAGCTTAGGCGGCACGCAATAGAATATATTGCGCGCTTGCCATGCCGCGCCCGTTTTCTGGTATGATCGGTAGCATTCTGTTGTCGCCGCTGTTATCACCCTATGCGGCAGATTAACTAAAACGAATTCAACATCTGTAAGAGCGAGAAAGGCATCCCGGTTATGACACCGCGAACTACCACCACAATCTGTGAGCGACGCTAGTCGAGGCCTTTTTCTACTTGCATGATGAAAAAAGCGCGGCTGGTCCGCGTTTTTTTTCGTCCGCATTTTTGTAAGGCATACGTTAATTCAATTCAATCCGGCGTCGTCCCGAGTGACCGCCGATATGGGGCTCAAAATGATAGCAGTCAAACTTCCCGATGGTTCACAGCGTCAATTCGATGCGCCGCTGACTGTGGCGCAGGTCGCCGCCAGTATCGGCGCCGGTCTGGCCAAGGCGGCTTTGGCCGGCAAGGTCGACGGCAAGCTGGTGGATACTTCTTTCCTGATCGAACGCGATGTCGAGCTGGCGATCGTTACCGACAAGGATGCCGACGGCCTGGAAGTGATACGCCATTCGACAGCGCATTTGCTGGCGTATGCGGTCAAGGAACTGTTTCCAGATGCGCAGGTGACGATCGGGCCGGTGATCGAAAACGGCTTTTACTACGATTTTGCCTACAAGCGTCCGTTTACCCCGGAAGACTTGCTGGAAATTGAAAAGAAGATGGCTGAGCTGGCGAAGCAGGATGAGCCGGTTACCCGCAAGGTAGTGGCGCGTGACGAAGCGATCGCTTATTTCGAATCGATCGGCGAAGCCTACAAGGCGGAACTGATCGGCTCGATCCCGCAGGATCAGGAAGTTTCGCTGTACACCGAAGGCAAGTTCACCGACTTGTGCCGTGGCCCGCACGTGCCGTCGACTGGCAAGCTGAAAGTCTTCAAGCTGATGAAGCTGGCCGGCGCCTACTGGCGCGGCGACGCAAAAAATGAAATGTTGCAGCGTGTGTATGGCACCGCCTGGGCCAAGAAAGATGAGCAAGATGCTTACCTGCATATGCTGGAAGAGGCGGAAAAGCGCGACCATCGCAAGCTGGGGCGTGCGCTGGACCTGTTCCATTTTCAGGATGAGGCGCCCGGTCTGATTTTCTGGCACCCGAAGGGGTGGACTATCTGGCAACAGGTTGAGCAATTCATGCGTCGCGTCTATCAGGACAATGGCTATCAGGAGGTCAAGGCGCCGCAAATCCTGGACCGTTCCTTGTGGGAGAAAACCGGTCATTGGGACAACTACCGCGACAACATGTTTACAACAGAGTCGGAAAACCGCAGCTATGCGTTGAAACCGATGAACTGCCCCGGCCATATCCAGATTTTCAATTCCGGCTTGCATAGCTATCGCGACCTGCCTCTGCGTTTTGGCGAATTCGGTCAATGCCATCGCAACGAGCCGTCCGGCGCTTTGCACGGCATGATGCGGGTGCGCGGCTTTACCCAGGATGACGGCCATATTTTCTGTACCGAAGAGCAGGTGCAGGAAGAAGTGGCGGCCTTCGATAAGGTGGTGCGTCAGGTGTACACCGATTTCGGCTTTACCGAAGTAGCGGTGAAGCTGGCTTTGCGTCCTGACAAGCGGGTCGGCGAAGATGAAGTCTGGGACAAGGCGGAAAGCGCTCTGCGTGAAGCGATCCGGGCTTCCGGCACAGAATGGGAAGAATTGCCGGGCGAGGGCGCCTTCTACGGTCCTAAAATCGAGTATCACTTGAAGGATTCGATTGGCCGTTCCTGGCAGTGCGGTACCATGCAGGTCGATTTTTCGATGCCGGGTCGCCTCGGTTCGGAATATGTCACTGAAGACAATGGCCGTAAAGTGCCGGTCATGTTGCATCGTGCTATCGTTGGGTCGCTGGAGCGTTTTATCGGGATCCTGATCGAAAACCACGCCGGTGCGATGCCTCTGTGGCTTGCTCCTGTGCAAGTTGTTGTTTTGAATATCTCTGACGCACAGTCGGAATATGTTAAAAATGTTGCACAAACGCTGAAAAAACAAGGGTTTAGAGTAGAGGCCGATTTGCGTAATGAGAAGATTACCTATAAAATACGGCAGCATTCTTTGCAGAAGCCGCCTTATATACTGGTTGTCGGTGATAAAGAGCGGGATGCAAACACAGTGGCCGTGCGAGCGCGGGGCAATGTCGATCTGGGTGTGATGCCTATCGACGTACTGGTGGAGCGCCTCCGGAACGAGGTCGAAACCAAAGCCTGAACGGGGCAACCCGACGCGCCGGAGCACGGCTTAATTATTTGATTTTTAAAGGAAACTGCAATAGCTACGGACAAGTCACATCGCATCAACGGCGAAATTACTGCGCCAGAATTGCGCTTATCCGGTGTCGAGAACGAAGCACTCGGTATCGTCAGTCTGGCTGAGGCCTTCCGCCTGGCGGAAGAGGCAAACGTCGATCTGGTGGAAATCGCGCCGACGGCACAGCCGCCAGTAGCCCGTTTGATGGACTACGGCAAGTTCAAGTACCAGGAGCAGAAGAAGGCGCACGAAGCCAAGTTGAAGCAGAAGGTCATTCTGGTGAAGGAAGTTAAATTCCGCCCGGGTACCGATGATGGGGATTACAACATCAAGCTGCGCAATTTGACCCGGTTCCTGGATGAGGACGGCGATAAGGTCAAAATCACCCTGCGTTTCCGCGGTCGTGAAATGGCTCACCAGGATATCGGTGTGCGCATGCTGGAACGTCTGAAGCAAGACCTGGAGCCGTACGGACAGGTCGAGCAGTGGCCGAAGATGGAAGGGCGCCAGATGATCATGATCATCGGTCCTAAAAAGAAAAAATAACAACTTGGGGGCAGAGTTTAAGAGTCGCCGAAGCGCGACGAATTACCCTTTTCTGGGCGACTCTGTCCTCAACTGATTAAATTTTGTGGTGGCATGCTGGTTTACTCGGGCAAGCCACCCAAAAGCAGCAGACCAGACTCTGCTGCGAAATCCAGTTGTGGTTATCGTTCAGCTGGGTTTAAACAAGTGAGAGCAGGCATCCAAGCGTAACGATATGTTGCCACCTGCAATCATGTTAAAAAAGGAGCTGTCCCTAGAGGACAGATAGTGTCATGCCAAAAATGAAGACGAAAAGCAGCGCCAAAAAGCGCTTTCGTGTGCGTCCGGGTGGAACAGTCAAGCGCGGTCAAGCGTTCAAACGCCACATCCTGACCAAGAAAACCACCAAAAACAAACGTCAATTGCGCGGTTCCGTTGGGGTCAATGACCACAACATGGTATCCGTTTCGCGCATGTTGCCGAACGCTTAACCTCATACTAAGGAGTTATTATGCCTAGAGTAAAACGTGGGGTTACAGCTCGTGCCCGTCATAAAAAAATCTTGGTGCAAGCCAAGGGTTACCGCGGTCGCCGCAGTAAAGTCTATCGTGTAGCCAAGCAAGCGGTTATGCGCGCTGGTCAATACGCATACCGTGACCGTCGTAACAAGAAGCGCGTATTCCGTGCATTGTGGATCGCCCGTATCAACGCCGCTTCGCGTGAGCATGGCGTTACATACAGCGTATTCATGAACGGTCTGAAGCGTGCTTCGATCGAACTGGACCGTAAGGTTCTGGCTGATATGGCAGTGATGGACAAGCCAGCGTTTGCTGCGATTGTCAATCAGGTCAAGGCCAACATCGCTGCGTAAGTTATTTACGTAGTTTTGCCGTCACTGTGTAAAGGCAGCGTGGCAATCCCGAGCGGGGCAGAGGTCAACACCTTATGCCCCGTTTGTGTTTTTAACATTCTGTTTTAGTTGGTTGAGGACAGAGTAATTCGCCACGCTGCGGTGGCTCATAAACTCTGTCCCGCAATACTAAAAACTAGCAGGAAAACTGCATGAACTCCCTAGAACAACTAGTAACGCAAGCCCAAGCTGATTTCATTGCCGCTGTCGACGCCGCCGCGCTGGAAAATGCGAAGGCCAAGTATCTCGGCAAGACCGGTCAGATCACCGAGCAGATGAAGGGCTTGGGCAAACTGGCTGCGGACGAACGCAAAGTCCAGGGCGCGGTCATCAACCAGGCCAAAGAGCAGATCGAAGCCGCGCTGACTGCGCGCCGCGATGCATTGGCCGATGCGCAGATGCAAGAGCGTCTGAATGCGGAAGCGATCGACGTCACCTTGCCGGGCCGCGGCCGTGGCGTTGGCGGCATCCATCCGGTGATGCGCTCGTGGCAGCGTATCGAAGAAATTTTCCGTTCGATCGGTTTCGATGTGGCTGACGGCCCCGAAATCGAAACCGACTGGACCAACTTTACCGCATTGAACAGCCCGGAAAATCATCCGGCGCGCTCGATGCAGGATACCTTCTATATCGATGGCAAGGACAGCGACGGCAAGCAATTGCTGCTGCGCACACATACCAGCCCGATGCAGGTGCGTTATGCGCGCATGAACAAACCGCCGATCAAGGTTATCGCGCCGGGTCGTACTTACCGCGTTGACAGCGACGCCACCCATTCGCCGATGTTCCATCAGGTCGAAGGTTTGTGGATCGCCGAAGACATCAGCTTCGCCGACCTCAAGGGCGTGTACCTGAATTTCGTCAAGGCCTTCTTTGAAACCGACGACTTGCAAGTGCGTTTCCGTCCGTCTTATTTCCCGTTCACCGAACCTTCGGCCGAGATCGACATCGCCTTCGGCAGCGGTCCGCTGAAAGGGCGCTGGCTGGAAGTCTCCGGCGCCGGCCAGGTGCATCCTAACGTGGTGCGCAACATGGGCCTGGACCCGGAACAGTTCATCGGCTTCGCATTCGGCTCCGGTATCGAGCGCCTGACGATGCTGCGTTATGGCATCAACGATCTGCGCCTGTTCTACGAAGGCGATCTGCGGTTCCTGAAACAATTTAATTAGGCTTGCGAACCAAGCTGATTTTTGAAGCGAGCTCCACGCCGAAAACGCTGAGATTGATTTGACATCGTGCCCCGATAATCCAGCGTTCCCTGCTTCTGTGACTAAAGGTTTTTGAAGGTTTTACCTATGCAATTCTCTGAAAGCTGGCTGCGTTCCATGGTCGATCCGAAGATGACTTCGGACCAATTGTCCCATCTGCTGACCATGTCCGGTCTCGAAGTGGAAGAGGTCGAGCCGGTTGCGCCGCCCTTTACCCATATCGTGGTTGGCCTGGTGGTCGAGACCGCCAAACATCCGAATGCCGATCGCCTGAACGTCTGCCTGGTCGACGTCGGCACCGGCACCATGCTCAATATCGTGTGCGGTGCGCCGAATGTGCGGCCCGGCCTCAAGGTTCCTTGCGCCATGGTTGGCGCCATCCTGCCGCCCGGCGCGGATGGTAAACCGTTCGAGATCAAGCTTGGCCAGTTGCGCGGCGTCGAGTCGCAAGGCATGCTGTGTTCAGCGCGTGAATTGAAATTGTCGGAAGACCAGAGCGGCTTGCTTGAGTTGCCTGACGACGCGCCGGTCGGTCAGAATTTCCGTGATTATTACGAACTGAACGACCTCAAGTTCACCATCAAGCTGACGCCGAACAAGGCCGATTGCCTGTCGGTGCTGGGCGTGGCGCGTGAGGTGTCGGCGCTGACCGGCACCCCGCTGAAGCAGCCGGTGTTCAAGGCTGTGGCTGCGAACATCGCCGAAACCTTGCCGGTCAAGATTTCGGCGCCGGATTTGTGCGGCCGTTTCTCCGGCCGCGTGATCCGCGGCTTGAACGCCAAGGCGGCAACGCCGCATTGGATGAAGCAGCGCCTGGAGCGCAGCGGTCAGCGTTCGATCTCGGCCCTGGTCGACATTTCCAACTATGTGATGCTGGAGCTGGGCCGTCCGACGCACGTGTTCGACCTGGACAAGATCCACGGCGGCCTCGATGTCCGTTGGGGCAAGCCAGGCGAATCGCTCAAACTGTTGAACGGCAATACCGTCAGCGTCGACGAGTGGATCGGCGTGATCGCCGACGACCGCCAAATCGAATCGCTGGCCGGCATCATGGGCGGCGACGCTACCGCGGTCTCGCTGGAAACGCAGAATATCTATCTGGAAGCCGCATTCTGGTGGCCGCAAGCGATACAGGGCCGCGCCCGTCGTTTCAATTTCTCGACCGACGCCGGTCATCGCTTCGAGCGCGGCGTCGATTTTGCGACCACGGTTGAACACATCGAACGCATCACCGCCTTGCTGGTTGAAATTTGCGGTACACCGCAGACGCAAGTCGGCCCGGTCGACGATCAGAGCGTCAACTTGCCAAAGCGTGATCCGGTCAAGGTCCGTACCGCGCGTGCGGTGCGGGTCATCGGCGTGCCTTTGTCGGATAGCCAGATCGCCGATATCTTCACCCGCCTGGGCCTGGCCTTCACGCAAGAGAGCGGCGTATTTTCCGTGACGCCGCCATCGTATCGTTTCGATATCGAGATCGAGGAAGACCTGATCGAAGAAATCGCCCGCGTCTACGGTTTTGAAAATATCCCGGCCTTGCCGCCGGTGGCGCCCAACGCCATGTATATCGCGCCGGAAAACCAGCGTTCGCTGTTTGCGATTCGCCGTCAGCTGGCCGACCTGGATTATCAGGAAGTGATCAATTTCAGCTTCGTGGAAGAAGCATGGGAAGCCGATTTTGCAGGCAACCTGGCGCCGATCAAGGTGCTCAACCCGATCGCCAGCCAGATGGGCGTGATGCGTTCAACGCTGGTGGGAAGCCTGATTGCCAACGTCAAATACAATCTCAACCGCAAGCTGAACCGGGTCCGGATTTTTGAAACTGGGGCTGTCTACATGCGTAACCAGGAAGTCCAGAACGGCCCGCTGCAAGTGGCCGGGTTCGAACAGCCCAAGCGTGTAGCCGGCCTGGCTTACGGCCCGCAAGCTGACGAACAATGGGGCCAGGCCAGCCGTACTGTCGATTTCTTCGATGTGAAAGCGGATCTGGAAGCCTTGTTTGCACCTGCCGCTTTGCGTTTTGCCAAAATCGAGCACCCGGCGCTGCATCCCGGCCGTTCGGCGCAAGTACTGCTGGGTGAGCAGGTGGTCGGTTTCATCGGCGAGCTGCATCCGCGTCTGCAACAGAAATACGAGCTGCCTTTGGCGCCGGTTGTGTTCGAAGTCGACGGCTTGGCGTTGCAGCAACGGCAAGTACCTGCATATGTCGAAATTTCGAAATTCCCGGCCGTGGTGCGCGATCTCGCCGTGGTAGTCAAACAAGCGGTTTATGCGCAGGATTTATTGGATGTTTTTGCTGCCGAGCAGCAACATAATCCTGCCTGCCGAATTCTGCAAGCCATTGTTTTATTTGATGAATATCATGGCAAAGGGCTGGAAAATGACGAAAAAAGTCTTGCTTTCCGTTTTACCTTGCAAGATACTGAAAATACCCTTCAAGAAGACACCGTAGAAGCCGCCATGTCGGCTTTGATCGCGGCTGTCGGTAAGGTGCCGACAGCAAAACTGCGCACTTGATCTGTCATTGAATGGCTTTAGCGATGATAAAACCTGCAGCAAAATGCCGGTGCACGCGATATACCCGCAGCACCGGCGGCCGCAATCTCAAAAAGACAGGGGCGTAACAACAGAATGAACGACATGCAGACAGTAGAATTTCAATCCGTTCTGGACGCCGACCTGAATCGGGCGATGCGTGAAGCGCAAGCCCGTTCGCAGGCAGAAAAGAATTTGCCGACATTAACCAAGGCGGAACTGGCTGAACTTTTGTTTGAACAGGTTGGCCTCAACAAGCGTGAAGCCAAAGACATGGTTGAAACGTTTTTCGATGAAATCCGCGACGCGCTGGAACGCGGCGAGTCGGTGAAATTGTCGGGTTTCGGCAATTTCCAATTGCGCGACAAGCCGCAACGTCCGGGCCGCAATCCAAAAACCGGGGAAGAAATTCCTATCACTGCGCGTCGCGTGGTGACTTTTCACGCCAGTCAAAAACTCAAGGGCATGGTTGAAGCCGCAAGCCTGCAACCAATCCAGCCTATCCAACAGTTTGCCGCCGTTCTCCAAACTAATTCATGAACGATAAAGTGAGTAAGTCCGAGCTTGTCGTATTGCCGCCGATCCCGGCCAAGCGCTATTTCACCATTGGCGAGGTGAGCGACCTGTGCGGTGTCAAGCCGCATGTGCTGCGTTACTGGGAACAGGAGTTTACCCAGCTTAAACCGGTTAAACGGCGTGGCAATCGCCGCTATTACCAGCACCACGAGGTGTTGTTGATCCGCCGTATCCGTGAACTGCTGTACGAACACGGCTTCACCATCAGCGGCGCCCGTAACAAGCTCGATGGCCGCCTCGGCAGCAGCACGGAAGCCGAGCTTGCCGCCGAGCCCAAGCAAGACGAAATCAATCTTGTCGAAGTGCGTCGCGAACTGGAACAGATACTGGATTTGCTGATGCCCAAGGTAGCGCAAGCAGTTGAATGAATGCTGAAGAAACGAGGGAGAGAAATCTCCCTTTTTTGTATTTGGAATATTGGACGTTATAAATATCTTTCTTTGCAATTTCACCGTTTTATCTGATCGGTTGAGGACAGAGTCGCCCAGAAAAGGGTAATTCGCCACGCTACGGTGGCTCTTAAACCCTACCCGGGCAGCTCTGTCCCGCAAAAATTACACTTATGCTCAGCGACCCGCGTTTCCCCAATCTTTTCATTCTTAACCATCCTCTGATCCAGCATAAGCTGACGCACATGCGGAGCAAGGAAACTTCCACCCGCACATTTCGTCAGCTGCTGCGTGAAATCACGCTGTTGATGGGGTATGAAATCACGCGTGACCTGCCGCTGACCACGCAGCTGATCGAGACGCCGATGCAAAGCATGGAAGCGCCGGTGATTGCGGGCCGCAAGCTGGCGGTGGTGCCGGTGTTGCGGGCAGGGATTGGCATGAGCGATGGTTTGCTGGATCTGGTGCCTTCGGCGCGGGTCGGTCATATTGGCGTGTATCGCGATCCTGCGACGCATCAGCCGGTTGAATATCTGGTGCGTTTGCCGGATTTGGCGGAGCGTATCTTTATCGTGTGCGATCCGATGGTGGCGACTGGCAATTCGGCGGTACATGCGGTCGATGTGCTGAAGAAGCGCGGCGTCAGCGACGAGCAAATCATCTTCCTGGCGCTGGTGGCTGCACCCGAAGGCGTGCAGGTATTCCAGAATGCGCATCCAGGAGTCAAGTTGTATGTGGCGAGCCTGGATTCGCATCTGGACGAACACGCGTACATCGTTCCTGGTTTGGGCGATGCCGGCGATCGTATTTTCGGCACCAAATAAGCCGCAGTTAAATGGGGGCATAGTTCTTTTCGCGTCCTTTGCGAAAATTACTCTGACCCCACACACGGACCACGGAGTGCATCCCGTGGCAGTCGGGAATATAAATCACCCTAATAATTTCAACACCTGCTCCGCCACAGCAACCGAAGACGCCGGATTCTGCCCGGTAATCAAATTACCATCGGTAACCGCATAACTCTGCCAATCGGCCAACTTGCTGTAATTCCCGCCCAGCCGTTTCAACTCCGCTTCCACCAAAAACGGCACAATATCCGTCAATTGCACAGCCGCTTCCTCGCTGTCTGAAAAGCCGGTAACCTTCTTACCCTTCACCAGCGGGCTGCCGTCTGCAACGCGCGCATGCCGCAGTACGCCAGGTGCGTGGCATACCGCCGATACCGGCTTACCCGCGGCATACATGGTTTCGATCAATGCAATCGAATCCTTGTCTTCCGCCAAATCCCACAATGGCCCGTGGCCGCCCGGATAGAACACGGCGTCATAAGATGCAGCTTGCACGCTCGACAGTTTAATGGTCGATGCCAATGCCGCCTGTGCCGCCGCATCTTTGCGAAACCGTTCAGTGGCCTCGGTTTGCGCATCGGCTTCGTCGCTTTTCGGATCGAGCGGCGGTTGTCCGCCTTGCGGCGATGCCAGCGTGATGGCGGCGCCGGCATCCAGGAAGGCGTAGTAAGGCGCCGCAAATTCTTCCAGCCAGAAACCGGTCTTCTTGCCAGTGTCGCCCAACTGGTCGTGGGAGGTAAGCACCATTAATATTTTCATCTGAATTCCTTTCGAGTGTGTGTTGCCTGATGTTTCATTCGTCGCCGGCGCGTATCACCAGCTTGCCGAAGTTCTTGCCTTCCAGCAGGCCGATAAAGGCTTGCGGCGCATTCTCCAGACCGTCGACGATATCTTCCCGGTATTTGATTTTCCCGGCGGCGGCCCAGCCGCTCATCTCCTGGAAGAACTCCAGGTAACGATGGTTGTAGTCGAAGATGATGAAACCTTGCATCTTGATACGGCGTACCAGCAGTCTGCCCATCAGTCCTGGCAGATTGTCCGGTCCTTGCGGCTTGTCGGTGGCGTTATAGTTGGCGATCAGGCCGCATACCGGTACCCGCGCGCGCTCATTCAGCAGGGGCAGCACGGCGCTGAAGACGGCGCCGCCGACGTTTTCAAAATACACATCGATGCCTTTATCGCAGGCGGCGGCAAGCTGTTGCGGGAAATCGGCGGTGCGATGGTCTACGCAGGCGTCAAAACCCAGTTCTTCCACCGCATACTTGCACTTGTCGGCGCCGCCGGCGATGCCGACTACGCGGCAACCCTTGATCTTGGCGATCTGCCCGACCACCGAACCCACGGCGCCGGTAGCGGCTGCCACCACCACGGTTTCGCCGGCTTGCGGCTGGCCGATGTCGAGCAAGCCCATGTAGGCGGTGAAACCGGGCATGCCAAGCAGGCCCAAGGCGTAGGATGGCTTGCCGAGCTTGGCGTCAAGTTTGGTCAGGCCCTTGCCGTCCGACAGCTCGTAGTCCTGCCAGCCGCTGTAACCGAGGACCAGGTCCCCGGCTTTGTAGTCGGCATGTCCGGACGCTGCGACCCGCGACACGGTGCCGCCGACCATCACTTCGCCGACCGCGACCGGCGGCGCATAAGAAGGAGCGTCGCTCATGCGGCCGCGCATGTAGGGATCGAGCGACAGGTAGACGGTGCGCAGCAATACCTGGCCGGCGCCAGGCGTGGGCACCGGGCTTTCATCGATCTTGAAATTATTGGCAGTCGGCGCGCCGTGCGGGCGCGCGGCCAGCAGGATGCGGCGATTGATTGTCGTGCTCTGGGTTGTATTTTGCGACATGTTGGCTACTCCTTCGGTGGAATAAGTGCCGGCGATGTTCTGCCGGCATGGGTGAAATCAGCCAGAGATTAGATTGGATGTCAAATTTACAAGGCGGCTTCGAGGATAGTGCGGCTGACAGCCAGAGTATGGTCCCGATGCTCGCCCAGTGCTGTCATGCCGTGTTTGTCCAGCTGCCCGAGCACGGTCTCGACCGCGCCCTGGCCTAGTTCATAGTCCGACAGCCGGGTCTTGATGCCCAGGCTTTCAAAGAAATCGCGGGTGCGTCCGATGGCCAGATCGATGCGCGCATCTTCGCTGCCTTCAGTGATTTGCCAGACGCGCTCGGCGTATTGCAGCAGCTTGGCGCGTTTGCTGTTGCGCCGGACGGACAGCAATGAAGGCAGCACGATCGCCAGCGTGCGGGCATGATCGATATCGTATTGTGCAGTCAGTTCATGGCCCAGCATGTGCGTGGCCCAGTCTTGCGGCACGCCGGCGCCGATCAGACCGTTGAGCGCCAGGGTGGCCACCCACATCAGGTTGGCGCGGGCGTCGTAGTCGTTCGGCTCGGCCAGCACGCGCGGTCCGGTTTCGATCAGGCTCAGCAGCAGCCCTTCGGCAAAACGATCTTGCACCTGGCCTTGCACCGGATAAGTCAGGTATTGCTCGACGGTGTGGACAAACGCGTCGACCACGCCGTTGGCAATCTGGCGCTCTGGCAGCGTGAAAGTCTTGCTCGGATCGAGGATAGAGAATTGCGGAAATACCAGCGGGCTGTGGAACGCCAGCTTGGCCTGTATCGATTTGCGGGTGACGACGCCGCCGTTATTCATTTCCGATCCGGTGGCCGGCAATGTCAGCACGCTGCCAAAGGGCAGGGCGCGGGTGATGTTGGCGCCGCGCTGGACGGCGATGTCCCATGGTTCGCCATCAAAGTTCGCCGCGGCTGCGACGAATTTGGTGCCATCGATGACTGAACCGCCGCCGACCGCCAGCAGGAAGTCGATGTTCTCGGCGCGCACCTGAGCCACTGCCTGCATCAGCGTTTCATAACTCGGGTTGGGCTCGATACCGGCAAATTCATGAATCTCGCGCTGGCCGAGCGCGGCTTTGACTTCAGCCAGGGTGCCGGTTTTCTGAGCGCTGGAGCCGCCGTACAGAATCAGTACGCGGGCGTCGTGGGGAACCAGATCGGCTAGCTTGGCGATGGTGTCGCGGCCAAAAACGATCTTGGTGGGATTGTAGAATTCAAAATTCAGCATGCGGATTCCTTCAAAAGTAGACCGCTCAACTAATCGAGCGGTAAAAAAAGCACGGACTTGCAGCGTGCTTCAGGTTGGTGTCGGTGCTGTCGATGGTGTCGCTACCGTCAGGACATCCAAGGTAATTTCCATGGCGTTGTCGAGCGCGCTGCGATCTTGCTGGAGCTTGGCCAGCAGGCTGGCGCCCAGCCATAGCTGGTAAAGCATTTGCGCGGTTTTTTGCGGTTCCAGTTCAACCCGCAGGGAGCCGTCGGCGATCCCTTCGGCGATGCAGTCCGCCAGGCGCGCCATCACTTGCCGCGTGCCTTCGCACAAAACCAGGCGCATGTCATCCGACAGGTCGGCGACCTCGGCGCTGAGTTTGACTACCAGGCACTTGTCCATGGCTTCTGCGCCCGATTGCGTATCGAGCCAGTGACTCCAGTAACGCAGCAAACGTTCGCGGGCAGACTCTTGCGCCGGCTGCACTGCAATCTGCAGGACTTCTTCCAGCGCTTGCAGGTAGTCGTCCACATACTGCTCCATCAGCGCCCGGCCGTATTGTTCCTTCGATTCGAAGTAATGGTAGAAGGAGCCCTTGGGTATCGCCGCCGCACTCAATATCTCGCTGAGCCCGACGCCCGAGAAGCCTTTGACGGCAATGATTTTTTGGCCGGCGTCCAGGATGTGGCGCTTGGTTGTATCGTAGTTTGCTCTCATGATCTTTGCATTCTAATCTAAATTAGACCGGTCGTCTAATTTGATCTGGCTTTATCGTGCTTACAGTACGGAAAATCGCTATCGATTCGATACCTGAGGTCACGCCTGTCGTGCTTTGGCGATGGCTACCCATGCCAATGCATATCCGTTATGCTAGTGAAGCTTATTGTGCAATTTTCTTGTCTGAAGGTTCGCATCCCTATACTAATTTCAGCGCCGCCCATGACATCCCGTACCAATCACCACCTCGATACCTACTTGTTACGCGTTTTGCACACCTTGCTGGTGGAAAAGAGCGTATCGCGCACCGCGATCAAGCTGGGACAATCGCAGCCGACCATCAGCAATACGCTCAAGCGCCTGCGTGAGCTGACCGGCGACGCCATCCTGGTGCGCGGCAAGACTGGCATGGTGCCTACCGAACGCGGGCAGGAATTGCTGGCGCTGGCGAAACAGGGATTGGAAATCATCGAGAGAATCGCTGCGCCGGTGGCGGCCTTTGAGGCCGACAGCACGGCGCGGGTATTCCATATCGCCACGCCGGATTATCTGAACATGCTGCTGATTCCGTCCATCATCGAGCAGCTGCGCCGGCGCGCGCCCGGCGCCAGCCTGATGGTGCATGCGCTGGACGCCAATCTGGACTACGCCAATGCACTGGAAAATGGCCGCTTCGACCTGGTGATCGGCAACTGGCCTGATCCGCCCGAGCATCTGCATCTGGCGCAATTGTTCGACGACGATGTGGTCTGCATGATGCATCGCGATCATCCGGTCGCCAAGAAGGGCCTGACCCTGAAGTATTATCTGGAAATGCCGCATCTGGCGCCTACGCCCTATATTGAAGGGCACCGCAGCGGCATCGATGCTGCCTTGGCCGAGCAAGGCTTGAAGCGCAACGTGCAGGTGACGATTCCGTATTTCGCCCTGGTGCCGCATGTGCTGGCGAAATCGGATTTGATTTTCACCACCGGCCGGCAATTTGCCGAGCACGTTATCGCGGATTGGCCGATAGGCATGTTTACACTGCCTTTCGATATGCCGAAGATGCGTTTTTACATGCTGTGGCATGCGCGCTCGCATGTGGCGCCGGATGTGGTGTGGCTGCGGCGGCTGATTGCCGAGGTGTCGGCTGACCTAGGCAAGTCGGGCAGCAAAAAACCCGCTCCGTAAATCCTTGGACGTTCTACGGAAGCGGGCCCTGGGCCAAATAATGACGGCAACACTATTTCAGTGTTTCCTTATTTATCGCTGAAGTCCGCCGTTGGCCGTTGCGGCGATTTGCGTGAAGTCGCGCGCATGTATTGCGGCGCCCAGGAAGTGACATCGTGCAGTGCGTCGGCTGCGTGCAGCGGCCAGTAGGGGTCGCGCAACAGTTCGCGCGCCATCAGCACCAGATCGGCTTGTTCGGTGCGCAAGATGTGTTCGGCCTGGCCGGGATCGGTAATCATGCCGACCGTGCCGCAGGCGATGCCAGCTTCTTTTCTGACTCTGGCCGCGAACTGGGTCTGGTAGCCGGGCCCCACCGGAATGGTGGCAGCTGCAATATTGCCGCCGCTGGAGACGTCGATCAGATCGACCCCAGCCTCGCGCAACAGGCTGCTTAAAGCCACGGTTTCGTCGACATTCCAGCCGCCGTCAATCCAGTCCGTAGCGGACAGGCGTACCAGCAATGGCAGTTGCTCCGGCCAGACCTGGCGCACCGCCGCCGTCACTTCCAGCGCCAGCCGCGCGCGATTTTCAAACGAGCCGCCATACTGGTCGGTGCGATGGTTGCTGACCGGCGACAAGAACTGATGCAACAGATAACCATGCGCCGCGTGGATCTCGACTACTTTGAATCCGGCTTGATGCGCGCGCAGTGCCGCATCGGCAAATGCCTTGACGATGTCTTGAATGCGGTCGAGTGTGAGCGCTCTGGGCGTGGTGTAGCTGGCGTCGAACGGAATCGCCGACGGTCCGTCGGTTTGCCAGCCGCCTTGATCCGGATCGACCCGGCCTTGCTGCTCTTCCCAGGGACGCCAGACGCTGGCTTTGCGGCCGGCATGGGCCAGCTGGATGCCGGCGACCACGCCTTGCTGCTCGATAAAATGGGTGATGCGGCGCAGCGGCGCGATATGGTCGTCTTTCCAGATGCCGAGATCCTGCGGCGAGATACGGCCCTGCGGCAGCACCGCGCTGGCTTCGAAAATGATCAGGCCGGCGCCGCCGACCGCGCGGCTGCCAAGATGCACCAGATGCCAGTCATTGGCGAAGCCGTCTTCTGCGGAATACTGGCACATCGGCGCAACGGCAATCCGGTTCGCCAGCGTCACATCGCGCAACTTCAGCGGGGAAAATAAAAAAGTCATGTTCTTTTCCTGCAGGTTTGTTTATGCGTCGACCAGGCCGTTGAACTGCAATGCCGCCAGGCTGGCGTACAAGCCGTTTTGCGCGACCAGTTCGGCGTGATTGCCGGTTTCGACTATGTGGCCGTGCTCCAGCACGATGATGCGATCGGCGCGCTGCACGGTAGCCAGGCGATGGGCGATGACCAGGGTGGTGCGGCCGACCATCGCCGCTTCCAGTGCGCCTTGTACCGCGCGTTCAGACTCGGCGTCGAGCGCGCTGGTGGCTTCGTCCAGCAGCAACAGCGGCGGATTCTTCAACAGTGCGCGGGCAATCGCAATGCGTTGCCGCTGCCCGCCGGACAAGCGTACGCCGCGCTCGCCGAGGAAGGCTTGGTAACCCTCCGGCAAGCGTTCAATGAACTCATGGGCGGCGGCCATTTTTGCTGCAGCGATGACTTCAGCGTCGCTGGCGCCGACCCGGCCGTAGCGAATATTCTCCATCGCATTGGCGGAGAAGATGATGGTGTCTTGCGGCACAATGCCGATGGCATTGCGCAAGGTATGCAGGTCGAGGTATTTGATGTCGACGCCATCGAGCTTGACGCTGCCTTGCTGCGGATCGTAAAAGCGCAGCAGCAGCTGGAACAGGGTGGTTTTACCGGCGCCGGAAGGACCGACCACGGCGACGGTTTCACCCGGCCGGATGTCTAGCGACAGGCCAGACAGGGCGGCGCTCTCCGGCCGCGACGGATAGCGGAAACTGATGTTTTCCAGGGTCAAAGCGGCGCCTTGCGCGGTGCGCGGCGGCAGCGTATCCGGCAGCAACACGGATTGCACCGGCGACTGCGCTGACAATAATTCGAGCAGCCGTTCAGTGGCGCCCGCGGCGCGCTGGGCGTCGCCCATGACTTCGGCCAAGGCGCCAATGGAACCCGCCAGCAAGGCTGCGTACAAGATGAACTGGCCGAGTTCGCCACCGCTCATGCGGCCCTGAACCACGGCGTGGGCGCCCAGCCAGAGCACAAACACGATGGCGCCGAACACCAGCAGGATCGCCATCATGGTCAGCAGGGAACGCGCGCGTATGCGCTCCATCGCCGTGCCGAACGCATTTTCAATCGAGACGTCGAAGCGCTGCGCTTCAATATTTTCGTGGGTGAAGGCCTGCACCGTCGGCATCGCATTGAGAATCTCGCCAGCCATCGCCGAAGCATCGGCAACCCGGTCCTGCGAGGCGCGCGACAGCTTGCGCACGCGGCGGCCGTACCAGACGATCGGCAGCACCACCAGCGCCAGCATGACCAGGATGATCGCACTCAGCTTGACGCTGGTGATGAATAGCATAATCATGCCGCCGGTGAACAGCAGGGCGTTGCGCAAGGCCATTGAAATACTGGTGCCGACCAGCGCCTGGATCAATGTGGTATCGGTGGTGATACGCGACAGCACTTCGCCGGTCTTGGTGGTTTCAAAGAACTGCGGGCTTTGCGTGACGACGTGCGAGTAGACCGCGCTGCGCAAGTCCGCCGTGACCCGCTCGCCAAGCCAGGACACCATGTAAAAGCGCGCTGCGGTGGCGACTCCCAACACGCAGGCGACGCCGAACAAGGCCAGGAAATACAGGTCGATATGATTGGCGCCCTGAATGCCGCCGGTGCTGAAGCCCAGATCGATCATCTGCCGGAATGCGTAGGGAATTGCCAGAGTAGCGCCGGCGGCCACCAGCAGGGCCAGGCTGGCCATCACAAATTGCCGTTTATACGGGGCCAGGAAGGGAACCAGCCCTATGAGCGTGCTCAGACTGCGTTTTTGAGGTTCTTTGGAAGTTATGGTTGTCATGTCGGTTTCAGTAGGGGGCAGCGCAATTCGCTGCAAGCTTCGTCTGGCAAGCCTATTGCAAGGTCTTGCGACGGGATCTTACGACGAGACTTTGAAAAAAATGTATTCGTGGCAATATTTCATCTGTTCGTATTGCAATCGGTTAAGAGTCCGGCTCCAAATCGCCTGAAATATGCATTCATGCGCATTCTCTTGAAAGGGAACTTCATCCATCAAACGAATATCGATATACTTTGTACAGCGTGCCTGGTTTTGCGCAGCAGTTTGCGTTTGCTAGTGTAGTGGATGTTGCGCCATAGCGCAGGCTCTCAATGGAGCGGAACCGAATTCTTGTAGTGAAATGTGTGATTTCTTAATGATTGCCATCTCAGGAGAATCCTTTGGCTCAATTGTCGCAACCAGCGCAAAATTGCGTTGTGCAGGACGAGATTCAGCAGCAACTGGCGGCCGGCCTGCTGGCAGCGCACGCACATACCTCTCCCAAATATCTCTACGACGTTCTCGGTTCGCGCCTGTTCGCTGCGATCTGCGAGCTGCCTGAGTATTATCCGACGCGTACCGAAGCGGCGATTTTCGCCCTTCATGCGCAGCAGATAGCCGCTGCCGTCGGACCGGATGCGATTCTGATCGATCTGGGGGCGGGCAATTGCAGCAAGGCCGCAAGGTTGTTCCCGAGTTTGCGGCCCAGGCAATATGTGGCTGTCGACATCTCGGTGCAATTCCTGGAGGAGGCCGTGAGCGCGCTGCGGCAGCAGTTTCCCCAGATTGAGATGACTTGCCTGGGTATGGATTTTTCTTCCGAACTGGAGCTGCCGGCAACGTTAGGCATGGATCGCCGGCAGTTTTTTTATCCGGGGTCATCGATAGGCAATTTCGCGCCGCTGGAGGCATTGATGTTCCTGCGCCGGATTCGCAAGGGCATCGGCAGCAGCGGCGGCGGCCTGCTGATCGGGGTCGATCTGATCAAGGACAAGGCGATACTGAATCCGGCATACGACGATGCGCTGGGCGTCACCGCAGCGTTCAACCTGAATCTGCTGCATCATGTCAATCGCTTGCTGGACGCCGACTTCCGTCCGCGCGACTGGCGTCATCGGGCTTTCTACAATAGCGAACAGCATCGCATAGAAATGCATCTGGAAGCCAGGAACGAGCTCACCGTCCATTGGCAGAACGGCGGCATGCGGCGTTTTGCGCGGGGCGAGCGGATCCATACCGAAAGCAGCTACAAATACACCCGGGAAGGATTTGTCGACATGTTGCAGCAAGCCGGATACGGCGCGGTGCAGACCTGGTGCGATCCGAACAACTGGTTCATGGTTTGCCATGCCCAGGTAGCATGAACAGGCCAGGCAGGAGCGCGATGCATAAGCTGAAAAATGAGTTCGCAAATAAGTTGGCAAACAAGCTGGAAAATGCGCTGGCAAATGAGCTGGCAAAAGCGTTTTCCACGATACGCGACCAAACCGGCAGGCTGGTGCAGCCATTGTCGGCGGAGGATTGCTGCGTGCAATCGATGCCAGACGCCAGTCCTGCAAAATGGCATCTGGCGCATACCACCTGGTTTTTTGAAACCTTCATCCTGGAACAATTTGAAACCAGCTTCCAGCCGTTTCATCCAGCCTTCCGGGTTCTGTTCAATTCGTATTATGAAGGGGTAGGCGAGCAGCACCCGCGCGCGCAACGTGGTTTGATCACCCGGCCGTCGCTGGCTGAAGTACAAGCTTATCGGCAGAACGTCGATCAGCGGCTGCTGGCTTTGCTAGGGCAAACGCGGGCGCCGGACCAGATGCGACAATTGACCGCGCTGGTCGAACTCGGATTGCAGCATGAGCAGCAGCATCAGGAATTAATACTGACCGATATCAAGCATTTGCTGTCCATGAATCCCTTGCTGCCGCCCTATCTGGCATCGGATGCGATGGCGGAAGCGGCCGCTAACACCGCTGCGGCGGCAGCCTTGCAATGGCAGCCGTTTGAAGCCGGGATTGTCGAGATCGGGCATGCCGGACAGGGGTTTTTCTTCGATAATGAAACGCCGCGCCACCGGCAGTTCGTCGAACCGTTTTCCATGGCGTCGCGCCTGGTCAGCAACGGCGAATACCTGGCCTTTGTGGAAGATGGCGGCTACCAGAATCCCTTATTGTGGCTGGCTGCCGGCTGGGAATGGGTGCAACAGCAGAAGCTGACGCGGCCGCTATATTGGCAAGCGGCGTATACGCAATTCGATTCCGCCTGGCGCGAATTTACCTTGCACGGCTTGCAGCCGTTGGCCTTGCATGAGGCCGTCACCCACATTTCATTTTTTGAAGCGGAGGCTTATGCGCGTTGGGCTGGCGCACGCTTGCCTAGCGAGGCGGAATGGGAACGTGCAGCGGCGCAGGTTCAGGCAGCAGTTTCTGGAACAGATTACTTTGGCGTCGCCTGGCAATGGACTAGCAGCAGCTATGCGCCCTATCCCGGCTATGTTGCGTTGCCGGGAGCCGTGGGCGAATACAACGGCAAGTTCATGGTGAACCAGTATGTGTTGCGTGGTTCTTCATCCGCCACGCCTGACGGCCATGCGCGCCTGAGTTATCGCAATTTTTTCCCCGCGACTGCGCGCTGGCAGTTCAGCGGGATCCGGCTGGCGCGTTCCTGAATCAGCGCGGGTTACAGCTTGAACTACAGCTTGCTCAAATGCTCGATCAGGAAATCCACAAACACGCGCACTGCCGGCAGCAAACCTCTCTGGGTCGGATAGACCACCTGCACATGGCCAGCCGGCATGGTCCATTCCGGCAGCACATGCACCAGGGTTCCCTGGCGCAGTTCTTCCATGCAGTAGTCGCTCGGCAGCATGGTCAAGCCCAGGCTGCGCAGCGCCGCCTGTTTGCGCAACGCAAAATCTTCCACTGCCAGTCGCGGTACCGCCACCAGTTCGTAACGCTCGTTATGCGGGCCATCGAGTTGCAGGTGGACGCGGCGGTCACGCTCGGCGGCGCCGAGGAAGGGCAGTTTCACCAGGTCGCGCGGATGCTGCGCAACAGCGTACCTGGACATCAGCGCAGGCGCCGCCACCAGCAAGCCGGAGGCAGCGCGCAAGCGCCTGGTAGCCAGGTTCGGATCTTCATCTTCGGGGGCTCTTACCCGGACCGCGACATCGATCCCTTCTTCCAGCAGGTTGACGCGGCGGTTGGTAAACACCAAATCGATATTCACCTTCGGGTAGCGTTCCAGGAAAGCCGGCAGCGCTGTGGCCACCTCGGACTGGGCAATCGGCACCACGCAGCTTACCCGCACCGTGCCGCTCGGCTCCGCCAGCGAGCTGGTGACGGCCAGCTCGGCTGCCTCGGCGGCGGCAATCACTACCTGGCAATGCTGGTAATAGCGATTGCCGAGGTCGGTCATGGCGATACCGCGCGTATTGCGCTGTAGCAAGCGGGCGCCCAGCCGGCTTTCCAACTCCGATATGCGTCTGGACAAGCGCGATTTGGGGATGCCCAAGCTGCGGCCGGCAGCCGTAAAGCCACCTTCCTGCACCACGTTAGCGAAGAAATACAGGTCGTTCAGATCTTGCATGATAAGCATCCATTGTTCTGTATATGGAACAATATATCTTATTTTTGCTATCTAGTTCTATTGTCGATGCAGGGGTAGCATGTCGTCAATGGTTCAGATAACCAGGTAAATCAAACTCTGTTGGCATCGTGATGCACGGATCGCTATAGATTTTGACCCACTCTTAATTTAATCGAACGGCATATATCATGAAACTCTTACACATTGATTCCAGCATTCTTGGCGACGCTTCGGCCTCGCGCCAACTGACCCGCGAAGTAGTGGCAACGCTGCAAGCTGCGGATTCCGATCTTGAACTGACTTACCGCGACCTCAGCAAAGACGTCACTGCCCATTTGAGCGGCGCGACCTTTGCGGCCAAGGGCACACCTGCGGAAAAACGCAATCTGTCGCAAAAGCTGGAAGTCGAACTGAACGAAGCGATTCTCAATGAATTCCTGGCAGCCGATGTGATCGTGCTCGGCGCGCCGATGTACAACTTCACCGTGCCGACCCAGCTCAAGGCATGGATCGACCAGATTTGTGTTGCCGGCGTTACCTTCCGTTATAGCGACAAAGGTCCGGAAGGCCTGGCCAAAGGCAAGCGCGTCGTGATCGTGTCGACCACAGGCGGCAAACATGCAGGCGGCCCTACCGGCATCGCTCATGAAGACTATCTGAAATTGGTGTTCGGCTTCGTCGGGATTACCGATATCGAAGTAGTTCGCGCCGACGGCCTTAACTACGGTCCGGAAGCGAAAGAAGCCGGCTTTGCGGCAGCGCGTGCGCGTATCACCGATCTGACCAGCGCAGTGGCAATGGCTTGATTGGCCAGGGTTGAATCAAAGACCGCTTACCGGCAACCTGGTAGCGGTCTGATCAGTTGAAATAGAGTGAAAGAGCGCTTTGCGCTCTTTCACTGATCTCTGCATTACGGAATTCCATCTGTCGAAACGTGCCGCAGTAACAGCCGCTCCAGTGCGTTGAGCGTGTCGAAGGACTCAAGGAAGTCGGCAAAAAAATCCTGATTGCTCGGAGCTGCGTGGCTAAATTCCGGTTCCGTCCTGATGGCGTCGAATATTTGCTGGAAGCTGTTCTTGCCGTCGATATGACGTAAAATTTTTGCTCCGTATTTTCCGGGGTTCACTGTCAGCCCCATTCCTGAATGCTGATGGTTAAGAGCAAACGGGCGTCCCTTGTTCGTATCGAATACCTGAGCCATCAGCGGGCCGGTTAAAGGCTCGTGATAGAAAAACGGAACGTAATCGGCGTCGCCATACGGCGCTTTACAGGTTGCCGAGCGGGTGACATAAAATGAATGGGTGATGACGTCGCCAATCAACAGTTCGCCGATTTCATATTGTCGCCGGATTGATTGCTTCTTCAGCGCATCTACACTCTTTGGCGGCTTTTTGCCTAAGACCATATGTGGCAGGTATGGCGAGCGTCCCCGTCCAACGTCCGTAAGCTCCAGGTTAAGGCCATGCATATCCTGGATCCAGTCAAACAGTTCTCCCACCGTGTACGCTCTGTCCTGAGAGTGCAACAGCAAATCGTAGATGCCGGCATCGCCCAATTTATGGTCGTGATGCAAGTCCTCGCCACGCATAAACCAGTTCGTAGCAGGCAAGGTGTTTAAAATCTCTTTCGTGTTGCCGATCTTGGCGCCCAGGTCGAATTCATCGCCATTCACCAGGCGCATCAACTCTTGCATCTGGTAGATGCCGGTGCGGCCATGGGTGGCATAGAGCATGAGGCCCATGGCGCCAGTGTCCGTGAGCACGGCACGCAGCATCTTCAAGCCGGCATCAGGATTTTCAAGGTGGTGCAGGACGCCGCTGCAGTTGATGTAGTCGAACTTGCCTAAGCGAAGTTCGGGCAGGTTCAACAGCGAATCCTGGATCCACGTGATATTTTTCAAACCTCTTATATCTGCCCGCTCGCGGGCAAGCGCTATGCTTGCCTGGCTCAAATCCAGATGCACGATTTCAGCATCGGTGTTGCGTAATTGTTCGGCCAGATAAATTGTTGCGTCACCGGTCCCGCCGCCTGCCACCAAGACCCGGAAGCCTTCCCTGAACGATTGTTTCCCTGAGAAACAATAGTGATTGATCATCGCCAGGCTTTCCAGCCATGTTCGCGTCAATTGTTTTTTTTCGTCTTGCGGATTGCAGGGAGGGTAAGGCAGGGATTCATACTGATCCCGTACTTTCGGTAGATAGTTGGCGGACATGTAAGTACCTGGCTGAAGAAGGATTTCTTGCTGAACGAATATCGGGGATCATATCGTAGCAGTAATAGCCAGGCGGTAGTGCGCAGGATGCCGGTTTGTAGCTGGCATCCTGCAACCCTGGTGCGAGTCCGCGGTACGGTAATACCCGGGCTGCACTGAAATCGATTGCCGTGTGATCGCCACAACAATCAAATAAAAAAAACTAGGCCGCCGCCGCGCTGCCGACGACGCCCTGATTGGCTGCGTTGCCGGCAATTTCAATTTGCCGGTTCACCGCGCTCAATATCGCCTTGAACGATGCCGTCAAGGTATTGGCGTCGATACCGACGCCGAAACCGGTGGGAGCGTCGTTGAGGCGCAATTCGATATAGCTGGCAGCCTGTGCGTCGGCGCCGGCGCTGATGGCGTGTTCATGGAAATCCATCAGCTTGATATCCAGCCCCAGCGCATTGACGAAGGCGTCGATCGGGCCGTTGCCATGGCCGCTCGCGGTGTGGGCCCGGCCATCGCGGACGATGTCGATGTCAATCTTGACCGGCTGCGCCTTGCTGGAATCTTCGCTCATGCGGTGGCCGCGATACACGTAAGGAGTTTGCTTGTCCAGGTACTCTTGCTTGAAAATGCTGTAGATATTGCTGGCGGCAATTTCCTTGCCGCTTGCATCGGCCGCTTTCTGGATCGCACGGCTGAATTCGATTTGCAGGCGGCGCGGCATGGCCAGGCCGTATTCCTGTTCCAGCAGATACGCCATGCCGCCTTTGCCGGACTGGCTGTTGACGCGGATCACCGCGTCGTAGCTGCGGCCGAGGTCGGCCGGGTCGATCGGCAAATAGGGAATTTCCCAGATGGCGTCGGCTTTCTGCGCGGCGAAGCCTTTCTTGATCGCATCCTGATGCGAGCCGGAGAAGGCGGTAAATACCAGGTCGCCGACGTAGGGGTGGCGCGGATGGACCGGAATCTGGTTGCAGTCTTCGACGCATTGACGCACTTCGTCGATGTCGGAAAAATCGAGTCCCGGATTGACGCCCTGCGTGTACAAATTCAAAGCCAGCGTCACCAGGTCGACGTTGCCGGTGCGTTCGCCGTTACCGAACAAGCAGCCTTCAACCCGGTCGGCGCCGGCCATCACAGCCAGTTCGGCGGCGGCAACGGCGGTGCCGCGGTCATTGTGCGGATGGACGCTGATGATGGTGGCGTCGCGGCGCGCCAAATTGCGGTGCATCCATTCGATCTGGTCGGCAAACACATTCGGTGTGCTGCATTCGACTGTACTCGGCAAATTGAGAATGACTTTGCGCGTCGGGCTGGCTTGCCAGGCTTCAACCACGGCATCGCAGACTTCTTTCGAAAAATCCAGCTCGGCGGTGCTGAAGGTTTCCGGCGAATATTCATAACGCCATTGTGTTTCCGGACGGGCGTCGGTCAATTCCTTGATCAGGCGCGTGCCGGAGACGGCGATTTCCCTGACTTCTTCGCGGCTCTTGTCGAACACGATACGGCGCCAGGCCGGAGAGATCGGGTTATACAGATGGACGATGGCTTGCTTGGCGTTCTTGAGCGCATCGACGGTGCGGCGGATCAGGTCATCGCGCGATTGGGTCAAGACGATGATGGTGACGTCGTCCGGAATGTGCTTTTCTTCAATCAGCTTGCGGACGAAGTCGAAATCGGTTTGCGAGCCGGAAGGGAAGCCGACTTCGATTTCCTTGAGACCTATCTTCACCAGCAACTTGAAGAAGCGCAGCTTGCGATCGGCGTCCATCGGTTCGATCAAGGCCTGGTTGCCGTCGCGCAGATCGGTGCTCATCCAGATCGGCGGAGCGCTGATGATTTGATTGGGCCAGGTGCGATCACTCAATGGAATCGGCGGGAACGGGCGATACTTGACAGCGGGATTGTGCAACATCATGTTAGGCCTCTCTTGGAGCTAGTGAAGTGTGCTGATGAAATGAAAAGGAATTCTGTCGTGGCAAGAAGGTTGCCTGACTGCCACTCGAAAATTAACGCGAGGCCAGGCAACCGATCGGTAGCAGTAGCTGGAGCGATAGCAGTAGCAGAGCTGGCAAACGCTTGGCGGCGAGCGTGTAGTTGTGGCGGAAGAAGGTAAAACGAAGTGGCGTGGAGTACATGGAATCTTGCTCTTTAAAATGAAGATTCATTGACGAATCTCAGTTTTACTACCGTTGATTTCTTGACTGGCGCTGTTGTTGCTGTTGCTGCCAGTTGTGTCCCCCCGTCAGAACGGGGTCGAGATCATAGTGCGCGTAGTAGCGATAGCGCTAGTAGCGGCACTAGCAGCATTGCCGGCAGGGCGCCAGCAACGTGCAGTAGAGAGCGGGATTGGATGCGTGTGGAAAACATGCACTTAATGTATGGGATAAAGTCGGGCCTTGTCAAGCGCCGCTTGCTGCATGGCGCAAAATATTGACCAAGCCGTGCGGATTTTGCATACGGGCACGGGAAAGCTCGCTTAGCGGCCGAACAAGCCGATCAGGCCGATAACTATCAGATACAGCGCGATAATGTAGTTCAGTAGGCGTGGAATTATCAGGATAAGCACCCCGGCGACCAGCGAAACGATGGGGGTCAGGTGCAGGCCGGAAATCATATGCGCTCCTTTTTTCGAGTGAAGAATCAGGTTGCATCTGGCTCGATGATACGTCGCCGACGGTATTTCCATTGTAGGACAAGGTCACCAAACATAGTAGGATTACGCTGATTTCCGGAAAAAAACGGCTTGGCTATCGACTGTATCAGGAGGAGAGACCGTTACAGTGCTGGCTAATGCCGATAAGGACACACACTCCGTCAGGTGCGCGAGCTGAAACCTGGCGGTCATCGTCAGCAACGGGCAGGTCGTTGGCGATCACCATTTCAGATCGGGCAGGAGACGGATTCACTCCCTTCCCGGGGAATACTTTGGCGCTCTCGCAAGATCGCTGAAACGCGCGTTAATCATTGGCTTCAGAGGGCGCGCGTGCCCGAAATCAAGCGCGTAATAAACGCCGAACGTTCAGATTTTTTCCTGGGTAGGGCGCGCTCAATCATCGAGGTCCATTGCTCCGACAGTTGCTGGCAAGTTGCACGCAGCACCGGCGCCAGTCCCGGCCAGTCCGACAGGGTGCGCAAGTGCCGTTCAATCGTCTGGGCCGACTGTACGCAGGCGTCGCTCGCCAGGTTGTGCATATTGTATTGAGAGATCAGGTGCAATACCGCCGAAATCAACAACTCCGGCGGCGTACGATAGTCCCCGGCCGCGGCCGGGTCTGCTGCTGTGCGCGAATTGTTCATCAAAAACTCCTTGAGCGGATATCTTTAAATAGTAATGATTCTCATTTAAATTATTATCCAACGCGAGTTTGAATGCAAGCACTTTGCTGTTTTTTAATTTGATCGGGAGTTTCGGACCTTCGGTGCGGCTTAAGCGGAAGCGGGGAACGGGTCTGGCCGAGGCGGGCAGACCATCAGGTGGTCCACGCCTTCCCGGCTGACTTCCCGGAAGCCCAGCGCTTCGTATAGCCGCCTTGCCGGATTGCCCGTCAATACTTTCAGCGCCGTGGGTAATTGATCGCGACTGGCCTGGTTCAAGACGTTTTCGATGATGGCCCGGCCCAGGCCTCGCCTCTGAAATTCCGGGGCAATCTGGATCTGCGCGATATACCATCGGGTTGCCTCCTTATAGGCTTTCAGCAAACCGATATCCTGGCCGTTCATGGAGACGATCCGAGCATGTTCGAACAGAGCCTGGACGCGCGCCAGTTGCGCGGCATCGTCGCGTGCGGCGTTAACCCGCGCCAAGTGTTCGCTCATGGTGGCATTGCGCAGCGCGATCAGGAACGGCATGTCCGCTTCAGTAGCGTTTCTGAATTCCAGGGCTGGCATGCCGTCCTCTTCCTTTCTGCCGGCGCTGTGCGCCGATGTACGCCTATGCAGACAACCGCGATTTACTTGTTCACCAGACGTTTCGGCACCGACAGCGTCAGCAGCGCGCCCAGTACCAGCGACGCCGCCAATACAAACATGCCGCTGTTGGTGCTGTGGGTCTGGTCTTTGAGCCAGCCGACCAGGTAAGGGCTGACGAAACCGGCCAGGTTGCCGAGCGAATTGATCAAAGCAATCCCGGCCGCCGCCGCTGCACCGCCGAGTAACGCAGTCGGCAAACTCCAGAACAGCGGCAATACGGTAATGATGCCGATGGTCGCCAAGGTGAGTGCCGACATGGCCAGCAGCGTATTGTGATCGTACACGGTGCTCAAGACCAGGCCGATGCTGCCTAGCAGCGCCGGAATCGCCACATGCCAGCGCCGTTCGCGTTGCTTGTCGGCGCTTTGACCGATCAAGATCATGGCGGCCGCCGCTGTGGCGTAAGGGATGGCCGTCAGCATGCCGATGTTGAAGGTGTCGGTGACGCCGGTAGTCTTGATAATGGTCGGCAGCCAGAAGCTGACGCCATACAGGCCCATGACGAAGCAAAAATAGATCAGCGCCATCAGCCACACGCGAGGATTGGCAAACATCTGGCCCAGGGAAGCCTCTGTCTTCTGGCTGCTTTCGGCCTGTATTTGCGATTCGAGCAGTTGCTTTTCTTCCTCGCTCAGCCAGCTGGCGCCGCGGATCCGGTCTTGCAAATAAAAGATCACGACTACACCCAACGCCAAAGAAGGAATCGCCTCCAGGATAAACATCCATTGCCAGCCCGCCAGGCCATGCACGCCAGGCATGGCTTTCATGATCCAGCCTGACAGCGGGCCGCCGATGACGCCGGAGATCGGCACCCCGGTCATGAACAGCGCCGTTATCTTACCGCGCCGATTAGATGGATACCAATAAGTCAGATACAGGATGACGCCAGGGAAAAAACCGGCTTCGGCCACGCCAAGCAAGAAGCGCATGACATAAAACGTAGTCGGGCTGTCGACAAAGATCATGGCGCCGGAGACGAGGCCCCAGGTGATCATGATGCGGGCGATCCAGAGCCGGGCGCCGACCCGGTGCAGAATCATGTTGCTGGGTATTTCAAAAATGAAGTAGCCGAGAAAGAAAATCCCCGCACCGAGACCGTAGACGGTTTCACTGAATTTCAGGTCGCTCAGCATTTGCAGCTTGGCGAAACCGACATTCACGCGATCCAGATAGGAGGCGACATAGCAGAGGAACAGCAGGGGCAGCAGGCGCCAGGTCACCTTGGCATAGGTCGCTGCTTCGAATGCGCTGCTGGCGGGAGTGCTGCTTGAACTTGTGGCGCTTGGATTATCTGACATGTCTCTCTACCTATTGGTTTAGTTATAAGAAACTTATATGAAGCGACAGCTGCAAATTTCGATTTGATCGTATTGCTGAAGGGCATTGTAGCCGTACGGGTGTGGAATGGCTACGAGGCGATTTTACGGTTGGCTGGGCGAAGTCGTTTACACTGCCGTGTGCTGGATGAGTTAGCCGAGCTAGTCGAGCTAGTTCAGAATACCGCCCATACATATCTTAAGGTCCGCGCTTTATGGAATTGCGTCAACTGCGCTATTTTGTCGCCATCGTCGATCATGGTTCGCTGTCGCGCGCCGCGCGGGTGTTGCATATCGCCCAGCCGGCCTTGACGCAACAGATAAAACAACTGGAAGACGAACTGGCCGCGCAGCTGCTGCATCGCTCCGCGCAAGGGGTGATAGCCACCGACGCCGGCAAGATTTTCTACGAACATGCGCAGGCGATCCTGAAACAGGTAAGCGATGCCAGATCGGCTGTCGCCCAGTCTACCGACAAACCGGCAGGCACGGTCGCCCTGGGCATTCCGCAAAGTGCTTCCGGCATCCTGGCGTTGCCCTTGCTGACGGCAATGCGTGAAAGATATCCGGATATTTCGCTGCAACTGACGGAAGAACTGACCGGCAACCTGATCGAGCAATTGAAGACCGGGCGCATCAACCTGGCGGTGTTGTTCGATGATGGCCAGCTGACTTCATTTGCTACGACGCCGCTGGTTGAGGAAGAGATGATGTTTATCACGCGCTCCGGCTCGCAGTATGCGACAACCCGCCGTTCAGTGACTTTTGCGCGCGCCGTCAAGGCAAAGCTGATATTGCCCGGCATGCAGCACGGCGTGCGGCCGCGCATCGAGAGCGTGGCCCGGGCCGCCGGCCTGACGCTTGATAACGTAATCGAAATCAGTTCGGTGACGATCATGAAATCGGCCATCCTGGCGGATATCGGCGCCACCATTTTGCCGGTAGCGCCGCTGCTGCCGGAAATCAAGCGCGGCGAGATGACGGCCTACTCGATCAGCGGCGCAAAGCTGTCGCGCACACTGACCTTATGTTCTTCCAAGAATATTCCGCTGACCACCGCGGCGGCGGCGGTCGAACGGCTGGTGTTGGAGGTGACCGATGAGTTGTGCCGTAGCGGCGAGTGGCTGCATGCAAAAATTCTTGCGCGCTAGGTATCGGATGCAATTGACGAAGGCGATGAGCCATCGTTTTTCCTTATAGCCATATCCAGAATCGGTATTTCCTGTAAACGCGCTGCTCCCTTAGACTTCAATCACAGCAGAGTTCAACCCGTGCTGTGTTGCGAGGGCCGCCACCATGGCCGCGTCGTCTGGCAGTCGGATACCTTATCGGGTATCCACATGGCAGATGTTTTCCGGATCATCATTCTGGGAATTGGTCTAATCGCTCATGCCAGGTTTTCTGTTGATGTGCCGTCTGGAATCTGTGCTGCGGCTCCGTCCTGATCAAACGGAGCGAGCCGGAAGCAAGTTTGATTCCGGCCGAACCCGTCTACGAACAGGCCAGCTTATCGTGTTCGGCAAACACTTCTTTCGCCGCAAACATGCCGTTCAAGGCCGCAGGAAAACCGGCATACAGCGCCATCTGGATAATCGTCTCAGTAATTTCCTGGCGTGACAGGCCGACGTTCAAGGCGGCCGCCAGATGCACCTTCAATTGCGGTTGCGCTGTGCCCATGGCGGTAAGCGCCGCCACCGTGGCCAGTTCGCGCTGTTGCAAGCTGAGTCCGGGACGGGAATAGATTTCGCCGAAGCCGAATTCGATGACATAGCGTCCCAGGTCGGGACAGATGTCGGCCAGGCTGTCGATCACTTTCTCGCCGGCGATATCATCCACTTCCTTCAACCGTTGCAAACCTCTTTCGTAAATGCTTTGTTCCATGCGATTCTCCAAATGAATTATGCGTCGATGGCGGCTTTCAGTTTTTGTTCCAGGCCGGCATACAGCGCGACTTTGTCGCGTAATATTCCCAGCGTTTCCTGTAACTCCAACAGTTCAGCTTCCAGCGCTACCGTATGCCGCTCCAGCATTACCTTGCGCTCTGACACACTGCCAAGTTGCTCCCCCAGTCTGCGCAGTTCGGCGTAACGCAGCATTTGCTGTATCGACATGCCTGTAGCGCGCAACCTGAGCAGGAATGCTATCCAGCGCAGGTCTTCCTGGCGATACATGCGATGCTGATTGCTTTGCCTCGGGACAGGATCGATCAACCCTATCTTTTCGTAATAGCGCAAAGTGTGGATGCTCAGTCCGGTGGCTGCCGCAGCTTGTTGGATCGTAATGGTAGTGGCCATGGAATAAAGTCTAAAAGTTAGAGTGCGCTCTAGGTCAAGCGTTTATTATCGCAGGGCCTCGCCCCGTGCAACAACGGCAGATCACCGCAAGTGCATGAGGACCGATTAAAATTAGCGCATCTCATGCAAGAAAAAAATTCAATAAAAGCAATGTCCAATGGCTAAGCCCTAGGGCAAATTTCAAGAATGATGAAGGACATATGCATATTCTTTTGGTAGAAGACGATTCGGTGCTGGCAGATGGCATCTTGCGCATTTTCAGAGGCCACGGCATGGTAGTCGACGTGGTGCAGAACGGTAACGATGCCGACGCGCTGCTGCAGCGCACGGAAATTTCAGTGGTGGTGCTGGATATCGGTTTGCCGGGTATCGACGGCTTCGAGGTGATTCGCCGCCTGCGCGCGCGCGGCAGCCATGTGCCGGTGCTATTGCTGACCGCCCGCGATTCGGTGCAGGACCGCGTCTATGGCCTGGAGCTGGGGGCGGACGACTATCTGGTGAAGCCGTTTGCGACTCAGGAACTGGTGGCCCGGGTGCGTGCGCTGTTGCGTCGTAGCGCGCCGCAACCGCTTGAGATGCATCTGGGTGGCTTGTCGCTGAACACTTCATCGAGACGCGCGAAAATCAACGGCAAGATTATCGATTTGTCGGTGCGCGAATGGGCGGTGCTTGAATATCTGCTGCAGCAAGCTTCGCGCGTGGTATCGCGGCAGCAGATTATCGACGCCATTTTGCCTTGGGGCGCAGAGCTGACCCTGAATGCAGTCGAGGTCTACATATCCAGGATCCGCTTGAAAATCGCCGATGCCGGGATCGAGATCCGGACCATACGAGGGTTCGGCTATATGCTGGAAAAAATCGAGTCATGAGCATGTCCAGCATCCGTATCAGCCTGCTCAAGTGGCTGATTGTGCCGCTGCTGATTGTCAATTTCGTCGGCGCCGGCCTGACTTATTGGCTGGCCTGGATTCCGGCCCAGATTGCTTTCGACCAGAGCCTGGCGGATGCGGGCTGGGCCATGATTCCACGTTTGCACGAGGCAGGCGCGGAGGTCGAAATCGATTTGTCGAAGCAGGCCGAACAAGTGTTGCGAGTCGATCATTTCGACGCCATATTTCTGGCGGTGCGCGACCGCCAGGGCAAGCTGCTCGCCGGCGACGCCGATTTTCCCGTGCTGCCGCAAAACGAACAGTTGAACGATCCGACTCCCTACGACGGCCTCATGCGCGGCGAACCAGTGCGGGTCGTGGCCTTGAAAACCATGATCGGCAATCAGCCGGTATTCATCGGCGTCGCTGAAACTTTACGCAAACGCACGCATATCCGTTCAGTGATATTTTTTGCGCTGCTGCTGCTGGAGGGAGTACTGGCCCTGGTGCTGATTGCCGCCATCTGGCTGGCGGTCAGCAAGGGTCTGCTGCCGCTGAAAAAAATGAAACTGGACCTGAATGCCCGTAGCGCCGACGACTTGTCGGCGCTGGACGAACAACATGTGCCGCTCGAACTCAGCCCGGTAGTCAAGGCCATCAACGGCTTGCTGGACAAGGTGCAACTGGATGCCAAGGCGCAGCAGAATTTTCTCGCCAATGTCGCGCATCAGTTACGCACGCCGCTGGCAGGCTTCCGGACCCAGCTGGAATGGCTGTTGCAGAAGCACGCGAACGAACCGGAAAGCGCGTATTCGATCGCGCTGATGACATCGTCGACCGAACGCATGATCCGCCAGACCAACCAGTTGCTGACGCTGGCGCGCGCCGAACCGGCCAAGTTCGAGAAGGAGCGCTTGCGGGTGGTTGATCTCAATAAATTGGTGGAGGAGTCAATCCAGCATTTTGTCGAACAGGCGCACAAAAAGAATATTGACCTCGGCTTCAACTTGCAGCCGACACGGGTGATGGGCGATCATTTCCTGTTGCGGGATCTGATCGATAACCTGGTTGACAATGCAATCCGTTATTCACCGCTTAACGGCACGGTCACGGTCAACACACTGCAGGGCAAAGACGGCGGGGTTTTCTCGGTGGAAGATTCCGGCGCCGGGATTGCGCCGTCCGAGCAGGAGTTGATTTTCAACCGCCATCATCGGCTCGACGATAGCGTCGCCGGCAACGGTTTAGGCCTGGCGATCGTGCGCGATATCGCCAAAGATCATGGCGCCAGGATCACGGTCGAGCCTGGCGCCGTGGGCGGGACGATTTTTTCGGTGCATTTTCCATTCCCAATTTTGGGCACGCCATCAAAATTGCCGGCTTAGTTGCTCACAATTGCCCGCTTAAGCACCGAATAGCTGCATGCCGCCACCTTGCAGACCTGCTCAAGCGACGTTATCAAGCTATCTGCTGCCATGCAACAACAACTGTTGTCGAAGTGTTAGCGAAAGGCCTGGGGCACAAGTCCGGGGCCAAGACTATGCACTAAATTATTTCTCAGTGACACAATTTTTACTCTTTTTACTCATTTGAGGGGAAATTGTTGTATCCCAATTACACCCCCGTTCGTCCATTCCCATAATTAATTTCTTTGCGGTAACTTAGGCGCCGAGCGATCGCTCCTCCGCGCTCTGGCGCGCTGCTGCTGGCGTGCCAGGAGGAGAGGCATGGTCTCAGTGCCGCAGTGTTTTGTGGCATGTTTGTTGCTAGGTGTTTGTGCGGAAATCTTTTCGAGTGGCAATTACAAATTGCGATCCGAGGGCAACTCCGTAAGAAGTGGCATTACAGCGGAAGAAACCTGTTTTCAGTTGCGCATGGGTTTCCAAAGCATCGCTCAGAAGGCGATTAACAAAACTGTTTGTTTTTTTTATAAAACTTAAAAGTTCCGCTCTGAAATTTACCCATAGGGAGTTGTGATGATAAAAGAAAGAAGATTGCCGCATTTGCTACGACTGATGTTTTCCGGCAGCGTGGTGGTAGGAGTGGGCTTGTTGGCCCATTCAGTGCAGGCGCAGGAGACGAAGACTGACGATGCTCCGCAACAAATGCAAAAGGTCGAAATTACCGGTTCGTCCATCAAGCGGATCACCAAAGAAGGAGCGCTGCCGGTACAGACGCTCACCAAGGAAGATATCGCAAAGACCGGCGCCCAAAGCGTCGCCGATCTGATTCAGGCCCTGCCTGCGATGCAGGGCTTCGTTCCTTCATCGAATTCTGTCAACGGCAGCGGTGCCGGCGTTGAGACGGCTTCGATCCATAGCCTGGGTTCCGGCTATACCCTGGTGCTGCTGAATGGACGACGGATGGCCAAATCGGCGATCAACAACAACGACTACGCAGTCAATCTGGCGAGTATTCCGCTGGCAGCCGTCGAGCGCGTCGAAATCCTGACCGATGGCGCTTCCGCACTGTACGGTTCCGATGCGATTGCCGGCGTTGTCAACTTCATTCTCAAGAAAAATTCAACTTCAACTGACATCTCTGCCACCTACAATGCGCCGACGAAAGCGGGCGGCAAGAGTTTTAATGTCGGCATCTCCAAAGGCTTCGGCGATCTGGATAAAGACGGTTACAACGTGCTGCTGGCATACAGCCACGACGAACAAAAAAATCTGGTTGCCGATCAACGGGGTTTTGCCAAGTCCGGCGTGGTGCCTTTCAGTGTCGGAGGGCAAAATTATTCGCTGTATCAGTTGAGCAGCAATACGTCGCCGGCTGGCGTCACATTGCATCACAATGATGGTTCGACGACGCAGTTTTCACCTGATTTCTTAAAAAATGGCGTGTGCGGACCGCATACATTCAGGTCGAATAACTATTGCAAATTTGACTATGCGTCAACGGTTGAACTGATCCCCGAGTCGACGCGCGACAGTTTTACGGCTTCGGGAAATCTCAAGCTCAATAGCGATACCACGCTGTTCTCGGATATCGTTGTGTCCAAGTTCTCGATCAAGCCGCAATATGCGCCTCCGGCGCAGCCGGTGGGGTTGTCGCTGAGCAGCCCGCTGTATGCCAAATATGTGACGCCTTATCTGGCGCGACTTGGTGAAGACCCAGCCAACATCAAGAGCGCTTCGTTGGGCTTGCGCCTGTTCGATACAGGTGGCCGCAGAGACGAGTATCGGACCGACGCATTGCATATGGCATTCGGTGTCGATGGCAACTTCAAGGGGTGGGACTACAATGCTTCCTATACCCACTCGCAAAACAGATGGTACGACAATGCGCTAGGCGGCTATGCCAGCAACAACGCGTTTAATGCCATCTTGGCCAGCGGCGCTTACGATCCTTTCCTGCCTGCAGGATCAGGGGTAGCTGCACTGGCGCCATCCGTGCTGCACCAGACCCTCGATCAATCGACTTCGAAACTCGATATCCTCAACCTGCACGGTTCGCACGACTTGTTCAAGGCGCCGGGCGGTACTGCGCAATTGGGCGTCGGTATCGAAGCTACCCGGGAATCGCATACCGACAGTCCTAGCGCCATTCTGCAAGGTCAAAACGGAATGCAGCCTAACTTCACCGACAACATCCTCGGTGGCGGTTTTGGCGCGCTGCCATCCTCATCCAAGCGGAACAATTACGGCTCGTTCGCTGAATTGCTGGTTCCCGTGGCGAAGAACTTGGACGTCACCGGCGCACTGCGTTACGACAGCTACGAAGCCGCCAAGAACGACATGGTGTTCGACGACGTCGGCAATCCGCTTGGATCGGCGACTCAAGGTAACTCCGCCAGCAAAGCCACGTACAAGGTTTCGGCACGTTGGCAGCCGGTAGAGACATTGTTGTTGCGTGCTTCGTACGGTACCGGTTTCAAGGCGCCTACGCTGGCGCAGATCACTTCGCCGGCTATCCTGGGCAGCACCGCGAATTCGCATCCATGTCCATTTTCGGCGCCTGATCCACGAGCTGCAGGTTGTCAGGGCGAAACACAATATGACTTGCTGCAAGTCGGTAATCCGAGCACCGGCTCCGCCGGTCTGAAACCGGAAACGTCAAAGCAGAGCACCGTCGGCTTCCGGCTTGAACCGGTGCGCAATGTGTCGATTGGTTTCGATTGGTGGCAAGTCAAGATCAAGGATCAAATCAGCCAAGTCCAGGAAAACCTGGCGTTCAATGATCCTGTGACCTATTCGAAATTGTTCACGCTGTTCAATGATCCGTTCAATGGCCCGACCGTTGCGTTCACCTCGGTTCCGGTCAATCTGGCAAGCGCGAAGTATAGCGGCATCGATTGGGATCATACATTCAAGACCAAGTCACCGATCGGTGACATGAGCCTGCAATGGACTGGTACCTACATGCTGAAAGCCGAGCAGAACTTCCCTGGAAGCGGCACGCAGAGCAGCCTTGGCAAGTATGGTGCGGACCAGAACGTGGTGTTCCGCGTGATCTCCAGACTGGCAGCGTCACTGCAGGTGTCGGATATGTTCACGCATACGCTGATCGCCAACTACCGTTCCGGCTATCACGACCAAACTTTCACAGCCGACGATGCTACGGTGCGTATCGTCAATCCGGACGGTTCGTTCGGTCCGTATGTGGCTATGCCTAATCACAACGTGGCTTCTTACACCACGTTCGATTGGCAAGTAAAGGCGCAAGTGCAAAAAGGCCTGGTGATTACGGCTGGCATCAAGAACCTGTTTGCGCGTACTCCGCCGTTGTCTCTGGTGGTTGCAGGCGGCGGCAATCAGGTTGGTTACGATGCTCGCTACACCGATCCGCTCGGACGTCAGTTCTATATCACAGGCGCCTACAAGTTCTAATTTACTTGTGAGGTAGCAGCGGCCGGGCGCGATATTTGCGTCCGGCTTTTTTTTTTGCGCCAGCCGTCAATTTCCCGCACCAAAATGTTCCGGTGAAGAACTGATAAGATAGGCCGATCACCTTAATTGAAACAGGCAGCGAGTGCTGTCGATTTTCTAACAGGAAGGTCGCCCATGAACTTATCAAGCCGCCCCGCAGTGCTGGACCTGATCGGCAACACGCCGTTGATAGAAGTGACACGGCTGGATACCGGTTGTTGCCAGCTTTTTCTGAAACTGGAATCGCAAAATCCCGGCGGCTCTATCAAGGACCGTATCGGCCTGTCCATGATCGAGGCGGCCGAACAGGATGGCCGTCTGCGAGCTGGCGGCATCGTGATAGAAGCGACCGCCGGCAATACCGGCCTGGGCCTGGCGCTGGTTGCTTGCGCCAAGGGCTATCGTGTGATCCTGGTGGTGCCGGACAAAATGTCGGTGGAAAAAATACAGCATCTGAAAGCGCTCGGCGCCGAAGTCCATATCACCCGGTCGGATGTCGGCAAGGGCCATCCCGAGTACTACCAGGATTACGCAGCGCGCCTGGCGCGTGAAATGCCAGGTGCTTTCTATGCCGACCAATTCAACAATCCAAGCAATCCCCTGGCACATGAGCAAAGCACCGCCCCCGAGATTTGGGAGCAATGCGGGCACCAGCTCGATGCCATCGTGTGCGGTGTCGGTTCGGCCGGCACGCTTACCGGCCTTACGCGGTTTTTCCGCAAGGCGCAGCCGGAACTGGAGTTTGTCCTGGCCGATCCCAAAGGCTCTATCCTGGCCGAATATGTCAATACCGGGAAAATAGAGTCCATCCCGGGTTCCTGGGCAGTCGAGGGAATCGGCGAGGATTTCGTGCCCGCCATCGCTGATCTGTCCGGCGTCAAACACACGTATACGATCAGCGATGAAGAAAGTTTCAGCAGCGCCCGCGAGCTGGTGCGCGCGGAGGGCATCCTGGGCGGCTCGTCGACCGGCACCTTGCTGGCGGCGGCGCTCCGTTATTGCTGTGAGCAGAGTAAGCCGAAGCGCGTCGTCACCATCGTCTGCGATACCGGCACGCGTTACCTGTCAAAGATGTACAACGACAACTGGATGCACGACCAGGGTTTGCTCAAGCGCGAACCACTGGGCGATTTGCGCGACATCATCGGTCGCCGTTACGACGAGGGCAGCGTCATCAGCGTGACGCCTGGCGATACCTTGATGACAGCGTTTAACCGCATGCGCAGCGCGGAGATTTCGCAATTGCCGGTGATGGAGGGGCAGGGCCAGCATGTGATCGGGATTATCGATGAATCCGATGTGTTGCTGAAAGTCGCCGCCGATGCCGTCCATTTCAGCGATCCGGTGAGCAGCACCATGACCAGTGCGATAGAAAAACTGGCGCCGACCGCAAGTGTCGATGCGCTACGCAGTACGCTAGCCCGTGGCCTGGTCGCCATCATTGCCGACGGCGACCGCTTCTACGGTTTGATTACCCGTTTCGATCTGCTCAACCATCTTCGAAGGAGTCTGTCATGACCAGCAGCAACGACGCCGAGCATCCATCCGACATGCATTTCGCCACCCGCGTAATTCATGCCGGGCAGGCTCCCGATCCTACTACCGGCGCCATCATGCCGCCGATTTACGCCACCTCGACCTTCGTGCAGCAAAGCCCGGGCGTCCACAAGGGGCTCGATTACGGCCGCTCCCACAATCCCACGCGCTGGGCGCTGGAGCGCTGCGTGGCCGACCTGGAGGAGGGCGCTCAGGGCTTCGCCTTCGCCTCCGGCATGGCTGCAGCAGCTACCGTCCTGGAATTGCTGGATAGCGGCGCTCATGTGGTGGCCGGCGACGATTTATATGGCGGCACCTATCGTCTCTTCGACAAGGTGCGCAAGCGCAGCGCCGGCTTGTCGTTCAGCTTCGTCAACCTGGTCGATCCGGCCAACCTGCTGGCAGCGATCCGGCCGGAAACCAAAATGGTCTGGGTCGAAACGCCGACCAATCCGATGCTGAAGCTGGCCGATCTGGCCGCGATCGCCAAGATCTGCCGTGAGCGCGGCATCATCGCCGTCGCCGACAATACTTTCGCCAGTCCGATGGTGCAGCGTCCGCTCACCTTCGGCTTCGATGTGGTGCTGCATTCGACCACCAAATATCTGAACGGGCATTCCGACATCATCGGCGGCATCGCCGTGGTCGGCCGCGAAGCACGCCAGGCGGAATGGCGCGAGCGCCTGGCGTTCCTGCAAAATGCGGTGGGCGCCATCGCCGGACCGTTCGACAGTTTCCTGGCTCTGCGCGGTGTCAAGACACTGGCGCTGCGGGTCGAACGTCATTGCGAAAATGCGCTGGAGCTGGCCGGCTGGCTGGAAAGCCTGCCGGAGGTTAAACGGGTCCACTATCCGGGTTTGGCTTCGCATCCGCAGCATGAACTGGCGCAGCGCCAGATGCAGGGTTATGGCGGCATCATCTCGGTGGAACTCAATAGCGACCTGGCCGGCGCCAAACGTTTCCTGGAACACTGCAAGATTTTTGCACTGGCAGAAAGCCTGGGCGGGGTGGAAAGCCTGATCGAACATCCCGCCATCATGACCCATGCCACCATTCCGGCGGAACATCGGGCCAAGCTCGGGATCAGCGATTCACTGGTCAGGTTGTCGGTCGGGGTAGAAAATATCAGCGACCTGAAAAAAGATCTGCAGAGTGCCTTGGCGGCCATGCAAGCATGAGCGTCGCCATGCAAGACTGGGAAGCCCGTGTAGCTGCGCTTTGGCAGCAGGTCGATGCGATTTCGCCCACGGCGCTGGTCAGCGCTATCGATGCGCTGGCGGCAGAGCGCCCGGCGGATGATGCCCGGGCTTTGTTCGAGCGCGCCTGCGCGCGCGATACAGCGGGACTGGAATCGGCGGCGGAACCGTTTTACCGGGCCGCCCTGGCGAGCAAAGATCTTGATCCATATCGCCAGGCTCGCGCCTCGATCCAGCTCGGCAGTACTTTGCGTCTGCTGGGGCGGCTGGAAGAGAGCGAGCTGCTGCTTGCAGCTCAGCTTCAGCGTTATGCAGAAGCCGGCTATGGCAACGCTTTATACGATGAAACACGGGCCATTCTTGCTCTTACTTATCTGCTGCAGGGAAGAGCGACGGAAGCCGCTTGCCTGGCGCTGGGTACGCTGGCGCCGCATTTGTCTCGCTACAATCGCTCGGTGGCGGCAAACGCAGCTGAAATTCTCAAGAACACGGCCCTGGTCCCCAGCTGGTCCTGATCGTCAGGAAATCCTAAGGAAAATCTCTATTTTGTCGAAGTATAATTAGAAACTACCAAATGCTTTGTTGAATGGAGATAAAAATGACAATCAAATCCGTGCTGGCCATCGTTGCCTGCGGCGTGTTTACCGCCTGTGCCGCAGGCCCTTACGACAACGGCTATAGCGGATATTCACCTGCCGCTGCCGGCGGTTATGGCAATGCGCCGGTCGTCGCTTATGGCGGCTATGATGATACGCCCTCGTATGGCGATCGTCGCGCCGACCGGTACGACGACCGTTACGGCGACAGCAATTGGACGCCGCCAGGAAGCTATCGCGATTCTTGCCGCGATATTGTGGTGCGGCGCGGCATGCTGGAAGCTACTTGCGGAGGCGATAACGGCGGCAGAAGGACGGCGATTCCCCTGTCATCTTGCCGCAGCGGCAGTTTTGAAAACATCAACGGCAACCTGCAGTGCATGGGTGGCCGTGACCGTGACTACGGCGGTTCCAACAGAGACTTGCCGCCGGGGAGCTACCTCCAGTCTTGCTCGGATGTCGGGATACGAGGTGGTGTGCTGGAAGCAACCTGCGGCGGCAGCGACAACCGCAGGGTACGCTCTTCAATCTCCCTGCGTTCCTGCAGAAGCGGCAGCTTCAGCAATATAAACGGCTACCTGCAATGCGACCGCTAGTTGCAGAGGCAGCCGCAGCAATCAGAGCAATTCCACGCTCAGCAGATTGACGTAGCAGCTCTCGCGCGTGGTGCTGACAAAGTCGGCCAGATACGATTGCTGCGACATCTCAGGCAGGCAAGCCGCATATAGCCGCCCGGTCAGGCCGCTGGCGGTGATTCTCTTGGCCAGCACGTAGTCGCGCGTCAGATAGTTCTGCGCGGCCCAGATCGGCAAGGTAGCGATGCCGCGGCGGCTGGCGACCAGCTGCAGCATCGCCACCGTCAATTCCGTGGTGCGGCGCGCGGTCTGGACGCCGGCCGGTTTCAACACCTGGCGTACCACATCGAGCATGTCGTCCGGCACCGGATAGGTAATCAGCGTGTCGCCGGCAAAATCTTCGGCAACCAGGTATTCCTTGCCTGCCAGCGGATGATCGTGCGCCACCAGCGCGACGATTTCAAAGCTGAACAGGGCATGATAATCCACCTTTTCATCAAGATCGACTTCAGCCACGATCGCGACATCGGCGCGATGCTCATATAGCAGCCCGACCGGATCCGCCTGGAAGCCCGAGACGATATCCAGCTCCACTTCCGGCCAGCGCTTGCGGAAAATATCCATGGCCGGCATCAGCCAGTCGAAACAGGTATGGCACTCCACCGCAATCCGCAACTGGCCGGCCACGCCTTGCGCCAGCCGCACCAGGTCGCGCTCGCTTTCCGCCACTTGCGGCAATACCGCATCCGCCAGTTTCAGCAGGCGTTCGCCGGCCGGGGTAAACCGCACCGGCACCGATTTGCGTTCAAACAGCGTGGTGCCGTGATGATCTTCCAGCTGCTTGATCTGATGCGACAGCGCCGACTGGGTCACGTTGAGCAGCGTCGCCGCACGCAGCAGGTTGCCGGCTTCGCGCAGGGCGTGCAGGGTTTTCAGGTGGCGTAGTTCCAGGATGGATTGCATATGCTTGCTTATATATTGCTTAAATGGTAATTAAAATACTGTGTATGAGTAAAATTCAAGTTGATTCTTAATATTTATCGTTTGAATCATAATCCAGCTTGGCCCAATATGCGAGTCATTGAATTTGTTTTTATGGAGATAAAGATGGCATTGGCACACGTATTAGGGTTTCCGCGCATCGGCGCTCACCGCGAACTGAAGTTTGCCCAGGAATCGTTCTGGAAGGGCGCATCCGATGAAGCTGCATTGCGCACCACCGGTGCCACGCTGCGCGCCCGTCACTGGCAGGCACAGGCCGATGCCGGCCTCGACTTCGTGACAGTCGGCGACTTTGCCTGGTACGACCAGGTGCTGGGCACGCTGGCGCTGCTGGGCGCAATTCCAAGCCGTTTCGGCTTCGATCCGAAACAGCTGACGCTGGCCGACTATTTCACCCTGGCGCGCGGCAGCAAGCATCACTTCGCGATGGAAATGACCAAGTGGTTCGATACCAACTATCACTATCTGGTGCCGGAATGGAGCGCCGATGTGCAGTTCGACGGCGGCGTCGACTGGCTGCACGACGAGATTGCCGAAGCACGTGCGCTCGGTCATCGTGTGAAAGTAGCGCTGGTCGGTCCGTTGACGCTGCTGTATCAAGGCAAGATCAAGTCCGGCGTCGCGCACAAGCTGGATCTGTTGCCCAAGGTGCTGGCCGGCTATCAGCAATTGCTGCAGCGTTTGCAGCTTGCCGGCATCGAATCGGTACAGATCGATGAGCCGATCCTGGCGCTGGAACTGGACGCGACCTGGCGTGCCGCCTTTGCCCCTGCCTATGCGCAATTGGCCGGCACTGCGCCGGCATTGCTGTTGACCACGTATTTCGGCGAAGTCAGCGAGCACGCTGAACTGCTGCGTTCGCTGCCGGTGGCCGGCGTCCATCTGGATCTGGTGCGCGGCGCCGATCAGCTGGAGCAGATCGTTGCCGGCTGGCCGCAAGACAAAGTGCTGTCGCTAGGCGTGGTCGACGGCCGCAACCTGTGGCGTACCGACCTGGATCAGGTATTGACCAGGCTCAAGCCTGTGCAAGCGCAACTCGGCGACAGATTGTGGGTGGCTTCCAGCTGCTCGTTGCTGCATGTGCCGGTGGACCTGGCCAGCGAAACCAAGCTCGACGACGAATTGAAAAGCTGGCTGGCGTTCGCTACCCAGAAACTGGCCGAAATCGTCACCCTCAAGCTGGCATTGAATGGCAAGGCAGGCGAAGTGGAAGCGCAATTCGTCGCTTCACGTGCGGCCCAGGCCAGCCGGCGCAGCTCCAGCCGCATCCACAATCCACTGGTGCAAAAGCGTCTGGCTGCGGTAACGGCGGCGGATGCCGAGCGCTCTGCTGGTTTTGCCGAGCGCATCGCCAAGCAGCAAGCCAAATGGCAATTGCCGGCTTTCCCGACCACCACCATCGGCTCTTTCCCGCAGACCGCGGAAATCCGCCAGGCGCGCGCCGCTTACAAACGCGGTGAAATCGGTCACCTGGATTACCTCGACAAGATGCGCGAAGAAATCCGCGTCGTGGTGGAGAAACAGGAACAGCTCGGTCTTGACGTGCTGGTGCATGGCGAGCCGGAGCGCAACGACATGGTCGAATATTTCGGCGAACAATTGTGGGGTTACACCTTCACCGCCAACGGCTGGGTGCAAAGCTACGGTTCGCGCTGCGTCAAACCGCCGATCATTTATGGCGACGTGTATCGTCCGGAAGCGATGACCGTGGGCTGGAGCCAGTTTGCCCAGACCCTGACAAGCAAGCCGATGAAGGGCATGCTGACCGGTCCGGTGACCATGTTGCAATGGTCCTTCGTGCGCGACGACCAGCCGCGCGAAACCACCGCGCTGCAGATCGCCCTGGCCTTGCGCGACGAAGTCTGCGACCTGGAGCGAGCCAACATCGGCATGATCCAGATCGACGAACCGGCGTTCCGTGAAGGTTTGCCGTTGAAATCACGCGACTGGCCGCATTACCTGGACTGGGCGGTGCGCGCGTTCAAGATCAGCGCCGCCGGCGTCGGCGACGAAACCCAGATCCACACCCACATGTGCTATTCGGAATTCAACGATATCCTGCCATGGATCGCAGCGATGGACGCGGACGTCATCACTATCGAGACTTCGCGGTCGGATATGGAATTGCTGGACGGTTTTGGGCAGTTCGCCTATCCGAACGACATCGGTCCCGGCGTCTACGACATCCATTCGCCGCGGGTGCCGCAAGTCGACGAGATGGAACGCCTGTTGCACAAGGCACGCGGTGTGATTCCCGATGCGCGCTTGTGGGTCAATCCGGATTGCGGCCTGAAGACGCGCGGCTGGCCTGAGACTTACGAGGCGCTGGAAAACATGGTGCTGGCAGCCAAGCGCCTGCGTGAGAGCGTGGCGCAGGAGCGTAAGGCGGCTTAACAGGGGTAATAAAAAAAAGGGGGGGCAAGTTTTACTTGCCCCCCTTTTTGTTCATTGCGCGCCAGATCAGGTTTCAGCTTGATTGGACCGATCGTGGTCTGGAGTTACGAAAGTTCTTTGGCGCTCACGATGGATTTCGACACCAGGCCATACTCTATTGCTTCTGGCGCCGACATCCAGTAATCCCGGTCGATGTCGGTCATCACTTTTTCCGGTTTCTGCCCGGTTTCTTTAGCAATCAAGGCGCCGATGCGTTCGCGCACGCGAATGATCTCGCGCGCCTGAATCGCAATATCGGAAGCCTGGCCGCCTACACCGCCGCTCGGCTGATGAATCAGGAAGCGCGTGTTTTGCAGGCAGTAGCGCCGTTCTTTAGGCACTGCCAGGAATACGTTGACTGCCGCGCTGCCAACCCAGCCGCTGCCGATCATGTTGACCGGCGCGTCGATAAATCGAATGACGTCATGGATCACGTCGCCCGACTCGACGTGTCCGCCGGGTGAGCAAACCAGGAGATTGATCGGCGCTGTAGATTCGCCGGACAGGGCGATCAGCTGCCTGACAACATCCCGCGCAAGCGTATCGTTGATTTGGCCGAAGACCAGCACGGTACGTGATTTAAATGCTTTTTCTTCCAGGAATGCATCGCGCTGAGATGCGTTTGTTTCCACTTTTTCTTCCATGATTTGCCTCTGAGGTCGATGTGTTCGTTAATCGTCAAACAGTCAGTGTAAACTAAAAATCCCTCGCAATTTGCTACTCGTTCCAGTTGTATGTACTTGCCCGAAATCTTTAGCGGCCAATCGATATTGGCGGCCACGGTCTTGGCGTTGAGCGGGTTGAAATGCTGGAAAATCATGCCGATCCGCCGGCGCAGCCGATGCAGGCCGTTATTGTCCAGCGCAGTGATGTCTTCACCGTCGATCGCTATTTAACAATAGCGGTGTTAGGCCATGCTTCCGTTTCATAAAGATGTCGGATGAAGATGTTGGAATGACATCATGCAAAAGATGTTTTTTTATGGCATAGTGAGCTCACTATGAAAGCACTCCAGAGCGAATTGGCCAAAAGAGTTCTCGCTGACCCCAGCGCGACGCTGCAGTTGCGCGCCTACCTGGCCAGCAAGAACTCCAAGTCGTCGCTATCCACTACGGCCACCGCAGTCTCCAATGACGAAGACGTGATCAGCTTGCATTCCGCGCAAGAGGGAACTGTCCAGTACCGTATCAAAATCGTTCCCAAGGCCGCCTGAGCGGAACGATGAACGTAGCGCTGCCTGCTTTAATCGTCTTCCTGCTGTTACTCCCCGGTTTTATTGCCCGTTCCCGATTTAAGCGGGCAGAGCGCATTTCCCTTGATTATTCTCCGTTCGGACAGATTGTCACTGAGGCCATGCTGTGGAACTGCGTTTTCCACCCTTTGTGGTTGCTCGCGTCCGCAGTGTTATTCGGCCGTGCGCTGCAACCGCTATTGTTGCTGGAACTCTTGTCTTCCGATCCCGCCAGCCAGTCCAGGGCAATCCAGGGGATCGCCCTGCAGTTTTCCTGGATATGCGCTTATTTCCTGAGTTTGTATGGCGGCGCCTGGGTCGTGCCCAATTGTTTTCGGCTCGCCATCACCCGCTTTCGGCTGGATCGCTCCGACGCCGGCTGGTTTGTTCCCTGGCTACGCTTTAACCAGGCGCCCTGGTACTACCTGCTGACCGGCGCCGATTTCGACCGGGATCAGCAACCCGACCTGATTGCCGTATCTGCGATTGTGAATGTGGCCGGGCAGGCGGTATTGTTTACCGGCATCCTGGATGATTTTTTTGTCGATGCCGGCGGCAGCCTGGATCGCCTCATCTTGTCGCAGGTGATGCGGCGGCCGCTGGTCGCCGACAAGGAAGACAGCAGCACCGTAGCAGAAGATCTGGCGCGCTTCTACGGGGTCGATGGCGATTATTTCGTGCTGCGTTATAGCGAGGCCATTACGTTGAACATTGAATATATCAAGATCGACATGGATGTGGCCGATACTGCGGCCGCCGGCACATGGGCTGGTTCGCTACCATCCGGGCTTGTCGTCAACTAAATTATGCAACTCTGTTGCAATTGCCTTGCAAGCAATACCGGTTCGCGATTACACTTGCAGCTTGCCGTCTTTGATTTCCGTCAGCCACGTAAGCCATATAAACCATATAAGCCAGGCCAGAACCGCATGTATCTTCAGACCAGTCCTGCTCCGTCATCGCCGCGCTTAGCGCGCGCGGCAGGCACGTCTGCAGATTTGCGAGGGATAGCAGTGCCCTGCAACCGCGCGAGCTTCTCATGCGGCTGATCGTCGAACCGCATTTTCATGCCCGGCGCCGCTTCAAGCTGCGCTTGCAGCAGTTCGCGCTATGGCTGGCGCTGGCGATCCTGGTGCTGCAACTGGTCGGGATGGCATTCCATAATCATAGCCTGGCCGAAACTTCGTCCGACTGCGTCAGCTGCGACCTGGCTGCCGATTTTCCTTCTCCAGCCCCACCCAGCCCGGTGCCGGTGCTGACGCCGGTCCTGGTGTTTGCGTATCGCACTGCTATCGAACCGGCCTATGCCTTTATACCAGCGCAGAAACATTTCCTGATCCCGCATTCTCAAGCCCCGCCGACCGTCGTCGTTTGACCTTCTGTTATCCCATTATTTCCGACCTGAAACAGCCTTGAAGCTGTTTGTATGCCATTTCCCGATTGTATGCAGCGCTTGCTGCAGATCCGGCGGCCGGCGGTCCGGCGGCTGGGTTATTCCGTTTACTGGAGTTTGAGAATGAAAACACGCCTGTTGCACCTGAGCGCCCTGATTGCGCTTGCCTACGGCTTTGCTATTCCCGCGGCTTATGCGCAGTCCGCCGCCAAACAGATTAGCGGCGCCATCCATGATGCGCTCGGCCATCCTTTGCCGGACGCCACCGTCGCCTTGAAAGACGCGACCGGCAAGGCGGTCGGCAGCACCAGGAGCGATCAGCAAGGGCACTTTGTCTTTAGCGACATTGCCCCAGGCAGCTATGCCATCAGCGTTGGCAAGCCTTCCTTCCAATCGGAAAACGGCACGGTGACGGTGGCCGACGAGGCCGGCGCAACCGCCGATATCACGTTGAAAGCCAGCCAGGCAAACACGGTCCAGGCGGGCAGCGCCGTGGTGGTCACAGCCGATCGGCTGGATCGCGCCAGGAACGGGATCCAGGTAGAAACCGGCAGCAGCATTTATCGTATCGGCCGCAAGGAAATCGCCGCCATGCCGCAGGGAGAAGACACGGCGTTCAATGAAGTCCTGCTGCGCGCCCCCGGCGTGGCGCAGGATTCTTTCGGCCAGTTGCATGTGCGAGGTGACCACGCCGACCTGCAATATCGGCTGAACGGCATCATTTTGCCGGAAAGTATTTCCGGGTTCGGCCAGACTTTGGATACCCGCTTTGTCGATAGCGTCAGCGTCCTTACCGGCGCCTTGCCGGCGCAATATGGTTATCGGACTGCCGGGGTCGTCGATATTCATACCAAGACCGGCGAACTGGTCAATGGCGGCAATATCGGCGTGCAGGTCGGCAGCTACAATACGCGCCAGGTCAGCGGCGATGTCAGCGGCAGCACCGACTCCTTCAGCTATTACCTCAACGGTTCCTTCGAAGCCAACAACCTGGGCATCGAAAATCCTACCGGCGCCTCGAGCGCCTTGCATGACCGGACTTTGCAAAACAAGGCTTTCGGTTATTTTTCCTATATGCTCGATGCGGATACGCGCGTCAGCCTGATCCTGGGTAATTCGGACGGCCGCTTCCAGATTCCGAACCGCCCGGATCAGACGCCAGGTTTCCAGCTCGACGGCGTAACCGACTTCCCGTCGGCCAACCTGAACGAACGGCAGCGCGAAACCAATCGCTACGGGATTCTTGCCTTGCAAGGAAAAATCGGCTCTGACATCGACTATCAGGTGGCCGCGTTCAGCCGCTATTCGAAAGTGTTGTTCGAGCCGGATCAGGTCGGCGACCTTTTGTATACCGGCGTTGCTTCCCGCGTATTGCGGACCGGTCTGGCGAATGGCTTGCAGGCTGACGGCAGCTACCGTTTGAACGCCAGCCATACTCTGCGCGCCGGCATCAACTATACGCGAGAGAATTTAAAAAACAGCAGCGACTCCCTGACCTTTCCGGCCGACGACAGCGGTAATCAATTGGCTACGCAGCCGATTGCGCTGGCCGACAGCAACCGGAAGACCACCAACCAGACCGGCTTGTACCTGCAAGACGAATGGAAGCTGAGCGACAAGGTGACCGTCAACTACGGCGCCCGCGCCGACTGGGTCAATGCCTATGTCACCGCCAGCCAGTTCAGCCCGCGCATCGGCGTGGTGTACCAGATGACGCCGCAGACCACCTTCCATGCCGGTTACGCCAAATACTTCACGCCGCCGGCCAGCGAACTGATCGGCTCCAGCACCATCGCCAGCTTCAACGGCACCACGAATGCATCTCCCAGCAGCCAGAACGATCCGGTGCAGGCGGAAAGTTCGGATTACTTCGATCTCGGCGTCAATCATCAGCTGACACAGCATTTGACGCTGGGATTGGATGGTTACTACAAGAAAGTCAAGAATCTGCTGGATGAGGGACAGTTCGGATCGGCCTTGTTGTACACGCCGTTCAACTATGCCCAAGGCAAGGTCTATGGCCTGGAGCTGACGCTCAACTACCGCAAGGGCGATCTGGGCGCATATTTGAATGTGGCGCGCTCAACCGCACTGGGTAAGAACATCGTTTCCAGCCAGTACAACTTCGGGCAGGATGAACTACATTACATTGCCAGCAATTGGGTGCATCTCGATCATGACCAGGCCATCACCGCATCGACCGGCGTCTCCTATCTGTGGCAAGGCACGACATGGACCGCGGACGCGTTGTTCGGCAGCGGCTTGCGCAGCGGCTTCGCCAATACCGAGCACCTGCCTGCGTATACCGAGGTCAACCTGGGCGCCAGCCATGTGTTCAGCGGTAGCCCGATCGGCAAGTTCACTACGCGTTTAAGCGTGATCAATCTGTTCGACAAGGTCTATGAAATACGCGACGGTTCCGGCATCGGCGTCGGCGCGCCGCAGTTTGGACAGCGGCGTGGTTTCTATCTGTCGATGACAAAATCGTTCTGAATGTAAGGCGGGGGAGTTGGCTTCCCCGCTTTCGAACACGATATTTCAGTATGCGAAATTTGCGTTTCATAATATGAAAATCAGAAATGCGAGGCAGCATTTCGATATTTCACTTTCAGGAATTTTATTCCACATCGCGAAAATTAATAGTTAAGTTATTGAATTTAAACGATATAAAAATACTTATATGTCTTATATAAGACATTGTTGCCGCGCACAGATAAGCCTACTATTTAGTCATCGGATTTGATTTTACTTTTTGTTTTTAACAGGAGAGCGACGATGACCACACGTGAACAGCAAGTAGCAGCCTTGGCCAAGGACTGGGCCGAGAACCCGCGCTGGAAAGGCGTTACCCGCAACTATTCGGCGGAAGACGTGGTCCGTTTGCGCGGTTCCGTACAGATCGAACATACGCTGGCAAAGCGCGGCGCCGAAAAACTGTGGAACCTGGTTCACGACGAGCCTTTCGTCAACGCTCTCGGGGCGCTGACCGGCAATCAGGCGATGCAGCAAGTCAAGGCTGGCTTGAAAGCGATCTACCTGTCAGGCTGGCAAGTTGCCGGCGACGCCAACCTGGCCGGCGAAATGTATCCTGACCAATCGCTGTATCCTGCCAATTCGGTACCGCTGGTGGTTAAGCGCATCAATAATACTTTCCAGCGCGCTGACCAGATCCAATGGTCGGAAGGCAAAAACGATATCGACTTTTTCGCTCCTATCGTGGCCGATGCGGAAGCCGGTTTCGGCGGCGTGCTGAATGCCTACGAACTGATGAAGTCGATGATCGATGCCGGGGCAGCCGGGGTTCACTTCGAAGATCAGCTTGCATCCGTCAAGAAGTGCGGTCACATGGGCGGCAAGGTACTGGTGCCAAGCCGCGAAGCGATCGAAAAGCTGAACGCAGCGCGTCTGGCGGCCGACGTTTCCGGCACGTCGACTCTGGTGATCGCTAGGACCGATGCTGAAGCAGCTGATTTGCTGACTTCCGACGTCGATGAAAACGACAAGCCCTTCCTGACTGGCGAACGTACTGTCGAAGGCTTCTACAAGACGCGTCCAGGGATCGACCAGGCTATCTCGCGCGCACTGGCTTACTCGCCATACGCCGATCTGGTGTGGTGTGAAACCGGCAAGCCGGACCTGGCTTTCGCCAAGAAATTCGCAGAAGCGGTGCATGCCAAGTTCCCAGGCAAGATGCTGGCGTATAACTGCTCGCCGTCGTTCAACTGGAAAAAGAACCTGGACGACGCGACTATCGCCAAGTTCCAGAAAGAACTGGGCGCCATGGGTTACAAGTTTCAGTTCATCACGCTGGCCGGTTTCCATGCATTGAACTACTCGATGTTCAACCTGGCGCACGGTTATGCACGCAACCAGATGTCCGCATTCGTCGAACTGCAAGAAGCCGAATTCGCAGCCGCCGACAAGGGCTTTACCGCGGTCAAGCATCAACGTGAAGTCGGCACCGGCTATTTCGATGCAGTGACCCAGGCTATCCAGCAAGGTCAGTCATCGACTACCGCTTTGCACGGTTCGACTGAAGATGAGCAATTCTTCGCAGCGAAGGTTGCTTGACCTGCTTGAATCTCGCTAGTAGTCCAAAAGGCCGCATCCCACAAGGATGCGGCCTTTTTATTCGGCCGCCGTTTTATGCGGCCGGCAACGGCAGCATGTTGGTCGCTTTGATTTCATCCAGGCAGACGCTGGAACGGACGCCGCTGACGCCGCGCATGCGCATCAGCTTTTCCATCAGAAAATCCGACAGCTCTTTCAGATCGTGTGCGGTGACCTTCAGCACATAATCGAAATCACCGGTAATCGAGTAGCATTCCAGAATCTGCGGCCATTCGTTGATGGCGGCTCTGAATCCGGACAGATCGTTGATATGGCCTTTTTCCATCGATACATGGACGAAGGCAATCACGTTCAAACCCAGGCTGGCGGGGCTCAACCTGGTCTCATAGCCGACGATGAAGCCCGCTTCCTCCAGTCGCCGATGGCGGCGATGGCATTGCGGAGCCGACAGATTGACTGCTGCCGCCAGCTCCAGATTGGATGCGCGACCGTTCTTCTGCAAAAACGTCAGCATTTTGCGGTCGATTTGATCGATATCAATTTTGTGCAATTTATTCTCGATTTATAGGTTTGTAGCGAAATTATATTTCATAAGCCATTAAAAAACGGTCTCAACTCGCAAACCAATTTTCAACGTTCAAAGCTATACTTTTTTCAAAATAACATATGGCGCCACAGAGGGAAAATCTCTGTTGCAATATAATAAAGAAGCCGATTCCCGGCACCCAAACTGACTTATCTGGAGACAAAGTCATGAAATTTCCTTTCTTGCGTTCCGCTATCGCATCTGTAGTCTTGCTCAGTCTGGCGGGCGTATCCGCTTCCGCCGTCTATGCCGCCGACAAAACGGTGGTGGTCACTGCAATCGTTGAACATCCGGCGCTTGACGCTGTGCGCGATGGCGTCAAGGATGAGTTGAAAGCTGCCGGCTACGAGGCTGGCAAGAATCTGAAATTCGAATACCAAAGCGCGCAAGGCAACAACGCTACGGCTTCGCAAATCGCCCGCAAGTATGCCGGCAGCCAGCCGGATGTCGCGGTGGCGATTGCCACTCCTTCAGCCCAGGCGCTGGTGGCCGCCACCAAGAGCGTGCCTATCGTGTATGCCGCGGTGACCGATCCGGTCGCGGCCAAGCTGGTCAAGAGCTGGGATGCATCCGGCACCAATGTCACAGGCGTGTCCGACATGTCGCCATTGGCCAAGCAGATCGATCTGATTCGCCAGGTTGCGCCTAAGGCCAAGCGCATCGGCGTGATCTACAGCCCGGGCGAAGCGAATTCGGTGTCTATCGTCGAATCGCTCAAGAAGCTGCTGGCCGGCACCGACCTGACCCTGGTCGAGGGCGCTGCCGCCCGCACCATCGATGTACCTAGCGCTACCCAAAGCCTGGTGGGCAAGGTCGACGTGATCTACGCGCCTACCGACAACAACGTCATGTCGGCATTTGAAGGCATCGTCAAGGTGGCGGAACAAGCCAAGCTGCCTATCGTCGCAGCCGATACCAGCGCGGTGAAGCGCGGTGCGGCGGCCGCCATCGGTTTGAATTATTACGATCTCGGCCGTCAAACCGGCAAGATCGTGGTGCGCATCCTGAAGGGCGAAGCGGCTGGCAAGATCGCCTCGCAAACCAGCACGACATTTGAACTCTACGTTAATCCTAAAGCTGCGCAGAGACAGGGGCTGACCTTGTCGCCCGAATTGATCAAGTCGGCCAAGGTGGTCGAACAATAAGATGTGCGCGGATGGCCGTCGCGGCCGTTCGCACTTCGTCTTGCCAGCGATGTATTGCTGGTGATCTGTTTAGTTGGCGAACCGCCTGCCGCCTGGCTGGGGCGGCGATTCTGTAGCTTAGTCATGTAGCTTGTTTAAGGAAGTAAAGGAAGTATATGTCGCTCATCGCTTCGCTTGGCGCCATCGAGATCGGCCTGATTTTCGGCCTGGTTGCGCTTGGCGTGTTCTTGTCTTTCCGCGTCGTCAATTTTCCCGACCTGACGGTCGACGGCAGTTTTCCCCTCGGCGGCGCAGTCGCCGCAACCCTGATTGTCTCTGGCTGGAATCCCTTCCTCGCCACCTTCGTCGCGCTGCTGGCCGGCGGACTGGCCGGCTGCGTGACCGCTTGTTTGAACGTGTATCTCAAGATCATGCAATTGCTGGCCAGTATCCTGGTGATGATTGCCTTGTATTCGGTTAACTTGCGCATCATGGGCAAACCTAACGTGGCGCTGATCAGCGAGCCGACGGTTTTCAGCATGATACGTATCGGCGATTTGCCTGATTACTGGGTACAGCCGGTGGTGATGGCGGTGATCGTACTGATTGCCAAGATCCTGCTGGATGCCTTTTTTGCGTCCGAGACCGGGCTGTCGATGCGTGCTACCGGCGCCAATGCGCGCATGGCGCGCGCCCAAGGTATTTCCACCAACCGCCAGACCGTCTGGGGCCTGGCTATTTCCAATGCGCTGGTGGCGCTGGCGGGTGCGCTGTATGTGCAGACGCAGGGCGGCGCCGATATTTCGATGGGTATAGGCACCATCGTGATCGGACTGGCGGCGGTGATTATCGGCGAAACAGTGGTGCCGGCGCGCAGCCTGGTGATCACTACCGCGGCTTGTATTTTCGGCGCCGTGCTGTACCGCTTCTTCATTGCGCTGGCGCTGGACATGGATTTTATCGGCCTCAAGGCGCAGGACCTGAATCTGGTGACCGCATTGCTGGTCGGGTTCGCATTGTTGATACCTAATTTCAAGCGCCGCTTCGGCCGCATGCGCGGCAATGTGAAACTCAAACCTTCTGGCGGCAGTGTCGTGGCGGCCACCCGGGAAGGGGAAAACTGATGTTGCAACTGAATAATCTGGAAATTACCTTCAATCCCGGCACTCCCATCGAAAACAAGGTATTGCGCGGTCTTTCATTGGAAATTCCGTCAGGGCAGTTTGTCACCGTAATCGGCTCCAACGGCGCCGGCAAGTCGACCATGTTGAATGCGGTCAGCGGCGACCTGATGGTGGATAGCGGCAGCATCACGATCGACGGCGCCGACGCTACCCGGCGCACCAGCTGGCAGCGCGCCGATCTGGTGGCGCGGGTGTTCCAGGATCCGATGGCGGGTACCTGCGAGAGCCTGACGATTGAAGAAAACATGGCGCTGGCCTGGAAGCGCGGCGCGGCGCGCGGCCTGCGTTTCTCCTTGAACCGTTCGATGCGTGAACTGTTCCGGGAAAAGCTCAGCATTCTCGGCCTGGGGCTGGAAAACCGCCTGTCCGATCGCATGGGTTTGCTGTCCGGCGGCCAGCGTCAGGCAGTCAGCCTGTTGATGGCTTCGTTGCAGCCGTCGCGCATCTTGCTGCTGGATGAGCATACCGCCGCGCTGGATCCGAAAACCGCGGCCTTCATTCTGGCGCTGACCGCCAAGATCGTCGAGTCCGGCCAGCTGACGGCAATGATGGTGACGCACAGCATGCGGCAGGCGCTCGACTACGGTACGCGGACGGTGATGCTGCACGAAGGAAAAGTGATTCTGGATGTGCATGACGAACAGCGGCGCGGTCTGGACGTGCCCGATCTGCTGCGCATGTTTGAAACCACGCGCGGTGAAAAAATTGATGACGACAAATTGTTGCTCGGCTAAAAAACACAAGGGCAGACATAGCGGCGCACGGCATTATTGCCGCTACAGATATACCAAGGAGAAGTATGAAGGCTTTACTCAATGCGTTTGAAAGCAAAGCGCCGGAAATCGTCTTTGAATGGCATGACGCGCAAACCCCGGCGCGCGGCTGGATTGTCATCAATTCGCTGCGCGGCGGCGCTGCCGGCGGCGGCACCCGCATGCGCAGCGGCCTGGACCGGCGCGAGGTCGAGTCGCTGGCGAAGACCATGGAAGTCAAATTCACCGTCTCTGGTCCGGCCATCGGCGGCGCTAAATCGGGTATCGATTTCGATCCCGCCGATCCGCGCAAGGATGGCGTGCTGAGCCGCTGGTACAAGGCGGTGACGCCTTTGCTGAAAACCTATTACGGCACCGGCGGCGATCTGAATGTCGACGAAGTCCATGAAGTGATACCGATGACTGAAAGTTATGGCTTGTGGCATCCGCAGGAAGGGATTGTGAATGGCCATTTCCAGCCTAGCGACAGTGAACGGATCCAGAAAGTCGGACAGTTGCGCATGGGCGTGGCCAAGGTGGTGGAAGACGTGCGCTACACGCCGGCTGCCAGCCGCAAATATCTGGTGGCAGACCTGATCACCGGCTGGGGCGTGGCCGAATCCGTATTGCATTACTACCGGCTGTATGGCGGCAGCGTAGAAGGCAAGCGCGTGATCGTGCAGGGCTGGGGCAATGTCGGCTCGACTGCTGCATATTACTTGTCCAGGGCCGGCGCGCGCGTGGTCGGCATCATCGACCGCAATGGCGGCCTGATCAATGCCGCTGGCTACAGCCATGAAGAAGTGCATGCCTTGTTCCTGGCCAAGCAGGGCAATCAGCTGATCTCCGAGAACATGCTGTCCTTCGCCGCCTGCAATGCGGCGATCTGGAGCGTCGGCGCCGACATCTTCCTGCCTTGCGCCGGCTCGCGCCTGGTCAAGCAGGAGCAGGTGGACCAGTTGCTCGCCAACGGCCTCGAAGTGGTTGCTAGCGGCGCCAACGTACCGTTTGCCGACAGCGACATATTCTACGGCCCGATCTACGAGCATGCCGATAACCGCGTCGCCGTGATACCGGATTTCGTCGCCAATTGCGGCATGGCGCGCGCCTTCGCATTTCTGATGCAAAGCCAGGTCGAGATATCGGATGAAGCCATCTTCGGCGACGTCTCGGCAACGGTGGCCGCGGCACTTGAAAAATGCCGCAGCCATTCCGCCAGCCATACCGGCATTGCGAAAGTGGCTTTTGAAATCGCCTTGCAACAACTGATTACGCCGGAAATTACGCCAGAAATCCCGGAGCAAACTGCTACCCGCAGCTGATCCGTTTGACCCAGTCCACCAGACTTTATATTCAGGAGTGCCTTATGTCCGACCTTTTTGAAAACCCTATGGGCCTGTGCGGCTTTGAATTCGTCGAGTTCGCATCACCAGCGCCGAACGTGCTGGAGCCTGCGTTCGAAGCCATGGGCTTCGTCAAGGTGGCGCGTCACCGCTCCAAGGACGTGACGCTGTATCGCCAGGGCGATATCAATTTCATCATCAACTACGAGCCGAAAAGTCCCGCCTATTACTTTGCTAAAGAGCATGGCCCGTCCGCGTGCGGCATGGCGTTTCGCGTCCATGATGCGCACCTGGCCTACCAGCGCGCGCTGGAGCGCGGCGCCGAGCCGATGGAGATCGATACCGGCGTGATGGAACTGCGCTTGCCGGCGATCAAAGGTATCGGCGGCGCGCCGCTGTATCTGATCGATCGCTTTACTCCGGGCAAATCGATCTATGACATCGATTTTGAATTCATCGACGGCGTCGAGCGCAATCCTGTCGGCGCCGGCCTGAAAACCATCGACCATCTGACCCACAATGTGTATCGCGGCCGGATGGCGCACTGGGCCGCCTTTTACGAGCGACTGTTCAATTTCCGCGAAGTCCGCTATTTCGACATCAAGGGCGAATACACCGGGCTGACATCCAAGGCGATGAGCGCGCCAGACGGCAAGATACGGATTCCCTTAAATGAAGAGTCGTCCAAGGGTTCTGGCCAGATCGAAGAATTCCTGATGCAGTTCAATGGCGAAGGGATCCAGCATATTGCTTTGCAAACAGATAATCTGGTGAAGACCTGGGACGCCTTGAAGAAAATGGGCACGCCGTTCATGACAGCGCCGCCGGCAACCTATTACGAGATGCTGGAAGGGCGTTTGCCCGGCCACGGCGAGCCGACCGCCGAACTGCAAGCGCGCGGCATCCTGTTGGATGGCGTCTCGGACGACCAGGGCCAACGCCTGCTGTTGCAGATATTTTCAGCAACCACCCTGGGCCCGGTGTTTTTCGAGTTTATCCAACGTAAAGGCGATGAAGGCTTCGGCGAAGGCAATTTCAAGGCGCTGTTTGAGTCGATCGAGCGCGATCAGATACGGCGCGGTGTTTTGAAAGCGGAATAAACCTAGTGGGGTTTTTGCAACAACTTGTCTTGGGGAAAAGTTGTGCTGATATGATGTCCGTTCAGCTTTACCCCCGACAACGCTGAAATGGCAGCGCGATGTAGTAGCAAGTAGCAGCAGTGGCGGTAAGGCGATGGCTAGGGCGACGTAGCAATATGCGGCCATGCCATCGAACAAAATCTAAAAATGTTTAATCTATGGAGACATGCATGAAAAAAATCCCTTTGTTATTGGCGGCGGCGGGCTTGGTCAGCGGCAGCGCAATGGCGCAAACCAGTGTCACTATCTACGGCATTGTCGACACCAGCATCCGATATCTCAGCAGCGATAACGCGGCCGGACAGAAAAACTTCATAGTCACGAACGGCGCGATCTCGAACAGTCGTTTGGGATTCAAAGGCAGTGAAGATCTGGGCGGTGGCCTGAAAGCGATTTTCCGTCTCGAGAATGGCTTCAATTCCGATAACGGCGGCATGGCCAGCCCCGGCGTCTTGTTCAGCCGCCAGTCTTACGTTGGTTTGAGCGGCAGTTTCGGCCAGGTTACCGTAGGCCGTCAACAGACTCCGCTGTTCGATCTCATGGCAGATCACTTCGATCCGCTGACAGTCGGCAATTACGACCAGAACGCATGGATGCCGGCCGGCGCGACCTTGGTTCGCAATTCGAACATGCTCAAATATTACGGCACCTTCGGCGGCCTTGCTGCCGGCGTGAGCTATGCCGCGGGCGAGAAGGCCGGATCGGTCAAGCTGGGCAGCCAGATCGGCGGTACGCTGGCTTATACCGCCGGCCCGTTTGCCATTGGCGGCGGCTTTCAGCAAACTGTCAGCCCGACCAATTCGGATTGGAAAGACACTGCCTATAATCTGAGCCTTTCCTACACCTTGGGCGCGGCCAAACTGTTCGGCGGCTACTATCGGATCAAGGACAGCACCGGCACCACTCCTGCATATTTCGGTGTTTCCAATAGCGTGGCTGCCATCAACGGCGGCATCGCCGGTGTCGAGCGTAAGGACGATGCTTACTTCCTGGGCGCGACTTACCAGGCGACTCCAGCCTGGTCGCTGACCGCAGCCGGTTATTATGACAAGAGCAAGAACGTCACGGTCGCTACCTTGGGCAACCTGGGCGACGGCACCCGTTACGCGCTGGTCGGCGTCGCCGAATACGCCTTGTCCAAACGGACCCAGGTCTACGGTACGGTGGATTACAACAAGGCTAAGAACGCAGCCTTGTCGGAACTGGTTGGCAAGGATAGTGTGACTGGCGTCGCCGTCGGTATCCGTCACATTTTCTAAGCAAAGTAATCCGGCAGCATAAAAAAAGCGCAGCTTCGACCGCGCTTTTTTTACGTCCTGGCGGATGGCGTCGGCGTAATCATGCCGTCGCGGATTTCGAATATTTCGTCGCCCAGCAGGGCCAGGTCGGCAGGATCGTGGGTGATCACCATCATCGGCACGTTCAATTGCTGTTGCAACTCGGATAATTCACGCCGCATCCTGTCGCGCAAATTCAAATCCAGCGCAGAAAACGGTTCATCCAGCAACAGGATATCCGGTTCCAGCACCAATGCCCTGGCCAGCGCCACGCGTTGCCGCTGGCCGCCCGACAATTGATGCGGATAGCTATTGGCGGTGGCGCTCAGTTCGAACGAGGCCAGCCATTTCCTTACTGCCGGATGATCGTGCGGCCGGCGCAGATTGAAGCAGCCTGAGCGTAAGCCGAAAGCCAGGTTCTGGGCCACGGTAAGGTGAGGGAACAGCGCATAGTCCTGGAACAGATAGGCCACCTTGCGCTCTTGCGGCGGCAGGCAGATCCCGGCCGCGCTATCGAACAATGGCTTTTGCTTGAGGCGTATCAGGCCTTCGTCAGGCGTCAGCAAGCCGGCGATCGCCTGCAAGGTGAGGCTCTTGCCGGCGCCAGAAGGGCCGTAAAGCACCACGCGGTCGCTCTCGGCATGCATGACGATATCGAGATTGAAGCCGCGGTCGCCGGCTTGCAAATGTTTGCGTATGCGGATGTCGATGGTCATAGGAAGTTCATCACGATTGCCTGCGCCGCTGGCTTTTCGGCAACAGGCGGCCGGCGATCAGCAACACCACGATGCAGGTAGCCGAAGTAATCAGCACCAGCAGGTTGGCGCTCTGGTCGTCGCCGGCTTGTACTGCTTCATAAATGGCGACCGATAAAGTCTGGGTGCGGCCTGGCAGATTGCCGGCGATCATGAGGGTGGCGCCGAATTCACCTAGCGCGCGCGCAAATGCCAGCAATACACCTGCGGCAATGCCCTTGGACGCTAGCGGCAAGGTGACGCGGAAGAACACGCCGGCCTCGGACACGCCCAGTACGCGGGCGGCGTTTTCGAGTTGTACATCGACATTGTCAAAGGCGGCGCGGGCTGATTTGAGGACCAGCGGGAAGGCGACGATGGTGGCTGCGATCACTGCGCCTTGCCAGGTGAACACCAGCTCGATGCCCCATTTTTCCAGCCAGGCGCCGAACACGCCGCGGCGGCCCAGCAGCACCAGCAGATAATAGCCGAGCACAGTCGGCGGCAGTACCAGCGGCAGGGTCAGGATGGCGTCCGCCAGATCGCGCGCCGGCGAGCGCCAGCGCGACAAGCCATACGCGGCAGCGACACCGAACAGCATGTTAAGCAGGGTCGCCCAGCCTGCAACTTTCAAGGACAGCGAGAGGGCGACCCAGACCCCGCTATTCATGGCTACTCATGACTTCTGCTTTCTATTCACCGCATACCCTGTTGCTGTGCTGAAGAACTTGACGATAACACTCTGCCATCAGGGTTTCAAGAAGCCGTAGCGCGCCAGCGTGGCCTGGCCGGCCGGCGACAGCACATAGGCGACGAATTTGGCCGCCATCTCAGCTTGCTTGGTATTGGCGGTGACGGCGATCGGGTAGCTGACCGCGGTTGGCGAAGGTACGCGCATTGCGATCTTGACCTTGGCTGGCATGATCGCCGCGTCGGTCGAGAAAACGAAACCGGCTTCGACTTCGCCGCGCGCCACGTAGTCCAGGCTTTGCCGCACGTTTTGTGCCGGCACGCCTTTGGCGGCAACCGCGTCCCACAAGTTGGCGTGCTCCAGCGCCGCTTTGGTGTAACGGCCGACCGGCACCGAAGCCGGATTGCCGTAGGCGATCCGCTTGACTGCCGGCTGGGTCAGATCCTGCAATTGCTGGATGTGCAGCTGGCTGTCGGCCGGCACGATCAGCACGATCTGGTTACTCGCAAAATTCTTGCGGCTGGCGGCGAGTACCGCCTTTTCAGCTTCGGCCTTGTTCATAGCTTCCTGGTCGGCGGCAGCAAACACGTCTGCCGGCGCGCCTTTGATGATTTGCTGCAGCAAGACGTCGGATGCGGCGAAGTTGAGTATCACCTTGGTGTCTGGATGCAGGGCTTCAAAAGACTGGCTCAGATCCTTGAAAGCATTGGTCAGGCTGGCGGCAGCCGAAACCACCAGGTCGGCCGCGTGCGCTGCCGGCGTCAACAGCAGCAAAGGAAGGGCGCTGGCAAGAAGGAGGCGCTTAAAAGGAAGTAACATTCGAAGCAACATCGCAATATCTCCTGGACAGCAAATGGCAAAATCGAAATATATGGCAGGATACAGCGCTGGTCAACCTTAATAACGTTGGAACTGAGATTGGAACGCCGTGAAATCCTGCCGGCGCAGCGTGCTTGTCATTAAAATACCTGAATCGCTGCCTAGCGCCTTGCTACAATCCCGGGTATGGTAAATTCCAAATCGATTCGACTCAGGGTGATGCAGGGCGATGCAATCGCCTTCGGGCCAGGCAAGGCGGCACTGTTGCTAGCCATCCATCAAAGCGGTTCGATTTCTGCGGCAGCGCGCGCTATCGGCATGTCTTATCGCCGCGCCTGGTTGCTGGTCGAGGCGATGAACCAATGCTTCCAGTCGCCGCTGGTGGCGACCGCGACTGGCGGCGCCAAAGGCGGCGGCGCACAAGTCACGCCAAGCGGGCATGAGATCATCGCCCGTTATCAAGCCATGCAAATCAAGGCGGAAGCGGCGGTGGCTGCCGATATGGCGTATTTCGACGCGCTGATGGCGGCGCCGGATAGCCCGGCAGCCAGGTAAAGCGGCAGCATTCCAACCACCATCTCCTTGTCATCACACACTATGCTTCCACGTAGTACGCTCTTAAGATACCGGATTCGCCTGCAGCGGCAGTTCCATTTTTCGGAAAGCCACTCGATGCTGCTGTGGGCTGCGGTGGTCGGTTTCCTGGGCGCCCTGGCGACGATGCTGTTCCGCGAATGCATCTACGGTTTGCAGTTGCTGCTGACCGGCCAGAGCGGCAGTTTTGTCGCCATGGCCAAAAGCTTGCCGTGGTCTATGCGGCTGTTGCTGCCGGCCGCCGGCGGCCTGATCGCCGGCGCGATCCTGGTGCTGGCGAAGCGCGTGCCGTCCAGCGCTACCTCGGACTACATGGAAGCGGTAGCGATTGGCGACGGTAACATTCCGGTGCGGCAGAGTTTGTTGCGCAGTTTGTCTTCGCTGGCGACTGTGGTCACCGGCGGTTCGATCGGGCGCGAAGGCCCTATGGTGCAGCTGGCGGCGCTGGCGGCATCGCTGGTGGGCCGTTTCACGCATTTCAACCCGGCGCGCTTGCGCCTGCTGGTGGCGTGCGGTGCGGCGGCCGGGATTACCTCCGCCTACAACGCGCCGATTGCCGGCGCATTTTTTGTGACCGAAATCGTGCTGGGCGCGATTGTCATGGAGAGTTTCGGTCCGGTGGTGGTGGCCTCGGTGGTCGCCAACATCACCATGCGCGAATTGCCCGGCTACCATCCGGCGTATGAGATGCCGCCGTTCCCGCCTATCGCCGGCATCGAGATTTTGTGGTTCGTGTTGCTCGGCATCATGGCCGGCATCGCTGCGCCGCAATTTCTGCGTTTGCTGGGATTTTCCAAAAAACTGTTTACCAAGAGCGCATTGCCGTTACCGCTGCGGCTGGGCCTTGGTGGCTTGCTGGTGGGCCTGATTTCGATCTGGATGCCGGAGGTCTGGGGTAACGGCTATAGCGTGGTCAATTCGCTGCTGCATACGCCTTGGCTGTGGTGGAGCGTATTGCTGATGCTGTTGTTCAAGGTGGCGGCCACTGCCATCACCACCGGCTCCGGCGCGGTCGGCGGCATCTTCACGCCGACGCTGTTCGTCGGCGCCGCCATCGGCTACCTGTTCGGACAAGCGCTGCATGTCGTGCTGCCAGGCGCCACCTCGGCGCCGTTTGCCTATGCGATGGTGGGCATGGGCGCATTCCTGGCGGCGGCGACCAGCGCGCCGCTGATGGCGATCCTGATGATATTCGAGATGACCTTGAGCTATCAGGTGGTGTTGCCGCTGATGCTGTCTTGCGTGGTGGCTTACTTCATCGCGCGCAGCATCAACGGCGCTTCCATGTACGACATCACGATCAAGCGCAATCGCGACGCCCAAGAGCGGGTGCGCCTGCGCGGCATCCACATGAGCGAACTGATACGGCCGGCGGATACCGTGTTGCCGCTGACAGCGTCATTCTCCGAAATCAGCGGGCTGTTCCTGAAATATCCGGTGAAATATATTTATATCGTCGACCAGCGCAATCGTTATTGCGGCGTGGTGGCGTTGCAAGATATTACTTCCTGTCTGCTGGAGAAGAGCGATACGCAAACGCGGGTGGCGGCAGATTTTGTGCGGCGCGAATTCCTGCATGTGGTGACGCCGGAGATGTCCCTGGGGGATGCCTTGCAATCTTTCCTGGATCATCAGGGCGAGCGGCTGCCGGTGGTGCGCAGCCACGAGGATCCGGAATTGTTGGGCGCGGTCTACAAGACGTCCTTGCTGGATGCGTATTTCCGGCTGGATCGCTCGCACGAGCTGCATGCGTAGCCCGGTCAAAAATAGAAACTCGTAGAAAATTCGCAGCTCGCCTTGTTTGTTATTTATTTATCTTTAATGCAATATTTCACATAAATTTGCTGTCCAGGCGCTGCGCAGCGGCAAGCTTTGCTCTATATTGGACGCCGGGCCGCCGGTTTTACCAGAACCAGCGGCCCGCAGCCGACAACAACTCTGAGGAGCTTCAATGGAAATTCTGTGGACAATCGTCGTGGGTTTCATCGTTGGCGTGATTGCTAAGTTTCTTCACCCAGGGAGGGAGAACATGGGCTTTATCGTGACTACCTTGCTGGGCATAGCCGGTTCGTTTTTGGCTGGCTATATCGGCCAGGCTCTGGGCTGGTATCACGCCGGCCAGGGCGCGGGCTTTATTGGCTCCATCGTCGGCGCTTTCATCCTGCTGTTGATTTACGGCTTCGTCAAAGGCAAGGCGGCGAGCTGATGTTCGACCGGCTGCGTGGGCGCAAGCCAGCCAGGGAGGTCGCGGGAATCCTGATTCCCGCTTCCGAACATGCGCTGCACACGGTGCGTCAGCGCTGCCGGCAGATGGTGGCCAGGCGCGCGCTGCTGTCCGCCGCCGCTTCGGCTCTGCCGATCATGGGCGTCGATGTTGCAATCGATATCCATTTGCTGTCGCGCCTGATCGAGGACATCAATGCCGAATTCGGCATGACGCCGCAGCAGATCGAAAAACTCCAGCCTAAACTCATGGTAGCGACCTATAGCACTATCGTCGGCCTCGGCAGCACGCTGGTGGGGCGGCTGGTGACACGTGAGCTGATGCTTAACATCCTCACGCGCAGCGGCGTCAAGCTGGCGTCGAAGAATGCTACCCGGCTGGTGCCCATCGCCGGCCAGATGGTGTCGGCGGCGATCGGTTTTTCTGCATTCCGGGCGATCGGGAACAGGCATATTGAAGCTTGCGTCAAAGTGGCGGAAGAGATGTTGAAAATGCAAGCTGAAAATCGGGTAATCGAATAGCTTTTTCTTCTCGATTGCCACAATGCTAGAATGCGGGTCGTTTGCGCACGGGGCGCTTTGTTGCACTACGCAGTTCCCAGGCCACCTCGCCGCACTTCTACACAGCAGCCGACCGGTTCTTTGATGTAGAGTGTGGCAACACACTTCACCACGATAGAGTTTCCTATGTTGAGTTACCGCCATGCCTTCCATGCGGGCAATCATGCCGATGTGCTGAAGCACTTGGTCACCATCCAGTTATTGCGCTACCTGGGCCAGAAAGATACCTCCTACATGGTCATCGACACCCATGCCGGCGCCGGCGTATATGCGCTGGATGGCGGTTATGCGTCGAAAAACGCCGAGTTCGAGACCGGTATCAGCCGTCTCTGGGACCGCAAGGATTTGCCGCCGGCGGTGGCGGAGTATGTGGACGTAGTCCGCCAGTTGAATCCCGACGGCAAGCTGCGCTACTACCCCGGTTCGCCGTATTGCGCCGATGCCGTCATGCGCGAGCAGGATCGCCTGCGCCTGTTTGAGCTGCACCCGAGCGACGGCAAGATCCTGACCGATAATTTCCGCCGCCTGGAAGCCGAGCGCAACCCGCGCGGCAACGGCCGCGGCAAACGCGTCATGATCCAGCTGGGCGATGGCTTCCTCGGCCTGAAGGCCTTGCTGCCGCCGCCGTCGCGCCGCGGTCTGGTGCTGATCGATCCGCCGTATGAGGTCAAAGAAGATTACCGCCACGTCAAGAACACCATCGAAGACGCGCTGACGCGTTTTTCCACCGGCACCTATGCCGTCTGGTATCCGCTGTTGAACCGGATGGAGTCGCGCCAGATGCCGGACAAGCTGAAGCGCATGAAAGCCAACGGCTGGCTGAACGTCACGCTGACCGTGAAGACGCCGTCGCCGGATGGCTTCGGCTTGCACAGCAGCGGCATGTTCGTGATCAACCCGCCATGGACGCTGGAGCCGATGCTGAAAGAATTGATGCCTTACCTGGTCAAGGTGCTGGGCACCGATTCCGGCGCCGGCTTTACGCTGGAGTCGGGGCAGACCAAGGCAGTCGATACCGGCACCCGTCGCGTATAAGACCGAGTGTAGAGCCGAGCCTGGTTAAAGCCCGGAGTTCAGACTTCGGGTTTGAACTTCAGCACGGCGCCGTTCATGCAATAGCGCAGGCCGGTAGGTTTCGGCCCGTCGTTGAATACATGGCCCAGATGGCCGCCGCAACGGCGGCAATGCACTTCGGTGCGGCTCATGCCGAACGTGGTGTCGGTTCTGGTGGCAACCGCGTTTGGCAGCGGTTGCCAGAAACTGGGCCAGCCGGTGCCGCTGTCGAATTTGCTCCTGGACGAAAAAGCCGCCAAATCGCAACCTGCGCAAAAATAGGTGCCGGCGCGTTTTTCATGGTCGAGCGGACTGGAAAACGGCCGCTCCGTGCCTTCCTGCCGCAAGATCGCATACTGGGTTGCCGTCAGGCGTTGCTTCCATTCGGCATCGGTATGGGTGATTTCAAACGTTTCAGCGGCAAACGTCCGCCGCTCCCGGCTTGCCAGCAATCCGCCCGCCAACAGCGTGGCGCCAGCTCTCAGGATCATATTGCGTCGGCTAACCATGAGCTCACCTCCTTTGGTTCTCAAATGGCGTCACATTGGTATACGAAGCAATAGGGGCTGCGGATGCAAACGCCGATATTGCTCACGCTCTAATTCCAATCTAATCAAAAAGACGGATAATGCGAGTCCTGTTTTAATTGCCTCCGGATTTTTAGATTTTATATATGTACATTAATCAATCGATATGTATTGACGTGTGTTGATGTGTATATATGACAATAAAATAATGATAAATATAAAAGAATTGCACTCTGTAGCTATCCGTACGCGCACGTTACCGCTGCCAGCCAGAAAAAAACTGTTGATTACATTAATTGCCGCAGCCACCGCCCACATGGCGCATGCGCAAAGCATTTCCGATCAAAAAGAGACTGCGGCACATGCTTCCGGGCAGACCGGGCAATTGCAAACCAAGGCGGACGACGCTCCTGCGTTGCCGACCGTTACCGTAACCGGCGCCGACAGTTATCGCAAGAGATCGGCGTCGATCGGGACATTCGGCGAAGCTTCCTTGCTGGACACGTCTGCCTCGATTTCGGTCATCACGCGCAGCCAGCTGGATGACCAGCAATCACGCTTACTCAGTGAAGTAGTGCGCAACGATGCCGCGGTCGGCGACAATTACGCGCCGGTCGGCTACTACGAAAATTTCACCATTCGCGGCTTTGCGCTGGATCTGGCGTCGAGTTACCAGATCAACGGCATGAGCATTGCCGGCGAACAGAATGTGGCGCTTGAAAACAAGGAGAGCGTTGAAATCCTGAAGGGGCTGGCCGGCCTGCAAAGCGGCATGGCCGCTCCAGGCGGCCTGATCAACTATGTGACCAAGCGCCCGGCCGATGTACGCTCTGTCACGCTTGAGACAGACTCGCGCGGCTCGCGTTACCTGGCGGCCGATATCGGCGCCTTGTTCGGCGAGCAAAAGCAGTTCGGGATCCGCATCAACGCCGCCCACGAAAGCCTGCATTCGTATGTGAACGATGCCGACGGCGAGCGTAATTTCGCCTCGCTGGCCGCCGACTGGGTGATCACACCGCAGGCGCGGCTGCAATTCGACGCCGAGTATCAGCACCGCGAGCAACGCTCCGCGCCGGGCTATCAACTGCTGGGCGGCACAGTCGTCCCAAGCAACGTCTCTCCGGAAAAATTGCTGGGCGCGCAACCGTGGGCCAAGCCGGTCACGATCAACTCGGTTAACCTGAATCTGCGCCTGGATCTTGACCTGACGCCTGACTGGCATGCGTATCTGGCGGCCAGCCACAGCCGGGTGGTGATCGACGATAATTCAGCGTTTCCGTACGGCTGCGGTTATGGCGCCAGCTGCGGCGCAGGCGGGACGCCGGCGCGTTATTTCAGCGCCGGCGGCGATTTCGATATCTACGATTATCGTTTCCCTGACGACACCCGACGCAACGACCAGTTGCAGGCGGTGCTGCAAGGACATCTCGATACCGGCAAGCTGCGCCACGATCTGACCTTGGGGGCGAGCATGTTCCGCCGCACCGTGGCGCAGAGCGATGGCGTCAATGAGTATGTCGGCAGCGATAATATCTATAACCCGAACCCGATCGTCTATGCGCCGTCGCCGTTGACGCCGGACGCTTCCTATCTGCGCCTGGACAGCCGGCAGAAGGCATTGTTTGCGGTAGATCGCCTCAGTTTCAATCCGCAATGGCAACTGATCGCCGGCGCCCGCCAGGTGTGGGTGAATGAACGGGCGCTGGATATTACCGGCGCGGCGATGCGCACCACCGACAAGACACTGCTGTTGCCGCAGATCGCCCTGGTGTACAAACCGCAAGCGGACCTGTCCCTGTACACCAGCTACAGCAAGGGGTTGACGATGGGCGGCCAGGCCCCGTGGTGGACCGAGAACGCCTTTGCTTTCCTGCCGCCGGCCGTGTCGCGCCAAATCGAAGCCGGCGTCAAATACGATTGGCGCGACCAGCTCAGCCTGAGCGCGGCGATATTCCAGATGAGCAGGCCTTACGAATATCCCATGCCGGACGAGAATGGCTTCACCTATGTCCGGCAAGGTAGCGAAACGCATCGCGGGATAGAGCTGAATGCAGCTGGCCAGGTCAGCAAGCAACTGCGGCTGACGGCCAGCCTGGCCATGATCCAGGCACGCGCCGAGGATACCGGCACGCCGGCTTACGACGGCCATCAAGCAATCAATGTGCCGCGGCTGCGCGCCGCCCTGTATGCGGCCTACGCAGTGCCGCAGATTACTGGCCTGAGCGTGCTGGGCGGCTGGCAATACAGCGGCAGCAAAGCGGCCACGCGGGAAGGCAGCGTCGACGTGCCGGCCTATTCTTTGTTCAATGCCGGCTTGCGTTACAAGACCAGCGTGGCGGGTCATGCAACGGCGGTGCGTCTGAGCGTAGATAATCTGTTCGACAAGCGTTATTGGAAAGATGTCGGCGAATACATCGGCGATGGCTATCTGCATCTGGGCGCACCGCGTACCGCCCGTTTGTCGGTTCAGTACGACTTTTGATAAGGATCAGGAACGCCGCATGAGCGACCCCAGACAAGATGACGCGATCGGCCCAGGCATGCCTGCGGTGTTGAGCCACGGCATGGGCCTGGATGCGGTGGCGTCAAGCTGGCCGGCGCTGACCCTGGATGAGGTAGCGCGGCTGTTGCGCCATTATCCGCAGGTCGGCACAGTCGCACGCCTGAACTGGCATAGTCCGCGGCCGTTTTCCAGTGCTTGTGTAGCCGACACAGTATCAGGCCCGGTATTTGTAAAGCGCTTGTTGCGGGTGATACGGACCGCGGACGAATTGATGGACGAGCACCGCTTCATGGCACATCTGCAGCAGCATGGAATGGCGGTCAGCGAGGTATTGCAAGCCAGCGACGGCAACACTGCCCATGCCGACGGCGACTGGACTTACGAGGTGCAGCGCGTCGGACAGGGCGTTGACCGCTATCGCGATGCAACCTCATGGACGCCTTTCGCCAGCACTGCGGATGCGGCGGCGGCAGGCGGCGCGCTGGCCAGGCTGCATCTCGCGGCGCGCGGTTACGATGCGCCGGCGCGCAGCACCAAATTGCTGGCGTCCGGCTTTACCTTGTTCAATATTGAAGATCCGCAAGGAGTGCTGAGCCGGATCGGGCTTTACATGCAGGAGCGGCCGGCATTGGCCGACTACCTGGCGCAGCGTGACTGGCAACAGGAAGTGGGGCGCGTGCTGTTGCCGTTCCATGCGCGTTTAAGCCCCATGTTGCATGGCTTGACGCCCTTATGGACGCATAACGACTGGCATGCTTCCAACCTGCTGTGGCAGCCGCATGTGCCAGCTGAACTATCGACTGCGGTCGCGACCGTGGTCGATTTCGGCCTGGCCGATCGTACCTGCGCTGTCTACGATCTTGCCATCGCCATCGAGCGCAACCTGATCGAATGGCTGGCCCTGCCGTCGATGCCTGTCAATCAACGTGGCTTGGTGCATATCGATCAACTGGACGCCATGCTCGATGCTTACGAGGCGGTGCGTCCATTGTCGGTGCTGGAAGCGGCTGCCTTGCCGGCATTGCTGCCTTTGGCGCATGCTGAATTCGCGCTGTCGGAGCTGGCTTATTTTCATGGCGTGCAGAAATCCGCCGAAAACTCGGCGCTGGCCTACGATACATATTTCCTCGGCCATGCCGAGTGGTTTAATAGCGATGCCGGCGAATATCTGCTGGATCATCTGCAGCGCCGCAGCAACCATAAAAACAAACAACAGGAGTCCTGATGTCAGGTTTGGAAATCAGTGCAGTCATCATCAGCGCCTTGGCAGTCTGGCTGACCGCGCGCCGCCATTTGTGGTGCTGGCCTATCGGCCTGGTCTCGGTGCTGTTATATGCGCGCATATTCCTGGATGCGAAGCTGTATTCGGATCTGTTGCTGCAATTGATCTTTGCGGTCATGCAATTGTATGGCTGGTGGCAGTGGAGCAGGGCCGTGCCGGAGCAGCACCATAGCCGGCAAGACAACCATCATATTCAGCCGCGGCGTTTGTCGAAATCCGGCTGGCTGACCGGCTTGCTGGCCGGGGCGTCAGGCAGCGTAGTGCTGGGTTATGTCATGGCCAGCTTTACCGATGCGCACATTCCCTGGCTGGATTCGGCGCTGACCAGCTTCAGCCTGGTGGCCCAGTTCTGGATGGCGCGCAAATACGTCGCCAACTGGTGGCTATGGATCGCGGTCGACATCATCTATGTCGGCGTGTATATCTATAAGGATCTGAACCTGACCGCGGGTTTGTACGCCGCGTTCATCGTGCTGGCCGTTATCGGCTTGCGCAACTGGCAGCGGCAGCTGGTCGGCAATCAGCCGGCAGCCGCCGCCGCAGTTTAAACGGCCTTCACGCCCAGATTCTGCGCCCATGCCAGCGCCGACAGATGCGCCAGGTTGACTTCCGCCGGGCTGATCTTCAGCGAGCTGGCCAACGGGCCGATCAGCGGCGAGTTCAGCTCGCAAGCCTCGGCCAGCGCCACATAAGGGCCATACGGTCCGGATCGTGTCAGCAGCGCTGCGGCCACCTGGTCGGATAGTTTGATGTTGGCGAGAACTTCCTCCATGCTGACGCCGAGCAAGCGGTCCAGCAGCGAAAAGATACCGGCCACAAACAGGTTTTCCGATTCGCCCTTAGGCAGGTATTTTTTTCCGAGCAACTCGGAGAAGCGCCCGCGAACGATCGCCGTTTCCATCAGCACCGGCGAATAGCCGCTGCTGCTGGCGGTCGCCAATAACAAGGACAGCCATTGAAACAGCGCTTCGTAGCCCAGCAAGGCGAGGGCGGCGCGCAGTGACTGCACTTCCGTTTTCAAGCCGAATGCAGCGGAATTGATGAAGCGCAGCAGTTCGTAAGACAAGCCCGGATCGTGTTTGAAGATTTCTTCGATTTTTTGCAGATTCTCGTTCTTGGCAACCAGGTTCATGATTTGCACAATGTGTTTCTGAGCAGGATTCAAGCCGGTGGCGCGTTTGCCGGGGCGCGGCGTCAGGTGCAGCTTGCCGATGAAAGCATCCAGTCCCAGCAAGGCGCAAGCGTCATAGTCCTGCCAGTTGCTGACCGGCCGGCCGACCATGCGCAACGACGATTTTTTCAGCGCCGCGTAGTGGCGTGCCTGCGCCGCAAAATTGCCGGCGGAAAATCGTACTTCAAGATGTGAGATGTCAGCGGGTAGCGCCGCGCCGGCCAGCTCTGCATCACGCAGCGATATGCCATAGCCTTCGGCGCGCAAGGTATTTACCGCAGCCAAGGTGTCCGGATCGGCGAGGTCGCTGTGCTTGAGTGTCAGCACGATGCTGGCGGCCGGCATCCTTTTGAGCGCCTCGCTTTTAAGCAGGGCCGGCGATGCCTCCAGGAACAGCAGTTTATTACCCAGCAACCAGCCGGTTTTTTCGTCGCTCAGTTTGTCGGCGACGAAACTCAGCAAAACAAGTAAGTCATATTCTTTCGTCTGCACATCGGCATCGTCGTCAGTTTCCTGCCAGGTGAGGTCGTAGCCGATAACGACCTGTTTCGGATCTAGCAAAGGTTCTCGAACTATGAAATTTTCGTTACGCATCTTGGAATTTTTATAGTGGATGATGGTGAATGCTGCAAAATCGATTTTCCTAAACAGGCTAAATACTGCCTAAACACTGTTAACGGCTGTTTTTCAAAAAAATTGAGCCGATAATCTGAACTACAGGAAAATCTGCCACGACCACTATAAAAATGTCGCATTGTCACGACAAAACCGCATCTCCGCCAACGGCACTGCGACCGTTGCGCTCGAATGCCAGAGTACCGGTAACAGCGACGGCAGCTTTCACTGCCGTGCGGTGACTGCTTAGCGTTTTGCCAATGCAGCGCGCTGCTGCAGCAAGGTCAGCCAGCGTTCGCCGCATTCAGCATCGCTGATACAGAGCGCGTAGTCGGTGACGGTGCGGGCGGCGCGTTCCAGCAACTGGATATCCGCTTCGTGCTGGCGCGCGACGTGCGGATCTTCCAGAAACAGTACGCGCCGGCATTGCTGGCGATCCAGGATCAGTTCAGCGATCTGGGCGTCGCCGCCCAGCGGGCCGCTGAGGAAGGGTTTTACCCAGTTGCGTCCGGCTTCTTCACCTTTTATTTTTTGCGCCAGCTTATTGAGCAGGCTGCCGGTGGTGCCGGTGGCGCAGCGAAATGCAAACTGATCGAGCAGCGGGAAATGACGTTCAGCAATGTCCAGCATCCGCTCTTTCATGGCGTCGTGGGCGATCAGCGCGATGCCTTCTTGGGCCAGATTGAAAGTCGGGTCGAGCTCCGGGTTCGGTGCGGCGCCGGCCGCCATGCCTTCCAGCTCCAGCCATTCGCGGGCGCCGGCCAGCGTCGATAAAAACGGTTTTCCGTGAATCACGCATTGCCGTTTCAGGGCTACCGCTTCCGGAAAGGTCGATGACGGATCGACCGGATCCATCAGGTAGATCACCGCATCCAGGGTCCGCGCCGGATCGGCGTCGACCACCCGCGACACCAGTTTCATCAGGCCGCCGTGACGGCCGTAAGGGAAGCGTTCGATGTGCGGATAGTCAAGCAGCAAGCCGAGCCGCTGCATGGCGTCCAGCGTGCGGCCGACGACGATCAGTTGCGGCTTCAGTTGCTGCTCGATGAGGTGGCGGCTACCCGCGAGCAGTTGCGCCAGCGCCGAATCGGCGCCGTTCTGATGGCTGCGGCTGGTGGCGAGGCCGATCCGGAAAGGAGCGGAAGGGGCATTGCGGGAAGAATTGGCAGGCATATGACGGGATCTGGAGTCGACGCGGGCAACATTGCACCGGCCTGACTTTACCATACCGCCATGCAATAAAAGCCATGTTCAGGAGCCGAATCGGCAGTCGCAGCGCAATTGGAACTACAATGTCAGCTATGAACAAGGCATTTGTAAAAGAATCTGAAGGCGATGACGACGATCTGGAATTCGGACTGCCGGCGATCCCGCCCGGCACCAAGAATTACATGACGCCGGCAGGCTATCAACGCATGAAAGACGAGCTGTTGCGTCTGATTGATGTGGACCGGCCGGAAGTGGTGCGCATCGTTTCCTGGGCCGCCTCGAATGGCGACCGTTCCGAAAACGGCGATTATATTTATGGCAAGCGCAGACTGCGTGAAATCGACCGCCGCATCCGCTTTTTGACCAAGCGCCTGGATCTGGCCGAAGTGGTCGATCCGAGTGTGCATCACGGCCGCGACCAGGTGTTTTTCGGCGCCACGGTGACTTACCAGAATCATGCCGGCGAAGAGCACACGGTGACCATCGTCGGCATCGATGAACTGGATCCGCTGCATGGCAAGATCAGCTGGATTTCTCCGGTGGCGCGCGCCTTGACCAAGGCCCATGAAGGCGAGAGCGTAACCTTGATGACGCCGGCCGGGCTTGATGAACTGGAAATATTGGCGGTTAGTTATCCTGCATCGTAGGGTGGGCACTTCCGTGCCCACCCTACATTCTTTATCGTTTCTGATATTGCTGAGCGCCAAACAGGATATCCCGCGCCTTGTCGTCGGTCAGCGGCTTGCGGGCCGAGGCCAGCACTGCGACGCCGCGCTGGACCGCCGGGCGTTCGCTGATCATATCGAACCAGGCTTTCAGATGCGGAAAGTCGCTCAGTTCTATGCCCTGGTTTTTCCAGGAACGAAGCCACGGGAAAGTGGCGATGTCGGCGATCGTATATTCATTGCCGGCGAGGTAGGGGTGTTGTGACAATTGCTTGTCGATCACGCCGTAGATGCGCTTGGCTTCGTTGGTATAGCGATTGACGGCATACTCTATCTTTTCCGGCGCGTAGATGCGGAAATGGTGAGTCTGGCCCAGCATTGGCCCGACCGCGCCCATCTGGAACATCAGCCATTGCAGGGTGCTGAATTTCTCACGATCGGTATGGCCCAGGAATTTGCCGCTCTTGCCGGCCAGGTAAATCAGGATCGCGCCCGATTCAAAAAGAGAAATCGGCTTGCCGTCGGGGCCGTCGGCATCGACGATCGCCGGGATTTTATTGTTGGGCGAAATCGACAGGAAGTCCGGCTTGAACTGGTCGCCGGCGCCGATATCGACTGCGTGCACGCGATAGGGCAAGCCCAGCTCTTCCAGCAGGATGTGTACCTTGTGACCGTTCGGTGTGGGCCAGCTATAGACATCGATCATGACTATTTCCTTTTTTAAAGTTGTATCGCTGCGTGCTTGAAATACGTTCAGATTTTTGCCAGGCGCTGCAGCGCCTGCTGCAAGGTCTGGTCTTGCTTGGCGAAGCAGAAACGGACGATGCCCGATTCCCGTGGAGCTTGATAGAACGCCGATACCGGAATTGCGGCGACACCGATTTCAGAAGTCAGCCAGATCGCGAAATCAGCCTCGCTCAACGATGAGATGGCGGAGTAATCGACGCACAGGAAATAGGTGCCGTCAGCTGGCAGCAGTTTGAAGCGCGTTTGCTTCAAGCCAGCGCGAAACAGGTCGCGCTTGTGCTGATAAAACGCCGGCAGCTCCAGGTAGGGTGCGGGATTTTGCATGTACTGCGCAATCCCATGCTGCACCGGCGTGTTGACGGTGAAGACATTGTATTGATGCACTTTGCGGAATTCCGCGGAAAGCGCCGCCGGCGCCGCCACATAGCCGATTTTCCAGCCGGTGACGTGATAGGTCTTGCCAAAGCTGGAGACGACAAAGGCGCGCGCCGCGAGTTCGGGATGGCGGCAAATCGATTCATGGCGCACACCGTCGAACACCATATGCTCATAGACTTCATCTGACAAGATCAGGATTCCGGTCCCGCGCACGATATCTTTCAGCGCTTCGATATCGGCCGGGGTCAGTACGCTGCCGGTAGGATTGTGCGGCGAGTTGATCATGATCATGCGGGTACGCGGGCTGACTGCCGCTGCAATCCGGTCCCACGGTATGGCGTAGCCACCGGCGCCCAATGTCATTTGCACCGGCACCGGCTTGCCGCCGGCCAGTTCGATGGCTGGCACGTAGCTGTCGTATGCCGGTTCGATCACGATCACTTCGTCGCCCGCATGCACCGTGCACATGATGGCGGTCAGCAAGCCCTGGGTGGCGCCGGCGGTGACGGTGATGTCGGTGGCTGGATCGTAGCTGTGGCCATACAGTTTTTCGATTTTAGCGGCGATGGCCTGGCGCAGAGCCGGCACACCTGCCATCGGCGGATACTGGTTGAAGCCGTTCTTCATGGCGTCGCCAACCGCGTCGACCAAGACCGGATCGCAATCGAAATCGGGGAATCCTTGCCCCAGGTTCACTGCCGATTTTTCGCTGGCGAGCGTCGACATCACAGTAAAAATAGTGGTGCCGACCTTGGGGAGTTTGGATTGAAGCTGTGTGGCGGCGCGGTCTGCTGCAATGTCGCCGCCAGGAATTCTTAAATCACGGTTCATCTGCTATCAATCTCGGTGTCTGTCTGAATCTGGCATTTTAGCGTTTTGTCCGGGACTGCACAGCGCGTTGCGAATTCCTGTGGGCTTCCCGCGAGCTAAGAGCCGGCCGCGGCCGGCGAGCCCCATGCCTGCGGCGGAATGATGGCGAACAGGCCTATCTTGGCCGTCTTGCGCGCCAGTTTGAGCAAGGCTTTGTCCTTGGTGATCAAGGTCGTAGCGTGAGCGCCCAGCGCCAGTTCGAGGAATTTCTGGTCGTCCCTGTCCGTGCAGATGGGCAGGCGGATGTCGGTACGCGGTGTCAGCGCTTCGGCTGCCAGGCAGGTGATCAAGGCGTCAAATTCGGCATTGAAGGCGGGCCGGGTGTCATCGGTGATGGGCAGATGCGAATAATGCAACACCGTTTGCCATTCCTGGCGGCAGTCGGCCCGGGTGACGGCTTCGACTGCGCCGCTTTGCAATGCCGCCATCAAGCCGGCCCAGCGCGGATCGCGGAAGACAAAGAGATCGAGGCAGACATTGGTGTCGATCACGATGCGTGGTTTGTCTGGGCGACTGTTGGGGGCTGCGGGTAGATCAGCGGTTGTGTCTGCGGGTATGTCTGAATTCATGCGGGTTTCCATCAATCGGTAGCGCGCATTTTACCTCGGCTGCCAGTTCGTCAAGCCATCTTCCAGCAGGCGCGAGAAAGTGGCGGCGAAGTGATGCACGTCGCCAGGCCAGCGGGCCGAGACGTAATTGCCGTCTTGCACTACGAAAGCGGGGCGAAGGTCGCGGTCGGTGTCGCGGAACAAGCCGCTGCTTTTGCGAAAGTAATCCGGCGCGCCGGGTTCGGCATCGATGAAATCGCCGGGTTGCGCCAGGGCGCGCGTCACTTCGGCCTGTACGCTGCGATAGCCGGCTGCTTCGCCGTCTTGTTCGCCATAGGTGCGGTAGTAGGCAGGATTCCAGAAACGGCCGCAGAACTTCATCAGGGTCCAGGCGCTACGTTCCAGCTTCCAGGTCAGTGCTGTGCTTATGCGGCCATGCAGAACAGATTTGCCGCTGCGCGGCGAGCGGCTGCGGGCGGCCAGGACGACGCCGTGGCAGATGGCGGCCACCGGTTTGCCGCTGTCGAAGAATGCGCCGGTGAAATGCTGCAGCGGCTGGCTTTCCAGGTAAGCCAGCATGCCGCGCGCACAGTGGCCGCCGGGCAGCAGCAAGCCGTCATAGTCGGCGACATCAAGCCCGGCATAAGCCAGCGGCGCCTGGAATGCGCGGTCGGCTTCAAGCGCCGCATAGTCGGCGCGGGCCGAGGTATTGGCGCGCAGCATCAGCCCCAGCAATTTGATTTTCCTGAGCAGCGGTATCCAGCCCCAGGCATCCAGGCCTTCGCCGGACAGCATCAGCGGATCGGCCGCGGCGGTTTTGCCGTCGGGCGTGGCGAACAGCACCTTGTGTCCACGTGAAGTCAAAATGCGCCAGGAGACCGCCACTTCGCTAGGATCGAAATCCAGGTTCGGGATCGGAATCAGGATAATTTTTGGCATCGTATCATTTCAGAATCAGCGCAAACTCAAGTTCGCTAGACAATTATCGTCCTGGTGCTTATGCTCCCATGCTACAGGTAAATTCCCACTCCAAGGAAAAATGAAGCCCATGAAAGTTCTTGACACAGAGCGTTTGATTTTGCGTACCTTGCACGAGGACGATGCTGAATTTTATCTGCGTCTGGTGAACCAGCCTTCATGGCTGCGGTTCATCGGCGACCGCGGCATCAGAACCCTTGAAGCGGCGCGCGCGGCGCTCCTGAGCGGACCGATAGCGGCACAGGAGCGCTATGGATTCAGTTTCTATATGACGGAATTGAAAGACGGCGCGCAGCCGATAGGCATATGCGGCCTGATCAAAAGAGAGACTTTGCCGGATGTCGATATCGGCTACGCTTTTCTGCCGGAGTTCTGGGGCAAGGGCTACGCCTTTGAGGCTGCGTCGGCAGTACTGGAGTATGGCAATCGTACTTGCGGCCTGCAGCGGATAGTCGCCATTACCGCGCCGGACAATCATCAATCGATCAAAGTGCTGGAAAAAATAGGCCTGAGGTTTGAAAAAATGCTGCAGCTGAAGGATGACGGTTCAGAGACGAAATTGTTCGCCAGTCAATTTTAATGCCGCCGGCCCGGGCGAACAGCGGCGCAGGCATTAGCGTGCTATGGTAAGAACTCGCGATGTCACTTGTTGTCACTTCGGGAGGCGCACATGAAGCTCATCGAACCGGATGAAAAGCATGATTTCCATGCGGTCTTGTCGGCGCAGAATCTGGCTGCCGACGATTTTGAATTGCATGAAGTGGATACGACGGATCCCAAAACCGATGAGATATTCGCGCTCACCGGCTTTGTCACGGTAAGCAGGAAATCCACTGGCCGTAAACAACAATATCCGACCGGCGACGGTTCGATCTGGGTTGCTGAATTCGAACGAGATCTGTCGCAAGGTGTTTTCGACTGAATGTCGATAGCAGTCGGCGATGGCGGCAGCGCCAGCGCCGAAATGTTTGTTTCGGTATCATTGCGGACATTCTTCTGCTTATTTGGATGTCACATGCTGATTGTCTTGTCGCCCGCAAAATCCCTTGATTACAGCACTCCCAGCACTACCGAAACGCACACCACCCCGGATTTCATCGACCATTCAGCAGAGTTGATCAGCGTCTTGAAACAGCTGTCGCCAGCCGAGATCGGCAGCATGATGAAGATCTCCGATCCGCTGGCGCAGCTGAACACGGCGCGTTTTGCGTCGTGGTCGAAGAAATTCACCAGCAGCAATTCCAAGCAAGCGATCATGGCCTTCAACGGCGATGTCTACGAAGGCCTGGATGCCGCCTCTTTGAGCGCTGCACAGTTGAACTATGCGCAGAGCCGCATCAGGATCCTGTCAGGCTTGTATGGCGTATTACGGCCGCTGGACCGGATGCAGCCGTATCGGCTGGAAATGGGCACCGGCCTGGCCAACCCGCGCGGCAAGAATCTCTATGCTTTCTGGGGCGATACGGTGACCCAGGCTTTGAACCAGCAATTAAGCCAGCAAAAAGCCGACACGCTGGTGAATCTGGCATCTGAGGAATATTTCAAGGTGGTCCGGCCGCAAGTGCTTGACGCCAGTATCGTCACACCGGTTTTCGAGGATTGGAAAAACGGCAAATACAAGATCATTTCATTCTATGCCAAGCGGGCGCGCGGCATGATGGCGCGCTATGCGGCATTGAACAAGATCACCGATGCGGAAAAACTCAAGGCATTCGATCTGGGCGGCTATCAATATATTCCGCAGGATTCGGATAACGGCCACTGGATGTTTCGGCGGCGCCTGGCGGAATAGCGCTCGGGGATTCGAAGCGTTTGCTGCGCTGGCGATGTTTAATTAATACAAAGGATTAAAAATGACTGCTGCCAACCATGCCGGACCTGTTGCAGCCGCTGGGCTTGCTGTCACGTATCAAGACATCGTCGCTGCCGCTAAACGGCTTGCGGGCGTGGCGCGCCAGACGCCGGTACTGACTTCCGGCCAGGCTGACCGGCAAGCGGATGCCAGCGTTTTCTTCAAATGCGAAAATTTTCAGCGGGTAGGGGCATTCAAGTTTCGAGGCGCATATAACGCCATCAGCTGCCTCAGCGAAGAACAAAAGCAGCGCGGCGTAGTGGCATTTTCGTCCGGCAACCACGCACAAGGGATGGCGCTGGCGGCGCGCATGCTTGGCGTGCATGCGACCATTGTCATGCCGAGCAATGCGCCGGCAATGAAGCTGGCGGCGACACGCGAATACGGCGCCGAGATCATTCTGTACGATCGCGAGCGTGAAGACCGGGAAGTGATTGCCGCCCGTCTGTCCGCTGAGCGCGGCTGCGCCGTGATTCCGGCCTATGATCATCCCGACGTGATTGCCGGCCAGGGCACGGCAGCGAAAGAATTGTTCGATGCTGTCGGCCCGCTCGATTATTTGTTCGTGTGCACTGGCGGCGGCGGCTTGCTGTCCGGTTGCGCCATTGCCGCGGCGCATTTGTCTCCCGACTGCATCGTGATCGGCGTCGAGCCGGAAGCGGGAAACGATGTGCAGCAATCATTGCGAAGCGGCAATATCGTGCATATCCCGGTGCCGGACACGATTGCCGATGGCGCCCAAACGCAGCATGTCGGCAAGCTGGTGTTGCCTATCCTGCAGGCATATGTAAAGGACATCGTTACCGTGAGTGACGATCAACTGCGCACGCAAATGCGGTTTTTTGCCGAGCGCATGAAGATCGTGGTCGAACCGGCCGGCTGCCTGGCTGCCGCCGCGGTGATGCACCGGGCATTGGCGTTTGCGGGAGCAAAAGTCGGCGTAATAGTGAGTGGCGGCAATGTCGATATGGCGCTTTTTGCGAACAGTATTGCCGCTGCGAAAGCATTTTCCTGAGTTGCCTGGTGCTAAACCCATGCGCTCGGCCCGCGGTTCGATTGTAAAGTCGGCCGCCAATTGGTTTGATAACTGCTTGGTAACTATTTCTTGCCGGTTTGACCGCTTTCCCCTCGACGCGTTAGAATGCCGGGTTATTGAAAACCTAGGCCTTGGTAAATATGCGTCGTAAACTGGTAGCGGGTAACTGGAAGATGAATGGCAGTCTGGTTGCCAATGCTGCATTGATGGCGGAAATCAAGGCTGGCCTGACAGCGCCGGCTTGCGATATCGCCTTATGCGTACCGGCCCCTTATTTCGCGCAATGCCAGGCTGAGCTTGCCGGATCGGCAATTGCCTGGGGTGCGCAAGACGTTTCCGCGCACGCCGCAGGTGCTTATACCGGTGAAATCGCAGTCAGCATGTTGCAGGATTTTGCTTGCCAGTACGCTATCGTCGGCCATTCCGAGCGGCGCGCTTATCATGCCGAAAGCGATGCGCTGGTGGCGCAGAAAGCAGTGCGCGCCTTGCAGGCCGGCGTTACGCCTATCGTATGCGTCGGTGAAACCCTGGCTGAGCGCGAAGCCGGCCAGACCGACGCGGTAGTAGGGCGGCAGCTGGCAGCGGTGCTGGATGTGCTGGATGCGGCTGATCTGGCCAGGATTGTGGTGGCCTACGAACCGGTGTGGGCAATCGGGACCGGCAAGACGGCGACCCCGCAAATGGCGCAAGATGTGCACCTGGCCTTGCGCGCCAAGCTGGCTGAAAAAAATCCTGCGGCTGCAGCCGAGGTAAAGATTTTGCATGGCGGTAGCATGAAGCCCGACAACGCCGCCGAATTGCTGGCCATGCCGGATATAGACGGCGGTTTGATCGGCGGCGCGGCGTTGAAGGCGCTTGATTTTCTGGCGATCGTTGCTGCAGCCCGGTAGTGCGGATTTAGAAATTCAGTAAAAACAAAGAATCATAAAGAATCACCAAGAATCAACTCTCATTGGAAATCATTAAATGAACACAGTATTTAACATCATTGTCATCGTTCAGGTGTTGTCGGCGTTGACGATTATCGGCCTCGTGCTGCTGCAGCATGGCAAGGGCGCCGATATGGGTGCGGCTTTCGGTTCCGGCGCCTCGGGTAGTCTGTTCGGCGCTACCGGTTCTTCGAATTTCCTGTCGAAGTCGACCGGCCTGGCGGCGGCGATTTTCTTCATCGCGACTTTGGCGTTGGTGTACCTGGGGAATCATCGTTCGGCGGTGACCGGCGGCGTGATGGAGAATTTGCCGGCGGCTGCTGCGCCTGCGGCAGCCATTCCGGCGACATCGGCGGAGCCTGTTGCGGCCCCTGCAGCTGCTTCCGGATCGGCTAGTGCGGCTGCTTCCGCGCCTGCGCCATCGACCGGTAGCGCGCAGTCGAATCAAATTCCTAAATAAGTAGTGTTATAGAGTGAAAATGCTGACTTTTAACTCGATTGTGCATTGAACAAAAGTATCAAATCAGGTTAAAATACGCGCTTATGCCGACGTGGTGAAATTGGTAGACACGCTATCTTGAGGGGGTAGTGGCGAAAGCTGTGCGAGTTCGAGTCTCGCCGTCGGCACCAAAGAATATGAGGCCAGCAACGGTTGCCCCTGCGCTGGCTTTTTGTCGAGGAACTTGTGGTCTGGTTTGCCGGATTGGGGGCGTCAGGTTTGAGAATTCGAACCGGCAAATCATTCTGCTAATCGTTCAAACCAAACTACTGGCGTAAAATCGTGAACCTCGAAAATTATTTTCCCGTCCTGCTGTTTATTCTGATCGGTATCGCGGTTGGCATCGCCCCGCAAGTGCTTGGTCGTGTACTTGGGCCGCATCGGCCCGACTCCCAAAAAACTTCTCCATACGAATGCGGTTTTGAAGCATTCGAAGATGCGCGCATGAAATTCGATGTGCGTTATTACCTTGTCGCCATTTTGTTCATTTTGTTCGATCTGGAAACCGCTTTTTTCTTCCCGTGGGGGGTTGCCATGCGCGACCTCGGTTGGCAGGGCTTTATCACGATGATGGTGTTTATCGCTGAATTCGTGGTGGGCTTCTGGTATATCTGGAAACGCGGCGCTCTGGATTGGGAGTAAGCCATGTCTATTGAAGGTGTATTGAACGAGGGCTTTGTCACCACTACGGCTGACAAATTGATCAACTGGACCCGCACCGGCTCTTTGTGGCCGATGACGTTTGGTCTGGCCTGCTGTGCCGTAGAAATGATGCATGCCGGCGCCTCGCGCTACGACATGGACCGTTTTGGCGTAATCTTCCGGCCGTCGCCGCGCCAGTCTGACGTGATGATCGTGGCAGGTACGCTGTGCAACAAGATGGCGCCTGCCTTGCGCAAGGTGTACGACCAGATGCCGGAGCCGCGCTGGGTGATTTCCATGGGCTCCTGCGCCAATGGCGGCGGCTACTATCACTATTCGTATTCGGTGGTGCGCGGTTGCGACCGCATCGTGCCGGTCGATATTTATGTTCCCGGTTGCCCGCCGACTGCGGAAGCGCTGTTGTACGGCATTATCCAGCTGCAAAACAAGATTCGCCGCACCAACACGATTGCGCGCTAAGAGAACACCATGACGACCAAACTGGAAACCCTGGAAGCCGCCGTGCGCAATGCGCTTGGCGACGACCTTCAAAGTCTGACTGTGGCCTTTGGCGAGATCACGATCGTGGTCAAGGCGTCGAATTACCTGTCAGCGATGCGCGTCCTGCGCGATCACGCCGATACCCGTTTTGAAGAGTTGATCGACCTCTGCGGCGTCGACTATTCGACCTATGGCGACGGTATCTGGGAGGGCGCCCGTTTTGCGGCGGTTTCCCACTTGCTGTCGATCGAGCACAACTGGCGCCTGCGCGTCCGCGTGTTTGCTCCGGACGACGAAATGCCGATGCTGGCCTCGCTGACCGATATCTGGGCCTCGGCCAACTGGTATGAGCGCGAGGCTTTCGATTTTTTCGGCATCCTGTTCGAAGGTCACAACGACTTGCGCCGCATCCTCACCGACTACGGCTTTATCGGCCATCCGTTCCGCAAGGATTTCCCGGTGTCGGGCTATGTCGAGATGCGCTACGACGCTGAGCAAAAACGCGTAATTTATCAACCCGTAACGATTGATCCGCGCGAGATTACGCCGCGGGTGATTCGTGAAGAACATTACGGGATCAAATAATGGCAGAAATTAAGAATTACACGCTGAACTTCGGTCCGCAACATCCGGCCGCGCATGGTGTTTTGCGTCTGGTGCTGGAGTTGGATGGCGAAGTGATCCAGCGTGCCGACCCGCATATCGGCTTGCTGCATCGCGGCACCGAAAAATTGGCGGAACAAAAAACCTATCTGCAGTCAGTGCCTTACATGGATCGCCTCGACTACGTGTCGATGATGTGTAATGAGCATGGCTACGTGATGGCAATCGAACGCTTGCTGGGCCTGGAAGTGCCGCTGCGGGCACAGTACATCCGCGTCATGTTCGACGAAATCACGCGTCTGCTGAATCACCTGATGTGGATCGGCGCGCATGCGCTGGACGTGGGTGCGATGGCGGTGCTGCTGTACGCATTCCGCGAACGTGAAGATCTGATGGATTGCTACGAAGCCGTTTCCGGCGCTCGCATGCATGCTGCTTATTATCGTCCGGGCGGCGTGTACCGCGATCTGCCGGATACCATGCCGCAGCACAAGGCGTCGCTGGTGCGCAATGCAAAGGCCATCAATGCGCTGAATGAAAATCGCCAGGGTTCCTTGCTCGATTTCATCGAAGATTTCACCGTGCGCTTCCCGAAATATGTGGACGAGTACGAGACTTTGCTGACCGATAACCGGATCTGGAAGCAGCGTCTGGTCGGCATCGGCGTGGTGTCGCCAGAGCGCGCCAAGGCGATGGGCTTTACCGGCGCGATGCTGCGCGGTTCCGGCGTCGAATGGGATTTGCGCAAGAAGCAGCCGTACGAAGTGTATGACTTGCTCGACTTCGACATCCCGGTCGGCAAGAACGGCGATTGCTATGATCGTTACCTGGTGCGGGTTGAAGAAATGCGCCAGTCCAACCGGATTATCAAGCAATGCGTAGAATGGCTGCGCAACAACGGCGGTCCTGTGATGACAAGCAACCACAAGGTTGCGCCATCGTCGCGGGTCGACATGAAATCCAACATGGAAGAGCTGATCCATCACTTCAAGCTCTTTACTGAAGGATTCCACGTGCCGCCGGGCGAAGCTTACGCTGCAGTGGAACATCCAAAGGGCGAATTCGGCGTGTATATCGTGTCGGATGGCGCCAACAAGCCGTACCGCTTGAAAATCCGTGCACCCGGTTTCCCGCATTTGCAGGGTTTGAACGAAATGGCCAAGGGCCACATGATTGCCGATGCGGTTACCATCATCGGTACACAAGATATCGTGTTCGGTGAAATTGACCGTTAAGTCCGCTGTTGTTACTTGCAGTTCGCAATCACAGTTGTCACGCATGTCACGCATGTCAATATTAACTACTCGCGCAAAACACCGCGCACGAATGGCCAACACATGTTGTTAAGTCAAGATACATACAAAAAGATCGATCGCGAAGTAGCGAAATTCCCCGCCGACCAGAAACAGTCGGCGGTGATGGCCGCTCTGGCGATCGCGCAAGATGAAAAAGGCTGGCTGGCGCCGGAAACCATGCAGGATGTCGCGGATTACCTCGGCATGCCGGCTATCGCGGTGCAGGAAGTCGCGACCTTTTACAATATGTACAACACCAAGCCGGTCGGCAAGCACAAGATCAGCATCTGCACCAATCTGCCATGCCAGTTGTCCGGCGGCGATCGGGCGGCGCAGCATCTGAAGCACAAGCTCGGCATCGATTTCCGCGAAACCACCGCGGACGGCCGGTTCACTCTGGTTGAAGGCGAATGCATGGGCGCTTGCGGCGATGCGCCGGTACTGCTGGTCAATAACAAACGCATGTGTAGCTGGATGTCGAACGAAAAGATTGACGGCTTGTTGGCGGAACTCAATGAGGTAACCCCGAAATGACCAGCTTGCACAATCGTCATATCAACCCGCTGATCCTGGCTAACCTGGACGGCGACAACTGGCACTACGCCGATTACGTCAAGCGCGGCGGCTATACCGCCCTCAAGCGCATCCTCTCCGAAGGCATCACGCCGGAACAAGTCATCGCCGAGCTGAAAGCCGGCTCGCTGCGCGGCCGCGGCGGCGCAGGGTTTCCGACCGGCCTGAAGTGGAGCTTCATGCCGCGTCAGTTCCCGGGGCAAAAATACCTGGTCTGCAATACCGACGAAGGCGAGCCTGGCACGTTCAAGGACCGCGACATCATCCGCTACAATCCGCATTCGCTGATTGAAGGCATGGCCATCGGCGCTTACGCCATGGGTATCTCGGTCGGCTACAACTACATCCACGGCGAAATCTGGTCCGGCTACGAGCGCTTTGAAGAAGCGTTGGAAGAGGCGCGCGCCGCCGGTGCGCTGGGCGACAAGATCTTCGGTAGCGAATTCAACTTCCAGCTGCATGCATTCCACGGTTACGGCGCTTACATCTGCGGCGAAGAAACTGCATTGCTGGAATCGCTCGAAGGCAAGAAGGGCCAGCCGCGCTTCAAACCGCCGTTCCCGGCCAGTTTCGGCCTGTACGGCAAACCGACCACGATCAACAATACCGAGACCTTCGCAGCCGTGCCGTTCCTGCTCAACATGGGCGGCGAAGCCTATGCAGCGCTGGGCAAGCCGAACAACGGCGGCACCAAGATTTTCTCGATCTCGGGCGACGTCGAAAAGCCGGGCAATTACGAAGTGCCGCTGGGTACGCCGTTCGCCAAGCTGATGGAACTGGCAGGCGGCATGCGCGGCGGCAAAAAGATCAAGGCCGTGATCCCTGGCGGTTCGTCCGCACCGGTGATCAGGGGCGAGGTCATGATGGATACCGATCTCGATTACGATTCGATCGCCAAGGCCGGCTCGATGCTCGGTTCCGGCGCAGTGATCGTGATGGACGAAACGCGTTGCATGGTGAAATCGCTGCTGCGCCTGTCCTACTTTTATTTTGAGGAATCCTGCGGCCAGTGCACGCCTTGCCGCGAAGGCACCGGCTGGCTGTATCGCCTGGTGCATCGCATAGAAACCGGGCATGGCCGTCCGGAGGACATGGATCTGCTGGATACGGTAGCGGGCAACATCATGGGCCGCACCATTTGTGCGCTCGGCGATGCGGCAGCGATGCCGGTGCGCGGTTTCCTGAAGAATTATCGCGAAGAATTTGAATATCACATCGAGCATAAGCATTGCTTGGTGCCTAGTTATCAATAATTGCGGGACAGAGTTTAAGAGCCACCGTAGCGTGGCGAATTACTCTGTCCCCAACTGACTAGATAAGACGCTTGAATAGCAAAGAAAAGTAGCTGGACAGGGTTTAAGGGGCACCGTTGCATGGTGAATTACGCGACCCGTGCGACTCAGTCCTCAACTAATCAAAACATAGGCAAGAAAAGCAAAGCCATGGTTGAAATCGAAATAGACGGCAAGAAGGTGGAAGTCCAGGAGGGCAGCATGGTAATGGATGCTGCCAACAAGATTGGCACTTACATTCCACATTTCTGCTATCACAAAAAACTCTCCATCGCGGCCAACTGCCGCATGTGCCTGGTCGAGGTGGAAAAAGCGCCGAAGGCCCTGCCTGCCTGCGCCACTCCGGTGACTGCCGGCATGATCGTGCGCACCAGCAGTGAAAAGGCGACCACTGCGCAAAAGAGCGTGATGGAATTCCTGCTGATTAATCATCCGCTGGATTGCCCGATCTGCGATCAGGGCGGCGAATGCCAGTTGCAGGATTTGGCGGTCGGTTACGGTAAATCGTCTTCCCGCTACGAAGAAGAGAAGCGGGTCGTGGCGCCGAAAGATGCCGGTCCGCTGATCTCGATGCAGGAAATGAGCCGTTGCATCCAATGCACCCGCTGCGTTCGCTTCGGCCAGGAAATCGCCGGCGTGATGGAATTCGGCATGGTTGGCCGCGGCGAACACTCCGAGATCACTACCTTCGTCGGCAAGACCGTCAATTCCGAACTGTCCGGCAACATGATCGATCTGTGCCCGGTCGGCGCACTGACATCCAAGCCATTCCGTTACAGCGCCCGGACCTGGGAATTGTCGCGCCGCAAATCGGTCAGCCCGCATGATGGCCTGGGCGCCAACCTGGTGGTGCAAGTCAAATCCGGCAAGGTGATGCGCGTGCTGCCGCTGGAAAACAACGACGTCAATGAATGCTGGCTGTCGGACAAGGATCGCTTCGCCTATGAAGGCTTGAACAGCGCCGAACGCCTGACCAAGCCGATGCTCAAGCAAGACGGCAAATGGCAGGAAGTCGAATGGCAAACTGCGCTTGAATATGTGGCGCACGGTTTGCGCAACATTCGCCATGAGCATGGCGCTGACGCCATTGCCGCTGTCGGTACGCCGTATTCGACGCTGGAAGAATTGTCGCTGCTGCAAAAAGTGGTGCGCGGCCTGGGTTCGGAAAACATCGATTTCCGCCTGCGTCAATCCGATTTCGCCCTGGATGGCAAAGTCATGCCGTGGCTCGGCATGTCGATCAACGAATTCGCGCAGCTGGATCGCGCTTTCATCATCGGCTCGTTCCTGCGCAAGGATCATCCGCTGTTGTCGGCGCGGCTGCGCCTGGGCGTCAAGCGCGGCGCCAAGCTGAGCATCCTGCATGCGGCTGACGACGATCTGCTGATGCCGGTCGCTAACAAGATGATCGCTGCACCGTCGGCCTGGTTGTCGCTATTGGGTCAGGTGGCGGTTGCTGTGGCACAGGCCAAGAGCATCGCAGTGCCTGCCGGCTTCGAGAATGTCGAAGCTTCGGCCGAAGCCAAGCAAACCGCTGCCAGCCTGTTGTCCGGCGCTGCGAAAGCGGTATTGCTCGGCAATGCCGCGGCACAGCATCCACAGGCTTCGCAACTGCACGCAGTGGCGCAGTGGATTGCACAGCAGACCGACGCCAAGTTCGGCTACATGACCGAGGCTGGCAATACTGTCGGCGGTTATTGGGCGAATGCCTTGCCGGCAGCCGGCAAGGGCCGCAACGCGCAACAGATTTTCGCTCAGCCGCACAAGGCTTATGTGCTGTTGAACGCCGAGCCGGAGCTTGATAGCTTCGACCCGCAAGTCGCTGTGGCGGCGCTGAAGCAGGCCGAGATGGTCGTGACTTTGTCCGCATACCAGCACGGCGCTGAATACGCCGACGTATTGCTGCCGATTGCGCCATTTACCGAAACCTCGGGTACTTTCGTCAATTGCGAAGGCCGTGCCCAAAGTTTCAACGGCACCGTCCGGCCCATGGGCGATGCCCGTCCGGCCTGGAAGGTATTGCGCGTATTGGGTAACCTGCTGGGCCTGCCTGGTTTCGACTACGACACTTCCGAAGCGATTCGCGATGAAGTGCTGGGTACCGGCGAAGTTGCTGAAGCCAACCTGTCGGCACGTCTGAACAACTTCAGCGATCTGGCGCCGCAAGCTGCAGCACGGGCTGCCAACGCCAATGGCGAGGGCGGGCTGGAACGTTTAGCGGATGTGCCTATCTATTTTGCCGATGCGGTAGTGCGTCGCGCGGCATCGTTGCAGGAAACCGTTGACGGCCAGGCGCCGCAAGCATGGTTGTCGGCTGCGCTGGCGGCAAAGCTGGGCATCGCTGCCGGCGATCGCGTTAATCTTAAACAAGGGCAGGGCGCTGCTGCGCTGGCCGCGGCGATTGATCCTTCGCTGCCGGAAAATGTGGTGCGGGTAGCCGCTTCGCATGCCTCGACCGCAGCCTTGGGTGCGATGTTTGGTTCTATCGTAGTGGAGAAAGCATGATGGATCATTTCATCGCCGCCATCAATGCCACCGGCGCCGACTGGTTCGGTTTCCTCTGGCCGCTGATCTGGAATCTGATCAAGATCATCGTTGTCGTCGTGCCGCTGCTGTTGTGCGTGGCCTACATGACTTACTGGGAACGCAAGCTGATCGGCTGGATGCATATCCGCCTCGGCCCTAACCGGGTTGGTCCGGCCGGTTTGCTGCAACCGATCGCCGACGCCCTCAAGCTGCTGTTGAAGGAAGTCACCTTGCCGGCGCGCGCCAACAAGGTATTGTTCTTCATCGCACCGATCATGACCATCATGCCGGCTTTGGCTGCATGGGCGGTGGTGCCGTTCGGTCCGGAAACCGTTTTGGCCAACGTCAACGCCGGCCTGCTGTTCGTGATGGCCATCACTTCGATGGAAGTCTACGGCGTGATCATTGCCGGCTGGGCTTCCAACTCCAAGTATGCCTTCCTCGGCGCGATGCGCGCTTCGGCGCAGATGGTGTCCTACGAAATTTCGATGGGCTTCGCCCTGGTCATCGTGCTGATGGTGTCGGGCAGCCTGAATCTGACCGATATCGTGATGGCGCAAAGCAAGGGCTATTTCTACGATCACGGCGTCGGCGTGCTGTCGTGGAACTGGTTGTCCTTGCTGCCGGTGTTCCTGATCTACTTCATTTCGGGGATTGCCGAAACCAACCGTCACCCGTTCGACGTGGTGGAAGGCGAATCGGAAATCGTCGCCGGTCACATGATCGAATACTCGGGCATGTCGTTCGCGATGTTCTTCCTGGCTGAATACGCCAACATGATCCTGATCTCGATCCTGGCAACGCTGTTGTTCATGGGTGGCTGGGCATCGCCGCTGGCGATGCTGGACTGGATTCCAGGCTGGATCTGGCTCGGCGCGAAGACCTTCTTCTTGCTGTCGGTGTTCATCTGGGTACGCGCTTCGTTCCCGCGCTATCGCTATGATCAGATCATGCGTTTGGGCTGGAAAGTATTTATCCCCTTGATTCTCGCCTACCTGGTGATCGTCGCTGCCTGGATTCAAAGTCCGTGGAATATCTGGAAGTAATGGAAGGTTTAGTGTAAATGGAAGCCATCAAGGATTTTTTCGGCAGTTTGATGCTGCTGGAGTTGCTCAAAGGGCTGCGGCTGACCGGCCGCTACCTGTTCGCACGCAAGATTACGGTGCTGTTCCCGGAAGAGAAGACGCCGCAGTCGCCACGTTTTCGCGGCTTGCATGCATTGCGTCGCTACCCGAACGGTGAAGAGCGTTGCATCGCCTGCAAATTGTGTGAAGCGGTTTGCCCGGCGATGGCGATCACGATCGAGTCCGAGCAGCGTGCAGACGGTTCGCGCCGCACCACGCGCTACGATATCGATCTGACCAAGTGCATTTTCTGTGGTTTCTGCGAAGAGTCTTGCCCGGTCGATTCGATCGTCGAGACCCACATCCTGGAATATCACGGCGAAAAACGTGGCGATCTCTACTACACCAAGGAAATGCTGCTGGCGGTGGGTGATCGTTACGAACCTGAAATTGCTGCGGCGCGCGCAGCGGATGCTGCATACCGTTAACTGTTTGATTAGTTGGGGACGGAGCTGTACGGGAAGTGTCGCACGGAGCGTGTAATTCATCGCACAGCTAACCTTGGCGACTCTTGAAGTCTGTCCCTCAATTTGTTTATAGGCCATTATGGAATTTAAGACCTTCTTGTTCTACGCGTTTTCGGTGGTGCTGGTGATCGCCGCCTTGCGCGTAATTACCGCACGTAATCCAGTGCATTCCGCGCTGTTCCTGGTGTTGTCGTTTTTCTCGGCGGCCGCTATCTGGATGCTGTTGAAAGCGGAGTTCCTGTCCATCGTGCTGGTGCTGGTGTATGTCGGCGCGGTGATGGTGCTGTTCTTGTTCGTGGTGATGATGCTGGATATTAATCTGGACAAGATGCGAGAAGGATTCTGGGGGTATTTCCCGTTGGCGGCGACAGTCGGCACGGTCATCGTGCTGGAAATGGCTGCCGTCATATTCCACGGTTTCCAAGGTTCCGATGCCGACGTTCCTGCGGTCTCGGCCAACATCGGCAGCACCAAGGCGCTGGGCATGCTGATCTACACCGAATACGTGTACGCCTTTGAAATCGCCGCCGTCGTGCTGCTGGTGGCGATCGTCGCCGCTGTCGCCCTGACATTGCGCCGCCGCAAAGACACCAAGTATTTTTCACCTTCTGCCGCAGTCAAGGTCAAGAGCAGCGACCGGGTTCGCATCGTGAAGATGAAATCGGAAGCCAAGGTCGACCCGGTTGCGCCCGCAAGTCCGGTCAACCCCGCTGCCAACCCTCCGGCACCAGCGGCACCACAAAAATAACAAGGACGCAATAATGGCACTTTCGCTCGCTCACTATCTGATCCTTGGCGCGATCCTGTTCTCGATCGGCATCGTCGGCATTTTCCTGAACCGCAAGAACCTCATCATATTGCTGATGGCAATCGAATTGATGTTGTTGGCGGTGAACATAAACTTCATCGCGTTTTCGTATTACCTGGGTGATGCGGCCGGACAGATTTTCGTTTTCTTTATCCTTACCGTAGCAGCCGCCGAAGCGGCGATTGGCCTGGCAATCCTGGTGGCGCTGTTCCGTAACCTGGACACCATCAACGTGGAAGATCTGGACAGCCTTAAGGGCTAAGCGGTTTGTTCCGGCGAACTCAGGTTTGGCGGGATGGGCAGATAAAGAATACACAGACAAATAACGAATAAAGATAAGGTTCATCATGGCGGGGCAACTTAACCCACAATTACTTCTTGCCGTACCGTTGGCGCCTCTGGCTGGCGCTGCGATCGCGGGCTTATTCGGTACCAAATTCTTCGGCAACCTGGTCGGTCGCAAGACCTCGCACACGGTCACGATCCTGGGCGTGCTGATCGCCCTGATCATTTCCGTGCAGACCTTGCTGCAGGTGATCGACGGCGCCACATTCAACGGCACCTTGTACACCTGGATGACGGTGGGCGGCGTCAAGCTGGAGATCGGCTTCCTGGTCGACAGCCTGACCGCGATGATGATGTGCGTGGTGAGCTTTGTCTCGCTGATGGTGCATATCTATACCATCGGCTACATGAAAGACGACGAGGGCTATAACCGTTTCTTCGCCTATATCTCCCTGTTCACGTTCTCGATGCTGATGCTGGTCATGAGCAACAACTTCCTGCAGCTGTTCTTCGGCTGGGAAGCGGTGGGCCTGGTGTCGTATCTGCTGATCGGTTTCTGGTACACCCGTCCGACAGCGATTTTCGCCAACATGAAAGCGTTCCTGGTCAACCGGGTCGGCGACTTCGGTTTCATTCTCGGCATCGGCTTGCTGCTGGCGTATTCCGGCTCGATGAACTACACCGAAGTATTCGCGCAAAAGGGCATGCTGGCGCAACTGACCTTGCCTGGCAGCGACTGGATGTTGCTGACCGTGGCCTGTATCTGCCTGTTCATCGGCGCCATGGGCAAGTCGGCGCAGTTTCCGTTGCACGTCTGGCTGCCGGATTCGATGGAAGGCCCGACCCCGATTTCCGCACTGATCCACGCCGCCACCATGGTGACCGCCGGCATCTTCATGGTGACCCGCATGTCGCCGCTGTTCGAGCTGTCCGACACCGCCTTGTCGTTCATCCTGATCATCGGCTCGATTACCGCCTTGTTCATGGGTTTCCTTGGCGTTATCCAGACTGACATCAAACGCGTGGTGGCTTACTCGACCTTGTCCCAGCTCGGCTACATGACCGTGGCCCTGGGTGCTTCGGCATACTCGGTGGCGGTATTCCATCTGATGACGCATGCGTTCTTCAAGGCCTTGCTGTTCCTCGGCGCCGGTTCGGTCATCATCGGCCTGCATCACGATCAAGACATGCGCAACATGGGCGGCCTGCGTAAATACATGCCGATCACCTGGATCACTTCGCTGGTCGGTTCGCTGGCATTGATCGGCACGCCGTTCTTCTCCGGTTTCTATTCGAAGGACAGCATCATCGAAGCGGCCCACGCATCGACGCTGTTCGGTTCCGGTTTTGCCTACTTTGCCGTGCTGGCAAGCGTATTTGTCACAGCCTTCTATTCGTTCCGTATGTATTTCATGGTGTTCCACGGCGAAGAGCGTTTCGGCCTGGCGCATAACGGCCACGAACACGACGACGAAGAGCCGGGCCATCATGGCTTGAGTGCGGGGGAAAAACCGCATGAGTCCCCTTGGGTGGTGACCTTGCCGCTGATCCTGCTGGCGATTCCATCGGCCGTCATCGGCTTCCTGGCGGTCGAGCCTATGCTGTTCGGCAGTTTCTTCAAGGACGTGATTTTCGTCAACGAGGCGCACCATGCAATGGAAGAACTGCGCAATGACTTCCATGGCCCGGTCGCCATGATCGCGCATGCATTCAGCTCGGCGCCGTTGTGGCTGGCGATCGCCGGCGTGGCGTCGGCGTATTACTGCTACATGGTCAATCCGCGTTTGCCGGCAGCGCTCAAGCAGAAGTTTCTGCCGATCTTCACGCTGCTCGACAATAAATACTATATGGACAAGTTCAACGATGTGGTGTTTGCCGGTGGTGCCCGCATGTTGGGCCGCGGCTTGTGGAACGCCGGCGACCGTGGCCTGATCGACGGCCTGATCGTCAACGGCAGCGCCAAGGCAGTCAGCTGGTTTTCGAAAATTACCCGTCTCTGGCAGTCCGGATACATCTATCACTATGCATTCGTGATGATTATCGGCGTGCTGGGTTTCCTGGTTTGGTTCATGCCGTTCCCGTTTGCCAAATAAGCAGCTAAAGCAAATTCAGCAAACTCGGCAAACTCAGCAAGGTAGATAAATAATAAATATGATGCAGTCAACTTTCCCTCTTCTCAGCCTCGCGATCTGGTGTCCGGTCGCGTTCGGTATCCTCGTCCTGGCAGTGGGCCGCGACGACAATCCAACTCTGGTGCGCTGGCTGTCGCTGCTGGGTGCAGCGGTCAGCTTCGCGGTGACCTTGCCGCTCGTGAGCCAGTTCGATAACGGTTTGCATGGCATGCAGTTTGTCGAAAAGGCCGCCTGGATCGACCGTTTCAACATCAATTACTTTCTGGGTATCGATGGCATCTCGCTGTGGTTCATACCGCTGACGGCTTTCATTACCGTGATGGTGGTGATCTCCGCCTGGCAGGTGATCGAGAAGAAGGTCGCGCAATACATGGGCGCCTTCCTGATCTTGTCGGGCTTGATGATAGGCGTCTTTTGCGCGCTGGACGGCATGCTGTTCTATGTCTTCTTCGAAGCGACGCTGATCCCGATGTTTATCATCGTCGGCGTCTGGGGCGGCGCCAACCGTGTCTATGCAGCGATCAAGTTCTTCCTGTACACCCTGATGGGTTCGCTGTTGATGCTGGTTGCGTTGCTGTACCTGTATTTCCAGTCGGGCGGCAGTTTTGAAATCCTGACCTGGCAGCAGCTGCCGCTGCCGATGACGGCGCAAATCCTGATTTTCCTGGCGTTCCTGATGGCGTTTGCCGTCAAGGTGCCGATGTGGCCGGTGCATACCTGGTTGCCGGACGCCCACGTCGAAGCGCCGACCGGCGGCTCCGTGGTACTGGCGGCAATCATGCTGAAGCTGGGCGGTTACGGTTTCCTGCGTTTCTCGTTGCCGATCACGCCTGACGCCAGCCACTATCTGGCCGGCTTCATCATTACCTTGTCGCTGATCGCCGTGATCTATATCGGCCTGGTGGCGATGGTGCAGAACGACATGAAGAAGCTGATCGCCTATTCGTCGATTGCTCACATGGGTTTCGTCACCCTCGGCTTCTTCATTTTCAACGACATCGGCTTGCAGGGCGGTATCGTGCAAATGATCTCGCACGGCTTTGTGTCCGGCGCAATGTTCCTGTGCATCGGCGTGCTGTATGACCGCATGCATACGCGTGAGATCGCCGAGTACGGCGGCGTGGTCAACGTCATGCCGCGTTTCGCCGCCTTGTTCGTGTTGTTCTCGCTGGCCAATTCGGGCCTGCCGGGCACTTCCGGTTTCGTCGGCGAGTTCATGGTGATCCTGGGCTCCGTCAAGTTCAATTTCTGGATCGGCCTGCTGGCTGCAACCGCATTGATCCTGGGCGCTGCGTATTCGCTGTGGCTGGTCAAGCGAGTGGTGTTCGGCGCCGTTACCAATTCGCATGTGAAGGAAATGCTGGACCTGAACAAGCGTGAGTTCTTCATGCTGGGCGTGTTGGCGCTTGCCGTCATCGCGATGGGCGTGTATCCGGCGCCGTTCACCGATGCGATGCAGGTATCGGTAGCCGATCTGCTGAAGCATGTCGCGATCACCAAGCTGAATTGACGAATTACCCTTTTCTGGGCGACTCTGCCCTCAACTGACTAGATTGAAGTGCAGTGCACAAAAAATAAGCGGCAAATAAATGAATAACATGAATCTGATCCCTGTTTATCCGGAAATCTTTCTGCTGATTGCGACCTCGGTCGTGCTGCTGATCGATATGTTTGTTTCGGATGCCAAGCGCCACCTCACCTATTACCTGACGCTGGCCGTGCTGGCCGTGTGTTTCGTATTGACGCTGGGTGCGTTCCAAAGCGGGGAGACGGTCTATACCTTCCACAACATGTTTGTCTCGGATCCTCTGAGCAGCCTGTTGAAGCTGGTTTCTTATGTGGCAGTCGCCATCACGCTGGTGTATTCGCGCCGTTACGTGAGCGAACGCGGCATGGTCAGCGGCCATCTCGGCGGCGAGTTCTACCCGTTGGCGCTGTTTGCCCTGCTGGGCCAGATGGTGATGATCTCCGGCAGCAATTTCCTCAGCATTTACCTGGGCCTGGAATTGATGTCCTTGTCGTTGTATGCACTGGTGGCAATGCGGCGCGATAGCGCTGCCGCGACCGAAGCGGCGATGAAATATTTCGTGCTGGGCGCGATGGCTTCCGGTTTCCTGCTGTACGGGATGTCGATGCTGTACGGCGCTACCGGTTCGCTCGACCTGGTCGAAGTCACCCGCGCTGCGTCTTCCGGCGGCATCAACCCGACCGTGCTGGTATTCGGCGTGGTGTTCGTAGTGTCCGGCCTGGCATTCAAGCTTGGCGTGGTGCCGTTCCATATGTGGGTGCCTGACGTCTATCAGGGGTCACCGACTGCGGTCACCCTGTTGCTGGGCGGCGCTCCGAAGCTGGCGGCTTTTGCGATTTGCTTCCGCTTGCTGATTGAAGCGCTGTTGCCCCTGGCTTTCGACTGGCAGCAAATGCTGACCGTGTTGGCGGTGCTGTCGATGGCGATCGGTAACATCACCGCGATCGCTCAGACCAATATCAAGCGCATGCTGGCGTATTCGACCATTTCCCACATGGGTTTCATGCTGCTTGGCCTGCTGGCCGGCGTAGTCGACGGCAATCTGTTCTCGGCGGCCAATGCATATAGCTCAGCCTTGTTCTATTCGATCACTTACGTGCTGACCACGCTCGGCACCTTCGGCGTCATCATGCTGCTGGCACGCTCCGGTTTCGAAGCGGAAAACATGGACGACTTCAAAGGCCTGAATCAACGGAGCCCTTGGTTTGCCGGCGTGATGCTGGTCCTGATGCTGTCGCTGGCGGGGATTCCGCCGCTGATGGGTTTCTACGCCAAGTTGTCCGTGCTGCAGGCGGTACTCGGCACCGGCCAGGTCTGGCTGGCGGTGGTCGCCGTGGTGTTCTCTCTGATCGGCGCCTATTACTATTTGCGCGTGATCAAGCTGATGTATTTTGATGAACCGCAAGATAGCTCGGCGATTGTCGCCCATCTCGATGTACGGGTATTGCTCAGCCTGAACGGCCTGGTAGTGCTGGCGCTGGGTTTGTGGCCTGGCGTGTTGATGGATGCGACTACCACCGCGATCGTCAAGACGCTGACCTCGTTCCTTGGCAAAGTAGTGTCCTGATTACGTGAACGTCTCGCTCTCCAGCTGGTTCGTGATTCTGTTGGCGCTGCTGGCTGCCAACCTGCCGTTTTTTAACGAACGGCTGTTCGCGCTGATTCCACTCAAATCGCGCAGCCAGAGTCAGGCTGCGGTCAAGCCGGTCTGGATGCGCTTGCTGGAGCTGTTGGCGCTGTATGCGCTGGTTGGCGCCGTTGCCTATGTCCTGGAAGCGAATATCGGCAATACGTTCACGCAACGCTGGGAGTTCTATGCGGTGACCGGCTGCATGTTCCTGGTGCTGGCCTATCCCGGCTACGTATTGCGCTATCTGAAAAAACATCGCTGACATGGATCGCCACCTGAAAGAAACCCGGATCGCCAGCGCTGAAGCCTATGACGGCCACTTCCTCAAAGTGCAGCGCGATACGGTGCAACTGCCTGACGGCAAACTGACCACGCGCGAATACATCAAGCATCCCGGTGCAGTGGTCATCCTGCCGTTGTTTGACGATGGCACGGTCTTGCTTGAGCGGCAGTACCGCTATCCTCTGGCGCGCGTATTCATTGAATACCCGGCTGGGAAAATCGACCCGGGCGAAGACCACCTGAGTTGCGCCAAGCGCGAGCTGCTGGAGGAAACCGGCTATACCGCCACAGAATGGCAACATGTCTGCACGATTCACAATGCGATTGCCTATGCCGACGAGCATCTGGAATTGTTCCTGGCGCGCGGCCTGGTCGCGGGTGAGCGTAAACTCGATGACGGTGAATTCCTGGATGTATTCAAGGCGCCGCTTGCGGACATGCTGAGCTGGGTGAGGGAAGGCAAGGTTACCGACGTCAAAACGGTAATCGGCACCTTCTGGCTGGAAAAAATCGTGGCAGGGAATTGGAAGTTGCCATAAAAATCGTGGAGCGGTATTCAGCCCCATTGGCAAACTGACAGACATAAAAAAGGCTGCGTACGCAGCCTTTTTTGCAAATTACATATTCGGATAATTCGGCCCGCCGCCGCCTTCCGGCGTCACCCACACGATATTCTGCGTCGGATCCTTGATATCGCAAGTCTTGCAATGCACGCAATTTTGCGCATTGATTTGCAGGCGTTCGCTATTGTCTTCGTTGGTCACGAATTCGTACACGCCGGCAGGGCAGTAACGCGCTTCCGGTCCGGCATAATCGCGCAGATTGACATTCACCGGTACGTTCGGATCTTTCAAGGTCAGATGAATCGGCTGGTCTTCGGCGTGGTTGGTGTTGGAAATGAACACCGACGACAGGCGGTCGAAGGTCAGCTTGCCGTCCGCTTTCGGATACTTGATCGGCGCATAGTTGGCTGCCGGTTTCAGGCATTCATGGTCGGCATGGGTGTGATGCAAGGTCCATGGCGCTTTGCCGCCGAATACCACCTGGTCGATACCGACCATCAGGGTGCCGAGATACAGGCCCTTGCTCATCCACGGTTTGAAATTGCGCGCCTTGTGCAATTCCTGATGCAGCCAGGATTGTTCGAATGCTTCGCTATAGGCGCTCAGCTCATCAAACTGGCGCTTGTTGCCCAAGGCTTCAAAAGCCGCGTTGGCGGCCAGCATGCCGGTCTTGATGGCGGCATGGCTGCCCTTGATGCGGCTGGCGTTGAGGAAGCCGGCGTCGCAACCGATGAGGGCGCCGCCAGGGAAGGTCAGCTTAGGCAGCGATTGCAGGCCGCCGGCGGTAATCGCGCGGGCGCCGTAGGAAATGCGTTTGCCGCCTTGGAAAAACTTGCTGATTTCCGGATGCGTTTTGTAGCGTTGGAATTCTTCGTAAGGCGACAGATAGGGATTTTCATAAGCCAGGCCGACCACGTAGCCGACCGCGACCTGATTGTTTTCCAGGTGATACAGGAAGGAGCCGCCATAGGTCTGGGTATCCAGCGGCCAGCCGGCGGTATGCACCACCAGGCCCGGCTGATGCAGCTTGGGATCGATTTCCCACAATTCCTTGATGCCGATAGCGTAAGTTTGCGGGTCTTTGCCCTTGTTCAAGTCAAACTTTGCCATCAGCTGCTTGCCCAGATGGCCGCGTGCGCCTTCGGCAAACAGGGTGTATTTGGCATGCAGTTCCATGCCCAGCTGGAAGGCGTCGGTCGGCTGACCATGGCGGTCCACGCCCATATTGCCGGTGGCGACACCCTTGACCGAACCGTCGTCGTTATACAACACTTCGGCGGCCGGGAAGCCGGGGAAAATTTCCACGCCCAGCAGTTCCGCCTGCTGGCCCAGCCAGCGCACCACATTTGCCAGCGAAATGACGTAATTGCCATGATTCTGGAAGCAGGCCGGCAACATCCAGTTAGGTGTCTTATAGGCTTTTTTCTCGGTCAGGAACAGGAAGCGGTCTTCGCTGACTTCAGTCGTCAGCGGTGCGCCCAGCTCTTTCCAGTTTGGCAGCAACTCGGTCAGTGCCTGCGGGTCCATCACTGCGCCGGAGAGGATATGGGCGCCGATTTCGCTGCCTTTTTCCAGTACGCAGACTGACACTTCGCGGCCTTGTTCGGCGGCTTGCTGCTTCAGTCGGATCGCCGCAGCCAGGCCGGCCGGGCCGCCGCCGACCACCACTACGTCATATTCCATGGCTTCGCGCGGGCCGTATTGCTCGAGGAGGTTCTGCTGGTTCTGCCCTGGGGTTGGAGTCATTGTCTCTTTACCTATAATTAATTTTCGAACGGATGTGCTAATTGTCGGGGATTTTGCGGCAGAATGCTAGGGCCTGTTAACACCTGATTTGGGAGATGCGTTCAAACCAGAACGTGTGGTGGCAAGGCGCGTGGCACAGCAGGGGCCGGGGCCCCTGCAAGCCATGCAACGCGGCCAGCGCACGTTCTGGTTTGAACCCTCCGGGAACGGCTGCAGGCGTCGCATGCCGTTGTTGCAGGGGGCGGCCATCCGCATCCTTGCCGTAGCGCCGCTACGTCGCGTCGCTGCGCCTAGGCACGCAACGCCTGCCGAGCGTTCGCACTCCCAAATCAGGTGTTAACAGGCCCTAGGTCTCGTCGGCAGTATAGTGAGGTTCCTCGCTTGTTGCAGCCCCCCCAAATGGAGTAGTCAGGAAAATCAGAGCAATGGAAAACAAAAAACACGTTCATACAACACGGATTGCCATGCGTTGGGGCGACATGGATGCGCTCGGCCATGTTAATAACACCGTTTATTTCCGCTATATGGAGCAGGCGCGCATCGAATGGCTGCAGCAGCTGGGCAGCGACTTTGACGCTCGCCACGGACCGGTGCTGGTCAATGCGCAATGCAGTTTCTTGCGGCAATTGAAATATCCCTGTGAAGTGGAGGTCAAATCCTACATCGGCGCGATTGGCCGTTCGAGTTTCGAGGCCAGCTACGAAATCCGCCGTGCCGACTTGCCGGAAGTGGTGTTTGCCGAAGGGACGGCAAAGATAGTCTGGGTTGATTTCGACTTGGAAAAATCGATGCCTTTGCCTGACGATCTGCGTCAGTTGCTGACCAATCCTGTGCTTGCGGCCTAAGCGTCAGGCCCTAAACGCCTTCGCTCTGGGAAATGCCCAGCAAGCGGTGCACCAGTTCGCTCGACGTCGACGCCGTGAACTTCTTCATCAGATTGGCCCTGTGCATTTCCACCGTGCGCGGGCTCAGGCCGATCTGCTTGCCGATCAGCTTGCTGGTTTTACCTTCCACCAGCAGCGCTGCAATTTCGCGCTCGCGCGGCGAGAGTGTGGCCGAGGCCCGGCGCTTTTCGCTCAGATCTTCGAACGTCCAGATGCCCGCGGCGTGCGTGTCTTCCGGCACCAGCGCATGGCCGGTGACATGGCACCAGAACAATTCGCCGCTGGCGCGCCGCATGATTCTTTCGTCGGAATAGATGCCCTTGGCATTCATGATCGGCACGATGCGGGCGCCGGTGCGTTCAAATTCGTCCTGCGTCGGATACAGGACCTGAAACGACTGGCCGTTCAACTCGCCAGGCTGGTAGCCGAACATTTTCGCCAATGCCAGGTTGCACACCTGCATGATGCGGCGTTCGGAGACGCACATGCCGATCGGCGCGTGGGCAAAGATGGAAGCATAATCAATGGCAATATTAGGCAAGGGCACTTGATGAGACAGTCGGGTGTTGGTGGTCGGGTTATGGCAGTCGCTACATACCGGCAGACAATCCGCCCATATGCTTGAAATTCGTATTTTTACGGTATTGTTGGAAGCATCGCTTCGGCATATCCTAACAGACTGAACCTAAAGCAATAATAGTGCGAGTTTACACAAACAGGAGACATCGGTATGAACAAAGTTTATCCTGACGCGGCAAGCGCGTTGGCCGGCATAGTCAAGGATGGCCAGATCATCGCCGTAGGCGGTTTCGGCCTGTGCGGCATCCCCGAGGCCCTGATCCTGGCGCTGCGCGATTCGGGCGTGCAAAACCTGACTGCCATCTCCAACAACGCCGGCGTCGACGGCTTCGGCCTCGGGCAATTGCTGTCCACCCGCCAGATCAAAAAAATGATCGCTTCTTACGTCGGCGAAAACAAAGAATTCGAACGGCAATACCTGGCGGGCGAGCTGGAGCTTGAATTCACGCCGCAAGGTACGCTGGCGGAAAAGCTGCGCGCCGGCGGCGCTGGCATTCCGGCATTTTTCACGAAAACCGGCGTCGGCACCCTGGTCGCCGAGGGCAAGGAAGTCCGCGAGTTCGACGGCGCCAAGTATGTGATGGAACGTTCGCTGGTGGCCGACGTCTCTTTGGTCAAAGCCTATAAGGCAGATCGCAGCGGCAACCTGGTGTTCAACAAGACAGCCCGCAACTTCAATCCGAACGTGGCGATGGCAGGAAAAATCACCGTGGTGGAAGTCGAGCATCTGGTGGAGGTCGGCGAGATCGATCCGGACCAGGTGCACACGCCCGGCATATTTGTCCATCGCATCGTGGTCAATGCGACGCCGGAAAAGCGGATCGAACAGCGTACCGTTCGTACGGCATAACACAAGAAAATACGGAGAACACCATGGCATGGACACGTGATGAAATGGCCGCGCGGGCGGCAAAGGAATTGCAGGACGGATTTTACGTCAACCTGGGCATAGGCTTGCCGACGCTGGTGGCGAACCATGTGCCGCAAGAGATTGAAGTCTGGCTGCAGTCGGAGAACGGCTTGCTGGGCATAGGACCGTTCCCGACCGACGATGCGGTCGACCCCGACCTGATCAACGCCGGCAAGCAGACCGTGACTTCGTTGCCGGGGTCGTCGTATTTCAGTTCGGCGGATTCGTTCGCCATGATACGCGGCGGCAAAATCAACATCGCCATACTCGGCGCGATGCAGGTTTCCAAGAATGGCGATCTGGCGAACTGGATGATCCCCGGCAAGATGGTCAAGGGCATGGGCGGCGCAATGGATCTGGTGGCCGGTGTCGGCAGGGTGGTGGTGTTGATGGAGCACGTTGCCAAGGCCAAGGACGGCTCCACCTCGCACAAGATTCTCGATGCCTGCAACTTGCCGCTGACCGGTGTCGGCGTCGTCAATCGCATCATCACCGATCTCGGCGTGCTGGATGTGACGCCGCAAGGCCTGAAGGTGGTTGAATTGGCGCCTGGCGTCAGCCAGCAAGATATCGTCGCGCAAACCGGCGCACCCTTGGATCTGAGCGCGCTGCATTAAAATTTGCAGTAGGCAGGCGGCGTTTGACACTAAGTCTCAGTGTCAAACGCCGTTTTTTTTTGCCTGCGGAAATCTGTTGAAAAGCGATCGTATTTAATCGATAGCGCCATTTTTAGGCAGTTCTGTGTGAGGTAACGTGCAAGGGTAGCGGCATATGCGATAAGATGTTGTTCATACGCAAAGCAAAACATCATGTTTGCCCCGGTTTTGCTTGCCGCATCCATCAAGTCTTTACCGAAACGGGATCGCAATGACAATAGCCGCGCACAAGACTGTCCAATGTATTTCGCCCGCCGGTTTGCACAAGATGGCTTATCAGGAATGGGGCGATCCGCACAATCCCAATGTGTTGTTATGCCTGCATGGCGTGACCCGGGTCTCGGACGATTTCGATCAGCTGGCGCGCGCGGTCTGCGATACCTATCGCGTAATTTGCCCGGATGTGGTCGGCCGCGGGCGCTCCGACTGGCTGCGCGATCCGCAATATTATGTGCTGCCGCAGTATTTGAACGACGTGGTCACCTTGCTGGCGCGGCTGAATGCCGAAACCGTCGACCTGGTCGGTACTTCGATGGGCGGCCTGATCGGTATCGGACTGGCTTCGTTGCCGGAAAACCCCCTACGCAAGCTGGTATTGAACGATGTTGGTCCCAGCCTGAATCCGGAGGCGATGGGGCGCATCGGCGTCTATATCGGCGCCGACATGCGCTTCCCTACATTTGACGAGGCTGCAGCCTATATACGCGCCATCTCGGCGTCGTTCGGCCCGCATACCGACATCGAATGGCACAAGCTGGCTAGCGATGTCTTGCGTCAGAATGAGGAGGGCCAATGGATCCGTCACTACGATTTGAAGCTGGCCCAGCCTTTCATTTCGACCAGCGAAGAAACCTTTAAACTATCGGAAATGCTGTTGTGGAAAGCGTACCGGGCGATTACCTGTCCGACCTTGCTGGTGCGCGGCGCCGAATCCGATTTGCTCTCGGCGGAGACGGCACGGCTGATGACGGAAAGCGGGCCGAAAGCGAAGCTGGTGGAGCTGGCCGGCGTCGGCCATGCGCCAACCTTCCTGCATACCGACCAGATAAAAGTGGTCACCGATTTTCTGATCGGCTGATTTGTTATTGTTCAGATTGTTATTAAACTCAGGAGACGAATTATGGCTATCCAACGCCTGCATGTCGGCAAGAGACTTTCCGAAGTCGCCATCCACAACGGCACCGTTTACCTGGCTGGCCAACTGGCAGAAGACACTACCCAGAACATCGAAGGCCAGACGCGTGAATCGCTGGCCCATATCGATCGCCTGCTGGCGGAAGCCGGCAGCGACAAGCATCACATCCTGTCGTGCCAGATCTACCTGGCCGACGTCAAGGATTTCGATGGCATGAATGCGGTTTGGGATACGTGGGTGTCGACCAACAACGCGCCACCGCGAGCGACGGTGGAAGCCAAGCTGGCCCGTCCGGAAATCCTGATAGAAATTATCGTGGTCGCAGCACAAAAATAAAGATGTAAGCATGGTTTCGCTCACTGCAACACAACGCGCTACGCAAATCCAGCAGTGCACCGCCGGCTTGAGTGCCGAGGATAGCGCGCGCGTGCTTGACGCCCTGGCTTTCGTCGAACCGCTGTATGCCGATAACTTCATCGCTACCGGCCAAAGCGCGCTCGATTTCTCGCAAGGCGTAACCAGCATACTGGCCATGCTCGATACCGATGTCGAAACCCGGATCGCGGCCTTGCTGTTCGAACTGCCATTGTTCGACGCCAGCCACGCCGACCTGATCGAACAGCGGTTCGGCAAGGAGATCTCGGATCTGGTCGGCGGCATCCGGCAATTGATGCGGCTGCACGGCTTTACCTCCGGCTTGCCGCAAGAAGTCATGCGCGGCAAGAATGCTGCGCAGCAGGCAGCCAGCCAGGTGGAAACCCTGCGCAAGATGTTGCTGGCGATGGCGACCGACATGCGCGTGGTGCTGGTACGGCTGGCTTCGCGCGTGACCGCGCTGCGCTATTTTTCCGAGCACAAGATGGAAAACGCGCGCACCAGCCAGTACGCGCGCGAGACGCTGGATTTGTACGCGCCGCTGGCCAACCGGCTCGGGATCTGGCAGCTCAAATGGGAGCTGGAAGACCTGTCGTTCCGTTTCATCGATCCGGTTACCTACAAGCGCATCGCCAAGATGCTGGAAGAGCGGCGCATCGAACGCGAAGGTTTTGTCGATGCCGCAATCACGCGTTTGCGCAGCGAGCTGGCAGCGGCCGACATCAAGGCCGAAGTGTCGGGCCGGCCCAAGCACATCTACAGTATCTGGAACAAGATGCAGGGCAAGGAACTCGATTTTTCCGAGCTCTATGACGTTCGCGCATTCCGTGTGATTGTCGATGACGTCAAGACCTGTTATGCCGTGCTGGGCATCGTCCACAACATCTGGGTGCCGATCCCGAAAGAATTCGACGACTACATTTCACGTCCCAAGCAAAACGGCTACCAGTCCCTGCATACGGTGGTATTGGCAGACGATGAGCGGGCGCTCGAAGTGCAGATACGCACCAAGGAAATGCACCATTTCGCCGAATACGGGGTGGCCGCCCACTGGCGCTACAAGGAAGCCGGCGGCTCCAATTTCTCGGCGCAGAAATACGACGAAAAAATTGCCTGGCTGCGCCAATTGCTGGCCTGGAAAAGCGATGTGGTGGATGCGGTTGTCGAACAAGAAGACAGTCGTCGCGAATGGCTGGAAAAGCTCAAGCAGGCCACGCTCAACGACCACATCTACGTGTTGACGCCGCAAGCCCGCGTGATCGAACTGCCTAGCGGCGCCACGCCTATCGATTTTGCCTACTATCTGCATACCGACGTCGGCCATCGCTGCCGCGGTGCGCGCGTCGATGGCAGCATGGTGCCGTTGAATACGCCGCTGAAGAACGGCCAGACGGTAGAAATCATCACCGCCAAAAACGCCCCCGGCGGCGCCGGTCCCTCGCGTGACTGGCTGACGCCGGGCTATGCCGCCAGCGCCCGCACCCGTTCCAAAGTGCGCGCCTGGTTCAACGCGATCGAACAGCAAGAGACCCTGGCCACCGGCCGCAGCCTGCTGGACAAGACCTTGCAGCGCGAAGGCAAGACTGCGGTCAACCTGGAAGAACTGGCGCGCAAGCTCGAGTTCCCCAAGTTGGAAGATCTGCTGCTGGCTTTGGGCAAGGATGAATTCAGCCTGCGTCATGTAGAACAAGCCTTGCACGATGATGGCGTCAAGCCGGTCGAGCACAGCAGCGAACTGGAAGAAGCGGCAATTACCCGCAAGAGCCGCGCCTCAAGCGTGACGCATGGCGGCAAGTCAGGGGTGCTGGTGGTTGGCACCGATGGCTTGATGACGCAGCTGGCCAAGTGTTGCAAGCCGGCGCCGCCGGATCCGGTGGTCGGTTTCATCACGCGCGGCAAAGGGGTGTCTATCCATCGCGAAAATTGCAAGAATTTCGCCGAAATGCGCATCAAAGCGCCCGAACGCGTGATCCAGACCACCTGGGGCGCACCGGAGGCGGAAACCGTCTACCCGGTGGATATCTTCGTGCTGGCCAGCGATCGCCAAGGCTTGCTGCGGGATATCTCGGAAGTGTTCTTGCGTGAAAAAATCAACGTCATCGGCGTCAGCACCCAAAGTGCGAAGGCCCATGCGCGGATGGCGTTCACTGCGGAAATCGCTTCCACCGCCCAGCTGCAAAAAGCCTTGACCGTGATCCGTGAAGTAAAAGGGGTGCTGGAAGCCAAGCGCCAATAAGGCTGGTACGGCAGGGGCTGGGCGAGGGTGTGCAAAATCGTCTCGGCGCCTGCTTTATTTACTGGAAATTTTATGCCATAATAGCGGCCTCTCCGGGAGGTTAGCTCAGGGGTAGAGCGATCGCCTCACACGCGATAGGTCACAAGTTCGAAACTTGTACTTCCCACCATTTCCAAGTCTTTATCCATGCGGCTTCTCTCTGACGCATGTCGATACTGCCCATTGCTTCCCAATTAATTGCCTCTGAAACCACGTAACGCTGCCGATCATTGGTTCCTGATCTTGCGCCATAGCGTGGTACGACTAATGCCGAGATGCTTCGCTGCCGCCTCGCGGTTGCCGCCGAAACGGGCCAGCACTTGCGCGATGCTCTCAGTGGTCGCCGGTGCGGCAGTTAATGTTGCCACTGCGGTCGGCAGTGCGATTGCCGGCCCGGGCATCGATGCCCGGACAAATTCCGGCGCGACACTGAGGATGAAGGCAGGGGACAGCGCCTGCAGCGGTTCAGCCGCCAGGAACAATGCCAGCCTTTCCATCAGGTTACGTACTTCGCGCGCATTGCCGGGCCAGGCATAGGCGCCAAGGAGGGGCGCGCAAGCGACGATTTCAGCATGCAGATTCGGGTGCGGGCGGGCGCCGAGGGCTGCCAGCGCTTTTTTCAGGCACCATTCGGCCAGCGCGATCAGGTCTTGCGGGCGTTCACGCAAGGGCGCCAGCGTCAGGCGCAGCACGGCCAGGCGATAAAACAGGTCGGCCCGGAAACGGCCTTCGCGTACGCGCTGCTCCAGGTCGCAATGAGTGGCGCTGATGATGCGGACATCCACCGCAATCGGCCGGGTGCCGCCGACTCGCACCACTTCGCGCTCTTCCAGTACCCGCAGCAAACGGGTTTGCAGCGCCAGCGGCATTTCGCCGATTTCATCCAGAAACAGCGTGCCGCGATGGGCCGCTTCGAACAGGCCGGCGTGGCCGCCGCGGCGCGAGCCGGTGAATGCGCCTTCTTCATAGCCGAACAATTCCGACTCCAGCAGCGATTCTGCAATTGCACCGCAGTTGACTGCGACAAACGGCTTGTTGCCGATGAGCGCGCGCGGATTTTCGCGGTGAATCGCTTGCGCCACCAGTTCCTTGCCGGTGCCGGTTTCGCCCTGGATCAACACCGTGGCCTGCGATTTGGCATACAGTACGATAGCTTGGCGCAGGGTTTCCATCATCGGCGAGTCGCCACGCAAATCGTTGAGGCCATGCTTGGCGCGCAGCGTGTCGGCCAACGGCGTGCTACGGCTGTGGCTGCGGTTCGATTCCAGTTGCGCCAGGAGCGCGATTTCCAGCGCGTCGTCGAAGGCCTGGCGGATCGATGCGGCGGAATAGACGAATACTGCGGCCAGGCCGGCTTCTTCGGCCAGATCGGTGATCAGGCCGGCGCCGACAATCGCCTTGACGCCGCCGGCCTTGAGTTCATTGATTTGCGCCCGCGCATCTTCTTCGGTTGCGTAGTCGCGTTGCTGAATGTTGAAACCGAATGCATTCTGGAATTCCTTGAGCACCGGCATCGTGGACTGGTAAGTGATGATGCCGATGTCGGGCGTGATCTGGCGCGCACGCGACAATGCCTGCAGCACGTCGAAGCCGCTGGCCTTGGCGATCACGACCGGCACCGATAGCCGGCTTTTCAGGTAGGCGCCGTTGGAGCCGGCAGCGATCACCGCATCGCAGCGCTCGGTTTCCATCCGTTCGCGGATATGGCGCGCGGCCTCGTCGAATCCCAGATGAATGGGTTCGATAATCGCGCGGTCGTCGTATTCCAGCGTAATGTCGCGAAACAGGTCGGACAGGCGGGAGACCGAGACGGTCCAGATCACCGGCTTTTGGCTGGCGTTGCTGGCGTCACGCGGAGCGGGAGGTGAGGGCGGCATGTTTCAAATATGATTAATGTGAACGTTTCATCGTTCATAAATGTAACATGATTTGAAACAATTCCGTTGCATGTACTCGAATTCTATTAATTTAATTATTTGCAATTTTATTGCTTAAATAATTGATTTTATTGGTTTATTTTCGTTTTCCGCCGGCCTTGTTATCATTGCATTTTGCTTGGCACGGCGATTGCTGTATAGCTGGAAAGTCACGGTGCAGACGTCTGCATGAAACACATCCGCAATCCATCAGGAGAAGACATGAGTCAATATTCCGCAGGCGCCGCCTTCCGCAAGGCGATGCAAGAAGAATCCCCGCTGCAAGTGATAGGCGCAATCAACGCGAATCACGCATTGCTGGCCAAGCGCGCCGGTTTCAAGGCGATTTACCTGTCCGGCGGCGGTGTCGCGGCCGGTTCGCTGGGCTTGCCCGACCTCGGCATCTCCAATCTGGACGACGTGCTGACCGATGTGCGCCGCATCACCGATGTCTGCGACCTGCCTTTGCTGGTCGATGTGGATACCGGTTTCGGCGCCAGCGCCTTCAATGTGGCGCGCACCGTCAAAGCTATGATCAAGTTCGGCGCGGCAGCGATCCACATAGAAGACCAGGTCGGCGCCAAGCGCTGCGGCCATCGTCCGAACAAGGAAATCGTCAGCAAGCAGGAAATGGTCGACCGCATCAAGGCCGCGGTCGACGCCCGTACCGACGACAATTTCGTGATCATGGCGCGTACCGACGCGCTCGCAGTGGAAGGGCTGGAATCGGCGCTGGATCGTGCGATGGCCTGCGTCGAAGCCGGCGCCGACATGATCTTCCCGGAAGCGATTACGGAGCTGGCGATGTATAAGCAGTTTGCCGCTGCCGTCAAGGTGCCGGTACTGGCCAACATCACCGAGTTCGGCTCCACGCCGCTGTTTACGGTAGAAGAATTGAAATCAGCCGATGTCGGGCTGGTGCTGTATCCGCTGTCGGCCTTCCGTGCAATGAACAAGGCGGCAGAAAACGTGTACACAGCAATCCGCCGCGACGGCACGCAAAAGAATGTGGTCGACACCATGCAGACACGCATGGAATTGTATGACCGGATCAACTATCACGATTTCGAACAGCATCTGGATGCCCTGTTTGCGGCCCAGAAGAAATAAGACATCCGCATTAATTAATTAATTACACCTATTCCTTGCCGTCAGGAGACGAAAAAATGAGTGAAGCACAAGCAAGCACACAAGCAGCTGCAGGCGGTTTCAAACCAAAAAAATCCGTCGCGCTGTCCGGCGTGACCGCAGGTAATACTGCACTGTGTTCGGTCGGTAAAACCGGCAACGATCTGCATTATCGCGGCTATGACATCCTGGATATCGCCGACACCTGCGAGTTCGAGGAAATCGCCTATCTGCTGGTACACGGCAAGTTGCCGACTGCCGCCGAACTCAAGGGCTACAAGGCAAAACTGAAGTCGCTGCGCGGCTTGCCGGCCAGCGTCAAGGCCGCGCTGGAAGCGCTGCCTGCCGCATCGCACCCGATGGACGTGATGCGCACCGGCGTCTCGGCGCTGGGTTGCACGCTGCCTGAAAAAGACGACCACAATGCGCCGGGCGCGCGCGACATCGCCGACCGCCTGATGGCCTCCTTCGGCTCCATGCTGCTGTACTGGTATCACTTCAGCAGCAACGGCAGGCGCATCGAAGTCGAGACCGACGACGATTCCATCGGCGCTCATTTCCTGCACCTGCTGCATGGCGTGAAACCATCCGCCTCATGGGAAAAAGCGATGCACGTTTCGCTGATCCTGTACGCGGAACACGAATTCAATGCCTCCACCTTTACCAGCCGCGTGATTGCCGGCACAGGCTCTGATTTCTACTCCGCGATCACCGGCGCAATCGGTGCTTTGCGTGGCCCGAAACACGGCGGCGCGAATGAAGCCGCGTTTGAAATCCAGAAGCGTTACGATAATCCGGATGAGGCGGAAGCCGACATCAGGAGCCGGGTAGAGAACAGGGAAGTGGTGATCGGTTTCGGCCATCCGGTGTATACCGTGTCCGATCCGCGCAACAAGGTCATCAAGGAAGTGGCGCGCAAATTGTCGGCGGAAGCGGGCTCGACTGCGATGTTCGACATCGCCGAGCGCCTGGAGTCGGTGATGTGGGAAGTCAAGAAGATGTTCCCGAACCTGGACTGGTTCTCGGCCGTCTCGTACCACATGATGGGTGTGCCGACTGCGATGTTTACGCCGCTGTTCGTGATTTCCCGTACGTCCGGCTGGGCCGCGCATGTGATCGAGCAGCGCATCGACAACAAGATCATTCGTCCTTCGGCCAACTATGTCGGCCCGGATAATCTGGAGTTTGTGCCGATCGGCAAACGCTAGTCATTTAAAGCGACCTCTAAAAACTCCGTCATCCCCGCGTACGCGGGGATCCATTTTCCCTGCCGTCGCCGGCAATTTGGATTCCCGCGTTCGCGGGAATGACGCAACCAGGTGATGCCTTCTTTCCCGACTTAGCCATGAACACAGCAAACCGCAAACCCCTGCCAGGCACCAAGCTGGATTTTTTCGACACGCGTGCCGCGGTCGACGCCATCCAGCCGGGCGCCTACGATAAACTGCCCTACACGTCGCGCGTGCTGGCCGAAAACCTCGTGCGCCGTTGCGAACCAGCGACCCTGGCCGACTCCCTGAAGCAGTTCATCGAGCGCAAGCGCGACCTGGACTTCCCGTGGTTTCCGGCTCGCGTGGTGTGCCATGACATCCTGGGCCAGACCGCACTGGTCGACCTCGCGGGCCTGCGTGACGCGATTGCCGCCCAGGGCGGAGACCCAGCCCTGGTCAATCCGGTGGTGCCGACACAGCTGGTGGTAGACCACTCGCTGGCGGTTGAGTGCGGAGGTTTCGACCCGGATGCGTTCGACAAGAACCGCGCCATCGAAGACCGTCGTAACGAAGACCGCTTCGATTTCATCAACTGGACCAAGAAGGCGTTTAAGAACGTCGACGTGATCCCGCCGGGCAACGGCATCCTGCACCAGATCAACCTCGAACGCATGTCGCCGGTGGTGCAGGTGAAAGATGGCGTGGCCTTCCCGGATACCCTGGTCGGTACTGACAGCCATACCCCGATGGTGGATGCGCTGGGCGTGCTCGCCATCGGCGTCGGCGGTCTGGAAGCCGAAAGCGTGATGCTGGGCCGCGCTTCCTGGATGCGCCTGCCGGATATCATCGGCGTTGAGCTGAGCGGCAAGCCGCAGCCGGGCATCACGGCGACCGACATCGTGCTGGCGCTGACCGAGTTCCTGCGTGCGCAGAAGGTTGTGTCCTCTTATCTCGAGTTCTACGGTGAAGGCGCTTCCCACCTGACGCTGGGCGATCGCGCGACCATTTCCAACATGGCGCCGGAGTTCGGCTCCACCGCCGCGATGTTTTACATCGACGAGCAAACCATCAAATACCTGAAGCTCACCGGTCGCGACGATGCGCTGGTCAAGCTGGTGGAAATCTACGCCAAGCAAACCGGCCTCTGGGCCGACAGCCTGAAGCACGCCGAGTACGAACGCGTCATCAAATTCGACCTGTCTTCCGTGGTGCGCAACATTGCAGGACCATCCAACCCGCACAATCGCGTGCCGACTTCCGAACTGGCTGCACGCGGCATCAGCGGCAAGGTCGAGAACGAGCCAGGACTGATGCCGGACGGCGCCGTGATCATCGCCGCTATCACCAGCTGCACCAATACCAACAACCCGCGCAACATGATCGCCGCCGGTCTGCTGGCGCGCAACGCGAATGCCCGGGGCCTCACTCGCAAGCCCTGGGTAAAGAGCTCGCTGGCGCCGGGCTCGAAGACGGTCGCACTGTATCTGGAAGCCGCCGGGCTGTTGCCGGAACTGGAAACGCTGGGCTTCGGTGTGGTGGCCTTTGCCTGTACCACCTGCAACGGCATGAGCGGCGCGCTGGATCCGCTTATCCAGAAGGAAGTGGTGGAGCGCGATCTGTACGCCACCGCCGTCCTCTCGGGCAACCGTAACTTCGACGGCCGTATCCACCCCTACGCCAAGCAGGCTTTCCTGGCTTCGCCGCCGCTGGTGGTGGCCTACGCGATCGCCGGCACCATCCGTTTCGACATCGAGAAAGATGTCCTGGGTATCGACGCCGATGGCCATCCTGTGACGCTGAAAGACATTTGGCCGTCCGATGCAGAAATCGATGCCATCGTCGCCTCCAGCGTCAAGCCGGAGTTGTTCCGCAAGGTCTACGAGCCGATGTTTGCGGTGGTCGCCGATAACGGCGAGAAAGTCAGCCCGCTGTACGACTGGCGTCCGCAGACCACCTATATCCGTCGCCCGCCTTACTGGGAAGGTGCACTGGCTGGCGCGCGGACCATGACAGGCATGCGGCCGCTGGCGGTGTTGGGAGACAACATCACCACCGATCACCTGTCGCCGTCGAACGCCATCATGCTCGATAGCGCAGCGGGTGCGTACCTGGCCAAGATGGGTTTGCCTGAGGAAGACTTCAACTCCTATGCCACCCATCGCGGCGACCACCTCACCGCCCAGCGCGCCACCTTCGCCAATCCCACCCTGAGGAATGAAATGGTGCGAGAAAATGGCGAGATGAGCGGCAAAGTGAAAGCGGGCTCGCTGACCCGCATGGAGCCCGAGGGCAAGATCATTCGCATGTGGGAAGCCATCGAAATCTACATGGAGCGCAAGCAGCCGCTGATCGTGATCGCCGGCGCCGACTATGGCCAGGGCTCCTCGCGTGACTGGGCCGCCAAAGGCGTGCGTCTGGCGGGTGTGGAAGCCATCGCGGCGGAAGGCTTTGAGCGCATCCACCGCACCAATCTGGTCGGCATGGGTGTGCTGCCGCTGGAGTTCAAGCCCGGCGTCAACCGCATCACCCTGAACATCGACGGTAGCGAAACCTTCGACGTGATTGGCGAACGTACACCGCGTACAACCCTGACGCTGATTATCAATCGCAAGAACGGCGAGCGCGTGGAAGTGCCTGTGACCTGCCGCCTTGACACTGCGGAAGAAGTTTCGATTTACGAAGCGGGCGGCGTGCTGCAGCGTTTCGCGCAGGACTTCCTCGAATCGTCAACGGCTGCCTGAACAGGACAACATACAATGGCCCACGTACCCCAGATCAAGATTGCCGCCACCTACATGCGTGGCGGCACCAGCAAAGGCGTGTTCTTCCGCCTGCAAGACTTACCCGAAGCAGCGCAGCTGCCCGGCGCTGCACGTGATGCGTTGCTGCTGCGTGTCATCGGCAGCCCGGACCCTTACGGCAAGCAGATTGATGGCATGGGCGGGGCGACTTCGAGCACCAGCAAGACGGTGATCCTGTCCAAGAGCGGCAAGCCCGGTCACGATGTCGATTACCTGTTCGGTCAGGTCGCCATCGATAAAGCATTTGTCGACTGGAGCGGCAACTGCGGCAATCTGTCCGCTGCGGTTGGTTCATTCGCTATCGCCAGCGGCCTGGTTGATGCCAGCCGCATTCCGCAGAACGGCATGGCGACTGTACGCATCTGGCAGGCGAATATCGGCAAGACCATCATCGCACATGTACCCGTCACCAATGGCGCGGTGCAGGAAACCGGCGACTTCGAGCTCGACGGCGTCACATTCCCGGCGGCGGAGGTGCAACTTGAATTCATGGCGCCGGCAGCCGACGGGGAGGGCGAGGGCGGATCCATGTTCCCCACCGGGAACCTGGTTGACGAGCTCGAGGTTCCGGGAGTCGGCACGCTCAAGGTCACCATGATCAATGCCGGTATCCCGACCATCTTCGTGAACGCGGAAGCGATCGGCTATACCGGCACCGAGTTGCAGGACGCCATCAACGGCGATGTCGAGGCATTGGCCAAATTTGAAGCCATTCGCGCGCATGGCGCGCTGCGCATGGGCCTCATCAAGCAGCTCGATGAAGCAGCCAAGCGCCAGCACACACCAAAAGTGGCGTTCGTCGCCAAGCCAGCCAGCTACGTTTCCTCCAGCGGCAAGCAGGTCGCCGCTGGCGATATCGACTTGCTGGTGCGCGCGCTGTCCATGGGCAAGCTGCATCACGCCATGATGGGTACGGCGGCGGTTGCGATTGGCGCCGCCGCCGCGATCCCCGGCACGCTGGTGAACCTTGCCGCCGGCGGCGGTGTGAAAAACGCCGTGCGCTTCGGGCATCCTTCAGGCACCTTGCGGGTGGGTGCGGAAGCCAGCCAGGCCAACGGCGAATGGAGCGTGAGCAAAGCCATCATGAGCCGCAGCGCCCGGGTGCTGATGGAGGGATGGGTACGCGTGCCTGGCGACGCGTTCTGAGTGACTACGCCGGTCCGGCAGCGCGTTGCTGCGCTGCCGGCGTGTATGAATCCGTGACTGGCAGCTTTGCTGGAATACCGGGACCATCGTGCATGAAATTGCCATCCTTGGCGGCGATGTGTCGAAATTTGCATTTCCGTTGCTCTTGCAAGTTTTAACGCGAAGATGCGTTGCTGAATAAATCAAAATCGTAAATCAAGATCGGCGTATCCCCGGCGCCCCAATCCGGGTAAGCCTTCCTATACACCTGCGAGCAGCAGGTCACGCCTTGGTATAAAACTACTTTTTTCTCCAAAATCGCCAGTTCCGGCGATGCAATTGAACTATCCAAATCATTGCACCGGATTCATAGCCCGCTTCAGCTGCTCCGGACGAGGGCGCCGCTCCACTCGTCAAACGGCAAGTTCGATGTCGCTGGCGCGGCCACGTTTTCCACGATACGAAAAATTGGCTCCACATTGTGGGATGCGAGTGCGAAGCGAATCAGGAAATCGGATTCGTTTTTTTGAAAATTAATTTCACATAGCAAAAAACAATATATAAGTAATTGAAAATAAACGTATTAATTTTAGTCATATGTCTTATATAAGACATGGTCGATATCTAAAAAAACGGCTATTATTGTCCCATGCAGTTTTCTTCGATTTCACCACCCTGGTTTTCGTACGAGGGTGAACAGATGCACCGACACACAATACGTTTTTTTTAACCTTGCTTTATTATCTAGGATATACACATGTCACAATATCAAGACGACATCAAAGCCATTGCCGGCCTGAAAGACAAAGAAGGTAGTGCCTGGAACGCGATTAATCCAGAGTCCGCCGCACGCATGCGCGCCCAGAACAGATTCAAAACCGGTCTGGATATCGCCAAGTACACAGCCAAGATCATGCGCGATGACATGGCAAACTACGACGCTGATTCGTCCAAATACACCCAGTCTTTGGGTTGCTGGCACGGTTTTATCGGTCAACAGAAGATGATTTCCATTAAGAAGCACTTCAATAACACCGACCGTCGCTATCTGTACCTGTCTGGCTGGATGGTTGCTGCGCTGCGCTCTGAATTCGGGCCGTTGCCTGACCAGTCCATGCACGAGAAGACTGCCGTAGCCGACCTGATCAGAGAGCTGTACACGTTCTTGCGTCAAGCCGATGCACGTGAGCTGGGCGGTTTATTCCGCCAATTAGACGCTGCTCAAGGCGCTGCCAAGCAAGCGATCCAGGACAAAATTGATAGCCACGTCACCCACGTTGTGCCCATCATTGCCGATATCGATGCCGGTTTCGGCAATGCTGAAGCGACCTACCTGATGGCTAAGCAGATGATTGAAGCGGGTGCATGCTGTATCCAGATAGAAAACCAGGTTTCCGATGAAAAGCAGTGCGGCCATCAAGACGGTAAAGTAACTGTTCCTCACGAAGACTTCCTGGCGAAGATCCGTGCGGTACGTTACGCGTTCCTGGAACTGGGTGTGGACGACGGCGTGATCGTGGCGCGTACCGACTCATTGGGTGCAGGCTTAACCAAGCAGATCGCGGTAACTCGCGAGCCGGGCGATTTGGGCGATCAATACAACTCCTTCCTGGACGTTGAAGAAGTTTCTACTGAATCCATGAACAACGGCGACGTTGTCATCAAGCGCGACGGCAAGCTTCTCCGCCCTAAGCGTTTGCCTAGCAATTTGTTCCAGTTCCGCGCCGGCACCGGCGAAGAGCGTTGCGTATTGGATTGCATCACATCTCTGCATAACGGCGCCGACTTGCTTTGGATCGAAACCGAGAAGCCGCACATCGCTCAGATCGGCGGCATGGTCAATGCGATTCGTAAAGTTATTCCAAATGCCAAGCTGGTGTACAACAACAGCCCATCATTCAACTGGACACTGAACTTCCGTCAGCAAATTTTCGACATCATGAAAAGCGAAGGCAAAGACGTTTCCGCTTATGATCGCGCTGCACTGATGAGCGTTGAATACGACGCAACTGAATTGGCAATTGCTGCAGATGAAAAAATCCGCACCTTCCAAGCTGATTCAGCGCGTGAAGCCGGTATTTTCCATCACCTGATTACTCTGCCGACTTATCACACTGCCGCGCTGTCTACTGACAACCTGGCAAAAGAATATTTCGGTGACCAGGGCATGCTGGGTTATGTTGCCGGCGTTCAGCGCAAGGAAATCCGCCAGGGTATCGCTTGTGTCAAGCATCAGAATATGGCCGGTTCAGACATCGGCGATGATCACAAAGATTACTTCAGCGGCGAAGCTGCCCTGAAAGCATCTGGTAAAGACAACACGATGAACCAGTTCTGACAACTGGATCCAGTGTGAAAAAAGCTCGCTGCGGCGAGCTTTTTTGGTTAAATTAACGCCTCGCAATCCATGCTTCCTTAGACGGCAAGGACAACAAAAAGCTGGCAGAGCTTAGGTGAGGGGTAGTGCGACGGCCAGCGCGAGCAGCTTGGCCACCGTGTTGATATTGCGCGCAGTAGCGGCGCCGGTTGACGGCGGCAGCTTCAGTTTTGATTTGCCCATGCCTTCGGGATAGTGAATATAGATTTCTTTCTTCCCCGGCTGGACTTGCTCGTTGCCAGGGATGCGCAGCAATTCAAGCCAGCCTTTGGGCAGGTTGCCGCTGCAAAAAACCACCGCGACTTTCGAGGGCTCCGCCGCAGGGAAGGGATTGGCTTTCAGTATGGCGCCCAACTCCGCGGCAGTGCGCAGCAAGACATCGACCGGCTTACCCATCTTTTTGTCCAACGCTTGTTCCAACGCCTGCTGCACGACATCTTCGCCAAGCGGACTGTCGAAGATCACGTTGCCGCTCTGGATATAAGTGCGGACATGGTTGAAGCCCAATCCGCTGCATAAGGCAGCAAGTTCTTTCATTGGCAATATGCCGGTCCCGCCGACATTGATTGCGCGCAAAAGGGCCACGTAAACTGTCATGGTTTAATAGAGGGTCGCTTTCACGCGTTCCGGCAAGTCACGGTCGTAAGCGTCGCCGTCAAAACCGCCGCTGCTCAGGCGCTTCAGGATAGCGCCGGGGCTTGGAAAGCTGGCGCGTTCAATTTGCCGGGCCGGGTCCCACAGTTTTGAGCGCACCACTGCCTTTGAGCAGTGGAAGTAAGTCGCTTCTACCTTGACGATGATGACTGTGCGCGGCAGCTTGCCATCCACCGCGAATCGTTCGAGCAGCGCGGGCTCTGCGGAAATTTCGGCGCGGCCGTTGACGCGCAAGGTTTCGCCGACGCCGGGTACGATGAAAAGCAGCGCGATGCGCGGATCGGCAATGATGTTGCGCAGGGTATCGATACGGTTGTTGCCAGGACGGTCTGGAATCGCCAACGTGCGTTCATCCAGAATCTGGACGAAACCCGGGGCGTCTCCTTTGGGCGAGCAATCCATGCCTTCCGGGCCGCTGGAAGCGAACACCACAAATGGCGAGGCTTTGACAAAGGCCTGGTAGTCTTCGTTCAGGTAATCTATTTCTTTCCACAATGAGCGCTCATGCGGTTTTCCATAAATTTCTTCCAGCTGCTCGATGGTGGTAAGCATATTGTTGAGGTCGATATGACGTTTTCAGTAAGAACTAGGTTTTGAATTTATTCTTGAGAGCGTCAAGTTTCGAGCTTGATGGCGCCTGCCCATTGTCGTCGCCTATCTCCGGGTCATCTTCTTCGGCAAATTCGTCAGCCAGGTTTTTCCAGCCTTTGCTTGCCGCAAAGGCATTGAATTCTTCAGGTGCTTCCAGCACGATCAGTTTGTCGTCCTGCAAACCGAGATCGCCGTGGCCGAAGTCCGGGCCGACATAACCGATCTTGCGCAACTGGCCCAGGACCTGGGCGATCAGTATTTTGTCTTCATACAGACGGTCTTTGCCGATCGCCGAGGCGAAGTCGATATAGACGTCGATGATTCCATAGCCTTCGTCGAAAATGCGAATGGCTTTTATGTTATGACTACGGCCGGTTGCGTCGGTAACGCTGAATGGCCCGCTGAGTTGGATGTCGGTTTCGCTGTTCATCCCGGCAGGATACACCAAATGATCGAGTCGATCCCGACGAACGCCGGCAGTGCCGGCCTGCATTAAAAGGTGGCCAGGCAATTTGCACGGCAAAGCCGCGCAAGTTGCCGTGGCGGCGCTATAAGGTTGGCAAGGTCAAGGTTGATTGTCGGCTCGGATTGAATTCAAAGCGCACGCCAAACCGTTCGCCGGGATTCACCGGAGAGGCATACAGGCTGTCTGCGGTATCCAGCACGACGCCAATATGATGGCCGGCCGGCACATCATATGCCGTGGCCGAGAATTCAATCGGGAAATCGACAGTCTGGCCCGGCGTCGCCCAATGCAGGGTAGTCGCGCCGTGGGTAATCAAGACGCCGATGCCGATGGCGTCCACGTCATACAGATAGGCGACGACTTGCGCACGTGCCTGCGAAGGCGTGACGCGTAAATTCAATTTCGGAATGCCCCTGATTTTTTGCGCGGCGGCGAGCGCCGGCGCCTCATAGCGTACGCCGGCGGCAAGGCTGACTGTCAGCAGAGAGTTGATCACCGGCACATTGAGAGTTTCGCCCAGGGTGGACAGGATAGGAATCAGGCCGCTGCTGGCAGTGGTGTCGAACAGATTCTGGATCAGGTCGGAGTCGGTGCTCTGATTGGGCGCTCTAGAAATGCTTCCTTTGTCGCCTTTGCCGCAGAAGCAACTGAGATCGAAGCGGATCGCGCCACGCGGAGCCAGGTAATAAGTCTGGTTGCTCAACTCGGGCGCAGGCCAGGTCGAAAACGATTCGCGGCGGTCGCTGAATTTGATTTGCATGGTGACCTTGGGCTCGGTATCGACGCCGTTTTGCTCTCCCTTCAGCCAGCGGTTAAACCAGCGATGCGCCTGGTCGTAGGGATAATTGGGAGCGCCCAGCAGAGCGCCGGGCAATTCCGCGGAGGCATGGATGCCCGCGTTAAGCAGCATCTTCTTAGGACCGCTGAGGGCGGCAAACATCGCCAGCGAAGAATTCGGCGTGAACATGTCGTCCTGGAAGTTCTTGCTGATGAACACCGGCGCATTGCGTTTGTTGATGGCTGCCACATAGGTGGATGGCGAGCGCGGTTTGGCCCAGGTAGTGATGTCCGCAATTCTGGCCGCGCTGGTGCTGGGATCAAGCAGGGCTTGTATGTTTTGATTCACTTCTGGCGCGGGCCTGCCGGTGACGCTGCCGGCCAGGCCGAGGACAGTGGCCCAGGTCTGGTTGGGCGAGCCGGCCGTGTAAAGCTGGTCCGCCAGGGTGGCCCAGCCAGACAGGGCGGCCGCGGTCTTGAAGCGTGGATCTTGCCCGAGTGCGATCAGCGACAGGCCGGCGCCGTAGGAAATGCCGCTGGCGGCGACGTTGTTGATGTCGATAGGCGCATTGGCTTGCAGCCAGTCGAGCACCGATGAGACATCGCGCGCATCTTCCGGCGCGGCGACGTCGACCTGCCCTTCGGAAAGATAGAAGCCGCGCGCGGTATAGCTTGCCACGACATAGCCGTCTTGCGCCAGTTTCTGCTGCTGGCCGATATATTCGACACGGCCGGGTGCGGCCCAGCTGGCGATCATCACGATGGCGGGGAATTTCTGATCGCTGCTGCTGCGCTTGGGCAGGAACAGGTTGGCCGCCAATTTGGTGCCGTCGAAACTGGCGATGGTCATGGCGGGGATCCAGCAGGTTCCGTCTATCGGCGAGACAATCCCCGGGGACTGCATGGGCGTGGTGTAGCTTGCCGCTTCCGCCGAACTGGCGTTGCGGCACAACTCGGCATTGGCGGCAGAGGAGGCCAGGCTCAAGCCCAGCGTCAAGACAATTCCAGATAGGATGGACAGAGACGAAATGCGCATGCGACGTTCTCCTTTATTTATGTTTGATTATTCTGTGTCACAGTAAGGCGGGGGCCGGGTTTTGCGGCAAGGAATTGCTGGATGACGATTGCTGCGGTATTAAAACTGCATACATCGGAAAGCTGAATAAAAATGAACGATCGTTCTTTTATTTCTTTTTATTAACCCACGCATCGCATTGCAGCATCAATAAAAAAATTAGAAGATAGCGACTAACTATCGATGCGTACTGTTCACAGTGAAAACAAATCGGAGCAAGGCCATGTTAAAGCGAGTCGATGCCGGCGTTCTGAATGTTGCCTACAACGAGAGCGGGAGCGGCGCTGCCACCGGCCTTACGGTCTTGCTGTTGCACGGTTTTCCATACGATATCCATGCCTACGATGATGTGACGGCGGTGCTGGCCGCAGCAGGTTGCCGCGTCATCACGCCCTATTTGCGCGGCTTCGGGCCGACGCGATTCCTGTCTGCCGATACGCCGCGTTCCGGCCAGCAGGCGGCGCTCGCCCACGACTTGCTGGCATTGATGGATGCTTTGGCGATCCCGGATGCGGTGCTGGCGGGTTATGACTGGGGCGGCCGCGCAGCGTGCATCGTGGCTGCCCTGTGGCCGGCGCGCGCACGCGGCCTGGTGTCCCTGGATGGTTACAACATCCAGGATATTGCCGCATCGGTAAATCCGCAAACGCCGGAAAACGAATTGCGCTACTGGTATCAATACTATTTCCACGGCGAGCGTGGCCGGGCCGGACTGCAACAGGATCGCTACGCGTTTTGCAAATTGCTGTGGCGACTATGGTCGCCCAACTGGCATTTCGATGAGGCGACATACCGGCGCAGCGCCGTCTCTTTCGATAACCCCGATTTCGTTGACGTCGTCATCCATTCCTATCGCCATCGTTTCGGGTTGGCGCCTGGCGATCCGGCGCTTGAGGCAACGGAGTTGCTGCTGGCCGCGCAACCGCCGATCAGCGTACCAACCGTGGTGCTGGACGGCGCCGGCGATGGCGTCAGTTTGAAAGGCGGTTCCGAACAGCACGAGAAATTTTTTACCGGGCCGTATCAGCGCCGGGTGATCCCGGTTGCGGGGCATAATCTGCCGCAGGAGGCGGCGCAAGATTTCGCCGCCGCAATCCTGGATGTGGCGTAAGGAGGCAGAGGGTATTACAGGCGAGCAGCCTCTATTTTTCCAAGCAGCCACTGCAAGCCTGCCAGGTGCTGCTGGTCATGGCTGCACAGATAGTGCACCAGGCCGCGTAGCGTTACGGGGCCATAACCTTCAAATTCGGCGCAGCGCTTGAACTGCTCTTGATGCAGGCTCGACAGCAGTTCAACTGTCTCGGCCCGCGCTGCGCGAAATGCCGCGAAGACCGCGCCAGGATCGGCGGCGGCGTAAGCGCGCTCGCCGGCAAGGGCGTCGCTATCGATCGAAACCAGCAGCGGATTGACTTCAGCTAGCGTTCGTCGGAAGCGCAGTTGATAGCCGTCGATCTCGATATCGCGTACGTGGCAAATCTGTTCGATGGCGGTGAACGGTTCACTCGGCACGCCTTCCCAGGAAGCTGGCGTCCAGTGTCGAAATTCGCTAGGAATGGCGGCAAAGTGCGCTTCCAGCTGCAGCGGGAAAGCGGCGAGGGCGTCGATCGTAATTGGGTGCATTCTTGGCGCGCCGGGAGACGAGGATTTTTGGAAAGCCAATTATATGGCAACGCCAAAAATGCGTCGCGGCACTGCTGAAGTCAGCCCCGCTATTGCGTGGCTAACGTAGCCGATATCGCGCTGTCCAGATGCCCATTACGGCGCCTTTCTTTTATCTCCCAGGATTGCAGACAGCAGGTCCATCGGCAGCGGAAATACGACCGTGGTGTTTTTGTCGGCGCCGATCACTGTCAGCGTTTCCAGGTAGCGCAGCAGGATTGCTTGCGGTTCTTGCGCCAGAACGTGGGCTGCCTGGTAGAGTTTTTCGGATGCCTGCAACTCGCCCTCGGCGTGGATCACCTTGGCGCGCCGTTCGCGTTCCGCTTCAGCTTGCCTTGCGATGGCGCGTATCATCGATTCAGTCAGGTCTACTTGCTTGATTTCGACGTTGGAAACCTTGATGCCCCAGGAGTCGGTTTGCGCATCGAGCGCCAGCTGGATGGCGAGGTTCAGCTTTTCACGCTCGGCCAGCATGTCGTCCAGCTGATGCTTGCCCAGCACCGAGCGCAACATGGTTTGCGACAACTGACTGGTTGCGTTGAAAAAATTGGCTACTTCGACGATGGCTTTCTTGGGGTCGACGACACGGAAATACACCACCGCATTCACCCGCACCGAGACATTGTCGCGCGAGATCACGTCTTGCGTCGGGACTTCCAGCACGACGGTCCGCAAATCCACCCTGACCAGCTGTTGAATGGCAGGAATCAGGAGCACCAGCCCCGGCCCTCTGACGCCGGAAAACCGTCCCAGAGTGAAGATTACGCAACGTTCATATTCCCGAAAAATGTAGACTGCCGCATTCAGCAGGATGATCAATACGAAAATGCATGCGGCTAGGCCGAACCAGGCGAAATTCCAGGGCATTTTCTGCCTCCTTCCTTATCGAGGATGAGCGTGCGCTGCTTGCCCGGCAAGCGGATAGATCGGGCAGCAAGCGGCAAGTCATACAAACAGTATAGGTCACCGTGCGCTACATGGACATACCGGGCGCAGCGCATGGCCCAGGATGAATCGAGGTTTCTCAATTCGCAACTAGTTGCCTAAGGTGGGCCGCCGTCTGAACCAACCTGCAAGGGACAGGCGCTCACGCGTCGCCGGGAGTACTTCGTGCAGCATGTCAGCCGACAGGAACAGCACCAGACGGCTGCCTAGCGGCGCAATATCCTGCGTGCGCTCGCCCTGCGGATGCAAACGCAAGGCGCCGCCTTGTTCCGGCAGCCAGCCGTGATTGAGGTAGATGACGACCGACACCGTGCGGCAGTCGTCGTCGCGGAAGCGGTCCAGATGGGGCTGGTAAGAGGCGCCCGGCGCGTAAAGCGCAAAATGGCTTTCATACTCCGCCAGCCCCAGGTAAAGCGTGCGGTTGAGCGCTATGCGCAAGTTCTCCATGATGTGCAGATAGCGGTCGCATGCCGCCGATTGTCCGGCTTTCAGCCAAAGAATCTGGTCGCCGCGGATATCGGTCCGTATCGTTTGCGCCGTGCCGCGGCCCACCCTGGCTGCATGCAGGGCGCCGCCGGCTGCCAGCAAATGACATTCGGCGGCCAGTTCCAGTGTCAGTTGCGCCGGCAAGAAGATGTTTTGCTGTGACCAGCCATGCTCGACCAAATCATCGGCCAAATGCAGCTGCAGCGCCTCGCTGAGGTACTCGGGGGAAACTGGGGACTCCGAAAACATCGCGACCACTCTTTGCTGGAAAAGGTGCGTTAACTGCAAATCGTCAAGAGTCCGGGAGCGCTGCCGGAAATGCCGCCGGGAATGATGTTTCAACGATGCCGCCATCAGCAGTTCGCACAAGCGAATCGTGAGGCTGGCCAACCAGTGTAACACTGCAGCGGATTGAGGCTTGCCGCGGTGCCAGGTGACCTGCAGCTGCCCCTCAGGTCTCGCTCCATTGCCGCATCAGGTTGTGATAACAGCCGATCAAGGTGCGTCGCGCCTGTTCGTCGGCGTCGGTCTGATTCAGTTTCTGGATAGCGTTATCCATGTCGAACAGCATGCTGCGTTGCGCATCGTCGCGCACCAGGCTTTGCACCCAGAAAAAACAGGCGGTGCGTACGCCGCGCGTGATCGGCGTCACCTGATGCAGGCTGGTGGCCGGATAAATCACCATATCGCCGGCAGCCAGTTTTACCGAGTGCATGCCATAGCTGTCTTCAATTTGCAGCTCGCCGCCGTCGTAGGAGGCCGGGTCCGACAAGAACAGGGTGGCGGAGATGTCGGTGCGCAGCTTGCGGCCGTCACGCGGATGGATCCGCACGCTGCCGTCGACATGGGCGCCGAAGGCCATGCCTTCGCCGTAGCGGTTGAACATCGGCGGGTAGACCGTATTCGGCAGCGCTGCGCTGATAAAGCGCGGGTGGCGCTCCAATACCTCCAGGATGATCTGCTGGCATTGCAACGCCACTGCGGAGCGTTCATCGATCTGCTGATTGAACTTGAGCGCCGCCCCCTGGTAGCCGGCCGTGACACGGCCGTCGACCCATGCCGCTGCGGCCTGGTCTAACAAGTCACGCACAGCGTCGAGCTGCGGCGGGTTGAGTACTTTGGGAATGGCAATCAGCATGAACGGCTCTTCAAGACTAGGCGTCCCCGATTACATACGATAGTTGAGCGACAGCATGGCGGTGCGGCCATTGCCTGGCACCGCACGTCCGCCGTCGGACTGGATCAGCGCATCGTAATACATCTTGTTGCTCAGGTTGAGCAGATTCAAGCGTATATCGTATTTCGGCTGGGTGTAAGCCAGTGTCGCATCCCAGCGTGTATAGCCGCCGACTTGCACGGTGTTGCCAGGGTTGGCGTAGCGTTCCGACATGTAAGTGGCGCCGCCGCCGACTTCCCAGTGCGGTGCGACCTTGTAGGTGGACCAGGCCGTCAGGGTATTCTTCGGCGTGTTGACAGGGATCTTGCCCAGCGTGCCGTCGAGTCCGGAAGACTGGATCACCTTGGCGTCCAGGTAGGTATAGCCGAGCGCGACTTGCCAATCCTTGGTGATATGCCCGGTGGCGCCGGCGCGTGCGCCATTGACTCTGACCGTGCCGTCCAGTTCGTACACGCCGGTGCTGATCTGGCTGCGTGCGTTCTCTTTCTTGATCTGGAAGATGGCCGAGTTGAGCGACAGCTTGCCGTTGAGCAGATCCCATTTTCCGCCCAGTTCGTAAGAACGGTTCTTTTCCGGATCGAGGTTTTGCTGGCCGGTGGTGCCGGTCAACTGTTCCAGCGACGGGTTGAACGAGGTGCCGTAGGACAGGTAGTAGGACTGCTCGGCGCTTGGCTGCCAGATGCCGCCCAGGCGCACGCTGGTGAAGTTGACCGTCTGCTGGGCAGAGGCGAGGGCGGTGTTCTTGGCGGCCGCAGGCGCATTGGTCGAATTCAGCGAATTGGTGATGCTGGCGATGTACCTGTCGTAGCGCAGGCCGCCGACCAGTTTGAATTCAGGCGTCAGCGTCATGGTGTCGTTGATGTAGGCGGCAATCGTGTTGGCGGAGCCGCCGGCGCGGTTGCCGGCCGGGCTGGCGACATTGCTGCCAGCCGCACTGTAGCCCGGATTTACCAGCGGTACGCAGTCGTTATAACCGGCTGTCGTCGAGGCTGCGTTCAATGCCACGCCGTTGCAACTGCCGTTGCGGTAGTAGCCTTGGTTGTCGTAGCCGTCATGACCGAGTTCCAGGCCCGCCAGCAGCGCATGCCTGATGCCGCCGGTGCTGAGATTGGCAGACAGTTCGGTCTGGTTGAAAATCGAATAGTCGCGGATGTCGCGGTCATGGCTTTGGCCGCGCACATACAAGCTGCTCAAGGGCAGCGCGCTGACAGCCGCCGGCGCCAACGGCTTAAAGCCGGCGGCTGAAACCGTGCCGATAGTGTTAGGCGCAGTCTCTACCGCGCTGGTGCGGACATAGTTGAATTGCGTCTGGTTGCGCAACACGACGTCCGGCGTGATCTTGTGCCTGATGGTGGCGTTCAGCGCTGCGACATCCTGGTTAGTGTGGTCGCTGTTGAGGCCGTAGGCGGTATTGCGGTCGACCGTAGCTGGATGGCCATTGAGCGGCGGCAGGCCGTAATCCGGCATGTCGTGATTGTGCTGCACCAGGGCCGACAAGGTGATTTCAGTCGGGGTGCCGATGCCGAATACATAGGAGCCGGCCAGGCCGAAATCCTGGAGGTCGGTCTGGTCGCGCGTAGTTGCCTTGCCGTTTTGCGCCATAGCCGACAGGCGCAGTGCAGAGGTATCCGACAGCGGACGATTGTAGTCGGCGGTGGTGCGGATCAGGCCGTTGGTGGTGGCCGATGCCGAGACTTCAGTCGATGCATGCAGATTGGCTTTTTTCGTCACCTGGTTGATCACGCCGCCGGTGGAGCCGCGGCCGAACAGCATCGATGACGGGCCCATCAGCACTTCGATTTCATCGATGGCGAAGGTGTCGCGATAGTACTGGCCGCGATCGCGGAAGCCGTCCAGATAGATGTCGGTGCGTGCGGAGAAGCCATTCAAATTAATGTTGTTGCCGATTTGGCCGCCTTCTGCGCCACCCAAGGTAATGCCGGCAACGTTGCGCAGGGCATCCGCCAGCGAGCTCGCGCCTTGCGATTGCATCAGCGCCTTGTTCACCACCACGACCGATTGCGGCACGTCATGCAGATCGGCTGGCAATTTGGTGAGGGAGGTGCCGTTGGCATTGAAGTCGCCGCGGCTGCCTTCTACCTTTACTTCCTGCAGCATTGCTGGTGCGGCGTCTGTTGTCAGGCTTGGGGCTTGTTGTGCGTACAAGGGCAGGGGAGCGGCGAACGCTGCAATCAAGGCAGCGGCAATCGGGTTAAGGCGGTTCATTGGTGTAGTCGTCAAAAAGTTTGGCTTCGATGAGGAAGCAGAATTTTTGGCTGGCTACTGCGGCGTATGAACCCGTTTTGCTGGCTGCCATGTATTGCATTGTAAATGAGGGCGATTTTGTAATCGATTCTTATTTAGATTTAATTGGTGGGCAATTATAAATCAAACTGAACGAAATCCGTCGTCAATTAGTAGTCGGGATAGCCGGAAATTGTAAAAAGAACCGGATTGGCGACAGCTTGTCATATTTCCTATTGTTTCCCTTGTTGACCGGTTCAAGATGGTAATTGCTGGTGTGGTGGCAACATTATTTGATGGTATATGTAATTTTTTTGGCAACAAAAAATGCGTGCGCAGTAGGTGCTTCGTTAATCGGTTCTCATTCAGTCCCAAAACCTGTCAAAAGATGTCAATCGATTACCCATGTAATCCATGTTTTGCGAACGCGACGAGCTAAAGATTGGTAAATTAGGGGAAAAGGAGCGTATGGTCGCGTCTTGTCATCAGCATCAAATAATGTTGAGGCAGGAGCGATTTCAACCGGCGGCAATCTTCAGGACTTATTTTCATGCAAAACAAGATAGTGACTTTGGCATTGCAGGGCGGCGGCTCGCACGGCGCGTTTACCTGGGGCGCCCTGGATCGCCTGCTGGAAGATCCCAGGATTGAGGTCGAGGGCATCAGCGGCGCCAGCGCCGGCGCCATGAATGCGGTAGCGATGAGTTACGGCCTGGCGATCGGCGGCCGTGACGGTGCGCGGCAGGCGCTGGCGGATTTCTGGGATAGCGTCAGCACCAGGGATCTCTACAGTTTCATGCGGCCGGATGCATTGAGCGAGGCCGGGATCGCCGCGCAGGCGACCTCGTCGGCGCTGCTGAAACACATGTTTTCCGTGACCAGGATGTTCTCGCCGTATCAACTCAACCCGTTTGACCTGAACCCCTTGCGCGATATCCTCAGCAAGCAGATTGATTTCGAACGCTTGCGCGCAGAAGGCAAGGTCAAGCTGTTCATCGCCGCAACCCAGGTCAGCACCGGCCGCTTGCGCATATTTCGCAATAGCGATCTGACGCAAGACGCTTTGCTGGCATCGGCTTGCCTGCCATCGATGCACCATGCGGTCGAGATCGACGGCGAGGCTTATTGGGATGGCGGCCTGACCGCAAATCCGCCGATCTTCCCCTTGCTGCACCTGTGCAGCTCGCCCGATATATTGGCGGTGCTGCTGCATCCCTTCCGCCGTCCGCTGACACCCACCGGCACCGACGAGATCGGCCAGCGCTTGAGTGAAATCAGTTTCAGCTCGACCTTTTTTACCGAGCTGGGCGGGCTTGCCTTGGCCAAACGCGAAACCGAGGCCGATCCCGAGGCGCGCGGCAAAATGCATGAACGGCTCAAGGAATTACGCATCCATGTGATCGATTCGGATGCGCTGATGAGCCAGTTGAGCGTCGCCAGCAAACTGAATACCAAAGCGTCCTTCATCCACGCCCTGCGCGACGCCGGCCGTACGCGCGCCGAACACTGGCTGACCGAGAAATTCTCCGGGGCCGAGCTGCAATCCAATTTCAATCTCGAGCAGTTTCTTGCCTAATTTTTTAGCTTAGTGCGCGCGCCATGCAAATGAAAGTATCCCGTTCTGAATTCCTGCCGTTGCGCGGCCAGCGTTATCACGTGCGTCATTGGGGCCGCGCCGGCGCCCCGAAAATTTTCATGATGCATGGCTGGATGGACGTATCGGCCTCGTTCCAATTCGTGGTCGATTGCCTGCGGCGCGACTGGCATGTGATCGCACCGGACTGGCGCGGCTTTGGCCTGACGGCAGGGCCGCCGGTGGACAGTTATTGGTTTCCCGATTACCTGGCCGACCTGGATGCCATCTTGCAGCATTATTCAGCCGATGCGCCGGTCAATCTGCTCGGACACAGCATGGGTGGCTACGCGGTTGGGCTGTACGCCGGCACCCGGCCGCAACGGATCAAGGCGCTGATCAACCTGGAAGGCTTCGGCGGCGAACATCTGTCAGCCGAACTGGCGCCCGCGCGCTATGCCAAATGGCTGGATCAACTGGCTCAAGCGGCTGCCTTGCAGAGTTACCCGGACCAGGCCGCGGTGGGCGCGCGCTTGCAGAAAACCAATCCGCGCCTAAGCGATCAGCGCGCTGCATTTCTGGCCGGGAACTGGTCGCGCCAGAATGATTTGGGGCGCTGGGAAATCCTGGCCGATCCCGCGCATAAAATCATCAATCCGGTGTTGCCGAGAGTGGAAGAAATGCTGGCCTGCTGGCGCGCCACCACGGCGCCGGTGCTATGCGTCGAGGCGGAACATACCAATATGTGGCAATGGATGGGCGGCAAGGAAGTGATGCGCGACCAGATCGACAGCCGCGTCGCCCAGCTGCCGCAAGCCAGGAGCGCGATCGTCGCGGATGCCGGGCATATGTTGCATCACGACCAGCCGCAGGCGCTGGCGGACTTGATTGAACAGTTCCTGCAAGACGAGTCCGTGCAGTCCGGGCGCAATCGGACTAACTGACCGTACTTGCTGCGCTGGCAATCAAGCCACGAAGAAACAACATGATCAGCTTGCCGGCAGGGGCGGGATGGACGGCCGCACGTTGTAATCCAAGTCCGTGGGCCAGGGCCATGAATCCGGCCGCCAGTTGTCCGGGGGCGGCTGGCGGGGTCAGGCCCAGATGTCCAAACAAACGTTCGATAATGCGCCCGAGTGCGTCGCGGTGAGCGTCCCAGACAGCGTTATACGCTGCCGCAAATGCGGGACTGCGGCTGGCATGCAACTGTAACTCGACAGAGAGCATGGCCCAATTGGCGTCGGCATGCAGTGTGGCGCCCCAAGCATCGAGCGCCGCAAACACTTCATCGCCGCTAAGCTCGGTCGCTGCAAGCACTGCCGCGAGCTGCGTCGCCTCAGCCTCCATGTGGGTGCGCAGCAGTTCAAGCAGGAGCGCTTCTTTATCCGCAAAATTTGAATAGAAAGCTCCCTGCGAGTAACCCGCCTCCTCAGCGATATCTCGAATCGACGCTGCCCCGAAGCCGTTCTGCACGAATAATTTTCGTCCCGCCTGAATCAGGCGCTCGCGCGTCTGTGCCTGGCTTTGTTCGCGGTTCAGGCGCTTTGTTGTGGTTTGCCGGGTCATTTTGTCATGTTGTCACGTGAGTAAAATATAATTTCAAATATCAATTGAAATTTGAAGTTCAATTGATATAATTTCGGATATCAACTGATATCTTAAATCTAATCGCCTACTGGGAACAAGCATGAAACTACAAACCGCCTTTGTGACGGGAGCGACCGGGTTGCTTGGCAATAACCTGGTGCGCGAACTGGTGAACCGCGGGGTCGCCGTAAAAGCGCTGGTGCGCTCGCCGGAAAAGGCCGCTCGCCAGTTCGGCAGTCTTGCGGGAATTGAGCTGGTGCATGGCGATATGGCGGACGTCGGCGCGTTCTCTGCCGCTATGAGAGCTTGCGACGTGGTGTTCCATACCGCCGCCTTTTTTCGCGACAATTACAAGGGCGGCCGCCACTGGGAAATGCTCAAGCGTATCAATGTCGACGGCTCGGCAGCACTTATTGCGCAAGCGCATCGCCACGGTGTCCGGCGTTTTGTGCAAACGTCTTCCATCGCGGTGTTGAACGGTGTGCCGGGCAAGGCGATCGATGAAACCAGTCTACGCGACCCGGCAGATGCCGATGATTATTATCGCAGCAAGATTCTGGCCGATCATGCGGTGTCGGACTTCCTTAAAATGCATCCCGAAATGCATGCCTGCTTTATTTTGCCAGGATGGATGTGGGGACCGGGCGACATCGGTCCGACTTCCTCTGGGCAGGTGGCGCTTGACACCGTTCTGGGGAAATTGCCGGGCCTCGTGCCAGGCAGTTTTTCCGTGGTGGACGCCCGCGATGTGGCGCTGGCGCACATCGCCGCCGCAGAGCGGGGCCGCAGCGGCGAGCGTTACCTCGCAGCCGGTCGCCACATGACAATGCGCGAATTGATTCCCATGATAGGTCGGATTGCCAGGGTCGACACGCCGCAACGAATGCTTCCCGTGCCGCTTTTATTTGCGCTCGCCGGCTTGCAGGAAATCTATGCACGCCTCACCGGAAAGCCGATCTTGCTTAGTATTGCCACGGTACAGCTGATGGTCAAAGAAGCCGACCGGACTCGCTTCAGCCACGCCAAGAGCGAACGCGAACTAGGCCTGAAATTCAGGCCGGTCGACGACACCTTGCGTGAAGTCATTGTCTGGTATCGGGAGCACAAATGGCTGCCGGGGTTGCCGGTAGAGGATGACGGCTTGCAGCATCCCTGAGCGGGAGATTGGATGGCAAGCCTGTGTGTAGATTAGTATCCTGGGCGCGAGGATATGTGCGCTCGCAGCATGAGCGCCTCAAGGAGCGTACAATCATGGCATGACTGTTGCTCTCCCTGTACGGATTATTGATGTTGAACGTTGATCTGCATTGCCATTCCACTGTTTCCGACGGCACTTTGGCGCCGGCCGCGGTGGCTGCGCGCGCCAAGGCGAATGGCGTCGATATCTGGGCGCTGACCGATCATGATGAAGTAGACGGCGTCAGCGAAGCGCGGGCAGCTGCGGCGGCACTTGGTTTGCAGTACGTGGCCGGGGTCGAGATCTCGGTTACCTGGGCCAGCCAGACCATCCACATTGTCGGTTTGCAGATCGATGAAACCAATCCCGAGCTGGTGCAAGGCTTGCGCGTAACCCGCGGCGGCCGTGAACGGCGCGCGCATGAAATGGCGGCGCAGCTGGCGACGGCGGGCATTCCCGATGCTTTCGAAGGCGCTTTGAAACATGTCGGTAATCCCGATCTGATATCGCGCACCCATTTTGCCCGCTATCTGGTGGAAATCGGCCGTTGCGCCGATACCAGTGAAGTATTCCGTCATTTCCTGACTGAGGGCAATCCCGGTTATGTGCCGCATCGCTGGGCTTCGCTGGAACAGGCAGTGTGCTGGATTCGCGACGCCGGCGGCGTGGCGGTGGTGGCGCATCCCGGGCGCTACAAATTGAGCGACCTGGCATTCGACGCCTTCTTCAGCGAGTTCAAACAACTCGGCGGCGTCGCAATCGAAGTCATGACCGGCAGCCACACGCCAGACCAATATGCCTATTACGCCAAGGTCGCCGCCAACTATGGTTTCCTGGCCTCGCGTGGCTCCGATTTCCACAGCCCGGCCGAGTCGCGGGTCGATCTTGGCGCTTTACCGCCGTTGCCTGACAGCGTCACGCCGGTTTGGTACAACTGGTAATTCCGTAAGCGGGCATTCTGTAACCCCGCCATCACCCGCCACAACAATTCCTTCGCCAAGTCCTGCATCAGCGATGTTGCCTGCTGCGTCGCAGCATAGTTACTCCCTTTGCATGTCTATGATTCTGTACTACTCTGAAAGAGAGCCTGCAGCAGAGTGTATTGCTCCCGGTCTTGCCATATCTGTAACGATGATGTGGTTGTCGGTTTTTGCCTTTCAGGAGGTCGTCATGGAACTTCACATGCATTCGCATCACTTGGAGAAGCGCTTGCCAGACTGGCCAGCCGCAGCAGTCTCCGGTTTTGCCGCCGGTGCGGTCGTGATGGTGCTGGAATTGCTCTGGTCAACCCTGTTCATGGATACCAGCCCCTGGATCACGGCGCGCATGGTTGCCGCCATCGTACTCGGACCGGATACGATGCAGGCAAGCACCTTCAGTGCCGGCGTGGTAGCGGTGGCCCTTGCTACCCATTACGTGCTGGGCATTGTTTTGGGCCTGATTCTGGCCACCATCATTGCACCTTTCCACTTTGACTCCAGCGTTGGCATGATATTGCTGACCGGCGCTGTGTTCGGCCTGGCCGTCTACCTGTTCAATTTCTACGGCATGGTCCGCTTCTTCTCATGGTTTGCCGACATGCGCGGCTTGGCGACGATGGTTGCCCATTTGATTTTCGGTATGACGGCGGCAATCATTTATTGGAAGCTGGAACGGCCGATAGGACAATAAGGGCGAAGGCCGGTCTGTTGTCGACTGAGGCGTATCAGGGCTACGGCTCTGGTCCGCAGGGCGCAACATGCCGGTCGGGCTGGTTCGCCGCTTGGCGCCGTTGTCGTTCGCAGTTATCGTTTTGAAGCGATCGAACCGTAAATTTCAGTGTGCCTATATTATTTCGGCAGGCTAGGGGCTTGCCAGGGAGAGGATAGCTATGGCCATGGCTGTTGCACTCGTCTTGATGGTGGTTGCCTCGCTGCTGTTCCACTTTTTCAGCCCGTGGTGGGCGACCCCGCTGGCATCGAACTGGCGGCAAATGGACGAGACACTGACCATTACGCTGGTCATCACTGCCATTTTCTTCGTCGTTATCAATCTGCTCATCGTCTACATACTGCTGCGCTTTCGTCATCGCGAAGGGCGGCGTGCAGCCTATCAGCCTGACAACAAGAAACTCGAGCGCTGGCTGATTATCGCCACCAGCATCGCCATCATGGGCTTGCTGGCGCCGGGCCTGTTTGTCTACGCAGCTTACGTCACGGTGCCGGCGAATGCGCTGGATGTCGAGGTCATCGGCCAGCAATGGCAATGGCGGTTTCGCTATCCGGGCGCCAGCGGCAAGCTGGGGCGCTCCAGCGTCGACCTGATCAGCGCCGCCAATCCGTTCGGACTGGATCCTGCCGATCCGGCCGGGCAGGACAATGTGCTGATCAATAACAACGAACTCCATCTGCAAATCAACCAGCCGGTCAGGATGCTGTTGCGATCGCTGGATACGCTGCACGATTTTTATGTGCCGCCGTTTCGCGCCCGCATGAACATGGTGCCGGGCATGGTGACTTCATTCTGGTTCACGCCGGACAAGATCGGCCGCTACGAAGTCTTGTGCGCGCAATTGTGCGGTGTCGGCCATGCCGGCATGCGCGGTTATGTGGTGGTAGAGGACGCTGCGAGTTTTCAAAAATGGCTGAAAGCGCAGCCGACGTTTGCCCAGAGCATGGCGCCGCCTGCGCCGGTTGCTGCGCCTGGCGCCTTCATTGCGGCCGCAGCTGGCGATGCCCTGGTGGCGCAAGGCAAGGCGCTGGCTGAGTCTAAAGCCTGTGTTGCCTGTCATACGGTGGATGGCAGTCCCCGCGTCGGTCCCACCTGGAAGGGTTTGTTCGGTAAAACCGAAACCATGGAGAACGGCGCCACTGCATTGGTGGACGAAGCTTATTTGAAGAATTTTATCCGCAATCCGCAGGCGCGCGTGGTCAAGGGCTTTGCGCCGATGATGCCGAAAATCGAGATGAGCGATGCAGAACTGGAGGCGCTGGTGGCTTACATCAAATCCTATGGTGCGCCGGCAGCAGCACCGTCGACGCAGCAGGCACAGAAATCCGCTCCATAACGCATTTCATCACCTTAATCAGGGAAAGCCATGGCCTACACCGACGACAGCCAACACCATGCACCGCAAGGCTTCTTTCGGAAATACGTCTGGAGCCAGGATCACAAGGTGATTGCGATCCAGTACGCCAGCGTTGCCATCCTGGCAGGCCTGGTGGGGGTAGGGCTGTCGAACCTGATGCGTTTGCAACTGGGGTTCCCCGGAAAATTCGCTTTTATCGATGCACCGCATTACTACCAGTTCATGACCATGCACGGCATGATCATGGTGATCTATCTGCTCACGGCGCTGTTCCTCGGCGGTTTCGGCAACTACCTGATTCCGTTGATGGTGGGCGCGCGCGACATGGCTTTTCCTTACCTGAACATGCTGAGTTTCTGGGTTTACCTGCTCTCGGTGATTGTGCTGATGAGCAGTTTTTTCGTGCCGGGCGGGCCCACCGGCGCCGGCTGGACCCTGTATCCGCCGCAGGCCATCTTGCCGGGCACGCCGGGTTACGAGTGGGGCATCATCCTGATGCTGGTGTCCTTGCTGATCTTTATCGTCGCCGCCACCATGGGCGGCTTGAATTACGTCACCACCGTGCTGCAGTTGCGTACCGAGGGCATGACCTTGCTGCGCATGCCGCTCACCGTATGGGGGATTTTCGTTGCGACCATCCTGGCGCTGCTAGCTTTTCCTGCGTTGTTCGTCAGCGGCATCATGATGCTGCTGGACCGCACGCTGGGCACCAGCTTCTTCATGCCGGCGCTGGTATCGATGGGGCAGATCACCGCTTACAAGGGCGGCAGTCCCTTGCTGTTTCAGCATTTGTTCTGGTTTTTCGGTCATCCCGAGGTGTATATCGTGGCCTTGCCGGCGTTCGGTATTGTGTCGGACCTGATCAGCGTCCATGCGCGCAAAAGCATCTTCGGCTACCGCACCATGGTGTGGGCGATTTTGGCGATCGGGGTGTTGAGCGTGGTGGTGTGGGCGCACCATATGTTCGTCAGCGGCATGAATCCGTACTTCGGCTTCTTCTTTGCGACTACCACGCTGATCATTGCGGTGCCTACCGCCATCAAGGTCTACAACTGGGTGCTGACGCTGTGGAATGGCGATATCCACCTGTCGGTGCCGATGTTGTTTGCACTGGCTTTCATCAGCACCTTTCTGATCGGCGGCCTGACCGGACTGTTTCTCGGTAACGTTAGTGTCGACATCCCGCTTTCCAATACCTATTTCGTGGTGGCGCATTTCCACATGGTGATGGGCGTCTCGCCCTTGCTGGTGATTTTTGGCGGGATTTATCACTGGTATCCGAAGGTAAGCGGCCGCATGCTTAACGAAACGATGGGGAAAGTGCATTTCTGGTTCACTTTCCTCGGCACCTATGCGATCTTCTTCCCCATGCATTACCTCGGCATTCTTGGCATGCCGCGCCGCTACTTTGCCTTCGAGGGTTATAAATTCATTCCCGATTCGGCGCAATCGCTGAACGCCTTCATTACCGTGGTCGCCTTGCTGGTGGCGACGGCGCAACTCTTGTTTATCTTCAATCTGATCTGGAGCGTCTTTCGCGGCAAGCCGGCCTCGCCGAATCCATGGCGCGCGGCGTCGCTGGAGTGGCAGACGCCGGAGACCCCGCCTACCCATGGCAACTGGGGCCTGCAGCTGCCGGTGGTGTATCGCGGTGCGTACACTTACAGCGTGCCGGGCGCGCCACAAGATTTCATCGCGCAAAATGCACCGCCGGTGGCGGGCGATGCTGAATCGCGTATCGCGAAGGAGGCTCTGGCATGAATCAGGCCGCTATTTTGAAACCGCCGGCAGGCGGCTACCTGCAGCCGGGATACGGCCTGGCCGGCAATCAGCGCAGCAGCGCGGTCAGCACCGCCTTGTGGTTGTTCATGGGGGTTGCGACAGCGCTGTTCCTGCTGTTCCTGGCGGCGTATGTAATGCGCATGGACGCCAATGACTGGTCGCCGCTGGCGATGCCATGGCAGCTTTGGCTCAGCACTTCCATGCTGGTGCTGTCCAGCGTTTTGTTGCATGCGGCCGCGGTCGCTGCGCGCGCATTGCAAGTGAAGCGCACCCGTGCTTTGCTGATCACCGCGGGAGTCTGCGGTTTCGCTTTCCTGGGCGTGCAATGGTGGGGGTGGCAAGTTCTGATGGGTCTGCATGTGACGGCCAGCGGCAATCCGGCCGCCAGTTTTTTCTATCTGCTGACGGCCATGCACGGCCTCCATGTGGCGGGCGGACTGCTGGCCTGGGGGCTCACCGCGAATACTGCGTGGCGGCCAGACCGGCACCGGCTTGCCTGGCGTGTCGGACTATGCGCGCGTTACTGGCATTTCCTGCTGGCGGTCTGGGTGGTGTTGTTTGCTGCGCTGGGCTGGCTGACGCCGGAACTGGTAAGGCTGGTTTGCGGTACGCGTTGATGGCGCTGCCATAAAGGAGGATGTATGAGCATGACAACTGCGCCATCACCTGCAACAGCGCCGGTTGCCGGCCGCTGGCGGCAACTGGTGGCGGACTGGTCCTCGGACCGGCAGGCGTTCCAGGTATCGTGGGGCAAGGCGATGATGTGGATTTTCCTGCTGTCCGACACATTCATCTTCAGTTGCTTCCTGATCGGCTACATGACGGTGCGCATCTCCAGCACGATTCCATGGCCCAATCCAAGCCTGGTGTTCGGCCTGAAGATCGGCTCGACCGAGGTGCCGCTCTTGCTGATCGCCATCATGACCTTCGTGCTGATCAGCAGCAGCGGCACCATGGCGATGGCGGTCAATTTCGCTTATCGCCGCGAGCGCGTAAAGGCGGCCATCCTGATGATTGCCACCGCCGGTTTCGGCGTGTGTTTTGTCAGCATGCAGGTCTTCGAATGGAGCAAGTTGATTTTGCAGGAAGGCGTGCGCCCCTGGGGCAATCCGATGGGCGCGCCGCAATTCGGCTCGACCTTTTTCATGATCACCGGTTTTCATGGTTTGCATGTGACTGCGGGCGTTATCTACCTGATTACGGTGGCTGTGCGCCTGCTGCGGGGCCGCTATGACGCAGTTGGCAAGAGCGGCGGGAATTACCAGATTGTCGAAATCGCCGGTTTGTACTGGCACTTTGTCGATCTGGTCTGGGTTTTCATTTTTGCCTTGTTCTATCTCTGGTAGGTGCGCTCATGACTTCCGCCACAGGACAACAACATCCGATCAGCCTGTATCTCAAGATATGGGGCCTGCTGTTCGTGCTCAGCACGCTTTCCTATCTGGTCGATTACTTCAATTTTCACAGCTACCTGCGCTGGACCCTGATCGTGGCCTTGATGCTGATGAAGGCCGGGCTGATCGTCGCCTTCTTCATGCACATGGCCTGGGAGCGCCTGGCGCTGGTTATCGCGATCTTGCTGCCGCCGATGTGCTTGCTGGTGCTGGTGGGCTTGATGGCGACCGAAGCCGATTACACCTTCCTCACCAGGCTTTTGTTCTTCCGCTGAACACTGCGGGTTAGAAGCCGGGATTTAAGCCAGCAGCAGCCACGCAATCAGCGCCGACAAAACCAGGAAGGGACAGGAGTACAGGTGGAAGCGCAGCCACAGATGGCGCTCCGGCGCCATGCGCAGCGCGATGACATTGGCCAGCGAGCCGATCGCCAGGCCGAAACCGCCGCCGTTGACGCCGTAAGCGATCACCTTGTAGGCATCGGAATAATTCACCAACAGGATGGTGGCCGGAACATTGCTGATGACCTGAGAGCCGAGCAGGGCGGTCATAAACAATTCAAACCGGGAAAAATGCGGGATCGCCGCCACCCAGTCCTGGATGAGATGCAACTGCGTCAGCAGGCGGATATCGATGAACATCAGGATAAACACCAGGAGCAGGCTCCAGTCGACTTTAGCGATGATTTCCCGGCAGAATAATAACGCTGCAGCCGCCACGCCAAGCAAGCCCCAGCCAGGATGACCCAGTTCCACCGACGCCACAAACGCCAGGTAGAGCAGCCCGCAAGTCCGCAGCAAGCCGACCCGATAAGAGGCAGGATTGTCTTCCAGTTCAACGTGTATGGTTTGTTTGGGGAAGCAGAACCAGGTCGCCAGCAGCAACAGCAGGAAAATCGCCAGCGCCAGTGGCGCCATTTGCCAGGTGAAGCCCGCAAAGGACAGATGCGAGCGCTGCCACAGCAGGATGTTTTGCGGGTTGCCGATCGGAGTCAGCAATGAGCCGGCATTCACCGCCAATGCTTCAAAGATGACCAGCCGGCCGATCGGCAAGCCGCTGATGCTGCCCAGGCCGACGGTCAGCGGCACCATGATAAACAGCGCGATGTCGTTGGTCAGCACGGTTGACAATAGGGCGGATGCCGCCACCAGGAAGATGGCCAGCCCCCGTTCCTGCTGCAACCGGTTGATGATGGTTCGTCCCAGGTGTTCCAGATAGCCGCTGACTTCGATGCCCGTGGTCAGCAACAGCATGCCGGCCAGCGTCGCGATGGTGTCCCAGTCGACCCAGGCCCGGTATTCCGTGAATGGCTGTGGCGAAAGAATCGACAGCATGACGGTGGCGATCAGCAACAGGTGCAGCAAGCGATCGCGCAGAAACGGCCGGCTGATTTGACGGATGAAAGATGGCGGCGTGGCTGGTTGAGTGATTTCAAGCATGCGAGTTTTTTGGCGTATCGTGCGAAACGATGGTTTTGTTGTAAAGATATTATTTAAATGTGCTGTTTTGACAGGCCGGCAGTCTGGCATAATTGCTTCCTTAGCCCTTGAAATTCGCGTCGGCGACCTTATTTTATAGAAAGTTCTTTCCCATTCCGGAGTTTTCTACATGAAACGTATTTTCTTGTTCCTCGCTACCAATATCGCTGTGATGTTGGTGATGAGCGTCGTTTTGTCGTTGCTGGGCGTGGACCGTTTCCTGACGCGCGCCGGTCTTAACCTGCCGATGCTGATGGTGTTTTCTCTGGTGGTCGGTTTCACCGGTTCGATTTTCTCGCTGCTGATCAGCAAGCAGATGGCGAAATGGTCGACCGGCGCCCGCGTCATTACCACACCTTCCAATTCGACCGAGCTGTGGCTGGTGGATACCGTGGCCAAACTGGCGCAACGCGCCGGCATCAGCATGCCAGAGGTGGCAGTGTATCAGGGTGATCCGAATGCGTTTGCCACCGGCGCTTTCAAGAACTCTGCGCTGGTCGCGGTTTCCACCGGCCTGCTGGAAAGCATGACCAAGGAAGAAGTCGAAGCGGTACTGGGCCACGAGATCGCCCACGTCGCCAACGGCGACATGGTGACCATGACCTTGATCCAGGGCGTGGTGAATACTTTTGTGGTGTTCCTGTCGCGCGTCATCGGTTATGCTGTCGATCGCGCTTTGTCGCGTGACAATAATGCCGGCCCTGGCATCGGTTACATGGCGACTGTGCTGGTGTCGCAGATCGTGCTGGGGATAGGCGCATCGCTGATAGTCGCCTGGTTTTCGCGCCATCGCGAGTTCCGCGCCGATGCCGGTTCCGCCAGGTTGCTGGGCAGTGCTTTGCCGATGCAGCGGGCGCTGGCCAGGCTGGGCGGAGTTGCGCCGGCGACCCTGCCAGAGTCGATGGCCGCGCTGGGCATCAACGACAAGCCGGGTTTCATGGCGCTGTTTTCCAGCCATCCGCCGATAGAACAACGTATTGCAGCGTTGCGCGATCCGCAAGCGACAGCCCTGTAATTTCTTTATAGTATGCAGGCGGCGCTAGTCCGAAGGCTAGCGCCGCTTTTTCATTTTTTAGAATATCGAGCCATGAGCCAGTTTTTCCAAATACATCCAGACAATCCGCAGCTGCGGCTGATCAAGCAGGCGGTACAAATCATCCAGGCCGGCGGCATCGTCGCGTTGCCGACCGACTGCTGCTATGCGCTGGTGTGCCAGCTGGACAACAAGGATGCGGTCGAGCGCGTTCGGCGTATTCGCGGTGTCGACGACAAGCATCATCTGACCATGCTGTGCCGCGACCTGAGCGAGATTTCGCTGTACGCCAAGGTCGATAACCGCCAGTTCCGCCAGCTGAAAAGCGCAACGCCGGGAGCCTATACCTTCATCCTGGAGGCGACCAAGGAAGTGCCGCGCCGCCTGAGCCATCCGGCGCGCAAGACCATCGGCCTGCGTGTGCCGCAACACAGTATCGTGAATGCGGTGCTGGAGGAACTCGGACAGCCGTTGATCGGCACCACCTTGATTTTGCCGGGTGAAGAACATGCTTTGACCGATCCGGAAGCAGTGCGCGATCAACTGCAAAAGCAAATCGAGCTGGTGATCGACGGCGGCGCCTGCAGCCTGGAGCCGACCACGGTGATTGACCTGACCGGCGATGAACCGGAGCTGATACGGCAGGGACGTGGCGATGCCGGCTTGTTTGGCTTGTGATGGTTGGATCATTGGAAAGTCGGATTGTTAGCTTGCGATAAGGACTCTGTTCCCGATATTCGATACTTGGTCCTTATTGTCTTTTTGAAATTTCCCCGTCCGATACAGCCCGCTTGCGGATCTTTTGTCGCACGCTCGGCCCCTCTGATAGAATCCCGCCCATGAATGATCTTATCCAAACCGTCGCAGTGTATGCCTTGCCCGTGCTGTTCGCGATCACGCTGCATGAAGCCGCGCATGCCTACGCCGCCAAGTATTTCGGCGATTCCACCGCCTATATGCTGGGCCGCATGAGTCTCAATCCGATCAAGCATATCGATCCGTTCGGCACCATCCTGATTCCGATATTGCTGTATTTCTCTACCGGCGGCGCCTTTCTGTTCGGCTATGCCAAGCCGGTGCCGATTAATTTCGGTCAATTGCGCAAGCCCAAGCGCGACATGGCCTGGGTCGCGCTGGCGGGGCCGGCGGCGAATTTCGTGATGGCGCTGATCTGGCTGCTGGTGCTGATCGGGCTGGCGGCGTTTCGGGTGCAGGAGGACTTCTTTGCCTTGATGGCGCGTGCCGGCATCCTGACCAACCTGGTGATGTTTGCCTTCAATCTGTTCCCGATCCCGCCTTTGGATGGCGGCCGCATCCTGACCAGTTTGCTGCCGAATAAATACGCCTATAAATTTGCGCAGATCGAACCATACGGTTTCTTCATCGTGATGGCGCTGGTGCTGCTGAAAGTATTGTATTTCTGGATGACGCCGGTGATGTCGATTGCTCGTATCGCCTTGCAATGGATAGTGTCGCCGCTGCTATTGTTGTTAAACTGAATTTGATCCCATTTTATTCTGACCGCTCACACTAACTATGTACCCTGACCGTGTTGTCTCTGGCATGCGCCCGACTGGCGCTTTGCATCTTGGCCATTATCACGGCGCTTTGAAAAACTGGGTGAGGCTGCAATCCGAGCTGCCTTGCCTGTTTTTTGTCGCCGACTGGCATGCATTGACCACCCATTACGACGATCCCAGCCAGATCGAAACCAGTACCTGGGACATGTTGATCGACTGGCTGGCGGCAGGGGTCGATCCCTCGCAGGCCACGCTGTTCATCCAGTCCAGGGTGCCGGAACACGCCGAACTGCATCTGCTGCTGTCGATGGCGACGCCGCTGGGCTGGCTGGAGCGGGTGCCGACCTACAAGGATCAACAGGAAAAGCTCGCCGACCGCGACCTGGCGACCTACGGTTTTCTCGGTTATCCGCTGCTGCAGGCCGCCGATGTGCTGATTTATCGCGCCAGCCAGGTGCCGGTGGGGGACGACCAGGTGCCGCATGTTGAAATGATGCGTGAAATCGCGCGTCGTTTTAATCATCTGTACGGCAAGGAAAAGGGCTTTGAAGAAAAGGCCCAGGAAGCCGTCAAGAAGCTGGGCAGCAAGCGCGCCAAGCTCTACAACGAACTGCGCACCCAGTTCCAGCAGGAGGGCAGTGAAGACGCGCTAGGCCAGGCCAAGGCCATGCTGGACGATGCCCAGAACCTGTCGATGATAGATCGCGAGCGCTTGTTCGGCTTCCTGGAAGGCAGCCGTAAGCTGATTCTGACGGAACCGCAAGCGCTGCTGACGGAATCTTCGCGTTTGCCAGGGCTGGACGGCCAGAAGATGTCGAAGAGTTATGGCAATGCCATCGCCCTGCGCGAAGACAAGGATGTGGTGACCAAGAAGATCCGCACCATGCCGACCGACCCGGCGCGGGTGCGCCGCACCGATCCCGGTAATCCGGACAAATGCCCGGTATGGCAATTCCATGTGGTGTATACCGACGATGCAACCAGGGAATGGGTCACCAAGGGCTGCCGCAGCGCAGGCATCGGCTGCCTCGAATGCAAGCAGCCGGTGATCGACGCCATCATCAAGGAGCAAGAGCCGATGCACGAACGCGCCCAGCAGTATCTTGACGATCCGTCACTGGTGCGGGCGATAGTGGCAGATGGCTGCGATCATGCGCGCAAGCTGGCGCAGGATACGATGCGCGATGTGCGCGAGGCGATGGGCTTGAGCTATAACTAAGAGCACCATGGCTGAAGCCGGGATACTTGCTGTAAAGTCAATTCTTGAATCAATTCAGCGGATAAAAACGTGGTGACGAATTCAATCTCACCCTGGATCAGCCGCTTCGGCGGCCTGATACCGATCTCGGCGGGTACCGTACTTGACCTCGCTTGCGGCAATGGCCGCCATGCTCTGTGGCTGGCGCAGCGGGGCCTGCAGGTGCTGGCGGTTGACCGCAATCCGGAATTGCTGGCCGAAATCGACGCCGCCGGCATAAGCGCTATCGCTACGCGCCGGATCGAGCTGGAAGCCGGCCCCTCGGATGCGCTTGCAGCATTGTTCCAGGCCGATCGGTTCAGCGCCGTGGTCGTGACCAACTACCTGCATCGGCCCTTGTTTCCCGCGATACTGGGAAGCGTGGCAAAGCAAGGCGTATTACTCTATGAAACGTTTGCCGCCGGCAATGAGCAATTTGGCAAGCCGTCGAATCCCGATTTTTTATTGCAGCCCGGCGAATTGTTGGCCTTGCTGGCTGCCGATGCGGCTGGCAGCTGGCGTGTGGTGGCCTTTGAGGATGGCTATGCGGCTGGGCCGAAGCCGGCTATGGTGCAGCGGATTTGCGCCATTAAGTGTGGCATTAAGCTAGCCGGCGGCGCAGCTTCAAGCTTGCGTATCGCGTAGGCAGTTTGGTCCAGGGCGCGAGTGGATTATCGGAAATTTCCGTGTGGAAATTGTATTTGTAAGCCGATTTACAAGTTGAAATAACCCATAGCCACGGCGATCCGCTACAATCAGTCTTTTATTTTTTAGCATTCACGATCATGATCAAGGGCAGCATTGTTGCAATCGTTACTCCCATGCACACCGACGGCAGTCTCGACCTGCCAGGTTTGCGAAAGCTGATTGACTGGCACATCGCTGAAGGGACCGACGCTATCGTCATCGTCGGTACTTCGGGAGAGTCGCCGACGGTCACGGTGGAAGAGCACTGTGCCCTGATCAAGCTGGCGGTCGACCACGCGGCCAAACGGATTCCAATCATCGCCGGCAGCGGCGGCAATTCCACGGCAGAAGCGATTCAGCTGACCCGTTTTGCCAAGGAAGCCGGCGCCGATGCATCGCTGCAGGTTGTGCCTTACTACAACCGGCCGACGCAAGAGGGCATGTACCAGCATTTCAAGAAAATCGCCGAGTCGGTCGATTTACCGATCATTTTGTACAATGTCCCCGGCCGTACCGTGGCGGACATGAGCAACGAGACCATCCTGCGCCTGGCGCAAGTGCCTGGCATTATCGGCATCAAGGATGCAACCGGCAATATCGGCCGCGGTTCGGATTTGATTCGCCTGGCGCCGGCCGATTTTGCCGTCTATTCCGGCGACGACGCTACGGCAATGGCGCTGATGTTCTGCGGCGGCAAGGGTAATATTTCGGTGACCGCCAACGTCGCGCCGCGCGATATGCACCTGCTGTGCGTCGCTGCGATGAGCGGAAATGTTGCTGAAGCAGTCAAACTGAACAACAAGCTTTTGCCGTTGCATAACAAATTGTTTGTTGAGCCGAATCCTCTGCCCGTGAAATGGGCGCTCACAGAGATGGGCATGATGTCTGACGGCATTCGTTTGCCGCTGGTGCCGCTGGCCGCCGAGTTTCATGCAACGGTGCGGGCGGCGCTGCGTGAATCGGGTGTATTAAAATAAGCTGCGCTGACAGGCGTTTTCCCTAGAACTTCTCTCGTCTTTTTGATCCTGTATCCACATGACTATTCGCAAGAACATTTCATCGACTCAAATCAGTCTCACACAACGCAGCGTTGTCATCGCCTTGGCGCTAGCCGGTCTTGCAGGATGCTCGTCGATCAGTTCGGTGCTCGAGCCGGATCGTATCGATTATAAAAGCGCGGGCAAGGTGACGGCGCCAAAACTCGATATCCCTCCCGACCTGACCCAGTTGCAGCGCGAGAATCGTTATGCGATTCCTGAATCGAATGCAGGCACTGCGACCGCTTCCGGCTACAACCTCGATCAGAGCGTGCGCCCGGCTGCGGCGGCCGCGGCGATTGCGCCTAACGCCACCCCTGACATGCACATCGAGCGCGATGGTTCGCAGCGCTGGCTGGTGGTCAATGCAAGCCCGGAAAGCCTGTGGCCCAAGGTCAAGGATTTCTGGCAGGACTCTGGCTTCCTGATCAATATCGAAAATTCGGAAACCGGCGTGATGGAAACCGACTGGGCTGAAAATCGCGCCAAGATTCCGCAGGATTTCGTTCGCAACACGCTGGGCAAGGTATTCGATTCGCTGTATTCGACCGGTGAGCGCGACAAGTTCCGCACCCGCCTGGAACGCGGACCGAACGGCACTACCGAGATTTACATCAGCCAGCGCGGTGCGGAAGAAGTGTTGTCCGGTGCGCAAAAGGAATCGAGCATCTGGACTGCACGTCCTTCCGATCCGCAATTGGAAGCTGAATTCCTGTCGCGCCTGATGGTGCGCCTGGGCAGCGACGAAGTGAAGGCTAAGGCTGCGGTCGCCAATGCGCCGTCGTTGCAAGCACGTTCCAAGCTGGTCAAGAACGCTGCCGGCGATTACGTGCAGGTTGATGAGGGATTCGACCGCGCATGGCGTCGTGTCGGCCTGGCGCTGGACCGCGTCGGTTTCACGGTGGAAGATCGTGACCGCACCCAAGGTACCTACTTCGTACGCTATGTCGATCAGGATGCCGATGCCAAGGACAAGAAATCGGACAAGGGTTTCTTCGCCAAGATTTTCAGCAGCTCGGATAGCGACAAGGCAAAAAATGCGGCTAGTTACCGTATTCTGGTAAAGGGCTCTGAAACCGGCAGCCAGGTTGCCGTGTTGAACAAGGATGGCAAGCCTGAACTGTCGAAAACTTCCGACAAGATCCTGGCTTTATTGAACGAACAGCTGAAGTAGGCTGGCCGTCAGTTATAAGACGCAATGCGGCGCCGTGGCTGCTAGGAACCACTCTTGAAATTCGCAAGTCTGGGTAGTGGCAGCGAAGGCAACGCATTGCTGATTTCAGCAACATCAGGCGGCACGACCACTAACGTGATGCTTGATTGCGGCTTTGGCATCCGGGAAACCGAACGCCGCCTGGCCCGCCTGGGTCTGGATGGCGCCGCACTCTCCGCAATTATCGTCACCCACGAGCACCAGGATCATGTCGGCGGCGTTTTCAAGTTCGCCCGCCGCCATCGCTTGCCGGTGTGGCTCACCTACGGCACCTATCAAGCCTTGCGCCAGGACAGCACCGCCGATGTGGCGCTGCGTTTTTGCCGTGACGGCGACCGCTTCGCCATCGGCGATCTCCAATTAATTCCCTATACGGTTCCGCACGATGCGCGCGAGCCGGTGCAATACGTGGCAACCGACGGCGATCGCCGGCTCGGCGTGCTGACCGACGCCGGCAAGCTTACCGAGCATCTGGTGCAAGTCCTGGGCGGTAGCGATGCGCTGGTGCTGGAATGCAATCACGATCGGCAGATGCTTAGCGATTCGGCTTATCCGCCATCGCTCAAGCGCCGTATCGGCGGCCAGTACGGCCATTTGTCGAACGATGTTGCGCGTGAAATCCTGGCGGCGCTGGATCAGTCGCGTTTGCGCAAGGTGGTCGGTGCGCACCTGAGTGTGCGTAACAATTTACCGGAGTTGGCGTACGCGGCGTTGTGCGGCGCACGTCATAGCGAATTGGTGGAAGTGACGATCGCTTGCCAGGAGGAAGGTTTCGAGTGGATCGAGATGTAAAAGTGACGCTTGACGTGTAAAGCGTGGCCTGTGAGGCGCGGATTCGAACTTCATCCGATATTTTCGATAATAAAAAAGCCGACCCAAGGGTCGGCTTTTTTTAAGCAACCAATGATTACTTGGAAGCAGCAGGAGCGGCAGCAGCTTTAGCAGCGTCAGCAGCAGCGTCAACAGCTGTGTGAGCAGCATCAGCAGCAGCGGAGCCAGCAGCAGCAGCGGCGGAGCCGGCAGCAGTTGCAGCGTCAGCAGCAGCGGAACCAGCGGCAGTTGCAGCAGCAGCAGCGTCGGAAGCAGCGGAAGCGGCAGCAGCAGCAGGAGCAGCCATAGGCGCTGGAGTGGAAGCGTCAGCAGCAGGAGCTTCGTCTTTTTTGCCGCAAGCAGCCAGAGTCAGAGCCAACAGGGATGCGATCAACAGTGTTTTTTTCATGAATGTTCCTTCAGTAGTAATCAAAAATTTTGCGATGAATAATTACCGGTAATTATCGCTCTACAGGATGTTTTCGCAGTGCTTTGCCGGGACTGCGCATCGCGATGCAACAAAAACTTTCCAGCTCAGAATTATAGCCGGAATTTGTTAAATATGACATTAACGGTTTGCTATTTGGTAAGAATTTGTATCAATGCAACAGCGCTTTCAGATGTGCTGGTAACCGTTCCTATTTCATCGGCGGGCGCGACTCGCTGCGTTAGCTCGATTTGCTGCCTAAAACGCACTCGCCATCGTTGCATGGCTATGCTGCGCAGATATCTTGAGATACACACATTTCGCAGCCGATTTGTTAAATAATGTCACTTGCAGATTATATTTATGCAAATTGGATTAAATGGCAATCCGGTATTTGTTTTATTATTCATGACATTAAAATAAAGTCTTATTCGAAATATTATGTATTTTATGTATTCTATCCCGATGTTTTATGAGAATCTTTTTCATCTCTCATGCCTATTTAAACATCAGCCATAAAATCCTGATCTTTATTGTTTATACTTGAAGCGCTCAACCTAAGGTAATCCAGCCGTCTTCGTACCAGGTATAGAGCGCCTCAAGCACGTCGGTCGAGACTTTGGCGGCGGCTTCGCTGTCGAGCCTGCGCTGGTCAGCCAGCAGCGTCAATGATGTTTTATCGGCACGTCCGGCGGCGAATGACTCGCCATTGATGAATACGTGCTTGCCACGATACAGCATCTGGGTTTTGCGTGAAAGCGCCACGCCGCGTTTGCTTAATGCAGCGGTAAAGCGAGCGAGCGTCAGCGGCCGCGCCGGCGATTCGAAAAATACATTGGCTTTCGGTTCCGACAGATATTCGCCGACGAAAATGGCAATATCGTCCTCGGTGAAGCGGACTTTATTGAGTTCGTCCGAGATTTGCGTCAGCATGCCGCCACTGATTTCCGCCGGATGCTTGCTGGGTTTCAGGTCAGGGTCGGCATAGCGCCCAGGCAGGTCGATGGAATCTGCCATGAATTGCAGGAACGCTTCACCCAACTCCTGGAATGGCGGGGCGCGGAAGCCGATCGAATACGTCATGCATTCGCCAATTGCCGTGCCATCGTGGGCGTATTGCGGCGGCAGGTAGAGCATGTCGCCGGGTTCCAGGATGAATTCCTGCTCGGGCTTGAAATTCTTGAGTATCTTCAGCGCGCTGCCTTCCACCAGGGTAAGGTCTTGGCTAGCGCCTATTTTCCAGCGCCGCTGGCCGTGAGCCTGCAACAAAAACACATCGTAGGAGTCGAAATGCGGACCGACGCCGCCAGTATCGGTGGCATAGCTGATCATCAGGTCGTCCAGCCGCGCATCGGGAATGAAACGGAACTGGCGCAACAGGGTATCCGCGCCATCGTGGTGCAGGTTGACGCCCTGCACCAGCAGGGTCCAGTCCTTTTGGCGCGTGCTCGGCAAATCCTTTGCGGGGCCGTTGGCTACTTGCCATTGCTGCTTGAAATGCGTCACCAGGCGTGATTCGACGTCGTCCCGCTGCGCCAGTTCAAACAGGGCCTCAGGCGAGAGCAGGGGCTTGAAGCCGGGCAGGGCCTGACGGATCAGCAAGGGTTTTTTATGCCAGTAATCGCGTAAAAATTGCGCGGGGGACAGGCCGCCCAGGAGTGTGGAATTTTTCATGTCGTCATTATATCGGGTTGCATGCCGTAAAATCAGGCTTGGGCGCATGAGTTGGCGTGTAAATCGGCCTGTAATCAGCAAGTGCGCAATATGCCGCGGCAAGCTTGATCGGGACAGGTTTCGTAAAAATTTGTGCTGTTGGCGAAGCAGGGCCGTTCCGGCGGGTATAATCCCAGCGCATGTTAAATGAAAGGAATGATCATGAAGATTGCCAAAAATACGGTAGTGACTGTGCACTACAAATTGTCAGATGCCCAAGGCAATCTGATCGAAGAAGGCAGCGAACCGATGGTGTATTTGCACGGCGGTTACGAAAACACGTTGCCGAAAATCGAAGAAGCACTGGATGGCAAGGAAGTCGGCTATCAAACCGAGCTGCAAGTTGAGCCGGACGACGCGTTTGGCGAGTACGACTCGAATCTGGTCAAGATAGAGCCGCGCAATCGCTTGCCGACACCACTGGAAGTCGGCATGCAATTTGAAGGCACGCCAGACAACGAGGATGAAGAAGAGCAGGCATTGATTTTCACGGTGACCGACATTGCCGACGACAAGGTTGTGCTCGACGGTAATCATCCGCTGGCCGGCATTGCCCTGCGTTTCGATCTGAGCGTGACGGAAGTCCGTGCCGCTTCGGAAGAAGAAATCGCCCATCAGCATGTCCACGGCGCCCACGGTCATCATCACGACGATCTGGACGACGATGGCGCGGACGACCATTTCCGCAGTCATCCTATCCACTGATTCATTAGTGTTGTGCGCCGGAGCAATCAGGACGGTTGTCCAGTCCTAAAATAGGTTGACAATATTTATTGCCATAGAAACGCTTGATGCACTGCATCGGGCGTTTTGTATTTCAAGGCGGTGTGCGGCCGTTCTTGATTATAAATTTGAACGGATTGGGCCACCATTTTACGAGCTTGCTTCAGATCGGCCGACCGGCTTAGCAAGAGCTCTCCCTTGAGGATGCCGTTGACTCGTTCAGCCAAGGCATTCTGATAGCAGTCGTAGCCGTCCGTCATTGAGCAGGTCAGCCCGTGGCGGCGATGGATGTCCTGGTAGTAATTGGAGCAGTATTGGATACCTCGGTCCGAATGATGAATCAACGGCCCTTTGCTACGACGTCCCCGAAGCGC
>NZ_FNOR01000054.1 GCF_900107095.1 Collimonas sp. OK242
CTGCTCTCAAGGTCCAGATGCAAATGCTCAAGGAAGTGGAGATCAAGCTTGAACAGGCACCCGATAAACAAATTTCCCTGACCGATCCAGATGCCCGTTCGATGAAGACCCGTGGAACGGGCGTCGTCGGTTACAACGTCCAAACAGCGGTCGATGCGAAACATCACCTGATTGTGGCGCATGACGTGACTAATATCGGTATCGACCGAGATCAACTGTCTTCAATGAGCGAGCAGGCCCGTACAGCAATGGCGACGCAGTCTTTGACGGTGATTGCAGACAGAGGCTATTTCAAGGGGGAAGAAATCCTGGCGTGTCATGAAGCCGGCATTGATGTGATCGTTCCAAAGACCGTGACATCGAATGCCACTGCCGAGGGACGGTTTGGCAAAGCCGATTTTATCTACGATGCCCAGACGAACGAATATCGCTGTCCTGCAGGCCAGCATCTGATTTGGCGATATACAAGCAAAGAAAAAGGGCTGAACCTGCATCGGTATTGGAGTTCGCACTGCCAACAATGTCCACTCAAGCAGCAATGCACCCCAAGTCCGGAGCGTCGCGTAACGCGATGGGAACACGAAGCAGTTCTCGATACGATGCAAGCTCGCCTGGATCAAACACCCGATGCAATGCGAATCCGCCGTCAAACCGTCGAGCATCCGTTCGGAACGATTAAAGCCTGGATGGGATCAACGCACTTCCTGACCAAAACAATAAATCGCGTCAGCACCGAAATGAGTTTGCATGTGCTGGCTTACAACATAAAGCGGCTGATCAATATCCTGGGCGTTGGCAGATTGATCCAGGTGATGAGCGCATAAGCGCTTTTAACGTTTGCAGCGACGTCATAGCGACAGCTAAGCAGCCTTTTACAATCAGTCTAAAATCCAATGCGCCACACTGCCGCAGCCTATGGCGCTCATCTAACCTTAAAATGAGGATTCCATGGCATGCTTATGCCGTGTCTTCGTTTTTACACATAGATGGTCGCCCCCATTTTGCCAAGCGTTCAATCAATGATGTGAAGAAGGTAGAGATTGCAGCCATAGATCCGGACTTTCGA
>NZ_FNOR01000042.1 GCF_900107095.1 Collimonas sp. OK242
TGGTTCAGAGGGTTTTTTAATAAAAGCCTGACGATGACCTACTTTCACACTGGTTGCAGCACTATCATCGGCGCAAAGTCGTTTCACGGTCCTGTTCGGGATGGGAAGGGGTGGTACCAACTCGCTATGGTCATCAGGCATAACTTGTAACCGTTGTTCGTTCTCCAGGTGGAGCAACGCGCAACGCAATCTAGAAGAAGTAGTTTTTTATACCGTCGTCACCGAGGTGGGTGACGACGGTTGGGTATGAATGTCCAAACGGTGATTTGATTCACCTTGGCAAACAAATAAGCTCATCATATAACCTGCTAAGGTTATAGGGACAAGCCTCACGGGCAATTAGTACTGGTTAGCTTAACGTATTACTACGCTTCCACACCCAGCCTATCAACGTCCTGGTCTCGAACGACCCTTTAGGGGAATCTAGTTCCCGGGAAATATCATCTCAAGGCAAGTTTCCCGCTTAGATGCTTTCAGCGGTTATCTCTTCCGAACTTAGCTACCCGGCAATGCCACTGGCGTGACAACCGGTACACCAGAGGTTCGTCCACTCCGGTCCTCTCGTACTAGGAGCAGCCCCCTTCAAATTTCCAACGCCCACGGCAGATAGGGACCAAACTGTCTCACGACGTTTTAAACCCAGCTCACGTACCACTTTAAATGGCGAACAGCCATACCCTTGGGACCGGCTACAGCCCCAGGATGTGATGAGCCGACATCGAGGTGCCAAACTCCCCCGTCGATATGAACTCTTGGGAGGAATCAGCCTGTTATCCCCAGAGTACCTTTTATCCGTTGAGCGATGGCCCTTCCATACAGAACCACCGGATCACTATGTCCTACTTTCGTACCTGCTCGACTTGTCAGTCTCGCAGTTAAGCACGCTTATGCCATTGCACTATTAGCACGATGTCCGACCGTACCTAGCGTACCTTCGAACTCCTCCGTTACACTTTGGGAGGAGACCGCCCCAGTCAAACTGCCTACCATGCACTGTCCCCGATCCGGATAACGGACCAAGGTTAGAACCTCAAACAAACCAGGGTGGTATTTCAAGGTTGGCTCCACGAGAACTAGCGTCCCCGCTTCAAAGCCTCCCACCTATCCTACACAGATTGGTTCAAAGTCCAATGCAAAGCTACAGTAAAGGTTCATGGGGTCTTTCCGTCTAGCCGCGGGTAGATTGCATCATCACAAACATTTCAACTTCGCTGAGTCTCGGGAGGAGACAGTGTGGCCATCGTTACGCCATTCGTGCAGGTCGGAACTTACCCGACAAGGAATTTCGCTACCTTAGGACCGTTATAGTTACGGCCGCCGTTTACTGGGACTTCAATCAAGAGCTTGCACCCCATCATTTAATCTTCCAGCACCGGGCAGGCGTCACACCCTATACGTCCACTTTCGTGTTTGCAGAGTGCTGTGTTTTTATTAAACAGTCGCAGCCACCTTTTTATTGCAGCCCTTTCGTCCTTCTGGCGCAGGCCAGTCAAACTACCGGGGCGTACCTTATCCCGAAGTTACGGTACAAATTTGCCGAGTTCCTTCTCCCGAGTTCTCTCAAGCGCCTTAGAATACTCATCTCGCCCACCTGTGTCGGTTTGCGGTACGGTCTCGTTAGACTGAAGCTTAGAGGCTTTTCTTGGAACCACTTCCGATTGCTTCGCAAACAAGTTTGCTCGTCCCATACCCTTGAATTACGCTGCCGGATTTGCCTAACAGCCTTCTCTGATATAGGAACCGGGACTTCCAACACCCGGACAACCTTCCGCGATCCGTCCCCCCATCGCATCTAACGACGGTGCAGGAATATTAACCTGCTTCCCATCAGCTACGCATCTCTGCCTCGCCTTAGGGGCCGACTCACCCTGCTCCGATGAACGTTGAACAGGAAACCTTGGGCTTACGGCGTGGAGGCTTTTCACCCCCATTATCGCTACTCATGTCAGCATTCGCACTTCTGATACCTCCAGCATCCTTTACAAGACACCTTCGCAGGCTTACAGAACGCTCTCCTACCATATCCTTACGGATATCCGCAGCTTCGGTGACTGGCTTAGCCCCGTTACATCTTCCGCGCAGGACGACTCGATCAGTGAGCTATTACGCTTTCTTTAAAGGATGGCTGCTTCTAAGCCAACCTCCTGACTGTTTTAGCCTTCCCACTTCGTTTGCCACTTAGCCAATCTTTGGGACCTTAGCTGGCGGTCTGGGTTGTTTCCCTCTTGACGTCGGACGTTAGCACCCGGCGTCTGTCTCCCAAGCTCGCACTCATCGGTATTCGGAGTTTGCAATGGTTTGGTAAGTCTCGATGACCCCCTAGCCATAACAGTGCTCTACCCCCGATGGTGATACTTGAGGCACTACCTAAATAGTTTTCGGAGAGAACCAGCTATTTCCAAGTTTGTTTAGCCTTTCACCCCTACCCACAGCTCATCCCCTAATTTTTCAACATTAGTGGGTTCGGACCTCCAGTGCGTGTTACCGCACCTTCATCCTGGCCATGAGTAGATCACTTGGTTTCGGGTCTACACCCAGCGACTGAACGCCCTATTCGGACTCGATTTCTCTACGCCTTCCCTATACGGTTAAGCTTGCCACTGAATGTAAGTCGCTGACCCATTATACAAAAGGTACGCAGTCACGGAACAAGTCCGCTCCTACTGTTTGTATGCACACGGTTTCAGGATCTATTTCACTCCCCTTCCGGGGTTCTTTTCGCCTTTCCCTCACGGTACTGGTTCACTATCGGTCGATATCGAGTATTTAGCCTTGGAGGATGGTCCCCCCATGTTCAGACAGGATTACACGTGTCCCGCCCTACTTGTTGCAAGCCTAGTCCCACAATGATCATTTCGTATAAGGGGCTATCACCCTCTATGGCCGACGTTTCCAAGTCGTTCTACTATGTCCACTGCTAACACTTGCGGCTGTTCCCATTTCGCTCGCCACTACTTTGGGAATCTCGGTTGATTTCTTTTCCTGCAGCTACTTAGATGTTTCAGTTCGCCGCGTTCGCTTTGCAAACCTATGTATTCAGGATGCAATGACCACTAGGGCCGGGTTTCCCCATTCGGAAATCTGCGGATCAAAGCTTGTTTGCTAGCTCCCCGCAGCTTATCGCAAGCTACTACGTCCTTCATCGCCTGATATCGCCAAGGCATCCACCATGTGCACTTATTCACTTGTCCCTATAACGTTAGCCTCTGGATGCGTTCACACCCAAAAAGCGGTTACAGAGGTATTTCTATGAGTTTAGCGTTTGCCGTATCCAAAGTGTTTTCGCATTACACATCAGCTTTCACCGATATGCTCTTTTGAGAACTCTTTACATACTTTTTGATTTGATACAATCATACCCATCAACAAACAATGTCTTGTCTGCTGACGAATCTTTACTACTTCTTCTAAATTGTTAAAGAACAGTTATTGCTTTTGATCTCAAAAAGACCAAACCTAAATCCCAGCGCGCTACTGCGCCGACTTAGGTTTGACATTTCTCACCAAGGAAACTTGGTGGAGGTTGACGGGATCGAACCGACGACCCCCTGCTTGCAAAGCAGGTGCTCTCCCAGCTGAGCTAAACCCCCAGAAATAGTCAGTCAAAAGTGCACACCTACTTTTGACTGCGCCAATCAGACTAAAGATCGCTGGCAGAGCCAGTCAATCTTTAGAACAAGATCAACATAAAATCTCGGATACTTGGTGGGTCTGGTTGGGCTCGAACCAACGACCCCCGCGTTATCAACACGGTGCTCTAACCAACTGAGCTACAGACCCGCTTGGATCAGTACGAGCCTACCATCAACTACTGCGTATCGCTACGCACCAGCCTTTGACCGATACCTGTTCTTCTTAACTAACAGACGATAAGTGTGGACGCTTAACTTTCATGCAAACTCTAGAAAGGAGGTGATCCAGCCGCACCTTCCGATACGGCTACCTTGTTACGACTTCACCCCAGTCACGAATCCTACCGTGGTAAGCGCCCCCCTTGCGGTTAGGCTACCTACTTCTGGTAAAACCCGCTCCCATGGTGTGACGGGCGGTGTGTACAAGACCCGGGAACGTATTCACCGCGACATGCTGATCCGCGATTACTAGCGATTCCAACTTCATGTAGTCGAGTTGCAGACTACAATCCGGACTACGATACACTTTCTGGGATTAGCTCCCCCTCACGGGTTGGCGGCCCTCTGTATGTACCATTGTATGACGTGTGAAGCCCTACCCATAAGGGCCATGAGGACTTGACGTCATCCCCACCTTCCTCCGGTTTGTCACCGGCAGTCTCATTAGAGTGCCCTTTCGTAGCAACTAATGACAAGGGTTGCGCTCGTTGCGGGACTTAACCCAACATCTCACGACACGAGCTGACGACAGCCATGCAGCACCTGTGTGACAGTTCTCTTTCGAGCACTCCCAAATCTCTTCAGGATCCTGTCCATGTCAAGGGTAGGTAAGGTTTTTCGCGTTGCATCGAATTAATCCACATCATCCACCGCTTGTGCGGGTCCCCGTCAATTCCTTTGAGTTTTAATCTTGCGACCGTACTCCCCAGGCGGTCTACTTCACGCGTTAGCTGCGTTACCAAGTCAATTAAGACCCGACAACTAGTAGACATCGTTTAGGGCGTGGACTACCAGGGTATCTAATCCTGTTTGCTCCCCACGCTTTCGTGCATGAGCGTCAGTGTTATCCCAGGGGGCTGCCTTCGCCATCGGTATTCCTCCACATCTCTACGCATTTCACTGCTACACGTGGAATTCTACCCCCCTCTGACACACTCTAGCCATGCAGTCACAAATGCCATTCCCAGGTTAAGCCCGGGGATTTCACACCTGTCTTACATAACCGCCTGCGCACGCTTTACGCCCAGTAATTCCGATTAACGCTTGCACCCTACGTATTACCGCGGCTGCTGGCACGTAGTTAGCCGGTGCTTATTCTTCAGGTACCGTCATTAGGACACCGTATTAGGACATCCCGTTTCTTCCCTGACAAAAGAGCTTTACAACCCGAAGGCCTTCTTCACTCACGCGGCATTGCTGGATCAGGGTTGCCCCCATTGTCCAAAATTCCCCACTGCTGCCTCCCGTAGGAGTCTGGGCCGTGTCTCAGTCCCAGTGTGGCTGGTCGTCCTCTCAGACCAGCTACTGATCGATGCCTTGGTGAGCCTTTACCTCACCAACTAGCTAATCAGATATCGGCCGCTCTATGAGCACGAGGCCCTTACAGGTCCCCCGCTTTCATCCGTAGATCGTATGCGGTATTAGCTAGTCTTTCGACTAGTTATCCCCCACTCAAAGGTACGTTCCGATATATTACTCACCCGTTCGCCACTCGCCACCAGGGTTGCCCCCGTGCTGCCGTTCGACTTGCATGTGTAAGGCATGCCGCCAGCGTTCAATCTGAGCCAGGATCAAACTCTTCAGTTCAATCTCTGTTTTGTGGCATTGCTGCCTAGCATCTCTGCTATCGCTCACTCAAAATACTGACAGGCCACTTCTTTGCAGAAGCGCCTATTTTCTTCTTCTGTGAACATTTAATGTTTTAAGTTATACGCCATCCATTTACATGAACAGCGCTGCACTTCCATCAAACGCCCACACTTATCGACTGTTAATTGTTAAAGAACCTTC
>NZ_FNOR01000016.1 GCF_900107095.1 Collimonas sp. OK242
TCTGCCTTTCTTCCCGCAGTTGCCGTTCTAGCTCTTTGATTCGTTGCTCAGGGGTTAACGGCTTGGCCGGTTCATTTGTCATGGTCATTCTCCGCTTAGTTCGGCCCCTCGGACTCGTCCAGTCCTGTAAGCCGTGTTTGCGACACCATACCAAAACTGTCGACCGACCCTGGATTCCATACCGCTTTTGCGCTTCTTTGTACGTTATCTCGCCTTTTTCTACTTGCTCGACAACGCTCAATTTAAAAGCCAGGCTGTAATCCCGTTGACTACGCTTAGTCCCTTGCTCCATCTGACACTTCCTTTCTTCATCGGAAAAGTGTCAACTTATTTCAGGACGGGTCAGGTGCAATAAAAAAGCCGCAGGCCATCATGTTCTGCGGCTTTTTTTTCAGGTGATTCCCTGTCTCTCTGCGAGATGGCTATCGCCGCGAAAGCGTCTGCGGATCGGCCGGCTTACCGAGTTCGAACAGTTTAGGGTTGGCTGGATTCACGGTTATTTTCAGCCAGCCGCCCGGGATTTCCAGATCCCCCAGATTGTGTTGCCAGACTATGCTGGCCGGGTGTGGCGAACTGCTGCCGCGTGGTCCGTGAATGACTAGCACCTTGCCTTCAAAATGCGCCGCGTGTGAACTGATTTTCTGGCGGATCTCGGAAAACCCGTCGCGTTTGACATTAAAGTCGAAGACGCGGTGACGCTGGGTTGCCAACGGATCGCCATCGCAAAACAGGACAACCGCATCCGACTTCTTCTGCGATGCATTCAGGAAAATGCGCTGCAGCCATTCCCGGTTGGCGATTTGCCGGTCCTCGAATTCGCTGTTGCGGCCGCCTTCTGCCAGATAGTGATTGTTGGCGGCCGGCAGGTTGATCGTGGCAAATACCACATTGCCGATTTCCCAGCGCGCATTCTCCACGTAGCTGCGAAACTTGGGCGAGGTCGATTGCCTGATCAACGGAATCTTGCTGTCGCCAAAAGAAAATTCGTCAGAAAAGAACAAGTCGCGGATCCGGCTCAGGCGCTCTGCTGCGGCCGAGCGGTCGGCCGAAGTTTTGCACGCCACCCAGTCGCTGGCCGATAAAGATACGATCAAGCCGTTTTTTGCACTGTTCAGCAATGCCTTGCGCTGGTTGTATAACTTGTCGGTACACGGTTCGCTGCTGGCCTTGATGCCGTTTGCCACAACGAAGGCAAGATTATCGGCGTCGGTTTCGCTGATGGCGTCGCGTAACGGGATTTCATCCGCGCCGCTGCGAAAGACATGGGCGATGACGCCAAAACTGAAATTGGCGGTTTCCGCCTGCGCAGCGCCGCAGCCTGCCGTCAGCGCCAGCGCTAGCAATAAGGCCGGCCGAAGCGGCAGTTTGCGGCAGGCAAAGGCGTTCATCAGATTTTCTGCGCCGTAGTGAGATGCTTCAGGCGATATAGCTGTTCCAAGGCTTCACGCGGGGTCAGCGCGTCGGGATCGATACTATCCAGGGCAATCATCAGCTCGCTATCCAAAGTCCGGTTGTCGCTGGCAGCATCGGCATCCATATTGGCCACTTGCGCAAACAGATCGAATTGCGGCGTCGGCTGCATCGATTGCGATTCCAGCAAAGCCAGATGCTTGCGGGCGGCGCGGATCACAGGCGGCGGCACGCCGGCCAGCTGCGCTACCTGCAAGCCGTAACTCTGGGATGCCGGACCGGCTTGCACTGCATGCAGGAAGACGATGCTGTCCTTATGCTCGACGGCGGACAAATGCACATTGGCTGCCGACGGGTGCAAATCAGGCAATTGGGTCAGCTCGAAATAGTGCGTCGCAAACAGGGTGAAGCTGCGGGTGGCGTCGATCAGGTGACGGGCGATTGCCCATGCCAGCGCCAGGCCGTCGAAGGTCGAGGTGCCGCGACCCACCTCATCCATCAGCACCAGCGAATTCTCGCTGGCGCCGTTGAGGATGGCCGCCGATTCGGTCATTTCGACCATGAAGGTGGAACGGCCGCCGGCCAGGTCGTCGGCGGCGCCGATACGCGTGAAGATGCGGTCGATCGGACCTAGTACGGCGCTGTCTGCGGGCACGTAGCTGCCAACGTAAGCCAGCAGGGTGATCAGCGCCACCTGGCGCATGAAGGTCGATTTACCGCCCATGTTGGGGCCTGTGATCAGTAACAGCTTGCGTTCGGTGGACAGCTGGCAGTCGTTGGCTATGAAGCGTTCAATCTGTTTCTCGACCACCGGATGGCGTCCCTGCAGGATCTGGATCGCCGGTTCTGTCACCAGCTGCGGCACGCACCAGTCGTGGCGCGCGGCGTGATCGGCCAGGGCGACCAGCGTATCGAGTTGCGCCAGCGCGTGGGCGATGTTTTGCAAGGTGCCGATATGCGGCGCCAGATCTTGCAAAATCTGTTCGTACAGCGCTTTCTCGCGTATCAGCGCGCGTTCTTGCGCCGACAAAGCCTTGTCTTCAAAGGCCTTCAGTTCCGGCGTGATGTAGCGCTCGGCATTCTTCAAGGTCTGGCGCCGGCGGTAGTCATCCGGCACCTTGGTGGTCTGGCCGTGGGTGACTTCGATGTAGAAGCCATGCACCTTGTTATATTCGACGCGCAGATTGGCGATCCCCGTACGAGCCCGTTCGCGTGTTTCGAGGTCGACCAGGAACTGGCCGGCGTTTTCCGAGAGCCCGCGCAATTCGTCCAGTTCGGCGTCGAAGCCGGCGGCGATGACGCCGCCGTCGCGCACCATGGTCGATGGTTCGGTAGCGATCGCGCTTTGCAGCAACTGCAGGCAATCGACCGGGGTTTCCAGTGCGAATTGCAGCTCCTGCAGCAGCGGCGCCTGATTCTCGGCTTGATTCTCGTTGCCGCACATGGCGATGTCGGCGCGCAGGGAATCCAGTTGCAGCAAGCCGTCGCGCAAGCCGGCCAGGTCGCGCGGCCGCGCTGACAGCAGGGCGATGCGGGCGGTGATGCGTTCGATATCCGGCACGGCGCTCAGCGTGCCGGAGATGGCGCTGCCGGCATCGGCTGCGATCAAGGCGCCGATCGCGGCGTGGCGGCCGCGCGCAACCGCTTGATCACGCTTGGCATGGTGCAGCCAATGACGCAGCAAGCGCGATCCCATCGCGGTGCGGCAGTGGTCCAGCAGCGAAAACAGGGTGGGCGCGCCCGATGACGCATCCTGGCCGCGTATGGTTTCGGTGAGTTCCAGGTTGCGGCGGGTGGCGGCGTCGAGGCCGATGAATTCGTTTTCGGTTTCGACCGTGAGCGTGCGCACATGCTGCAAGCCTTTGCCCTGCGTCGACTGGGCATAGCGCAGCAGGGCGCCGGCAGCGCCGATAGCGGCGCTCAAACCTTCGGCGCCGAAACCGCCCAGGCTGCCGACTGCGAGCTGGTCCAGCAAGGCCTTCTTGCCGTGGGTAATATCGAAGTGCCATTCCGGCACGGTGGTGGTCTTGTCGACTACGTTGCCGGCCAACATGGCTTCGACCATGTCAGCCACCAGAATCTCGGCCGGCGCGATCCGTTCCAGCTCCTGCTTCAGCAGGGTATCCAGGGTATCCGGATCGCAAGCGAATTCCATCATCTTTAGCATGCCGCTGGCCATCGACAGCCATGCCAGACCAACCTTCATCACCTTGCGTTGCTGGGTAACGTACAGCGCCAGCAAAGGCTGGTCCGATTTTTCCGGCAGCAGGTTGGAGTCGGTCAAGGTGCCGGGCGTAATCACGCGCAGCACTTTTCTGTCGACTGGCCCCTTGCTGGTGGCCGGGTCACCGATCTGTTCGCATAAGGCCACCGATTCGCCGAGCTTGATCAGCTTGGCCAGATATTGATCGGCAGAGTGGAACGGTACGCCGCACATCTTGATCGGCGCATTGTTGTAAGTGCCGCGTGCGGTCAGCGTGATGCCCAGCAGGCGCGCGGCTTTTTCCGCATCCTCGAAAAACAGTTCGTAAAAATCTCCCATCCGGTAGAACACGAGCGTGTCCGGATAGTCGGCCTTGATGCCGAGATATTGCTGCATGCCTGGTGAAACTTTTTGTGCCGCTACCGTCATCGGGCGGCCCGTTGTCGAAAATTTGATTGCATTAAATGGGTTCTTTCTCAGGCGCGGAATCGTGTCTGATCTCTAATATTCGGGAATAGGCAATATTGTAAGCGGAACAAGGCTTACCGGCTATTTCTTTGCAGTTTAAGATACCTCGCCACGCAAGACGCCTGCTTGGCTAAACCAGGTGCTTATCGAGGTGGCGCGCTATCCTGGAAAAACATTTCCCGCATCAGGAACTGTTGCAGTTCGGCGGTATCTTTCAAGCGGGCGCTGAGCGTAATGACACGGCCCAGGCGTTGCGAGCGCCAGGGAATGTCGGTGCTGGTTTTCTTGCGGATCATCTCTATCATTTTATTGACGATGGCCATTTCGATGCTTTCATCGCCGCCGCGCTCCACGGGGATATTCTGCTGCGCGCTGCGGCTGGCGCTGGCGTTCCAGCCGCGGAAAATCAAGCTGGCTCTGAACGGCGTTTTATCGCGCACTTGGAATATGCCGCCGGATTTATCCTTGTCGATACCCATCCAGCCTCTTTGGGCCTGGATGTTGGCGCGTGCGATGTCGTTCGGCGATTGCGGCGCTTCTTCCGCAGTCTCGCCGGCTTCGGCGCGTTCCTGGGCCTGGGCCGCTTCGCGCCGTTCACGTGCGGCCTGGATGTGCGAAGAAAAATCCTCCTGTACCGATTGCTCGTACTTAGGCGCATCGGGCGGCGGCGGGATGGTCGCTTGCGGTGCCGCCGCAGGGCGGGCGGCGAGCTTGCGGACCTGTTCCTGTTTTTGCTCTGTCTTGCGCGGCTTGGGCGCGGATTTCGGCTTGGCCGGAGGCGTCTGGAGTTTGGGCGGCGGCACGCTGCTGGGCGCCGGCGCGGCGCTGATGAGCAGCAATCCCATATCGCCAGGCGGTGGCGACATGGGCATCTCGACCGACAGCTTGGTCAGCAAAAACCAGATGCCGATGATGTGGACCAGGACGGAAACCACCACGCCAACGGTCTTGGAAATGCGCCATTGACCGGCCTGCTGCTGCTCTGCCTGCGATAGTTCGCCTGGATTCACACTTCCTTCCCTCATCAATTCAGCCGTCGTCATGTTACCGTAACCAGTTTAAAACGCCGTTGCCGGCAGCCCGTCCGGAGGCCAGGCAGGCAGTTAGCAGGTAGCCGCCGGTGGGGGCTTCCCAGTCGAGCATTTCGCCGGCGCAAAAGACGCCCGGCAAGGCTTTCAGCATGAGCTGCCGGTCCATGCCTTCAAACGTGACACCGCCGGCGCTGCTGATGGCTTCATCGATAGGGCGGGCGGCCAGCAAGGTCAAGGGCAAGGCCTTGATGGCGTGCGCCAGAAGCAATGGATCCGCAAAATCGGCGGCCGCGACCAGCTCCCGCAGCAAACCGGTTTTCACGCCTTTCAGTCCCAAACGGCTTTGCAGGTGGCTAGACCAGGAGCGCGCGCCGCGCGGCCGCGTGACTTCGTCGATCACCCGTTGCAGAGGCCAGTCCGGCAGCAGGTCGAGCTGAATCATCGCTTTGCCGCTGGCGGAAATCCGGTCGCGCAAACCGGCCGACAGGGCATAAATCAAGCTGCCTTCAATGCCTTCGGCGGTAATCACGAACTCGCCTTGCTTACGCGATGCAGGCAGACCGACATCCTCAAGTTCTACCGTGATGGCGACCGATTTCAGATGGTCGCCGGCAAAGCGGCTACGAAAATATTCACTCCAGCCAATCTCGAACCCGCAGTTGGAGGGCTGCAGCGGTGCGATGGCAATTTCGCGCTGGCTTAACAGCGGCACCCACCTGGCATCCGAGCCCAGGCGCGCCCAACTGCCGCCACCTAGCGCCAGCACTACGGCGTCGGCGTTGACGGTTTGTTGTCCTTGCGGCGTGTCGAAACACAGTGTTCCGGCTTCGGTCCAGCCCAGCCAGCGATGACGCATGTGAAGCCGCACACCGGTCTGGCGCAAGCGATGCAGCCATGCGCGCAGCAACGGTGCAGCTTTCATGTCGGTCGGGAAAACGCGGCCGGATGAGCCGACGAAGGTGTCGATGCCCAGTCCATGGACCCATTCGCGTAACGCCTCCGGAGTGAACTCGGCCAGCAGCGGTGCTATCTGCGGCGTGCGCGATCCGTAGCGGGACAGGAAGGCGTCGTAGGGTTCCGAATGGGTCAGGTTCATGCCGCCTTTGCCGGCCAGCAGGAATTTGCGGCCGACCGAAGGCATGGCGTCGTAAACATCCGCTTGCACGCCGCCTGCGGCCAGCGCCTCGGCAGCCATCAGGCCGGCAGGGCCGCCGCCAATAATGGCGACTGTTTTTCTTTGCATTCCGGAATTATTCAACGACGTCATCTGTTGCTAGATGCCAATCCGATAGTGTGGTTTAGGGAGTAGCGTTAACGGGAAGACATGCAGGGACTGCCATAAGATTCGCCAGGGAATCGGTTGCGGTAATGTCGTGCAGGATCTGCCACAGGAACGGTTCGCAACTTTACCATATCGTGATGAAGAATATGGCCTTTGGGGGCGAGTCTGCCAAGAGCGAAAATTGAGCGCCGGCAAGGGAGTAGAGGCAAAAAGAAGCCGGTTTGGGCCGGCCTCTTTTACAGAGAGTTACATTTTTATTGCTAAATAAACGTTACGACATAAGTGCGTATATGCATATGTAAACGCGAATCGACGTACAAACCGGCATCTCGCTTAACGTTTCAACTGGCTGATGTCGCGCACTGCGCCACGGTCGGCCGACGTTGCCATGGCGGCATAGGCCTGCAATGCCTGCGACACGTAACGCTGGCGGTTGACCGGCTTCCAGGCATCCTTGCCTTTGGCTTCCATCGCAGCGCGTCGTTGCGCCAGTTCGGCGTCGCTGATTTTCAGGTGCATGCGGCGCTCAGGGATGTCGATTTCGATGGTGTCGCCTTCCTCTACCAGGCCGATGGCGCCGCCTTCTGCCGCTTCCGGCGAGGCATGGCCGATCACCAGGCCGGACGAACCGCCCGAAAAACGGCCATCGGTGAACAGCGCGCAGGATTTACCCAGGCCCTTGGATTTGATATACGAAGTCGGATACAGCATTTCCTGCATGCCGGGGCCGCCTTTCGGTCCTTCGTAGCGGATGATGACGACGTCGCCGGCATGGACCGCATCGCCCAGGATCGCTTCCACCGCGTCATCCTGGCTTTCGAACACGCGCGCGCGGCCGCTGAACTTGAGGATGCTTTCGTCGACGCCTGCGGTTTTAACGATGCAGCCGTTTTCCGCCAGGTTGCCGTACAAGACCGCCAGCCCGCCGTCTTGCGAATATGCGTGCGCCTTGTTGCGGATACAACCGTTGTCGCGGTCGGTGTCGAGGCTGGTGAAGCGTCTTTCCTGAGAAAACGCGACCTGGGTCGGCACGCCGCCGGGAGCTGCGCTGAACAGCTTATGCACGGCCGGATCCTGGGTCTGCGTGATGTCGTTATTGGCGATGGCGTCGGCCAGGGTCTTGGCGTGAATCGTCGGACGGCTGGTGTCGAGCAAGCCGGCGCGCGCCAGTTCGCCCAGGATGCTGATGATGCCGCCGGCGCGATGCACGTCTTCGATATGGTATTTGTCGGTCATCGGCGCTACCTTGCACAGGCAAGGCACATGGCGCGAGATGCGGTCGATATCGGCCATCTTGAAATCGACTTCGGCTTCCTGCGCTGCGGCCAGCAGGTGCAGCACGGTATTGGTCGACCCGCCCATGGCGACGTCCAGCGTCATGGCGTTTTCAAACGAGGCTTTGCTGGCGATGGTGCGCGGCAGGACCGAGTAATCATCTTGCTCGTAATGGCGTTTGGCCAGTTCAACGATCAGGCGTCCGGCGCGCAGGAACAATTCCTTGCGGTCGGCGTGGGTGGCGAGAATGGTGCCGTTGCCGGGCAGGGCCAGGCCGAGCGCTTCGGTCAGGCAGTTCATCGAGTTGGCGGTAAACATGCCGGAGCAGGAGCCGCAGGTCGGGCAGGCCGAGCGTTCGATTTCAGCGATGTCGGCGTCGCTGACTGAGGCGTCGCCAGCCTTGATCATGGCGTCGACCAGGTCGATCTTGAAAATCTTCTGATCGATCACGGCCACGCCTGGCAGTTTTTCGACTACCTTGCCGGCTTCCATCGGCCCGCCGGAAACGAACACTACCGGGATATTCAGGCGCATCGCCGCCATCAGCATGCCCGGGGTGATTTTGTCGCAATTGGAGATGCACACCATGGCGTCGGCACAGTGGGCGTTGACCATGTACTCGACCGAATCGGCGATCAGTTCGCGCGATGGCAGCGAGTACAGCATGCCGCCATGGCCCATGGCGATGCCGTCATCGACCGCAATCGTATTGAATTCCTTGGCGACGCCGCCGGCTGCTTCGATCTCGCGCGCAACCATCTGGCCCAGGTCCTTCAGATGGACGTGGCCCGGCACGAATTGGGTAAACGAGTTGACCACCGCAATGATCGGCTTGTCGAAATCGCCGTCTTTCATGCCTGTGGCGCGCCACAGGGCGCGGGCGCCGGCCATGTTGCGGCCGTGAGTGGTGGTGCGGGAACGATATTGCGGCATGATTTGCATCTCCAGAAATAATGGCTTGAGGGCTGGCCCTAGAGTGCCTTGCCCATAACGCCATGTCAAATATATGATTTGTGCGGTAGTAATATGATTTACATATATATCGGATTGGATGATTTTGCGGATGTAGAGATAGGCGGGCTGCGGATTTTCTTGTTGTGTTGGTAATAATTTCCTTTAAATATCAAAATATTAGAAAAATATTCCAATAAATCATAATTTCGGGCGATTTGTTGCAATAATTTTCCACGTCCACAACTCTACAATAGACCCAGGTAATCTCGCCGTACAGTTCAGCATGGAGTACTTCTTATGTCTTCCGATAATTCTTCGGCTTCCCCGGCCACGCATGTCGATACGCAGTTGGTGCATTGCGGCCGCGAGCCGGCGCGTTTCGCGGGAATGGTCAATACGCCGGTATTCCGCGGTTCGACCATCATCGCCAACAACCTGGAAGACTGGGAAGCCAGCCGCCAGATCGACAATCCGATGTCCAACTACGGCCGTTTCGGCACGCCGACCACCCGTTCCTTCGAGCAGGCGATCGTGACGCTGGAAGGCGGCCACAACTGCCTGGTGTTTCCATCGGGTTTATCCGCCTGTACCCATAGCATCATGGCTTTCGTCAAAAGCGGCGACCATGTGCTGATTACCGACAGCGTGTACGGCCCCACCCGCACCTTCGCCGATCGCGTACTGCGCCGCATGGGGGTTGAAGTGGAATATTTCGACCCTCTGATCGGCGGCGAAATCCGTACCTTGCTGCGGCCGAATACCAGCGTGGTGTTTGTCGAGTCGCCTGGATCGTGGACCTTCGAGGTGCAGGATATTCCGGCCATCGCGGAAGAAGCGCATAAAGTCGGCGCCTATGTGTTGCTCGACAATACCTGGGCTACACCGCTGTTTTTCAAACCGTTCGAACACGGCGTCGATGTGTCGATCCACGCCGCTACCAAATACATCGTCGGCCACTCGGATGCTTTGCTGGGCGTCGCCAGCGCCAATGAGCGAGCCTGGTGCATCCTCAAGCACGGCGCCCACGATTTCGGCCAGACTGCCGGCCCGGACGATATCTACCTGGCCTTGCGCGGCATGCGCAGCATGGCGGTACGCCTGCGCCAGCACTGGGAGAGCGGCATCCAGCTGGCGGAATACCTGCGCACGCAGCCGTTGGTCGAGCGGGTATTGCATCCGGCGTTGCCATCCGATCCCGGCTATAAACTGTGGCAGCGCGATTTCCTTGGCGCCAGCGGCTTGTTCACGGTTGAATTGAAAGAGGTCGGTCGTCCTGCGCTGTCTAAATTCTTTGAAAGCTTGCAATTGTTCGGCATCGGCTTGTCGTGGGGCGGCTTTGAAAGCCTGGCTTTACCGCTGGACAAGCCGCCTACCCGGGTAGCGTCGGCGACGACTTACCAGAATCCCCTGGTGCGGGTGCATGTCGGCCTGGAACATATCGATGACCTGATGGCCGACATGGGGCAGGCTTTCAAGTGCATGGAGCAAGCGTTGTAGCTGAAGCTGTAACTCAAACTGTAACCCAAGCCGCAATCCGGGCGGACCGCATCAGTCCAGTCCGGCATAATCGAGCGGCAACGCAGTAGTGTGCTTGATTTGCTCCATCGCGAAGCTGGCGTTGACGTCGAACAGCGCGTTCGACTGCGTCAGCTTCTGGTATACCGCGTCGTAGGCAGCGATGTTCGGCACCACCACTCGCAACAGGTAATCGATGTTGCCGCTCATGCGGTAAAACTCCACCACTTCGGGAATCAGTTTTACCGTGTTGCTGAATTGGGCATACCAGTTGGCGTTATGCTGATTGGTCTTGATCGAAACGAATACCGTCACGCCGACATTCAGCTTTTCGGCATCCAGCAGCGCCACCCGGCGCAACACCACTCCATCTTCTTCCAGTTTCTGTATGCGGCGCCAGCACGGCGTCGACGACAGATTGACCTTCTCGGCGATTTCCGCCACCGGCGTGCTGGCGTCTTCTTGCAGGATGGCGAGAATTTGTTTGTCTATTTTGTCCATGGTCGGTTTGAATTTAGAGGGCGGCCTGCGCCGGTTTTTGGCGGCGAACGTAACACAGTTTGGCACAAATGGCGCGAAAACCAGCGCGTTTGGCAAGCCAAGTGGTGCCGGCGTGCATGGCGGCGTTGCATTCCGAGTGTTTTGTCTATGCAGTTTGATTGACAACGGTGTCGGGCTGGCAGATATTAACGACGCAATACCTATAAATACAAGAAGGAGACACAATTGCAATTATCATTACCCAAATTCCGCCTGCGCCCCATGGCCCGTGCGTTGACGATGGCGACACGCACCGCGGCAGTATGCGGCGCCGGCTTGGTCATTTGTGCGCCGGCAAGCGCCGCGAATTTTTCCCAGATGGTGTTTTTCGGCGATTCGCTGACTGATAGCGGGTATTTCACCGGCGTCGGCAGGCAGCCATCGTTTACCACCAATCCGGATCCGGTCTGGGCCCAAATCGTGGCCCACAAATACGGCACCGCCGCCAATCCCGCCGCGGTGCTGACGCCGACTGGCGCCCAACCTGCCGGCGGTACCGATTACGCCGTCGGCGGCGCCCGCGTTACCAGCCAGAACGGCTGGCCCGATGCCGCCACAGCGCCTTTGGTGCCGACTGTCACCAGCCAGGTCCAAGGTTATCTGGCCGCCAATCCGAGACTGGACAGCAAAGGCTTGTATGCGGTCTGGGCCGGCGCCAACGATGTGTTCGGCTACACCCAGACGAATATCGCCGGTTTGCTCAATCCGGCGACGCAAATTGCTACCGCGGTGCAAACCATCCAGCAAATTACCGGAGAAGCCGGCAATGTGGTCGGCCTGGTCAAGCAATTGCAGCAAGCCGGCGCCGGCACCGTGGTCGTGATCAATTTGCCCGATATCGGCCGCACTCCGCAGGGAGCGTCGATTCCGGCACTGTCCACCTTGTGGACCGCGGCCTCAACCAGTTTCAATGCCAGCCTGAATAGCGGCTTGAGCAAGCTGGGCGGCAATATCGTTGCGCTCAACGCCTTCGGCCTGGTGAGCGAAGCGATTGCCAATCCTGGTCTGTACGGCTTTACCAATGTCACCACGCCGGCCTGCACCACCAGCTCATCTTCGACCTGCACCACATCGACCCTGGTTGCGCCGAATGCCGATAAGACCTACCTGTTCGCCGACGGCGTTCATCCAACCGGCGCCGGTCATGCGATTCTTGCGCAATACATCGAATCGGTATTGCAGGCACCCGGTCAGATCGGCATGCTGGCGGAAGCGCCGCTGGCTGGCGCGCAAACCTTCACCCGGGTGATCGACGACCGTCTGCGCCTGACGCCGCGGGCGGGGCAGGTCGAGGCTTATGCCGCGTACGACAATACCCACCAAAGCCTGGATCACAACGGCAATAATCCTGGCCTGGATGGTTCGTCCAACAGCTTGTCGGTTGGCGTCGACTATGCGCTCAATCAAAACGTTACGGTCGGCGGCGCTTTCGGCTTTGCCCATAACCGGGCCAATTTCGGCAGCGATACCGGCGGTTTCAAGCTGGATCAGGCCATGCTGTCGGCCTATACCCAATACCGTGACGGCGCCTGGGCGCTTAGCGGGCTCGGCATGGTCGGCTCGCTGCAGTACAACGACGTGACGCGTAACATTGCTTTGGGTACGTCCACCCGCAGCGAGACCGGCAGCACCAATGGCCATCAATTCTTGTTGCGCATCGGCGGTCAATATGATGTCGACCTTGGCGCAGCTGTCCTCAGCCCGGTTGGCACCTTGACTTGGCAGCAAGTCCATGTCGGCGGCTATATGGAACACGGCAACGACAGCACCGCGATGAACTTTCAATCGCAAAAGCGTAACTCGCTGGTCTCCAGCCTGGGCGCCCAGGTCAGCAGCAAGCTGGCGCTGGGCAAATATACGGTGCAGCCGTTTGCCAAGCTGGCGTGGGAAAAAGAGTTTGAAGACAGCGAGCGCGATGTGCGCGCCAACGTCGTCGGCATGGGCGGCAGTTTCGGTTTGCCGGCGTATCTGGGGCCGTCCAATAGCGCACGCCTGGAGCTCGGCGCCAGCATCGCATTGGCGACTGATTTCAGCGCTTACGCCAGTTACAGCGGCCAGTTTGCAGGCGGTAACAAGACCAATTCTTTCCAGGTGGGCTTGAAGAAGGCGTTTTAAGCGATACGCTGAAGTTTGGGAAAGAAATTGCAGGCCGCTAGCGTTTTCATGCACTAGCGGCCTTTTTCTTGTGCGGTGTTATTCCGCAGTTTTTGCCGTAGGTTTGACCGGCAGCGCCGGCTTATCCTCGAGGTCCGCCAGCGGCAAACCGCTGTCAAGACCCAGGTAGTGTTCGATCAAGCCGAAGAAGCGGTCATAGAATTGGCCGGCTGGAATCGTCTCGCTGGCGACCTTGACTAAGGAGTCGGAGCTGCTGCCGATCGGCATCGAGACCGAACCCAGCACGCTCAGGCCGACGCTGGCGGAGTTGTTGGTTTTCTTGAGCGCGTAACGATCCTGGGTGGCGCTGACAAACAACGTGGTGCTTTTACCCAGCTTGCCGTTAGGCGCGCACACTACATGGAATTCGATTTCCACGTGCACATCGCTTTCCGGCTGGAAGTGTTTGTGACCGTCAACCAGTTCGTCCTTGGCCTGCTTGATGATGTAACCCTGGCTCAGCAAGGTGCGCCGCGCCGCTTCGCAGGTAGCTGGAGCGGAGGTGGCGAAATCGTGGGAAAAAGTGCTGGTTTCGCTGAATTCCTCGCCTTGATAGACCGTGGGTTTGGCGGTCGAGCAGGCGCCAAGGGCGCCGGCCAGCAAAACCGGCAGCGCGGCGCGCGAGAAGCTGTACATCCTGGGCATAAACGAAAACTCCTTGAATCGACTAGTTTGAAACCGCGGATGGCATTTTAGTCCATCGCGGCTTCAATATTCAGGCGATTCGACAGAAGTTCAGGAGTTTCGTTGCAATTGCTCAAGCCTCTTTCATTCCGCGCACGATGGAATAATGCTCTGAATTGGCGGCAAGCCATTCTGCGGCCAGTTCCCGGTTGTCATGCTGCCAAGGATGAAAGTCGCGTTTCAGGTAGCTGAGCAGAGGAACGGCAGTGAGCCAGACCAGGCCGTGGCGGCCGAAAAAGAAACGCCCGGCATCGATCCAGGTGCCGGGTTTGAACAACACGCCGTCATGCCAGAGATTGTTGATGGTTTGCTTGGTTGCCATCACGTTAAGGCGCCGCATGGCAAAGGCATACCAGCGCAGCCGCTTCCTGTAACTGCCGCCTAGCGTGCGATACAAATCGAATGCAACCGCCTTGTGTTCGGTTTCTTCCACCGCATGCCAGCGCCACAGCGTCGCCAGCATCGGGTCTGCGCCTTCCAGCACTGCGGGGTAGCGCAAGGTCAGATCGGCCAGCACCGCAGTGTAGTGTTCAAAGGCGGCGGTAACGGCCAGCTTGCTTAATCCCGGCACATTACGCTTGTTGCCCAAGGCGATCATGTCGGCGGCCCAGTGCTGCCAATGATTGACCAGGCCCTGTTTTTCCAGCTCGGCGTTGTACAAGGTATGCACCCGCCGGTGGGTGGCCTCCTGGCCGACAAAATCCTGGATGGTGGCGTGCAGCGAGGCGTAGCTGGCTTCCGCCGGCAAGGACAACGCGCAGGCGCGCACGGAATCGATGAACTCTTGTTCGCCGACCGGAAAACTCATCGACAAGGCATTGAAGAATTGGGTGCGGAAAGCTTTTCCAGCCAGCCAGTGGCGCGGGAAGCCTTGCGACAGGTCGACCAGTAGTTTTCTTACCATTAACGGATTGGATGTGTTCACGGACTGCCTTTATGGATTGGCGATATCGGGTAACGACATGAAGCCACGATAGAAGTACTATACTGAGCTTTACTCAGTTTTTAAACTCGCAAGTTGCTCAGTTTTTGACAGGTGTTGACATGGCTAGGCGTAATTCCGATTCTTCCTCTGAAATAATGCGAAAATTACCCACCCAAGAGCGTGCGCAGCGCACTATCGAGACCATTTTCCAAACCACTGCTCATATTTTGGAAAACGAAGGTGAAGCCGGCCTGACCACCAATAAGGTGGCTGCAAAGGCCGGTTTTTCGATTGGCACCCTGTATCAATATTTTCCGAGCAAGGAGGCCATACTGACCGCGCTCATCGCGCGCGAGCGGCGGCGCGTGATGGATGAGCTCGATGCATTGATGGAAAGCGCCGAAAGCCAGATAGACCAGCTCGATCCGCAAACCTTCCTGCGCCAGTTCATCCGCATCAATATCGAAGGTCTCGGCAGCGGCAGAAGCGCCAAGCGCGCGATGATCCGTTTTGCCTGGCAACACGATCATCACGACGATGTTACTCAGGCCTTGCGCGAGACGGCGGAACGGATTGCCATCAGCATGCAAAGAATCCACCATCCAAAGTTGAGGCCGCCCACTCCGGCCATGATGTTCGTCGTTACCCGGGCCGTTATCGGCGCCATTCGCAGCGCTTCGCTGGAAAAATCGCCGCTGCTCGGCAGTATTGAATTTGAGGATGAACTGGTGCGGCTGGCCTGGGGGATGTTGTCGCAGCAGGATGACGCCTGACGAGTGTGCGCGATTTAATGGGGAGGCGGCGCAAATGCTTATAATGCATGACAACTGTCGTTCCGCCAGCCAAAAATTGATTTAGAAAAACGCGAATGAAATACCCGGCATTGCTCTCTTTTCAAGAAATCCTTCCTCAACTCAAGCAATTCGATGCCATCATCGATGTCCGCAGCCAGTCGGAGTTTGCCGAGGATCATATTCCCGGCGCCATTAACTGCCCGGTGCTGGACGATGCGCAGAGGGTGCAGGTGGGGACCATGTATAAGCAGGTCAACGCATTCGAAGCGAAAAAGCTGGGCGCGGTGCTGGTCGCGCGCAATATTGCGTCCCATATCGAAACGCAGTTTCTCGATAAGCCGCGCGGATGGACGCCTTTGGTTTACTGCTGGCGCGGCGGCAACAGAAGCGGCGCCATGGCGCACATCATGGCAAAAATCGGCTGGCCGGTGGTGCAGCTCGATGGCGGCTACCAGAGCTACCGCAGGTACGTCAACGCCAGCCTGGCCGAACTGCCGCAGCGCTTCCGCTTCAAGGTGATTTGCGGCCCTACCGGCAGCGGCAAGAGCCGCTTGCTGCAAGTGCTGGCGCAGCAAGGCGCGCAAGTACTCGACCTGGAGCAGATGGCGGCGCATCGCGGTTCGGTGCTGGGCAATTTGCCGACCGAACTGCAACCTTCGCAAAAGACTTTCGAGAGCCGTATCTGGGAATCGCTACAGCATTTCGATCCGCAGTATCCGGTATTCGTCGAATCCGAGAGCAAGAAGGTCGGCAATCTGCGCGTGCCGGAAGTATTGATGGAAATCGTGCGCAGCTCGCCATGTTTTGCAGTTGCGCTGTCGCGGCCGGATCGGGTGCGGCTGCTGTTGGAAGACTACGCCCACTTCGTTGCTGATCCCGCCTTGTTGAATACCCAGCTGGCTTGCCTGACCTACGTCCACGGGCGCGAAAAGGTCGCGTATTGGCAGCAGCTGAGTTCATCTGGCCGGATCGAGGAACTGGTTGATGAGCTGTTGCTGAAACATTATGATCCGGCCTACGGGCAATCGATCAAGAGAAATTTCGATCAGTTCTCCGAGGCGCAGATACTGGATCTTCCTGATATTTCAGACAGCACTTTTCAACGCGTGGCAAGACAGCTGCACCAAGATAAATAAGCCCGGATGAGGCGTATGCTTCATTTACATTCTTTACAGACTCCAATTCCAGGATCCCTATGTCCGATCTCGCTGAACCAAACATCAAACTGACTTCCTTTTCACACGGCGGCGGCTGCGGCTGCAAGATCGCGCCGGGGGTGCTGGCGGAAATCCTCAAGAACTCGAACGGCTTCCCGCTGCCGAAAGAACTGATGGTGGGGATTGAAACCGCCGACGATGCCGCCGTCTATAAGCTCAACGAGGAACAGGCCCTGATTGCGACCACCGATTTTTTCATGCCCATCGTCGACGATCCCTATGATTTCGGCCGCATCGCCGCCACCAATGCCATTTCAGATGTGTATGCCATGGGCGGCACGCCGATCATGGCGCTGGCCCTGGTCGGCATGCCGATCGACAAATTGCCGCTGGAAGTCATCGGCAAGATTTTACGGGGCGGCGAGTCCATCTGCGCGGAAGCAGGCATCCCGATTGCAGGCGGCCACACCATCGATTCGGTCGAGCCTATCTATGGCCTGGTCGTGCTGGGGCTGGTCCATCCGTCCAAGGTCAAGCGCAACGCCGGCGCCAAGGCAGGCGATAAGCTTATATTGGGCAAGCCGATCGGTGTCGGCATTCTGGCGGCAGCATTGAAGAAGGGCGCGCTGGACGCCGCCGGTTATGCGGCACTCATCAGCAACACCACCAAACTGAATAAGCCAGGCCGCTTGTTGTCTGAACTGGCTGGCGTTAACGCCTTGACCGATGTTACCGGTTTTGGATTGCTGGGACATATGCTGGAACTGGCGCGCGCCGCGAAATTATCGGCCAGGCTCGAGATGGGGGCGATCCCCTTGTTGCCGCAAGTGCAGCAACTGGCCGAGCAGGGATATATCACCGGCGCCTCCGGCCGCAACTGGAACGGCTACGCGCATGACGTGACGCTGGCCGACAGCATCACTGCGGTACAGCGCAGCTTGCTGAGCGACCCGCAGACGTCGGGCGGCTTGCTGGTCTCTTGCGATCCCGCCGCGGTGGAGCAGGTGCTGGAGCTGTTCCGGCGCGAAGGTTTTGCCGACGCTGCCGTCATCGGTGAAATGGCAGCAGGCGGCAATCGTGTGGAAGTCGTTTCCTGACTGGGTTTGGATGCAAGCGGTTCAGGCAATTCAGGCCCGCTTTCTGAAAAACAGCGTGTCGCCCAGCCATACGGCAAGCATCGTCACTCCCATCAGTGGAAAGATGATACCCAAGATCGCCATATAGCTTTTCCAGCGTGCGATCGACGGCGTCGGCTGCAGTACGCGTTTTGGGGCGCCGATGGAGTTTGGCGGGCGGCGCTGCCACCACATCACGAATCCGGTGACAGCCATCCCCAGCAGGGTCAATGAAATAGCCGCGCAAATAAGCTGGTTGGCCAGGCCGAAATATTCTCCCATGTGCAGCGCAACGCCCAGAGTCACCAGCTTGGAGACCGCGCTGTAATCGGAAAAGCGCAGGTCTTTCATGATTTTTCCGCTGTACCGGTCGATATGCAGCGTGCGTTGCCGATCAAGATCCGAGCGCACGAATTCCCCGGCCCCCGGTGCATAGGATGCGGTGAATACATCGGCGCTTTTAACGGGCAGCGCCAGCTGATACGTCTGCATGCCGTTGTGCGCAGCGATTGCCACTACCTGGTCGATCGCCAGCGGTTGATGCTGCAGATCCTGTAGCATGTGCTGTGACACCGGCACAGTAGTCGCGCCCACCGCCCACGGGATGTCGGCAAGAGGCAGGTCCTGCATCTTCTTCGGCACGGTTGGCATATTCGGCATGCGCGCCGTTGCACCATGGCCGTCTGCCGGCGCGTCCGCCCCGTGGGTGTGTGTGCTCTTTGCCGCCGCCGGCGGTTGCGCAAAGCTGGCCCAGGTGACGACAGCCTGGAAATTCTTGCCCCAGAAGCCAGACCACGGCAAGCCGCTCATGATGAAGAACACCGCGCCTATCGAGACCCAGATGCCGATCACCAGATGCAGCTCGCGCCAGACGGCACGGCCGCGCAAGCCGAGGCGGGGCAGCACGGTCCCCCACACCGAAAACCGTTTGCGCGGCCACCACAAGGCGATGCCGGTGCCGACCATGATCAAGCTCCAGCAGGCCGCCAGCTCCATCAGCCAGCCGCCCCATCTTCCCAGCAGCAAATCGCGATGGATTTGGCGCACCTGTTGCATCAGCCTGTGCTCGACGCTGAGCGTACCTAACACCTGGCCGGTGTAGGGATTGAGGTAGACGCTGCTGCTGTCGCCGGAAGGCAGGCGAAATACCGCTTCGGTGCTGCGCCTTGGATCCTGGCTGACGGCAATTGCGCTGGCCGTGGCATCAGGCGGCAGCGCGCTGGCGGCGATGCTCAGCAGTTTGTCGTAGCCGAGCCTTGCCTGCGTGCTGACGGGTACAAACAATTTGTCGCCGTAGAGAACGTTTTCTATTTGCGGTTTGAATACATAAATTGCGCCGGTAATCGCCAGCACGACCAAAAAGGGCATCACGAATAAGCCGGCATAAAAATGCCAGCGCCACAGGATGCGGTAATTGCGGGATGAGACTGAACTTGTCTCATCCTGCGCGTGCAGCGGAATGATTGTATGCATGACTGTTCCTTGCTGAAAATGATGGTCAAAACCCTGGTCTGAAGCCGTCACAGGCTGACTTTGGCTTCCAGGTAGAGTGTCCGGCCGGGGTAGGGGTAGTAGACGTAGTAGCGCCGGTTGCTCAGGTTGTCGATGCCGATTCCCAGTTCGGTATGTTTAGTCGGCTTGAACGTCAGTTTGGTGTCGAACACCAGGAAGGAACTGGTGCCGCCGAATGTATCGGGATTGATGTCGGTATTGGTCAGCGTGTTGTATTGCCGCCCGGAGTAACGCCCGGCCAGCATCACGTTAGCCTGGTCCTTGATGCGATAGCTGCCGACCAGGTTGCTGCGCCACACGGGGATGCGATAGAAATTCTTGCCGACGGTCGCCGGATTCTTGCTGTTTTCCAGGATGATGGATCTGGTGTAGCCTGCGCTGGCGCTCAGGTCCAGCCCACGCAGGAAAACATCTGCGGCAGAGTAGCTGAGCTCTATCCCGCGCGAGCGTACCCGATCTATATTCTGGATGCTGGTCACGTTGGGGAACAGCGTCGTGCTGGTCTGACTGAACAAGGTGTTCTTCACATCGTCTTCAAACAAAGACATGCGCAGCATGCCGTTGAAATGCGACCATTCGGCGCTCAGTTCTTGCGCCAGATCGTTTTCAGGCTTGAGGTTCGGATCGTTGTTGACCAGCGTGGAGCCGGTCAGGCTGCCCTGGAACAGTTCGCTGACGGTGGGGAAACGGTAGGCGCGCCCGGTGGAAAAGCGGATTGTCAGGTCAGATGAAGCCTTATAGGACAGTGCCGCCTTGGGCGACCAGTAAGACAGATTGCGACTGTCGTAACCAATGCTGTAGCGCTGGGCCGCAGCGTTGATTGCGCGGACTCCATCGTAAGCGCGCCAGTCTTCATAGCGCAAACCGTAGGTCAGCTTCCAGAGCTGCCTCATTTGCCAGGCATCTTGCGCAAACAGCGCCTGGGTTTCAGTCTTGCCGGCAAAGGCATTGTTGAATCCGCCGCCGTCGTTGCTGCGCCAGTTGCTCAGGTTGAGGGTGGTATTTTCCAGGAAATAATTATCGTAGTGATAGCCGAAAGTCAGCCAATGGCTGCCGGCCTTGACGGTCGCCGGTTTGTGGTCGGCCGCCAGGTCCAGCGTTTTCCAGCCCGAGCCGTCGCCATAGGTGGCGACACCGCTGAGATTGCTGGCCAGCCCGCTACTGGCGGATCTGGAAATACTCTTTGAGACATCGAAATACGATGCAATCGCGGAGTAGTTCCAGCCGCTGGCATTACGGGTTTTCAGGGTTAAACCGTACAGCTGGTTCGCGCTTTCGCTAGCCGCAGGCGCAAAGAAGGATGCCGGCAGCTGGTATTGATAGCCGCCGATATCGACCAGGCCCGAATACACCGGATTGCCCTTGGCGTCGCGCAAGAAGGTCCGGGTGCTGTTGCTTACCTGCTGGCGCCAGTAGCCGAACGTGAAGCCGGCCTGCGCGGCCGGCGTTATATCGTAGACAGCCTTGAACTTGAACAGATCCTGCACCGCGCGCTCGGCGCCCTCGGCATTGACGCCGAAGATGGTGGCGGGAGCGCCGTTAGGATCGGTATACGAGTAAGCGCCGCTGACCGGAATCGCGGCGGCAGTAGCCGCTTGCGTAGAGCGCGGCTGGCTGGCATATACAAATGGCTGGCCGGCGTTGCTGAGGTGGTCCACGCCAAGCAGGAAGGACAGGTCGCCGACCTTGTTGCCGATAGCCGCCGTGCTTTTGTTGCCGTCGAAATGGCCGTCAACGCCGAATAGATTGAATTGCTGGCTGAAGACCTGGGCCTTGGCCATCGCTTCCAGTTTGGTCGGCATCTTGGTGGTGATCGCTACCGTCGCCCCCATGGAGTTGCCCGGATACAGTGCGGAAAAGGGGCCGTAGATCACATCTACCTGCGCCATATCTTCCGGAAAAACCATGGACCAGCGCGGCGGGAAGCTATGCGTGTTGCCCATGAAATTGCTCAGCAATAGGCCGTCGGCATACACCAGGCCGCGCGCGGTTTGCGAGGTACCGTTGCCGCGCACCGAGATGGTGGCGTTTTCATCGCCGACAAAGCGTTTGCGGATCGCCATGTTCGGCATGTACTTCAAGGCGTCTTCAGTATTGACGACGTTGAGATTTTCTAGCTGCGCCGCAGTGATGCGTTCGCTGCTGGCGGGCAGGTTGGGATCAAGCACGCGCTTTTCCCTGGCGCCTGTGACGAACACTTCGTGGGGCACTTCGTGGAGTACTTCGTGCACCGCGTGGGTATCGTCTTCGGCCGCCCATGCGCCTTGCGACAGCACGGGCAGGGCGAGCATGAGGGAGAGCGGCAGCGGTCGCAGCGCTGTCGACAATCTGGATGAGTGGTGTAACAAATATGGCGGCAATAGGTGGCTGCGGTAACCGCGCGCCGAAACGCTCTTGCTTTGCGCGAGCAAATCAAACATATATTCCCCTGGACTTCAAACGATAATCGTCCCCGGATTGCAGGCGCAATCGGAGACAGGCGGCATCTCAGATGCCGGAAATGGAAATCAGGACAGGGTCAGGGGAGGGTCGAGCGGGTGAGTTTGCCCGCGAAACGGGCGCGGCGGGATGTAGTCGTAGGGCGGCAGGCCGGCATGGGCGAACGCAGCGGCGCTGGCCGGCAATAAGCCGAAAGAAGTCGCCGGCGGCGGGCTATTGGCCAGCAAACTACAGTAGCCGCAGGCGTTCCAGTGATCGGCGTTCGGCGCAGAAGATTTGCCGCTGTCAGCAGGAGCGGCATGCGCCAGTCCCGCAGCGGTGCAGATCTCGTTGTATATCTGTATCGTCCCCGCCGCCTTGAGAGACTGCGAAACCGTCGGCATGAGGATGCCTAGCCAGATGGCAAAGAGGCAGGCCCAGACAACGAGTTTTTGACGGCGGATACGTAACATGAATGATTTACGGGGATTTCAGCAGCGCAGAGGTGAGCCGCGGAACGGATTATATCGCGATGATAATAAGCGGGCTATCGGGAAAGTTGCATCACCTTTGAAGGGGCGGCCCCGACCCGCTGCTGGCTCTCGGGATGCCGCAAAGCAGCCGCTCAGCATACCTGCAGAGCGGTGACGGGCTTTGTATATCGCCATCCATCAAATGCCGTAATCGAACACCAAAACCTCGTCGAGCCAAGGCTTCAGCCGGGCCACGAAAGCCAGGTGCGTGGCGTGATCAAGATATGCGTCCCGGAACGCCGGGCCGGCAAACGTGACGATCGCAGCGTGCGTGTAGCCTTTATCCAATCCTTCCGGGCTGCTGTTGGCGCCGTGTTCGAAGTCGACAATGCCCTCGATCAAATCGGCAAGCTTGGCGAAGTCGCGCATGCAGCGCGCTTGCTCGCTTGCCGGGGTGTCTTGTTTGAAGCGCAGAAGAACTAGGTGGCGTATTTTCATTGTACGTTTGACTCTGTGAGAGTTAATTGGCACTCGCTTAGCACTGTTTCGCAAACACGATCCACGTCCGCTTCTGTCATGCTCGCATGCAGCGGCAGCGACACGGTTTCGCGGCTAATGCGTTCGGCATGAGGAAACTGCCCCTCGCGATAGCCAAGGCCGCGCCCTATGCTTGTGAGATGACAGGCCTCGTAAGAGACCCCAGTCGCGATGCCTTGCGCGCGCAAGGCGTTGCGGAATTGCTGGCGTGTCTGGCCAAACTGCTCAAACGGAATCAGCACACAAAACATGTTCCAGCTCTGTTCCGGCCTGCCCCGCGGCGGCAACACTACGCCCGGAATGTGTGGGAAATGTTCGAAATAGTGCGTCGCCAAAGAGAAACGCTTCGCCAGAAACTGCGGCAACTGCTGCAGTTGATGCAAGCCGATTACAGCAGACACGTCGGACATGTTGAACTTGCCGCTGGCAACCATGACGTCTCGCGTGTCGTCGGGCAGGCGCACGATGCCGTGGAAGCGCAGCACCTCAACTTGCTTCGCCTCGGTCTCGTTATTGACGACGATCGCGCCGCCTTCGATCGTTGTCATGTTCTTGTTCGGGTGGAAGCTGAAAGTCGCGATGTCGCCGAAACTGCCGACGACCCTATCTTTCCAATGCGAGCCTTGGACCAGCGCAGCATCTTCGATCACGCGCAAGCCATGTTTTTTTGCCAGGGCGAACAAGGCGTCCATGTCTACCAGCGCACCCGGGAAGTGGGTCGGCATGATAGCCTTGGTGCGCGGCGTGATTGCGGTCTCCACTTGAGCCAGATCGATCGCCCGGGTCGCCAAATCGCAATCGACGAAGACGGGCTTAGCGCCGACCTTGACAATCATGTTCATCGTCGAAAAAAAACTCTGCGCGGAAGTAATGACTTCATCCCCGGCGCCGATACCGCACAATTCAAGCGCGACTTCCATCGCTCCGGTGGCGGAGGTCAGCACGCGCGTCGGCCGCCCGCCGAAGGAATCCGACAAGGCTTGTTCGAAAGCCTGCACATTGGGGCCGCTGGCAATCCAGTTTGAACGCAAAACCCCGGCCACTGCAGCAATGGTGAGTTCGTCGAGTTGGGGTTGTGCGAAATTGAGTAAATTGGTTTTTGTCATCGGAATTATGAAAGGCTGCGGTTGGTGACTATGGCGGAAAAATTGCTGGTAAATGCAGTCACGGACTAATTACTATAGCAATATCCGGCTGTTCGGACATTCGACCATCCGGTCCTAGCCGATTGCGGTCTATTTGCGGTCGCCGGTGCAAATTGACCTCTGCGTCGGTTCTGGCTGAGCTACTGTGCTGGTCCGTGCTGACCCCTCCTGATGGCGTTGACCTCACGGCTCATGAATGACCGAACGATTTCATCAATCTGTTGCATCCACCGGTTGAATCCGCAACCCTGAACGGTCTGCACTAGCTGAATTTGAATATGTTTCCCTTGTCGCCCCAAACAACAGGAATGGATATTTTTTAACCCATCAAGAGGAGCAAATAACCCCCACCCATCTATCAAACCACATCCCAATATGGTGGGGCGCCGAAAGCCCCGCGCAACGCCGTGACAAGTTCCTGAAGTTTTTTGGAGGCCCTACGGCCCTCGGGGTGCGCAACATAAATCGTTTCTTCTGCGGCTTCACTTCCAACGTCAACCCTGACGAGCGCTCCTTTTTTGACGTCTGCTCCGACAATAAAGCTTGGCAGAAGTGCCAAACCTAGACCAGCCAACGCGGCATCCCTCATCATGTCGCCGTTGTTGACCCTCAACGAAGCCGGTGGTCGGACGAAGGCATCTGGGCGTAAGTCTAGAAACCGCCAGTCAGCAACGTTTCGATTTGTATAGTAAATGGCTCTGTGGCTACCTAAGGCGTCGAGAGTCGCCGGTTTTCCGTATCGCTTTAGGTACTCTGGGGATGCGACAAGAAGCCGCCTGCTGCGGGCGAGCGGCAACGCGACAAGTCGGGAGTCTTCGACCGTACCATGCCGTATGACGGCATCGTACCCGTCGGCTGCTGCGTCAACTCGCCGGTCGTCCAATTCCAATGTGAGCGAAATTCCGGGATGCTTCGACAAAAAAGGGTACAGCGCTGGGCCAAGATGCATGCGCCCAAATGTGACTGGGGCGGACAATCGCATCGGTCCGCTCAAAGTGCCGCGTCGCTCCGAGACCTCTGCCACTGCGTCTTGAACCTCCCAAACGATGCGGCTGGCCCTTTCGAAGAACGCTATCCCATCCTCCGTCATGCTGAGTTTGCGCGTTGTTCGGTGAAACAACGGCGCTCCAAGACTTCGCTCAAGTTCGGCGAGCCGTTCGCTGACAACCGACTTTGAAAGGTGCAGCCTCCTAGCTGCTGCGCTGATAGAGCCAGCTTCCGCTATAGCAACAAAGTTCGAAATCCCATCCAGCTTGACCATACGTCCCCCGGCGCCTATGCGGTGTGTGCTGCGACCAAATCAATCTGGTGGCGCAGCGTCAATTGTTCGATTATACCGAACACAAGTTCCTCCATTTGCCTACTTATCCAAACAGACTTCGACTACTACACTGAGTTCAGTAATTCATTTCTTTTAATTCTTTTAATCACTTTCTAGGGGATTCAAATGAGCAAGCGACTTGAGGGCAAGGTTGCCATCATTACTGGCGCAAGTTCGGGCATCGGCTTTGCATCTGCACAACTGTTTGCCGCTGAAGGGGCTAAGGTTGTCGTTGGAGCACGCCGACAGGCTGAGCTGGACCAATTGGTCAGCCAAATTCGCAGCGCGGACGGCCAAGCCGTGGCTCTGGCCGGCGACGTTCGGTCCGAGGAGTACGCCAAAGCGCTGGTGGCGCTGGCGGTCGAACGCTTTGGGCGCCTGGATATCGCATTCAATAATGCCGGCACTTTGGGTGAAGGCGGCCCCTCCACCGACGTCTCCGAAGCCGGTTGGGCGGACACCTTGGCAATCAACCTGACCGGCTCCTTCCTCGGCGCCAAGCACCAAATTGCCCAGATGCTGAAAAACGGCGGCGGCTCGGTCATCTTCACTTCCACTTTCGTGGGCCATACCTTTGCTTTCCCTGGGGTAGCCGCCTATGCTGCAAGCAAGTCCGGCCTCATCGGCCTGACCCAGGCCCTGGCTGCCGAGTTCGGTCCCCAAGGAGTGCGCGTCAATGCGGTATTGCCCGGCGCTGTGGACACCGACATGTATCGCGGCATGAATAACACTCCTGAAGCGCAGTCTTTCGTGACCAACTTGCACGCTTTGAAGCGCGTCGCCACGCCCCAAGAACTGGCTCGGTCCGTCCTGTATTTCGCTTCGGACGATTCGTCCTTTGTCACCGGCTCCGCCTCCCTTGTGGATGGTGGCGCCTCTATTACACGCACCTGAACCCAAGGAAAACAACATCATGCTCAGCACTTTCAATCGCGCCCTTGGCGCCAGCCTTTTTGCAGTCGCCGCGCTGACCACTTCGCTGCCGGTACACTCCGAACCCAAACCGTATCCGGCGAACTTCAAAACAGAAAGCATCAATACGGATGGCGCCACAATTCACGTGCGCGTCGGCGGTGCCGGACCCGCCGTTGTTCTCATCCACGGCTTTGGAGACACCGGAGACATGTGGACGTCGATGGCGATTGCTCTTGCTAAGGACCATCGGGTGGTCGTACCCGACCTGCGTGGCATGGGGTTGTCTTCCAGGCCCGAGGGCGGCTACGACAAGAAAACCCAGGCAGGCGATATCCGTGCGGTCTTAGACAAACTCGGCATCGACAAAGCGGACATCGTTGGTCACGACATCGGCACCATGGTTGCCTACGCTTATGCAGCACGCTACCCGGAGAAGACCACGAAGTTGGTGGTGATGGACGCACCAGTGCCAGGCGTGCCTCCTTGGGAACAAATTGTCCGTCTGCCGGTGCTGTGGCACTTTGACCTCGGCGGTAAGGACATGCTGCGTTTAGTTCAGGGACGTGAGCGCATCTACCTCGACCGGTTTTGGAATGATTTTGCCGGCGATGCCAGTAAAGTCGATGAGACCACACGCGTTCACTACGCGAAGCTCTATGCTCGCCCCGGCGCCATGAAAGCGGCCTTCGCCCAGTTCCAGTCAATCCGTAAAGACGCTGAGGACAATGCCGAATTCGTGAAGACCAAACTCAGCATGCCGGTCCTAGCAATTGGCGGCGAGAAGTCCTTCGGTGCCAACGAAGCTGCGGTCATGCGCAACGCCGCAACTAATGTCACTGAAGTTGTAGTGCCCGGTTCCGGTCACTGGCTGATGGAAGAGGCACCAGCCGAGACTGTGAAGACGGTGCAGTCCTTCCTCAACACGAATTGACATAGTTCAATGTAGGGGCGTGCGCCAACGAGGGTGCTCGTCTTTCCAAGTGCGTAGCCCCACATCCCGTGTTCATCGAACATTCGAGCGCGTGATCGTTGCGCTAAAAAATAGCCGTCAGCACGCAATCCCGTGCTCGCTGAATCGCTCGTCGTAGAATCGAAATTGGCCCTTGCCGGCGGCTTTGGCGGAATACATGGCAATATCGGCATTCCTGAGCAGCGTTGCTGAATCGTTGCCATCGTGCGGGAATAGACTTATTCCTATGGACGTACCGACCAAAACGACGGTTTTTTGCTCCGTGATTTCAAAAGGCACGGAAAACTTCTGGTTGATGCGAGCAGCTACTTGAGCGACCTCTTCCTGGCTGGAGAAAGAATCAAGTAATAGCGTGAACTCGTCCCCGCCAAGGCGAACCACCTTGTCTACCGGCCGCAATACCGACTGTAATCGTATCGCAGCTTCCTGCAGCAGCTGGTCTCCGGCTTCATGGCCCAATGTATCGTTGATAGCCTTGAAATTATCCAGGTCAATGAAAAGAATGGCAAACATCGTATTGCGCTTTCTTGCCCGGTTTAGCGCGGCGGGCAAGAATTTCATCAGCCAATGACGATTGGGGAGCGAGGTCAGGGCATCTATATTCGCCATCTTCAACAGAGCTTGTTCGTAAGATTTTTTCTCGGAAACGTCTCTTATCGTCATCGCCAAACCGTGTCCCGACCGGACCAGTCGCCGGAACATCCAAATGGTTTGCTGCGAATTATTACGATGACGTGTAGCCTTGAATTCGTCTTCATAAAAACCGATCTCCATCGCTTTACGGAAAATGGCGAGTACGCGCTGAGAAATCTCACCTGAATACAGATCGGAAAATTTTTTTCCAACGAGCTCTTCCTTTGCATAGCCAACAAGAAGAGCGCCGCGGTCGTTGCAGTCCTTTATCATGAAATCGACCACATTTTGTTGTTGATCGTAGAGCGCGCGCACCATGTAAAAACCCTCGCGAGCGCCGTCGATCGCCAGTTGATAGGTGTTTTTCACCTCATCCGCCTGATATTTCCGCCAAGCCAATCGCGATAAAAAGAACATGCCAGCAGTGGCCAGCAGAAGCAACAGCACGCTCCCCGCAATGGCAATGTTGCGATAGTTGTCTGCGGTAGGCTGATACGCGGCAAGCGCAGCGGCATCGGATAAGCTGACGAAAGAAACCAGCGGGTAGCTGCTTAGCTTCTGCCAGGCTACGATGCGCGACTCGCCGTCAACAAATTTATCTCCCGGGATGCGCCTGATGCCGCCGGGCGCTTCAAATACCTGAGGTGAACGGTATATCGACGGCAATGACCTGATGCGGTCACCCATTTTGGCTGCCAATACGACGCCATCCATATCTTTTATAGCCAGACTATCGCTCGTGCCCAGGCTTGACTCGTCGGTGAATGCGGCAAGAAAGGTGGGTTCGACGCCGACCACGACCATGCCGTCAAATGAGCCGTCCGCTTGGTCCAGCCGTCGCGTAAAGCGAATGACTGTTCTCCCGGAGCGTCCCCCTTCGCTCGGTTTTTCAATACGCAGGTCGTTATCCGGATTCAATTGCTGGATTTTGAAATAGTCCCTCGCAGCGATATTCGGCGCATTGGCCTTATCCAGAGTACTGGTCACAATCGTTCCATGACTATCTACGATTGAGGCATAAATTTGCGCGGACCGCGGGTATAGTCCCTGCCGCAATTGATCCTCCAGCTTTAACGCTCCATGGAATGTCTGCCAGCCGTATTTAAGATTGCGCGTTATCTGGTCGATTTGGTCAACAGAACGAGACAGTTGTTCGGTATAGGCTTTTGAAAGTTGAGTCGCTTTCGTGAAAGTGCTCTTTTCAATCTCAACCCTATCGCTTTGAATTTTTGCCAGCGATATCGTCCAGACCATCGCTCCCAATAACATGCACGCCAGCAGCCACATCAGGAGTGCGCCCATACTGCCGCGGAGAAATTCAAATCGTTGAATTTCGCGAGTCAGGCGCTTAGCTAGACTGCTGTCAACCATGAAGCGATATCCATTTGGTAGGACGGTCGTAGAAAATTGCATCAGACAACATTTATGTCTGATGAGATGCTTGCCATTCAGCTTTGCACACTAATTAAAAGCACATATTGAGTGCTTAGCAGTTTTTGCCAATGTAGCAAAAAAATTACCCCTGGGCAATCAATGTTGTGAATTGCTATTCATGTAAAAAATAGAATTTCGGGCCAACTTGACTTGTGAGGGGAGCTAACCGGGCAGTAATGCGCTAGCTGTATTTGTACTGCGGCTCCGGCTTGACAGTCAGCAGTTGCAGCGAGGCGATCAGGTCGGCGAAGCGCTGCCCCTGGACCGTGACGTGCTGGCGCAGCAAGTCGGCTGTCAATTCGCCGTTGCCGGCGATGATGGCTTGCACTACGCTGTCATGCTCCTGGTACGAGGCATTCAAGCGATCGCGCACCCGCAGCTGCAGCCGCCGATATGGCCGTAGCCTGCGCTGCAGCGACTGCGCCTGGGCTGTCAGGAAGGCATTATGGCTGCCTTCGTAGATGGCGCCGTGGAAGGCTTCGTTCATGTAAAAGTAGGTGTCGGGATCGTGCGCATCGCGCGCTTCCATGCAGGCCTGGTGCGCCGCCAGCAGGCTGGCGTGTTCCGCGCCGGACATCCTGCGCGCCGCCAGGCGTCCGCACATGGCTTCCAGTTCCGCCATCACCTCAAACATTTCCACCAGCTGGCGCGGACCGATTTCGGCAACCACTGTGCCGCGCCGCGGGCGGGTCACTACGATGCCCATCGATGCCAGCTGTATCAATGCCTCTCGCACAGGAGTGCGGGAAACGCCGAACTGGATGGCCAGGTCGGTTTCATCGAGATGCTGGCCTGGGCGAAACTCACCAACTGCAATCATTTCTTCGATGGTTTCGCGTAGCGATTCCGAGCGATTTTTTGTCGTGAGCATAATTGGGCCGTTTCTGGGATTATGTGTAGCCGAGATTTGATTGTAAGGCGTATTTATTCGTTGACATGAAAATGTTTTATGGAATATTGTGTATACAAGGAAATAAAAAAAGAATACATAGCATCTATCTTCGGCAATAATGGCGTGAAAAGCAGCTAAAACTGTATCGATAATTTTCCAACAGAGGAGTGGGGATATGTCTTTAATCAGCCGAAGAACGGTGCTGGGCGCGCTCGCGAGCACACCGTTCTGGTCAATGTCGTCAGCCTGGGCGCAGTCGAGCGCCTTGAAAATTTCCCACCAATTTCCTGGCGGCACCATCAGCGAAGGCGACTTCCGTGACCGCCTGACCCGCATGTTCGCCGCTGAAGTCAGCAAGCGCACCAACGGCAGCCTGAAATTCGAAATCTATCCCGGCTCTTCGTTGATGAAGACCAACTCCCAGTTTTCTGCAATGCGTAAAGGCGCCCTGGATTTTTCCCTGGTGCCGCTGAACTACGCCGGCGGCGAAGTGCCGGAAGTGAACATCGGCCTGATGCCTGGCCTGGTGACTTCGTATGAGCAGGGCGCGGCCTGGAAGAATGCGGAAGTCGGCAAGGAGTTGTCGCGCATCCTGCTGGAAAAGGGCGTCATCATCGTCAGCTGGATCTGGCAGGCCGGCGGTGTGGCGTCGCGCACCAAGCCCATCGTCGATCCTGCCGACGCCAAGGGCTTGAAGGTGCGCGGCGGTTCGCGTGAAATGGATATGATCCTGAAAGAAGCCGGCGCGGCAGTAGTGACGCTGCCTTCCAACGAAATCTATGCGGCGATGCAGACCGGGGCGATGGATGCCGCCATGACGTCGTCCACCTCCTTGATTTCCTTCCGCCTGGAAGAAGTTTCCAAGGGTCTGACCAGCGGCCGCGACAAGGCCTATTGGTATATGTTGGAACCTTTGATGATTTCCAGGGCGACCTTCGACCGCCTCACCAAGGAACAGCAGGTAGCGGTGATGTCGGTCGGCGCCGAGATGGAGAAGTTCGCCCTTGACGCTGCGCGGCTCGACGATTCCAATGTGGCTGCAGTCTATCAAAAAGCGGGCGCCAAGGTAGTCGACCTGAACGCGGCCACCGTCAAGAAGTGGCAGGACATCGCACGCACCACGGCGTGGAAGGACTACGCTGCAAGAAACGATAACTGCGCAAAATTGCTGAAACTGGCTGAGAAACTCCTATGAGCCACGGCTTCGACGCGAAGCCGACCGCCGGACCGGCCATTCCGGATAATCCGGTGGTGGCGGCCCTGGCCCGCGTCCTCGAACGCTTCAACAAACTGGCGCTGTATGTCTCCATGGCCGCGCTGATGCTGACGGCGCTGATCATGACTTATTCAGTGGTCGCGCGCTATTTTTTTCATGTTCCTACCGACTGGCAGGACGACGCCACGGTATTCATGCTGGTCGGCGTGATCTTTCTGTGCGCCGCTTATGCCCAGTCGTATCGCGGCCACATCGGCATCGAAGCGTTGGCCTCGATATTGCCGGCCGGGGTGAACGCCGTGCGTTTGCTGCTGGTCGATGTGATCTCTTGCCTGTTCTGCGGATTCTTTTCATGGAAATCATGGGCGCTGTTCCATGAAGCCTGGTCGGAAGGGCAGACCACCTCATCCACTTTCGCACCGCCATTGTGGATTCCCTATTCGCTGATGGCGCTCGGCATGACGGTACTGACCTTGCAGATACTGGTGCAAGTCCTGGCACGCCTGACCGACCGCAGCACGGCTGCTGATCCGCATACTGTCTCGGATTCATAATGGGTACCTCTAAAAATCGTAGCGAGCATCGCAGAGCGGAGATTGGGCTGCGCAGTAGATTTATAGAGGTACCCCAATGAGTCCGCTTACCTTGGGTGTCTTGTATGGCATCGTCACGATTGTGGTGATGTGTTCCGGCATGCCGATTGCGTTTGCGCTCGGCGCCGTCGCGACCGGCTTCATGTACTTCTTCATGCCTGCGTCCTCGCTTGATACGGTTACCCAGAACGTCTACGAGGAGATCGCCTCGGTCACCTTGCTGTCGATTCCGCTGTTCATCCTGAAGGGGGCAGCCATCGGCAAATCGCCGGCCGGGCGCGATCTGTATTCGGCGATCCATGCCTGGCTGAACCGGGTGCCGGGCGGCCTCGGCATCGCCAACGTCTTTGCCTGCGCCTTGTTTGCGGCGATGGCCGGTTCTTCGCCGGCAACCTGTTCGGCGATCGGTTCTGCCGGCATTCCGGAAATGCGGCGGCGCGGTTATTCGCCGGGCTTTGCCGCCGGCATCATCGCTGCCGGCGGTACGCTGGGTATCTTGTTGCCGCCTTCGATCACCATGATCTTGTATGCGGTGGCGTCGGAACAATCGCTGGGCCGCCTGTTCCTGGCCGGTGTCGGTCCTGGCGTGCTGCTGGTGATCCTGTTTGCCGGCTATGCCGTGCACCGTGCGCGCAAGGAATACCGGATCGCCCACGCCGTCTACAGCCAGGGCGGGGTCAAGTCAGCCTATCTGGACGACGAGCATTTCACCCTCGCGCAAAAAGTTGAAATGCTGCCGCGCGTGCTGCCTTTCCTGATTTTGCTGATCGGCGTGATGATCGCCTTGTACGGCGGATTTGCCACGCCATCCGAGACCGCCGGCCTCGGCGCATTGCTGGCGATCGTGCTGATCGCGGTGGTGTATCGCATGTGGCGGCCGCGCGAGCTGATGCCGTTCCTGAATTCGACCATCAAGGAATCCTGCATGCTGCTGCTGATTATCGGCATGTCCTTGCTGTATTCCTATGTCATGAGTTACCTGCATATCAGCCAGTCGGCGGCGCAATGGGTGGTCGCCCTGCATCTGTCGAAATGGCTGCTGCTGGCGGTGATCTTGCTGATGGTGATCGTGCTTGGTTTTTTCCTGCCGCCGGTATCTATCATCCTGATGACCGCGCCGATCATCTTGCCGCCGCTGCGCGAAGCAGGGTTCGACCTGATCTGGTTCGGCGTGGTGATGACAGTGGTGATGGAAATGGGTCTGATTCATCCGCCGGTAGGTTTGAACCTGTTTGTCATCAAGAACATCGCGCCCGATATTCCATTATCCGATGTGATCAAGGGCACGTTGCCGTTCCTGCTGCTGATGTTCCTGGCGATCATCCTGCTTTGTCTGTTCCCCGGCATTGCCACCGGATTGCCGGATATGCTGATGGGAGTCAGATGATGAAACTGCGGCGCTGGGACTTGCGTAATACTGATCGCGAACAGCGCCTGCAGCGCGCCGCCAATGTTCTTGGCAGCGCCTGCAAAGGCAAACTGGTAGATGCCGGCCGGATTGCAGATTTGCTGTACTGCGTACTGGAATCCGGCGACCGGGTTTGCCTGGAAGGGAATAACCAGAAACAGGCCGATTTCCTGGCCAAGGCGCTGGCTAAACTCGATTCCGGCCGTATCAACGGCCTGCACATGCTGCTGTCGGTGCTGGCTTTGCCGGAACACCTGGATGTATTTGAAAACGGCGTCGCCGAGCGTCTGGATTTTTCCTTTTCCGGACCGCAGGCGGTGCGCCTGGCCAGATTGGTCGCCGCGGGCAAACTGAATATCGGTGCCATCCACACCTATCTGGAATTGTTCGGCCGCTACTTTATCGACCTGACGCCGCGGGTGGCCCTGGTCGCAGCGCAGGCGGCGGACCGCCACGGCAATCTCTACACCGGGCCGAATACCGAAGACACGCCAGCGATTGTCGAAGCCACTGCCTTCAGCGGCGGCATCGTGATCGCCCAGGTCAACCAGATAGTCGACGTGCTGCCCCGGGTGGATATCCCGGCCGACTGGGTCAGCTTCGTGGTGGAGGCGCCGACCCCGCACTATATCGAACCGCTGTTTACCCGCGATCCGGCGCAGATATCCGAAATCCAGGTCCTGATGGCGATGATGGCGATCAAGGGCATTTATGCCGAATACCAGGTGCAGCGCCTGAACCATGGCATCGGTTTTGATACCGCCGCGATCGAACTGATTCTGCCGACCTATGCCGCATCGCTGGGTTTGAAAGGCAAGATCTGCCAGCATTGGGCGCTTAACCCGCATCCGGCGCTGATCCCTGCGATCGAGGCCGGTTTCGTCGAGTCTATCCATTCCTTCGGTTCCGAACTCGGCATGGAAGAGTACATCCGGGCCCGGCCGGACGTTTTCTTTGTCGGCAGCGACGGCTCCATGCGTAGCAACCGCGCTTTCAGCCAGATGGCCGGCCACTATGCCTGCGACATGTTCATCGGCTCGACGCTGCAAATCGATTTGCAGGGCAATTCATCGACCGCGACCGCCGGCCGCATCGCCGGTTTCGGCGGCGCCCCGAACATGGGCGCCGATGCGCGCGGCCGGCGCCATGCCAGCCCGGCCTGGCTGCAAGCCGGACGCCAGGCGCGCGAAGGCAAGAACCTGATCCCGCGAGGACAAAAACTGGTGGTGCAAATTGTCGAGACGTTCCGCGAGCACATGCAGCCCGCGTTCGTCGAGCGGCTGGATGCCTGGGAACTGGCTGAACAAGCCGATATGGCGATTCCGCCGGTGATGATTTACGGCGATGACGTGAGCCATATCCTGACCGAAGAAGGGCTGGCCAATTTGCTGTTATGCCGTAGCGACGAAGAGCGCGAGCAGGCGGTGCGCGGGGTTGCCGGTTATACCCCGGTCGGGCTGGGGCGCGACAAACGCATGGTCGAGAACCTGCGCGACCGCGGGATTATCCAAAGGCCCGAGGATCTCGGCATCGATAAACGGCTGGCGACGCGCGACTTGCTGGCGGCGAAAAGCATGAAGGATCTGGTGCGTGCCTCGGGCGGCTTGTACAGTCCGCCGAAACGCTTCAGGAACTGGTAAAGACGGCTGCAGTAAGTAGTTGGTGAATGGAGGTCTCGTGGAAACTTTGAATTTTCGTTTTGAGCATGGCCGGCACCGGCTTCCGCCTGTTGCCCAGCTGTCCGGCGTGGTCAGTTCGGGCAATCTGGAAGTGCTGGTCGAATCGGCTGTGCTGAACGGCGCCTGCACGATTGAAATCAGGACTGCGGCGCGCGGATTCGGAGCTATCTGGGAAGCGGTGCTGAACGATTTTCAGGAGCGCTGGCAACTGGCCGACGCGTGTATCGCGATCAATGACATGGGAGCCACCCCGGCGGTGGTCAGCTTGCGTCTGGATCAGGCTTTGCAGGCAATGACCGGGAAAACACCATGAGCAGCTACCTGGAAGCGAACGCGCGCGAGCGCTTGTTTGCGCTGCTGGATGCCGACAGTTTTTACGAATTCCTGCCGCCAGAACTAAGGATGGTCAGCCCGCATCTGGGACAGCTGGATGCGCCGGTATCGTTCGACGATGGCGTGGCGATAGGCCAAGGGCGGCTGCACGGCGAATGCGTATTCGTAGCGGCGCAAGAGGGCGGTTTCATGGGCGGCGCGGTGGGCGAGGTGCACGGCGCCAAACTTACCGGTTTGTTATTGCGCGCTCTGCGGGAACGTCCGTATGCCGTGTTGCTGTTGCTGGAAACCGGCGGCGTGCGTCTGCATGAAGCCAACGCCGGCCTGATTGCCGTGTCCGAAGTCATGCGCGCCTTGCTCGAGGTGCGCGCCGCCGGCATCCCGGTGATTGTGCTGGTCGGCGGTTCCAACGGTTGCTTCGGCGGCATGGGCATCGTCGCTCGCTGCGCCAATGCGATCGTCATGTCGGAAGAGGGGCGGCTGGCGATGTCGGGGCCGGAGGTGATAGAGACCGCCAACGGCGTCGAAGAATATGATGCGCGCGACCGTGCGCTGGTATGGCGCACCAGCGGCGGCAAGCACCGTTATTTGCTGGGCGATTGCCAGATGCTGGTGGCCGACAGCGGCGCCGCGTTTCGCCAGGCAGCGTTCGACCTGGCGCAAGAATCTCATGCCAACGCCGGCAACATCCCCTTGACGCTGGCGGCGTTGGAAGCAGAACAGCAATTTTTACAGAATCGCATCGATCGCTTTGGCGCCGCTGCCGATCCGCTCGATATCTGGCGCGCAATCGGCGTTGCCGATGCGGCGCAGCTGCCGATGCTGGAAGCGGAGGCTTTCGTTGCCGCTACTGCCGAATTGCGGCTGGGAGTTTGAGCATGGACTGGAAAAACCTGACAGCGGCGCTGTTTCCCGATGGCCATACCGTGATCGAGCAAGACGATTTCTTAAGCGGCACGGCAGTGGTGGACGGCAGCACCGTGACGGTGATCGGTACTACCGGCCATGCTGCGATCGGCGTTGAAATCGCTTTGTTGCAGGCGCAGGCGATCCTGGCGACTGTCCGTCACCATCCGCAACAATCCATCGTGATCCTGGTCGATACTCAGGGCCAGCGCCTGCGGCATCGGGACGAAATGCTGGGCATCAACAGCTATATGGCGCAGCTGGCAAAGTGCATCGATTTGGCGCGGCGGCAACAGCACAAGATCGTCGGGCTGGTTTACGACCAGGCATTGTCAGGCGGCTTTATCACCAGCGGCCTGATGGCCGACGCCTGTTACGCTTTGCCGGACGCCACCATCCGTGTCATGGGTTTGCCAGCCATGGCGAGGATTACCAAGGTGCCGGAAGCAAGGCTGACGGAACTGGCCAAGAGCAATCCTGTGTTTGCACCCGGCGCCGTCAATTATCTGCATATGGGCGGCATCGAAGCGATCTGGGATGGCGATCTGGCCCGGCAACTGGCGGCGGCTCTGCGCGCGGCTAGCCCGCAAGACCGGCGCAGCGCAGCCGGCCTGCAACGCGGCGGCCGCAGCCAGGCTTGGCAGGTAACCCAGGCGGTGATGGATTATGCTGGCCCGCCATAGCCTGGTCTGGCTGAGCGCCGACGGCTGGCAACGCGCAGCGCAAACGGCGACGGCTGGGGGAAATTATCAAGCCGTGCTGCAACGCTGGCAGCGCCATGACTGGCCGGCGGTCCTGCGGCGCCGTGATGCGGACACTCCGGAAGATCAAATTTGTCTCGGACTGGCGCTGCCGCCCGATGGCAACGGCGGCAAGACCAGAATCCCGTTTAGGGCGCAGCTTGCCGACGTGCAGCGGATGACAGATCCGCTGGCATTGCGAGCAGCCTTGAAGTATGCGCCGCCCGCTTGGAGCGCCGCATTGCATGCGTTTGTCGGCGCTTGCCTGCACAGCGGCATAGCGATGCGGATATACGGTTCCTGGGCCTGGCAAATCCTGACGCAGCAAAGCTATGTAAGACCGGGTTCGGATATCGATCTGCTGTTTACGCCCGGCAGTGTCGAAGAACTGACGCGCGGCCTCGGCTTGCTGGCGCAGCATGCGGGGCGGCTGCCGCTGGACGGCGAGATCGTTTTTGCGGAGGGCCAGGCAGTAGCCTGGAAGGAGTGCTGGCAAGCGCTGCAGGCCGACAGCCGGCAACGGGTACTGGTCAAGACCGGGGACATGGTCAAGCTGACGCCGCTGGCAGCGCTGATGTCCACTCTGGAAGGCGCATGATGTTGAGCAGTCGCCATGCTGATACCAGGCCCCCGCAATCGCCGCAATTGCGCCGCGAAGCTTGGGCGCAACGGCAGAGTGCGCGTCAGCGGCGGGCATTTTGCCTGACGGTTGGGCAGTTGGCCTTGCGTAGCCTGTATCGTGAATTGCAGCTTTATCCGAAGCCTGGCCTGGTGTCGCTGGTGGACAGCGGCAGTCACGCTGACATGGATGCCGTCACTTTCATGCGCAGCCTGTTTGCGCTACGCCATTATTTCATACGGATTACGCAGGCCGGCATGGCCGGCAAGGAATTCGCCGTGTTGAAGCAACTGGGCATGGATGCCGAACAAACCATGTTGCAAGCCACTGCCGGCGTCAATACCCATAGAGGGGCGATTTTTTGCCTCGGCATGTTGTGCGCAACGGCCGGTTATTGTCATGCTCACGGCATGCCGTTGTCGGCAGCTGCGATCCGCGCCAGCTTGCTGATTCAGTGGGGCGACGGCTTGAGCCGGCATATGCAGGATCGGAAGGCGACGTCGCACGGTGCGCAGGTGGCGCAAAAATACGCGGTGAGCGGCGCCAGCGAAGAGGCTGCGCTTGGCTTTCCCTCCTTGTTTGAGCTTGCCTTGCCGCGCTTTCTGCAGACGCTGGGGGCAGGGTGCGGCTACGATGCCGCCGCTATCGATACCTTGTTCGCCTTGATGGCAACCATCAACGACACCAATCTCTACCATAGGGGCGGGCTGGCCGGCGCCGATAAGGTGAAAACCAGCGCCCGTCAATTTCTGGATGCGGGCGGCAGCGCAACAGAAGATTGGCGCGAACGCGCAATTAGTTGCCACAAAGTATTTATTCAGGATAAGCTGTCGCCCGGTGGCGCTGCCGACTTATTGGCCGCCACCTATTTCATGCATGGGCTAAGCTACTTGCGGTGAGCGCCAACGTCTGCCGATCAGCCGTGTTGCTACAGCCTCGACCAAACATTTAATGCATCGATGAATTAATCCTTTCCCCCTCTGGAGAACAAATGAAGAAGTTGTCTTTGGCAGCCGGCATCGGCTTGCTTGGCTTGCTGGGTTTAATTGGAAGTGGTAGCGCTAACGCAGAGCCGGGCATTACCTCCAATACCATCGTGATCGGGCAGTCGGCCGGCTTTACCGGGACCGCGGCTGAGGAAGTGAAACAGGCAACGGCCGGCGCGCAATTGTATTTTGATATCGTCAACAAGCAAGGCGGCGTGTTCGGCCGCAAGATCGTGCTGGAATCGCTCGACGATGGCTTTGAGCCCAAGCGTACCGTCGAGAATACCCGTAAGCTGTTGAATGAAAAGAATGCGTTCGCCTTGTTCCTGTATCGCGGTACGCCGACCACCGAATCCATCCTGGGCGCCATCAAAGAGGCCAAAGTACCCTTGATCGCCCCGGTCAGCGGCGCTACTTCTCTGCATGAGCCTATGCAGCACTATCTGTTTAACGTGCGCTCCAAATACCGGGATGAAGTCGGCACTGCCATCGATCAGTTGTCCGGCATGGGCTTGCAGCGTTATGCGGTGCTGGTGTCCAACGATTCGTTTGGCAACGACGCGCTGGAAGGCTTGAAACAGGCGATCAAGAAACATAAGTTGCCGGAGCCGGTGATCGCCAATTACGAGCGCAACACGGTGGCAGTGGAAGGTGCCGTGAAAAAGATTTTCGACGCCAAGCCGCAAGCAGTACTGTTGATTTGCACCGCCAAGCCGTGCGCGGCATTTATCAAACAGTATCGCGAGGCCGGCGGCTCGCAGCAAATGATTGCGTTGTCGAATGTCAGTTCGCAAGTATTCCTGCAAGGTTTGGGTAAAGATGCGCGCGGCCTCGGCATGACGCAAGTATTCCCGAATCCAAGAAGCTCGAGCACGCAGATATCCAAGGAATTCATGACTGCGCTGAAGACCCGCAGTGAATTGTCCGATTCCTATCCGACCCTGGAAGGCTTCATTTCCGCCAAGGTATTGGTAGAAGGTTTGCGCCGCGCCGGCAACAAGCCGACTCGCGAAAGCCTGGTTAGCGGCCTGGAAGGCATGGGCGGTTACGATATCGGCGGCATGGCGCTCAAATATGGCCCTGACAGCCGCGACGGCCTCAATTTCGTTGAGTTGACAGTGATAGGCAAGGATGGTTACGTACTGCATTAATTTACCAAAGTTACCCAAGCCGCACCACAAGGTGGATCGGACATGACGCCGCGCCTGGCAATTCTATGCCCGGGGCAGGGGGGGCAGCATGCCGCGATGTTCGATCTGCCGCGCTCCGATCCGGCCAGCGCGGCATTGCTGCAGCAATGGCTGCCCGCTACTACGCTGGGGCAACCGCTGCGGCAGATACTGGCTGATGACGCCCTGTTGTTTTCAAACCGGCTGGCGCAGCCGCTGATAGTAGCGGCGACAGCCGCGGTCTGGTCGGCCCTGCAGCCGTTGTTGCCGCCGCCGGCACTGGTAGCCGGTTATAGCGTCGGCGAGATCGCCGCCTATCATGTCGCCGGCGCAATTTCTGCGCCGCAAGCGATCCGGCTGGCGACGTCGCGTGCAGCGTTGATGGACGCTTGCCTGCAGCCGGCATCACCTCAAATCTTGTTCGCGCTGAGCGGCATTGTCGTCAGCAAGCTAGCGGCTTTGCTGGCGCCATACCGTTTATATGTGGCGATAGAGACTGAGACAGATAGCTGTATCGCGGGCGGCCTTGCTCAGGATATGCATGCGGCAGCAGGCGAGATCGAGCGTCTGGGCGGCAGGATCCGTGTACTGCCGGTGACAGTGGCTTCCCACACCCCCTTGATGGATGACGCAGTTCTGCCATTTTCGCAGCAGCTGCGCCAGCAGTTTTCGATAGATCCGCCGGTGCCCGTGCTGTCGGGCCTGAGCGGGCAAGTGCTGACAAAAAAAGAAGCCGCGATCACGGTGCTGTCTCAGCAATTGGCGCAGACCATACGCTGGAGCGCATGCATGGATGCCTGTGCCGAGCAAGGCGTCACAGCGGCGCTGGAACTGGGGCCGGGCGCAGCGCTGTCGCGGATGCTGCAGGCGCGTCATCCGCATATCACATGCCGTTCGGTGAGCGAATTCCGGTCGCTGCAGGGTGTGCGCGGCTGGCTGCAACGCTTGTGAAGCTGGTGCAATGCGTCGCGCTCAGTTTTTTTTCGCATCTGGCTGCGCGGATAGCACTATTTCAACCGCATGCTCGCGCTTGTCATCCTGCAAGGCGATCACCGCGTCCATTTGCATGACACCGTCCACGGTGACCTGAGCGCCCGCACCGCCGGCCGCGGTTTGCGTCACCACAATCCGGTACATGGTGTCGCGGTAGCGGTAATTCATGCGATAGGTATGCCAGTCATGCGGCAGGCATGGCGTGACATGCAGTTTGTCTCCTTCCAGTTTCAGGCCCAGCAGCGACTCGACGATCAGGCGATACATCCATCCTGCTGATCCGGTATACCAGGTCCAGCCGCCACGGCCGACATGCGGCGCTCTGGCATAGACGTCAGCGGCGACAACATAAGGCTCGACCTTGTAAGTGGCGATTTTTCTGGCGCTCTTGCCATGGTTGAGCGGATTGATCAGCCTCATCAACTCCCAGGCGCGCCAATGATTGCCCAGTTTGGCAAACGCCATCACGGTCCAGATCGCTGCATGGGTATACTGCCCGCCATTCTCACGCACACCGGGAACATAGCCGCGTATATAACCGGGATCCTGGTCGGATTTGTCGAACGGCGGGTCCAGCAACTGGATAATGGCTTCAGTGCGCCGCACCAGCCGTTTGTCGACAGCCTGCATCGCCGTCCGTACGCGTTGCGGATCGCCGGCGCCGGACAATACCGCCCAGCTTTGCGAAATCGAATCGATCTGGCATTCGACATTCTGAGCAGAGCCGAGCGCAGTCCCGTTGTCGAAATAGGCGCGGCGGTACCAGCCGCCGTCCCAGCCGTTTTTCTCAATATTTTTTTGCAGTTGCTTTGCTTCGGAACGACAGCGCTCGGCAAAAGCCGGGTCCTGATGAATCTCGGCCATTTCAGCGAAGCCGATCAGCACGTCATACAGGAAGAAACTGAGCCAGACGCTTTCGCCCCTGCCTTTGTCGCCCACCTTGTCCATGCCGTCGTTCCAGTCGCATGATCCCATCAGGGACAGGCCGTGTATGCCAAACTTCAAGCCTCTCTCGATGGCGCGCACGCAATGCTCATAGAGTGTCCCCGCCTGGCTTGAATGGCTAGGCAGGTCGTAGTAAGAGTCTTCATCCTGGTTGAGCGCGCGCCCTTCCAGGAAGGGTGCGCTCTCGTCCAGCACGCTGCTATCGCCGGTACTGCTGACGTAACGATGGAGCGCCAGCGGCAGCCACAGGTAGTCGTCGGAACAATGGGTGCGCACGCCTCGGTCGTTGGGCGGATGCCACCAATGCTGGACATCGCCTTCGATGAATTGATGGGCGGCACACAGCAGCAGTTGGGCGCGCAACAGCTGCGGCTGGTTGTGTACCAGGGCCATGGCATCCTGCAGCTGGTCACGGAAGCCGAAGGCGCCGCCGGACTGGTAGTAGCCGCTGCGCGCCCACAGGCGGCAAGCGATGACCTGGTACATCAGCCAGCCGTTGGCGAGCAGATTGAGTTCCTGGTCAGGCGTCTCGACCTGGACTGCGCCCAGCGTCCGCTTCCAGAACGCATGTACGGCTTGCAAGGCTTCCTGCGCTGCAGCCGCGCCACGGTAGCGCTGCACCAGGTTGCTGACATTAGTCTGGCGGGTATCGGCCATGCCGAGGATGAACACGATGTCGCGTTGCTGGCCCTGGTTGAGTTCGAATTGCATCTGCATTGCGGCGCAAGGGTCGAGGCCGGCGCCGATCTTGCCGGACAGGCGTACACGCTCCATCGCCGCGGGTTTTTGCAAGGAACCGTTGCGGCCGATGAATTCGTTACGGTCGCCGCTGATGCTGCGGGCGCCGGCGTCGACATCGAAGAACGCGGTGCGATCGGTGAATTCGGTGTTGTAGGGATTGCGCGCGAACAGCGCGCCGGTAGCCGGATCGGTTTCAGTGACGATATGCATGGCGGATTTAGGGCGCAGATCGCCGAGCACCCATTCGACATAGCCGGTAGCCGACAATTTGCGCACTGTGTCGGATTCGTTGCGCACCCGCAGTACCGAATATTTAACCGATGCATCCAGCGCGACATACACGGTCAACTCGGACACAATGCCGTCTTCTACATGCTCGAACACGCTGTAGCCGAAGCCGTGCCGCGTCACATAATCGCCCTTACCGCGGCGCGGCAGCGGAGTAGGGGACCAGTAGTGTCCGCTCTCTTCATCGCGCAGATAGAATACTTCGCCGCCGATGTCGCTGACGGGATCGTTAGCCCAAGGCGTCAGGCGGAACTCATGGGCGTTTTCACCCCAGGTGTAAGCTTGCCCGCTTTCCGAAATGACGCTGCCGAATTGCGGGTTGGCGATGACGTTCACCCACGGCGCCGGCGTGACCTGGGCGCTGGAGGTGGTGATCACATATTCGCGCCCATCCGAGGTGAAGCCGCCCAGGCCGTTTTCCATCAGCAGATCCCTGCTGGGTACTTCAATCTCCTGTGCGATGGCAAACGGCGCCTGTCTCAATGCCGGCGTCAGGCGCGGCACGCGGACTTCCATCAGGTCGCGCCGGTTGATTTGTTCTGCCAGCGTGCCGCGGTCGTCGCTCAAGATCACCCTTGCCACCGACTGGAACAGAATCCGGTCTTCCTCGGAGACCTGATCGATCAATCGTACGAATATGCCGCCGGGGCGGTCGATTTCATGAGCCCCGGTCACCGAAGAAATCAGTCCCAGGATCTGTTCTTGCAGCAATTGCCGATAGCCTGCATGGTCTTCGTTCCAGATGACCAGGTCGATCACCAGCCCTTTCGAGCGCCAATACGCATGCGCTTGCACCAGCTGGCGCACCAGCTCGATGTTTTCCTGGCTCTTGAGCCGCACCAGCACGATCGGCAAATCGCCGGAGATGGCGTAACCCCACAAACCGGATTGGCCGCGATGATTGCGGATCAGGATGCTGGCGTCGGCGCGCAGCAGCGGATTGACGTAAATCACTGAATTGGCCAGCCGACCATATAGCTGCGCATCGGCTTCGCTGGCGTTGAGCTGGCGCAGCACCACCTGGCTATGCGGCCAGGATAGTTCGACCACGCGGTCTGCCAGATGCCGGTCCTGGTATTTCTCGATCAAGCCAAGACAGGCATTACGCGAATCGCCGATGCCGGTCACCATATCGATGGTAGCCGTCTGCTCTGCTTCAAGCGTGATTTGATAACGGATGGCGACGATAGGATCGAGCACCGGGCCGGCGTTGCCAGCCAACGGTCCGGGATCGCGCATCGCTTGCGGTGCGGCGACGGTATTGCCGCGGCCAATAAACTGCATGCGGTCGGTTTCATACGATACCGTGCCGGTATCGGCGCCATGCAGCGCCATCAGATGGAACATCCACGGCATTTTTTCATTCATCGAGCGCGGGCGGCGAGTGCACAGGATGGCACGTTGCGCAGCGACGATTTCAGTCTGGACAAAAAGATTGCTGAATGCCGGGTGGGTGGCATCGGCCGCGGCCGGCGCCAGTACTATCTCGGCGTAGCTGGTGATGTCTATGGTGCGCAGCGTGCGTGAGCGATTGATGATGCGGGTGCGGCGCAATTCGATGTCGTCTTCCTGCGACACCACGATTTCGGTATGCATGTCGAAATTATTGTCGCGCCGCCGGAACTCGGCGCGGCCTTCGGAGAAGATCACTTCATAGCTATCCGGCGGCGCCAGCGTGGGCTGGAACGCCGTCGACCAGAAGTGACCCGGTTCGCCGGCGTTCAATTCACGTACATAACAGAAAGTGCCCCAGTTATCGCGCGTGCTGTCTTCTTGCCAGCGGCTGACCGCAAGGTCATTCCAGCGGCTGCGGCTGCCGCCGGCGCTGGTGATCATCACGTGATAACGGCCGTTGGACAAAAGCTGCACTTCCGGAGTACGTGGATCGGGGCGTTGCAACACGCGCATTTGCATACCCTGGTCGACCGCCGCAGTGCGGATGTCGGCCAGTTCCGTGGTGTTCGAATAAGTTGCACTGGCTTTCGGTACGCGCTCGTGCAGCAGCGACATGGTGGCCTGGAACAAGGGGTCGGATTCGAAACGCTTTTGCATGGGAGCGTCGAGCAGGAAATAGGCCAGCGACAAAAATCCCATGCCCTGGTGATGCGCCATAAAAGAACGGATTACCGCGTTGGACTGTCCGCGCGGAACGCGCGAAGGCGTGTAGTCGATCGCTTCGAAGAAGCCGTACTCGCCTTCGAAGCCTTCAGCCGACAATTGCTGCAGGTTGCTGCATGCTTCTTCCGGCGCCACCATCAGCGCCATCATCGAAGCATAAGGAGCGATCACCAGATCGTCGCCGAGGCCGCGCTTGAAGCCAAGGCCAGGCACGCCGAATGCGCGATACTGGTAATTAAGGCTGGCATCGAAAATGTGATAACCCGATTCCGAAATGCCCCACGGCACGCCACGCTGCATGCCATATTCGATGTGCCGTTTTACCGCGGACCGGTAAGTCTGGGCCAGCAGGGTATTTTCAAAATTCGGCATCACCAGCAGCGGCATCAGATATTCGAACATCGAGCCGCTCCACGACAACAGGATCGGTTCGCCGCCGGCGACGGTGAGCTGGCGTCCCAGCGCAAACCAGCTTTCCTGCGGGATCTGGCCTTGAGCGATGGCGACGAAGGTGGCGAGCCTGGCTTCGGAGGCTAACAGATCGTAGAAACTGACATCGCGCCGGCGGTCGCTGACGTTGTAGCCGATGGCCAGCAGATGGGTGGCCGGATCGTACAGAAAGCCGTACTGCATGTGGGAAAAGTCTGCGGCTTGCGTCACCAGCTGTTGGATCAGCAGCATGCGCTCGGCGGCATGGCGGCTGCCTTTGGCCACCAGTTGGCTGAGGCTGGATTGCGCTACGGTTCGGTGCACGCCATTGTCCGCGGCTAGCTTCGCTTCAAGCAGCGGCGCCAGATCGGCATGGGTCCGCGCCAGTTGCCGCAAGCTTGGAATCTGGTCCAGCTGCGGGAAATCATCTACCCAGTCCGTCGGCGCCAGCATAGGTATCCATGGCGTCAGGATGTCCAGTTCATTCAGGGCTTCGCGACACTGGCTGGCCAAGGCGCGCGCCCAGACATTAAGCTGGGTGTCGGGCACGGTGTCGAGGCCGGCAACGAAACCTGCCGCACAGTGATCCAGGCTTTGCAGGCAGTCGTGTACTACCATCAGCGTGGCTGGCGCGGATTGGCAGGCGGCTTCCAGGTCTTTTTCGAACTGGATCAGTTTAGCCAACGGTCCGCCGCCGGCCGTATCGCGCAGGATTTCATACGTGTCGCGGATGCCGGAAAATATCCTGGCGCCGATTATCGGCGTATCGAGCAAGCCGCTCAGGCCGGGCCGCAGGGTCATCAGATGGCCGGCAAGATTGCCGCTATCCACCGTTGACACATAGATCGGGTGCAGCGGCTTCAGGTATTGCGTGTCGTACCAGTTGTAGAAATGCCCCTGGTAGCGTTCCAGGGAAGCCATGGTCTGGAAGGTGTTCTGGGTTCTTTCCAGCAACTGCCCGGACGGGATGTAGCCGAAATCATAGGCGCTCAGGTTGGCCAGCAAGGACAGGCCGATGTTGGTGGGCGAGGTGCGGCGGGCGACCACCGCCACCGGGTGCTCTTGTACGTTGTCGAGCGGCAGCCAGTTATCTTCGGGACCGACATAGGTTTCGAAAAACAGCCACATCCTGCGCGCCAGCGATTTCAGGAAGCGTGTCTGTTCCTGGGACAGCTGCGCCACGCGGCGCGCAATCGGCTGGCTGATCCAATACGCGATCACGGGTGATAGCCACCACAGCAGCAAAATCGGCGCAGCCGCTTGCAGTGCGTGTGGATTCCTGACGGCCAGACAGGCCGCTGCGGCGAGGGCGGTCAGCGGCGCGATCCACATCGATCTACAGTAGGACAGCAAACCGTCCCTGGCCTGGCGATTGGCCGCGCTGGATGGCTTCCATTCCAGTAATTTCTTATGCGAAACCATTATCCGCCACTGCGTACGGATAATGGCGTCGAGATTCATCGCGGCCTCATACGGCAGGAAAATCAAGGTCAAGGCAGCATGGCTGAAATGCTGTAGAGTTGCGCGCAGCGATGCGGGAAAATGTTGGCGAAACAGCACGTCATTCGGTTTCCTGAGCAAACCCAAGGTGCTGGCGCAGATGGATGGGATCAGCAAGATGCCGAGCGCGGCGCAGGTCCAGAACCAGGCCGAAGCCAAACCGATCCAGCCGACCAGCAACAAGGCCGTGAGCGCGAACGGGACCGCGCTGCGCCGCAGGTTGTCGAACAGCTTCCAGCGCGACAAGGCCGAAAGCGGATTGCGGTGATGGCCGATCTTGCCGCTTGCCGCGTCGCGCACACCCGGCACCCGCGGCAGCAGCCAGGAAGCTATCTGCCAGTCGCCGCGTATCCAGCGATGGCGGCGGCTGACGTCGGCGCTGTAGCGAGAGGGATATTGTTCATACAGCTGGACATCGCTGAGCAAACCGGCGCGTGCATAACAGCCTTCCAGCAGATCATGGCTGAGTACGCGGTTTTCCGGCATGCGATCCTTCAATGTCTGTTCAAAGGCGTCGACATCGTAGATGCCTTTGCCGACGAAAGAACCTTCGCCAAAGAGATCCTGATAGACATCCGATACGGTGCGGGTGTAAGGGTCGATGCCGGTTTCGCCGCCGCACAATAGTTCGTAGCGCGAGGCGCCGGCGCTGGGCAGGCTGACCGCCACGCGCGGCTGCAGGATGCCGTAGCCTTCGACCACGCGCTGGCGGCTGGCGTCATAATGCGCACGGTTCAGCGGATGGGCCATGGTGGCCACAAATTTTCTGGCGGCGTCGCGCGGCATTTCGGTATCGGTATCGAGCGTGATCACGTACCTGATATTCCGTAAGCCTTCCGTATTGCCGACGATGAGCGAAAAGCTTTGTTCCGCGCCGCCGCGCAAGAACGCGTTGAGATCAGCCAGTTTGCCGCGCTTGCGCTCGTAACCCATCCAGGTTCTTTCTTGCGGATTCCAGCGCCGCGGACGATGCAGCAGGAGGAAATTGCTGTCCTGATCCTGATGGTATTTTTTGTTCAGGTCCTGAATATTGTGTTCGGCATGCTGTAACAGGCCGTCGTCTTCCGGCATCGCTTCGGTCTCTGCGTCGGCGAAATCGGTCAACAGGCAAAACCGCAGATTGGCGTCGCGATTGGCCAGGTAGTGCACTTCAAGGGCTTCGCTCAGGTCATCGATATTCTGCTTGGTGAACAGTATCGTAGGCACTACCACCAGCGTGCGCGATTCAGTTGGAATGCCGTTCGAAAAATCCATGCGCGGCAGCGGGTGCGGTATGGCGATCAAGGTGATCAGCCAGTTGACCATGGCGTGCGCAAGCTGGCTGCTGGCCACCAACGCAAGCGCCGCAACCAATGCCAGCAGCCAGCCGTCGGCGCCGTCGGCATAGGCTTTGGCGACGATGCCGCCGGCGACGACCACCGTGATCAACAGCATGCTGGCCAGATAGGCGGACAGGGGCGCGGCTTTGCCAGCGCGCCGCAGTACTTCCAGCAACGGCAGCTTGGCCGCTGCTGCCTGTTCCAGCTGCGTCAGACCCTTGCCGATCAGATAATAGCCGACATGCGCGTTGCGCTGGCCGGCGCCTGTCGCCTGGGCGGCGGCAAGGCGCACCGCATGTCCGGCAATGTCGAATTCCGACCGCGGGCTATACCTGGCAATTTTTTCGATGACATGCCGATAGTGATCGCGCGTGGAAAAATCCATGCGGGCATAAATGTCGCCCGGATCCTTGCGCAAGACATGGTCGACCACACTCATGGTTTCGACAAATTCGCGCCAATCCATGGCGCTCAGGAAACGCAGGCTGCCGATACTGTTGCTGATCGATACCTGATCGGCGGCTTGGTGCTGTGTTTCAGATTGAACCAGCAGCTCGATGGTCTGGCCGGATTCCGCCAGGCGTTGCGACAGCCAGGTCAAGGGCAGCGTCAATGCCGGGCTTTGTCCTTGCAGCCGGCGTACCAGCTCGGCCACGAACGCGCTATCCAGCGGCGGATTGGAGCGCGCCATGTCGGCCACCAGCAGGATCAGGTTGCCTGGGTCGTTTTCAGCGCTTTCCGCCATGGCGTCGGCCCAGGATTCGGCCAGATTGCGGTTGAGGCGCGTGTTGGCCAGATGGGCAGCGACGCGCCGCAGGTTTTCGATCAGCGCCAGGCGCAGCATGATAGGAATCGCCCACAGCTCCCCCAGTTTCAGGGGCGTAACTTGCTGGTAGGCGGCGACGAAGCGGCTCAGGCTTTCAGGGTCGACCCTGCCGTCACCGTGCGAAATGGTTTCCAGCGCAATGTCGTAGACGCGTGGCCGGCCGGCCGAGTTGCCGCGCAGCAGGCGTGGCAGTTCCTTGCTGTAGTTTTTTGGCAGGTGCCGTTTGGCGGTACGGATCTGTTCTTCAATCAGATAAAAATTATCGAGCAGCCATTCGGCAGCAGGGGTGACCTGGCGGCTAGCCTTGATTGCTTCGGTCAGCTGGTTACAGGCATCGATGATGACATTTTCATTGTCGGCCAGACGTGACAGCAGCTGGTCGCGCCCGCGTTCGCTGCTGAGTTTGTGGGCATTGGCCAGGATACGGCCGTGTTGTTCCATCTGCAAGGCGCTGAACAGTTCCGCGCGCAGCGGTAATTCATCCTCTGCCTGTCCGTTGCGCATACCGCCGGGCAGCAATGCGTTCTTGATGCCGAGAAAACTGTCGTAGAGAGATCTGGTTTTCAATTCTGACGTTTCCATTTGTGCAATGAAACTGAGGAATATCGGATCGCAGAACGTAGACATGACTGTCAGAGATCTGATTCTGGCCCTGCACAATATCGCTTCAGGTAACAGCACGAGATCACTGTCAAGAGGAGCGTTCGACAGGGGGCGGTAGCGAGGCGGCCGTAGGGCAGACTGGTGCTCTGCGGACCTTCCTATGCTGCACAGCTTAGCAGTTTCTGGGAGCAAGCTCAGAATATCGATCAGAGTTCGTCCTGGTCGGCTCACAGGTGCTAGGTGCGCTGGCGTACAGAGTGTTCAGTTTAGTAAGCCTATCTTGTTAACAGGCCTGCCGGGACAGATGCGAGGCCCGCGCTCGAGTGCACGCGACGAATATGATACTTTCCATCAAATGGAGCCTAATATGGACATCAAACCAATTGTTTGCGCTGTCATGGCGATAACTTTGGCCGCTGGCGGATCTGCCGGTGCGCAAAATTATGGCGATCGTAATGACCACCAGCAACGTGCCGGTCAAGGCGACAACCGCGACAACCGCGACGATCGTGACAATCGGGGCCGGCAGCAGGAGCATCGCGATAATCGCGACAATCAGGGCCGGCAGCAGGATCGTCGCGACAACAGGGACTACGGGCAGGCTAACCGCGATCGACAGGGTGAGCGCGGCGCCGGACCCAACCATGAGTTTTACCGTGGCCAGCGTCTGCCGCCCGAATATCGCGACCGGCAATATGTGGTTGACGACTGGCGCGGCCATCACCTGAGAGCCCCGCCGCGCGGTTATCGCTGGGTGCAAGTCGGTGGCGACTATGTGTTGGTGGCGATTTCCAACGGCATCATCCTGCAGCTTTTCCTGGGTGATTGACAAAGCCGTGTTTGTCGTCTTGTCGCTGACGGCTTGAAACAGAAAGCTCTCCTGAGTGGTCGTACAGGAGGGCTTTTTTCACATGGGAAGTATGCTTGAGAGTCTTGTTTCAGACGCTTGCTTGACAAGGCGGCCTGAAAATCCGGCTTATTTTCCTAGCGTAAAAATCATCGCCAACAGCGCGACAGCCATGACTCCGGTGCAGAGCCAGCCTAATCTTTTCAGTCTGACGGTGATCACGAATTGGATGCCAACCATCAGCGGATAGGTAAGAAACAACGCCCACAGCAGATTGAAAGCAAACTGCGCACCTGCCTGGGAATAGGTGGCAATGCCGCTGGGGTCTTCATCTGCAGCGCCGGTAATCAGGCCCGGTCCGAGTTTTTTCAACCAGGAATCTTTTGAATTGGGATTTGTCATTTTGTGAGCTGCTTGCCAGAAAGTCAGTCTTATTATTCGTTTGAGTTTAGCCGCATTGTTTTTTACATAATGCGCTACAGCAGGAATATCACGTTTTCATGCTATTGCTCAAAAGAAGCCTATAAAAGAAATCTATTATTGAACGCTATCCTGGTCCGTAGCTTAGCGAAGCATGAATATGGAAACTTGCCGATATGTTCGGCGCTAATACCGGCGTTATGTGCGTCAGCGTACCGATCTGTCACAATGTACGACGTACATTGGACGCATTGCTTCAGCACAGAAATGCCGTTGATGTCGCGCGTCGGAATCCTTGAGTGGTCTGTCTGAATGGCGGGATTCGATCCTGACGCTCTGCCATTTCCTCGTTCTTATGGAGAGAGACCATGCACGCATCGAAAAAAACACTTCAAGCACCTTCCTCCGAAATCGATACCGCCGCCATTCGCGCGGCCGCCAAAAATTTGGACGATGGCGCAGTAACAGCGGGTTAATGCGGAATACAATGACGCCGGTGACATCAAGGTGATGATCAAAGCCAATCTGATTGCTGAACGTGTCGCCATCGAAGCCTATCGCCAGATGATTGAACGCATTGGCGACAGCGATCCAACCACGCGTCATATGCTGGTTGGCATCATGGCCAAGGAAGAAGAACACGCGACGATATGCGTGATCTGCTGGCTTGAATGCCGCGCGTTCTTTTGTCGGACAGCACTAGCGCGTCGGTCGCGCTTCACTCGCATCTTGAGGAGAATATCTTGTTGGAATCAAATTTGAAGGCCGTCAACGATGACGTGAAAAAATTGATCAATGATGCGCAAGCCTTATTTTTGGCAGCTGCGGATTTGACCGGTGACAAGGCAGAAGAAATGCGAAATCGTGGCATGCGGCTGCTCGACAGGGCAGTACTCGCGGCCCAGGGTGCGCAAGCGGACGTGATTGTCGCTGGCAGGGAAATGGCGGAGTCCGCAGAAAGCTATGTAAGAGAGAATCCATGGCGTGCACTGGCTACAGCTGCCGGTGTGGGATTCTTGGCCGGCGTGATCCTGTCCAAGAAATAGCGCTATCGCTGCGCGCAGCGATGGCGCGTTGTTTGAGGCGATTATCCCGCCTCTCGGGGAACTGCGTGGCGCAAATCTCGCCACGCTTTTTATTGCCGACGTGGGCTTACAGTCGCCCGGTCAGCAACATGACGATCAGGATGACAACGATCAGTCCGGTGATACCGCTGGGGCCGTAACCCCAGTTGCGGCTGTGTGGCCAGCTCGGTAAAGCGCCGATGACGATGAGAATCAAGAGAATGAGTAAGATGGTGCCCATGCTTGGCCCCTAGAAAGGTTGAAAGACTGGTTAGCAAGCAAAAGCGCGTAGCTTGCGACGGGAACTTAATGCTGTGATTGTTGTGATTGCAGTGATTTTTCCCAGCTAAGTATGGAACCAAGATAATCAGCAAAGATCACAAGGTCTGTACGCTGACGTACAAAGCCAGATCGCCTGCTGGGCGATCGCTGACCTGAATTTTCTGTAGATGTTTACCGTAGTAGTATTGATCAAAACATGGTCTTATCGGAAGTGCGGCGTTTATTGTGACAGAATACAAAATCCGACAGATGCCGGTCGACCGATTAGACCCTGCGATTTGCACACCGCCTGGAGACTGCAATGCGTACCGAAACAATTGGCGACTATGAAATTGAGTATTCCGGAATCCAGTTGCCTGACAGCGAAAACTGGGTCGCCAATCTGGCCATTTATGCGCCATCCACCAATCCCATGCATAGAAACGATATTTTCCCGTCGCAACGGGTTGCGGTTGATACCGTCTTTTCCAGCGAACAGGAAGCGGAGGCGGAGGCCCGTACCTTTGCCCTTTCGATGATAGAAAAAGGAAGAAAGGCAGGGACGTGAAAGCGGCGTAAACGTCACGCACAAACGTCGCTAATTCCGGAAACTTCCAAAGTAAAGATTATTCGGCGAGGAGATGAACAATGCAGTTGGGGATGATTGGGCTTGGGCGCATGGGCGCCAACATGGTGAGGCGCCTGACCGCGGGCGACCATCAATGCGTGATATACGACTTGCACCCGGACGCAGTCCAGGCCTTGGTGCATCCAGGTGCGACAGGAGCGTCTTCGCTGCAAGACCTGGTGAATAAACTGAGCAAGCCGCGCGTGGTGTGGCTGATGTTGCCGGCGGCCGTAGTCGACGAAAACCTGGCGTTGCTGACACCCTTGCTGGATGCTGGCGACATCGTGATTGACGGCGGCAATTCTTATTACCACGATGACATTCGCCGCGGCGTCGAATTGAAGGCAAAGCACATCCACTACGTTGACGTCGGCACCAGCGGCGGCGTCGCCGGTTTCGATCGCGGGTATTGCCTGATGATAGGCGGTGCTAAGGAAGCAGTGCAGCATCTTGCGCCGATTTTTGCCACGCTGGCGCCGGGAATCGATGCGGCAGGTGCAACGCCAGGCCGCAAGAAATCAGGCAGCAGCGCCGAGCAGGGTTATCTGCATTGCGGTCCGCAAGGGGCAGGGCATTTCGTCAAAATGGTGCATAACGGCATCGAGTACGGCATCATGGGCGCCTATGCCGAGGGCTTGAACATTCTGCGCAACGCCGATATCGGCAAGCGCAGCCACGACAGGGATGCGGAAACAACACCGCTGCGCAATCCGGAACACTATCAATATGAGTTGGATCTGCCCGAGATCACCGAACTTTGGCGGCGCGGCAGCGTGATCGGCTCGTGGCTGCTGGATCTCACCGCTGGGGCGTTGCTGAACGATCCGAAGCTGGAACAGTACGCCGGCCGCGTATCGGATTCGGGCGAAGGGCGCTGGACGATCAACGCCGCCATCGACGAAGCGGTGCCGGTACCGATTTTGAGCGCCGCTCTTTTCACACGTTTCAGTTCCCGCGGCGAAGGCGATTTTGCCGATAAGGTCCTGTCGGCGATGCGGCAAGGATTCGGCGGCCACATCGAAAAGCCGGTTAAACCACAGGAAGATTGATGACGGCAGTGCAGGAAAACATCAAAAATATTCCTTGCCGCCGTACGGGAAAAGGATGATGAACATAAGTCCCCTGGCCGGCAAACCGGCGCCATTGGCATTATTGGTCGATGTGCCCAAGCTGGTCGCAGCGTATTACGCGAATGTCCCGGATCCGGAAATTCCGGAGCAACGCGTCGTCTTCGGCACTTCGGGGCATCGCGGATCCTCCCTCGCGCATAGCTTTAACGAGGCGCATGTACTGGCCATCACGCAAGCCATTTGCGCCTGCCGCAGCAAACAGGGCGTCAACGGCCCGCTGTTCCTCGGCATCGATACCCATGCCCTGTCGGTTCCTGCTTGCGCCAGCGCGCTCGAGGTGTTGGCCGCCAACGGCGTGGATGTGATGCTGGCGGAAGGCGACGAATACACGCCGACACCGGCCATTTCACACGCCATTCTTCGATACAACAAGGGCCGCAGCAGCGGCCTTGCCGACGGTATCGTGATTACTCCTTCGCATAATCCACCGGAAGACGGCGGCTTCAAGTACAACCCGCCGAATGGCGGCGCCGCCGATACCGATGTCACTGGCCGGATCGAGGCGGCAGCCAATGCCTGTCTGAAAAATGCTCTCAAGGATGTCAAAAGAATGCCGCTGGAAAAGGCGCTGCGCCTTGCCACCACGCATCGCTACGACTATCTCAACACCTATGTGAACGAGCTCGGCCAGGTGATCGATATGGCGGCCATCCGCGCCGCCGGCATTCATCTCGGCGTCGATCCGCTGGGCGGCGCCGGCGCGCATTACTGGGAGCGGATAGGCGAACGCTACGGGTTGAACCTGAGCGTGGTCAGCGACGAAGTCGATCCGACTTTTCGCTTCATGACGGTGGACTGGGATGGCCGGATTCGCATGGACCCATCGTCGTCCTACGCCATGCAGCGCCTGCTTGGAATGAAGGATCGTTACGATATCGCCTTTGCCTGCGATACCGATCATGACCGCCACGGCATCGTCACAAAAAGCGCGGGGCTGCTGCCGGCTAACCATTATATGGCGGTTGCCGTCGACTATCTGTTCCGGCACCGCACCTTATGGTCGAAGGATGCCGGCGTCGGCAAGACGGTTGTCAGTAGCCAGATCATCGATCGCATCAGCGCCAGGCTGAATCGCAAGCTATATGAAGTGCCGGCCGGTTTCAAATGGTTTGCCGGCGGCTTGAGCGACGGTTCGCTCGGTTTTGGCGGCGAAGAGAGCGCCGGCGCCACATTCCTGCGGCTTGACGGCTCGGTCTGGACCACCGACAAGGATGGCCTGGCGCCAGCCTTGCTGGCGGCGGAGATCACGGCGCGCAGCGGCCGGGATCCGGGCGAGGTTTACCGCAAACTGGCGGCTGAGCTGGGGGATCCTGTCAGCACCAGGGTTGAGGCCCGCGCCACGCCGGCACAGAAAAAAATGCTGTCGGCATTATCGCCGCGGCAAGTGCAGTGCGATGATCTGGCGGGCGAAAAAATTCAACATATCCTTACCACGGCGCCGGGCAACCAGGCTTCCATAGGGGGATTGAAAGTGGTGACGGAAGGCGGCTGGTTTGCTGCGCGGCCGTCAGGCACGGAGGATATCTACAAGATCTACGCCGAAAGTTTTCACGGCGAGGATCATTTGCAGCGCATCGTGCAAGAGGCGCAGGCGATTGTCGACGCCGCTCTGGCTGGTAATTCACAATCTTTGGATGTAAGCAAAACATGAACCGCAAAGCGCTGACGACAACGGCCGAACTGGACATGTTGCAGCGCGAATCATTCAGCTATTTCATGCACGAGACCAATCTGGAAAACGGTCTGGTGATCGACAAGACGGCACTTGACTGGCCTGCCAGCATTGCCGCCGTGGGTCTGGCGCTGGCGGCGTATCCGGTGGCGATAGAACGCGGCTTCATCAAGCGTACGGAGGCAGTCAATCGGGTATTGAGGACTTTGCGATTTTTCTGGAACAGCTCGCAAGGAACGGACCCGGACGCCACCGGCTATCGTGGTTTCTACTATCATTTCCTGGATATGAAAACCGGCCGTCGGGCCTGGCAATGCGAACTGTCGACGATCGATACTACTTTTTTCGTGGCCGGAGCTTTGACGGCAGGCAGCTATTTCGACGACCCGCTTAGTGCTGACGAGGCAGAAATCCGCAGGCTGGCCGAAGCGCTCTATCTGCGTGTCGACTGGCCATGGGCGCAGAATGGCGGCGCGGCGGTATCTATGGGATGGAAGCCGGAATCCGGGTTTCTGCCTGACCGCTGGGACGGCTACGACGAGGCGCTGCTGTTGTACATCCTCGGACTGGGTTCGCCGTCGCATCCTTTGCCTGCCGATAGTTACTGCGATTGGACGTCGGCCTATCAGTGGCAGCGTAGCTACGGCTACGATTATTTCTATTCAGGGTCCATGTTCACGCATCAGCTGTCGCACATCTGGGTGGATTTTCGCGGCATACAGGACGATCCCATGCGCGGCAAAGGCATCGACTATTTCGAAAACAGCCGCCGCGCCACGCTGGTCCAACAGCAATATGCGATTGCCAATCCCGGTGGCTTCGCCGGTTATGGCGAGTATTGCTGGGGCATTACCGCCAGCGACGGCCCTGGCCCGGCGACGCTCAAGGTAAAAGGCGTCAAACGTGATTTCTTTGATTATGTGGCGCGCGGCGTACCGTACGGTCCTGACGACGGCACCATTGCGCCTTGGGTAGTGGTGGCTTCGCTCCCATTTGCGCCAGAAATCGTGTTGCCGACCATCGATTATTTTGTGCATCAGGTCGGCCTGAAAAGCGGCAACCCTTATGGTTTCAAGGCGACATTCAATCCGAGCTTTCCATGTAACTGCGCCAACCCTTACGGTTGGGTATCGCCCTGGCATTTCGGCATCGACCAGGGACCGATCATTCTGATGATCGAAAACTATCGCAACGAAATGTTATGGCGCCTGATGCGGAATTGCCCCTATATCAGAAACGGTTTGCAGCGTGCCGGTTTCTGCGGCGGCTGGTTAGGAACGCAATAGGGCCAAAGCACCGGTGAGAAGATCTGAGGATCGTCTGCGGTAATCCAACCCAACGCATGATCAAAGGACGATGGCATTCTTTGCGGCAGGTGTAATGTAACTGGCAGTGGTACAGGAATGTACGAATTTGAAGGGGGTGGTGCTGGTATGTTTCCCGACCGCCAGCCCCGGTAGTCCGATATTTACACTTACGTCTCCCGATGAAATTGTGTGTAACGCAATCTCGTCTTCAAAGCAGGCGTAGCGTACTTATCGCTAAGCTTAAACCGCCAGGTTTCGGAATCCGGGCAGGGAAGATGGGATAACTGTAGCCAACTGCCCGGCATTTATCTGTTCGCTAAGCCACATAGAAAAGTTTATTTTTTATGGGGCGACGGCAGGCTAAAACCAATCGGCCAAATTTGCCGGCTTCAGGATTTTGCGCGATACAAGGCGAGTTCTTCGGCCAGCGCCTTGGCTATGCTGGGGCGTTGCAGCTGCCGATCATAATAGGCTTTGAGCTGAGGCCATTGCGCCAGATCGATGCCGCAATACGGCGCCCAGTTAAGTACGGTGACCAGATAGGCGTCGGCAACGCTGAAGCGGTCGAGCAGAAATTCGTGCGCAATGAAATGTTCCTGCAGATGGCCGAGACGCAAGGCCGCGTGCTCGCGTGCGTAGATCTTTACCGGCTCGGATGCGTGCGGGTCGAGCAGCGGGACGAACAAGGCTTTGTGCAGTTCGGTGCTGATGAACCCTAGCCATTGTTGCATCTTGGCCCGTTGCAGCCGGTCCGACGGCGTCAGTTGCGCTTCAGGGAAAAGTTCGGCGACATAGGGCAGGATGGCGGTGTTTTCGCTCAACAGCGTGCCATCGCCGGTACGCAATACAGGCACTTGTCCGAGTGCGTTGATGGCGTAAAAATCGGCGCCGTCCTGTAACTGCTTTAGCTTCGTATCGACCTGGATATAGTCGACTTTCGCATCTGCCTCGTAGAAGGCAATCCGGGTTGCCATTGAGCAGGCAAGTGGGGAAAAGTACAGGTTCATCTGAAATCTCCTTTTGAGGGTATTTATTTTGTACTATAATGTACAAAAATACCTTGGTCAACATTTTTATACCGTATGGAACAAAAAGAAAACAAGCGCGCCCGCGGCCGGCCGCGCGCCTACGATCCTGAACAGGCCTTCAACAGCGCGCGCGATGTGTTCTGGCATGCCGGCTATGGCGGCAGTTCGCTGGACGACTTGAGCGTCGCCACCGGCATGAACCGGCCGAGCTTATACGCCGCGTTCGGCGACAAGCACGCGCTTTATTTGCAGACCTTGGATCGTTACGTCGAGACCAGCCGGCGCAGGATGGACCACGCCTTGGCCGCCGACCTGCCCTTGGCGCAAGCTTTGCGCCAGATCTACGACCTGGCGCTGGCGATGTATCTGCCGGCCGGCAGCGAGGCGCGCGGTTGTCTGCTGATCGGCACCGCGGCGACGCAAGCTGTGACGGATGCCGAAGTACGTGAGCGCCTGGGGAATGGCTTGCGCAGTTTTGACGATGCCTTTGAGATACGCTTGCGGCGGGCGCAAGAGCAGGGGGAACTCGATGCCGATGCTGAGCCGGCGCTGCTGGCGAAGCTGGCATCGGCTGTCTTGCATACCTTGGCGCTGCGCTCGCGTGCAGGCGATGCGCGTGCCTCGCTGGAGGCGACTGCCGACGCCGGGATCAAACTGATTTGCGGCAAGGCCACTAAAAGACGCTAGCTCTCACTTACGTTTCAACGTTGTCAGGGTACGTTACACCCGCATCAAAAACCACTTGCAATTTCATCCGTATTATCCCAATGCTGCATTCTGCTGCTCATGGGGCGGGCTGGGCTTAGGGCCTGTTAACATTCAATTTGGGAGTGCGAACGCGCGGCAGGCGTTGCGTGCCTAGGCGCAGCGACGCGACGTAGCGGTGCTACGGCAAGGAGTTGCAACAACGGCATGCGACGCCTGCAGCCGTTCCCGGAGGGTTCAAACCAGAACGTGCGCTGGCCGCGTTGCATGGCTTGCTGGGGCACCAGCCCCAGCCGCGCCACGCGCCTTGCCACCACACGTTCTGGTTTGAACGCATCTCCCAAATTGAATGTTAACAGGCCCTAGTGCAAACATCATCAATGACGACTGGCTATCCATCGCGCCGAGTTCGCCGACTACGTCTTCATTTTGTCGCACACCGTGGAAAACGCCATGGCATGAATTGCCGGCGCAAAAAGACGCGCATGTAGCGAGACTCTTGAATTGTCGTCTTGAGCTATCGATATGTGAGGAGATTCTAGCCGTCCAGTGCTATCTGCAAAGTGACGAGGCTATTGACGAATCTACTCACATATCGATAGCCATGTGGGCATCTGAAACAGATCTTAGCGAGACAATATGACAGGCGTTTGACATAGACGCATAAAATGCGGTCTTGCCGAGCGCCCGTTCCTGCCGCTGAGGGAGGCGTTACGGTTCAGTGATTTCAAACTTGTAGCCGACGCCTCCGCCGGGAGCCACTCATCAGGAGCGGAAATCAGCCATTCCAGACTGAGCGGAGAAATTGCCCGGAGCTGCAGACTCAGCTGCAATCGACCATTGCCAGTACCGAGCTACCCCGGCCAGCAGCCAGATTGAATGCACTGCTGCTGCCGCCATCGTTGAGATGAGTCAGCGCGCTTTCCAGTTGCCAGCCAGCATCGACACGCTTTGGATGGATTTGTCCTGCCCGTCCTAGTGGATTCCTCCTGCCTTTTCCCAATCAAAAAAAGGCGCTCGGTCCTATTCAAATAAGGACTCATCGTTCATACCCCCGTTTTTTCTCCCGCCTATACTCAATTCAACAACACGGCCATTGCCGCTAAGTCGAAATAAGTCGAAACAAGCCGAGTCGATCAAGAAAAATCATTCAGGAGAAACCTATGCGATTTTCCAAGGATCTGTCGCATATCGCCAGGTATTTCTTGAAGGAAGATACTGGCGTGTCGCTATTAGAGTTTGCGCTGGTAGGTGCGCTTATCGTCGTCGTTTGTTTGTTGATGGTGCTGGCGCTGGTCAAGGACGCATAAGAAATCGCATCGATTACAAGCTGCAACGATTTTCCGGGTAGATGTCTTATCACCGAACATTATCACTGAACACAGAGACTGATCATGCATGAATTTTACGCGCTACTTGAACTTCTCGGCATGCTGGTGACGGACCCACGCACATGCGTGCTGTTCATTCTGCTCATCATTGCCGCAGTAAGTGATTGCCGCAGCTACAAGATACCGAACTGGCTGACCGCGAGCGGCACGCTGTTCGGCCTGATCTACAACACGGCGGCGGCGGTCTCGCTGCCCGCGGGTTTGTTATGGGCCTTCGAGGGCATGCTGCTGGGCTTTTTCATGATGCTGCCGCTCTATGCAGTCAGTGCGATGGGGGCGGGGGACGTAAAGCTGATGGCGATGGTCGGTGCGTTCCTCGGTGTTCCATACATCGTTTTTGCAGTCATCGCTACTTTCATCGCAGGCGGCATCGTTGCATTGGGATTCGCTTGGTTTAACAAAGCGCTGGGGCGCATTTTAATCAACGTAAAAAATATCGTGCAAACCATGGTGTTCTCCGCAGCAGGAGGCAACAAGCCGGACGTCAGCATGGAAGCAAGCAAATCGGTAGGGAGAATGCCGTATGGCGTCAGTATTGGCATTGGCACCATTGGCTATGTGGTGGCGAATCAACTGGGTTATTTGTAGGTGGCACATTAAATTTTAAACCTGACGGGGACCGGATATGAAAAACATCAAAGCACTTGGATTGCTGCTACTGGCTGCGGTGATCGGTCTCGGAGCGGCGGTCTATGCTGCGGGATGGGTATCGCAGCAAGGGAGTATCGCATCCAACAAGGTCGTGGTAGCCGTGTCCGATATCGAACTCGGCAGCAAGATCAATCCACAAATGCTGTCGACCATTGACTGGCCTAGCGGGTCAGTACCTGCCGGTGCATTCAAGGAAATCAAGGATGTGCAGGATCGGGTGGTGCGAGTCGGCGTGCTGCGCGGTGAAGCCATTCTCGAAGGCAAGCTGGCGCCGATCGGTACGCAAGGAGGGCTTTCGGCTGTGATTGCAGAGGGCAAGCGAGCCATGACTGTGCGCGTCAATGACGTGGTCGGCGTAGCCGGATTCGCACTCCCCGGCAACTATGTCGACGTCGTGGTGAATGCCCAGCAGGACAAGAGCAAAGGCGAAGAAGGCAAGCAGATAAGCAAGACCGTACTGGAGCATGTACTGGTGCTGGCGGTAGCGCAGGAATCGGGCCGGGACGATACCAAGCCCAAGGTGGTCAGCGCAGTGACGCTGGAGTTGTCGCTGGGAGACGCGGAGAAACTTGATCTTGCTCGCAGCGTCGGCACATTGTCACTGGTGCTGCGCAACCAGGTGGATCAGCTGACGGTGGACACCGCAGGCATTACCAAGAACCAGTTATTTGGAGAGCAGGTAGAACCGGTGGCGTTGCCGACCAAGGTAGCGGCTGCCAAGCCCAGGATAGCGCACAGCAGGCCAGTGGTAGCGTCAGCCTCGGAATGCGTCGAGGTCATTCAGAATGGCAGCCGGGCACTTAACTGTTTTTAACTAAAACAATCTAGGGAGCAGTTCAAGTGAATAACAACCAAAAAAATGCGATCTTCTTCGCTGCGTTGACCATGACAGGCGGCGCGTTAGCGGCAACTGCACCTGTTGCCACTCACACTCCCGGCTCCTCAGGCCTGAAACCCTGCGGATCCGTAACGGTCGACCCTGTAACTTATGTCACTCTCGGCAAATCGAGCGTCATCAGGCTGGATACTCCGGCAGCGCGCATGCTGATCGGCGGGCAGTCGTCGAGCCGGGCGGGCAAGCCGCCTGCAACGAACGACAAGAACGCACCGGCAGCGCCGGGAAATGCGCCGCCAGCGCCGGCACAGGGAGCTTCGGATGGCGTGGCAGATGTGGAAATCACGCTGCTCAGTCCTACCGAACTGTTCTTCCTAGGGAAGAAGACCGGGTCCATGAATGTGGTCTTGCAGGGTTCGGATGGGCGCTGCGTCATCAAGGACATCATCGTTACCGTCGATCCGGGCAGCCTGCAAGCCAAGATCGCCGAATTGATGCCTGAAGAAACCGGAATTAAAGTGCGGGGAGCAGAAAACGCACTGGTGCTGACCGGCAAAGTCACTGATGCCGTCAAGCTGGACGAAGCGATGAACCTGGCCACCGCTTACGGCGACGGCAAGAAGGTGGTCAACATGCTGCGCATCATGACGCCGCAGCAGGTGATGCTGGAAGTGAAAATCGCCGAGGTCAGCAAGACGCTGCTCGATAAACTAGGTTCGAGTGTCAACCTGACCCGCGCCAGCAACGGCGGCAGCAATACTTTCTCCCTGCTGTCCAGTTTCTTGAGCAACGGCGGCGCCTTGCTGCAGGCGTTGAAGATCGGCAGGACCGCGGTAAATCTTGATGGACAGAAGGATGATGGCCTGGTGCGGGTGTTGGCTGAACCGAACATCATGGCTATCAGCGGTCAGCAAGCCAGTTTCCTGTCGGGCGGCAAGATCTTCATTCCGGTATCGCAAACCAACAACAATGGCATACCCACGATTACGTTGGAAGAAAAGGAATTCGGTATCGGTGTGAAGTTCATGCCCACCGTGCTGGACGGCACCCGTATCAACCTGAAGATGGTGTCGGAAGTGTCGGACCTGTCGCAGGTAGGCTCGCCGTTCACCACTGTCGGTGGCGTCACGGCTGTGCTGCCGTCGCTGACGGTACGTCGGGCCGACACCACGGTGCAGCTCAACGATGGACAAAGCTTCGCCATTGCCGGCCTGATCAAGAACAACGTCACTGAATCCATCAAGCGCTATCCCGGCTTGGGCGAGGTGCCGGTCCTGGGCGCGTTGTTCAGGAGTTCCGAGTTTCAGACCGACCAGACGGAACTGCTGTTCGTGATCACGCCGCACCTGGTGAAGCCGCTGGCAGAAGCGCCTACGCTGCCGACGGATAATCATGTTGTACCTAGTCGCGCTGGAGTTTATTTCAACGGCAGCCTGGAAGGCTCCGCTCCGGCGCCTGCCGCAGCACCGGCCCCGGCCGCTGCCGCAACACCGCTGCCAGCTCCTGCGGCGGCACCAGTTCCAACCGCTGTCGCAGCACCAGTTCCAACCGCTGCCGCAGCACCAGTTCCGGTCGCTGTCGCAGAAGCAGTACCAGTTCCAGCGGCAGAAGTGGAAGTTAGTTCTGTTGCCGCCGTCACCCCTGAAATCAAATAAAAGGAAAGTCCATGAACAAGCTCGCAATCGCACTGTTGCTCGTCCTGACGGCGGGCTGCTCAACGATGACCCCCCAGTACGACACCAAGTTCGGCGACGCCGTACGCGCGGCCAAACTCAAGATGACCATCAATCCTGACGCCGGCAAGAATCCCGATCAGGTGGCAGGCATGGATGGCAAGGCGGCCAGGGAGACCATGAATCTTTATCACGACAGTTTCAAGTCGCCGTCGCCGGTAGTCAACGTTATCAATATTGGTGGCAGCCTGAGTGGTAACGGCAGTAGCGGTAACCAGTAAGGTCCTGAGGACGGAACAATGATTTTATCGATGAAGGCAGCAGAATAAGCTGCCAGTGGGAAAGGCGGCATTCGTTTTTGCAAGTCAGTAGCAGAAATCAGTAGTGCCCAGGCAGTACCGGCGCAGTAGATTTTGATTAACAACTATCTTCAAGAGGAAAAAAATGAACACATTTTTCAATACGCTCAACCAATCCGTCCGTTCCTTTGCTAACGACGAAGATGGCGCTCAAGTTATCGAGTATGCGTTGATCATCGCTGTCGTGTCGATCGCGCTGGTTCTCGCATTGCAGGGGCTTACCAAGGGGGGCTACTTCGCAACATTTATTACCCGCGTAGCAAACTGCCTGACAACAGCGACATGCACCTGATATCAGCTTGCATCGACGGGGCGGCCGCATGGCCGCTCTCCCATCCAGTTAAAAAGGAGATTGTCATGCTTCATCAATTCTTGAGAGAGGAAGACGGCGCTCAGGTTATCGAGTATGCGTTGATCATCGCTGTCGTGTCGATCGCGCTGGTTCTCGCATTGCAGGGACTTACCACCGGTGGCTACTTCGCAAATTTCATTACTCGCGTAGCAAATTGTCTGACAACAGCGACATGCACCTGATTTTATTCACTGACTTGGTATTAGGAAAATTCTTGTTGTAACCATTCTAAAAAAGGCATCATCGTGAACCTTGTTGTCCGCCATCGCCAGGACGGGGCTGTGATAGTCACCGTATCGCTCGTCCTGCTATTCTTGCTGGGATTCATGGCAATTGCCTTGGATTTTGGCCACCTGTTCGTCGTCAAGACAGAGCTGCAAACGGCGATGGACAGCTGTGCCCTGGCGGCCGCGCAGGAGCTTGATGGCGAAAGCACGGCTTTGACGCGCGCCACCAATGCCGGCATTACCGCCGGCAACCTGAATAACGTCAATTTCCAGTCCGTCACATGGAGCAGTCAAGGCAAGGTGACTGCGGCGGATATCACTTTCAAGGACTCGGCCTATGCCGCCACTACCGTTGCGGCGAACGCCAGGTATGCGCAGTGCCAGCATACGCAGTCAGGCGTGCATATGTGGTTGCTGCAGTCCATGGGCGCTTTTGCCGCCGACACGGCAGCATTCCCGAATACGCAAAATGTATTGGCGCTCGCGGTGGCGACCCGTGCCAGCGCCCAAACCGCTTGCCCAATCCCGGTTGGACTGAAGCCCAAGGCGGGCGGAACCGCACCGAATTACGGATTCCAGATCGGCGAATGGGTCAACATGGTCGGCAATGGCATGCAGTCTAATGGAGAAATGGGTTGGTACAACCTGGACGGCAGCACGAGCGCCAGCGAGACCAGAAATGAACTTGGAGAACCGGGATATTGCGGCACCAAGCTAGGCGACAAATTAGGAACGCCAGGCGCCCAGACTACCGTGGATACCCCATGGAATTACCGCTTCGGTATTTACAAGAACAGTGATCCCGGTCCCAGCGTCAATCATCCCGATTTTTCAGGTTATGCGTATACCTCGAAAAACTGGACCAACGCGGTTCCACAAAACGCCTGGTCGGGAACGCCGGCAGCGGGCTCAGCTCCGAGCGCAGCTAACTTCGTCACGAAACGCGCGGCCTTTGCGTCTTATGACGATACAGGAACCAGCCTGAGCGCGGGAGATGGCATTACAGGTTTGAAATTGAACAGTTTCAAGACATTGGCTACGCCGGGCACCGGAGGCCAGCACAATATGTATGGCTTTAGCAGAAGATTGGTGACTGCGCCTGTCGTCGATGCCTCGAATAAGGTGATTGATTACGCATGCTTGTTCATGTTGCAGCCGTTAAGCGGGCCTACAGTCACCGTGCAATTGGAGTTCCGAGGCAATGCCGGCGCCACGAGCAGCCCATGTACAACGAATGGGTTGGCAGGCGGTGCGGCCGGCCCGCTAGTCCCGGCTTTAGTCCGCTAAGAGGATAGCTATGAAAACCAGACAGAAAGGCACGGCGATCGTCGAATTTGCCCTGGTACTGCCGCTGCTGTTGCTGCTAACTTTCATTACAACGGAATTTGGCCGGGCAATGTACCAGTACAACATCATTACCAAGTCGGTGCGGGATGCGGTGCGTTACCTGTCCGTGCAGACGCCGGGAACCAATACCGCCGCAGCGAAAAATTTGGTGGTTTACGGAAATACCGCCGGAACCGGAACGCCTTTGGCGCTTGGCCTTACCTTGGCAAACGTGGCGACGCCGACCTGGCAAACGGCGGGCTCCGATCCTTTGATCAACACTGTGACAGTAACAGTGACGGGTTACAAATTCACCCCTTTGTACGGAAACGTGTTTGGCGTTGCGTTCGCTGACGCGACAGGCAAGATTACTTATAGCAATATCAGCGCAACCATGCGGAGCGCGCTATGAAAAATCAATCCGGAGCCACCGTCGTCGAGTTCGCGCTGGTGCTGATTATCTTCCTGACTTTTCTGCTGGGAATAACCGATTTCAGCCGCATGCTGTTTACCTGGGCGGCGGCGGCTGAGGCTACACGCGCTGGGGCGCGCTATGCGGTTGTATGCGACGACACCGGCCAGAAGGCGAAAGTTCTGGCGAAAATGCAGGCGCTTCTGCCGCAGGTCGCTGACATCAATCTGGCGTGGGCTCCCGCTGGCTGTACCGCCGCTACCTGTGCAGGGGTGACGGTGACGATCACCAGTCTCAATTACCAATGGATATCGCCCATCGCAGGCAGCGCAAAACTTGCCGCCATGGCGATGCCTGTTTTCTCCACCTATTTGCCGCGGGAAGTCATGCGACAAGATCCGAACAGTGCGGCAATTTGTTCCTAACGCTCAGGGAAATAAAAATGAAAATCGCGGTGATTTCTCCCAATATCAATAACCTGCAAGAGATGGGCAGGATCCTGGGTATGCACTCGCACTCGGCTACGCTGGTGGAAGGCGGTAAAAGCCGGATGCGCAGCGTCGCCGAACTGGAGCAGCCTGACCTGATGCTCGTCGAGGGCATGTGCTGCGATCCGACCGAACTGGCCCAGGTCGAATATGTCACTACCCACCACCCGAGCATTGCGGTGATCCTGCTCTGCGCCACGCACACGCCGGAATTCCTGATCAACTCGATGCGTGCCGGCGTGCGGGAAGTGCTGCCTTCGCCGGTGACCGCCAGTGCGCTGGAAGCCGCTGTCAGCCGCATCGCGGCCAAGCGTATCGGCGGCCACGCCAGGGCTCTCGGCCGGATACTGGCGTTCATGCCATGCAAAGGCGGCAGCGGCGCTACTTTCCTGGCGACCAATCTCGGCTACCAGCTGGCGGAAGCCAAGTCTGTCTTGCTGATAGACCTGAATCTGCAATTCGGCGAAGCGCTGTCGTTTGTACACGATGGCACGCCCACCTCGACTCTGGCTGACGTCGCTCGTGACATCAGCCGGCTGGACGCCACGTTTCTGGCGGCCAGTACGGTCAAGGTGGCGCCGAACTACAGCATACTTGCGGCGCCGGAAGACCCGGCGCAAGCCATGGAGATGAAGCCTGAGCATATTGACGCCATCCTCAACCTGGCGGTAACCCAATACGACTTCATATTGCTCGATGTCGGCCGGACCCTGGACACGCTGACGATCAAGGCGCTGGACCGCGCCGACCGGATTTTCCCGGTATTGCAGGCAGGGCTGCCATACATTCGGAATGCCAAGAAACTGCTGACAATATTCAAATCGCTGGGCTATCCGATGAACAAGGTCGAACTGATAGTCAACCGCTACGAGAAGAGCGGCGAAGTCGGCATCGACAATGTACGGAATTCGTTAGGGGCTGTCACTTTGCACACTGTTCCCAATTCGTATAAAGAGGTCAATGCATCGATCAATCACGGTGACCCGATGATTGAAGCGGCGCGCTCGAATGCGGTGACCAAGAATCTCGCTGCGTTCGCACTATCGCTCAGCCCCAGGGAGGAAGAAAGCCGCAGTTTGTTAGGCCGGCTGTTCAGGCGAGCGTAAGCAAAGCTGTAAATTTTCAACCAGGCCCCAGCGTCAACCAGCAAGCCTAACCGGAGCATATAGCATGTCTTTTCGAGAAAAATTAAACGCCGTCAGGATAGAGCCGGTCGAACAACCTCAGGGTCAGGGACAGGTCGCAAGCGATGCGTACAAGATATTGAAGGGCAGGATGCATCTCAAGCTGCTGGATAAGTTCGATTTGACGGTGCTGGAAACCCTGGCTCCGGAAATGCTGCGGCAAGAAATCACTACGATGATTGAACGCTTGCTGCAGGAAGAGCAAGCGGTGATCAATGATCTCGAACGACGCTCGCTGATTCGCGACATCCAGCATGAAATGCTTGGATTCGGTCCGCTTGAATTGCTGATGGCCGATCCAACCGTATCCGACATTCTGGTCAACTCCTATGAACAGATCTATGTGGAGCGCAGGGGCAAGCTGGAACTTACCAACGTCACCTTTACCGATGAGAAGCACCTGCTGCGCATCATTGACAAGATCGTGTCGCTGGTGGGGCGGCGGATTGATGAGTCCAGCCCTATGGTAGACGCCAGGTTGCCTGACGGTTCCCGGGTCAATGCAGTCATTCCGCCAGTGGCGTTGGATGGCCCCATGATGTCGATACGCCGATTCGCGCATATTCCGCTCAAAATGGACAATCTGGTCAGCGAGCTCAAGAGCTTGACGCCGGAGATGGCGTTCATGCTGGAGGGTTTGAGCAAGGCGAAAGTCAACATGATCATCTCCGGCGGCACCGGCGCCGGCAAGACGACCTTGCTGAACATCCTGTCCGGCTACATTCCGGTCTCGGAGCGCATTGTCACTCTCGAAGATGCAGCCGAGCTGCAGATGCAGCAGCCGCATGTGGTGCGTATGGAAACGCGGCCAATGAATATTGAGGGCAAAGGCGAGATCACCCAGCGTGCTTTGGTGCGTAACGCGCTGCGGATGCGGCCCGACCGTATCATCATTGGCGAAGTACGCGGCGCCGAAGCAGCCGATATGCTGCAAGCGATGAATACCGGCCATGAAGGATCGCTCACTACCATCCATGCCAATACGCCGCGAGATGCGCTATCCAGGCTAGAAAACATGGTCGGCATGGCAAATCTCAATCTGCCGCACAAAGCCGCGCGACAGCAAATTGCATCAGCCATTACGGTAATTATCCAGGCTATCAGGCTGACCGACGGCAAGCGGAAAATAACCAGCATTCAAGAGATTACCGGCATGGAGGGCGACGTGATCACCATGCAAGAAATATTCGCTTTCAAGCAAACCGGTATTGGCGGCGGCGGCGAGGTCGAAGGCTATTTCCATGCGACAGGCGTGAGGCCGAAGTTTACGGAACGTCTGCGCTCGTTCGGTGTGGCATTGCCGGACGCCATGTTCGATCCCGCTAAACATTATCAATGAAAGGAGCGGCATCATGCTGCAATCAATCGGTGGCAACGCCTTCCTGATCATGACGGTACTTGTGTTCGTCGCCGTGGTCCTGCTGCTGGAAGGCGGCTATATGATGTGGAAATCATATAGGGGACCGCAAGCAAAAAAAATTGCGAAGCGGCTGCAAGCACTCTCGGCTTCTCTTGATAAAACCAAGCAATCGCAACTATTGAAACAACGTATGCTGAGCGAGATCCCGGTATTCGAGCGGATATTGCTGAACCTACCCAGAGCGCGCAGATTGGATAGGCTCATCCTCCAGGCGGGCCTGGACTGGACCGTATTCAAACTCCTGCTGTCATGCCTGGCATTGGGCGTAGCGGCTTGCCTGACGATGACTTTTCTGCTTCGTCAATCCATGCTGATGGGGGTGACGGCTGGCATTGCGCTGGCTGTTTTACCACTACTGTATGTGAGTCGTAAGCGGAGTCGCCGTTTGACCAAGATTGAACAACAGTTGCCTGATGCGCTTGATCTGATGACAAGGGCATTGCGTTCCGGGCATGCATTTTCGTCCGGCTTGCAAATGATCGGGGATGAAATGGCGGAGCCGATTGCCGGTGAATTTCGCATCGTCCACGATGAGGTCAATTTCGGCGTATCGATGCAGCAGGCCTTGACTAACCTGAGCGAACGCATACCGATTACCGATCTGCGCTACTTCGTGGTCGCGGTGCTGATTCAACGCGATTCAGGCGGCAACCTGACCGAAGTACTCGGCAATCTGAGCCGCTTGATTCGTGAACGCCTGAAGCTGTTTTCCAAGATAAGGGTGTTGTCATCCGAGGGACGCTTATCGGCCTGGATTTTAGGGATCATGCCATTCGCATTGGGCGCGATCATGAGTCTCTTGAATCCGGATTTCATGGCGCCCTTGTGGCACGATCCTATCGGCATCGCGATAATCAAATACATGCTCATATTGATGGTGATCGGCGTTCTTGTCCTAAGAAAAATAATCAGAATCCGGGTATAAGGGAGAACGAAAATGCTAATACTATCCGTACTTATTTTCTTCACCGTGACGTTGGCACTGACAGGATTGTTTTTCTGGCTGGCGCCAACCAAAACGGAACAGCGGCTGCAAGCAATGTCCAGTCCGGCTGAGAAACCGCAATGGACTGAAACCATGGTGAATCTGGTTGGTCCCTTTGCCCGGCTGTCTTCGCCAACCGGTAATTGGGAAGCATCGCCGCTACGCATCAAATTTCTCAATGCAGGAATCCGGCATGACGATGCGCGGCTGGTTTATTTTGGCATCAAGACAATACTGCCGCTTGCCTTTGCGGCGCTGGCATTCATGGCGCTGAAAACAATGCGCTATGACGGCCTGACGTTTTTGCTGTACCTGATGCTGGCAGCCATGATCGGCTGTTACCTGCCCAACTTTTTGCTCAACTGGAAGATCAGCATGCGCAGACGGGAAATTTTCGAAAGCTTTCCTGATGCGACTGATTTGATGCTGGTTTGCGTCGAAGCAGGTTTAGGATTGGATGCGGGCCTCACCAAAGTGGCTGATGAAATCAGGATGAAAAGTGTCGCCCTGGCAGAAGAGCTGCACCTGACTAATCTGGAAATGAGAGCGGGGGGTACGCGAGAGAAGTCCTTGCGTAATCTCGCGCTGCGTACAGGGGTTGAGGAAATAAGCGTATTTGCCACCATGCTGACTCAGGCAGATAAATTCGGAACAAGCATTGGCGAGTCCTTGCGGGTATTTTCCGATGACCTGCGGCACACGAGGCAAGTGCGTGCCGAAGAAATGGCGGCAAAGATCCCCACAAAAATGCTGTTTCCCTTGGTGGTTTTCATATTTCCGTCAATTATCATGGTCATCATGGGGCCGGCGGTTATTCAAATCATCAGAACCATACTGCCAATGCTCACCGGCGGACACTAAGAGTTTGAAACGATGCCAGAAGGAGCGGGCGCAATAGAAGGCAATTGGCCCGTGAGTCCGCCTTGCCGCTTGCATTGCGTGAGGAATGTGAATTTTCCAGTTACTGCTTGTTAAGCTTCACAAGATCGCTTGTGTTGATTTATTTCAGAACGGCTTCTCCCGCCGACAGCTCTGGCCAGCGTCGAGCCTATCGAAGAGGTCGCTGAGAAATTGGTTGGGTCGCGGACGCGAAGCTGCAACCAGACGATATGTTAAAGCGCGGCGCGTTAAAAAACGTGAGATCGGGACATGGAGATATAGCCACAAGGATCGGCCATGGGTGTCCTTCCGGCATTCGGCGCATCGTCCCTTACCTTGCAATCAAGGATCGGGATTCCCCAATTGATGCTTGATCGCATACACGTACAACTCAAGGCGATTGCTCACGTCCAGCTTGTGGTAGATCGAGGTCAAATGGTTGCACAGGGTGTGTTCGGAGATGAACAGCCGCTGCGCCAGCGTTTTATTCGAAGCGCCGCTGCCCTCGACAATCGTGTGAATGATTTTTTGTTCCTTGGCGGTCAGGGTTGCTTTCTTTTCCGCTTCAGAGTCAGGCTTGCGCGCGGCCGCTGGGGTCATGAGCTCACCGAATACCCTGCCGAGCGCCTCGCGGTCAAGCCAGAGTTCGCCGCGATGGGTTTTTTCTATTGCCTTCAGCACCTGTTCCGCCGATGCGTCCTTGTGCACTATCCCTCTGGCGCCGCTCAGAACCGCGACATCCAGCGTCGCTTGCCTGCGCTCGCCGGTCAGGATCAATACACGTGATATGCCATTCGCCAGCAGGGTCGGAAGGATGTCAAGGCCGTTTTTTCCATCCAGGTCGAGATCCAGCAAAACGACATCCGGAACCAGTTGTTCAATTTTGGCAAGCGCTTCTTCACAACCTCGTGCGGTCCCGACCACCTCCATCCGTGGTTTTTCACCGTCGATCAATTTACCCAATCCCCACAGCATGGTCTGATGATCGTCGATCAGCATTACGCGAATGGTTTGTTCTGCCGGCTTCATGTTTTCACCTATTCAAACTGGTATCTCGACATATACGGATGTGCCGCCGTCCGGCCCAGAGTTCACTTGCGTCCTTCCGCCCAGCGCGGCAGCCCGCTCGGTAATCGAGCGCGGTATGAAGTCGGCTGCCGGCGTGCCGGCGCCTTCATTCTCGATTTGAATCTTCAGCCATCCGTGTGCACAGCGGAGTTTGACGGATCCCCGTTGCGCGACGGTGTGCTTGCATATATTGCTCAATCCCTCGCGCACGACTTGCACCACTTCCGCAATCAGGCGATCGCTGACGTTGAGTTCGCCCTCCATGCTGACGTCGATATCGATTCCGTAGAATTCTCTGACTTGCGCTGCCTGCTGACGCAGGACCACGAGAAATATCGGTTCAATCTTTCCTGATGCGTTTTTAAATGTTCCGGCATAGCGGCGTAAATCGCCGATGACCTGTGCCGCCATTGCCATCAATTTGTCGATATCCTCGATCAGCGGATTGTCGGCAGCAGCTTTATTGCGCACGGCGCTGAGTCCCATTTTCAAGCCGATATACGGTTGGATCGCAGTATCGTGAATATCCAGCGCAATCTTTTTCCGTTCTTGCGTGACGGCCTCCGAGGCCATCCTGTCGAGAATTTCGATGTTCTCGATAACAGGAAATGCCTGTTCAGCGATATGACTCAAAAACAGGGCGTCCGCCTTGCTGAATCTGTTCTTCCGTGAGACGACATAAATACGGCCGTCGCCTTTTCGCAATGACAAGGGAACGCTGATGAAGGAATCTGTCTCCAGAAGCTCGGCCATGTTCTGGCTAGTTTCCTCATCGCGTTTGATCCATCTGCCGCTCGCACTGTCATACGTCAAAGAGCCGCCGAGTATGGGCGTGGCCGGCCCGAGCAGGCGGGTGTATGCAACGATATGGTCTTGGGGAAAGGCCATGAGCTGGGATGCCGCTTCTGCACTAACTTCTATGGCATTGATCGATTGCTCCGCATCGCCTTCTTTTATCGTCCGCAATGAATAGGTCGCGGAATCCTTGTCCCGCATCACCAGAATGCAGCTGCCGCCCTTGAAAAACGCCAAGGTTTTTTTCAGGACAGAGGTAATGGTGTGATCGACCCCGAAACGAGGATTTGACAGACGGCTGACATCGCGCAGCAAGGCAATGCGGCGCTTCAGTTCTATTTTTGACTCCCCCCAGCGCGCGCTCATGTAGCCGAACGTCAGCAAGAAGGTGGTGCGCAACAAGAGCCGGGGAAGATCTTGCCCGGTCTCGGTGATCAAGCCGCTGAGGATGAGCATTAGCGCTGAAGCGATGGTGATTCGCGCGCCTTCTTCGAAACCCCAGCGAAAAGATGCGGTGAGAATGGCGAAAAAGAAGAGCAGGTAGAAGAAACTGTTGATGCCGCCGGTAAATAAAACGATCAATGCATACCAGCAGATATCCAGCCAGTGGATCAGCTTGCTTTGCGAGAAGGGACGGTTAAGCAGTGAAAAAATGTAAATGGCGGTACTGTGAAGGATATATCCGGAAAAGACGAGCCAGGTGAAATGGCCAACGCCGCTCAAGCCGGAAGGATCGATAAAAATCGCCGTTAAACCGGAAATAGCCAGGACCAGCCGCATCCGGGCAACCATCAGCGCATCAGCGGCATCTGTGGTCAGGCTCGCCGCGATTTCGTTTTGCTCGTCCAGCCTGGATGCCGGCATAGTGTTTTCGCGCCAAGACATTGACGTGATCCTCTCCCTATGTTTCCTCGCGCGCTCCTGATTTATCGGATGTGCCAATAGGGGGCGCTTATATTTGGAAACCACCACACAAAAAATGTCTTCTGACAATGTTTTCAGGTTTGTATTTTTTTGTTAAACATTGTTGGTGTTGGTTTCTATAGTGCACATCTATTATGGGATTGTCAATGTAGCGATGGGTTATTCGCAAAGCGGTGTTGCGCCGAATTCAAAATTAAAAACAGGCGAGGGGGATAGTTCGGGCACTTAATCAGGATTGCTTGTCGACTAACGCTTATTTATGCGAAAACCGCATATATACAAGCAAGTTATGATTATTTTCATGAATCTGGTCGTATTCGTTTACCCGAAGCGCGCCAGCAAGCGGTTCGCTTGTGCGTATTTGGCGGAGAACGAAGCATGATGGTGGTCAAAGCGTGGGCCGTGGAACCGGAAAAAAATAGGGCCGGCTTTCCGGCCTGGAGCGATGCGCCGGGTTTGTCTGATATCCATCCAGGTGCTCTCACCAACAATCACCGACAATCACCGGTAATCAGGGAAGACAACTTGCGTTATCCGCTCTGGCGGCGGTGCCGACGCAAAATCACAGCGCGGCTCCATGACATCGAACGGACCTGCCAGACTATACGGGGAGCGTCCAACTACATCGAGTAAGCCATCGGGCCATTTCTTTTCATGACATAGACGGCATTGCCCTGAATTTCCGCATCATAGAAGCATTTTGAAATAAATGCCGGAATTTCATACATCCCGAGTTCTACCGACGCCTCCAGCAGGGAAATTTTTTGCTGGACCTGATACCCGGCAGACAGGAATACCGTTTCAGGTTCATCTACAGGCTTGAACAGCGCTCCCATGCCCATAACAATTTCATGCAGCCTGGCACCATATGTTTCAACCATCTGCCGATTTACAAGATCACAAATAAGTTGATGTTGCGGGAAAAGTCTACGGAGTAAATCAAGCAGGCTCTTAATTTCCGATTCGGCCAGATAGATGAAGATTCCTTCCAGAAGGAAAACGATCGGCCCCATATGGTCGATCCGAGTGAGGCTGTCTTCCAATGGATCGGCAAGAAAATCTATCGGGATGCGGCGTAGAGGATTGGAACATTCACTGATCGGCAATCGTTCGTTTTTGTATGTAATCACGTCGGGTTCATCCAGTTCAAACCACGCACCGCCAATCAAGCGGTAAGGGCGGCTATCGAAGCCCGATCCTATGATCACCACTCCCAAATCAGGAGTGAGGCGCAGCATCTTACGTAAAACGTCATCAATCGTGCGATGACGGACAATGATACTCACGCCGGAAAATGTCTCATCTTTGAATTTATCGCAAATACGTTGTGCGCAATCATCCATGAACCATTTTGCGTATCCGTCGCCGCACACCGGATTGGCGCACTCGGCATCGTTGGCTCTTACGCCGCAGCAATAGAAAGCCATATTCGAAATCGGTTTCATGGCATCTCTTTTAGACGATTTCAAAAAAAATCACGGATGCACCAGGGGTTTCCGTAACAGCTCGTTGCACAGGAGGAGGCAACTCTGCGGGATTCAACTTAGGGATATTACTCAAACGCGATGAGGCTCTTAGTCAGGATCAACGAATACCTGGCGTCGACGCGCCATTGCAACTGAACCACGGAAATCTCCTAACGCGATTGTTACTGATATCAGTAAAGAATATCCTTATTCTTGATGCAGATCAAAATGCGAAGCCTCTCCCATTTCTAACTTGAAAAAGCAGGAAGAAATATTGACGATCTCATTTCAAAGGAGAAAAACGTGCGCACAAATCCTGGAATTTTCCTGGTCGATATGAGCAAGGAGATAGGGGGGGAATCGCTTTCCTTATTTGATCTATCTCAAATTGTGACCATGCACAGTGAGTAGACTTAAGCAAACAGAGTGTCGCTGAACGCTGCTCAAATTGACAAAAGGCTGTATCAGCCGCTGTATGCCGGCGTCGTTGAGGAGGTCAGCTTCAGATTCGCCCATGAGATCGGGGTTGCCTATGTATGAGACGGAACGTTTTAAGAATCGCATGGACGCCGGAGCGCGACTGGCGCAGCGGCTTGGCGCCTATGCCGGGCGTCCGGATGTGCTTGTGCTGGCGCTGCCGCGTGGCGGTGTTCCAGTCGGTTTTGCGGTTGCCCAGGCGTTAGACGTCCAGCTCGACATCCTACTGGTACGCAAGCTGGGCGTCCCCGGAAACGCAGAGTTGGCGATGGGGGCCATCGCCAGTGGCGGCGTGTATGTATTGCAAGCTGATGTACTGAAGCAACTTGATATCCCGATGGAGATAGTCGAGGCAACGGCGCAGCGCAAACTCGAAGAATTGGCTCAGCGTGAAAAGCTGTATCGGGCTAGCCACCCCGCCGCGCAGTTGGAAGGCCGGGTTGTCATCATCGTTGACGACGGTCTGGCGACCGGATCGACCATGCTGGTCGCCATCAAAGCGGCGCGCGAGGCCAAAGCGGCGCGCATTATCGTTGCCGTTCCCGTTGCAGCGTCGGAAGGAATCCGGCAGATTGAATCGCAGGTCGATGAAGCCATTTGCCTGATGACTCCCGAACCTTTTTATGCGGTCGGTCTGTGGTATGACGACTTCGGTCAAACCAGTGATGACGAAGTGGTGGAACTACTTGATAAAGCTGCTAATTTGCGGGCGCAACACAAACCGGCTTGAACAATCAGCCGGTCACTTCCAGGCTGAACCGATCAAGAACGATGGCAGGCTGAAACTAGCCTTCATCGACCAGCAAGCAGGTGGCGGCCAAAGCGGAAACATGAGGAGATTTTGATGATGCAAGCAATGCAAAGAGGACTGATCGGCATCAAAGTTGACGGGGTCCGCCTGGAAGGCATGTTGGATATACCGCAAGATGCCGTCGGCACAGTTCTGTTCGCTCACGGCAGCGGCAGCAGTCGCTTTAGCCCTCGCAACAATTATGTGGCGGAACGGCTGCGGCAGGCCCATCTGGGCACATTGCTCGTCGATCTTCTCACTCCGCATGAAGATCAGATCACCTCGACGCGCTTCAATATCGCCTTGCTTACGCAGCGCCTGAGCGCCGCCTGCGATTGGCTGCGGCAGAATAAAAGCACTGCCGGCCACCCGCTAGGACTATTCGGCGCCAGCACGGGTGCGGCGGCAGCGTTGCAAGTGGCAGCCATGCATGGTGCCGGCATAGCGGCGGTTGTCTCCCGTGGCGGCCGCCCTGATCTGGCGGGCAGCCATGCACTGGATCAGGTCCGCGCACCAACGCTATTGATCGTCGGCGGCAATGACGTCGCCGTCATCGAACTGAATCGCAATGCTTACGCCACGCTGAACTGCGAAAAACGGTTGGAGATCATTCCAAATGCAACTCATCTGTTTGAGGAGCCGGGCGCCCTGGAAGCGGTTTCTGTGTTGGCGTCGGCGTGGTTCACACAGCATTTGATCCGGCCGGCCAGCGCTTGAGCAGCCACAAAAGAGAAGGAATCTGTCATGAAATCGGAATCCGTAAATAAAGCCATCGGATCATCTGCAACCGTTCTGACCGGCGCCGATACCGATTATGACTCTTTGCTGGCGCTAATCGGCGATGCGCGCTTCGTTTTGCTCGGTGAGGGAAGTCATGGCACACGGGAGTTCTACCGGGAACGCGCGCGCATTACGCAACGGCTCATCACCGAACGACATTTTACGGCTGTTGCGGTCGAAGCCGATTGGCCGGATGCCTACCGGGTCAATCGCTATGTCTGCAATCAGAGCGACGATTCGAATGCCGAACAGGCACTGGGGGGATTTAAACGCTTTCCGACCTGGATGTGGCGCAATGTGGAGGTGCTTGATTTTGTCGACTGGCTGCACGACTACAATGGCACCTTAATGCCGCAGCTCCCCAAAGTCGGCTTTTATGGCCTCGACCTTTACAGTCTGTTCACGTCAATCGACGAGGTGCTGCATTACCTTGACAAAGTTGACCCGGAAGCTGCACGCCGCGCCCGGACACGTTATGCCTGCTTCGACCACTTCCGGAAGGATAGTCAGCGCTATGGCCATGCCGTTGGCATCGGCATGTCAGCCTCTTGCGAGGAAGCTGTCGTGACGCAGTTGCGAGAGCTGCATGTACAGGCTGAAAAATATTTGCAGCACAACGGAGCGGATGCTACCGATGCATTTTTTTACGCGCGGCAGAATGCTCGTCTCGTCATGAACGCCGAGCAATATTACCGCACCATGTTTTCCGGACGTGTCTCATCCTGGAATCTGCGTGACCGGCACATGACGGAGACGCTCGATGCGCTCGCGCAACACCTTTCGCATGCATTGCCCGAACCGGCCAAGATCGTGGTCTGGGCGCACAACTCACACCTTGGCGATGCACGTGCCACGGAAGTCGGCCAGCTTGGCGAATGGAACGTAGGTCAACTGGCGCGCCAGTTATACGGGGAACGGGTTGTTCTGGTCGGCTTTACGACCTATCAGGGAACGGTGACCGCCGCTTCCGATTGGGATGCGCCAGCGCAACGCAAGCGCGTCCGGCCGGCGCTGGCAGGCAGTTACGAAGAACTGTTTCACCAGACCGGCATTGCGCGCTTCATGTTACCGTTGCGCGGAAACAATCAAGCGACGCAAGCGCTCTCGCAACCGCATCTGGAACGCGCCATCGGCGTGATCTATCTGCCGGAAACCGAGCGGCAGAGCCACTATTTTCATGCAAACATGCCCCAGCAATTCGATGCCATACTGCATTTTGATGAAACCCACGCAGTCAAGCCGCTGGAACTCGGCAGTCATTGGGAAACCGGGGAAGCGCCCGAGACATTTCCGGTTGGCGTCTAGCGCCGCGTCAATCCAGGCAATCGAACTCACCTGAAAGCGGCACCATCGCCTTGCGTGCCGCATTCGACAGGCGGACCGTCGCTGCCCAGTCATTGCCGGCGGGATGCATTATCTGGCCAACTTCGAATGCGATCGCGGCACGGCGAGGCAGCCAGGTTTCATCCCGCAATGCGATGCGCGTGCCGCGCAGGCCGGCGACAACAACTGATGCATCGGCCTTGGCCGCCGCTGCGAAAGCGCCTGAATGAAACGACTTGAGACCCGGCTCGCGACTGAATGTTCCCTCCGGAAATACCAGCAGATTGTCACCGCGCATTAATGCCGCTGTCATCAACTCCACATCTTCACTGCTGCGCTCGATATTGGAACGATCAATGAACACGACCCCCAGTCCGCATAGCAAGGTATGGATCAGTCGTTGATTGGCGAATTCGCGCTTGGATGCGAAAGCATAGCCGGGAACAGGAGGCAGCACGGCCGTCAATATGATGCTGTCAAGATAGCTCGCGTGGTTGATCAGCAGCACGTGAGGCTGCCGAGGCAGCCGATCAAGCCCGCTGACTGCCGGCGCGGTTGCCGTCAAACGTAACAGCAGGCGCGCTGCGAAGTGAGCGATACGCCGCCCCACTGACGGCCGTTGCAACAGCGCGATCAAGGAACCGCAAGATAGCGCAAGTGCGCCAAAGATTATCCAGGTATAGCAAGCGTAGGCCCATCTGCCGGCTTTTCTTGCCATGATCGTCAAACGTGCCCATGCCGTCGCGGCCGTGAAGCGGGCGGCGGTCAACCAAGGCAGGGGGGCGCGATTCAGCATCCTTCCGTTTTCATAAGCCTGCTTGCAGGCGAGGCGCCGGATCTTTCCGCTCGACGTCTTCAGCACCCAATGCGGCGCGACGAATACAACGTCGTCGGCAGGCTGCCCGATGATATTGATAGACGCTTGATTGACGCTGCGCCGCAATGCTGTCTGCATCGCCGCATCACGTTCCCTGGTCTCGGCTACGATCACCAGACGCTCGCTGCCGGTAGCCGGATCGCTGCTGGCAAAGGCAGCGACACATCCTTTGCGAATACCGGGAAGATTGCCGATCGCCTGTTCCAGATCGTATGGATACAAATTACGTCCGCCGCGTTTGATCAGATCCTTGATGCGTCCGGTAATAAAGACTTCGCCGTCTGCCATGTAGGCATAATCGCCTGAATCGAGCCATCCATCGCGAAACAGCTTCGCCGTCGCCTCCGGATTGCGATAGTAGCCTGAGGTCGCGGAAGGGCCGCGAAACTCCAGGCGGCCGACGCGACGCTGGGGCGACTCGTAACCGGCATCGTCCACAACTCTGATCTGATGCCCCGGCAGTGCCCGGCCGCACGAAGGCATGGCTAGTGCATCGGCATCCTTTGCCGGCACAGCCTTGCCTTCATGGTCAAACGATGCACGTGAAATGAAATCGATGCGCGGACCGCGTCCCAGAGGTGGAAAGGCCAGTCCGACCGACGACTCGGCCAAACCGTATACCGGCGTGATGGTCTGATAGCGCAGGCCACAGCGCGCAAAGCGCGTTGCGAACGACGTCAAGGTGACAGTGCTGACAGGTTCTGCGCCGTTTAGCGCCAGTCTCCATGCGGACAAATCCAGCGATGGCAGAATCGCGTCGGCGGTGTGGCGAACGCACAATTCGTAGGCAAAGTTCGGCGCTGCGGAAATGGTACCCCGGTGGCGTGACAGCATTTGCAGCCAAATCGACGGTTGCGCCAGAAAAGTAAGCGGCGACATCAAGATCAACGGAATGCCATGGTACAGAGAGCCTAACCAGGCACCGATCAGTCCCATGTCATGGTAGAGCGGCAACCAGGACACAAAGATATCATTCGCATCAACCTGCGAGGCTTGTCCCAGTGCGCATATGTTGGCAAGCAGATTTGCGTGCGTGAGCATGACGCCTTTGGGATCGCCTGTGCTGCCGGATGTATATTGGAGAAATGCGATGTCCTCCCGACGAGGGCGATAGCGGGGTGCTGCAGATGCGTTGCTTAGATCCTCCGGCGTGAGGATGGCGACCATACTCGGCACCTGTGCCTGCAGCATACGGGCAAACGGCTTGGCCTGGGCTATGGCAATGATGAAGGTCGCTTCAGCGTTGGACAAGATGTGTACATGGCGCTTCAAATGTTCTTCAAGCTGGGCCAGACGCGCAGGCGGGTAAATCGGCACCGGTATGCCGCCGGCGAACATGACGCCAAAGAAACATGCAAGGTAATCGTGGCCGGTAGGCAACATCAACGCGACCGGCTGTCTTGGCTGAAGTCCTTGCGACACGAGACCAGCCGCGACGGCGTGTGCAGCTTCAAGCAGATCGCGGTAGCGAATTGCATGTTCCTGATGCTGTTCGTCATGCAGCAGAATGTGCACCCGATCAGGCTGCTGCGCAACGTGCCACTCCAGCACCTCCAATAGAGTCTGCGCGTTTTCGGGAACGCCGATAGTCTGCGTCTTGTCCAATGTCGCTGAAAATTGCGGCGTCAGCGATTGCGCCTGCCCCAAAAAACGCAGAAGATCATTCGGCGTATCCGCTTCCGATAGTGAGGCGCTGGATAGTTCCACGTCGAAAGCACGCCCCACGCGCAACATCAGTTCGACGCGCGCCAGGCTGTCGAGCGCAAGGTCTTTTTCAAAAGATGTGTGCGACGTGATTGTATGTGGACGATCAGGATAGGTCTCATCCGCCATTTTCTGCACGACCGCCAATAAGCGATCAATCGCCGGCTCGTCCATAGATCGGGTTGTGGTTTCGGTCACAGCGGCTCTTTTTTTGCGAGACAAATCACTAACAACCGGACAGCACATGTGCCCAGTCCAGCACTGGCACCAAGCGCTCAGATAAAAGTACGCGCGCGTCACGGTAGGATAACCAACGGAATTCCTCATGTTCGGGGCGTCCCAGCTGCGGATTGATTTTTAGTTCCACGCTGTCCGTATGCGTTATCGCCAGATAATAACGAGCTACTTTGCCCGCCCCATATGGCGGTGTCTCGAAAAACGCCTGTCCCCATATGAAATCGAGGTCATCGAGCGCCGTTTCTTCGCGCACTTCGCGGCAGGCCGCTAATTGCGGTGTCTCGCCCGGCTCGACCATTCCTTTGGGGAAATCCCAATAGCTATACGCGCGTAGTAACAGATAGCGGCAGCGCGCATGTTCTCGATGCATGAGCACTACACCAGCGGAAAGAAATTTCTGTTTCATGGCAGCGCGGGCCGTGATCCTGAAAGCACGTCTTGGCTATCCAGACTGACATCCCGGTCACTGAAGTCGCGGCTGGGTTGACGCAATTGCAGCAGCGGATTCCTTAGATCCGATACCACCGCATCGAATGCAACAGGAACAGGAGGCGTCAATCTCAATGTGGTCTGGTCGACGGCTTCAAGCGGGGCGGTCATGGCGGGTTTCCTCCACAGTCAGTTTCGTGACGTAGAAAAGCATAGCGTTTTCGCTGCGGCCGGCGCTTGATCCATGTCAAACGCCAGGCGGATCGTCTTTCCCCTCAGGCCGCGCCGCCCAGCGGCGCCAGCGCAACCAATCTTTCGCCATGAAAGGGGTACAGCGAGCGTCAGCACCAACCGCCGGTATTGGGGCCTCCTCTACAGTCTCTGCCATCTTTGATGTAGATCAAGCTCTGACGGCAGTCGGAACTTCAGAATCGTTGTCATGGTGCTGATCGCGGCTTGGATTTATCCGCGCATCGCCACATGAGGCCAGGTTGCCATGACCATGCATCCATTTCTCACCCATTGCGATACAGCACTGACGATAGAACAGCGTGTTCGTATCGACAATCTTGACAGGAACAACCAGGTGGAGGTCACAATGCACTCACAACGCAACACAAAGCTGATCGACGTCATCGCATTGCATGAGGTCGGGCCGCGAAAGCGGCTGGCCAGGCGAGTCCGACATTGTTTCTGGCAAGGCTTGCTCGCAGTGCTGCTGGGCGTTGCCGGCGCGGCGCAGGTCATGGCGGCGCCGCTCCAGTTGCCGGCGCTGCTCACCCCCGCCAGCCAGGAGCATCATGTCGGCAAGGTGATCTTCGTGGAACTGTTGACGCCAGACCTGGCCGCCGCCAAGCGCTTCTACGGGGGATTGTTTGGCTGGACATTCCGCGATATTCAGACTGGCGGGATAGCATACGCCGAGGCATCTCTCGAAGATCATCCGGTCGCAGGGCTGATTCACAGGGATTTACCGGCGGGCGCGCAGCGGCAGCCAGCGTGGCTTACCTTCATCGCAGTGCGTGATGTCGACGCCGCACAAGCGGCTGCATTACAACATGGCGCGAAAGTGCTGTACCAGCCGCATAGCATCCCTGATCGTGGCCGCGAAGCAGTCTTCGCGGATCCGCAGGGGGCCGTTTTTGCAGTCCTCGCCTCGAGCAGCGGCGATCCGCCCGACGTCCTGGCCGCGCCCGGGGAATGGATCTGGAGTTCGCTCATGACGACCGAACCGGATACCGCTGCCGAGTTCTACCAGACGCTATTCGACTACGAAGTCTTTGACTTTCCAGCTGACAAGCCCGCTCGGCATCTGATGCTCGCCTCCGACAGTTATGCGCGCGCGAGCGCTAACAGATTGCCTGCGAGCAGGCCCGATGCCCATCCCCACTGGCTCAATTACGTCCGCGTCGACGATACGGTGAAGATGACTGAAAAAGTCGTGTCGCTCGGCGGCCGCGTGCTAGTTGAGCCGCGGGTCGATCGTCACGGCGGCAGGATTGCGGTTGTCGCCGATCCTCAGGGAGCTGTCTTCGGACTGCTTGAATGGCCGACCGCTGAAACTAAAAAGGTGACCAAGTGAATATCTTCCTCTTGCGCTGGCCGGCGGCTGCCTTCGTAGCCGGGCTCTTCACGGGCTGCGCCGTCACTGGTGACGGCTATCTATACGATGGCGGCACGAGTGTCGGAGTCGATTACTATGAGCCCTACGGTGTGTTCTACGATGGCTGGGGACCTGACTACTTCGTCGCGCCGTTTCGCGGCGGTGACCATCGTCCGGACCACGGTAGCCGCCGTCCAGACCGCGGTGACCACCGCCCAGACCATGACGAGGGCCGCTCTTCTCCACATTTTTACAGACCGGCGCCGGCATCCCGCCCGATGCCGTCTATTCCGTCGCGCTCTGGCGGCTTTCGATCGCATTAGCCGCTGGCACGACAGGCAATGATGCCTGCGCCACGATAAGAAGGGCCGCCATGCATGGCAAGCACTGACGGCCTAGTCCTCCGGGTGCGGTGTATCGGCTTTGCGGCAATTACTTGTCCTTGACTTCCTTGAATTCCGCATCCACCACTTCGTCTTCCGGCGGCTTGGCTGCGTCCGCCTCCGGCGCAGCATTCGACGCTTGCTGCGCCTGACTGTCGGGATACATTTTTTCGCCCAGCTTCTGGGCCGCGCTTGACAGCGCCGCGACCTGGGCGTCGATGCCGGACTTGTCATTGCCTTGGAGAGCAGTTTCCAGGGCGCTGATCGCAGCTTCGATCTTCTGTTTTTCACCGGCATCGAGCTTGTCGCCGTATTCGGCCAGCGCCTTGCGGGTCGAGTGCACTAGCGCGTCGCCATGGTTGCGGCTCTCCGCCAGTTCCCTCAGGCGCTTGTCTTCAACTGCGTTGGCTTCCGCATCGCGCACCATCTTCTGGATTTCTTGCTCGGTCAGGCCGGAATTGGCCTTGATGGTGATCTTGTTTTCCTTGCCGCTGGCCTTGTCTTTCGCGCTCACATGCAAGATGCCGTTGGCGTCGATATCGAAGGTCACGTCGATCTGCGGCAAGCCGCGCGGGGAGGGCGGGATACCTACCAGATTGAATTCGCCCAGCAGCTTGTTGCCGCTGACAATTTCGCGTTCGCCTTGGAACACTTTGATCGTCACCGCCGGCTGATTGTCGTCCGCGGTTGAGAAAACCTGGCTGAACTTGGTCGGGATGGTGGTGTTCTTCTGGATCATCTTGGTCATCACGCCGCCCAGCGTTTCGATACCGAGGGACAAGGGCGTCACGTCCATCAGCAGTACGTCCTTGCGCTCGCCCGACAATACCGCGCCCTGAATCGCGGCGCCGACGGCCACCGCCTCATCCGGATTGACATCCTTGCGCGCTTCCTTGCCAAAGAATTCCCTGACCTTTTCCTGCACTTTCGGCATCCGCGTCATGCCGCCAACCAGAATCACGTCGCCGATCTGGCTGATGTCCATAGCGGCATCCTTCAGGGCGATGCGGCAGGGTGCTATGGTTTTTTCTATCAGGTCTTCGACCAGCGATTCCAGTTTGGCGCGTGTCATCTTCAGGTTCAGATGAACCGGTGCGCCGTTCGCCATGGCGATGTAAGGCTCGTTGATTTCGGTTTGCTGAGTCGAGGACAGCTCGATCTTGGCGCGCTCCGCCGCGCTCTTGATGCGTTGCAGCGCAATGGCATCCTTGCCGAGGTCGATGCCATTGATCTTCTTGAACTCGCCGATGATATGGTCGATGATGCGCTGGTCGAAATCTTCGCCGCCGAGAAAGGTGTCGCCATTGGTCGACAATACTTCGAATTGCTTGTCGCCTTCCATGTCGGCAATTTCGATGATGGAAATATCGAAGGTGCCGCCGCCGAGGTCGTACACCGCGATCTTGCGCTCACCCTTGCCGCTCTTGTCGAGGCCGAAGGCCAGCGCCGCGGCGGTCGGCTCATTGATGATGCGCTTGACCTCGAGGCCGGCGACGCGGCCCGCGTCCTTGGTGGCCTGCCGCTGCGCATCGTTGAAGTACGCCGGCACCGTGATGACCGCTTCCGTTACCGGTTCGCCCAGATAATCCTCGGCGGTTTTTTTCATCTTGCGCAGCACCTCCGCCGAAATTTGCGGCGGCGCCATATTTTTGCCGCGCACTTCAATCCAGGCATCGCCGTTATCAACCTGGATGATTTTATAGGGCATCAGGCGCAGGTCTTTCTGCACCTCCTTTTCCTCAAATTTGCGACCGATCAGGCGCTTGACTGCATACAGCGTGTTGAATGGATTGGTCACAGCTTGGCGCTTGGCCGGTGCGCCGACCAGAATTTCGCCATCTTCCTGATACGCCACGATTGACGGCGTGGTGCGGGAACCTTCCGAATTTTCAATCACTTTTGGCTGGCCGCCTTCCATGATGGCGACGCAGGAATTGGTTGTGCCGAGGTCGATGCCGATGATCTTGCTCATGACTTCCTCCATTGAAGGTATTGGCGTTCCGTTTGTTAGCCGGTTCACGGGCTGAAATTTCGTGTGAGTACAAAAATAGCGCCGCGCAGGCCAGACGTCGCCCTTTACGTCTTTATGTTCAAGATAGCAGTTCGCATCCGGTCGATTTTGATTTATATCAAAAGCAGGAAATTAGCCGGGGTTACGATAACAAGGAACAGCTGCATTGCCACGCAGTCGAAGCAGTGAAGCGGCCGCATGTCAGTTGATCATGTAGACGTAGCGGCAATATTCGATCAAACCGCCGCTGTGCAACGGGTTAGGCTGTTTAACGGCGCTTCGAGCAGCGGGCGATCGTCGATGTTGTTGCCACTCTCACATTTTTTTACTTTTTGGAGCAGAAGTCATGACTACTCGCGACATAAAAAAAGAAGAATGGAAATCTTTTTTTGATGGTGTTTCAAAATTTGGAGATTTGGATAGCAAATGCGCGGATATCGAGGTGATCAGCTTGCATCTCGGTGATCAGATTGCAGCAGAATGGATCCCCATGCTCGGCATCGTCTACGAACCCAGGAGCAACATACTTGAGATCGGGCTGGAAGGCCTGAACCATCTGATTCATCGGCCCAAGACGATACACGTGGAGGAGAGGGGCAGCGAATTGCTCAGCATTCACGTCACCGACGAGGATGAGGTGCAGCACATCATTCGCTTGCGAAGCCCGCTTATGCTGGCGCCCCCTGCCAAGTCTTGATATTAGGGCGTGTTGACATATGATTTGGGAGATGCGTTCAAACCAGAACGTGCGCTGGCAAGCCATGCAACGCGGCCAGCGCACGTTCTGGTTTGAACCCTCCGGGAACGGCTGCAGGCGTCACATGCCGTTGTTGCTGGGGGCGGCCATCCGCATCCTTGCCGTAGCACCGCTACGTCGCGTCGCAGCGCCTAGGCCTGTAACGCCTGCCGCGCGTTCGCACTCCCAAATCATATGTCAACACGCCCTAAATAAACGCTGGAAAGGGAAACGCATGACTGGCGTAATCAGCACTTTCCAGGCCGTCATCTGATCATCCTCGCGCCCGAACTTAACCATTACCGATCCAGTGGATCACAGGCTCCTTGCGTGGGGTGGCAGGAGCCTTGTTGCCCGGATACCCGACGATGATGGGAGCAACCGTAAGCCATTCCGGAGGAAGATTCAACATGGCTTTCCCGGCCTCCGTGTTCAGGTAATGTTGTGCAAAGCCGATCCAGCACGAGCCCAACCCTATGCCATGGGCAGCAAGCATCAAATTTTGCGCAGCGAGCGCACAATCTTCGGCGGCCCAAGGTCCCTTGTCCACCGACGAAATCACAATCAGCGCCGGCGCATGGTAAAAAATCTGAAAATCAGGCGATTCCAGGTGCGCGCGGAAATGCTGCGCCCTTGGGTCATCTGACATCGTCTTTAGCATGTATGCCTTTGCCTGGACGGACAACTCATCGAGTTTGGCTTGATCGCGCACAATGGCAAATGTCCAGGGCTGCTCATTGACTGCGCTCGGAGCATGAATTGCCGCATCGATCAGCTGTCGAACGGTGCCGTCATCCACGTCTTGGGCGGTGTATTCGCGAATCGCGCGACGATTTTGGATTGCATCAAATAATTCCATGTCTTCCCCTCATTTGAAAATTCTCGCTACGGCTTGCGTTACGATGCAGACGCCGCGTGCAAAGGCCAATATGTGACGACAATAATGTTGACGGCTATCCCGCCGACAGATGGCATGCGTGAATGGCGCTCTATGTACGATTACTGATATTTTTCCGATGGCTCAATAGTGCTTCGATTTCTGCTGCCATTGCAGTTCGCGAAGCGCTTTCAGCATCAACCCTATCCTTATTTATTTTTGCATTGCGGATTTTTTCCACCGCATTTTTCCTTCCTGCAGCAGGTATTCCCTTCAATTCAGAAATGGTCTTACGCAGATCGTCGAATGCATCTTGCGCCGGGCTCCCACAATCAATGAGCGCGATTGCGCGCTCAACAGAAGCATCGATTTTTTCCTGACACTCCAGGTACGTTCGCAGATCTTGCAATTTTGCTGTTCCCATCGTCGTCTCCTATGGCACTTATAACAGGCTACCTGATGGAGAAACAGTGTGGCACAGGCGGGGAGTGGCGAACTTCTTAAGTCACGCGAGTTTGATCTGCATCAAATCCACTTGGGCCGACGGGAAATATTCTGTCGCGAAGGGTGCCGGCCAGGCGCGAGACGTAATGGTTCCGTAGATACTACTTCGAAGAGACGATATGCAAATTTCCTTTCCTGCTTCTGCCGTGCATGACACGAATTCCGGCGGAATTGTTATTCCAGTCGTCGTCAATGACAAGCTAAGCAAATGCAAAGTTAGCAGGGAGTGCCTGAACAACACATTTTACGCCGGGCCTCATCCAGACGATCGGCTTGCCACGTATAGGGGGCACAGCGTCGAGATACAAACGGCCATCGCCCGCAAGCTCCGGACATTGGAGAATTGCGATGATTTGATTCTGTTTTCCGCGGATTTCAGAGAAAAAAGATAGTCGTGTTTTCGCCTCCTATTTAACTATCTTTTCTCGATCTTCGTTGCCGGTGGCATCACTTATGTTTTTACTGCCCTTTTTACTTTTGTCGGACAAGCGCGGCACTTCACCACCGAGAGCCATCTCTGTCAATTTCGCGAGATCGAGAATATGCAGCTCCCGTTTCTCGACAGTGACTAAGTTGTGCGCTCGGAAGTGGGAGGTGAGGCGACTGATACTTTCTATGGTCAATCCAAGATAATTTCCAATGTCCGTCCGCGACATGCGCAATCCGAAACTGTTGGAAGAATAGCCGAGTGCTGCATAGCGTGAGGACAGACTGACCAGAAACGCAGCAAATTTCTGCTCTGCGTGCATGTTTCCGAGCATGAGCATGTTGCCTTGGTCGCGGATGATTTCCTGGCTCATGACTTGGTGAAAATGGTGCAGCAGGATTGGCATGTGGCCGAATAACGTTTCCAGCCGCGAGAATGGAATTTCGCATACTTCGCTGTCTTCCAGGGCAATGGCGTCGCAGCTGTGCTCACCTGAGCCGATGCCATCCATCCCGAGCAATTCACCCGCCATCTGGAATCCGATAATCTGCTGCTCTCCATTGTGGTTGACTTGGCTAGTCTTGAAGTGCCCGAAGCGAATCGCGTAAAGATTCTTGAAGGAATCCCCCATGCGGTAGAGGCGCTTGTCCTGTGATACACGGCGTCCGTGTCCGATGATCTGGTCAAGTTGCGCCATGGCGGCGTTATCGAGGCCCATCGGCAAACATAATCGATGCAAGCCGCAACCCGCGCATCCAGGCCTTAGGGCGATAACATTCTTTGCCGGGAAGGGCAAGAGTGCAAGGACGTGTTTCATGGGAAGCCACCGTTTCTGTGATCAGGCGTAGTACATGGACAGGCGTAGCCAAGTCGCCTTTGCGGCGCCCACAGCCGCTCTACTCACAGGAAGGATCGGCCTGGAAGACAGCCAAGAACTTGCGATGAAGCATGTCATCAATCCTTATTTTTCCCTTGATGCGCGCCCTTTGCATGCATCCCAACAGAAAGAGCTTAGCTCTCTTTTTGCACAGATTGGATGAACTGGTCTAGCTGAATATGCGGCATCGCCGCATGATTTCGGATTGTTACCCACCTTGTAACTATATGTCGTGACACGGCGAAATGCGAGTTTATTTGCAAATCTATTATATTTATGAAAATTATTTCTGTTTTGAAAAAAATGCTTCCTATCCATCTAAGACAGCATGCCCAGTGACTAGGCGCATTGACGGATTCGCGATTCTTAGTCTTACAGTAGGGTCGAAATAGTTGTCGTTATCCTATGTGGATAATGTTGCGCGATTACAAAATTCATTGACCCGGTTTTCAAGTTTTTTTTAGAACACGATTTCTTCCCCCTTCAATGAAAAAAAACATCGATAGGAATCTCATTCGTTCTGGAAGCTGGAATGTCATGAATATTGTCGAAGGCTAAACAGAAAAATGTTCTTTGACCTTCATCTCGATTTGAACATCCGTCATCTTGTCCGTGGTTTCAATAGCTGTGATCTTCCCATCCAGGCGATGCATTTCAAGACGGCTTTTCAGCTCGACCTTTGCCTCCCCGGGGCCAAAGATAAAGATGGAGTCAGCATCTCGAATCGATGCGATAAGCGCATCATAGTAGACATTGAGATGTTCGGAATAGGCTCTCTGCTGGGCAGAGTCTGCAGGCACTTCTTGTGCTTCGTAGGGGCCTTTAAGGGGCGAGTCTCCGGAACGTTGAAGCTGTCTTTCTACGTTCGATAAAACACGCCGTAACTCGGCAGCATTTTTATTAATGGTCACGACTATGGCTTCTCTATGGTCTATCCACAGACCCACTTCGGTTTTCATCAGTATCTCCTTGTTCGGCAATGACATTTGTCAGGAATATAAGAACATCTGAAGCATCTTAGATCAGCAGGGGGAGTCATGATTTTCCCTGAAGTCATTATTCTGTCCCGAGTTGCCTTTTAACTGTATGTCCCGACGTCGCGATGTAGCTTGATCTAAGTCAAATCGCTGCGCTTTGGCATAGCTCAATTAGTTCGGAACTGTAGCCACGTCTAACGTTGCCAGCGCACGTTCAGCTATGGCATCTAAGGAAGCGTCGGTTTGAATCACTGTCCAGCCTATCTCGCAAACAGCTTGCGCCAACTGCGCCCGCACTACCTCCACGTTCGCATCGGAAGGATTGCCGTATCTGTTTGCCACACGCGCCAGCATAATCGCGGGCGGCGCCACCAGTCGCAATCCGGAAAACCGTACGGCAACCTCCGCTGCGCTTCTTTCGATGCGTTGACAGTCTGATTTGCGACTGAATACGGCATCGGCAATCGCTCCCCAGCCGCTGGCAACTATTTTCTGCGCCTCGCCTGCCTGGATCGCATAAATACGCTCGGAAATCTCCGGCAAGTAAGCGTCTGCAGGCAGATGCGTCTCAGGGGACACGCCATATAAGCGCTTGCGAATGCGGTCACTCGACAATATTCGCGCACCGGGAGGCGGGCCGATGCGATCCGCAATTTGCGTGGCAAGCGCCGACTTTCCTGTTCCGCTCAATCCGCCAATCGCCACCAGATGCGGCGGAGCAGTTTTCAGGAGTTCCGCAGCCAGCGAGAAATATGCATGGGCTTCGGCAGCGAGCTTTTCTCTAGCGACCCCGGCGCCGGTTTCCGCTTCGGTTGCCGTGACATGCGCGCGGATGGAGGCGCGTAATGCCATGAAAAACGGCAGGAGCGGCAGCCCATCGGTTTCGTCGCATTCATCCAGGTATCGATTGAGAAGCAGATTCGCGGCGGATCTCAAGCCGAGACGCCAAAGATCCATGAGCAGGAAGGACAGATCATAAAGTATGTCGATGGTGGCGATAGCGTCATCGAACTCAATGCAGTCAAAAAATACCGGAGCGCCATCGATCAGGCAGATGTTTCGAAGATGCAGATCGCCGTGGCATCGACGCACCTTGCCCGCTTTGGCGCGGGAATCAAGCAACACGGCATGGCGCTGAAACGCCTCACGTAAGGCACTATTCAGATTGCTGACATCTTGTTCGGAAAACCCTCGGACTGCACGGAAGGCGCGCTCGTTCATTTCCAGTACAGACAGCATTTGACTGGTCAAACCGTATTCGATCGCAGCATCTGCGTGAAACCTTGCAGCTGCGTGCGCTAGTGCGCTTAGCAGTGACTCAGTCAGTTTCCCGCGTTCAGCCAATTTGTCAAACAGGGCATCCTGATCGAAACGCGTCATTTCCACCACGGCGTCGACCAATTCTCCGTCGCCGTCGAACATCAGATGCCCGTCAGATTCTCGTGTGATACGCCGCACCGCCAGATATACGGTCGGTGCGGTACGGCGATTCAAAGCAAGTTCCCGCATGCATGCGGACAGGCGCAGGCTGCAAGTCGAGAAATCGACGTATGGGAGGTGAACCGCAAGCTTGAGCTTGAAGGCGCGCAAACCGGCGAGCACGATGTACGAAATATGCGTTTGAATGACGACGATCTCAGCCGCCGATACGCCGTGCGTGCCAGGATCTGTCAAAAATTCGCGAGTCTGCGCTTGGATATCATCTTGCATGCTATCCGTTTTGCCGGCTATTCCTGAGCGCGTAAATTTCAATTTGTTAGTAAATTCGACAATAAGCGCCGCACAGGCGAATAGGGAATCGGGCAAGCAACAGCGGTCATTTACTGAGGGGATTCGTTATTTTTTTGCTACGTTGATTTTCTTCGAAATCATGCAGCTTCCTGCGAGCCGCGAAGAAGGCATCGCGAAGCGCAATATATGCATCTTCGTTGGACTGATGATCTACGATGAAATCAACTCCGAACATGGCGGCGTGGAGTCGCACTTCGTATTTGACCCCATGGTGCTGATGTTTGTGCGGTAGATCAAACGTCACGTCACAACTCTGCAATTTCGGAAAGAGATGCTCAAGCTGCTGAATCTCTTTGCGGGCTTGGGTTTCAAGCGCGGCAGAACGTTCGAGATTGGTAAATTTTATTGTTGTCACGCATTGCATGGCTCAACCCCTTTTTTGATAATCGTATTTATCCCGGAAAAACGCGCTACCAAGAGAAAACGCCGATGATGCCGGTCAATTTATTTGGCTCACGGCTTCTCGCTTGCAAAAGAACTCTGATAATCAATGACACTATGGCATTTTATTTAAAATGCCAAGCTGCTACTCATCCATACCGATAAGCTCCTCGATATCCGCTATCGCGGTGCGCAGCATTAGTTCCGGTGTCGCCTCATGTGGCGCTATTCCCATCACGATGGCGTCAGGGACGGATTTTTTGAGTATGCCGTCGCGCAGAATAAAGTATTCTCCTTGGTCGTATTCGATCATGTATAGGAGACGTTGTCCTTTTCTGCGTTGATACTCTTCTTTTAGCATTGTCATTGTCGTCTCCTGATAGATATTCCCCAGCAATGTTTCGTCAGATGCGTGTCAGGCTGTGGAGTCAACGTTAGCGCAATTTTCGGACGCCGTACTTTGATTCATTTTCCAACATATTCCACCGCATCTCTTGATATATATCAAATGAGCGTCCTAATCGCGCCCGTACATGCGATTTGCTTGTTCGATCTATGCCAACCGCAAAAAATTTGAGGAAATTGATTTAAGTCAAACCGCAGCTCACCACGGACGCCAGGAATGACTCGGTTAAAACTAGTCATCATGAATGAAGCGTTTGACGAAATCGAATGAGGAGACTATCCCCTTGACCAGCTTGTTGTCCGTAACGACGATATGATGCATTCCGTGCGTCACCATGAGCTTGGCGACCTCGCTGACGGGAGTGTCGGAGCTGACTTCAATCGGCCGATATGAACATATTTCCCATGCAAGCAATGCCGCAGGGTCCCTTTTCTCCGCATGAAATCGCAGCAGGTCGCGCGCACTGATGATGCCGATGACAGCCCCCGTTTTTCCTTCGATGACAGGAACCGCCGATACGTTATTGATGCGCAACTTGGCTTCTACTTCTTCCACGCTATCGTCCATGTCGACAGTGCTGATCAATTTTTGCATCATGATGGAAATCGGTTCGTTCATTTTTCTCTCCCGGAAATTTGCAACTGAAGCATTGCGCTGCAATGCTATTACCTGTTTTCACGCGGTGGGCGACCCAGGCGCCGTTCCACATCCAATACCTGTCTGCTTGTCTTGAGTAGTGTGTCGGGATTAAGGCTGATCGAATCGATTCCCATCTCCACCAGATATTGCGCCACCTCAGGATAGTCGGAAGGAGCTTGGCCGCAAATGCCAACGTGGCGGCCATTACGCTGTCCGCCTTCGACGGCCAGTCTGATCATCTCCCTGACGCCGGCATCGCGTTCATCGAAATCGAATGCGACGATTTCTGAATCGCGATCGACGCCAAGCACTAATTGCGTAAGGTCATTTGATCCGATGGAAAAGCCATCGAAAAGTTTGGAAAATGCGTCAATCTGAATCACATTGTTCGGAATTTCACACATCACATAAATTTCGAGACCATCCGCGCCGCGTACCAGACCGTGATTCGCCATGGCCTGCAGCACGTTTTCAGCCTCTTGTATTCGACGGCAAAACGGAATCATCAATTTGATGTTGCTCAATCCCATATCTTGGCGGACCCTCTTCATGGCCAGGCACTCAAGAGCAAAGCCTTCCGCATAAGCCGGGTGCGTATAGCGTGACGCGCCGCGAAAGCCCAGCATCGGATTTTCTTCATGCATTTCGAAGCAACGACCGCCCAGCAAGCTGGCATATTCATTGGTCTTGAAGTCCGACATGCGCACAATGACCGGCCGCGGATAGAAGGCTGCAGCGATAGTGCCAACGCCTTCGGAAAGTCGCCGCACGAAATAGTCGCTCGGGGAAGCAAAACAGCGAGTTAGCAATTTGATTGCATCAAGCGTTTTTTTATCGGAGATTTTTTCCGGATGAAGCAGGGCCATTGGATGAATCTTGATATGCTCAGCCACGATAAATTCGATGCGGGTCAGTCCTACGCCATCGCAGGGCAGAAAGCTGGTCTGGAACGCGATATCCGGATCGCCGATGTTGACCATCAAACGGGTTTTCGGCTTTTGCAAGGACGACAGGTCAGTGCTGATCTTATTAAACGGAATACTACCGGCGTAGATGTGGCCAAGGTCGCCTTCCGCGCAAGAAACGGTGATTTCGTCACCAGTCTTGATCAGATCGGTGGCTGTTCCGCAACCGACGACAGCAGGGATGCCTAGTTCACGTGCCACGATTGCCGCATGACAGGTGCGTCCCCCTCGATTCGTCACCACGGCCGCCGCTATCTTCATGACGGTGCCCCAGTCGGGCATGGTCGTATCCGCGATCAGTACCTCTCCTGCCTGAAACAGATTGAGCTGCATCACGTCGCTAATAAGCCGCGCTTTCCCGGACGCCACCTTGCCGCCTACCGCGCGACCAGCAATAAGAGGCTTGCCCGCGTTTTGCAGTTTATACTCGTCGAACGTTGCAGGATTTTTTTGCGATGCAACCGTCTCAGGGCGCGCCTGAACAATATACAGACAGCCGTCAATGCCGTCCTTGGCCCACTCCACGTCCATAGGCATAGCCCGCTTGGCCTGCGCACTGTAATGGTCTTCGATGTTGATCGCCGCCTCTGACAACGCCAGCACTTCGGCATCGTCCAGGCAAAATTTTTCTCTATCTTCTTCAGGCGTTGCTTCATTGTGTGTAGTTTCACGTTCGCCGCCCTGCGAATACACCATCCTGCTTTCCTTCTTGCCTAGCGTTCTGCGCAAAATCCTTCGATGCCCTAGCCGAAAGGTCGGCTTGAACACATAGAATTCGTCCGGATCAACCGTGCCTTGCACGACATTTTCACCCAGGCCGTAGGCGCCGGTGACAAACACTACGTCGCGAAAGCCGGTTTCGGTATCGAGTGTGAAAATCACTCCGCTGGACGCGAGGTCGGAGCGCACCATTTTCATCACGCCAACCGACAGGTAGACACTAAAATGATCGAAGCCATTGTCGACCCTATACGTGATAGCCCTGTCTTTAAACAGGCTGGCAAAACAACGCCGCACCGAATCCAATAATTTTGCTTCTCCGCTAATATTCAGGAAAGTTTCATGCTGGCCTGCGAAGCTGGCAGTGGGCAAATCTTCGGCCGTCGCAGAACTGCGCACTGCCACTGTCAGTTGCGGCCCATACTCGTCAACCAGTTGTCTATAGGCTGCAATAATTTGACGAGCAAGATCGTCCGGCAACATCGAACCATAGACAATGTCGCGCGCCTGTTGGGCGCGCCGCGCCAGATCATCAACGTCCTTGATGTCCAGGCCGTCAAGCGCTGCATGCAAGCGTGGCCACGCGTCAGCCTGATCAAGCACGTAGCGGTATGCTTCCGCAGTGATGGCGAAGCCGTTCGGCACCCGGATGCCTTGCGACTTCAATTCACTTACCATTTCCCCCAGTGAGGCATTCTTGCCACCCACCAGATGGACGTCGCTGGCGCTCAGAGTGGAAAACCAGCGCACATAATTCTTTGATGCATCGTTCACTTTGGAACTTTCCTTGAAGAAATGTGCGGCTTGCCAAATGGCGAGATGTTGGCGTTTGCTTAGCGGCGAAAACGGCAAGATCAGCTGCGAGTGAATTTGAGTGCTGATATATCTTCCAAAAGCTTGATGGTGTGATTCAGTGGGTTCAATACATTGACCTTGAGCTCGGCCCGTACACGAGTGAGATCGAGATTACGTTCTTCTTCGAGCGATTTTTTTAATTGTGCGTCGGTGCTGCCCCCGTCTGTCGAATGGCGAGAACGCTCACGCCTGACGCCGTCCACGGTATACACAAAACGGTGGAACCACCAGCATTCGCGCTTCTCGCCAATACTTTGGCAGCCGCCGGCGCTGCGTTGAAAGTCGATTGCTGTGACGCGTTCATCGTTGATGCCAGGCAAGACGTTAACTGCCGCACGTCCGGTTTTTGCCGCATATGCGGCAAAGTCGGTGAAAGCCTTGAAATCTTTGGCGTCATGACTGCGCAGTGCGTATTCCTGAAGTGCGGTAAGACGCAGAAGAGCGGCGGCTAAGTATGCCTGGGCCGCTACCGGAAAATTGCGTTCCAGCGCTTCCAGCCGGCCGACCGGAAACACCGTGTTATCGGCCACCATCTTCAATGTGGTTAAGTTGTCCTGAGGCGATGCGTTATATTCGCGGATCAAGCGCAAGAACGAGTGTACATCCGCGATGAATAATTGCATTTGTTCGTCGTCGATGTGTTGCTTGACCACGTCTCTGATGCCTGCGATCAGCTCCGTAATATAGGTTTCCAGAGCCAGGTTTGTCGTCTCGAAAATGCTGTCGACACCGCTTGTTCCAATCGAGTGAAGAATATCTTTAGCTATTTCCCATGTCTGCGAACATGCAAAAGCCCACGTTGAGGGACTCAGCATGACAATGACGGATCCGTTGTTGACCATCTTGTCCGCAAAATAGATGATCTTCACGCCATTGTCGGCATCCAGTTCATGGAGCCGAATTTCCTGAGCGTCATTCATTGCTGCCTCTCAAAATGTCGCGGCTGGATGTTTGAAAATGTCCCGGAATATCTCTTAATAAGATTATCAGATGGGAAAAATTAAGCCATTGGAAAAGCCATGGACGTTTGATCTAAGTCAATTGCGTGGCGAGCTTGCGTAGGTTCTCCTCCGAATGCGCATGATCGACCCTATCGCAACCATCCCTTAGCCATAAACGTATAAAGTACGCCGAGAGTCAATACCAGCGTGCCGAAAGCGACCTGCCCGAGAGTGACCGACCAGGGGGCCTCACCAAGATTCATGCCAAGTAAGCCGCCAATAACTGCCGGGATAAGAGCAAGTGTTGTGACGATAGCAAGCAAGCGCATAAAGCGGTTTGTGTCGTGCGCCGCAATGTCGAGATGCAGCTCGATCAGCGAAAGTACGGATTCGCGGGCGTTGTCGATGGTCTCGTAAAGATACTCCGCCTCTTCAGCCAGAGGGACGACAGAGGCGCGCTGGTCCGGGGTGAGCCCGGGCAATTGACGCCGGCCGTCGGCAAGCATCTCGAGCAGTCCGCGCAAGCGCCAGAGATCTCCTTTGGCCGTTGACAATAGACGTTTGAGATGAAAGGTCTCCCTGAAAAAACTCTCGGGGCTTTCAATCACTGGCAGCGCTTCAAGTTGGCGTACCATTTGTTCCATCCTGCCAGCCAGTTCCTCGTGCCGGGTGAGCACTTGGCCGATAATGTGAAGCACGCAGCGCGGCCCCCAGGAAAGTGTGCTGGCCTTCATATGCAGTCGCCGCAGATCGAACGGATGCCGGGAGAGCGACAGTATGCTGTTCTCGGAAATCAGTAGTAAAACCGGTATTCGGTGAGTAACTTCCTCGGCAGAGGGGAGCGAAATAGTGAAAGCAGTCCAGATCGGGCCCGATTCGATGCGCGGGAAACTCGATTCCAGCAGAGCTGTCTCGATCGTTATCTGGGAAACTCCCAATGCTAAGGCAATCGCTTTCAAGTGTTCCGGTGAAAGGTTCGACGCGTGAATCCAATCATTTGTCGGCGCGGCAAGCCATTTCCGTAGCTCATCCCAGCCACATTTGCTGCGCACGGTAGCATCGGACCTCAATATGGAAATTTGTGATTTGCCATCCGCAACGGCAATCGGCGACAGCATGGATGGTGGTCGCAGGCTGCGCAGAATCCGCGGCCCGAACAGGAGAATGCGAAACAGCCGGAGGATACGCAACGCCGGCGTCGAGCGTGCCCCATGTGAAGCGGCGGGAATCAAGAAAAGTAGCGGAGCAATGACGATAGCGGCATCCAGCAAGTGCCATGGCTCAAGCGCGAATGCATATCGATTGCTAGATAACATGAAATTCACACCGTACTCGAGTGCGAACAGTCCGATGATCAACCAATTTGCAATATTGAAACTTTGTATGATGCCATGCGGCAGCTTAAACAGGAGCGGGGCGACTCCAATACTCAACGACGCGAGCGCCAGGAAGCCCATCGTGGATTCGTTCAATACATCCGAAAGTCGACGTAACATGGCAGGTCATAATGCATTCATTGAAATGAACCGGCGCTGCGGCATGCCGGTCAATTATCCGTCAACGGATTTTTCAGGCATGCGGCGGATGCCTCACTAGCAAGACCGGTACAGGAGAAGTACGGGCTACCAATTCTGCATCGCTGCCCATCAGCATGCGTTCGATACCACGCCGGCCATGCGTGCCCATCACGATCAGATCGGCGCCCGCCGCTAGGGCACGTTCCACAATGATGTTCGCCACGCGCCCTCCTGTGATCTCGCGCAGTTCTGTATCAATCGGGACACCCGAAAACGCCATTTTAGCCTGCGCCTTGGCAAGCAATTCTTCGGCTGCCCTTAATGCATGCGGCCGTATTTGATCGAAGTAGATTGCTGCCTGCTCAAAGCCGTTTGCATAAGCTGTCATATCGAGTACATGCAGCAATTGCACGCGTGCCGAGCACGTCACGGCAAGTTTTGCCGCTTCCGCGACGGCGCGATCTGAGGTCGGGCTGCCATCAACCGGAACTAGAATTTTTGTGTACATGATCAAAGTTCCTTGTATAAAAGGCGGTGAACCGGTATGAAGGGCGTATGGAAATAATATCGAGTAATGCCTTGGCAAGCTTGATTTGGATCAAGCTGAGCTGATTGCCAGTTCATCCGGATCTATCCGATCATCGGCTGCGGAATCATTAATGAATAACGGACCGCAAGGATTCCCTCGCTACGAAAATCCTATCTCCTTTTGGAGAGGGTATTTTCTATGTGTGTTAGCCGGTTTGATACAGATCAAAGCCGCGCCATTTAGCGCATTCTTGTCTTCCTGCTTATGTCACACTGGTCCTTGCCCTTTAAGTGCCATGGGAGACGATAATGGGGACGACAAGTTTGCGGGATCTACGAAATCTTCTGGAGTATCAGGACGAAATCGATGCATCGGTTCGGCGTGGAATTGAGCTTATTAATTGCGGAGGATCTGTGCAAGATGCGTTCGATGATCTGCATAAAACCCTTTCTGAACTGAGTAACGTGCCAGTTGCAGTGCAGCAAAATGCTGTGGCAAAAATCCATAACGCGAAAGCCGATAAAGACAGGGCTGACGCTGACGCCGTTGGGGACGCGGCTTCAGCGGCAGAGATTTCGGCCTTGCTGAATCATGGAAAAAGACGCCCTTTATGAAGTCATGGGCGCGAAATGGCGGAAAGCAACTGCTTGATTGGCAGTGTGTTCAGCACGTCTTTTTTTTCCAGCCATCCGCGTCGGGCCTGAGCAATGCCAAAGCGGAGATCGTCAAAATCGAAGATGCTGTGGGCATCTGAATTCACGCTGATCAAGACGCCTTCATTTTTCGCCATCATGCAGTGGGTATCGGTCAAGTCCAGGCGACTTGGCTGCGCGTTCAATTCTAAAAAACAACCGCGCTGCCGGGCATGCAGAATGATCTGGTGCATGTCAACGTCATACGGTTCTCGCTCAAGAATCAAACGTCCTGACGGGTGGGCCAGCAGAGTGAAGCAAGGATGATCCATCGCTCGCAAGATACGTTTTGTTTGGCGTTCTCTGGACAAGCCGAATTTGCTGTGAACCGCACCGACGACAATCTCCAGGCGCTCAAGAATGTTGTCTGGCAAATCGAGGCTGCCATCCTCATTGATTTCAACTTCACAGCCTTTCAGGAGCTTGATGCCGAGCTCTGCATTCAATTGGTCGATTTCATCCATCTGCCTTGTCAAGCCTTCAGCATCTAAACCGTGCGCAATGGTCAAACTGCTTGAATGATCGGTGATGGCGAGGTAAGACAAGCCACGTTTCTTTGCTTCCATCGCCATTTCACGCAAGCTGTTCCGTCCGTCCGAGGCTTTGGTGTGCGCATGCAAATCTCCTGTCAGATCCGCTAACTGAATCAGCTGCGGCAATTTTCCTGCCTGAGCGGCGGCAATTTCACCGCGATTCTCGCGCAGCTCCGGTTCGATATACGGCAATCCTATGGCCTGGAACACAGCAAGCTCTGTCTCGGCTGCAATCCGCTGCGTACCGGAGAATACGCCGTATTCGTTCATCTTCAATCCGCGCTTCTGGGCTAATACTCTCACCGCGATATTGTGCGCTTTGGATCCGGTGAAATAATACAATGCAGCGCCAAAACTCACGCTGGCCACAACCCGTAAATCCACTTGCATGCCTTGGCGCAGGACGACGCTAGCGCGTGTCGTTCCCTGCGCCAGAATCTGCGTGACATCTTCAAACTGGATGAACTGTTGAATCACCAGGCTTGGGCGAGACGAACTGATTACGATATCCAGGTCGCCGACGGTTTCCTGGCGGCGCCGAAAACTGCCTGCGATCTCGATTTTCTTGACGTCCGGTAACGCCTGTAAATACCTCAACAGCGCGCTGGCCACCGATTCCGCCAGATCAAGCCGATAGCGTTTCTTTTTTGATTGTTGTGTGCGGATCGCCTCCAGGATGCGTTGCTCGCTACGGATGCCGAAGCCCGGGATGTTCCTGATCTGGCCATTGCGAGCAGAGTTGAATAGCTGATCCAATGTCTGGATATTGCGTTGCTGGTACAGCGCCTTGACGCGCTTGGGGCCCAATCCGGGTACTGTCAGCAGCTCATGAATCGACGGCGGCAACTGACGGTGCAACTGCTCGCGCAGGGCGCAGGTTCCGGTTGTCACTATCTCGCTGATTTTTCCAGCCAAATCGATGCCGATGCCCGGTAATTCCGTCAGGTCGCTTTTTTCCGCCACCATAGTCTGCACGCTGAAGGCCAGCGCATTCAGCGTTCTTGCGGCATTGCGATATGCGCGTATGCGAAAAGGGTTGTCACCCTTGATTTCAAGCAAATCGGCGATTTGATTAAAAACGATGGCCACATCTGCATTGTGGATAAGCACCACGCGCTCCTTTATTGATGGAACAGACAAGCATCCTATGAATACTGTGCTATGACCCAAGCGCTTCGGCAAGGAAAATACATAACAACTTGATCAAATCTTGATGTATATCAGTTTCTCTGCTGCAGAACGATTTAGCATCGAACGGTCCTTTGGCAATCGCGGCCGCACTCCAAAATTAGTTGATAACAGGCCCTTGCCGGACAGTATTAAAGTTGAGACCGATTGGCCACGACGCAAATGAGGTAAACAGTGCATACCAGACCATCCGCCATACAAATTCTCATCTTCGCCAATGCCATGGGGTTCTTGATGGAACTCTCGGGTAGCGACGTGCTTGTCGGCGAACTGGCGCTGTGGCCGTTACATGCGGGTTTCATGCCATGGCAACTCGTCACCTATGCATTTTTGCATGCCGACATCCTGCATCTGATGCTGAACATGTTTGGCCTGTGGATGTTTGGCCGAGAGTTGGAGCAGTTGCTAGGGCGACGCGCTATCTTCATGCTCTATTTCTGCAGTGTTCTGTCTGCGGGCGGAATGCAGTTGCTCGTTACCATGCTCAGCAGCAGTATTTATCCGACGATAGGCGCGTCAGGCGGGGTATTTGGAGTCCTGCTTGCATATGGGATGTATTTCCCGAAACGGATCATTATCTTGCTATTCCCTCCCATACCACTGCCGGCATGGCTGTTTGTGACGCTGTATGCGGGCGTCGAGCTGGTCTTCGGGGTAACCGGAACACAGGCGGGAGTCGCTCATTTTGCCCATCTTGGCGGCATGATAGGGGCATATTTCATGGTTCGACGCTGGCGTCATCATTCCCGCTACCGCGAATGAAAAATTAAAGGCGCATGGGCCAAAGCCCGGTACTACGAAATGCGGAGCCAGATCAGCCCGGTAGCGACGACTTCAGAATGCCGGGACAGTGGCGTCATCCGGATAGAGCAGATAGCGGGCTCGCATCAGCAAGAATTCTGCAATTCCAGCCTGCGATAGGGTAGCCAGTTGTTGTTTATCGGCGCCGGCGCGAATGGCGTCCAGCAGCTTTGCCGAGCCTATCATCGCCACAGTCTGGTCGAGCTGGAACTGCTGCGGGTACAGACGCCACAAGGCCGAAGCCAGCAAGATTCCCAGGTACGGCGCTGCGGCCGAAGGTTTGTCAACCGGCTTTATTTTGACACCGTGACATAGCAAGCCACGATATCGATCCTCGGTCGGCACAAAATCCACCGCCTCGAAACGCCACTCATCCGTAGCATCGCCGAGTTCCGATGCAAGCTGCTGGCCATTTATCCAGGGGGCACCAATCAGCTGGAACGGTGTCGGCGTGCCGCGTCCGACACTGACATTGGCTCCTTCCACCAAAGATACGCCGGGATAGAGTGCAAGTTGATCCATGCTGCGGAGATTGGGTGACAAGCGTATCCATGGCAGGCCGCTTTGCTTGAACGTCGTCTGGCGGGCGTAGGCTTGCATCGGCACAATCCGCAAATCGGCGCCGATGTGCATTTCCGCATTAAACAGGCGCCCTAGCTCGCCTATGGTCATTCCGTGCTGGACCGGCAAAGGGAAAAAGCCGGTGAAGGAAAGACGTCCGGGATCGAGCATGGGGCCTGCCACCACATCTGCCCCCAAGGGATTGGGCCGATCCAGCAACAGCACCGGGATGCCTTGTTGCGCCGCGGCTTCAAGCACGTAGCCAAGCGATGTTTCAAAAGTGAAAAATCGTACGCCGGCATCCTGCACGTCCCATACCAGCAGATCCAGTCCTGCCAGCATCGACGGCGTCGGCCGTTTTACCGTTCCATACAGGCTGTGCACCGGCAGACGGGTGGCGGGATCCATGCCGGATGAGAATTCCTGGTTCTGGCGGCCATACAGACCATGTTCGAGCGCGAACAGGGCTGCCAGATGCACGCCTGGCGCCTGCTGCAGGATTTCTATCGTGCTTCTTCCGTTGTGGTCGATGCCGCTCTGGTTGGTGATCAGGCCGATGCGTTGCCCCGCCAATTGTGAGAAGCCGTCTGCTTCCAGCACGTCGATGCCGCTCCTGGTTGAGCCGTTGGCGATCAGCGGACTTGCGAATTGCCCCAGTATGGGAGCCAGCTGCGGAGCGATGCGGGCAATATCGGCGACAGCGCTGTCTGAACTCACGCTGGAGACGACCGCCAATATTTGCTCACGCAGAGCTGCGGCATCTCCCAGTCCGTCAGGATGGACCCGATTGCTGAGGATGATCACGAAGCGTTGCGTCACCGGATCTATCCACAAGCCGGTGCCGGTGAATCCAGTGTGCCACAGCATGCCGATCGGCGGCAGCTGATCGCGATTCGCGCTCAAAGGTCGGTCTAGCGCCCAGCCGAGGCCGCGCAACGGAGCGGCATCGGGCGGACTGTCAGGCAGCAGCAAACGCGCGACCGTGGCGCGGCGCAGGATGCGTACGTCGCCGAGTGCTCCGCCATTCAATATCATGCGGGCAAATCGCGCCAGGTCTGCAGCGCTGCTGAACAAGCCGGCATGCCCGGCAATCCCTCCCATCCGGGCTGCGCTGGGATCATGCACCTGGCCGCGCAACATGTGTTGGAGATTGCCTTGGGTAGGCGCAACGCGTTCCAGTACGGATATTTGCGGTGAAAATGCAGTGTCGTGCATGCCGAGCGGCGCAAATATATATTTCTCGCAATACCGGTCCAGGGTCATATGCGATGTTCGTTCTATCAGTACGCCCAGCACCTCGAAATTGATGTCGCTATAGATGACGCGCTGACCAGGCAGAGCGAGCGGCGACAGGGCGACGATACGTTGCATGGCAGCCTGCTTGCCTTGCCAATCATCGGAAAGATTGAGATCCGGCGCCAAGCCCGATGTGTGACTTAACAACTCCCTGACGGTGATATATGCTTTGCCGTGCGCGCCGAACGCCGGCCAATATCGCGCAACCGGGGCGTCCAAGTCGATACGGCCCTGTTCAGCGAGCTGCAGTATCGCCGTGGTGGTGGCAACCACCTTGGTCAGCGAGGCCAGGTCGAATATCGTATCGTCGCTCATTATTTCTACATCCGGTACTGTCGCCCGATTGCCGAAATGTTGCTGATAGAGGATGCGCGACCGATTGCCGATGACGATCACCGCTCCGGGGATATTTTTGTTTGCAATCTGCAGCTCGGCGATCTGCGCGATGGAAGTGCGGGCGGCATCCGTTATCTCAGATGTCCCTGTCATTTCTGCACGAGCGACGCTGCACGACAACAGCAATGCCAGCATCTGGCATGAAAGTGTGGTTGCGATAGCCGGTAGCCGTCTCATGGCAGCAAGCCGGCATCGGTATATTCGTTACGCGGATTCCACAGCATCCAGCCATCGGCGCCAGCTGCTTCCGCCGCGTCGATTTGGGCGCGGATTTCTTTGGCGCCGAATGGGCGGCGGTCGAAGGCATAGTCGCGGAAGGCCTGCAGCCACGGCCGGAAGCGGATTGCGGGCACGCCGGTGCGTCGTATTGCGTATTGCAATGTGCGAAGGACGATCTGCTTGGTATCTGCGAGCGGATTGGGGCACCCTGGAATGCCAAAGGAAAATCCCGACGGATACAGCATTGGCGAGATATAGTCCAACACCGGAGCGAGGGCTTCCAGTTGCTGGCCGATGTCGGTATCGTCAGCATTCCAGCAAACATAGCCGAAGATATCGGCAGCGACAAATACATTGTAGCCGGCAAGTCTTTTCTTGGCCGCTTGCAGGAAGCCGGTGACGGCGGCAACGCGGTTCTTTGCGGTATTTTGTTGCGAGAATTGCAGTCCTTTGGCATCGGGAAAGCGCACATAATCAAACTGAATTTCATCGAACCCCATTTGCGCCGCCTCAGCCGCAATGTCGAGGTTGTATTGCCAGACCGCCGGCGTGAACGGGTCAACCCAAGCAAGCGATTCCCGGTCATGCCATGGTTGCCCATGCTCGTCCCGCACCGCGAATTCCGGATGAGCAAGCGCTAAAGGATTGTCCTTGAATACGACAATGCGCGCGATCAGATAGATACCCTTGACGTGCAGCTGCGCCAGCAATGCCGGCATGTCAGGTGTGGTGATGACTTTCTGCGCCCCGATTTCATGCGCCAGCGCGATATTGCTTGGAAAAGGAATCAAGCCGCGATCGCCCTTGACGTCGATGACCAATGCATTCAGCTGGGTCTTGCTGATCAGCTCCAGCGCATTCTCGCGTAGTGTTTTATCGCCAATTCCATAAACCGATAAATACAAGGCCTTCGGTCTAAAGGGGGTTAATGCTATCGTGTTTTTTTCGTCGATGCCATTGGCGTTGGAGTAGGTGCTTCTCAGATAACCCGGGGCACGCACGCTGGCCGATCCAGGTGCGGCGGCGATCTGAAAGTGGCCTTTCTCATCCGTCTTGATTTCTTCGCCGGCGACTCTCACAACGGCGCCTGCTATCGGAGCCTGGGTTTTCGCATCCACCACGATGCCTTCCATGGCATGCGCCAAACCGGCGCCGGCATAAATGAGGATAAGGAGCCAGTAAGATAATATGCACAAGATGCGGGAAATGGGGCGGCTCATCGTGTTCCTAGTTTACCAGGCAAAGCGGTTTCCGCAGCGGTGCTGCCGGCCAGGAGAATGCGTTCGAGCTGATGCGTGCCGCCGTCGTCCACCATCAGGAAACGGGGCAGGGAAAATAATTCGTCGCCCGGCATGACTGGCCTGGGCGACAACGTGAATGCTGCAGCGTATCCGGTTTCTTGCGCGACCGCAGCAAGTTCCTCGTTATAAATGCCAAAGGGCCAGGCCAGCATCGACACCGGCGCCTTGAGTTCAGATTGCAGCCGTTGCCGTGACTGGGACAGTTGCCAACGCACGAAATCATGATATGCCTGGGCAGACAGTTTCGCTTTTTCATGGTTGAAATTCGGATGCCAATAGCTATGGGACTGGATATCGAAGCATCCGCTTTGCTGCAGTGCCTGCAGTTGAGCCCAAGTCATCGCATACGGCGCGTTGGAAATCGCCGACGGGTAAATGAATGCTGTCATGTGGATTCCGCGCTGGCGGACCAGCGGCAGCATGATGTCAAACACCGAACGATGACCGTCATCCGCGCAGAGGGAAACGGTCTTTTTTGGCAACGATGTGATTCCCTGCTGCAGGGATTGCACCAGCTGGTCCAGCGGCATAATTGCGTATCCGCGGGAATCCAGCAGATTCAGGTGCGCTTCGAAAACCGGTGTGCGTATTGTCATGCTGTCGGCGACGCTTGACCCAAGCCGATGATAGAGCAGGATCGGGATCCCGTGCTTTGGGGCCGGAACACCCATTCCAGGCAATGAAAGCATGCCGAGCGAACCCGCGGCAATCTGTTTCAAGCAGGTGCGACGCAACATGATGTGCTCCCGCAAGGAATATGACGTCGCGGCAGGCATGATTCCTGACATGCAAAATCAGACAGGTAGATTCCTCGTCCAAGAAAAATCGCGTCTATCCACGCAGATTGCGAGCCCGGAAGAAATGGTTCCCTGTATCTTGCCGAATCCAGGATTGCACCTGCACCTCTGTTCTGCAGCCAACGGCTACTGCGCTTCCTGGATATTGGAAGCTTGCTTGCCTTTCGGCCCCTGCGTTATTTCAAACCGGACTTTCTGTCCTTCCTTCAACGTTTTAAATCCGTTCATCTGGATGGCGGAGAAATGGGCGAATAAATCTTCGCCGCCGTCGTCCGGAGTGATGAAGCCGAATCCTTTGGAATCGTTGAACCACTTGACTGTACCTGTAGCCATAATGCACCTTTAAAAAAAAATGCGCTAATTGCAAAAAATAGGATGCTGGGAAACAGCAAATTTTCATTTCAAGTTGAACAATCTCATATCAGCGGCCATTCTGGAATTTTCTGCATTCGTCGAGGTTGATGTACATCAAATCCGTGCCACAAATCACGCCGCTTGTGCATGACCATGTGTTCATTTCATCTTTGACGGGAATTTGACGGCTTCGCCAGCTATCATGAAATTGCCATGTCCTCGATGGTGCAGTGTTTGCGGATTGCTGCACTTGGAGACTATCCAGGCTTTGACAACTTCCAGTATGAAAAAATTATAGCGATTCACCAAACGCATATCGACTGCCCGGCATTCAAGGCTGGCGTAGCATTGGGCGATCAGAGGCGCATCAACCATAGACGCCGGCATCGGCATCAGGCCGAAAGCCGCAAATTTATCCAGCGCGCGGCCGGAGACGTTACCGCATTGCACTACCTGCGCGGCGATTTCCCGGGTCGGAATATTGAGCACGCATTGACGCGTGGAGCGCAGGGCGGTAAAGCTGAAATTACGCGCGCTGACGACGCAACCCAGCAGGGGCGGCTCGAAGTCCATCATGGTGTGCCACGACATCGTCATGACGTTGTTTTTGCCTTGATGGGCAGTACTGAGAAGCACAACCGGGCCTGGTTCCAGCAAGCTATACACCTTGCCCAGTGGCATTGACCGCTTGCGCATTGTGCTTCCGGCACAAAAACGGGAACTGTCAGCCGGCAGCATCATGGATCGATTTCTTCAATTTTTCTATGGACGCGCTGAATGACAGTTTGAACTCTTGCCAGCCGCTCTCGCTGGCGCCCTTTACCTGTTGCCATTTGTCTTCGAGATTTTTGAGGTCCACCTGGAAGCCTTGTATTTTCCGTTCGAGATCGGTTTTCAGTTCAGCGCCAGAGTGGTCAGCCTTGACCTTCAAGGCATCAATCTCGCTGCGCAGCTGATCCAGTTCCTGGCGTGTCGTTTTCAAATATTCATTGCGTTCGACCTGGAACGGGCCGCCCGGTTTTTCATTGGCGGATGGCGCATCCTGTTGTTGCGTCGATTTAGTCCTGGGCAGATTCCATTCGTTTCTGTCGCAGCCGGCAATCAGCAGAATGCCAATCACCAGTGCCGCCGATGGCCATTTGATCATTTCGAGCTCCCCGTGATAACTGAATGGGCAATCATTCGACTTGCAGCCGGTCCACGACGGCGACAATTCCCGGCGCACTCCACGCCGCACCCTTCGCGGCATCGCGTTCGGCAATCGAGTGCACTGTGCCGGTCAGCGTGGCGATGTTGCCGGAGATCGTCACTTCGATCCGATGCGCTTCCCGCTGTGCCTGACGCTGCAAGGCCCCCGAGATCTTCCGGCGGACGTCCTCGGGTGCGGCCCGCGGTCTGACTTCAATCTGGTTGGTTACGCCGGTAACGCCATGCAGGGGCGCCACCACTTGTTTGGCCAGCAATTTCTGATATGGCCAATCGACCTCGCCCGAGAGAGTGACCCAGCCGTCTTCGACTGTTACGCCGAGATTGGCTTCCAGCAGGCCGGCATGCCAGATAAACCCGGATCTGGCGGCCGCTGTGATTTCGGAGTCAGTCCGTTTACTGTCGTTGGGCAGGGAAACTGTAATATCGACCAGCGTCCCCTTGACCCCTCTCACGCGCTGCGCAGCCTGCTCGGCGGCTTGCTTGTCGATAAAACTCTCGACATGCCCGCTGAGCGTCACAATCCCATCCTTGACGTCGACCCCGATCCGCGTTTCCTTGACGGCCGGTTCCCATGCCAATTCTTCCATCACATCTTGTCGCAGCTGCGCGTCGTCCTGCATTGCGTGCTCCCGGTAGCGCTCATTGACACTTCATGCGAAATGCCAATATGCCGTTGTCATATCTGTAATCTGCTGGTCAAGGAAAGGACTCAACTCACCGTCAATTGCTTGGCGCTGGCACGTGCCTTCTTAGGCAGCGACAAGTCCAACACGCCATCTTGATATTTGGCGACTGCGTTGGCTTCATCGATCTCATGTGCCAAGGTGAAGCTGCGGAACAGGCGTCCGAAATAGCGTTCGCTGCGGACTACCGTTTCGCCCTCTTTTTGTTCGCTTTCCTGTCTGGTTTCCGCGGTAATCGACACCTGGTTGCCGTCGATGTCGATCTTGATATCTTCTTTCTTCATGCCGGGAATTTCGGCCTTGACCGTGTAGGCCTGGTCGGTTTCCGTTACATCCATCTTCATGCTTGGCCGCACTTCCAGTTCACGGAGGCTCGGGGCGAGCCGGAAATCGCGTAAGAGATCTTCGAAGCCGCGCAGCGGCTCGAAGTGTGCAATGTCGTTAAACGGGGCAAAACGCATCAGATTATTAGCCATGATTGTTCTCGCATTTCATCGGTCATATTTGGAAAATGCCAGGGCGAACAACATCGATCAGCCGTTGCGGCCTCTGGGCCCAAGTACTGCTAACACGGTATCCAGCATAGGTTGATGAATATTTTCTTTCAATGATCTATATCAAATAGGGCCGCGATTGGCAGCCGCAAAACTTGACATGCCACGGCGTTTCACCCACTACTGGTATATGCAACGGTAATGCAGCCGGTGCCGTACGCGTAGCTTCTCGAATTGGAAATTTCATGGACCAGAAAATCAGGGATCTGCTTGGCCAGATAACCTTGCTTGAAGATAAACTACGGACTCTGCTGCAGGAAAAGGAATCCAAGCTTTTTTATCAGGTCAACGGGAAACGGGTGGAATTCACCGGAGCTATCCGCGCCTCTCATCGGCGCCTGAAGATAAACGTGTTTCGCTGGATTGCCAGGGACCGGCCGCAAAATGTTTTCATGGCGCCGATTATCTACAGCGTGATCTTGCCGCTGTTGTTCCTTGATCTGTGCATCACGATCTACCAGGCAACCTGCTTCCCGGTTTACCGGATAGCGAAGGTGCGGCGCGCCGGCTATATTGTTATCGACCGGCAACATCTGGAATATCTGAATGTATTTGAACGCTTCCATTGCACTTACTGCGCCTACGCCAACGGCTTGCTAGCCTATTCCTGCGAAATTGCCGCACGCACAGAACAGTATTTTTGTCCTATCAAGCATGCGCGCAAGATATTGGGGTCTCATGCGCGGTACGCCCGTTTTCTGGATTATGGCGACGCTGACGACTATCACGCCGAGCTTGAGGCGTTCCGCACTTCGCTGGCCGGCGAGGATAAGCAAAATGGCGAATCGGGATCGCGAAACTGACGGCGCCTTTGTTGCCGATTGAGTGGGGGGGGATGATGCAAAGCGCGATTTTCACGGAACCGATCTCGACTTATGTCTGGAACACCAGGTATCGCCTGTCAGAAGGCGCCGTCTCGCGCGAACCGGATATGCGTGAAACCTGGTCACGCGTTGCCTTGGCGTTGAGCAAGCCAGAATTGTTCCACCGTGACGAATGGCGTGTGGGTTTCGAGGCTGCGCTGGCCGCATTCCGATTCATTCCCGGCGGCCGCATCCTGGCAGGTGCGGGAACGCAGCGTCGCGTGACTTTGTTCAACTGCTTTGTAATGGGAACTATTCATGATTCCGTGGATGCTATCTTTTCGGCGCTGGGCGAGTCGATGGTGACGATGGCGGAAGGCGGCGGCATCGGCTGCGACTTTTCCACCTTGCGGCCGGCGCGTATGGCGGCGGGCGGTTCGGGGAATGCCGCGCCCGGGCCGGTGTCCTTCATGCGCCTATGGGACCGGGCATGCGCAACATTGACTTCAAGCGGCATCCGCGGCGGGGCGATGATGGCGACCCTGCGCTGTGATCATCCGGATATTGAACGATTTGTCGAGGCCAAGTGCCATGAGCGCGGCTTACAGCATTTCAATTTGTCGGTATTGATCAGCGACGAGTTCATGCGCGCAGTCGATGAGGACGCGCCCTGGGCGCTGGTATTCCCGCTTGCCGGTCATCCGATACCGCCCGGCGGGCGCGTCTGCCAGCGTGTCTGGTCCGGCGGCAGCGAGGCGGAACCGTGCCTGGTCATGAAGACTGTCGGCGCACGCGATCTTTGGAAAAAGCTGCTGAGGGCGGCATTTGCCTGCGGTGACCCGGGTGTGATTTTCATCGACCGCGTGCAACAAGCCGATAACCTTTGGTATGCCGGGCAGATCAGCGCTACCAATCCCTGCGGCGAGGTGCCAATGCCGGCGCACGGTGCTTGCAATTTAGGTTCAATCAATCTGACGCAGTTTGTGCGCGATCCGTTCGGCCGACATCCGCATCTGGATCTGCACGGGATTGCCGATGTCGCCAGGATTGCCGTGAGAATGCTGGATAACGTGATTGACGTATCGCACTTCCCGCTGGCGGCGCAGGCCAGGAACGCAAGGGTAAACCGTCGCATCGGCCTGGGAATTACCGGATTGGCTGACATGTTTGCCATGCTGGGCGTGCGGTACGGAGCGGAATCGTCGCTGGAAATCGCGGAAACTGTGATGCAGACAATTTGTTATTCCGCCTATCGCACATCAATTGCGCTGGCCGAGGAGCGCGGCGTGTTTCCTGCGTATCGTGCCAAGGATTACCTGAGCGGGATTTTCATTGCGGCGCTGCCGCGCGATATCCTGCAAACGCTTCAGCGGCACGGTATCCGCAACAGTCATCTGACGGCGATTGCTCCTGCAGGCTCGATCAGCCTCCTGGCCAATAACGTCTCCAGCGGCATAGAGCCGATCTACGCATGCCAGGCAGAGCGAACAGTCAGGATGCCGAATGGCAGCTACACCACGTTCGCCGTGCACGACTATGCGTGGTCTCTTTTTCGAAAAATCCACGGAGACAGCGCAGCGCTGCCCGCGTATTTTGTCGAAGCCCACGATGTGGATGCATTAGCACAGCTGAAGTTGCAGGCCCGCTTGCAGAACTACGTCGATCAATCGATTTCCAAGACCATCAATTTCCCGGCCAATGCAACATTCGATCACTGTGAAAACGTATTCACGCAAGCCTATAGGCTTGGCTTGAAAGGCTGTACTTCATTCTGCGACGATCCGTCGGGAAAAACCGTTTTGTCGGCATCCTGCAAGAGTCCAGCCAGCCAGGCGTGTGCGTAACCGGGATTGTTTTGATCGATTTAATGAAACCATGGAGCACCTTGCAGATCAGCCGATGTTATCGATCTCGTTTGTCGAGCCAATATTGAATGCGTGCCTTGGGATTTTCCAGCAATTTCTGGCATAAGTCACCGTACTGCAGGGTGAGTCGCGACCAGCCCTCTTTTTTAATGACGCCCGCGAACTGTTTCAGAGACGAATCGATGTCAGCTTCGATTTTCGGAATTTCTTCTTTTTGCGGGCGCAGTGCAACCAGCAATTCCAGAGAATAATTTTTCGACGTGACAGCCGCTGCTTCGATATCTTTACGATTTCCCTCTTTTGCACTTAATGCATCAAATTGATAGTAAACGGTGCAATGGACCAGGTCGTCGGAAAGGTGTGCCTTGACCCGCTCCGCATCGTAGGCTGCGGAATAATTCGGTGTCAACGTCAGGGCGGCGAGTAACGAGCCAAGCAACAGATTTCCGCGCATTGTTAACCTCCCGATATATCCAATTTTATAGAAGCACCTTGTCTGAACGGCCACGCTCATAATCGCCCCGATATGGAAATCTTGCTTTGCGATGCGGCATCGTCATCGCCGGTGATTCCGGATCGAGAGAATAGGGGAGAGTATGTGGAAGACCTGTTTATAGACATAAACTGATGTTATGCAATTTAAACAAGCCGACGTTGATTTCAATCAAATAACTGCGCAATTTAAGGCATTGAAAAATTGACTTGATATTATTAAATGAGTTCTTCAGAGGTAAATGTCGGTGGGCCAACAGGGATGTCCAAGTCAATCTGTCGATTGCCGATGCCGATGCCGATGCCGATGCCGATGCCGATGCCGATGCCAATGCACAAGCTTTGATTTGCATCAAGTACCAGGTTTTTAGAGCACCTAATATGGACATGACACTGTTCGGCCGATAGCGGGCCATCCATCATCGCTGCCATCCGGCTGCGAGCATGCGGTGGTATTGAATGCGGAGGCAGAGCGGTTGTGAGGATGCCAATTTTAGAAACCGATAATGGAGAGATGAAATGAAAAGCGATCGCCAGTTGAAACAGGACGTCATGGATGAGCTGGAGTGGGATCCAGCCGTAAAGGACACCGAGATCGGGGTTGAGATCAAGGACGGCGTGGTGACCTTGGTTGGCCATTTGAGCAGCTATGCCGAAAAATATGCCGCCGAACATGCCGCTCTGCGCGTGGTCGGCGTCAAGGGCGTGGCAGTGGAGATCGACGTGCACTTGCCTGGGACCAGCGAACGCAGCGATGCCGACGTCGTGCGGGCCGCAGAGTTTGCATTGGAGTGGAATGTGCTGGTGCCGAAAAACACGGTCAAGGTCATGGTGGAAGATGGCTGGGTAACGCTTTCCGGCGAGGTGGAGCGGGGCTATCAGCGCAGCGCTGCGGAAAGCGCAATCCGCAACCTGATGGGCGTCACAGGAATCAGCAACCAGATCGCGGTAAAGCCGAGCGTATTGCCCTCTGACGTCAAGGTCAAGATCGAAGCCGCATTGCAACGGCGGGCTCACATCGAGACGCAGCGTCTGACGGTCATCGTCAATGGCGATCAGGTTACCCTGACAGGGCCGGTGCGTTCCTGGTCGGAACGTTACGCGGCATTGCAGGCGGCGGCAGCGGCGTCCGGTGTGGCGCGGGTCGTCGACAAGATGGTGATTGCCTGAGTTCTCGCAAATGGCGAACGACCAGCTTGCCTGTCATTGTTGACAGGCAAGCTGTGTTTTAGCTGTGTTCTATTAATGCGACATAAAGACCGGAACGGTCATCGAAGCCAGGACCGTGCGTGTCACGCCGCCCAATATGACTTCGCGGAAGCGGGTGTGGCCGTAGCCGCCCATCACGATCAAATCGGCGCCGAAATCGGTCGCGCGGGATAGCAGCGCGTTGCCTACATCAATGTCGCCGGCCATTTTTTGTTTCGATACTTCAACCTTCACACCATGACGCGCAAGGTAAAGGGCAATATCCGCGCCCGGCTGCTGGCCGTGGGCAGAAAGCGGCTCTCCGGTGTCGAACACCAATACCTGGACCAGGTCCGCCTGCTGCAGCAGTGGAATCGAGGCGGTGACCGCCCGCGTGGCCTCCATGCTGGCGTCCCAGGCGACTAGCACTCTCTTGCCCACATGAGTAAACTTGCCGGCATAGGGAATGATCAGCAGCGGTCGTCCCGCATTCATCAGCACGTATTCGGGGAAATCAGCGCGCATCACAATGGAGAAATCGGCTGGATTGATTTGCCCGATCACCACCAGGTCGCTGTAGCGTGCCTGCAGGCTGAGGCCAGCTCCGGCATCGTCGTCGATCAGACGCTTTTCAAATGATTTGACATCCATTTTCCAAACCGTTGCCTCGAATTCCGTCAGCAGGCTGGCTGCGTGTTCGCGCAACTCGCTGAGCGCCGGACCGAGCAACGCCAGGTTGCTCTCGCCGATTGCTCCCGGCATGAAGAACTGCGGGGTGACGCCGGTTACCGCAGCGCCGATCAGGTGCGCATCATATTTTTGCGCAAGGGTGGCCGCAATTCTTATCTGCTCGTGGGCGCGCCTCGCTTCATCCACATGCACGAGTATGGTTTTATATTCCATGTGATTCTCCTTCGGTTGGTCAACGCAGAAGATCTGCTTTGAATACCGTCGACCGCTGGGTGGTCTCGTAGCCGGTGCGGCATGACGGGTTCACAGGGCACAGCATATTTCGCCGGCGGAGCAAGGCGTTGATGTATGTCAAAAAACATTGAATCCGCCAGCACTGGCGCCAAGGACGGTTAGTTCAAACCGAAACGCCGTATCACCCAGGATTTGAGCAATTGCGTCGCCAACAAATAGCCGCCCAATATGCCCAATAGCGCTAGCCAATAGCCGTGCGGCATCGTTGTCAGGCCGAGTGCGCCGGCCAGCGGCGACCACGGCAGCCACAGCCCCAGCATGCAAATCGAGACGGTGGTCGCCAGTAGCGGCAAACTGGGCCGGCTTTGGATGAACGGGATTTTGGCGGTACGAATGACATGCACAATCAGCGTCTGCGACAGCAGCGATTCGACGAACCAGCCAGTCTGGAACATCCGGGGATTCTGCGCCGCACCAAAACCGTACCAGAGGATGCCGAATGTCAGGTAGTCGAACAGGGAGCTGACCGGTCCCAGGACCAGCATGAAGCGGCCGATGCTGACGATGTCCCATCGGCGCGGCTGTTTCATGTATTCCTCGTCGACGTGATCGGTGGCAACCGTGGTCTGGGAAAAGTCGTATAAGAGGTTGTTCAACAGGATTTGCACCGGCGCCATCGGCAGGAACGGCAGGAAGCTGCTGGCGCCGAGCACGCTCAGCATGTTGCCGAAATTGGAGCTGGCGCTCATCTTGATGTATTTGATGATGTTGCCGAACACCTTGCGGCCTTCAAGGACGCCGTCTTTCAAGGTGATCAGACTTTTCTTCAATAAGATGATGTCGGCGGACTCCTTGGCGATGTCAACCGCACTGTCGACTGAAATGCCGACATCGGCGGCTTTCAGGGCCGGACCGTCGTTGATGCCGTCGCCCAGGTAGCCGACCACGTGGCCTCTGCCTTGCAACAGGTGGATGACGCGGGCCTTTTGCTGCGGCGCCAGCTTGGCGAAGATCACGGTGGATTCGGCCTTGACGGCAAGCTCCTCGTCGGACATCGCATCCATTTGCCCGCCGAGCAGGATTTGGTCCACGGCCAATCCGACATGGCGCCCGACATTGCAGGTCACGGCGGCGTTGTCGCCGGTGAGCACCTTGACGGCGATTCCACGCTTGTTCAATGCCTTGATGGCTTCGGCCGCACTGTCCTTGGGCGGATCGAGAAAGGCGATATAGCCGACCAGGACCAGATCGGCCTCGTCGGCAACGCCGAAGGCGATTTCGCCGGCTGGCAGTTCCCGATAGGCGACGGCGATCACCCTGAAACCATCGCTGTTGAGATCTTGCACCGTTTTCCCCAATGCCGCGCCATGATGCTCTTCCAGCGAGATCGCTTGCCCCGCTTGATCGGCTCTGGTGCAAACGCTCAGGATTTCTTCCACGGCGCCCTTGCAGATCAGGATGCGCGAGCCGTCCCTTTTTTCGACGATGACGGACATGCGGCGCCGCTGGAAATCGAATGGGATTTCGTCGACTTTCGTGAACTCCGTATCGGCCTGGATCTTTTCGTGTATGTCGACATATTTCAGTATCGCCACGTCCAGCAGGTTCTTCAGGCCGGTCTGGTGATAGCTGTTCAGGTAAGCGTATTCCGTCACTTTTTGCGAGTCGTTGCCGAAGATGTCAATGTGCTTTTCCAGGATGACCAGGTCTTGTGTCAACGTTCCGGTCTTGTCGGTGCATAGTATGTCCATCGCGCCGAAATTCTGGATTGCGTTCAGGCGCTTGACGATCACTTTTTTTCTCGACATTGCCAAGGCGCCTTTGGCCAGGTTGATCGTCACTATCATCGGCAGCATTTCGGGCGCCAATCCGACCGCCACCGCGACGGCGAACAGCAGGGCTTCCAGCCAATTTCCCTTGGTAAAACCGTTGACCAAGAAGACCAGCGGCACCATGATCAGCATGAAGCGCATGATCAGCCAGATGAATTTGTTGATGCCGCGATCGAAACTGGTCAATGCCCGCTGGCCGGCGATATCGGTAGCGACGTGACCGAAGCAAGTCTGGCCGCCGGTGATCGCCACTACCGCGGTGGCGGTGCCGCTGAGGACATTGGTACCCATCAGGGCGACATTGCCGAGATCCGTGGCGACACCTGCATGAGAGGGAATGGCCTGGCTGAATTTCTCGACCGGCAAGGACTCCCCGGTGAGGGATGCCTGGCTGACAAAGAAGTCCTTGCTGGCCAGGATGCGTACATCTGCCGGCACGATGTCGCCAACCGACAGGAAGATGATGTCGCCTGGGACAATCTGAGAAAGCGCTATGTCGCGCCTGAGGGGAGCGTGCGCCGGCACGGGTTTCGGAGCAGATCCTGGGACCAAGCCTTGCTTCGGCACGTCGCGCCTCAAGACTGTGACCTTGGTCGCAACCAGGGAGCGCAGGCTTTGAGCCGCCTTGTCCGAGCGATATTCCTGTATGAACGACAAGAGCGAGGAGAGCACCACCATGACGGCGATGACCAGCGCGCCCCAGCTTTCACCGGTGAAGAAATTGACGACCGCCAGCGCCAGCAGCATGAGCGACAAGGGGCTGGCAAGCAGGCCGAGGAATCGCAGGAAAGCGCCTTTCCGCACTTCATGCGCCACCAGATTGGGCCCGTATTGCGCCAATCGCCGGCGCGCCTCGCCGTCAAGCAAGCCGTCTGCGGACGATTGCAGGTGTTTCAGTAGAGCATCGTGATCCAGCGCCGCAATCTGGAACAAGGTATCGCTGGCGCTTTGAGCCGGTGACGGGGTGCCGTGAGAGCCATTCGAGCTGAATAGCGGCATTCCTTTTACTATCCTCTGAAGCAACGAAGGGCTTTCCATATTCTCCATCTCTGCACCCTTAGTAATCTGCTGCTGCGCTCATCCGGAAGTGTATGGATTACGTCTTCGCCATTCATCGTCAAGGTTGCAATACGTAGAGCCCGGGCGCATCCAATTGTCGTTGGTCGAGGATGGGGGGACGGATTTTTTCCCCGGCATGGGCTGCCAGCCAGGCTTCCCAGGCGGGCCACCAGGAACCCTCATGTTGCGGGGCTTCCTGCTGCCAGCTGTCGGCGTCCACATAAGCACCGTCGCCAGCACGAACCGCCATCTGGTAACTGCGGTGCGGGTGGCCCGGCGGTGAAACAACGCCGGCATTGTGGCCGCCGGAGGTCAGTAGGAAGGTTATTTCGGTGTCGCTAAGCAGATGTATCTTGTATACCGACCGCCACGGCGCCACGTGGTCGGTCAGCGTGCCGACCGCAAATACCGGGACATGGATGTCGGTCAGGGCAATTGGCCGGCCATTCGTGCGATAGCGTCCTTCGGCGAGGTCGTTTTGCAGGAACAACTGGCGCAGGTATTCGCTGTGCATGCGATAGGGCAAGCGGGTAGCATCGGCGTTCCAGGCCATCAGGTCGCTCTTGGTCTCGGGGATTCCGAGCAAATACTGGTTCAGGCGGCGCGACCAGATCAGGTCGTTCGAACGTAGCAGCTGGAATGCGCCAGCCATCTGCTTGCCATCCAGATAACCCCGGTTCCACATCGAGGCTTCCAGGAAGCTGATCTGGCTTTCGTCAATGAATAATGACAGTTCGCCCGGTTCCTTGAAGTCGGTTTGCGTTGCGAACAAGCTCATGCTTGCCAGGCGTCGATCGTCGTCGCGCGCCATGGTGGCGGCGGCAATGGCCAGCAGGGTGCCGCCCAGGCAATAGCCGACGGCATTGACCTGGTTTGCTCCTGTGCAGCGGGTAACGGCATCGATTGCCGCCATGACTCCCAGCTTGCGATAGTCCTCCATCCCAAGGTTGCGGTCCGCTGCAACCGGATTTTTCCAGGAAATCATGAATACCGTATGGCCTTTGTCGACCAGATACTTGACCAGCGAATTCTGCGGCGACAAGTCGAGGATGTAGTACTTCATGATCCAGGCCGGCACGAATAATACCGGGATGGCGTGAACGCTGCCGGTGGCAGGCGCATATTGGATCAATTCGATCAATTCGTTTTGGAACACGATCTTGCCTGGCGTGATAGCCACCGTTTCGCCTGCCTTGAACGGCTGGTCGGCAATTTTCCCGCTGGCGGCCTGCGCGATGTCTTTTAGCGCCATTTCAGCGCCGCGCAGCAGATTCAGGCCGCCGCTGCGCAAGGTTTCCTGTTGGACTACCGGATTGGTCGACAGGAAATTCGACGGCGCCAGCATATCCAGCAACTGGCGCACCGTAAATGTCATCACCTCCTCGTGATGCCGGGACACGCCATGTATGCCGGTCGTCGCCCGATGCCACCATTGCTGGTTCAACAAGAACCCTTGGGCTAGCAGATTGAAAGGCCAGCGTTCCCATGCCGCATCGGAAAAACGCCGGTCCTGTGGCAATGGCTCGATGCAGTGCTCGGCTTCCGCCTGGTTGGGCAGGCCTGCATTCAAGGCGTAAAGATCCCAGCGCCAGAAATTCTTCCATGCATTTTGTAGCAGAAGCTCTTGTTTGGCCGGAGACAACTCCAGGTGCGCCAGCCAGTCGAAATAGGCATTGGCAAGGGCCGCAGGCGACAGGTTTCCGGTGAGCTTGGCCAGTTCTGCGTTGGCGATCAGATCGAGCTGGGCCAAGGGCGGGCATTGTTCTTCCGGCCCTTTCGGCAAATGGCCCAGCCAAGCGCTTCCCAGGCGTTCTTTGCTGACGGGTTTCGAACGCAGCTTGCTATCCATGGTTTGCTTCCCTAAGAATGATTGCGATCAGCATAGCAATGCTTCGGCAGAAATATTTGATCCAAATCAATTCGGCTGGAGAGACATGCAACTAGACTGATTGCACCTTCCAACCCAAAACCAGCAAGGACATGATATGAAGCGCGTCGCCATTGTCACCGGAGGTACCCGCGGCCTGGGGAAAGCCATTTCGATTGCGCTGCATGAGCAAGGTTATCGCGTCGCAGCCGTGTATCATTCTAACGCTGACTCGGCACAGGCGTTCCGGGAAGCGACCGCTATCGATATCTATCAGTGGGATGTCAGCGATCCAGAGGCATGTCAGGCGGGCATCGCCCAAGTTCAAGGCGAGCTGGGCCAGGTCGATATTCTGGTCAACAATGCCGGCGTCACCAGCGACGCTGTCCTGCACAAGATGACGGTGCAGCAATGGTCGAATGTGATCCAGACCAATCTGGGATCCATGTTCAACATGTGCCATGGCGTGATTTCCGGCATGCGTGAGCGCGCCTTCGGACGCATAGTCAACATCAGCTCCGTGAATGCCCAGAAAGGCCAGTTCGGGCAAGCCAATTATGCCGCAGCCAAGGCAGGAATCCTTGGCTTCACCAAGTCTCTGGCGCTGGAAAGCGCACATAAGAACATCACGGTAAACGCCGTCGCCCCAGGTTATTGCGATACGGACATGGTTGCCAAGGTTCCGAAGGAAACGCTGCAGGCTATCATTGCCGGTATCCCGGTAGGGCGTCTGGGCAAGCCGGAAGATATCGCTCGCATGGTGGCGTTCCTGGTCCATGAAGACGCCGGATTCATCACCGGGGCGACGTTTTCAATCAACGGCGGACAACATATGGAATAGGCGAGGGACGCGCAAAGCCTGTTGCTCCGAATTAACCCCTGAAAATATCAAAAGGCTCGATCCTCAGAACTTTGCGCACGCCGAAATAGCTGGAGATGCCGGCGATCAGCAGCACCATCCCGAACGCCAGTTCCAGATTCCAGAAAGTGATCATCGCTGCATAGTTCGGAATCCTGGTGCGCGCGATCGAAATCACCAGCGTCACCAAGCCGATGCCTAAGCCGTAACCCGTCAATGAAGTAAACGTGGCCATGAACAGTATCATGTAGATCAGCTCGCGTCCTTTTGCCCCGATCGCCTTCAATGCGCCGAATTTGTCGACATTTTCCAGCACGAAGGTATAAAACGTCTGGCCAGAGATCGACAATCCGACGATGAAGCTGATCGCGGTCATCAGCAGGATATTGGTGCCGATGCCGGTCTGATAGGTGTAATAGTCGGTGATGTGCGTGTTGAACTCGCTCTTGGTCATGGCGCGATAGCCTAGCTTGGCCACCTGCCGCTTGATGCCGGGGATCGCTGCGTCATTCTTTGCCTGCGCCAGCACGTAGGAGATGGTGAAGCGGGTGGAAGGGATGTACTGGATGGCGCGGCGATACGTTGTGTACAGTGTCGGCACGCCGTTCAGGCCGTTGGCGTTGACTTTGGCAATCCCAACGATCACGCCACGATGGTCATTCAGTTCAAACGACGTACCGATCTGCGGATTTTCCAGCTTGGGGAACTCAACGTCATCGACAACTATGAAGGAGTTATCCGCATAGATATCCAGGATATTGCCTTTTTCAAGCGCCGGCCGGCCAAACAGGCTCGTGTCATCCAGGCCGACGATAGAGACGGATTGATTGGTGCCGTTGCTGAGCTTAAGCTGTGCGCCGCCGATAAACAGCGGTACGGCATAGCTCACGCCATCAATGCTGCGCACCGCATCCAGCAGATAATCCGGCATGGGAATGGAACCGGTCGGCGTATTGACAGCCGGATCCATGATCCAGATGTCGGCACCGATATTGGTGACGGTCGAATAGGCGCGGTTCAGAATGCCGGAAAAGATCGCGGTCATCTGCACCATCAGAAACACGGCGAAGGTAATCCCGATCAGCAATGCGGAGAATTTGGCCTTGTCGTTGACCAGCAACTTGAAACCGATGCGCAGGATTCCGCTGTGCTTCATAATGCCTTCCCTTCTTGGCTGCTATCCGGCGCGTTGCGCCAACCGCCGCCGAGGGCGACGAACAATGCCACGGTGTCTTGCTGGCGCAGGGCGACTGCCTGCAGATAGCTGATGGTTGCTTGCTGATACTGGACGTCCGCTGCCAGCACGTCCAGATAAGCGGCCAGCCCGGCGCGATAGCTAACCTGTAATAGATGCAATGCTTCGCCGGCGGCACGTTGCGACTCAGCCTGGGCCTCCAACGCCTCGGCGTCGTGCTGCAACGCTTTGAGGGAATCTGCAACCTGTGCAAATGCGGAAAGCACAACCTGCCGGTAAGTGGCCAGCGAGGCCTGGTAAGCGTCGATGGCAGCCTTGCGGCCGAACCACAGGCTGCCGCCTCGAAACAGCGGGATCGACAGCGCCGGGCCGATACTCCAGAACTTGCCGCTTGCCGCCGACAAATTGCCGAAACTGCTGCCCGCTACCCCGTAGCTGCCGTTCAAGCTGAAACTGGGAAACATGGCTGCGGTGGCGACACCGATATTGGCGCTGGCCACGTGCAGCTGCGCCTCCGCCGATAGGATGTCAGGCCGTTGCCGTACCAGGTCGGATGGCAGGCTTAGCGGCAAGTCCGCCGGCAATGCGAGCTGGTTCAGATCGACGTCGGGCAAACTGGCCTGGGATGGCATGCGGCCTTGCAGGATCGCCAGCAAATGCTCAGCCTGGTCCATCCTTTGCCTCAAGGGCGCGAGGGCGGCGCGATTGGCCGCAATCAGGCTTTGCAGGCCCAATACGCTCGAATAGGCAGAAGTGCCAGCGCGAAACTGAGCCTTGGTGGCGTCCAGTTGCTGGTTCTCCATCTCGATGAGCTGCTCCGTGGCGCGCACCTGCGCCGCATAGCCGGCGCGGGCGATGGTGGTATTGACGACATTGGCAGACAAGGTCAGGTAAGCCGCCTGGCCGGCATAGCGCTGATTGTCTGCTTGCGCCCGCAGGCCTTCGACCGTGCGGCGCTGGCCGCCAAACACGTCCAGTGCATAGCTGATGCTGCCGCTTAAGGTGACCACATTGAAGATCGACCCCGATGACTGCAAGCCATTCGTCACCGGTGCGTTGCGTTCACGGACGGCGTCCAAGCCGGCGCTGATCTGCGGGAAGAACACGCCATAGCCGGCCCGCAGGTTGTCCTGACTCTGGCGCAAGGTCGCCTGGGATGCTTCCAGGGTCGGATTGTTGGCGATAGCCTGGCTGACCATGGTATCGAGTTGCGCCGAGTTGAACATGCGCCACCAGTCGGCGGGGACTGCGGCGCCAGGAATGACGTGCTGCACATTGCCGTCGGCCGCCATGGCGGCCGGCATCGGTTCACGGGTATAGCGATCGACCTCAGGCGGAGCAGGGCGGACAAAATCCGGCCCTACCGTGCAGGCTGCCAGCGCCAGTGCGGCCAGCAGAGCGGCGCATGTGCGCAGCTGGCTGTATAAGTGTGCATTGATACACATCATTTCTGTCCAATATAGACGTCCACTTGCTGTCCCGGATAGACCATGTCGAGGCCTTTTTTCGGAAAGCGGAAAATGACGGGCAAGACACGCAGGTCGACTTTTTCCTGGCGCTGATTGGACAGTTCGATCTTGGGTGATACATACGGCTGGACACGTACGAATTCCAGCGGCACCTTGAGATCGGTGCCGCGGATCGACATCTGCGCCCGTATATGCGCGGCGGCCGGCAAGCGCGCAACCAGGATTTCGTCGATATAGCAACGCACCGCAAGATAGTCTTGCGGCGTCCCCATGATGAGCAGCGGATTATTGCCCTGGGTATAGCTGTCATAGCTGCCTAGCGCCGATACGTAACTGCCTGGCGCGGCATTGACGGTAAGAACGACGCCATCGGCTTGCGCCTTGATCACATATTTTTGCAACAAGGCACTTGCCGCCAGGTAGGCCTGGTTTGCCGCCTCATACTGTTTCTGCTGGTTGGCGACGTCATAACTCCAGCTGCCAGCCTTGGTCAACGCGTATTGCCGGTTCGCTACCTCAAGGCTGGTTGCCGCCTGACCGACTGCATCCATGGCTGTATCGACGACATCCTTGCTGACCGATTTCGGGTCCATCTCAAAGGCGGCGCGGCGTTTGTCATATTGGTCGCGCGCGGCTTTCAGGTTAGCCTGGGCCTGGTCCACTTGGGCTTTGGTAATCGCCAGCGTTTCCCTGCGCGGCTGAGCCTTCAGTTCTTGCAGCAGGCTCAACGCCGCTTCAGACTGCAGGCGCAGCTGCTCGGTGCTGGCCTTCTGTACGGTAGCGTCGATGGCCAGCAGCGGGGTGCCGGCAGAGACCTGTTGTCCCTCGTGCACCAGCACCTGGCTGACCGCCCCGGCAACCTCAGGGAAGATATTGATGTTCTGGCCGGCAATCTGGCTGCTCTCGATGATGCCATTGGAATAGATGGCGCTCTCGTAAGGGCTGCTGACCGGTTTGAACAGCGGCGTCTGAGCCGGATGCTGAATGCCCAGGATATAAGCGCTTAACAGGCCGATGATGATGCCGCCTAGCGCCAATCCAAAGATGATCTTGTTTCTCATTCCGTTCCCTTGTCCAGGCCGGTGATGCGACCGTCTTCCATGTGGATGATGCGGTCTGCGTATTCGTTGATGCGTGCATCGTGTGTGACGATGACGATGCAACGGTTCTGATTGAGTATTTTTTCCTTGATGAAGGCAATGATCATCCTACCGGTGTCGCCGTCCAGCGAAGCGGTAGGCTCATCCAGGATCAGTATTTCGGGAGAACCGATGATTGCCCGCGCGATCGCCACGCGCTGTTGCTCCCCGCCCGACAGCTTGACCGGAAGTATCTCGCTGCGTCCCGTCAGGCCGACAATGTCGACGTACTTCTTCGCTTCGGCAATCGATTCATTCCAGTTGCGCTGCCTCAGGATCAGCGGGATGGCGATATTTTCCGCCGTTGTCAATCGCGGAAACAGATGGTAGTCCTGGAATACGAAGCCGACCTTGGTGAGGCGGAAATCTGCCAGGCGGTCGTTATTAAATTCCCAGATATCGGCGCCATCGACCGTCACTTTGCCGGCATTGGGGCGCAGGATGCCTGAAATAATGCTCAGCAATGTGGTCTTGCCGCTGCCCGACGGGCCGACCACGAACAGGATTTCACCGAAATAGGCGACAAAGTCCACATTATTGACAGCAGTCATCCTGGCGTCGCCTTCGCCAAACCATTTGGTCAGGCCGGTGGCAACGATGGCTTCTTTTTGACTGGCATGGCGCTGGGTATCCACTTTTTTATGCAATTCTCTGGCGTATCTGTTGTGAATCGGCCGCTGCAAACGTGCGGCATTCATGCCGCCTGTCGAAGCAGCGATACCGGTATGCGGCTGTGATCTGTCTGTAGTGTAAGGATTCGGTTCATGGATCGGTTGATCCAGATCAAGGCGCACCGCTTCATCCAGGAAAAACAAGCCTGGTCTGGAAGGTTTGCTGGACAGCTTAGTCGGAATTCAGCAGCACTGCGGCGCCGTCGAAGCTGCCGTCGCGCAATGCGGAAAGTGCCTGGTTGGCATCCTGCATGGCAAACGGAACCGGCGTGGTCTGCACATCGAACTGTTGCGCCAGCCGAAAAAACTCTTCGCCATCGGCGCGCGTCAGGTTGGCAACCGAGCGCACGCTTCGTTCCCCCCATAGCAGCGAATAGGGAAATTGCGGAATATCGCTCATGTGAATGCCCGCGCAGACCACGGTGGCGCCTTTCCTTGTGGCGGAAAGCGCCTGCGGCACCAAGGCGCCGGCCGGGGCGAAAATAATCGCAGCATCGAGCGCCGCCGGCGCTGCGGCATCGGCAGCGCCGGCCCAGGCCGCCCCCAGTGAACGGGCAAACTGCTGCGAGCGGACATCCCCTGGCCGGGTAAACGCAAAAATTTCCTTCCCTTGATGACGCGCCAGCTGGGCAATGATATGGGCGGCGGCGCCAAAACCATATAAGCCAATGCGATTGGCGTCGCCGGCCATCTTGTAGGCGCGGTATCCAATCAGGCCTGCGCATAGCAAGGGCGCTGCATGCGCATCGTCATAGCGGTCCGGCAAGTGGAAGCCGTAGCGGGCATCGGCCACCATGTATTCGGCATAGCCGCCATCCTGGTCATAGCCGGTGAAGAGCGCGGCATCGCACAGATTTTCCCGTTGCACGCGGCAAAACGAACAGCCGCCGCAGCTGTGGCCGAGCCACGGCACGCCGATCCGGTCGCCAACCCGGAAGCCTTGCGCCTGGCTCCCCAGAGCGACGACGATGCCGACTACTTCGTGACCGGGGATGAGCGGCAATTTATGCGGCGCCAGCTCGCCGTCAACGATATGCAGGTCGGTGCGGCAAACCCCGCACGCAAGAACCTTGATCAGCACCTGATGGGTGGCGGCAGATGGCATGGGGACGCGCTGCGCCGCCAGCGGCCGGCGCGCCTGTTCCAGCACCATCGCGAGCATGGTTGGCGCGCCGGCTCTGCTTGGCGTGACAACCATGTCCGCTTCCCGGCTATTTTAGTGCGACATCAGCACCGGAATCGTCATCGATTTCAAAACGGTACGGGTCGCTCCGCCGAGCAGCGTTTCGCGGAAACGCGAGTGCCCGTAGCAACCCATCACCAGCAAGTCGGAGTTCAAATTTTTGGCCAGCGACAACAGGGCGTCGCCGACATCGGATCTGATTGCTTCCTGCTTGACTTCGACTTTGATGTCATGCCGTGCCAGGTACAAGGAAATGTCGGCGCCAGGCAATTGACCGTGGGCGTCCGGGTCCGCAGACGGATTGAATACCGCCACTTCGACTATCTCCGCCTGTCGCAGCAGGGGAATCGCGTCGTGTACGGCACGCCTGGCTTCCATGCTGCCGTTCCAGGCAATCAGTACCCGCCGCACAGGCTGCGCGCGGGCGCCTGCGTACGGCACAAGCAGCACCGGGCAACCGGAATTGATGACTACGTATGGCGCAATGTCGGCATTGACGGTCGCCGGGTCGCTGGGATCGCTTTGGCCCAGCACCAGCAGGTCGCTATATGCCCCTTGCAAGCCGAGGCCTGCGCCCACATCGTCATCCACCAGTCGATTTTCAAATGACAAGACGCCGACCTGGCGCGCAATCTTGTCGAATTTCTCCAGCGCGGTACCGGCGCGCCTGCGCAGGGTATCCAGTAACGGCGCCATAGCGGGATCGTTGCGGTTCACCGTCACAGTCTCCTGCAGGAATTGCGATACTCCTGTAATGGCGATGCCGATCAGGTGGGCATTCTCCGCCACGGCGATCTGCGCGGCGGTTTCGATGCGCTTGTCGACATTCCGGGATTCATCCACGTGCACTGCAATGGTTCTGTAAGACATATCGATGCTCCTGTTTTTTCGTTGGCGGAAATTCAGTTCCTGAATCGACGGTTTCTCATTCTGTTCTCAACGTATTCCCTGGCAGGCCCGGCGTCAAGAATCAAAGTCGCTGCAGGAGGCGATATTTGCGCGGAATTTGTTCCATATCAATAAACCCCGATTCAGCGGCTTTTTTTGCCTGCCGAATCAGCCAATATAGGGTTTTCAGCTGGGCGCCAGCACAGGTAAGCATCGCCAGATTGCTTGCAACCTTGCTGCGTAACATCAAATGAATACCGATCAGAACCCATCGAAATGGTCTGGCATGCCAATATGGTATTGGCTACTGATACCGTTCGTTTTCATTGCGGTGCAAGCGATCAGTGACATGCGCGGCAACCAGCCGCTGGCTTACAGCGATTTCAAGATTGCGTTGAAAGCCGGCAAGGTGGAACAGTTGACGATCAGCGACGATGCGATCAGGGGCACCCTGCTGACCGACGGGATTGAAGCGGTCTTGCCGCGCCAGGAAGCTGATGACATCAAGCGCAAGGGCCAGCCGCGGCAGGCATTCGTTACCGTCAGGGTTAACGATCCGGGGCTGGTGCAGGATCTGCAGAGCGCTGGCGTGCATTTTAGCGGCGAAGCGCAAAACACATGGCTGCCCACTCTGTTGTCCTGGATCTTGCCGGTGGCCCTGTTGCTGGCGGCATGGAATTACCTGGGGAAGAAAACCGCAGGGATATCCTCCGGCTGGGCGTTTGACGTCGGCAAAAGCAGGGCGCGTGTCTACCAGGAGAGCCAGCCAGGCGTCACTTTCAACGACGTCGCCGGCATCGATGAAGCGAAAGAGGAATTGATGGAGATCGTCGACTTCCTGAGGATGCCGCAGCGCTACCGACGGCTCGGCGGCAAGATTCCCAAGGGAGTATTGATCGTCGGCGCCCCGGGCACCGGCAAGACGCTGCTGGCCAAGGCGGTTGCCGGCGAAGCCGGGGTGCCGTTCTTTTCGATCAGCGGCTCGGAATTTGTCGAGATGTTTGTCGGCGTCGGCGCCGCCCGTGTGCGTGACCTGTTCAGCCAGGCGGAGCAGAAAGCGCCGTGCATCATTTTCATCGACGAGCTCGATGCGCTCGGCAAGGCGCGCGGCATTGGCGCCATTTCCGGCAGCCACAGCGAGCAGGAACAGACTTTAAACCAATTGCTGGTGGAGATGGACGGCTTCGACACCAACAAGGGAGTCATCATCCTGGCAGCCACCAATCGCCCGGAGATCCTTGATCCGGCGTTGCTGCGTCCGGGCCGATTTGACCGGCATATCGCGTTGGGCCTGCCGGATCTGTCGGGCCGCGAAAAAATCCTTGCGGTCCATGCCAAGCAGGTCATTCTGGCGCCGCAGGTGAAGCTGGCGACCATCGCTGCGCGCACCGCCGGTTTTGCCGGAGCGGACCTGGCCAACCTGGTCAACGAAGCCGCTTTGCTGGCGGCGCGGCGTGATAAGGACAATGTCGAAATGAGCGATTTCGAGGAGGCGATTGACCGTATCGTCGGCGGCCTCGAAAAGAAGACGCGCGTCATGAATCAGCTGGAAAAGGAGACGGTTGCCTATCATGAAGCCGGTCATGCGCTGATCGCGGAATTGCGTCCCCATGCCGATCGCGTCGGCAAGATTTCCATCATCCCGCGCGGCATAGCGGCGCTGGGGTATACACAGCAATTGCCGACCGAAGACCGCTACCTGCTGAAGAAATCGGAATTGCTGGACCGCCTGGATGTGTTTCTGGGCGGACGGGTTGCCGAAGAACTGGTGTTCGGCGACATTTCCACCGGCGCCCAGAACGATCTGCAACAGGCCACCGACATGGCGCGCCATATGATTGCGCAATATGGCATGAGCGAGACGCTGGGGCTGGGCACGTTTGAAGAGCTGGCGGCGCCGCTGCTGAACCCGTTCGCGATGCAGCAGAAAAAAATGTACAGCGACCGCACTGCGGAAACCATCGATGCAGAGGTATTCAAGCTGCTTGATGCTGCGCACGTTCGTGTCCGCGATACCCTGCTTTCCCACCGCGCATTGTTGGATCTGCTGGCGAAGACCTTATTGGAAAAGGAAACCGTCGACCGGGCGACGCTGGATTTGTTGCTCGGGGAGCAGGATGTGCGTCAGGCGCGAGATAAGGCCGCCGATGCGGCAAGCCCGGCAGACGCGGCCGGCGCAGGCTCGCTGCAGACGGGAGCGGCTATTACTGTTCGGTCCAGATGAATACGAGTCGCTGATGTGCCCGATGGCACCAGCGCCGCCGTTTTCATGTCGGTCATACTGAAACCATTCTGCCTGGCCATTGTTGCAACCCTGAGTTGTACGCTCATCGGAACACCAGCACCGGCACCTTGCTATGCGTCAATACCTTCAGGGTTTGACTGCCCATCAGTAGCGCTCGCGCCCCAGTCCTGCCGTGCGAGGCCATGGCAATCAGGTCGCAGCCCTTGTCGTCGGCCATCTTGAGGATCCCCTCATAGGGACGATCGTTGATGGCATGCACGCTGTCGCACTGGACGCCGGCCCGCCTGGCCTCACGCTCTATCACTTCCAGGAACTGCAAGGCAAGAGCGGTGCTTTCGATATCGACCTGCTCTTCGCTGTCGCCAAGCATGGCGTTCTGGTCAACCATCACATGGTATGCCGGGATGATGTACACGCCGGTCACCCGGGCGTTGATTTCTTTGGCCAGGCGGACGCCTTGCTGGATCGAGATTTCAGACGCGAGCGAGCCGTCGGTCGGCAATAGAATGTGCTTGAACATGTTGCTCCCTTGAAGCAGCAGCTTCTTTCATTTAATCGCATCACGAATCTGCCCGGCGACGAGGATGATCACCGCAGATCCCACCAATCGTTCGAAGCTCTTTCTGGCACGATGAAATATTTGCATGAATTTCGCCGCAACGGAGCGATGGCGCAGGCGCGGGATTCTTGTTTTCATGTCGCCATGTTGGCAGGTCTGGGCAGAGTCGCGTTGATCTGAATCAAACAGATGGTAGTGCAAGTATCGTATCTGTGCACATCTTCAGGTACTGCGACGACACCTTGCGCAATCTCGTTTGGAGGGGCGAATTCCACGAATATAAGGGCCGGACGGGGTAGTGATATACCCGCCTTTTTTTGATACTTTGTCTGTTAGTCCTTCCTGGCGCACACAGACGATCCGCGCCACGCGCCCAAAAAGCTCCCGCCTGTCAGGACTCAACGATTCTCGTATCTTCCATCGTCGTGCCGCTCGCCCTCACGATAGTCATGCCGGTCGCCGTCCCGATAGTCGTGGTCACGATGCTCATCGTGTCGTCGGTGGTTTTCACGCCATCCGCCGGATTGCAGTATCCAACCGTTGGGGCCTTGGCGCCATTCAGGGCGCGCATATACATAACCTGGACGTGGCTGTTCCCAATGCCCTTCAGCCCATACATGCCGACCGTCACGCCAATCCCAGAAACCAGGAATCCACACGTAACCATATCGCGGCGGCGGAACGGGCTCATATCTTGGAGGCGGCGGCGGTCTGCCAATGGTGATGTCAACGCCGATTTGCGCCATGGCCTGCGTCGATACAAAAGTGCCGGCACTAATAGCGAGGAGTACAACAGCGAAAAAAATACGTTTCATTTTCGTCACCTTTTAAGTGAACGCCGTATCAGCGACCATAGTAATAGTCGTGATGGTGATAATAACCGCCACCGCCAACCGGTACGACGATACATCCGGATAATGCTGTGCTGAGAACAAGTCCGATTGCCACTATGCTAATGAGCTTTTTCATGCGAATCTCTTTTTATTGGATGACATGAGAAATATGCTGCCACCCAAGACGTTCTGTAGGTGATTCAGTTATGTATCGTATGTAAGTTTTGATTACCGGATAATGCGATGGGTCGTTGCTGCAGAAAAGCACATTCTCCGTTGCCGGGCTGCCGTAGCCTTCTTGCTCAAGGTCCCCCTTCGTTTTTCGTCAAACAGTGAAACCAGATAGCTTGCGCAGCAACTGCTTGGTGCTGCTTGCATCGGGATTGCTAAAAATATAGACCGGCTTTTTAAATTCAAGATTCCCGTTTCTAGCAATTTTGGTCTTCGGGCAGCCGCGCCATCAGCTTCACACCCCATCCGTATCGACACTGACAGATGCACATCGGCCTCGCGGCCCTTGTGTAGTTTTCGTCGGATTACCTTGTCTCGGTGGTTTTTCGAGCATCGCCGCCAATCTCGCACGCAGCGCTAATCGCACTCATGAATCGGCGTCGGTACTGACCGACGCTGATCGTCATTTTCAGCGGACATTATTTTGACGATATCAGCATGTGTTGTTTATTTGAAATATGTAAATGTCAAATATTGTCACGCGTTGTCATATGGCAATGTAATCCTGAGACAATTAATGTGTTAAATCAACACCAGACTTAGCGGCATGTGCAGTGGATTTTTAGAATTTCAAATGTTAAATATCATCTTACATTGTTAATTTGCAATGTGAGCCACAAACACAAAATGTTAAAACTATAAATGACAATAAAAATGAGTCATCCTATTCACTATCGTCTAGTTCTTTCCGCTGCCTCTTCCCTTGTGCTAATACCTGCACTGAGTGTGGCGCCCGGAACAGCCTACGCAGCCTGCAACACATCTGGACCAATCACAAGCTGCGATGCCAGCGCGACCAATCCGTGGACCACGCCGGTAGGGACCGGCAATGTAGCTGCCGAGGATGGTCGAACCGTCACCGTCGGGACGGGGAGCCAGCTCGCGGTTGGCGACGCGAATGCCATCAGCCTGCGCGACAATGCGAACGTGACGGTCCAGAACGGCGGTACAGTGAGCGCCAAGGGGATCAACAATAATGGGCTGTACAACACCGGCGCCAATACGGTCGAATTCCGCAATAACGGGACGTTGACGGTCGATCAAGGAGGCCAGGTCCTCGCGACCGGCACCCAAGGCAGTGCGGAAGCCGTTAATCTGCAAGGCACAGGCAATGTCATCACCAACAATGGCACGATCAAGGCAGATCATGCTGCCGCCATCTGGTTTCAGAATACGAGTGGCCTGAACACGATAGTCAATAATGAAACGGGGATCATCCAGGCGCCAGGCAATGTGATCGGCGCGTCGGGGAGCGGCGCGGTCGACTTTACCAATAAAGGACAAGTCATCGGTAATCTCGTTTTTGCCGGCGGCAACGACACGTTGCGGCTCTATACGGGATCGGTTATTACAGGTAATTTCGATGGCGGCGGAGGCAACAACACCATCTTCTTGAGCGGTACCGGAAGCTCATCTCTGCCCGGCAATATGACCAATTTCTCATCGCTCATCAAGAACGATTCAGGAACCTGGACGCTGACTGGCACCATCACTGGAGTCACAATCGCCGAGGTGCAACAAGGCACGTTGGCGCTAACCGGTAACAACAGCGCATATACAGGACAAGTCCTGGTCGACGCGGCAGGCACGCTTGAAGCGCGGGCGCAAAGCTTGCCGCCTAGCGTCGTGGATAATGGGCTGGTACGTTTTGTGCAACCCGACAATGGCACTTATGCCGGTTTCATTTCAGGCACCGGCGCGGTCGAAAAGACCCAGGGCGGCACGTTAGTGCTGGCGCCGACAGCTTCTGGCGGCAATACGTATTCCGGCGGCACCACGCTCACCGGCGGCACCGTTGCTGTCGGCGCCGACAACGCACTTGGTGCCAATACCGGTGGTCTGACATTCAACGGCGGGACGCTTCAGCTTCTGCAGAGTTTCAATCTCGCCAATTCGCGTGCTGTCACGATAAATGCACCGGGCGGCACAATCGACACGCAAGGGTTTGCATCCGCGCTGACGCAAGGCATGACTGGTTCTGGCGGTTTCAACAAGGCAGGAACAGGAAGCTTGACGCTGGCAGGAAGCAATACCTATACCGGCGGTACGACGATTTCGGCAGGTACGCTGCAGCTGGGTAACGGTGGCGCGGCTGGCAGCATCGTTGGCGATGTCGCCAATAATGGTTCTCTTGTCTTTAACCGCTCCGACACGCTGCTTTTTCCTGGGGCGATCTCAGGCACCGGCTCGGTCAACCAGGCCGGCAGCGGCACCACGGTGTTAACCGGGAACAGCAGCTATAGCGGAGGAACCAGCATCTCGGCCGGTACGCTGCAACTTGGCAGCGGCGGTACAACAGGCAGCATCGCGGGCGACGTTACAAACAACGGTACGCTGGTCTTCAACCGTTCCGACGACGTGACTTTCCCGGGTACGATTTCCGGGACCGGCTCTGTTACGCAGGCGGGCAGCGGCATGACAGTGCTAAATGCGGACAATCCATATACCGGGGGAACGATCGTTGCAGCCGGCATACTTGCGGTGGGCGACGCCTCGCACGCTACGGCAGCATTGTCCGGCGGCGGTAATACGACCGTCGCCTCAGGCGCCACGCTCGGCGGTTACGGCGGCGTCACAGGATTCGTGACCAACAACGGCACGATTGCGGTGGCCAATGCCTTGCCTCAGTTTGCCGGCTCGGGCAACGGCAGCTTTACGATCAACGGACCGTTGACCAACGCAGGCCTGCTGCAAATCGGCGGCCAAGGAGTTGGCAACCGGCTCAATGTTGTCGGCAACTATGTCGGCCAGAATGGCAGCATCGCCCTGAACACCTACCTCGCAGGCGATGGTGCGGCGTCGGACCGGTTAGTGATCAACGGTGGCGCTGCCAGCGGATCGTCTAGCTTGCGTATCACGAATGTCGGTGGCCCCGGCGCGGCCATCGTCGCCGACGGCATTGAAGTGGTGCAGAGCGTGAATGGTGCGACGACCACCGCAAGCGCATTTGCACTAGCGGGACCGGTCAAGGCCGGCGCATATTCTTACTATCTTGCCAAAGGCGGCGTGACCAGCGGCACATCTGAAAACTGGTATCTGCGCAACACCGTGACGCAAACTCCAACACCGCCCGTGGTTGTGCCTCCAACCACGACCTTAGGTACGCCCCCAGCTACGCCATCGACTGGCTCCGGAGCAATCCCGCTGTATCGCCCCGAAGTACCTGTCTATGCGGAAGTTGCCAGCGTCGCCCGGCAGCTCAATATCCAGCAACTCGATAATTTCCATGACCGGCAAGGGGAGCAATCGCTGTTGACCGAGAACGGCGAGCTGCCGGCAGCTTGGGGGCGTGTCTGGGGCAGCCATGCCAAGCAACGTCAGGATGGTACTGTCTCGCCCCAGTTCGATGGATCGATGACGGGAATGCAGGTCGGTCATGACCTCTATGCCGACACCAGCGCTGGTGGCCAACGTAACCATTACGGTCTGTTTGTCGGTTTTGCGCATGCCACCGGCAAGGTCAACGGTTTTGCGATGGCCGTGCAGAATCTGGATGTCGGCAATCTTGCTATCGACGCCTATAGTCTTGGCGGCTACTGGACTCACGTCGGCCCGAGCGGCTGGTACACGGATGCAGTCCTGATGGGGAGTTCACTGTCAGCGGATCCGCGTTCACACGATGGCGTTGGCGCGCACACCCACGGCAGCGCGCTCATCGGATCGATCGAGGGCGGCCTGCCAATTCCACTCGGTGCGGGTGTGACCATCGAGCCTCAAGCGCAAGTGATCTGGCAAAACCTGTCGTTCAATGACTTGAATGATGGTGTATCGATCGTAGGCTTTAACAACGGCAACACCTTCCTCGCTCGCCTCGGAGTACGGTTGCAAAGTCGTTTTGAAGCAGTAACGGCAACTTGGCAACCGTACCTGCGCCTGAACCTGCTGCACAGTTCCGGTTCTCATGACACCACCACTTTTGACGGCACCACGGTGATCTCGAACGGTACGCATCAGACAGCGGGCCAGCTAAACGCTGGTCTGGTGGCCACAATCAGCAAGTCAACCAATGCGTTTGTCACGGCAACCTACACTACCAACCTCGGCGGAGCGCAACAGCGCACGGTGATGGCGGATGCCGGCATACGTTGGAGTTGGTAAGCCTGGCGGCAATGTCTTGCGTGTCTGCATGCAAGTGCGGAACTGGTGCTTACCCTTGGTGCAAATGCTGGCAGGGAGGGCAAGTGGATCGACGAACTGATTCGCCCGCAACTGTCGCTTGTTTAGCTAAAAAGGGACAAGCAGTAGCCATTATTTTTTTCATTTTTGATGGGCAGAAAAAAATAGATGGGTTTTTGCAAAAAAAGCTTGCCAAGCCGAGTATGCCCTTGCTATAGTTCGCCTCCCCGCTGCAGACAAGACCGGAAATAACGGTTTTTCAAGGCGGGTGATGGTGATGATGAGGGGCGTGCAAACGCCACATAATCTCATCTCTCTGCTGCTGACAAACAAAACGATTTGACAGTGCCGCGAGCCCGGGTTTGGGTGGCGCGAAGTAGAAGGTTCTTTAACAATTAACAGTCGATAAGTGTGGGCGTTTGATGGAAGTGCAGCGCTGTTCATGTAAATGGATGGCGTATAACTTAAAACATTAAATGTTCACAGAAGAAGAAAATAGGCGCTTCTGCAAAGAAGTGGCCTGTCAGTATTTTGAGTGAGCGATAGCAGAGATGCTAGGCAGCAATGCCACAAAACAGAGATTGAACTGAAGAGTTTGATCCTGGCTCAGATTGAACGCTGGCGGCATGCCTTACACATGCAAGTCGAACGGCAGCACGGGGGCAACCCTGGTGGCGAGTGGCGAACGGGTGAGTAATATATCGGAACGTACCTTTGAGTGGGGGATAACTAGTCG
>NZ_FNOR01000001.1 GCF_900107095.1 Collimonas sp. OK242
CCGACGATATCTTTGGCTGCCTTCAGACCCATCGTGTGCACCTTGGCCAGGGTGTTAGCCAGGTTGATGGCGTTTTCTGCTGCCGCTGCCGCTTCAATTTCAGCGATTTGTGCACCTGTATCCAGACCCTTAATTGCTCCTGCCATTTTGATTCTCCTTGATGAAAAACATGCTTCGATTTCGAAGCGGGCTAGATGGGCTCCGTGAGAAGCCCGGCTAAAATGTGCAATTCCCGCATGGGCATCACACAAAACTGAGTCGATGCCGTGAAAAACAGCTGCACGGCATTGAAAACTGATAAACATTACGCAACTTGTTCTACTGCAGAGCGGCATAATTCGGCTGCCGCTCTCAATCCATCCACTATCACGCTGCCGGTCTGGCGCTGGCTCGGATCCATGCTGGCCCGGTTGGCCTCGGCGGCGCTGAGCGCCATCTGTTCCAGCGCCTGTGCGACCGCATTCAGCTCGGCGGAATGGGCCGGATCGCCGGCTAACTTGGGTAGCGCATTTAAAGTATTGATCAGCGGTTCTGTCATATATTCGTACATTGCAATCACCTCATTGGAAACGGAGCGAAGCGCGTTGCGGCGAAACGAAACTTTTCGTACCGTCGCTCGACGCGAAATATTGCAGGCCGTCGACTGCCAGCGCGGAACCGATATCCTTGGCGGTAGCGATTTCGTCGGCACGCATGACGTTGACATCGACCTGTTTGACCAGCGGCCCCAGGTCGGCGCGGAATTGCTCCACAACTTTCTGGATGGCCTCGGGGTGCAGCACGGTTCCTGTCACAGCAAAGACGCCGTTGCCCCTGTATTGCACACTGACGTCGGGGGCGCGCAACGATTCCTTGAGATCGCGCACCACTTCGTCCGCTGCCCTGACGTTCCACTTCAGATGTCCGGCTGCGAAGGCGTGTGCCGCCTGATAGATCCTGGCTGCGGCATCCTCCTGCTTTACGATGCCGCTGACGTTGACCACGCCATCTTGCTCGGTAATTGTCAGGTCGTCTTGATTCAGTTGCGCCACAGCCAGTTTCAGTCTTTCCAGCGACGCCTGCGGTGGTGGCAGAACGCCGCTCCGCAGTGGATTGGTGCCGGGCACAATCATCGCGGTGGCGGTCACGGCCGCCAGCAGCGAGGAGGCCAGAACCAGCCAGCTGATGGTTGCGTGGCGGGCCCAGATGGGGACCGTCTTGACCGGATGCAGAGATGGCGGCGCCTGGTCCGGTAAATTTTCCGATGCGGCTTGCTGAGTAGCTGGCTGAATGGCTTGCGGAGAACAGACCATGCGCAGCAAGCTGATGTCGGACGGCCAAGTTGCGTCTGCCGGCCCTGCGCACAGGACAATATCGTTGAAGCTGCGGGGCTCGAAATCTTCCAGCCGGGCTTGCGGCTCGCTGTCATTTGAGACGCCTATCGCGACGCTGCCTTGCTCATCCAGCGTAAGCAGCATGGCCGGTGCGTTCCAGTCCGAGATCTGAATTTCAGACTTGGCGTCGCAACCGATCGTGGTGTCGCCATTGGCCAGATTGATCACTGCTCCGGAGTGACGGCCAGTCAATACGCGAATCTGTTTTTTCATGGACTAACTCCCTTGTTCTGCTGTTGAATCAGGATCAATCAGGCTGCCGCTGTAGTTCACCTTGCAGTTCACTTTGCTGTACTGCTTTGATATAAGTCTATCTTCGTGTTCTGCAGGCCAGCAGCCAAGGCCCGAATTTATTGGCTGGCGAACGAACTTGATTACCATCCGCGGCCGCGCAGAATAAGTGCCGAAAGCTTCGCCACACCGATCGCACGTTCCATGTCTGTACGCTTGCGGGACAGGTTCAGCAGCAGCAACGGCAGCAGCAGATTCATTGTTTCCTCGGCGGCAGTGCATGTTCGCCGGGATGCCAGGCCGGGCCGCAAAAACAGGGCGGCGGAGGGCGCATCGCCACCTTTAATTACTGCCGGTACGGTTTGCTTGCCAGGTTCGATCAGCGCCACCAGGCTGTCGCGCACCGTATGTAAAGTAGTTGGCTGCGCGCGGGCGGCAGCCGGCATTTGCAAAAATTCGCGCATGATTGCCAGAATCCTGTAGCTCGTGCCTGATTGCGCCTTACCGGAAACCAGCTTGTCGCGTGCTCCGAGCATTGCTGTTTCGGCAGCCGCCTGGCCGTGCAATCGCAACTTGGTGTCATGCGCCAATGGCCAGGTGCCGAGTAATAGCGCTTCATCTCGGATCGGACGCCTGGCGGCCCGCATGATGTTGATAGAGCGGGCCGGGTCCGTTGCATTAAATTGCATGGGCCAGGCAGTGCCTGCACTGCGGTGGCGGCTTTCGCGGCGATCCCGGTCGGATGAGCGGCCGTCGTCGCTGGATTGGCGAAGATTTATTGTGCTGATTTCTGTACGTTGCGAGGAAGTATGCTCTTCCAGCATCATCAGCAAATCTTCGCTCATGGCGCCTGATTCGAGCTGCTCCGGTTCGCCGCCGGCGCCGCGCCGCGCGGTCTGCCGCCTGGCGCGCAGGGCGGCAGACCGATGGCGATGGTGGCCGGGAATTGGCAGTTGGACCGGCAGCTGGATCGGCTGCTCCTCATCTTCCGCCTGATGCGGACTGTTCCAGCCGTCGATACGCGTGATGTTCATGGGAATATCACTTGAAACACGGAACGCGCATAGTTCTGGATGGCGGCGGCGGCCCACGGTGCGGCGATAACCACCACCACCGTCACGACTATCATTTTAATGCCCTGCGAGATGCTGGAATCCTGCAGCGAGGTAATCGCCTGCAGAAAAGCAATCACCAGGCCGGTGATTGCAGCAACGCCGACAACCGGCAGGGATACCAGCAGGGCCAGCGTCAATGCCTGCGTCGTCAGGTGGGTGATTGCGTCGTATTCCATGTCTTCACCGGTAGGTAGATATGAGTCCATGGACCAAGGTGGACCAGCCATCCAGCGATATGAACAGCAGCAGCTTGAATGGAATCGCGACGTTGCTCGGATTGACCTGGGATAGTCCCAATGCCATCAGCACGTTGGCGATCACCAGGTCGATCACGATGAAACACAGGTATAGCAGGAAGCCGATCTTGAAAGCCGCAGTCAGCTCACTCAATGCGAACGCCGGCGCCAGCACGATCAAGTCGTCCGGCTTCAGCTCTGCGGCGCGTTCCGGCGGCCAGATCTGGCGTGCCGAGCGCATGAAAAACGCCTTCTCGCGCTCGGACGTGTGCTTGCGCAGAAAGGCGCGGAACGGTTCGCGCGCGGCGTCGAACAATGGCATGATCTGCGATCCGGCAGTTTGCTCGCTCGATAGCTGCGCATGCTTGACAGCTTCCATGCCTACCGGCGCCATCACGAAGCATGAAATGATGATGGCGACGCCGTTCAGCACCGAGGTCGGCGGCACTTGCTGCAAGCCGAGAGCGTTACGCAGCAGGCCTAGCACGACCACGATTTTCGTATACGACGTGACCACCATCGCGGCGAACGGCAAGATGCTAAGGGCGAGCGCTGCGATCAGCAGCGACGCGATATCAGGAGTGCCGCTCATTGCGCTCTGCCATGCGGTGGATTTGCAAACCTAACTGGCCGCCGATTGCCACCAGTTCGCCAAACGCAAGAACCTGGCCATGCGAAACCAGCCGGATCTGGGCATCGTCTACCGGTATTGGGAGTTCCAGGATGCAGCCGGGTTCCAGCGCGGCGATTTGCGCTATGGGCAAATTGAGCGTGACAATCTCAAGATGGACGGGAATCTCAAGCTGTCCGACATCGATCTGCGCCGCCGGTTCTGCCGCGTCTGCCGCTTCCAGGTCCGCAGGCTGATCGTTGTCTAGATTGTAGGTCGTCGTCATAGGTTTGTTCTCCAGGGTAATGGTGTGTGCCGCGACGCTCGCCAGCGCAGCGGCGCACCAGCCGTTGCTGATGCCCCAGCGCAGCGCTACATTGTCGATGGGCGCGCCGCGCACATAATTTCCGCGCGGCTGCCAGCCGAGCAAGATGTCGCCGCAGCGCAGAGAGGCGAGCAGGGTCTGGCTGCAATTGCGGCTGCGCAGCCGCAGATGCGTGGGCAGGGATAGCGCGGGTAATACTTGCGTGTTGCTGAAGACCTTCAGCCATTGCCGTTCGAGCAGGGTCGCCAGCGCTAACGGCAGATCGGTAATGACAACAACATCAGCAAAGTCAGTAACACCGGGGAAAGTGTCCGCCGATGCATGCCGGAATTCAAACGCCAGCCCCTGCGCCAGCGTCGATTCGCCAGCCAGCGTCAGTTCCGCAACGGTTGGTTGCGGATAACCGTTCGTCGCCAGTTTTTCGAGCAGCGGCGCCAGCCATAGATTGGCCAGCGCGATACGTCTTTGGCGGTCGCTGTCGAGCGCGATCATTTCAAGTGCCGGATGGCTGGCCAGGTCGACCAGTGCGGTCAGGACGCCGTAGGCGGAATCCAGGCGCAGCGTTGCAGCGCGTTTGAAGCTGACCGATACTGCCGGCAGCGCGCGCAGTTCGATGCCGGCGGCGCGGGCCGCCATGCGCATCGTGCTGCGCGCATCGAATAAGCCTCGGGATAAACCGGCCAACGCTGCCGGATAGAAGCGCAAGCGGTTGCCGATGGGGGTTGCCTCGCCTTGCTCTGTAACTTGTTCCGTAACTTGCTTATGCATAGGAATCCATCTCTTTTCTGAAGGCTCTAGGCCGCCTCGATGTCAATCTCGAGGCTGGCGCCGAGCCGGGAACGCAGACGCCGTTGCAATGCGTCCGTGTTCAGGCAGATTAGGTCATTGGCCCGCGCATTACCGCAATCAAAGCGAAGCGACAGCCGGAATGGCGAAAGTTTCAGTTGCAGGCTGGTCTCAGGCAGGATGGCGGGATTAAGCACGATGGTTACTTCCCATATCCCGCCTCCCTGAACCGCCGGCGAGGAACAGAAGTTGGCGATGCGCTCAGCCAGATGCTCGACCACCAGATCGGCCTCCGCCGCCTGCGAGCATTGCCGGATCATGCGCGCGCGCAGGGCGGTCAGCCCATCCCGCTCGGCGTCGCTGCCGGCCGCGGCAGCCGTCGCTGTAGCTGCAGCCTGGCTGTCTTGGTCCGCGATGAAGGGCGGAGCGTCGTCCCGCTGCTCCGCGTCGTCATCGGTCGATCGACCTTCGGAGCCGGCGCAGGGACTATCTGTCAGAGCCTGCCGGGCGGCGCCGAGCAGTGTGTTGAAACGTGCCGTTCTCTGTCGTGCGGGCCGGCTTGGGGTCGTCTCGGAATGGGTTGTGGGAAGTCGCAGGATCCGCAATTCGCGCGCCTGCCGGAAGCGGTTATCCATGGCTAGAGATTAACCACGCCGACCGGCTGCAGCTCGACATTCGCTCCCAGTTCCTGGAATGAATACACCTGCAGCGCCGGAAAACCTTGCTCGATCATGCGCCGGAAATAACGCCGGATATCCATTGCCGTAACCACCGCGACGCCAGCCGCAGGCTCGTTGCCGACGGCGCTTTGGACGGATTCCAGGAGTGCGTCGATTTGCTGCGGTTCAAGTGTCAGGAAATTGCCCGCCGGGGTCGGCTTGATCGCCTGGCGAATCGTCTGTTCGACATCGGCGTCAAGCACGATCGCCTGCATTTTTCCGGTACCTGCCGTCGCCCGGTGGGCGATGAAGCGGCCAAGATCGCCACGCACGTATTCGGTCAGCATCAGAACGTCCTTTTCCTTGGCACCCCATGCAGCCAGGCTTTCCAGGATTGCCCGGATATTCCTGATGGGTACGTGCTCCTCGAGAAGACGCCTGAATACTTCCGCTATCTTCGGCACCGTCGAGACTTTCTGCACCTCTGCCACCAGGCCCGGATACTCGGCGCCGACACGGTCCAGTATCCACTGCGTCTCTTGCAGGCCGACGAAGAGATGCGCTTCACGCCGCACCGAGTCGAAAACATCGTCTACCAGCGCCTTTTCGCGTTGACTGACCGACTCCGGCATCTCTACCGGCGGCAACGGCACCTCTTGCAGCAGGATCTGGTAAGACAGGCCGGTCAAGTTGTCGGCAGTCCAGACCGCAGTGCGCGGAAAAGGCAGGCCCAGCTCTTCCACCAGCCGCAGCCGTATATCGTTCAGGGCCTGATTCAAGGCCGTCTCGTCAAGCCGGCCGCTCAGGTTTTTCGACAGCCGCAAGGACAGCGGAACGGCGAACGCGGGCGCGTGCTGGGCGATGCTTGGCGCGTTGCCTTTGACGCCGTCAGTGACCAGGGCGGAGAGTTCGGTCCCGGAATCGGGCTGGGTTTTCTGCTGCTTGCGGCGCAAGTTGTAGCCGCCGGCGAAGATCGCGACCGCCAATACCAGGAACAAGGTGGTCGGAAAGCCCGGCACCATTGCGAAGCCACATAGCATTGCCGAAGCACTGAACAAGGCATTCGCGTTGGTCGACAGTTGCGATGCGATATCCATGCCTAGCGAGCGCGGCCGGCTGTGTTCGTCAGCCACGCGGGTGATCAAGATGCCGGCCGCGACCGAGATCAGCAACGATGGAATTTGCGAAACCATCGCATCGCCGATGGAAAGCACGGAAAAGCGGTTGGCAGCTTCGCCGGCGCTCATGCCATGGTAGCTGACGCCGATCACCATGCCGGCCAGGATGTTGACCATGGTGATGACCAGGCCGGCGATGGCGTCGCCCTTGACGAACTTCATTGCGCCGTCCATGCCGCCATGCAGCTGGCTCTCGATGGCCAGCAGCGCACGCCGTTGCCTGGCGTCTTCGACCGAAAGATTGCCTGCCTTGACGTCGGCGTCAATGCTCATCTGCTTGCCCGGCATCGCATCCAGGGTGAAACGTGCGCCCACCTCCGCCACCCGTTCCGAGCCTTTGGCGATGACGATGAACTGCACGGTGGCGATGATCAGGAACACCACCAGCCCGACCACCAGGTTGCCGCCGACAACCAGTTCGCCAAAGCTCTCGATGATGTGGCCGGCTTCGGCGTTGAGCAAGATCGATTTGGTCGAGGCTATGTTAAGCGACAGACGGAACAGGGTGGTAAACAACAGCAAGGACGGAAAGGCCGACAGCGATGTGGCGCTGGGAATGTACATCGTCACCATCAGCAGCACGATGCTGATGGTGATATTCAGGCCCAGCAGCATATCGATCAGGAAAGTGGGCAAAGGCAGGATCATCAAAGCGATAACCGAGATTACCAGCGCTACGATGCCGACTTCGCCGCTGATATTGAAGAGGCGCGACGATTTCATGTAAATCTCCTTCAGGCTGGATTGACAGCTGTGGTGTGGCCTTTGCCCATATCGTCAACCCAGGCCAGCACTGCTGCCACCGCGTCGAAAAGGGGTTCGGGGATCGTTTCTTCCAGGGCAACCAGATACAGCGCGCGTGCCAAAGGCGGGTTGCCGACAATCGGAACGCCATGCAGGGTTGCCAGTTCACGGATGACGCGCGCTTCTTCATCGGTTCCCTTGGCGATGACGCGCGGCAAGCCGCATTCTTCAGGCACGTAGCGCAGGGCGACAGCGTAGTGGGTCGGATTGACCACCACCACATTGGCCTGTCCTACATGCGATTTCTGCGGCGCGTTGGCAAGTTCTTTTGACAGTTTTTTCAGCTCTTGCTTGATTTGCGGATTACCGTTGCTTTCCTTGTTCTCCCGTTTGACTTCATCCTTGCTCATGCGGTGGTCCCTAATGAACAACCAGCGCTGGATAGCAAAGTCGGCCGTGCCTATCACCAGGAAAACGACGGCAGAGATGGCGAGCATCTTGCATAAGGCGCTCCAGGCGATGCTGTCCAATCCCAGGATTGGCTGGTAGACGACGCCGATCAGCAAGGGCAGCAGTATCAGCACGGTTTTCCACAATACCGTGCTCAAAATGCAAGCTTTGATCACGGTTTTTGCCAGCTCTATCATCGAGCGCATCGAAAAGATCCGCTTCAATCCCGATGCCGGGTTGATTGAATTGAATTTCAGTTCCAGCGGCTTGAAAGCGAGTTGCAATCCGACTTGTGCGGCAATGACGGCGGCTGAAATCAGTGCCGCCAGCAGCGCTATGGGCAGGCAAAGAGCCAAGCCGCGCATGCCGGCAGTCACTAGCGCATCGGTATAACTAAAATTTTCCGATTGTGCATTTGCAACGTCGAGCCCCATGCGCAGCAGCAGACGCAATTGTTCTGTCATGACAGGGCCGCCCAGCGAAAAGCCGATCGCCGCACTGAACAGAATTGCCGCAAACGGCAAATCCTGGCTTTTCGACGTTTCGCCGTCGCGCCGGGCGTCGGTCAGTTTCTTTTCGCTGGGTTCTTCGGTTTTTTCGTCGGACATGGATGTATACCGAAATAAGGTGTGGAGCGATTATTGAACCGGTGCGAGGCCGGCGAGAGCGTGAATGCGAACCGATGCGCGTTGTGGCGAAGCAGGAGGGCATTGCCGTCTTGGGGAAGTTGCAGCGCAGCGCGATGTTTCGCTAGTTGCGATGCCGGTTCGTATCTGCAGCGGAAACGGCTGTGAAGTTGATTTACCTTCTGGTACTACCTACCGCGTAGTGCGTGCTGTTCTCAAGGCGGCGTGCGGGGGTTTTTCTTCGAGGAGCCGGATATGAAGACGGGAAATTGCAGTAACGAGCTGTTAACGGGGTTGATCGAACTATTGATGTTCGGCGCCAAGCATAACTATATCGAGCCAACCGAGCGCCTGCTGGCGGCAGTGCACCTGATGCGGCCGGGTTTTATCGAATTGCGCGCGTACGACGCCTGGATACTGATACGGCAGAGGCGTTTCTCCGACGCCGTGCGTCTTTTGCGAGAGCTTGAGCAGCAGCCTTTGCGAGGATCGTTCGGCCCTTACGTCAGTTCGCTGCTGGCGATCTGCCTGGCCAACCAGAACGATGAGTCCTGGCGTCACTATGCCAATGAAGTCATGTCGGGCAAGGAGGATGCCGACTCGATTGAGCTCATGACTACCCTGATGGGGCAGGCCGGCGACAAGACGGCGAAACGGCCGCCTGTGGCACAGATCGATAAGAGTCAATTGCAATTTTTGTTACAACACCGGCATCTGCGGGCTTAAGGAGATCAATATGAGCATGACAATTCCACCACTGCCACCAGTCTCGAGCACGCCCGCAATGCAGGGTGGTGCGGGCGCTGCCAAGGAAACCGCGGCAACCGCGCCAGCGCCGGCGCCACGCAGCGATCTGGTCGAACAATTCCGCGCCAAGTTCGAGCAAGCGCGTCTTTCGCCGCAAAGCGTGACGCACTTCCAGGGGCCTTCTGCGGTATCGCAAATGATTACGCAACAAGACCAGGCCATGGGAACCTTGACCAACAAGGTCGACGCCTTCGCAGCGGGCGCCGACAAGATGAGCATGCAAGAGGTGGTGGCGCAATCGGTAAAGGTACAACTTGACGTTGCCACCCTGACGGCCAAGCTTTATCTGGGACAAACGCTTGCGCAAGGCAGCAAGGGCGCCATACAGACCTTGGTCAAGAATCAGTAGGAGGGCCAGATGCCACACTATCCATCGTTGGTCCGCAGGCTCCGCGTCGTTCTGATCGCTGTGCTTAGCGTCGTGCTCATCAGCGGTTGCAGCGAGCAGTTGTTTGCGCAATTATCCGAAGCCGACGCCAACGACATGCTGGCGGCGCTGCTCGACGCCGGCATTTCCGCATCCAAGCAGAAAGACGAAAGCGGGAAAAGCTGGTCGGTGAAAGCAGAAGAGCAAGATTTTGCGCGGGCCATCAATGTGCTGCGGTCACACGGGATGCCGCACCAAAAGCATGAAAATCTTGGCGAAATGTTCAAGAAGGATGGCTTGATCTCCACCCCTACCGAAGAGCGGGTGCGTTTTATCTATGGCGTATCGCAGCAGCTGTCGGAGGTGCTGTCAAGGATCGACGGCGTCAGTTACGCCAGTGTCCAGATCGTCCTGCCGAATAACGATCCATTGGCGAACGAAGTCAAGCCGTCGTCGGCAGCGGTGTTCGTCAAGTATTTGCCTGGAACCGATGTCGCTTCGCTGGTGCCGAGCATTAAGAACCTGGTGGTGCATGCGGTGGAAGGACTGACCTACGACAACGTCAGCGTGACGATGGTGGCCGGCACCGATTTGCCAGCCGCGGGATCGGGGCGCCGCAACGGCGGCGACGGCTGGCTGATCGGAGCCGTGCTGTTGCTTGCGGGAATTCTGGCCGCAGCGCTGGCGTTCGCCGCCAGACGCCACGGTCTGCTGCGCAAGCTGGCGCCAGGCGGCTTGCGTGCCTTGGTTTCGCGGAGCAAGCCGTCTTGAATGCCAGCGATGCTAGCGACGTCAGCGACCCAAGGGAAAGCGGGCAAGCAACGCCGGCCCAGCTGCATGCCTGGGTTGCCAGATACGAAACCAGGTTGCGCGAGGAGGCGGTGCGCCAGGCGCAGCTTCATTGCCAGCGCTGGCGCCAGGCTTGCACTCCTGCCGCTGTCCAGACATGGCTCGCCGCTCGCGATGTCTGGCTGCCAGGCGTCGTTTCGATCGAGCAGTTGAGCGTGAGCGTCAACCGGCTTGCTTTGCTGGATGCCGCCGGTTTGCGTAAGGTCTTGTCGGCTCGTGCGCTGTACCGGTCGCGCGCCAGTCTGCGCCGGGTGGTGGCCCGCAGCCAGTGCGAGCAGCTGCTCGCTGCGGTCGGCGAGCATGCGCTGCAACGTCTGCAGCAGGCGGATGCGGTTGTCGGCGGTTCTGCGCCGCCGCTGCCTGAGTCTTTCACCGCAGTGTCGCTGGCGGCCGATGGCTGGCAACTGATCCAGTCCGAGGATGCCGGCCTGGCTTCGGCTTCGGCTGCGCTGGTGGCCTCTACACTTGCGCTGGACGAGATGGCCGGCGCTGGCATGGCAGGCGTTCCAGGCGCAACCTGGGATAAGCACGCGCCGATGCCGCCCAGCCAATTTTCCAGCGGCGACGAGTCGGCGCGTTTTTTTGCGAAACTAGGATCGTTCTTTCCGGAGATGCAATGGCTATTTGGCTAAGCTCGGAACAACCGTCCGTCGGACCCGACGTAGACGTGATACGCAGTGCAGAACTTGCCAGCGTGGTGGCCCTCGATCAAGCGTATGGGGCACTCGAACGGCGTTATGCCGGACTGTTGGCTGATGCCGAAGCCTCGGCCCAGGCCATCGTAGCCGCAGCGCAGCAACGGGGGAATGCGCTTGAAACGGCAGCGCAACGCCGCTTCGACAACAGCGCGCGCCTGGGCTACGCGGCCGGCCGTCGGCGCGGCCTGGCAGAGGCGCACGACGCCATGCTGCGCCAGGCGGCTTCGCAGCATCAGTTGCTCTGTGCCAGCCGCGAGCGGATCGCACAGATTGTTACGCGTAGCGTCGAGCGCGTGCTCGGCACTGCGGATCCCAAGGCGCTGTTTGCGCAGGTTGCCGGAACCGTCGACCGGCTGCTGGACGATTCGTCGTTTTTGACCGTACGGGTCGCTCCGCAGGATCTGGAGGCTGCACGAGACGCCTTCGGCGCGGCCTGCAGCGCCAATCAATGGGGCGTCAATCCGCAAGTCGTGGCACGCGCCGAGCTGCTGCCGGGAAGCTGCGTCTGCGAGTGGGATTACGGCGTGATCGACGGCAGCCTGTCATTGCATGTCGATGCGCTGCGGCGCGCTGTTGCCGGTTTGGTTAGCGGCCTGGTTTCCGAGCCGCAGTCACAGCTCCTGCAACTCCACGAAGACAATCCGCTGGACCAGGATGACGCGCCGGCCGAATATGAAAGCATGGAATGATGGACGGATTCGATAGTTTCCTCGACACGCTGGACGCCACGCTCGATGCGACGCCTATGCTCAAGCAACATGGCAAGGTGGTCGAAGTCATCGGTACTTTGCTGAAAGTGGGCGGCCTCGACGCTACGTTGGGTGAATTATGCGAGCTGCGCGAAGCTGACGGGCGTTTGGTGCAGCGCGCCGAGGTGGTCGGCTTCACCCGCCAATTCGCGCTGCTGGCGCCGTTCGGCAGCGTAGTCGGTTTATCGCGTTCGACACGGGTGGTCGGACAGGGCCGGCCCTTGTCCGTGCCGGTGGGCCCGGCGCTCATGGGCCGCGTGCTGGACGGCCTGGGTGAGCCGCTGGACCAGCTCGGAGCAATCGAGACCAAGGATTTTCGCTCAGTCATCGCGGCTGCCCCGGATCCGCTCACCCGCCGCATGATAGAAGAGCCGCTCGACACTGGCGTGCGTGTCATCGACGGCTTGATGACGATTGGAGAAGGCCAGCGGGTCGGCATCTTCGCCCCGGCCGGCGTCGGCAAAAGCACGCTGCTCGGCATGCTGGCCCGCGGTGCAGCCTGCGACGTGAATGTGGTGGTATTGATCGGCGAACGCGGCCGCGAAGTGCGCGAGTTCATTGAATTGATCCTTGGCAAGGAGGGCATGGCCAAGAGCGTGGTGGTATGTGCGACGTCGGATCGATCGTCGATCGAGCGCGCCAAGGCTGCCTATGTGGGCACTGCGATTGCCGAGTATTTTCGCGACCAAGGCATGCGCGTGCTGCTGATGATGGATTCGCTGACGCGTTTTGCGCGAGCCCAGCGAGAAATCGGCCTGTCGGCTGGCGAACCGCCGACACGGCGCGGCTTTCCCCCCTCCATTTTTGCCGAGCTGCCGCGTTTGCTGGAACGTGCCGGCATGGGCAGCGTAGGTTCGATTACGGCGTTTTATACAGTGCTTGCCGAGGACGAAGAAGGCAACGATCCGGTCAGCGAAGAAGTACGCGGCATCCTCGACGGTCACATCGTTCTGTCGCGCGCTATCGCCGCACGCAATCACTATCCTGCGATCGACGTTCTCAACAGCTTGAGCCGGGTGATGACGCTGGTAGCGAGCAGTGCGCATTGCAACGGCGCCGGCCGGGTGCGCAAGCTGATGGCTAAGTTCAACGAGATCGAGTTGCTGCTGCAGATCGGCGAGTATCAGCAGGGGACCGATCCGCTGGCCGACGAGGCCATCTCGCATCACGACGCAATCGAGCAATTCCTGATCCAGGGCACGGACGAGGAGGCGCCGGGTGCGCATACGCATGCGGTCATTTCGCAGTTTTCCAACTGATAGCGCGCAATGAGCGTTGATGCTGCAAAAATATGGCGGGCAATTGTCGCCGCGCAGACGCGCCGCCAGCAGCGCGCGAAGGATGAGCTCGAAGCTGCCCGGCAAGACATGCTGGCGGCCGAGGCGACGCACGCCGCAGCCGTTGCTGAAACAGAGCAGGCTTGCGAACGCCGCCGGATTCACGAAGATGGCTTGCAAGAGCTGCTCTCCGCCAGCTTGTCGGCGGCGCTGTATTTAAGCCACGACGCCTGGCGCAGTCATTTGCGCGGGCAAGTCCAGGCCTTGCAAGTGCGCGAGCGGCAAGCGGGCGACGCCCTCGAAAAACAGGAGCGTAAAGTTGCCGCGTTGCGCAGCAAGCTGGCCCGCATAGATGCCGCGCTCGACAAGTGCCGGCACAAGCTGAAACAGATTGAAGACGAAACGCGCCGCCGCCGTGAGGAAAACGCCGACGAGGAAGCGATTGAAACGCTGCTGGCGCGGCGCGCATTAAGGTGAACTAGCGGTGAACTCGCATATGCCTTGCTGCAGCATTCCCGCGTCCGCCGCAACGACGAAATTCTTGGAACCCCCTAAGGCAGATAACGATGAATGAGTTAACGGTTCTGAGCAATACGCTGCTGTCCTTGTACACGGCGTATCACAATTTGATCGTCATGATGCTGCTTGCCGGCATGCGCATCATGATTGTATTTCTCGTGTTCCCGCCCACCAGCGATCAGGCGATACCCGGCATAGCCCGCAACGGCGTCATCTATCTGCTCACCTATTTTGTGACAGCGGGACAGAATCCTGAAGCCTTTGAAAATCTGAATAGTGCGACGCTGCTGGTCCTGACGGCAAAGGAAGCTTTCCTTGGATTGGCGTTCGGATATTCCGCAGCCATAGCCTTTTGGATCGCGCAGAGCGTTGGCACGCTGATCGACGATCTGGCCGGATTTAATAACGTACAGATGAGCAACCCGCTGCGTGGTGATCAAAGCACGCCGGTGTCGACCGTGCTGATGCAACTTGTGGTCACCCTGTTTTACGTTGGCGGCGGCATGATCTTCGTACTTGGGGCTTTGTTCGAATCCTTCAAATGGTGGCCGGTGGAGCAGCTCATGCCATCGCTTTCAAGTACCGCCGAGGCATTCCTGATTCAACGCACGGACTCTCTCTGGATCGGCATCGCCAAACTCGGTACGCCCATCATGCTGGTGCTGGTATTGATCGAAATAGGTATAGGCTTGATTTCGCGCGCGGCAGATAAACTTGAACCGAACTCGCTGAGCCAGCCGCTGCGCGGTGTGGTCGGCCTGGTGATGGTAATCGCGCTGGCGTCGGTGTTCGCGGGACAGGTCGTGAACGATATTAAATTCCTGGGTTTCGGCCGCGCGCTAAGCGCTGGCATGGTCGGCAATCCGCAAGATAAATCGGCGCCGGAAAATGCATTGAAAAAGTGAAGATTGTTGTGGAATCAGATGTTGTTTGTTGAAAATTGCGGAGTTGCTTTCGCCTATGATGAACTTGTCGCTGGTGTCATTCATTCGGCAGCCGGCAACGGATCGTCTGATTTTTTTTGACAACCTACACTGGAGTAACGTTCATGTTTTCCACCGTCTATTTTGCGCTCACCTCGGCGCTTTCACTGCAAGATAAACTTCCCGCCTATTCGACCGCGTTGCTCGACAGCGCTTTCGATCGCGCCTACTGCCAGGTCGACGACGTGCTTGAATGCAGCCGCCGCGATCTCACGGCTGATGATATTGCGCGCTTGATTGCGCTAGGCGATTCGTCGCTGCTGCTGGGCCATGACGAGGATGCCGAAGAGGCATATCGTCGCGCACAAAAACTGCTCGGGGCCAATGGCGACCGGCTGCGCATCATGTCTTGCCGGAATACCGGCTGGCAGCTGATGCTGCGCGATCGCTACAGCGCCAGCGCGAAATGTTTTACGCGCATGTGCAACGACGAGGCCGCCACCGCCAGCGATGTGCTGGAAGGTTTGCTGGGGATCGCACTGGTCCAGCATCAGATCGGCCACCAGACTGCGGCGGATGATGCGCTGGTGCGTGCGGCAGAACTGGCCGACGGCCATCGTCAGCCCGGCTGGCGGTTATTGGTAGCGCTGCTGGCAAGAGAGTTCGACGTACAGTTGCAGATCCGCGGCGCCGCGACCTTGGGCGATCATGCGTTCTGGACTTCGGCGCGCAGCGCCAGCATGCAGTCGGCCGGCGAGCGCATTGCGCGCATGCGCCATGTGCATGAGGCGACTGCCGTCATGTCGCCTATGCCGTTGTTGCTGGTGCAGCGCGGGGAATATCTTAATTTGCTGGATCGCCTGGTGCAAGGCGACGCTAGCGCGGCGGACCGGCTTTTTTTCGCGATTGACGAACCGCAACGCTTCGGCGGCGCCGGCCAGGGTTTCCTTGCCAAACTCGACGTCATACTCGCGGCGCTGGCGGGCGGACTCGACGACATTGCGGATCGCGTCCTGGTCAAGATCAATCGCTCTGAAGGAGAGGCAGGAACGCGGCGCTGGAATGTCGAGTATCTGTATGCCTCATCGAAAGTTGCAGTACGGCGAGGCAATCCAGCTCAGGCGCTGCAGTTCTATTCGAAATATGCCAGTGAGGCCTTGCGATGCCTGCGCCTGGAGGCGGTCGAGGTGCGGCCGCTCGATAGAGCACACGGCGGGGCGCACGGCGGCTCGCACAACGGGGCGGCGGCTAGCGACGATGTTTCGGCCCGCCTGCCGGCAAAATACCGGCGCGCATATCGCTACATTGTCGATAACCTGAATCGGGCAAATCTGAGCACGCGCGAGGTTGCAGCGCATGTCGATGTCACCGAGCGCGCCTTGCAGCTGGCGTTCAAGCGATCGATCGGCGTCTCGCCCAGCAACGTGATCCGCAGCTTGCGGCTGGATGGCGTTCGCAATGATTTGCTTGACGGCGATTGGGCCGGGGCGTCGATCTTCGATACGGCCAGCCGCTGGGGTGTCAGCAGCCGGTCCGCGCTGGCCAAGGGCTATCGAAGGCAATTCAACGAGTCGCCATCCGAAACCATCTACGGCTGAACCCAGAGGCGGCTCTTTCGGGCCGCCCATCTCTCTCATACCTATTCATGACAAACACTCCTCTGATGTGCGGGCAAGCGCACAGCGCGGTTTCATATCTGCGCAGACAGCGCAGCGCGCTGTATCGACAAATCTCCTGGGTATTGCCGGTAATTCTATGTGTGGCGGGGGCCAGCGCCGGGGCTCAGCCGCTGGTCTGGAAAAGCCAGAGATTCCAGTACGTGGCTGATCATAAGGACCTGAAGGATGTCTTGCGCGATTTTGGCGCCAGCGAAAATATCATGACCTCGATTTCTTCTCATGTCGACGGTTCCGTGTCAGGCCGTTTCGACAGTTCTCCTGAGCAGTTCCTGGACAAGATGGCCAATACATTCGGCTTCATCTGGTATTACGACGGCGCGGTGCTCAGTATCGCCGGCGCCAACGAGGCCCGTAACGCGACCATCAGCCTTAAGCACAGCAATGTGACGGAAATGCGGCGCGTGCTGGGCAGCCTTGGCATCGCGGACCGGCGTTTCCCTATCCGCTATGACGGCGAAACAGGTTTGGTGATCGCATCCGGGCCGCCGCGATATGTAGAACTGGTGTCCGATGTTGCCCGTTTGATTGATCAAACCTCGGCCCCTAGCGATAAGATTGTCGTGCAGCGTTTTCCTTTGAGCTATGCCTGGGCCACCGACCGCACCGTCACAATCGACGGCCAAGGCGTGACAGTACGCGGCGTCGCCTCGCTGCTGCGCGGCCTGTATTCCGCGAATGGCGGCGGCCAGGGAGCAGCCGGCGACGCCGCCCCGGCGCCGCGCGATACCTACCGCATGAAGAGCCTGCGCAGCAGCGGCAACAACAACAGCAATGCGCTGGCGTCCGGCGCTAACGCGCGGCCGCCGCTGCCGACCTTGCCAGGGCTCGATAATTCGCGCCAGCCTGCTGCAGAAGTTCCACCGCTTCCCGCCGGCGCCACGGCTGGCCGTGCCGACGGCAACACCGCCGAACCAGGCGCGGCGTCTGCCGCACCGGTGATTGAAGCCGATCCTCGCAGCAATGCGATTTTCGTGCGCGACCGGGCCGAAAACATGCCGGCTTTTCAAGCACTGATCGAATCGCTGGACCAGCGCCCCGGCGTTCTTGAAATAGATGCGACCATCATCGAGATCACCGACAATGCGCTGAAAGAGCTAGGCGTGGATTGGCGGCTGCATTCCGGCCACATGGATGTGCAGACCGGCAACGGCGCCCTGGCCCAGACCGGCAATCCCGACTCTCTCAATCCTCAGGGTTTCGGCAATCCGGCCAACCAGACCAGCACCGGGCCGATACTCTCCACGCCTGTAGGCGGCGTGCTGACAGCCGTGATCGGCGGCGCCGGGCGTTACTTGCTGGGGCGGGTCACGGCGCTCCAGCAAAGCGATCAGGCGCGCGTTACAGCCAGCCCCAAAGTCGAGACGCTGGACAACGTCGAGGCAATCATGGACAACAAGCAAACCTTCTATGTGCCGGTTTCTGGCTACCAGTCGGCGGACTTGTATAGCGTATCGGCCGGCGTTTCGCTCAGGGTATTGCCGATGATCGTACCCACTTCAAGCACTGAGCAGATTCATCTCAATGTGCACATCGAGGATGGCCAGCTGAGCACGCAGCAGGTTGGAACGCTGCCGATTGTCAGCAACAGCACGATAGACACGCAGGCGTTGATCAACAACGGCGAGAGTTTGCTGATTGCCGGATACTCCGTCGACCAGGATGACCATGCAGAAACTGCTGTGCCAGGTTTGTCGAAAATCCCGTTGATCGGCGGCCTGTTCCGTTTCAAACACCACCAGGGCCAGCGTTTCCAGCGGTTGTTCCTGTTGACGCCGCGGATCATTGCCGTGTCTGGCCCTTCAGCGGCGAACGTTACGACCAGTTCAGTCCGCTAGTGTCCTGGGTTTTAACCTGTTAATAATCATCTAGGTCAGAGTCATCTAGGTCAGAGTCATGTGACCTCACATGACGGATTCGGAGAAAGACAGAGCGCACTGAGTGGTCTTATTTTTTTAGCGATGAGGCAGGTACTCCGTGGCCCGCTAGCGCAGTTCGGCTTTGCTGGCGTCTTTTGAAATGGCAGGCAGCTAAAAAAATGCATCCTTCCTGCTTTCGCAGGAAGGATGCATTTGGCTTATTCGATGCAGTCTTGATGCAGCGTAGCCTGCATCGAATCAATTGTCGATCATGCGAATGAATGCTGACGATGCGAGGAGCGATTGTTGTCCGTGTTTTTCTGATTGCGGCTGACATCAGGCGCCAATGCCACAAACGGCAGGACATTCGAAATTGCGTCCGCAGTTTTTGGATTCGACGCCAGTTTCGATTCCGCGAATTCTCCAAGCTTCGAAACCACTTCACTTTCAACAGTTTGTTTGACGCCTTTCAGCATCTCGCCCACATTGCCGTGCATTGCGCCGGCCACCAGATCGTCGATCTTGGCGTTGCCGATATGGGCGGCAACCATCACCTGGCTCGCCATGTCTACCGCCAATCCTTCCGGCGTCATATCGGCCGCCACGGTTGCCAGGTCTTCACCCACTTTCAGCATGTCGCCCATCGCCGCCTTCATGTTTCCATGGGCGAGATCTTTCAGCATCTGAACCGAACCGGTGGCGATGCCGACGGTGGAATCGGCGAGCGTCTTGACCGTCGAGTCAACTCCCTTCTCGACATCGTCGGTGACTGTCTTGATCTCTTTTTCAGCGCTGCTGACGAATTTGTCCAGGCCTTTGGATATATGCAAATCGCCAAGCATACTCATCGCCAGGGTGGCTTCCTTCGTGACCAGGTCGCCGGCTCCCTTGACTACGTCGTCCGTAGTTTTCAGGAAATCCTGCAGGGCTTCCTTGAAATGCCCCTCCATCAGCGCTTCTGTCATCTTCATCGTATCTTGCAAGATGTGCTCAACGTCTTTTTCCATCGTTTTGACGACGCCTTCGACGTCGTGGATGGCGGCCTTGGCTACATGCTCGATGTCATGGCCGACCTTCTCGAAAGCGTGTTTGATTTTTGAAAAAATGCTCATGATGTTTCCCCATTAGATTGATTACCAGAATGCTAGGCATAGCCCGGCATTTAACGATGCGGTTAGATAATGTTCTGTCTTTTTTTCAAAGCGGCAATACCTCCTTGGCTGGAAATTGAATTTGTGCGGTGATGTGTGCCGCGACGGTGTTGAACAGATGCTGCTTCGCGTGTTTCGTCTTCGCCATTCCGGCGACGACGCATGTCCGGAAATAAGCAGCGCATGCGGCGGTAGTCGGAAATTCCGTCGTACGCCCGCGTGTTCCGGTGCACAGGTTAGGGGATTTGGGGATGCGGAGCAGTCGGTAACCGCGAAGTTTGGGTCATGCATCCGAAGCGGCATTCACTCCGGCTATAGCACGATGACGGCATCCTGCTGTTCAGGCTGGGATTTCTGTTTGCCGTTGTGAAAAATCATGCTCGATAGCGAAGCGCCGGGTTGTGCGTTGCGCCTCTTCGGAAACTGGTGCGAAGTTTCGCTGCGGCAGGACGAGTGGCCGGGTGCAACTGTCAAGCTGCAAGCCATACTCTCAACTTCTTATGGCGTTTGCTATGTCCTTACATTTTTCATCGCGCTACCGTTCCTCAGCTGGCACGGCAACGACTGCCCCGATCGCGGCGATCGTTGCCATGACAGACGCCGAGGCAACGATCGCCGCGCTGTTCAACCCGGGCGACGCCATTGCACGGCTCGGCAGCGTGCGCGAGATGACCGCTCTGTTGCAGGTGCGGCTCGAGAAATTATCCAGCGCAGGTGTCGCCGAGGGTCTTGCACCGCATCTGCACCTGGAGCTTGTCGTGCGCAAGTTGAATCTGCTTTTCGGCAGCAACTGTGCGGCGGCGCTGGCGGCTCTCCACAGCCTGATCATGGCGTGCAGGCCGCTAGCCGCTACGGGAGATGCTTTTCACCTGGCGCGTGTGCTGGCAGGTAGCGTCACCGGCGCGGCAGCTCTAAGTGCGTTGCTTGGGGCGCCGGTCCGGGATGCCAGGCCAGGTTCATCCGGTATGCGAAGCGAGGCCGAAAAGCAAGCGCTACGCGCCGCCAACTATCTGATCGCAGTCGCTCCGCTCGATATGCTGGTGCCGCGCAATATCGGTGAGACTGCCGAACTCGCGCAACGCATGCTGCCTGCGCATGAACGCAGCGAAATTGCTGAACCATTGCCGGCCGGCGCATACCGGGCAACCATTCCGGCCAAAGCGCTGCTCGCTGCGGTGGAGTTGGCGCGCAATCCCGGCGCCGCACTGTTGCCGCACTTGAAACTGGCCTATTTCGCGTGGTGCAACGGCTTTCATGAGGAGGGCCCGGGTACGCCGCTGGATAGCGCGAAAGAACATTTTTTTGCGCTGTCGAGCCGTACCCGGCTGGCAAGCTAGGTTTTGGTCGTGGTATGAGTGAGTGAAAGTTAGCGAAAAATCAATCGCCGCTGCGTTTTGCGATGCGTGTTTTATAGCGATAGCTCGATAAATACTTCATTAAGCAATATTCAATAGGCTCACGGCGATCCGACAAGGTGACTCTTTCGCAAATAAGCAAAGGATCAGCTTTCTGGATGCCCAATAAGCGCGCATCCTCCTGCTCGGCGGCGCCGGCACTGAGATTTTCGACCGCCTCGGCAGGAGTGAAGCCGAATTTTTCAGTCAGCAGCTTGTATAAGGAGCCGGCTCGCTCGATCTGGGAGAGTGTCAATTTTGCTCCCGGAGGCAATACGAAATAGGCGTCGTGCAAACCAACCGGAACATTGTCCATCAGGCGGATCCGATGTACGCGGATCAAGGGATCGCCCGGTCTCACGTTCAGCAGGCCTGCAATCGCCATCGATGCAGCAACCGGTTCGACGCTCAGAACGCGCTGGCCCGGGACGCTGCCCCGGTTGCTTGCATCTTGCGAAAAGCTGTCAATAAAACGTGTGGTTCCGCGCACGATGGCCGGCGCCACAAAAGTGCCACGGCCGTGTCCGCTGTAAATTATGCCGCGCTCCTCCATATAGCGCACCGCTTTGCGGACGGTATCGCGACTGACCTCATAGCGCTCCGCCAGTTCGCGCTCGGAAGGCAATGCCTGGTTGTCAGCGAGCAGGCCCTGGCTGATGGTAGTGCCAATAATATTGGCCAGCCATTTGTAGCGCGGCAGGGTTGGCGCTGTTGTATCGTCAATTTTCATCATATCACCCCATGGTATGATGGTACGTACCAATTGTCAATAATCGAAATTTCCTTTAAGCTGCCGGACATCTTCTCTTCCCCACATTCAGATTGCAATATTCATGCTGATCAAAAATATATCATCAAGCGCGTGCCTGTCCTTGGTGTTGCTTTGCGCAGCCTGTGTCGGCATCGAAGGCGATCACCTGCAGCAGGCGTCTGCCAGCCGCAGTGTTGCCAGTTTGCGCTTCATTGGCGAGCAGCGCATCCCCTTGGACTATCCATTCAGGGGAAGTATTGTCGGCGGCTTGTCCGGAATTGACTATGATCCGCGAACGAATAGCTGGGTAATGGAAAGCGATGACCGTTCGGAAGTCAATCCGGCGCGCTTTTATAGTGCCCGCCTGGACTATGATAGCGAGGGCTTTCATGCTGTCAACCTGACTGGCGTTACCTATTTCAGGCAGACCGACGGCAGCCTCTATCCCGGCGTGGCTGATTTTTCCCGGCTCGGCGGAGGTCATGGCGGCGAAGTGCCGGACATCGAGTCGATCCGTTTCGATCCGCAAGACAGCAGCATCTGGTATTCCAGTGAGGGCTATCGCAAGCTGGGGATGGGGCCCTTCGTCAAGCAGGCCAGCCGCGACGGAGCTTACCTGGCATCGCTGCCGCTAGCGCCGATGTTTAGGATCGCGACGGATCAAGAACTCGGGCCGCGCGATAACCTCTCTTTTGAAGGGTTGAGCTTTTCGCCGGACGGCAGCTGCCTGTGGGTAGGAATGGAAGCCCCCTTGTACCAGGATGGCCCGCTGGCCAGCGTGCAGTCTGGTGCGGTGGCGCGCATCACCAAATACACGCGCGGCGGCAAGCTGCTTGGGCAATATGCTTATCCGGTCGATGCCATCCCTTTTGCGCCGGCCGGTAAATATGCCGACAACGGCGTGTCCGAAATTCTGGCAATCAACGACCACCAATTGCTGATGCTGGAGCGGGCAGGAATTCAAAATAGCGAAGGTATATTCAAATTCTATATTCGCATCTACGAAATGGATGTCAGCGAGGCAAGCGATATCAGCCGGATTGCATCATTGCAAGGCGCAGCCTATCAGCCTGCAAAAAAACGTTTGATCCTGAATTTGAATGAAAGCAATCTTCCGTATGTAGATAATCTGGAAGGTATTGCATGGGGACCGCTGCTGGCCAACGGTCACAATAGCCTGGTGCTGGTTTCGGATAATAACTTCAACGCGACGCAGGTAACGCAGTTGCTTGCGTTTGAAGTGATCCCGAAACAGGCGCGATGACAAATTCTTGCCGCGCTTGCCCGGCGCGGGTGCTGTAGTTTTACCCTCTGCATCATGTCTTTTCCAGGAAAATACGGCTGCGTAAGTATGTAGGCAATGCCGCGGCATTTTCCAGGTTCGACCATCCTCTTCCTCCTGCGTTCCCTCTTTTCATAACCATGCCCGGCAATGGTGCGGTCATGATCGCCCATGCGCAAATATTGTCACCAAGTACGAAATTAATTCACAATGGTTCGTACCAGTCATAATAATGTCATATTTGTCTTGTATCCTTTGCTCGTGCCTATGATGTTTATATATATTGCTCTAATGGGTTATTTAATATTTATTAAAATAAGTGGTTCGTACCATCGTGGCATGGATATTGCTGATGTTGCCGATATGCGCCAGGTGTCCATGCGCCGAAAAGTCGGCCTGTGCTTGCATCGGTGATCAACCTTGAAAGTTCGGAGATGAAAACAACTTTAGATCGGGTATTGCTCTGGCTGATGGCGTCGCTTGCGATGGCGATACTGGCCTTGCCTGCGAACGCCGATACCGGCAGGCGCAAGCTGATTATCAGCCAGGACGCATATGGGCCTGGCGGCACTAATATGCAATCGATATTGATGCTATTGCAGGCGCCAGACGTCGAGGTGCTGGGCATCGTGGTCGGCAGCGGTGATGGCTGGCGCGACGAAAACATCCAGCACACATTGCGTTTATTGGAGATTGCCGGCCGTCCCGAGGTTCCGGTGTATGCCGGGACGGTGTTGCCGTTGCTGAACAGTGCCGAAAAAACGCAGCGCTGGGAGAGCATGTACGGCGAACTGTCATATAAGGGCGCATGGTCGAAGCCGATAGACAAAAAACGTCATGCCGATCCCTATGCGGTTCCGGCCCTCCCTGAGGGAATGGCTACGATAAAGCCGGCGGCCGAATCCGGCGTCGATTTCATGATTCGTAAGGTGCATGAATTCCCGGGGCAGGTGACGATTTGGGCGGCCGGTCCGTTAACCGACCTGGCCGTGGCGGCTCGTCTTGATTCCGCATTTTCCTCGCTCGCCAAGGAACTGGTTTTCATGGGGGGGAGTTTCCGCCCGGTGCCTGCGGCCAATGCATTCGCTGACGAATATCGGCATAACACCCGGCTTGAATTCAATCTGCGCTGGGATCCGGAAGCTGCCTCGATAGTACTGCATGAACCGTGGAAACAGGTGTTGCAGATTCCCGTTGATCCGACCACGGCAACATTTTTCCGGCCCGAGCTGTTGGCTCGGATTGCGAATGGAAAGACGCCGTTCGCAAGCTATATCGGACAGTATGGACAGCCGCTGCCGATGTGGGATGAATTGGCGGCGATGGTGTGGATCGATCCCGGCATCGTGAAAAGAAGCTCAACCATGCTGGTCGACGTCGATACCAGTTTTACTGCCGGTTATGGCAACACCCTGAGCTGGGCGTTGGGAAAAGGCCCGCATCTCGGCGAACGGCCGGTATTGGTGATTCAAGAGATCGATGTGCCGCGTTTCGAACAAATGACTGTCGATCTTCTTACCCGCCCCCAAACCGTGAATGGCGAAAGAGCACACGCGCAATGATCAATATCTTGAGAAACAACGATGCGCGCCGATTTGGATTGCTGGCATTTGGCGATCCCAACCTGGATACGGTTATCGCGGTTGACGCCGTGCCAAGAGCGGATCAGAAATGCCTCGGACGGCGGCTCGGTTCGTTTGCCGGCGGCACCGTCGCCAACGTCGCGTGCGCTGCCAGCCGCTTGCGCATACCCGTAGCGAGCTATGGCCGGACAGGCGACGATGTGGCTGGCGAGTTTTTGCGGGCGGAATTTCAACGCACCGGCGTATCGACAGCATATCTGCGCAGCCTGTCCGGAAAAATTTCAGCCAATGCTCTGATCATGCTGGATAAATGCGGCGAGAAGGCGGTGGTGTATGAGCCCATGCCGGGCCCGGTGCTGGATCCGAAAACCATATCGCAAGCCCTGGTCGACAGCCGTTTGGTGCATGCGATGCCTTACGACCTCGAAGAATTTTTTGAACTAAGCAAATTGGCGCATGGCACAGGCACAGCGGTTTCGATCGACATCGAAACCGCGATGGTGAATGGACCGGCCCGTCTCGATGCACTGCTGGCTTTGTCCGATCTGGTGTTCATGAACGAGCAGAGTTTCTCCGAGATAGTGAAAAAGCCCCTCACCGCCGCCAACGTCCGCGCACTGCTTGAGCGCGGCCCTGAGCTGATCGTGGTGACGCGCGGGGCCGCCGGCGCCATAGCGGTCAGTCGTAAACAGACGGTCGAGCAATCCGCCTTCCGAGCGCAAGTCGTCGATACCACCGGCGCCGGCGATTGCTTCAACGGCGCGTTTATCGCAGCGTTGCTGGAAGGCCGCTCGCTGATGCAGGCGACGCGCTTTGCCTGTGCCGCCGCATGCATCTCGGTGACAGCAGTCGGGGCGCGTTCCGGCTTGCCCGATCGCGAGGCGGTGTCAGCCTTGCTGGCCGCCGCTGATCAATCGTTCGATTATTGATATGGCTAACCCTATTACTTTATTCAACTTATTTATTCAACTTAACCAACTAACGGAATTTTCATGACGTCTGCAAAAAAATCTCCAGCTTTCATTACTTTCACAGGAGTGGATCGCGTCGACCTGATACCTGGCATGCAAGCGCTTGCCGCACGTTATCCGGTCGAATGGGGAGTCTTGTTTCAGGACGCGCGCGAAGGTCAGCCAAGATTTCCAACCGGCGATGTGCGGCAAGCCATCCGCTGCTCCGGCTTGCGGCTGTCGGCGCACGTATGCGGCGAAGCTGCGCGCGCGATCGTGGCGGGACAATCGCCGGAACTCGATCTGGCGGGCTTTGCGCGGATTCAGATCAACCATGGCTTCCTCGGCAGCAGCGATATCGAAATACGGAACAGCCATACCTACGCCGCACGCTACGGCATGCGCGCGGCGCTGCAGTGCCAGGGCGACTTTCCCTCGGATACGCGCGTGGATTGGCTGTACGACCTGTCCTTCGGCACCGGTGTTCAGCCAAAAGTATGGCCGCCGCTGGACGCCGACCATCCTCTGTGTGGATATTCGGGTGGTTTTTCCTCCGCCAACATAGCTGCGCTGCTGGATGCCTTCCCGGTAGCGTCGCAAGTCGCGTACTGGATCGACATGGAGTCTGGCGTGCGCACCGACGATCAATTCGATCTTGAAAAATGCGCGGCGATTTGCCGGCAAGTCTTTGACCGATAAGCCCTACATCAATCCTCACCTGAGCGAGAAACCTTTGAAAATTCACCGGCTCCTTGATCGATTTTTTCATCTGCATAACCGCGGTACCACTGCCGGCCGTGAAATGGTCGCCGGCATGACGACCTTTGCCGCGATGAGTTACATCGTTGTCGTCAATCCGATGATCTTATCCTCAACAGGCATGGATAAGCAGGGCTTGCTGCTGGCCACAGTCGTCTCGGCGGTGGTCGGCACCCTGATCATGGCGCTGTGGGCGAATCTGCCGATTGCGCTCGCGCCCGGCATGGGCACCAACATCGTGTTCGCGCAGATACTGGTGGGGCAGATGGGCGTGTCGTGGCAGACCGGGCTGACCATGGTGTTTTTGAATGCCGTCATCTTCCTGGCGCTATCGCTGACGCGCTGGCGCGAACGCATCGTCGCAGCATTTCCAGAGCCGATAAAACTTGGCATGCAATGTTCTATCGGCGCATTTGTCGCGTATCTGGGATTGAAAAGCGCCGGCCTGGTGGTGGCGCTTCCGGGCTCTATCGCAGGGCTCGGGAATCTCGGCGACCATGCAGCCTTGCTGGCCTTGGGTGGCATCGTGGCCACCCCGATGCTGGTCGGGCGGCGGGTTCCGGGCGCGCTGCTGCTGTCGATTATCGCCATCACGGTAGCCGGCTCTTTCATACACGGCGCCGATGGCAAGGTTCTCACGGTGTGGCCGGAGCATCTGGTCGCCATGCCGGCGTTCAAGACTGACCTGATTGGCGCCTTCGATTTCCACGAATTCCTATCGAAATTCTATCTGCTGTTGCCGGTCACGCTTTATTTTCTGCTGTCGGAATTTTTTGCCGGCACCGCAACCCTGTTTGGGGTAACCAGGCGCGCCAACTTGTTGACTGCATCCGGCAATCTGCCGGACGCGCGGGCAGCGTTTGCCTCGGATGCGCTGGCTAGCGTGATCGGCGCGGCGGTTGGCACCTCCACCGTCACCGCCTATGTCGAATCGGTCGCCGGCGTCGAAGCTGGCGGGCGCACCGGATTGACGGGAGTAACGGTAGCGGCTCTGTTTGCACTGAGCATATTTTTAGCACCGTTGATCACGATTGTTCCGGTGCAAGCCACCGCCCCGGTGCTGGTGCTGGTCGGATTGCTGATGATGGAAGGATTGCGCGAGATCGACTTGTCGCGTCTTGAAACCAGCCTGCCGCCGCTATTGATGACCTTGGTGACAGTTCTCACCACCGACCTGATGGTGGGCATGGCGTTTGGCTGTTTTGCGTACACGCTGATTGCCGCCGCACTGCGCCGGCCGCAAAAGGTGACGGCGGCGGTGCTGGCGCTGGACGCCGTGTTCGTGCTGTACCTGGTTTTACGAAATTCAATCAATTAATTAAATAAAGAGAGCTGCCGCTATGCGTAAATGGGAAGAGCCGGAAAACCGCAAGGCCCGCATCGAGATCATCCCGATGATCGACGTCATGATGTTCCTGCTGGTTTTCTTCGTGCTGTTGAGTTTAAACGTGATCCCGGCCTTGGGCGTGAAGACAGCGTTGCCGTCGTCATCGACCGCCAAGGATCTGCAGACCCAGAATCTGGCCCGCATCACCTTGACCGCATCTGCCGAAATGCAGCTGGAAGGCCAGGCGGTTACCGCTGAAAGCCTGGTTTCACGCCTGAAATCGATGGAGGCGAAAGAACCCAAAAAGAAGCTGGTGCTGCTCGTCAATGCTGATAAAAAGGTCGAATTCCAACATGTCATAGATCTGATGGATACCCTCAAGGGCAAGGGTTTTGAAGCAATCTCATTTGTGACAAAACGGAAGTAAGCCATGTCCATGTTTTATGTCAACAGGAATATGATCGCAGCCTTGCCCTCGGCCTCGCTGCTGGTCTTTCTGCTATTCGGGATGATCAGCAGCGTGCGTCCGCTTAAACCGAAATACGACGAGCCGATCAAGCTGGAAATGGTCGAAATGCCGGCGCCGACGCCGGCACCTGTATCGCCAAAAACGGAAGCGAAACAGGAAGCGGCGGCGCCGCAAAGGCCGCAACCACCCGTGCCGCCACAGCCGCCAAGGCAAGCACCGTCGGAACTCGCGCATACTCCGCAGCCGCCAATGCCAGCGAGTCCCGTAGCGAGCCCGACAGCGGCGCCTGCGCCAGCGACGCCCGCCGAGCCGGTCTCACCTTCAAAGCCGCCTGAACCGGCGCCGGTTGCCGCCGCCAAGCCGAACGTCGACGGCGAATACATCGCACGGATCCGCAGCTACTTGAATTCGATAAAACGCTATCCGAGCGGCCGTGAGGCGAGCCAGCTGCGGCCCGAGGGGACGGTGAAGATCTGGTTCGTGTTACGGCGCGACGGATCCCTGGTGGATAGCGGCATTGAACAATCGTCGAACTCGACATTACTCGATGAAGCAGCACGCAAGACCGTCAGCAGGGCGACGTTCCCCGGCTTTCCGGAGCAGTTCATGGCGGATCAAGAGACGCATCGCTTTAGCGTTGATTTGCAGTTCAGGCCGGCTAATTGACGATGCAAATTCAAGCATGAAAATGCAATGTACGACCGAAACATCAAAGCAGTTCACCGAACGTAATTAAGGGGGAGTTAAATGAAATTCAAAGTCAACCGGCTGGCGCTGATCGTGTCTGGCCTTTTCCTGAGCAACATGTCGGCGGTCCAGGCAGCCGACACCACCGATCTGGGACAAATCAATGTGCAGGGCCTTCCTGGCGGCACCAGCACCGGCTTGATACAGCAAGAGGAGTCGCCGAAAGCGCGCAGTTCGGTGACAGCGGCGGCGATTGAAAAAAAGACGCCGACCTCGACCGCATTTCAGATGATCGAAGCGCTGCCGGGCGTTTCCACCTTCGATCAGGACGGTACCGGCTTGTTCGGCGGCACATTGCGGGTACGCGGATTCAACAGCAACCAGATGGGGCTGACGCTGGATGGCGTGCCCTTGAACGATTCGCTCAACTATACGATCAATATCCAGGAATTTGCCGATCCGGAAAACACCTGTGAAGTTTTCCTGACCCAAGGCAGCACCGACATCGACGCGCCGCATGTCGGCGCCAGCGGCGGAAATATCGGCATTTCAACCTGCGATCCGAAAGACAAGCTAGGCGGCAAGGCTGCATATGCCGTGGGCAGCAATAGCTATCACAAGGAGTTTGTCCGCTTCGATTCCGGGCGCTTCATGAACGATCGCGCCAAGTTCTTTGTTTCGCTGTCGCAAGCCGGCGCCGACAAATTCAAGGGCGACGGCAAGGCCGACCGCGAGCATCTTGACGCCAAGGCAGTGTTCAATTTCGACGGCGGCAGCTTTTCGAAGCTCACCGGCCTCTACAATAAGATGAACAACGCGAACTATCGCACCGTCAGCAAAAACGATATTGCCAGCGGCGGTTACGACCTCGATTTCGGTACGCGTGCGCCGGTGCATCAGCCTGCGGCGGCGGGAACCACTCAAAACGACACGACCTATGCGCCCAATGCCGGTATCTTCGGTGCATCCGGCGCGCAGTACGCCGGTTTCAACGACAACCCTTTCGAGAATTACCAGATAGCGCTGCAGAATCACTGGCAAATTTCTCCCAAGGCGAGCATCGATGTGAATCCTTACTACATTTACGGCTACGGCACTGGCGGCAACCAGTTGACCACCGTGACAGAGTCCAAGGCAAGCACCGCATTACATGGAGGCATCCGCGACGCCAACGGCGACGGCGACACCCGCGACACGGTTGCCATGTATGGCAGCAACGTCAGCGAAACCGAGCGCTGGGGCATTACCGCCAAGGCCAACTACCAGGCCGGCATCCACAATGTGAGCGGCGGCATCTGGTTTGACAGAGGCACTTCCAAGCAATACAGCCCGGTGGTAGCGATCGACAATAATGGCAACTCCGCCGATTACTGGCTCAGGAACAGTTACGCCTATTTGCAATATCAGGACGGCACGCCATATAACGCCGCAAGAAACTGGAACACCAAGGTCGATGCGCATACCTTGTTCCTGCAGGACAGCTTCGGCCTGCTCAACGATAAATTGAATGTATTGCTAGGCTTGAAGCGGCAGACCGTGGCGCGCGACTTTAACAATTACGCCAGCGGTTCGGGCGTCAATGCCAATGGCGTGAACTACAGCGAGCATCAGGATTTTTCGGACAACCTGGCTAACCTCGGCCTGCGCTATCAGTTCACGGATAAGCAATCGGTGTTTTTCAACGCCGGCCAGAATGCCCGTGCTCCCGAAAACAGTGCGAACACGGGGTTGGCTCAATTGACAGGCAAGAACTATTCAACCTCGATCGTCAACGGCGTAATGGTGGCTAAAGATGCTGCGGGCAATGTGATTCCGGTCAACATTTTGACGGTCAACGTTAAACCTGAAAAGTCCAACAACTTCGATTTAGGCTATCGCTTCGCCGGCGAACAACTGACATTCTCCGGTTCCGCGTTCTATGTCGATTTTAAAGATCGCCTTTCCAGCCAATACGATCCGACGACCAATCTGAGCACCCAGTTCAACGTCGGAAAATCCAGAACCGTCGGGCTTGAACTGGAAGCCGGTTACAAGGTGAACAGCAACTGGAACGTATACAGTTCGCTGACGCGCACCGAGTCGAGGATGCTGGAAGACAAGGTCTTCGCCAAAACCACCAACGGCGGTTCGGCCGCATTGCCGACCTCGGGAAAACAAATGCCGGATACGCCGAAATGGCTGGCGTCGCTGTCCCTGCAGTACAGCTACGGATCGTTTTATTCGTCGATCCAAGGGCGCTATGTCGGCGCCCGCTATACCGCGTTGGTCAATGACGATCAGGTCGGCGGCTATACCTTATACGATATCGGCGCCGGCTATCGCTTTGCGCCAACTGCTTTCATGAAGACGCCGACGATCCGCCTGACGGTATCCAATCTGTTCAGCAAGCAATATCTGAGCATGACCGGTACGAGTGGCTCGTCGTTTACCAGCAACGTGAATCCGGTGGTGACAGCCCAAGGCACCGTCGCCGGAAATGTATCAGCATCCGGTAACGCGACTTCACCGTCGTTTTATGCCGGTGCGCCACGCACCTTGCAAATATCTTTAAGCACGGATTTTTAATCCGGGGGTGCAATCTTGCATCAATCAGGTGCCGCACCCGATGCGGCATATCATCTCTACCAGGTACCCATATGAACTACATTGAGCTATTCCATAGTCTGACGTTTTATGCGATGTACGGCGCCGCTGCGCTTGCCGTGTTCGTCATCATTGAACGGCAAATTTTTTACATGACCGGCAGACGCGACGCCAGCGCCATCCTGCGTCTCATGGCCGGTTCTGCCAACGATGCAACGCGGATCCCGGCCGCGTTTCTGGAACGAAAATCGACGCCTGTGCAGCTGCTGCGTGAAGCACTGCAGTCACGCGACGCGAAGCTTGCCCCAGCCCGGCTGGAAGATCTTTCAGAAGCCATTTATCTGTCCAGCAGATCGCGTGTAATCGCCCGCTTATGGATACTGGATACGATTGTGACTGCGGCGCCGCTGCTGGGACTGGTCGGCACTATCCTCGGGATTATCGATACGTTTGCGGTGTTGGCTTCATCCGGCATTTCGGATCCATCCGGCGTATCCAAGGGGATCGGTACCGCGCTCTATGCGACTGCCTTGGGGATATCGATAGCGCTGTTCGGATTGCTTTTTTATAATTTCCTGCGCGAATGCTCGGACCGCTTGAACGATCAGCTGAAAGAGCTGTTACTGAGAATTACCGATCCGTCGCACTGAAATCTGGCGTTCATTGCCGCCAGTCTGCACCTGGGGATGTCGACCGTCGCGGGCGATCCGGTGCAGAGTTTTTACCAAAATCAAAAGAAAATCAATGACGGTAAGAGCGACAAAACTGCTGCCTGTTCCGGCGCCGAACTTTTCCTTCGATCTCCCGCCATTAAATAGTTCGCCAGCGTGGGCCAGGGCGCCCATGCAGCTGGTCGCAGCCGGCGTCCGGGATTGATCGTAGCCGTTTACCGGATCGCTGATATCGGAGCGCCGATCTGATCTTGCCAAGGGGGTGAAACATTCTTTGAGAGAGCCGGGTTTTTCTTCTCATATCCGTAATCCAGTCTAACTACAATCGATGGCCATGACACTAATCTCTAATAATTTGACGCGCCAGCCAGAGCAAGCAGATAATGACGACGTTGGCTCGCTTCTTCGCATCGCTGCCGGGGACCGGCAATCCTTGTCGTCCCTATACCTGAAGTATCACCGCAGGTTAAGTCGCTTCCTCGGGCGGGTGACGTATTGTGAGGAGGCGATTGAGGAGGCCATTAACGACACATTCCTGGTCGTCTGGCAAAAAGCCCGTGAATTTCGCGGGGAGGCGCTGGTGTCGACCTGGATCATGGGAATCGCTTACCGCACTGCGCTCAAGTCATTGCGTAGAACGGGGCAGGCCCTGTGGGAAAAAACAGCGCCAGGCGGCGATTTGTCGGTCGCCTGTCCTTTCGACGACCATGAAGTGCTCGACTGGGTCGCCAAAGGGCTGTTCCTTTTGCCGATCGATCAGCGCGTGGTGTTGGAGTTGGCGTACTGGATGGGACACTCGCTGGAAGAGATCGCCGAGATCATGGAGTGTCCGGTCAGCACAATAAAAGCAAGGATGTTTCGCGCCCGCGTCACGCTGCGCAGCACCTTGCCGAAACTGGGAGGTCTTTTGGAGAAGAAACATTGAGCGATTCGACCGATGTCAATGCTTGTCACGAGAAAGTGTTGGAGCTATTGCCTTGGGTAATCAATGGGCGCGCATCCGTTGCGGAGCGCAGCATGGTCGAAATGCATTTGCGGGAGTGCGCAGATTGCCGGACAGAATACCAATTTCAGAGTGCGCTGTTCGCGGAAATGAGCAATGGCCCGGTCCTGGAGCCTGATGCAGCACGGGGCCTTGAACGTCTCTGGGAGCGCATCGACCAGGCGGCAGGCGCCGCTATTCCGGGACTCCCGAGCTAAAGCATCCCGATGCGCAGAACGCATTTCATCAATAAACCCCGTGCAAGACAACACGATGCACGGGGCATTCCTTCAGTGACGAACAATGTCGATCAGCTCCAGGTTGGGTTCCCTGACGCCTAAATGACGTAGCATCTTCAGTTCGTCGCAGGTCAGCGGCCCGATCTGGAAATACGGTCCGCCGTGCAGGTGGACACCGCTCAATTTGGTATGAATCGCGCAGTCGTTGATCGGGATTTCGATTGCGCCGGAGCCGGGCTTGGATACCTTCAAGATGTCGCCCGACAGCGTCGCTAAAAGAGCATGGGTGTGATTTGCGTGCATGATTATCCTCTGGTTACGTTATGTCGCGGTTGCCAAGCCAACCTGGCTCTCACTCCAGGACTTCGCAGAGCTTTCTGGCTTTCCAACAACCTCGCACGGTAAATGGTCACTCTTTTTTTTTCCCGTGATCTCAATTCTGCCGAATCTTTATTGCGAGATACGAAGCCTTCCCATTTTTTGCCAATTGCTTCGCGCGTTGAGCATATTTTTCGCTCAGCGGAAGATAGGTCGGCTACACGAAGGTATGTTTTCCACAAGGAGCTGGAAAAGAGCGCTGCGTACGCCACGCATGCCCATAAATTTCAAAATCGGAAGGGGATTGGGATGCCTGCATTCACTGTCAATACACGGAAATCAATCTCCACAACGACCGAATCTCCCGCGTCGCCGGATAGCGCAACGACAACAGAATCGGCGAGCGCGAAAAACTCCAGCGCAAGGAGAAACTCGTCGAGTTCTTTCTTCGCGCCGCTAAAAAGCATCCGTGGCGCTTATCGTGCGGGGGTCAAGACAATCATGGGGCGGCCAATCAGCGTTGGCGGCCCTTTGCCTGGCACCTCTATGGCATTGGAACGCCCGTCAAGAACTCAGCTCAATAAGAAGGCCGAGCAAGCTTCCTCATCCGAACCTCAGGATATTCCAGGCAAATTTGATGACATTGCCCAGCAAGCGCAGTCCCTGCAGAAACGTCTGACGCAAGCATCCCACAGCCTATCGGACAGGCCGGGTGGCCCGACTACCGCCTGGGAAAAATTAGTCGAATGTTTCCCTGTGCTCCAGCCGCATGCTGTACCGAAAGTGCAGACGCTCCAGGCAAAGCCCCTGAAAAAATCCGATTCTTCAAGTGTGTTGACGACTGAAGAAGCCGAATCCATCAGAACCCGTTTAACGCAAAATTTGCAAGGACTTGGACGGGAATACCAGGAGGCACGCCAGGATTGGCAAGCGCTGGCAAGTGAGCATCGGCAATTGACGGCGCAACGTGAAGCGCTCGAAGAGAAGATTGCCATGCTGACACCCTTGAGTGAAAAAGCTGGACAGGACATAGACAACATCCAAGGCCGGATAGCGGCCGCGCAGCACGCGCCAAGCTATTCCCCGCAACGGTTGGAGGTGGCAGGCCTGAGACATGAAGGCGAGCGCCTGGAAGCGCAGCTTCAGCAATGCCGATTGCAACAGTCATCCCACAGCAGGCGTCTGGCGCCATTGCTGCAGAGAGAACAACTTGCGGCAGACGCAAGCGCGCGAGCCGAAAAAAGGATGCTGCACGCAGCCTCACGCCTGCATGCACTGGTGACGCCCTGTGAGGTAAATGACATAGCTGGAGCCGTGCTGGCGTCAGACATCACTGTCAAGCACCTGGACTTTACCCAAACGGAACTGGACCGGTTAAGCGATATTTCTCAGGAACTGCTTAAGCAATGCGAGACTGACAAGGCCGGCCTGGAACCTGCTCTTGGAGCGCTGGTAGAGGCGCATCAGCATATATGTGAAAACCTGCAATTGGTGCAAACCGAATGTACCGTGCAACAGCATACTCACGCCTCCCTCAAGAACGACCTAAGCTTGGTACTTGGGCACAAAAGCGCTTTGCAACAACGTTTGACGGCTGTTTCCGGGCAGCCTGAGGCCAACGCCGAGGTCAATGCCAATGCCGATGAACTGAGCTCCATCCAGGCCGAGTGCGCCCATTTCGAGCAGCTGGAAGAGACCCTTAACGGCTTGATTGCAGAAATCGGAACGCTACTCACTTCTGCGGAAGAGCGGGTTGAGCACATGGTGGGCGAGGCTGAACGGGTTCTTGGACAACTGGATGTGGTGATGCGCGGTCTTCACACTGCACAGACTGGCATCCAGGGGGCTGAAAAAGCACAGGAAGCGTTGGCCTCGGCCAAGGCTGCTGTCGAGGAACGGCTTGGCGTTGCGACCACCGAGAACCAGAAAATCCATTCGATATCGGATGATGTGAGCGCAGAGTCGGTCGCGGGATTGTTGCTGCACCCGCCAGGCTTCGGAGCCTCGGAATCGCTTCGGGTTTTAAGCCGGGATTTGAATATCGCAATGAATGCGATACCGGCGAATCCCGCAGCCGACGCGCTGCTGAAGACGGATATTGCCGAAAGCCTTTCGTATGCCTTGGCGATAGTGAGCGGCGGTGACGCTCAACGCGCCATCGCGCTGTTGCGGGAATTGAGAGCACACCCCACCTTGTCCATGGTTGTGGGAGAAGATAGTGCAGGAGCGTCTAGCTCATCGTCCGGGAAAACCCCGGCCGACATCAAGGCATTATTCCACTTGATGGCCACCATGCCGCGTGGGATAGAAGTATTGCAAACGCTAGGCAATAACGCTGGTGAAGTCATTTCCGGCAAACAATTGGTTGCGTTGCGGGTGTATTGGCAAGCCGACATGGCAATTTCCGAGTCAAAATCGGCGCCGGTCATGGCGTGGCTGAACGACGCCAAACTGGTAGCTGCGGAAAGGTTGCACCTGAATACCGAGGCCGACCCGGACCAGCATTTGTCTGAACGGTTCGGACAGCGCCAGCTGGGCGCTTACAATGCGGTTCGAAACGGCTATGTCAGCAATGAGCCTGGCTCGCCCTACGATGCTCGCGACAAGGAGTTGCGCAAAGTCGGCGAAGAATGGATGCAACGCAGGCTGGGCCGCTATGGCGAAGGCCTGTTGCGGGGACTCACCCCGTCCCGCGCAAAAACACCGTTTACATCTCACGCTCTGGCAAATACGGCAGCAATGGCCGAGCGTTTCGGCATTACGACGCATGCGAGCAAGGTCGCCGCCGCGATCTCGGCGGCAGCTTCGTCATTAGGCGAAGCTGCCAAAAACTTGCCGGCGAGCGCCCTAAACGGCGATGGACAAATGCATTGCCTGGCTGTGACGGTTTTATGCGATCACATAAAAGAAAATTTCTCCGAGCTTCGCGCGTTGACACCGGCGGATTTCGACGCCATCAGAAAGCGCTTCAATCAAGCGCTGCCCACGCCCACACCCGCCGCCGGCACAACGGCGACCCAGCAAGCCCTGCCTGAACCATTGGAGGAATATGCCGCGGAAGCCAATGCCATGGCACGCAGCAGCAGCTCGCTTCCTTTGCGGCGTAAAGCCAATATCGGCGTTAGCGCGGAATCTGTCTTGCGCGATGTGTCAGAGCAATTTCTGCAAAGGAATGCCGAACACTTGAGTCCGGAACAGATCGATTCCATCGTGGGCGGGCTTGGTCTGGACGCAACAGAGGTTCAGGATAATTTCCGCCTCTCGCACATTTCGCGTTATGGTCAAGGCCAGAAATTACGCCTCGACGATAACCAGGACCTGGTCAAGTTTTACAGGCCGATGTTCGCGCAATGGGGGCTGCGCAATAAATTAAAGACATCGAATGGCGGGGCGCTAGGAGTAGGCCTGCCTCTGCTGCCTTATATATCGCCCAAGATTGTCACCCCTTTGCTCACTGCCGGCTACTCTAAGAAACAGGAAGCCTTTGTTCAATTCTTCCAGCCCATTCTTGGATTCGAGATGATGGTGGGTGAAAGCAAGACCAAAACCACGGAAGGCAGCATGGGTGTTGCAATCGGCAAGACGCACGGCAAGCACCTCTTTGCCGGGGGAACTGCGACGATTGCGGCGACTCACGAGCGCATGAAGATGAATGGCACTGTTGTGCGTTTTCTACGTGCTCGAGGCCAGGATGAGGCGCAGCGCCAGAATATGCTGAAAACATGGGAATCCACTGTGTTGTGGAAGGACCTGAAACCCACCAAAAGCGACGCAGCTTTCTCTGGGCCCATGGAGGCCATCCTTTCTCGATTGCCTGACGCGGTGGTTACCGGATTTGACGCCGGATCTATCGCAACCCAGGGGGAAGTAAGAGGAAGTGTCGGGGCCCGGCTTCAAACCAAGCCGGACAGCCGTCGGGCTGAATGGGGCCTTGGCGCGATATTGACCACCAAGGCGAAAGCACAAAGGGCGTTTGAATACCGGACGGAAGACAAAGCAGCGGTATATGTAGTGGCCGACAAATCAAGCACGGGCAAGCAGACTTTCAGCGCTTCACTGGATGTGCAGTTGCCGCTACCGCGTAATGCAAAAACCCTGCCCTTGCCGCTACCGCACAATGCAAGTCCCTCGTCGCTTGGTAAGAGAGGTGCATTGGGAGGAGGCAGTCTGCCCATCGACTTTTCGTTTGAAAGGGAGTTTGCCCAGCACCTGCAGAAACATGGATTGTCGCCATTCCGCATCAACGATAAGCAGGATGGCGACCTTGATCGGCACTACTTTGGCGCCAAGGAGATGCTGGCGGAAATTTCCGCAAACCGTGACCAGTGGTGCGCTCGCGCCCTGGAGACGCTGCCGGAAGTGGATGGAATCAAGGACACGCCGGAGAATCGCGCCGAGGCCCAGAGACTGCTGGCCCAGTTTGAAAAGGATATCGCGGCCTTGGAAACAGAGGGCAAGTATTGCCAGTTCAACGTCAATTACTCAATGCGGCCGCATGCATCCGGACGTATCGATGGCGCACGGCTGGTCGGCGGGCTGGCTGAAATTGCTGGCGATGCGGGCCGGGTGAATGAAAAAGTAAAACTGGCTGATGCCGTTTTGCAGCAACCGGCCACGTGGCGCCCGTTGATGCTGATCGTCCGGGAAAAGGGCAAGGAGGCCACAAATCTTGGTCTCAACTATGGATTGCGGGTGCAAAGTGTCGCTACGGTTGACGGACAACGCACTGCGGCTCAATTTCCTTTAGCGTAGCTGATTACGCCTCGCTCGACGCCGCCTGCCATTCGATCGCCAATTTCACCGGCTCCAACTGCGCGGTAGCAGGAAGCGCCGATGCTGCACCGTTTTCGGCGAATCTGCTCATGCCAGCGTTCAAGTATCTATTCGTTCAGGACTACTTTACTTCGTACCTTGAAGAGCTTGACTGGTCACATGTCTCAGCATGAGAACGCAATAAAAATTTCCAATAGGTAACATCGAGCGATTGAATGTCGAATGGAAAATATCGATTGAGAGACGAGATTATTTGACAGGAGATCATGACCCGGAACCTTGACGGTCTTTTATGGAACATCAGAAATGCATATACAAAACCTGTCCCAGTCCACGCTTGCGTCCGAGAACAGCGAGACTGTCCAGAATGTCGAAACGAGTACAAGCGGTTCCAGCCGAAGGGATTGCCAGTGGATATCGCGACCGACACGCTCAGCGGCGCGCGCGAACTATTGACTGCCAAGCGTATCTTGACGAACGGTGTGCTGGCCGGCGGTTTTGCCGGGGTATCGGCAGCAAAAGCCGTGGCCGGAATCGCAGCGAAAAAGGCGGGAATGGATCCAGCCGGCATCTCTGCCATCCAGGAAACGGTCGGAACGATCACCAGCGCACCGGCATTCGCGGCATGGACAATGACCGATGTTCTGGCTGATACCGCGATTGATAAAGCTGGTGAGGCAGCGAACAGGGTTGGCAACCTGATTCATCAATCCAATCCGCCTACGGCAGCAGGAGCGGAGTATCACGTGATCGACATGCCGGAGGACAATCGGGGACCGGCTGCATGTAGTTTCGCTGACAGATAACTGCCTTCGTTGCGATCGTCGTGCCTACGGGGTGCGTAAAGCTAGAGTTCATCAATCCGATTAACTATGCTTGGGGTCGTGACCAAAAGCCACGTCTTCACTTTACTCATGACCATCGATCGCATCAGCTCCCCATCGCCTTTGCTTGTCGAAGCTACCCCCAGCCCTACCGATGTGCGTTCCGAGGGCGGAACCAGCAGGGCTCGCGAGCGTTCATCCGGATCAGCGGCAGGCGCAAGCGGTTTGCCGGCCAGCTATCTCCAGCGTGGTGTCACGGCTATCTCCTCCTTTGCGCCGCGCAACCACCTGAGGGCGCTTTCAAACGGCGGCTGGAACGCAGTCGCGCAGGGGGGGCAGACGCTCGACGCCGCCTACCATTCGATCGCCAATTTCGCCGGTTCCATCTTCACCAGGTCTGCTACCGCTTCTGCTCCCACTGCCGCGCCCGCCGTCCTGGATGTAACGCCGACCGCACTGGATCACGAGAAAAACGATCACAGCGTCACGCAGGCCCGATTCGGTCAATTCATGAGCAAGCATCAGGCAGTGTTTTCGCCATCGGCCTCTGCCGGACGGGATTTGCGCGGCCTCAATGACGCCGCCGGCGTGCTGATGATCCCGGCAAGGGACGGCAGGTTCAGCGTGATGGAAAGGCTGAAAGTGGTGGCTGACACCGTGCGCGTCAGCAATACCGCGACCGAGCAGCGCTTGTTTGTAGTGGGTTACGGTGGCCGGCCTGTCAAACTGGATGAACTGGATCTCGCGCTGGAAGAAATCAATGCAGCGCCGGGCGCTGCGGTCAAGGGCAAGGGAAAGGCAGCGGCCACCGAAATGGAAACACCCTTGCGCAGCGCTATCATGACCCTGTCCGAGCGTTCGCCGCTGTCGGCGCGCAGAGACCGCAAGGAATCCGACGACAAGTTCATGCTGCTGCCGCCGAATCCTTCGCCGCTGCCGCGCAGAAGCACCTGGGCCAATGCCGAGCATGCAATGCCGCATGGCGTCGGAACGCGCGATGGGGACGGATTTTTCCCCATCTATATGGACCACAACAAGATTGAAAATCATTTGCTGATCTTCAAAAAGGAAAAGCAGGCAACGCCCGGCAAGAACGAAGCAGGCCATCCGACTTCGGTCAACATGGATGGCGCGGTGCTGGCCGACATTCAAGGTATCAAAAGCATCGAAGTGATGGGGCCGGCCGGGCAGGAAATGGGCGTCAAGGGCGCCAAGTTGCGCAGCTGGACCGATCTGGAACGCGGCCCTGCGCCGCGTGCGGATGTCACGCTGCATATCTCCACGGAAGATGGGGCCGTGCATCGGCTTGTGCTCGGCGACAACGGCATCAAGATGTCGCTCATCAACCCGCAGCCGGCGCTGTCAGGCCATGCGTCCGGCAGGGCGTTCGGCCTGGATGAGAAGATGCATGCACGGGCCGATGTCGACGTCTATTCGTATCAAGGCCGCGATACCGGCAAGACCGGCAGCAAGGACGGCTTCCCCGATTCGGAATTGATCTTGTCGACCGGCGACAAACTCAAGGCGGGGCCTTTGCTGAAAGGCCCGCCTGCTGCCGCATTGGCGTCTGCCGCCGGCGGCATCAGGCGCTTTACCGGCGACACCGTCGCCGACGCTGCGGCCGCTGCAACCGAGGTGCTGGCGGGACACGGGCAATCATTGGCCAAACTGGTGCTAGGAGCGGCAACCATGGCGCCGACGCTGGCCGGCGGCCGAGGCGCTGTCACTTATACCTTGAACCTGGCGACCAAATCGTTTGTCACTGCCGCCGTTGTGGTCGGACTCAACGATGCGCTCAAATTCTACAAACACTCGCCGAATGGCGCCATCGCAGGCGGTTCGCACGGTTTCAGCGCGGCTGGCGGACAAAGCGTCAGTCCCGAAGTGTTGTTTTGCGCGATCACCTCGATGGTGGTGGTGCAGGAAGCGCTGACCCATGTTTTTTCCTTCGTCGGCAAATTTGTTCCGGCGCAGACCAAGGATCGCGAAACCAAGGCCTCCGTCCTGCTGAATGATTTGCTGGTGCCTGCCATTCCGGAGTTCACCCGCCTGGTTAGCAATCTCCTGGTGCAGAAAGGCTTCGGCTTCAACCGTGGCAGCAAGGCCGACGTCGCCGGACTGCTGGCCGCCTCGCTGGTCAACGCCGGCATAGACCAGCTGTGGAAAAATCGCGTCGGCGAAGAAGAAAACCATCCGGCAGCGCACAGTGCAAGAGCCATAGTGCGCTTCATCAACGACGTTACTTTCCGCTCTTTGGGCAATACCTATAATTCGACGAAATTCAATCCGGATACGGTGGTTGCCGATTATCGCGAAGCTATCGTGACGCGCCTGGCGACCCGCAGCCTGGACAAGCTGGTGTTGCCGATTGTGGCAACGGTGCTCAACGGTTTGGGCATTGTGGGACCCAATGCCGGCGCCTATGACGGCCAGATCGAGCGCGAACGCGGGTTCAATAACGCCATTTCAGTGCTGCTTGGCTTTGCCAACGATGTCGCCGCCATCGGCGACCGCATGGGCGCCCATTTTGGCGACATCAAGAAGATTCGCGACGCTGTTTTTTCCGTTACCGACAGCCTCGAACAAGTCAAGCAGTGGAGCAACCGCATCATGCTCAAGCCCAAAGGACGGATAGATGGCGAAATCATGGCGGTACAGGACGCCATCGAGTTTCACCAGATGGCGCCGCAGCAGCAACAGGAATATCTGGGGCAGCTGGAACAGACGATGACAGAGATGGTCGCCAACCTGACCGCGCAGGGAGCCTCCAGCAGCAGCCAGCCGGGACCTGGCAATATGCCGACGGCGCAGCCGGTGCAAAACAACCGCAGTCAATTGCCGCCGAAATCGGCAGCCTACATGGCCCGGCTGGACCAGGATCACACGCTGTACATGCAACAGGCGACCAAGGATACGCCGGGTTACAGCGCTTATCCGGTCAACGTCAGCTTCGACGGCAAGGCCCATCCGGCGGGCGCCACCGCAGCGCCGTTCGGCCTGAGCGATTCGGCAAAGATTCCCAAGACGCTCACCACCTGGAGCTGGAATGCGCAAGCCTACGCTTTGCCGACGCACGAAGCGATGCTGAAAGGCTCGGGGCTTGAATCCATGCGCATGTCCACGCCGGACCTGTCCCACGAGCTGCAGAAAAACATCATTCAGGCAGTACGCGACTACACCATCGAATCACAATACTTTCATTATCCGCTGCGCTGGGAAACCACCGGGCAGGCCAAGCATCAGCCGGTGGTGCCGGGCATAGATTTCGTCTACAACATCATGAACAAGCCGGGCAATATCGAGGGCCCGTCAGAGAGCCATCGCATGGGCGGGGACGAGCATTTCGACCCGATCGAGGCGATCCATATCAATCTGGGCGCATTGCATTCAAAAAAATTTCCCGCCATCGTGCAGCGTGCCGTGGTTACCGAAGCGCCCTACGTAGAACGCAAAACCGCCGATACCCCTGACTGGCATGTTGCCAGCGGCGACGTCGCCACGCTGACCGAAATATTGTCGGCCACGATGTCGAGCCGCCTGGCAGCGGCATTCGGGCAAGCGCTTGGCTTTGGTGCCGCGCCAAAAGCACAGAATCAACGCCTGGTGATGCGCCAGCAAACGGCCCTGAATATTTCCGCGGAATCCGATCTGGGACAAGCCGAGGTGATTGTCTTGCCAGGCGCTTTGTACAGCATCCGGCATGTCGACAAGTCACCGCCTAAACCGCAACTCCAGCCTGGCGAATCGCAGGATCTGAAAAAAGACATCGGCCAGGTGGTGTACATGGACAGCATCGATACCGGGAAACTGGAAAAAAGATATTGCGATTTTCTTGAGGGAAAACTCACTGAAGCCGATCACGGCGCCTCAATGGTTCATCCTGAATCCGGGCATTTCCACACTTACGACGCCAAAAGCAGGCAAGCCGTCTATGTCGCACCGACCAAGAACTATTTTCTTGGCAAACCGCTCGAAACTTCTTCACCGAGCACCGAACATGCGCGCTGGCGACATCCGTACACCTCGGATTTCTCGCCGCGTACCACCAAGGACGCGATCCATGCCGCGATCTTGCGCGGCGATCCTATCGTGGCGCATCTGGATGACGCCACCAAGAATATCCACCATGAGCATTTCCGGCTGCTGAACGGCTACTACGAAACGCCAACCGGTGTCAGTGAAGTGGAGCGCAAGGCTGCCGTCCGCAAACAGGCAGCCGATATTTCAGCGGCCTTCCCTGACCGTTCCGATCAGATCTTGACGGCCAGCCACGGCATGCCAGGCGAAATGCTTGCCTGGACTACTGCCAGCATGTTGCGCAAGCCGATCAGCATGGTACGGGTCGGGGCAGGACATGAAATCGATGTGGACAGCCGGATCGACATAAACAAGACTTATGACAAAGTGTCGCTGCATGCAGAGCCGGCCGTAATGATAGGCGTTGGGGACGATGGCTTTTACGCGATTCGCAACCAGGACGGCAAGCATACGGCGCTTAAAATGGATGTCAGCGGAGAGGGACACAGCGCCGGCAATCTATTGCATGTATTTCACCGCGCCGCCTATGCCGACGACCGGCAGTACAAGCTGGCGACCAAGGCCGATGGCAGCAGCCACCTGTCGGCCGGCAAGGCAGAGAAAAGCACTGTTGACCAGTTGTTGACCAAACTCAAGGGATTTGCGCAAACCTCTTCCTACATGGTGTGGGAACAAGCCCTGGTGGATAAATTCACTGCGCTAGGCGGCAATCCCGTTGCGCCGGCGGAAGACATGGCCGCGTCAGGAAAGCAAAAAGCATGATGCGGCCATGTGCAGGTGCAGGGTTTTTCTCGTTAAGGGAAATGTCGAATATCCAGGCAGCGCCGGGCGGCATTTTCAGTTTCGTTTTGCAATCCCTGCATTCGTGCTTGCATGCCGGTCGCGGCGCCAATCTGCGATCGTTGAGTTCCTTCTAACTCTTGGAGATTTATATGGGACACCATTCCGTAAGTAATCCTTCGTCACCTCCGTCGCACACGCACGCACCTGACACTACGCACAAACCTGACGAAACGGGAAATTCAAAAAAAAATAAAAAAAAGGATGATTCCAATACCCAGAATCAGGACCAGCTGAATGCCTTGATAGTCAACTTCGCCATTTCTATCATGCAGAAATCCATACAGCAAGCGAAAGAAGTCAATGCGGATCTTAAGGCCGAGGATCCAGATGCGTTTTGACGGTATCCATCTGAGACCGTATCGCCAGGTTGAGTTCACTTCAATCTTCGACGACATGGCGCGCTTCGAAACCGAGCAGCCGAAATTCCGTAGCGGCGATGATAGCGTGCTGTTGGCTGAACATGGCCATCGGTTGAGAAATCGGCTGAGAGACCGGCTGAAAAGCAAGAACGCCGATGGCAAGATCGGCATCTGAGCTGGGCCAGCAGGTGACCGGGCGCGATAGCGATCGCGTCATTCTTCAGAATCCGCACATTGACCGTGCCGTGATGCCGAAGAACGCGTCACCTGTTTTTTTTACCCCATTTCAGTTTTCATTGAAGTACATGACAGCGTAGATCAATCGTGAAAATAAAAAAAAATTGTGCTGCCTGCCGCATCGGCTGGATCGTCTTATCCGGCCTGGCGTCGATGCTGCTGCCGACTGACGTCGCGCGCGCCGATTGCTTCGACGATGCGGCGCTTTACCATAATGTGAACCCGACCATACTGCGGGCAATTGCCTGGCAAGAATCCCATAACAAGGCCGACGCGATTCATGTCAACGCGAACGGCTCTACCGACTATGGCGTCATGCAGATCAACTCGGTGCATCTTGCCGAACTCGCCAGGTACGGCGTTTACCGGCAGACCTTGCTGCAACCTTGCCAGAATGTTTACATCGCGGCGTGGCATCTGCGACGGATGGTAAGCAAATACGGCAACAGCTGGAAGGCGGTCGGAGCCTATCACTCGGAGCAACTGCCGGAACGTGACGCCTATGCGCAGCGTATCAAGCACATCGTCGCCGCCTGGGGTGAAATCCCGCCGGCCGCTGCGGTGCAAGGCCGGACAGCCGATCAAAAATTAAATGTGAAACCGTAGTTCTAAAAGAGGCAAGGAGAATTGTTATGAGTGCTGTAATTTCAATTAGTGAAAACAGCGTGCGCGCATCACGGATCGCGACTGAATGCAGAAGGTTGCGCGAATACATCCATCTGCGCCTGAATGATGTTGATGAATTTTCCAGCCTGGCGGAACAGCATGAATTCCTATTCGAAATGGTGCCGGCTCTGCGCAGCGAAATTCAAGGGATACTTTCGCTGACAATGCGCGCGGCGCTGCAAGCTGCCGGTGTAGACGTCAGTTGGGAAGCGGCCGCTCAGGTTGACGGCGAATTGACCGATGACGAGAACAGCATCCGCTGCGAAATCATAGACAATTTCAGCGGCAACGCCGAACTTGAGAAAGCTGGCGAAATGTGGTTGCTGGTCCGCTACGGGGCACACCGGCTGCTCAAGGAATTCCATATGTTGCAAACACACTGCGCAATCGAACGTCTGCCGTATTCCTCCGAGCTGGACGGCAGATATCCTTTCCGCGACGCCGAATCCCGGCCTGTGATGATTCGGAAAATATGGCAATCGCAGCCTACCGCGTCGGGGGAAGTATATTCACCCGATGCAGTCTGGCCGTCGATTGACCCGCTGGCAACTGCGCAGGCGAGAATGGCGCGTTATCATTCGATGCTTCAATGCCGGCTCATCGAAGCCGGCGACCTGCAGGACCCAAGGGAATCGAGCCTGGTCGGCGAAAGAGGCGTTTTCACGATCCGTCCGGTGCAGAAAGGGGAGTGCGTCGGGGTTTACGGCGGCCGCCTGATGACGCCTGCAATGTATTTCATGTTGCGTTCCGACTCCTTTACGATTTCGTCGATCAGCGGTACTGCAGTCTCGTTCCTGGATGGCGAAAATATCTTGGCGATGATGAACACTTCCCTCGAATATGACGAGTTCGGCCGTTGCGCCCGGCAATCGCGTGACGCTTACAATGTCGAGCCGGTTGCTTTTGACGTCGAGTCGGATATCGGTGGAAAATTTTCGATCCGTGCGTTTTTTGCCACCCGCGACATTCCCGCCGGCGTTGAACTCAGGTGGAACTATAGATATTCCGATGACATGGTTCGTCAGGTTTTTGGAAGACGGCTGTAACTGGGCTGTAACTGTAAGCCAGCCGCATCTTCGTTCAGTGCCGCTTTCCTGCAAACCAGGATGTGCAGGATGATGAAATGGTTTGCCGGCGCCAGCAGGCGCTCAGGAAAAGGGCAAGACCGTGAGTTAGACCTGCGCGCTGGGCGCCGGCCGGAATCTCTATCGACAATAACGCAGCCTAGCCTCAGTCTGGAAGTTGATCCGGCAACGGTAACTTCCGGTAAACAAGAACTTCGCTATCCATACCGGAATTTCGCGTAACGGATCGGATGCGCCCGGACAGCTTCTACAATGGCATCAAACATTTCCAAGGTGCGCATCATGAAACTTCCGAAATTCGGTCTCCCCGGATTCCTGTCATCCGGTGTCACGCAGCATGTAAAACCGCAAGCTCTGCCTACCGGCGAGAAAACGGCTCGGAAAAGTAATCCCTTATTGGATGTCCTTGCGCGGCGGGTGAATGGACAAAAAAGCGACAGCACGAGCACCGCAAGGCATGCAGTTCATCTCGCCGGCCGCTCCGTTCAGTCGCGGCCGGTTCGGTCCGGCGCTGGGCGTGTCGGGCCGGCCGAGACTAGCGGACTGAGCCCCGAGATACTTACCCGGTTTCAGGCATTGAAAGGCGGCCCTGTACCCTCCCAGGCAGAATTGTTTGCGCGGTTTGAAGCGTTGAAACACCCTTCGGTTCGGTCAAAACCGGAGCCCGCCGCCGTTCAGTCGCGGCCGGTTCGGCCTGACGCTGGTGCCGGGTTGGCCGAGAGTAGCGGGCTGAGCCCCGAGATACTTACCCGGTTTCAGGCATTGAAAGGTGGCCCAGTACCCTCTCAGGCGGAATTGTTTGCACGGTTTGAAGCGTTGAAACACTCCCCGGTTCAGTCAAAACCGGAGCCCGTCGCCGATTTGCATACGCTTTTGCAAGAACTGAAACAATCCCCTGGCCCCACGCATGCGGCAGCCGCGCCGGCACGCCGCGCCGCCGTGCCGAAACTGTCGATGCAACAGGCACGTGCTCAAGGGCTGGCAACACCGTCACGGCCGGCGCCGCCGATACCTTTTTGCGGTACGCCAGCTGAATTCAAGCAACTGCATTTGCAATACCGAGATGCGCCAATCATGTTCCGGCGTACGAATAGCGGTGTAGCGCAAAAGCTGTCGATGCCTGAGTTGGGGTTTTTCACCAGCAAGAAAAACAATCTTCAGACGCTGCATGATAAACGCGCCAGCCTGACAACCAATCTGCAATCGCTGCATGGTTTGATCGAAAACAATCGATCTGCGCCGCATGATTTAGGGAAAATACAGCAATTCATGCAGGCAACCCGCAGCAAAATCAAGAATCTGCGCGATAGCGCGGCCCCTGGTGCAGCAACCCGGCAGCAGATTCTTGCACTGGTAACTCAACTCAAACAAGCTAGCGCGATTGCGCAAGATCTGGAAAGCATCGTCAAACAAGCTCCGCTGAGCATGTCGCTCTTCAATGACGCGCAAGCGCTGCTCGGCAAGGTCAATCAGCGGATCGGCAGCTACAGATGATTGGCCCATCTGGTTTTTCCAAGGGCGCCAGGGTAAGCAGCAACGATTCAACCGCACACTATCGGCTGTGGAAGAAATGGATAAATATACGGGATCGCGCGCGAATTGATGCAACCTGATCAGGCCGTCAGAGAGTTACAGGCATCGCTACCATCGCCCTCTGTCCGAACCAGCGCCGGAGGCTGTTCTGGAACGGATTTTTCAGCTTGCCGCAGCTCCGGAGAAATCTCAAGTTTGTAGCCTAGCGCGTACACCGTCCTCAGGCTGGCGCCGGCAGCCGTAGACGACAGGCCCAATTTCTTGCGCAGCTTATAAATATGCTGTTCCAGCGAGCGGGCTGCAACCTCTTCGGAATTTCCCCAGACGCTGGTAGTGATCTGCGACCGGCTCAGGAATTTTCCCGGATGGGAGAAAAGCAGCCATGCGATAGAGAATTCGCGCGGAGTGAGACTGACGTCAATGCCGCCGCAGGTAACCATGTCGCTTCCCCGATTCAATACATAATCGCCAATCTGTATCCTGTCGACACGGGTGCAATGCGCCAGGCGCCGCAGGGCAACGCATACCCTCAGCCCGATCTGATCAACGTCTGCGCGGCTTACGACGTCGTGCGCGCCGGCTTCGATCCAATCCTGCATCACATTCCATGTCAGGAGCGAGGTTAGTATGATCGCCGGGGTATAAAAATCAGCGTTGCAGTTGCGCCATGAAAGCAAGCTGCTGGCTAGCCCGACGGTGCTCTTGGCGTCAAGCAGCACCAGGTCATAGGTGATGGTGCGCATCGCACGCAGTGTCAGCAGTTCAGTGCAGTAAGCGTCTACGGTGATTGAATATTTCTCGAAATATTTGGCCAGTTTCTGCGCTAAAACCGAATCGTCAGTCAAAATTGCAAATCGCATGCCTAATCCTCTATCGGAATCACCCTGAAAGGGTGATTGAGCATTTCTGAAATTTTCCGATGCCAGTTTGCTTGCATCGGACGCTGGATGATCTATCGAACATCTGTTCCTTTTCTTCCCGCGCCACGACCGTTTATTGTGAAAGCCGTGTTCTGGAACAAAGTTGTTTTCTCTCAGTGAGTACCATTTCGTGCGAAAGATGATGCGTGCAGTGCGAATTTTTTTTCCGCGCTAGTGATTCAAGCGCTTACTCCCGTTCGTATTATTGCGTATTGAATACTCTTGCAGAGTTTTCATAATTGCCAGATTCGAATGCAATTTCAATCAGACCTTTCTGAATTGAGGGTAGGTATTTCCTTCAATGTTGTGTGAATGATTACGGCAGCCGGACAGTCGCCTCAATAACGTGAGGGCGACGGTATTTCAACTGTCCATCGGAGATTTGCGCGAAATGAGGAACCGATGACTACTTTCGTTCCAGTTTGATGTGGGACGTATCCATGTGTCCCCGACAATTTTCGATGGACAGATGTACACATGAAGACTTCTGAATTTACTCCAGCCGCATGCCGCTCCAACCGTCGACACTCGGCCGAGTTCAAGGCTGAAGTGATTGCGGCTTGCCTGCAGCCCGATGTATCGATTGCATCGGTTGCGCTGACCAATCAACTTAATGCCAATTTTTTGCGTGGCTTGGTCAAGGCATATCGAGATCAGCAATTGGCCGGCGCGCCGACAACCATGAATATCGAGCAGTGCAATGAGCCAGCGAGCTGCTCGCCACCGACTTTGGTTCCTATTACATTGCAAGCGCCCGATGTTCAATCCTCTGGCGACATCCACATTTCAGGTACAGTCAAACCAGTTCCTGCGCTTTCCCAGCGCCGCCACGGCGACACCGATTCGCCGTCCACGATCAGCCTGAAACAGGCGTCCACGATCGCTGAAATATGCACACAATGACGTCGACCGGGATCAAAGAGATCACCGGTCGGGTAGCGGGATTACCGACGTGTGTTAGAAGACAGGATAGGCGGATTTTGTTGTACCAGCGCTAGCAGATTTGCGACCAAGGCAGCGGGGTTGTTGTCTGCCTGACGAGCAGCGTCAATGACTGCGGGATCCACCTCCCGGTTTCTGGCAATGTCTTGAAGGTGGTCGAGCACTTTCAGCGACTCCATGCCATTCGCACCGTGGAAGACCACGGTCTCAAAGCCGGTCAGCATGTTCGAGGCCGTCTGCAGGACATCATTACTGACGCCTGCAGCGCCCCCACGTGGCCGCTGCGCTGGAGGCAGAGCTGCGTCCGGGTGGCGCGCATAGTAATTGGTGACCTGATTCCGAATTCGCCCCATGCGTCGACGAAAATCGTCGCCACCGCCGGCGCGTATGTCGCCGTCAAGGCGACGACGGATCTGGCCCTGTACCTGAACTGCAGCGTCGTATTGGGCTCTGAGGGGGGGAATACCTCTGGTGACGCCAATCAGATGATTGATCTCCGGAGTCATTTGCTGGATATCTTGAAGCATCCGCTGCTCCACGCTGCTCATCGGAGACCTCATTGGCGTTCCGATCGGCGTTCGCATCGGAGTGTTGAGCCGAGATGCTCCGGGCGAGGGAGGCACAGGGCGACGACCTAGCTCACGCAATGGCGATTGACCCGGGGTAGGTGTCGCTGGCCTTTGCCGGGGAGGCGTCATTTGTACGTGATCGTCGTAGGTCGTGGGTGCATGAGAACTGCCAATACCACCCGCGCATAGATTTCCCATCGTCTTTCCTTTTCAAATTATAAAGTGCAGGGGAAACCATTGGACAGTATGTACTTCCACCCCACGGGTACTAAGCGAATGGATGAGTCGGAATCCGAAATCAAGGCAGGCGATCCGGTCTTTGGCAGGGCCAACCACACCCACCGCCGCTTCCGTGCAGCGGTCAGGGTCGTTGCGCGCCGACTGGAACCAATCGCTCACCGGGGCCGCGTCAGAGGAGGATCTTCTCCGGGAACAGCGTCAGCAATGTGGGACGGCTGGATGTTTACGCCTGTTAGATATTTTTCAGGAGAAGCAAGGGGTAATTGTATTAGTGGTGCAAGTACAGCAAGGGCTAAGATCTGCGAAAAATTTCGTAAGAACGAACTGTGTTTCGCGGCGCAATAAGAATGGCCAGGCTAGACCTGTAATCTGCAATGATCAAAAAAAACGAAAGCCCTTATGCACATCCCTTCATCCACGAGCAAATCGGCGGCTGCCGATGACGTGGTAACACATGAGCGATCTGGCGCAGTTGATGAAGCAGATCTCCGTTCCGTGCGACGCTCGTCGAGCGAGCCGAGCGCTGCGTTGAGAGTTCTGGCGCCATTGCGCAATTCGACCGTAGACGCTAGCGGCAGTCCAGTCATGGGGGAGCCGGATAGCGCAACGACATCGCAACGACCGAGGTTGTCTGCGAACAGATTAAAGCCGCCTGTCGCGATTCGCGCCACGTCTGACCAGGTCCGTGCCGCCCGCGCCCATTCGAGATCGACAGGCGACCTCGGCGCGCCAGAGAGCTCTGGCGCGAACAATGACGCGCCTAAAGTGCTGCCGCAGCACACGCAAGATATCGCTTCAAGTTCTCATTCAATCGGCCCGCATGCCGCAATTGGCCATGAAGAAATTACTGCGGAAAACGCGCCGTCCCGTATAACCCCGTTTGGTGAAGCCGGGAATGCGACCGTGATCGATATGCCGACCGAGCACGAGCTGCATCGAGACTTGATGGCGCATAGCAAGGCCTTTGTCGAGGAAGACCGGATTGTACTGAATCCGGAACATGTCCAGGCATTCGTCGAAACTCGGGCGCAGGCGCTTAAAACGGGTGACTGGACTCAGGCAAGACAGTGCTTTAACACGATGCTGAATCTGGACCAGCAAAGTATGGACGCAGGGTTCAGGGAGGGCGGGAAGGCGTATTCCTGGCGCAATGCTCCTGCCTCGATAATGTCCCTGCTGCCTACAATTTGTACCTTTAAGGCGCATGGCAAGGCGCCGGTTCCTGCGCGGAACTGGGCCGCGGGCTACTTTGGCAGCGTGATGGCGGCTTCCACGGTCAGCAGCCTGGTAAATACCTATACCTTGCTCCATGTGACGCCCTATCAGGATATGGCTTTTCGAAACGCGGCCGATATTGCTCCGGAATTGAATACCCCGACATTCGACAAGATCGAAACGGAATTGAAGCAGGTGCTGCAGCACCTGCAGGATGAATCTCCCAGGCTGCAGGATCTTTTAGCGCGTTCCGTCGCAGATTCGGAAAACCACGAGCTCAGGGAAACGGCGAATCACGCTGTGGATGAAGTTGCCAAGACACTTGATCACGCCATCAATCATTACACCACGCGCTGCCAGCTCAACCGTGTCTATTTCGAAGGGCTGCAACGGCAGTCATGTTTGCAGACACTGAAATTCTACGGCAATCTTTTGGCTGGGTGGGGCGGGTATATTGCGAAGGATCCCCGCGTCGCGGCGGGGATCCAGATAGCGACGTCCGTCTCGCAACTGGTGTTGCAGCGGCTGGTCGCGCCATCCGACGAGGTAGACAAGCAGAATTTGATGATCGATCTGAAAATGCTGACGGCGGATGATCCGGGCAAATTCAAGGAACTCATGCGAACCCCATTGCAAATACGGGTAAAGACACTGGATCAGATATTCACGGGGCAGGTGCGGGAACTGGAGCAGCAGATTGCAGATACATTGCATATGGGCTCCAATGGACCGAACGACTGGCGGACTCACGTGGCGCTCAAGGATCGCGCCGAATACCCGGCGCGGCTGGCAGCAGTGAGCGATATCAGGAGCGCTGCTTTTGAATCCTTGGGAGGCGCCGCGAAGGCGGAGATTCAAGCTATCGAGATCGAATTGGCGTCGGCGATGGCCATTCGGAATTATGAACGTGCGGACGAATTGCATGCGGTCGTTGCCGGCAAGTTAAAGATCGACGCCGGCGCTCTTAAGAAGTACACCAGCCTTCAGGTTCAGGCGGACAAGTTTCCGCCGTTGAGCAATGAGGAACAGGAGCAGCTGGAACAATTGAGCAATAAGATCGAGACGGCGCACGGCAATCTGCCGGATGGCCAGAAGAGCAAGTTGGATACGCTTGTCTCTGCCTGGGAGTCAACCCGCCATGATCCTCAGCACGTGCGCGAGGGACGGTTTACGGAGGTTTCTGACTACAACGATAACAAACGCACCGTCCATGACGGCATGCAAGTCACGGAACACTCGAAATTGCTCGAACTCTCACCGGAATTCAAAGTGGGATTCGTCAAGGCCGGCAACACACGTAGCGGCTTGCCGGATGAGGTCTCGGCGACTTACGGTGCGGCGTCCTGGCGAGCGTTCCAACTAGGGGTCGCCGGCATAAACGGGTCATTGATGATCAATTCCTTGCTGGGCCTGGTCAGTGCTCAGAAAAAGACCTACGACCCGACCTACCATGAACCTCTTTGGGAGCGTTACCTCTCCCTCGGCGTCACCATGAGCGCGGTGCTGGTCAATGTTGCTGCCGCATATCAGGTTGCGAACGCCAAAACCAAGCCACTGGGTAAATTGTGGGGGCAGGTCGCCTCCGGGCCGACCTCGTCCATATCGGAAACCGTTTATCAAAACAATAAGCTGGACGAGCGCCGCAAAATTCGTGAAGCGACCGCAAAGGGAGCGTATCCCTATGTGGGTGTCAGCATTAAATCGCTTTCCACTTATTGCCTGGATGCGCTGAAGCTGGGTTTCAAGGGAATGGCCTTTATGCCGCGGGATGGAATTTCCGCCTCGAAGGCGAGGGCTGCGTTCGAGAAAGCCGAGGGCAAGCAGAAAGAGTTGGCGGAGATGAAAAATGGCTTGGCGCAAGCTGATCAGGCTATAAGTATCGCCGCTGACCCGAGCGGTCAATACCGTGCGCATGATATCCGCGAATCGCCGCTGCCGCTGATTCCAAAGCCGCGTTGAAGCCGGATTGTATTCATGGACGGTCGATAACTTCCTACACAAGAACTGGAGAAATATATGGCGTCAGAAAATTATCGGAAGCTGATAGATGAAATATGTGCGATCGCAAAAATTGCGGATCCGAAGTTGTTTTATACGACGGCCGATCTGACCATCGATGGCGTCAATTTCACTTTGATCGATGGCAGCACTGCACAAGAAGAAGGCCTGGCCATGTATTGCGATTTCGGTGCACTGCCGGCAAAAAATCGTGCCGAGGTGCTGGAACGGCTATTGGAAATAAACTTGACGATGCATGGTGTAAATACGCCAGTATTTACGATTAACTTCGAAACCCGGCATGTTCTGTTGGCGCGGCGTATTCCTATTGGACAGATATCGGCGCTTGATCTGATGAATACCTTGTCAGAGCATGCGGCGCATTGCAAGGATTGGCGCAAGACTTACTATTTGAATGAAGCCAGACCATCAATGCCGGCAAATGTCAGCACCTGACTTAAGTCAGTGACTTGGATACACCGCCTTGGCGCCCGTGTTCGCGGAGCCTGGCGATGCGAAAGAAGCAAAGGCTTGTGTCGAAACGGCAATGCGGGATGACAGTGCTCTTCTATAATTTTTTCGGTGGCAATCGTGTCCTATGAGGGAAGAATGAAGAATGCAAATACACCCGTGGCCGACGCCACAAGCCGCCATCAGCTGATTTCTCACGGCGTTGATCCCCAGAATGGCTACGGCGATCTGCTGGACTCCATCAGGTCAAGGCTAAGCCTGGCGGGGGACCTTCCGGGCGTCACGGTTGAACAGCAAATTCGCTTGCTTGATGAGTTATCCGCTTTCGAACTCGGTCGGTTTTTGCTGGAGAATCGTGGCCTGAACGCATACTGGACGCACCAATTGGTGACCTACCGTCAAGGACAGGCGTCAGCAGACTCAGTGTCCGATATGGAGTACCGGATATTTGAGAAGTTGCCGGCAGTACTGGCAACCCGCGAACGTTTTGGAATTTTCCGGCAACAACTGCAAGCTTTGCTCAGGCCAGGGCTTGTTCTGGCGTCGATCCCCTGCGGCTTGATGGGAGAATTGCTGTTGCTCGACTATGACCAGCAGCCAGATATCACGCTGGTGGGCATAGATCTGGATCAACATGCTTTGAACTGCGCGTTGGAACTGGCGCGAGAACGCGGGTTGGCCGACCGTCTGTCGCTTCGTTGCGAGGACGCATGGACTCCGAGTCTGCAAGGCGAGATCGACGTGCTGACGAGTAACGGCCTCAACATCTATGAACCGGATAATGCCCGCGTAACGGCGCTGTATCGTTCGTTCTTCGACATGCTGAAACCGGGTGGCGCGCTGGTCACCAGTTTCCTGACGCCGCCGCCCAGCCTGTCCGCGCAATCTCCGTGGAATATGGCGGAAATCGACCAGGAGTCGTTATCGCTTCAGCATCTTCTGTTTGTACGCGTCATCGAGGCGAAATGGAGCGCATTTCGTACCCATGCACAGACCATGGCGCAACTCGTTGATGCCGGTTTTGCCGATATCCGGTTCGTTGACGATCGCGGCTGCATGTTCCCAACTGTCGTCGCGCGGAAACCGTTCTGACGAATGCTGAGAGGGCTGGCCGAGATCAAGGCGCTGTCCGCAATGGGGCGTAGGTAAATCCCTACGCAAAAACAGGAATATCCTGATTTTCGTCAAAGTGGATTTGATTAACCATTCTCTTCAATGCAGCCGTTGCTCGCGGAGAAGCCGATGGGGCCGCGACTCGCCACGGCAACCTGGCTTGAGGTTTGTTTTATCGCATTGGCCGCTTCCATGCTTTGGACGAAATAGATATCAGCCCACCCTAAACAGGGAATCCGGAGTTGTGATGGTCTTGCGTTGTCGCCCTCGAATTACCATGCTGCTCTGGCTGCTTTCCTTCCCGTTGCTGGCAATCTGCCAGCAACTGCCTTTACGCTATTACAAGCAAGTGGATGGCTTGGGAAATCTGGCTGTTAACGCTCTTGTGCAGGAGAGAAGCGGCTATATCTGGATCGGCACGGAAAACGGCTTGTTCCGCTACGACGGCGCGCGCTTCGAGCGTTTTGAACTGGGCGATGGGGTTGCCGCCCCGAATATCTACGCATTGCATGTGGATGCTGATGACCATTTATGGGCCGGCACTTCAAACGGCTTGCATCAGTTGCAGGGGCAGCGCTTCGTTCTCACCCAATTTCAAAACACAAAGCTCACGTTTGACAAGGGACAGGTTTTTGCCTCCCTTGGACCGCATCGTTTTCTGGCGCTAAGCCAGGACCAGTTGTGGCTGCTGAAATCGGCGGACCAGGGGGCGACATGGCAGGCGCACCCATTTTTTAGCGCCGAGCAACTTGCGCAGCATCCGGAAATGCATTCCCTTCGTAGTATCCATGTCGGGCCGAAGGGTGACTTGTGGATCGGTTGCAGCCAATCGCTCTGTCATTATGATCAAGGTAAGCTGCTTGTCTTGGGGAAGAAGGAGGGCTTGCCTGCCGAGCGTTGGGTGGCCATGCTCCATGATCGGCAGGGGACATTGTGGCTGCGTGGCGAGCGCCATGTATTTGCGTTGCCGGCGGACGCGAATAGTTTCCTGGATCGCTCTCCTGCGCAGGACCAGCAGAAAAAGGCGGGGCGTGTCCCACTCCTTGTAGCGGATGCCGGCGGCAGGATTCTAAGCCAGCAGGATAGCGGCATCATTCGGTGGCAAGGCAATAGCTGGGAATCCTTTACCGAATCGAATGGCTTGACGATAGGCGGCGGAATCAACTCGATCCTGGTTGACCGCGACGATGGCGTCTGGCTTGGATCTTTCGGCCATGGCTTGATTCATTGGCTGGGTTATCCAAACTGGGAGAACTGGACGTCGACGCAGGGCTTACCCAACAATGTCGTATGGTCTTTTCTGCGTGATCAGGAAGGTTTTCTCCATGTCGGCACGGCTTCCGGATCTGCGACCTTGCAGAAAACCGGTCGCTTTTCCATTTTTCCGGGGCGCTATGGCGATCGGTCCCACCAATGGGACAGCATGGTCCAGGATAGCCAGGGCCGTATCTGGGCAAGCTCGCTTTCAGGGTTTCTGGTTCGCCGCGACCCCGGAGCAAAGCAGGACGTCGTCGTCGCCAAGCTGCCTATGATCGTCAGATTGTTCTTTGATCGTTCAGGGCAGCTCTGGATAATTACCCGGCGTGGACTCTATGTCATCCGGCATTCCGATGCGAACGCCGTGCCGTTGCAAGTAACAGAATTTTCGTCAATGACAGAGAGTAAGGACATTCGGTTTTTTCATGGATGTCAAAGTAAATCCGGAGCGCTCTGGTTTGTCTCCAATAAAGGGGTGCTGCGTTTTGACGGTGGAGGTTGGCGCAGGCTTCGACTGAGTCCGGCAGCTCCTGTTGCCAGGCTGGAATCCATCGTCTGCTCGGGCAACGGCGACTTGTGGTTCGGTACCGGCGGCGGCGGGCTTTGGCGTGCCAGGGAGCAGGGCGATACAGGCGATGCGCTGGAGATAAGCGACGCGACCCCAGCGCCGTTGCTCAACCAGGCAGTGCTGTCATTGCTTGAGGATCGGCGCGGCTGGCTGTGGCTGGCTACCGATACCGGAATCGCAGTCTGGAATCGCGCGCAATGGCGATTTTTCAATCAGGAAAGCGGCATGGTCTGGAACGACAGCAATCAGTACGCTTTGTATGAAGATAACGATGCTTCGATTTGGGTGGGAACCAGCAATGGCGCCTCCCATATTTTGCATCCTGAATCGCTGTTTGCTCCGGTACGCCTGGAAGTGCAAGTGGGAAGCATGACCGGTGACGGTCAGGTGCTTGCCACTGATAAGCCGATTCGCCTGCCATGGACGACCGGTCCGCTCAACTTCAAACTGGCGGTGCTTTCGTATCAGAATCGCGAGGCAGTCCAATTTCGTTACCGATTGAAGGGGCTGGAGCGAGACTGGTCGAAGACTGCCATCCCTGAAGTCCGTTACTCGGCTTTACCGCCGGGGCAATATAGCCTCCAGGTGGCTGCCGATAATGTCGCCATGCAGACGTTTTCTCCGATGGCTGAGGTCGGGATCGTGATTCTCCCTCCCTGGTGGAAGACAACGGCATTCTATGTCGCCTGTGCTGTCCTTCTTCTTCTGCTGCTGTTTTTGATAGAGCGCCATCGTGCCCGCAGACTGCGCGCCAGGCAGCAGCTGAAGGCGCAATTGGAGCGTGAACGCGCCTATGAACTCGAACAGTCGCGAGAAGAAGAGCGCAAGCATCTGACGCGCGAAATTCACGATGAACTAGGTCAGTATTTGTCGGCGCTGCGCATGGGGGTTTCGGTGGTAGGGATGGAGTTTGGAGAGCAGAATCCGTCGCTGCAAGGAAAAATACAGCGCCTGGTATCGCTGGTGGACGGCACCATCAAGGTTGTTCGTAACATCGTCTCCGCGTTACGTCCTGGAGCGCTGGATATGGGGATAGTGTCGGCGCTGGAATGGCTGGTGGAGGAATTTTCGGAAAACACCGGCATACCATGTACTTTGCGCGTTTGCGAGAAAACAATCACCCTGGATGAGAAACGAGCGACGACCATTTTCCGCATTGTGCAGGAATCCCTGACCAATATCGGCCGGCATGCGGAAGCGAGCCAGGTGGCAATCCGGCTGAAGAGAAAAGATCAGCATTATCTGCTGGAGGTGTGCGACAACGGCAAGGGGTTTGATCCTGCCTTGCGTAAAAAGAAGTCATTCGGCCTGGTCGGCATCCGCGAGCGGGCTAGCATGCTTGACGGCCACGCGGACATCATCAGCGTGCCCAATGTCGGCACCACAATCAAGGTATTTATTCCGATTGGCGGCTAGATGTTCGCGCGAGTCCGCATGCATCGTCGTGGTGCATGAGGTTTCATGGTGCATCATCCCAACCTCCTGCTGAAACATATTATGTGAGAATGCTTATTTCATTTTTATTGGTACGTACCAATATTAAATAAGAAATCAAATAACCCATATTCTTAGAATAATATTGTTTTGTTTTGCATGAAATAATATTTATATATGCATTGATCTGGTGCGTACCTCTATGGCTCGAAATTTGCATGTGAAGTGCTTGCTTCCACCGCGGGCGCCGTTTGATGCTGCGGTGGCCGGACAACCTTGATCTGAAACTGGAGCAATCATGCGAGAACTTGCAGCAAAGCGTTTTTCCGTCAAATTCAGCCTGGTGGCAGGACTATTCGCACCGGGTGTCGATGTCTATGCCCAGTCCAATCCGGCGGCGTCCGGTCAGGCGCCCGCTGCGGGACAATTGCAATCGGTGACCGTCACCGCCGAGCGCCGCGAGGAAAACATCAAGAATGTCCCCGTGTCGGCATCGATCATCAGCGATGAAGCGCTCAATGTGCTCAATTCCGGCGGTCAGGATATGCAGATGCTGGCCGGCCGGGTACCGAGCCTGAATGTCGAATCCTCTCTCGGCAGAGCATTTCCGCGGTTTTATATTCGTGGCTACGGCAACGTCGACTTCCATCAGAATGCTTCGCAGCCGGTGTCGCTGGTGTATGACGACATCGTTCTCGAAAGCCCTGTACTTAAAGGTTTTCCGGCGTTCGACCTGGATCGCATCGAGGTGCTGCGCGGCCCGCAGGGCTCGCTATTCGGGCGCAACACGCCAGCCGGCGTGGTCAAGTTCGATTCGGTCAAGCCGTCTTTCAAGCAGGAGGGATATGTCAGCGTCTCCGACGCCACCTACAACACGGCCAATCTGGAGGCCGCCATCAACCTGCCCATCAACGGCGAGCTGGCGGCGCGCATTTCCGTGCTCGACCAGCATCGCGACGACTGGATCGGCAATTCCCATACCGGAAAAACCGATCAATATGGCGGCTACAATGACAATGCGGCCAAGCTGCAGCTGCTCTACAAGCCCAATGCCGATTTCAGCGCCCTGGCCAATCTGCATGAGCGCACGATGAACGGCAGCGCATCGCTGTTCCGCGCAAATATCATTCAAAAGGGCACGGATAACCTGATTCCCGGCTTCGACAAAAACAATATCGCGACGGATGGCCAGAACGGCCAGCATCTGGATAATTACGGCGGCAGCTTGCGTCTGCAATGGCGGCTGGGGGATTACACCTTGCATTCGACCACTGGCTACGAGACCGTGCGCATGTTCAGCCGCGGCGACGTCGATGGCGGTTATGGCGCGGTATTCGCACCGCCGTCCGGTCCGGGCGTGATTCCTTTTCCGGTCGAATCTGCCGACGGCACGTCTGGCCATCATCAGTTCACCCAGGAATTCCGTTTGGAGTCGGACCGCAAGCAGAAGCTGAGCTGGCAGTCCGGCCTTTTTTTCTTCGACGAGAAATATAATGTCGACAGCTACAGCTACAACTCTCTGGCCGATGGCGTGCTTACCGGCGACGTCAAGTCGCAGCAGAAAAACGAGGCCTTGGCCGTGTTCGGTTCGCTCAACTATGCATTGAGCGATCGCATCGACTTGCGCGCCGGCCTGCGCTATACCCACGACAAGAAGGATCTGGACACGGCGGCCATCAACAAGCCTGACGGCAGCTCCGACCTTGATAAATCGAACGGACTGAGTGCGTCGACCAGCGTTTCGAAAATCAACTGGGATCTGAGCGGTGTCTACAAGCTGAGCGACACAAGCAATCTCTATTCCCGCATCGCCACCGGTTTCCGCGGCGCGACCATCCAGCCAGCCGGGTCCTTCAATCCGATGTCGGTCGCCAATCCGGAAACGGTCACGTCGTACGAAGTCGGATTCAAGTCCGACCTGTTTGAGCGGCGCGCGCGCCTTAACTTCGACATCTACAATTACGACGTCAGGAACCAGCAGCTGAGCGCCGTGGGCGGCACCTCCAACTCGACCATTCTTCTCAATGCCAAGAAGAGCGTGGGACGGGGTGCGGAACTGGACCTCGAAACCTACCTTACGGAAAATTTGCTGATGACGCTCGGCGGCAGCTATAACTTCACCAAGATCGAAGATAAGGACCTTACCGTCGGCGCATGTGCCGCCTGTACCATACAGAACCCGACCTTCGTGAATGCCGCCGGCGCCACCTTGGTGCGCATCGACGGCAATCCTCTGCCGCAAGCGCCGCGCTGGGTCGCCAACTTCACTTTGCGATACGGATTGCCATACAAGAATGGTGAATTCTTCGCCTACACCGATTGGGTATATCGCAGCGCGGTCAACTTCACGCTCTACCGTTCCGCCGAATATGTCGGTAAGCCTTTGCTAACCGGCGGCCTGCGCCTCGGTTACAAGTGGGACCATGAACGTTACGAACTGGCGTTGTTTGGCCGTAACATCACCAATCGCGTACAACTGATCGGCGGCCTCGATTTCAATAACCTGACAGGTTTCGTCAACGACACCAATCCGCGTATCTTCGGCCTGCAGTTCACTACTCGCTTTTAATGCTGTTGGAAACGCGGTTAAGCTATGCAGCGCGACGACGTGACCGCTGTCGCCCGCGAGCGTAGTGTTCTTCGATACGCAAGTGGGCAGCTGTTCAGTCAAGTAAGATTCTGCGAAAGGCGGCAACATCGGCCGCCCTTCGGTTTCTTTTGCGAGACTTCCGGGAACCTCGAAAACCCCGTCATTGCCCCGAACGCGGGAATGACGGGGTTTTTAGAGTTTCCCCCTCGGCGTTAGATTGGCGACGTTGTCAAGACTGATTTGAATGGCACGAATGCGGAGCTGCAATCCACCGCGCTTCCGCTGCCCGCCGTGCCGCTGATGCTCACGCCGTTGGAGGAAGACGTGATGATAGACGATGCAAAACTTACCGGTCCTGGGCCCAGCGTGAAGTGGGTGGCAGCGGGGGTGACTGGTCCGCCGTTGTGGGCAGCGGTAAACGTCGGTTGCGTACCGTCGAAGACTACATCGTCCAGCGTTATCGCCAGCGGATTGTTCTGGCCATTGATAGCGTATCCGGAAAAGGTCAGCTTGCCGCCCGCATACTTGCTGCTTCCCAGGTCATGAAAATTCCGGACCGCGATGTTGGTGAAGCTCGGATACAGGGATCCTTTCGAGCTGCTATAGAACGGATCAAAGGTGAGCGGCTGGCTGACGTTGCGCATGCAGATCTGGCTATAGCTCACGTTTGAGACCGCGCCCCCGCGCGACTGGTCCGATTTGATGCGCAGGCCGCCGCTGGTGCCGCTGTTGAAACCGTCCACCGTCAGGTCGGCAACCGCGATGTTGCTTACGCCTGCATTGGTTTCGCTGCCGATGGACAGCGCATGTCCGTAATAGAAGTGGTTATGCGCGTAGGTGTGATTGTGGGCTCCTGCACCGGAGCTCGACTTGATCGCCACATGGTCGTCACCCACGCTGATGTAGGAATAGGCGAGCAGCACCTTGCTGGAATAGCCGGTGTCGAAACCGTCTGTGTTCACGGCCGTGTCCGGCGTGAAGCAGGTGGCAGGCGTGACGACATCCGGTGTCGTGCCGGCCGGGCACGCGTAGCCGTTCTTGGTATAGGCCAGGCTCGGCGTCAGTATCTTGATGCCCCAGGCTGTCAATCCTGTCACGCCATAGGCCCAGATATGGAAATTGGGTGAGTTCTGCAGCGTGATGCCATGCAGCGTAAAGTTACTGCCGTTCTGAATCTGCAGTATGCGCGGATTCTGCTGGTTCAGGCCGGAAGTGCGGTTCTGCCAGGCTACATCCCACCATGTACGCATGTTGGCGTTTGCTCCGCTGGTGACTACGCTGCCGCCGCGCCCATCGATGATGCCGCCGCCCACGACGCCGCTTTGGGCCGTCTTATCCGCCAGGATCAGTGGCTTGCACGATTTGATGCTGGATTTAGTGGCTGTACCACAGGTGCCGACGCCATTGTCGTAGTCCTTCGGGCTGCGCGAGGCAAAAAGCGTGACGCCGGTATCGATCCATAGCGTAACGCCGGACTTGAGATTTAATGGACCACTCAGGAATGCAGTTTGTCCTGCCGAACCGGCAACCAGCCTGACCGCTTGTCCGGCCGGGCAAGCGTTGATTTTATCCTGGATAAGCGACGCATCGGGCTGCGAGCGGGACGGGTCGCCATCCAGCGAATCGACCGAACCGTTGACCGGCGTCAGCGTAGCTGCCAGCGTACTGCAAACGGTGGCGGGAAATGCAGGCTCAGAGACTTGCCCCCATTGCGTACTGACGGGCGTGCCGGCGGCATGCGCATTTGCCAATCCGGCGACAGCCAGTATTGGGAAAAATCTGATCGGGCTCAACAATATATATGCTCCATGTAAAAGGAATTGGATTTTGATACTGCAGGCCCGGAATGGCTGGAATAAGAAGATGTATCAGTGCGGGCCTCTGCACCAGAGTTCATCCTGCGGAAATGCCGATGGCATATTCAAGTCCTTGCTTGCCGGCAGAACTCTCTTCGGCTTGTCAAGGAAAGCATCCGGCTGCAGCATCTTGCGAGAAAGATTGTTTCTTTCCGTAAATTATTCTACCTGCAAAAATATCGAAAATAACCATTGATTTCTCGAATCAAGAAACAAGGAAATCCTTACGTAAAAACAGGAATTACCTTATTTTCATTGATGGGTATCCGTTGAATGCTCCTGCGCGTAGCAACAGTCCGACCATGAGTGCGCAAAATGCGCCGCGAGGTCGATAACGAATACATCGCGCATGCGCGTGGCTGGGTAAGGAATTTCTTATGTCAGCTTCTTTCTTGCCTACACGGAAATCACGATTTCCCGATGACTTAAGTCTTTCGTATTGATTAAAATTTCCAAAAGGAAATATGTGAATTCTTCCAGGGTTTCACATAGCCGGGCTTTTATCTCAACTCTCGAAGGTCGCAAATGAAACGTAAAGACAGCACAGATGAATATATAAAAAACGCAAACAGATTGTTGGATGCGGTCACTACCAAACTCGAGCTCAAGAACGACGCCGCGCTTTCCCGCTGCCTTAAAGTGCGGCCGCCGGTCATCAGCAAGATTCGCCATGGCCGGATCTCGGTTGGCGCCTCGCTTTTGATCACTATGCATGAAACCTGTGATTTATCGATTGCTGAATTGAAGAGTTTCCTGCAAACGAATGATCATTCTTCGACCGGCTTGGCGTGAGGATGCCAGCTGACCAAGCCGGGGAATATCGCTGTCGCTTAAAAGCTGAAGATATTGACTTTGCATGAATTAAAGTGTTTCATCTGAGGAAATTTATTCATCTCACTAAAAACAGGCGATTGGATCAGGGATGCCGATGATCTTGCGCTGGCGTTGTAGATTGATTGTGCTGCTGTGGCTGATTTGCATGCCGCTGCAGGGGCTTTGCCAGCAACTGCCGTTGCGCTACTACAGCCAGAGCGATGGCCTGGGGAATCTGGCCGTGACGGCTGTGGCGCAAGAGCCTGGGGGGTATCTCTGGATCGGCACTCAAAACGGCTTGTTCCGATACGACGGCGCGCGCTTTCAACGCTTTGAATTGAGCCATGCTCTGGCCAGTCCGTTCATAACAACATTGCACGTCGACGGCAGCGGTCGATTGTGGGCCGGCACTAGCGAGGGATTGTACCGATGGCAGGGGCAGCGCTTCGTGCCAATGCAATTTCAAAATGCTAAGTTCGCTTTCCATCAAGGGCAGAATTTCGCAAGCCTTGGAGCGGATCGTCTGCTGGCGATAAGCCAGGACCGATTGTGGCTGCTGAAATCGGCCGATCACGGGCAATCCTGGCAGGCGCAGGAATTTTTCGACGGGGCGCAATTGTCGCACCATCCCGAGATGCGCAGCCTTTTCAGCATTCATGTCGGCCCGCAGGGAGACCTGTGGCTGGGGTGCGGACGAGCATTGTGTCATTACGATCAGGGAAAGCTGGCTGTCCTGGGAAAAGCCAACGGTTTACCCGTTGAGAATTGGCGCGCCATGTTGCATGACCGGCACGGGGCGCTCTGGGTGCGTGGCGATAGCCGCATATTCGTGTTGCCGGCTGGCGGCCACGTGTTCCAGGATCGCTCGCGCGGGCAAGGGGGGCAGAAAAAGGCCAACGGAGTCCCTTTCCTGGCGATGGATGCAAGCGGCCGGGTATTCAGCAGATACGACCAAGGCGTCATCCGCTGGAATGGCAAGCGTTGGGAATCGTTCGGCGAATCCAACGGGCTGACAGTGGGCGGCGGCGTCGACTCCATCCTGGTTGACCGGGATGGCGGTGTCTGGCTTGGATCGCTAGGGCATGGCCTGATTCATTGGACAGGCTATCCGAATTGGGAGAACTGGACATCCAGGCAAGGCCTGCCCAGCAACGTCGTGCTGTCCTTCTTGCGCGATCGGGAAAATCGCTTGCATGTAGGCACCCGTTCCGGTTCCGCCATATTGCAAAAACCCGGATACTTTTCCGTTGTGCCGGGAACCTATGGCGGCAACTCCTACCAATGGGGCGACATGGTAGAAGACGCCAAAGGGAATATCTGGGCCGGCTCAATGTCGGGATTCGTGGTGCGTCGCGGGCGCGACGCGGAAGCGGACGTCAAGATTGCAAAACTACCCTTCATCGGCGGCTTGTTCTTCGATCCGTCAGGGCAACTCTGGATTCCCACTGAGCGCGGCATTTACCGCGTCAGGCAACCCGAATCCAATCCAGTTCCGGTAAAGGTCACGGAATTCCCGTCAATTGGGAACATCAATGCCTATCAGGGATGCCAAGGCCGGGCGGGAGTGCTGTGGTTTGTCACCGATAAAGGTGTGTTGCGTTTTGATGGCGCGCATTGGCGCAAGCAGCGGTTCAGCCCGGAGGCACAGGTTATCCAGCCTAGCACCATCGCATGCGGCCGTGACGGGACATTGTGGCTGGGCGGCGAGACCGGAAAGATCTGGCGCGCCACCGAACAGGGCGAGGTGCTGGAAATAAACGACGTCACACCGCCGTTGCTGCTGGATCAATCGGTGATATCGCTGTTTGAAGATGGCCGCGGCTGGTTATGGGTGTCGACGGGGGCGGGAATCGGCGTATGGAATCGCGCGCAATGGCGGTTTTTCAATCAGGATAGCGGCCTGGTCTGGAATGACACCAATCAGAACGCATTTTATGAGGACGGCGATGATTCGATGTGGGTGGCAACCAGTAACGGTGCTTCCCATATCTTGCGGCCGGAGGCGCTGTTCGCGCCGCTGCAGCTGGGCGTGCTGGTGGAAAGCATCGATCGCGACGGTGTAGCGCTTGCTCTCGACCAGCCGGTTCACCTGCCGTGGACCTCGGGGCCGCTCAATTTCAAGCTGACCGCGCTGTCATACCAGAATCGCGAGACCCTCAATTTCCGTTACCGGATGCAAGGCCTGGAGCCGGACTGGGCAAAAACCAATATCCCGGAAGTGCGTTATGCGGCCTTGCCTCCCGGCCATTATCACTTCCAGGTGGCGGTCGACAATTCCGCCATGCAGGCTTATTCGCCGACGCTGGAAGTCGAGGTTGTGATCCTGCCGCCATGGTGGGGCACCAGGACTTTCTATGCTGTCTGCGGCTTGCTGCTGATGCTGCTGCTGTTTTTGCTGCATCGCTACCGCGTCCGCTGGCTGATCGCCCGCCAGCGTCTCAAGGAACGGCAGGCGCGCGAGCGCGCCTATGAACTGGAAGCGTCGCGCGAAGAGGAGCGCAAACACCTGACGCGCGAAATTCACGACGAATTGGGACAGCACCTGTCGGCGCTGCGCATGGGGGTGTCGGTGGTGGGGCTGGAGTTCGGTGAAAAAAATCCATCGCTGCAAGGAAAAATCGAAGGCATGGTAGCGCTGGTGGACGCCACCATCAAGGTGGTGCGCAATGTGGTCTCGTCACTGCGGCCGTCGGCGCTTGACATGGGGGTGGTGTCGGCGCTGGAATGGCTGGCCGAGGAGTTTACAAGGCACACCGGCGTTCCATGCAGCCTGGACGTGTGTGAAGAAAACATTGTCCTGGATGATCAACGGGCGACCACCATTTTCCGCATCGCCCAGGAATCGCTCACCAATATCAGCCGCCACGCGCAAGCCAGCCAGGTGAAAATCAGTCTGGAGAGAATCGACAAGCATTACGTGCTGCAGGTGCGCGATAACGGCATGGGATTCGATACTGCTCTGCGCAAAAAGAAATCGCTCGGCCTGATCGGCATTCGCGAACGTACCTCCATGCTCGGAGGCGAGGTCGCCATCTTCAGCGTGCCTGGCGTCGGCACCACAATCAAAGTGTCGATTCCCATCGCCGACGAGGCGCCGAATCAATGAGGGCGGAGATCGATATTGTTCGCGATATTACTTAATCAATTACTCGATCAGATTGTAGGTAATCGCGTAGCGCACCAGCTCGGCGTTGTTCTGGAAGTTCATCTTTTGCATCAGCCGGGCCTTGTGGGTGCTGACGGTCTTGTTGCTGATCGACAGCTCTTCGGCAACCTGGTTGACGCTTTTGCCGCGCACCAGCAGACGCAGGATGTGGAATTCCCGATCGGACAACATTTCATGGGGCGGGCGCTGATCTGAACTGCTGGATTCGAATACCATCTGCTCCGCCAGTTCAGGGTCGATGAAGCGTCCTCCAGCGACCACTTTGCGGATCGCGTTCATCAGTGTTTCGGGTTTGTTATCCTTGGTCAGGTAACCGGAGGCGCCGGCTGCCAGCGCGCGCCGTGCAATCGGCAATTCATTGTGCATGCTGAGCACCAGAATCGGCGGATAGGATTCATGGGCGCGGATGCGCTGGATAAGATTGACGCCGCTGACGCCCGGCATGGTCATGTCGAGCAATACCAGGTCTATGCCGCCCGCATGCACGGCGTCCAGCACCTGGCCGCCGTTGACGGCTTCACCCGCAACCGCCACCTCTTTGCCAAGAGCGAACAATTGTTTTAAGCCTTCGCGCATAATCGCGTGATCGTCGGCAATCAGTACTCGTATCATGAATCCCTCAATTTCTTGTGGATAGGAATGCCTACCCTGATTATTGTTCCTTGATCCGGCATGCTGGAAATTTCAACTTCACCCTCCAGCATCAGCACGCGTTCGCGGACGCCAATCAGACCGAAGGATTGTTTTTTTTGTAATAGCGAGTTGAAACCCTTGCCATTATCGCGCACCTCCAGCAGGTAGTGGCTTTCTTTTCGCTTCAATGCGATCTGCACTTCAGTTGCGTCCGCATGACGGCTGATATTGGTCAGCGATTCCTGTGTAATCCGGAAAATTTCGGTAGCGCGTTTTTCATCCAGATCGATATCCTCTTCAACCACGCGCAACATGCATCGTATGCCGCGATGTCCACGGTTGAATTCTTCCACCAGCCATTCCAGCGCGGGCACAATCCCCATGTCGAGCGCTGACGGGCGCAACCAGGTCACCAGCTTGCGTGCTATCCGAATCGTGGAATCGACCAGCGTTATCATGCGCTGAATTATTGCTTGCGACGACGCATGATCTTCATTGTATTGGAATTCAAGGACCGACATGCCCATGCGCAATGCCGACAGGCACTGACCCAGTTCGTCGTGAATTTCACGCGACAGGTGCCGGCGTTCATCTTCTCTTGCGGTTTCGTTGTGCGCGGCCAGTTGCCGCAGCAGCAGCTGCGATTCTTCAAGACGGCGCTGGGTTTCTTTCAGGACGGTGACGTTCTTGCCGATCGCCAGCGCGCCGGTCACTTCGCCATCCGGATTGCATTCTGCGACGACGTGGAAGGCATAATCGGCAGTTTGCAGATCCGCTTTGACCCCTCTGAGAAAAATCTGCGCAGGGATCCTGGTTTCCATGACTTTACATAGCGTCGCGTTGAATTCTTCGCCCGAGATGCCGGTCCGCCATTTTGCGTCCGGCATTTTATTCATCGATTGTCTTGCCGGAATGCCGGTTTCCTGTTCATAGGCCGGATTGACGTAGGTGCGCCGGCAATCGCGGTCGTAGCGCACGACCAGATCGGGCAGATTTTCGGCCAGCGTGCGGAATTCCTGCTCGCGCTTACGCAACAATTCATCGGCGTGCTTGCGTTCGGTGATGTCGCGCCCGATCGCAAGCACGCCGATGGTCGACCCGCAGCCGTTCTTCTTGGGGATAAAACGTATTTCAAAAAGGCGTTCCCCCTCCGGCGTAGTCCGTCTGTCTTCTATCGTATGGGGCGCACCTAGCCGGATGGTTTCTTTGATTTGTTTCCCCAGTTGTCCGTCCGGATCCAGCTGCAACTCATGCAGCGTTTTACCGATGAAATACTGAGGCGAGTGACCGTAAGCTTTCGCGACGGACGGATTGACGTAAGTATGGCGGCCTTGCAAATCAAAGCGGGCAATGAAATCGGGCAGATTCTCGACCAGGGTGCGCAGCCTCATTTCGCTTTCCTTGAGCGCGGTGATGTCCCGTCCCACCGCCAATACGCTGACTACTTGCCCGTCCGGGGCCAGTTCGGGCATCAGCTGGATTTGAAGGCAGCTGGTTTTGCCGTCGGGGGAGTGCACGAAGAGTTCGGTTTCCTGTTTTACGCCGCTCCGCAGGACTTGCTGTATTGCGTGCTGATATTCCACCGTCTCGTTGTAATTCAACTCAAATTCGACAGGAGTCTTACCCAGCATTTCATGTGCTGGAGTACCGGTGATACGTGTCAGTGCCGGATTGACGTACATGCGTCGGCATTCCCGGTCGTAACGGACAATGGTGTCGGGAGAGTTTTCCACCAGGGCGCGAAACTCCTGTTCTCGCTTGTGTAAAAGCTCTTCCGTGTGTTTGCGTTCGGTAATGTCGCGCACCAGCGTGACGTTGTAACCGCGTCCGCGGTATTCGAAATATCTGGCGCTGACCTCTACCGGGAAGATGCGCCCATCCTTGGTCCGATGGCGAGTTTCAATCTTGTTGGAGCCGTGGCTCCTGATGTGATCAAAGCATTCAGGCCAGCGCGCCGCCGGCCAGTCGGGATCGATATCGGCTATGCCCATGCCAAGCAGTTCCGCGCGGCTGTAATTGAGCGCTCGACAGGCTGCATCGTTGGCATAGTGAAAGCGGGCGTGCTGATCGATCAGGAACAAACTGTCATTGACCTGATTCAGGGTGAATTCGCCCAGCGCCACATCCCGCTGACAGATATCCAGATCCGCTTTACCGACGAATTCATCGGCGGATGCGAGGCCGAAGGCGTCGATAAGCCCATGCTTCTTTGGTGATGCCGGCTCGCCAATGCAGATAAGCTGAGAGAAAAAATACTGGAGTTCTCCGCACGCGTCACGCACTGGAGAGATGTGTAACATCCGCTGGGTGATTTGGCCGTTTTTGCGGATATATCGCGATTCCAGGCATAAGCCGTCGGCCGTGTCATGGATCAATCGATCAAATCCATTCTGGATTAAAAACCGGTCGTCAGGATGCAGGATATCTGCGAAATGCTTACCGATCAATTCTTCTGCCTCATGTCCGAGGAATGCGCGCATTGCGGCATTGAGCGCCAGGAAGGTTCGGCTCGGGCCGACGATCATCGACGCAGTTGCAGACTGCTCGAAGATTTTTTGAAAAAAATCTTCCTCATTGAGTGGCAAATTTATGGCGGGCTCATTTCGCATAGAAGTCATTCAGATAGCTTTTTACGGCAGAGTCTGGTGTGTCGCAGGTGTTCAGCAATCTCTCGTTGAGCACTTGAAATAACCGATCGCTATCGATTGTAGTGCGGGCATATCCATTTTTGCTATACATGATTTGATGCGACCGGTCCCTTCAACGGTTGCCGCCTTGATCCCGGCCGGCGGATGAACGGGCGATCACGGGACGATGCTCGATTTCCATAGGGATGCGGGGCGATGACAGTTTCGGGTGCGGTCACAAATGCAGGCATTGACTTACATTGACGGTAGAAGTCCCTACGATAAATTCAAGAAATTCCGACAGTGTTTTTGTCGTTTTTAACTCCAAGTCTGTCCGTTAGGAATGTCCCTACATCAAGATCAGGATGTGCCGATATTTCCTCGGCGAAAGAGTTGTTATTCTGGATTTTGTTTCGCAAAGCGGCTAGATTTTTTTTGCTGCGCGATTGAATTCCCCGCTTGCAGATGCATGGAGAGCCGTGCTAGCCGGTTCGCAAGAGCGCTTGTTTTTAAAAATCACATCTGAAGAGAAAGTCGACATGGTCACGGCAAGTAAAGGTTTTACGCTGATCGAACTGATGGTCACAGTCGCCATCATTGCAATCCTGTCTGCCATCGCCTATCCAAGTTATACCGATTATGTGCTGCGCGGCTATCTGGTGGATGCCACCAATGGCATGGCTTCTGCGCAGGCGCAACTGGAGCAGTTCTATCAGGACAACCGGAAGTACACCGGTGGCCCATGTGCAGGCAACACCACAAATTTTGGATTTACCTGCCCCGCCAACGCTGCCGGCACCGAATATACAATCACGGCCACTGGCCAAGGACCTGCTGCTGGATTTATATATACGTACACTTACACGGTTGCTGGCGGACTGGTGAAAGCCACCACGCAGGCGGGGCGATGGGGTGGTGCGTGCGACAAAGCCTGGATCGTCAAAAAAGGCCAGTCATGCGCGTGATGCAGGCCTCCCCGGAAGAACGAGGGTTTAGCCTGGTCGAGCTGATGATCACGATTGCCTTGGCAGCAATTCTGATGGCGGTCGCCATACCTTCGTTCTCCAGCTGGATCCGGAACACCAAGATCAGGTCCACCGCCGAGGCGCTGCAAAACGGCATCCGGCTGGCAAAAACCGAGGCGGTGCGGCGCAGCCGGCTGGTCGATTTCCGGCTGACCGCAGTAAAGCCGGAAAAGGATGCGGCAAGATCCAGGAGCGGTACCAACTGGTACGTTCAGCAAAATGCTGCGCTGCTGGCATCCGATTCAAGCGACGCGGATTACAACCTTTTTGTCCAGGGATCTTCACTGTCAGGCGCAAATGCCAATGTTACCGTGGCAGGCAGTGTGGACACAGTGACATTTGATAGTCTGGGACGTGTAGTGTCTATTTCAGGTAATAGCCCTCCCTACACCTTTGACATCAATACTGCCGATGCCGGTTATCGCAAGCTCAGAGTTGTTGTCACAGCTAGCGGCCAGATTCGCATGTGCGATCCCCAAATTACGTTATCCAGCACAACTCCGACAGGTTGCTAAATGATGAGCCAATCCCCGAAACAACAAGGCGGCTTCATGCTGATCGAGGTCCTGGTTGCGATTCTGATTTTTTCGTTCGGCATCCTGGGCCTGGTTGGTCTGCAAGCCGCAAGCACCGCTAACTCCATCAGCGCCGAAGACCGCAGCCAGGCAGCGCTGCTTACCGATAATCTGGTTGCCATTCTTTGGAGTAAAAGCAAATTGGTGAATGGCAGTTGCGATCTGCTATGTGCGGCCGATGGCGGCAATGCGAAAGACTACGCAAACTGGCAGAGCAAGGTAAAGACAGCGTTCCAGGGCGGGGCAGGGGTAGCCACGCTCGATGCCAGTAATCCCGCTTTGGTCACGGTCAGCATTACCTGGACTGCCGCTGTCAAAACCGCCGTCAAAACCGCTGCCGATACGGGCGGCAGCAGCAATAAAAAAACCGCTTCCGCAGCGGCCAGTCACAGCTATAACACTGAGGTAGTGGTGCAATGAAAAAATCATTCAAATGCACCGTAGCGCCGTTATATCCGCGATTTCAGCGCGGCCTGAGTCTGATCGAGCTGATGGTGGCGATGGTTATCGGCCTGGTGGTATCGCTGGCGATTTTCAGCGTGATGTCGGTCAGCGAGGCCCGCAAAAGAAATACCACCGGCGCCAACGACATGAACCAGAACGGCGCTTTTGCACTGTATCAGCTGGACCAGGCAATCAGGAGTGCTGGCACCGGGTTTTCCCAACGGTACGCCCTGACCTTCGGTTGTGCGATCAACGCCAACAATAGCGGCAAGGCGGTGATCCCGCCGGCCTCGCTGCCAAGTCCGTTTTCCAGCCTGACGGCAAATATCGGCGGCGCCTTCCGTATGGCGCCGGTGATTATCTCGCAAGATCCAAACGGCAAGCTTTCCGATACTCTGATCGTGATGGCGGGTTCCGCCGGCTACGGTGAAATGCCGATCGAGTCGACCAGCGTCCCCACTGCCAGCCCGAGTGCGCTACACCTGTTGAATACGCTGTCTTTTTCTGCAGGGCAGCAATTGCTGGTGGCCGAGCGTCCTGGCGACAGCAGCGGATCGCTATCCGCATGTCTGCTTGAATCGGTAGATAACACGTATTCGGGTTCCGCGAGTAGCGGTGTTTTGCCGCTGGGCGGGAAATTTTATACCGCCGGCACAGACAAGGCTCTGGCCAGCTATTCTTCCAGCTCGGTCGCTCTCAATCTTGGTTTCAATCCATCGTTCCAGCTTTATGGCGTGGGATCGAATAATGCCTTGGTCGCCTTCGATCTCTTGAATGGAACTGCGGCCGGTGCCGACCTGATTGCCGACGGCGTGGTCGAGATGCACGCGATCTACGGTGTCGACAACGCCAACAACGGCACTATCGCCTGGACCGCGCCAACGGGTACCTATGCTGCCAGCGCGCTGCTGGACGGCAGTGTCGATGCCGGCAAGCGGATTGCCGCCATCAAGGCAATCCGCATCGGCTTGATCACCCGTTCCGCGGTTGAGGATAAGAACGTGGTTTTATCAACAGCGACCTTGCCGGCCATGTTCGACGGCACGGCATTTTCCTATGCCAAGACCTTAAGCGAGGGGGAACAGAAATTCCGATATCGCGTGCTGGACGCCACGATTCCCTTGCGCAATGCGCTTGTAGTGAGCGACTGACGAAGACATGCCATGATCCCATCTCCCTATTTTCCATCCGCTCAATTAGAGTCCGGCGATTTGCTTCAAGCACCCACAATCAGTCTGGCATCAAACCGATGCATAAGGCAGCGCGGATCCGTATTGATCATGGCTCTGATTTCCCTGCTGATACTGATGCTGGCCAGCGTAGCGCTGATCAGTTCGACCGACACTTCTTTGCTGACCGCTGGCAACCTGGCCTTTAAGCGCGATCTGGCGAACCAGTCTGAACGCGCCGTAGCGCAGATCCGGAGCAAGTTTGTCAGCGGCGCGCTAGTGCCGGAGACGGCTCTGTACAACGACCACCTGGACCAGAATTACTGGGCTCACGCCTTGCCGTCGACTTCGAAAAAATTGCCCGGTATCCCGGATGTATTGATAGCATCGGCAAAAAAAGACGACATCAACGACGCCGCCGCAGGCATCAGGTTGCGTTACGTGATTGACCGGATGTGCATAGCGGGTACGACGGTGCCCGACAAATCGGCTTGCACCATGGGTTCGTTTGTCGATGACAAAGGGGGGGGCGTCGACTCCAAAAAGGTGAGTGTGGATCTGGGGCCCGTCTATCGGCTCACGATCATGGCGCTCGGCCCGCGCAATACCCAGACATTTACCCAGACTACGTTCACTCACTAAAGTGCAGACGGCTGGCGGGCGCATTCTTACCCATTCGGCATAAACAGGAGCATCAGTACATGAATCGAATCCCGAAAGTGAAACAGGCGTCGCATTGGCTGAACGGCTTGCTGCTAGCAGCGTTGATGCTGGGCAGCGTAGGCGCGCCGAGTGCGGCGCAAGCGCAAACCGCGCTTAACGACACGCCGATGTTCAGCAACATCATCGTACCCTCCAATGTGCTGCTCGCCTTGTCGGTTGAATGGCCTACCGCGACCAGCCGCGCGCATACAGACCCGTATGCATCGAGCTCAACGTTTATCGGCTATTTTGATCCTGGCAAATGCTACGACTACGACAATAACAACGGCTATTTTGCGCCAAGCCAGGCCGCCAATAACCACGTCTGTTCCGGCCAATGGAGCGGCAATTTCCTGAATTGGGCGACTACGGCAACCATTGACCCCTTCCGCTGGGCGTTGACCGGCGGCTATCGGGTAATAGACACCAAGACTGCCACGGTATTGCAAAAAAGCTTTGCGCCGGCAAATCAAGGGGGGGCGAGCAAATTTCCGGTTCAGTCCATTACCAATGATTCTGCGACGATCAGCGGCGCTACGCCGTTTAGCGGCAAGAACTGGAATAATATTTATGTGCGTGTGTATAACTTGGGGACTTCGATGCGGGTGTCGAACACGAATGACCGCACCAATATTCGCGCAAGTGCAGATACGACTTTCCCTGTTTTCGTTACCAAGGTGCCCAAGTCGAAAGAAAAGGACCCCGCGGCGTCGAGCACGACTGACGGCGGTACCTACGATATACCGGTAATGGTCAAGGTCTGCGATCCGAAGGCGGTGTCGCTGGAAGCCAACTGCACCAAATACGGCAGCGATATATACAAACCTACTGGCCTGATTCAAAACTATGCCGACAAATTGCGGTTCGCGGCGTTCTCATATCTCAACGATCCGAACCCGCTGCGTGATGGCGGCGTATTGCGCGCCAGGATGAAAGCGGTCGGCCCCAAGACGCTGGTGCCGGGCTCGACCAGTATCGACAACCTGCAAAAGGAGTGGGATCCCGATACCGGTATCTTTGCAGATAATCCCGATAACGCCGACGCCGCAGCCACCGGAAACGTCACCGGCAGCACCATAAGCAACAGCGGCGTCATCAATTACTTGAATAAATTCGGCCTTGCCGGCCACAGCTACAAGTCCTCGGATCCGGTTAGCGAATTGTATTACGCGGCGATCCGCTATCTCAGGCATGTAGGAAACGTTCCTGAATACACCGGCGGTCTGACTGATGCGATGGCTGACGGCTTTCCGGTAATTAGCAACTGGGACGATCCGGTCCAGTATGCGTGCCAGAAGAATTTCATTATCGGTATCGGCGACGAAAATACCCACGCCGATTCAAATCTTCCTGGAAGCGCCTTTAAGTGGGACGCTCAGTCCAGCCAAGACGCAACTAAAAAGAGTCCAAGTCAGGAACCGACCATGCCAGCGAGTGTCGCATCGGACCTGCCGGCGTCGAAGCAGGATAAGTGGCCATTCAATGTCACGGACGCAACCAATCAAGTTGGAACTCTGGATGGGATAGCTAATCTTGGAACGACTTACCTGGCGTTGTGCGGCGGTTGCCAGCAGAGTACTTTTTTTATTGCCGGCCTGGCCTATGCGGCCCACACCAGCGATTTGCGGCCTAACGATTTTACTAAATCTGCACGCGATGCGAATGGCAATCAAGTAACCTCTAAATTGTTCAAGACTACCGCTACCACCTACTGGCTGGATGTGATGGAAGGTGGGACAGAGAGTGCAAAAAATCAATACTGGCTGGCCGCCAAATACGGTGGCTTCACGGTTGCTGATGGTTATAGCACCTATGGAAATACCAGCCCGTTGGCGCAATCGAGCTGGAACAAAACCGGCGACACGGATCGGAACGGCGATTTGCGGCCGGATAATTATTACGACGCAGGCAAGGCTGACCTGATGGTGTCGTCCCTGAGCGATGCATTTAAAAGCATCAGTTCGGCATCGCAGTTTTCTTCGTCGCTGGCGGTGGCGTCTCCCAACAACATCACCGATGGCACGATCAGCTACAGTACACAATATTTCGCGGCTGACTGGTCGGGCGACCTGGTTGCCAGTACGTTGCAGTTCGATGCGACCAGCGGTCAAATAGCCTCGAAAACATCCGTATGGGATGCGCGTGCGCTGCTGGAGGGGCAAGCGGCTGTCACCGGCAGCGGCAAAAAGCAGGTCGCAGGCTGGGACACACAACGCTTCATCGCCACCAGCGACGGCGGCCAAGGCGTGCCGTTCCGCGCCACCAATATTGGCGACGCAGGCAATGCCGCCGCCCTGGCCGTGGCAGGCGCGAGCGCCGACGAAGTCGTCAATTTCCTGCGCGGCGACCGCAGCAAGGAAGGCAAGCCATTCCGTCAACGCGCTTTTCTGCTAGGCGATATTGTTACGTCCAAGGCTTATCCGGTGGCCGCGCCGGCGGCGACCTATGCGGATTCCAGCAATCCAGGCTATAGCAGTTTCGTCAATTCCCACAAAACGCGCGGCACGGTGGTGTACGTTGGTGCCAATGACGGCATGCTGCATGCTTTCGACGGCGGCTTGACCGGCGGTAAAGAGCTGTTCGCCTACGTGCCTAGTTTCTTGTACCAGGGGCCATCCGCCACTCCTGCAGTGAACGGCCTGGCTGCGCTGACCAGCGCCAATTACATCCATCATTTTTATGTCGATGCGACGCCGGTGGTGACCGATGTCGATTTTGGCAACGCCGGCAGCGTCAAGACTTCTGCCGATTGGCGTTCCTTGCTGGTGGGCGGCCTGGGCAAGGGCGGCAAGGGCTACTATGCGCTTGACGTCACCGATCCCGGCACGCTGAACAATGAAACCAATCTCGCCAAAGCTGTCCTGTGGGAGTTTAGCGACTCCACCATGGGTTATAGCTACGGTCCTGCGAATGTGGTGAAAACCGCCAGGTATGGCTGGGTGGTAATCCTGACTTCAGGTTACAACAATGCCGACGGCAAAGGCTATTTTTATATCGTCAATCCCAGCAACGGCAAATTGCTGGAACCACCGATTTCGACCGGCGCCGGCACTGCAAGCGCACCGGCCGGCCTGGCTCAGGCGACCGCCTATGTCGGCGACTATACCGATTACACCGCCGACGCCGTGTATGCAAGTGATCTGCTGGGCAATGTATGGCGCCTGGACTTAACCAAAACCACCGGTGCCGGTTACGATGCACCGACGCAAATCGCTTTGCTGACGGATTCCTCCAGCGCCGCTACGGTACAGCCTGTCACCACCCGGCCGCTGATCGAGGTTGACAAGAATTCACTGAAACGTTACGTGCTGATCGGCACCGGCAAGTTGCTGGCGGATAGCGATATCAAGAGTAGCCAGCAGCAAACTTTTTACGCCATCAACGATGGCACCGGCAGCCGCTTCGATACCAGCGCGACCTTGCCGGCCGCTGTCGGCAAATATCCGATTACCCGCGCCAACCTGAATAACGATACGGATGTGGCAAACGGCATTGGAGCAACTCCCCAAAAGCCCTCCGGCTGGTATATCGATCTGGGGTTGAACGCTAACAATATTGCGCAGCGCGTGACATCCCAAGCAGCTGCAAACGGCGGCATAGTGGCGTTTGCCGCCAATCTGCCGGATGGCGATGTCTGCACTCCCTCGGGCAGCAATGATGTTTATGCCGTCAGCTACGGTACCGGAAAGTCACAGTTTTCCGATCTGCCATTCGTGACTACGGCGGGACTGAACAATGGTATCTATTTTGGAAATGTGAATGGAAAGGTCCCGGTGGTGACTAGCAATACTGACGGCACGGGTGATCTGCATAAGACAACTTCTCCCTTGAATAATCCATTTAATCGCTTGAACTGGCGGCAGATTCCAGTTGTGAATTGATGGCATGTGCAGTGGTTTATCGAGGCCGCAAGGGACTGCGACAGGTCCGTTGCGGCATGAAGCTGCGTCATTGGCTTGGTGCTGCGGCATCCTTTGCGATCCATCTGTCGGTATTGATGCTGTGCTGGCATCGGACGAGTGTTGCCGGATTGCCGGCGGCGCCATCTGATCGCGATATGAGCAAGCGCATGGAAGTGGTCCTTATTTCTGCCACGCCTTCCACCGCAGAACGCGCGCAGTCAATTGCGGGGAGAGCTGTCTTTGAAACACCGTCGACAGTACCGCCGCCTGCGCCATCGCTGCCGATATTCTACGGGCCGCAAGAAGTCGACAAGAACGCTTCGCCATACAGTGCGCCAGATCCGGACTTGTTGGCAGGGGTTGTTGCTTCGGGATTGCCGATCCGCTTGCGCCTGTATATCGACGCCAATGGCGTGGTGACCAGTATCGAGAAATTGCAAGCTCTTGCGGATGATCAGGAAGCATTTGAACGGATAGAGCGGATGTTGCGTGGCACCGCTTTCATGCCGGCCAGGTTAGCGGGAGCCGATGTCAATTCATATCAAGACCTGGAATTTCATATCGGCCCGGAACTGAATAAAACGGCTGTAGCGGAATAGGATGCAAGGAAGAAGCATGGTTGCAATAGATGATGTTGCGTGCCAGGGATATACGAATGAAGTACAAGAGAATCGACAGGAAATAAAAATGGAAACTTCCAGGACTAACGATATGTGGCAATTCATACAGTCGCAAAACAGTCATCTGAGAATGACGGATTTGAAGGTGGCAAGTCTCTTGGGGGCTTTGACAGGGATAACGCTGGCAATTCTCATCATGATCCGCTGGCATAGGGACGGATGGAGCGCGGATCTGTATCTGATGAGCGCGATGTGTATCGTCGGAATAAGTGCATTTTTTGTCTATGGCAGCCTGGTCCTGGCGAGAAGCAAGGAAGATTCTCCACAGAGCACAGAAAGGCGCCGCGATCCCGCATAGGCGGGCGGTGGAAGCTGTCTGGAAAAGATTTTTTTGCCGGGCGGAATTTCAGGCTTACGAACTATGCCCGTTCCTAAGTTTTGTATTCCTACACCAAAATCAGGATCTCCTGATATTTCCCTGTCCAGACTCTCATTATGCTGAGTTCGGCACGATGGCTGCCACATGCGGGCATTTGGAATGCGCCGCATTTATTTCCTCATATGACAAGGTGGCTCAATGCACACTGGTGTTTTTTTTCGGCCGGGATATTCCATTCTTGCCTCGCTGCTGCTGGGCTCATCGCTGTTCTCTCCGCCGGCAATTGCCGGCGCCACGCTGGCGAAAATCCGTGACACCCAAACCATCACGCTTGCCTATCGGGAAACCACTGCGCCATTCTCGTATCTGGATGCGGATAAGAAACCTATCGGCTTCACGCTCGATCTCTGTTCGAAAATCGTTGACGGCGTACGACGGGAATTGAAGCTGCCGCAATTGAAAGTGAATTATCTGGCAGTGACGCCTTCGACTCGCATAGCCGCGGTCACCAGCGGCAAGGCCGACCTGGAATGCGGCACCACCACCAACAATGCCGAACGGCGCAAGCAGGTGGCGTTTACGGTGCCGCATTTTTTTGCGGGAGTGCGGATGGCGGTGCGGGCAGATTCCGGGATCAGGAATTGGGCCGACTTGCGCGGAAAACGAGTCGTGACAACCAAGGGCACCACCACCGTCAAGCTGCTAAACGATAGAAATAAAGTAAGAGCGCTGGCCTTGAACCTGGTTGATGGCGCGGATCACGCCGAATCGTTCAGCATGCTTGAAAAAGGGCAGGCCGACGCTTTCGTGATGGACGACGTTATCCTGTTCGGGTTGCGCGCGAATATGAGAAATCCTGCTGATTTCGTGATCGTCGGGGATGCAATGTCGGTGGAACCCTATGCCATCATGTTAAGCAAAGATGATGCGGAATTCAAAACGCTGGTCGACCGCGAGATGGCGAACATGGAGAACGATGGGGATTTCCGCAAGATCTACAACAGATGGTTCATGAGTCCGGTTCCGCCGAAAGGGAAGAGCATGGATATGCCGATGGGATATCTGTTACGGGATTCGATTATCTTCCCGACCGATAAGGTAGGGGATTGAGCACCGCCGCAACCTTCGCCGCACGCGGAAATTCACCGAAGACACATTGAGAAATAAGGCAGCCATCGGCATCGATGGCTGCCTGCTGCGCTTAAGCCCGGATTTTTTTTACGAAAAACAGGCGCGAAGAGATGCAGCTCGGACATGCAGCAGTGCTTACATCACCAGCGCTTGCTCTGCGTCCAGTACCTTGCGGCGGGCCAGCGCCAGGTTGGATTTGCTCTTGTCCAGAACCGCATAGATGAACAGGCCTTCATGTTTTTCTATCGGGCGCAAGATGTGATACTGCTTGCCGAGAGTAATCAGGATATCTTCGATGCTGTCTTTCAAGCCGAGACTTTTCATGGTTTTTGTCTTGGCGCGCACTACCTCGGTATTGCCGGCCGCAGCCAGTTCCAGATCGATGCCGGAGCCGCCGGAACCCAGGATCATCCCGCTATTGCTATCGACGATGGCTGCCGTCAATGCGCCATCGATGCCCAATAATGTGTCAATGATAACATTCATGTTACTCATATTTTCCCCCTGCTTATATAGATAGTGGCGTTGAATGGAACAGAAACATCACCGTCGGCCGACCAGCGCCGGTGATGCATAGAGCGGATTTGGAGATGGCTTTATTTATTGAGGTCTAACTGCTGGATGAAATTGCTGACAATCTTGTCGACCGTCCAAAGCGTGTGTCCCAGGATAGCGTCCCGATTGACAACGATGCACAGCAAATAAGGATATTGCATGCCGACTGGCCGGAAGATGATTTTCCCCTCCGGGGCTTCGAGCAGCAGGCGATCGCATCCGTGAAAATCCACTTCCTTGCCTACCGATCGCGCAATCGCCACCAGGGAGCTGGTCATTGCCGACAGGCGAACCGCGCTGAATTTCCGCCCCGGGTCGTGGATGGCGATTTCCTGGCCATCCAGGGTGGTCATGACTACCGTGGAGATGCCGTTTTGGGTCGTGCCGATTTGATTGAATACGTGATGGGCGGCGCTTGTTGCAGAAGCTAGCATGGCTTTCATGTCTCTTGATAGTTGAATTTATGTTGTTACCAGCAGTGAAGAAAATATGTCCAATGCATCAAGCATTTGCGATTTTTCCCGTACGTCCGCTGTGATCGCCGGCACCGGCATGCCCAGCATTTTTGTCAGCGCCGATGAAAACCGGTCGGTCGCCTCGGCACTGATCGGACGCGCCAGCAACAGCATGCATGGCATGGTTTCTGCGACCGACAAGACGGTGCGGATATATTGCGCTGCTATCTGAACCGAGTCCGGCTGGTTGGCGTCGACCATCACGATGACGCCGATAGACATGGAGAGCAGCCAACCGCGTACGAAATCGAAGCGATCCTGTCCGGGGCTGCCGTAAATATGCAGCTGCTCGCCGCCATCCAGTTCCACCACGCCGAAATCGGCGCCGACAGTGGTGTTTTTTTTGGCGGAAGATGAGGGATCCATGTTAGGGACGTCGCAATCCACCATGAGATCCCCGCACAGAGAGCGGATGGCGGTGGTTTTGCCGATCCCCATCGGCCCTAGCAGAACAATCCGGAGTATGCACACTATGGGGTTCTCTCCAACTCTTGTGACCGAGCCCGGCCCAGCCACTGATTGATTTTCTTGACGAATAATCCGACGCCGCCTTCCCTTTGCTCCAGCGATATCTGCTGCGAGGATTGGCGGGCGAGTTGGTGCGTGATGAGTTCATGAGCGCTGAGCGCCATATCTCCTTCAACAAGCACGCTCTTCTTTTTCAATTCATCAAGAAACAGATACGCATCGCGTTCAGTCAAGCCGCCATATGTCAACAGCCAGCGCCAGTTGACGGTCTGTTTTGTCATTACCGCAAGAATTTTTTTAAACCGGACCGTAGAGAAATCATGTTCGAGACTGATCCATTTCGAGATGCGATAGTTTTTTTGCGAGAATGGATCAGCATCCATGTCCGGGCTGTCGCCAATGGTTTTCATGTCTAGCAATCGCAAGGCAGCCCGATCCAGTGCGTTAACCAAATCCGAAAGGCTGAAATTGAGCGGCAGAGTCATGTCTCCTTTACGGCCTGGATAGGAGGCGGATTCGGAAATCCAGATACACACGCAGTTAGCCGGAAGCGCCTCGCGCGCATTGAAAATCTGCATGTCCAGAAGCGCCACCGAGGCACGCTTGAGATCGGAGGGGATCCATTTGAATACCGTTTTTCCATCCGCAAGCTGCATCAGGAGGTCATAGCGCAAGAATTCTTTCTCAGCGAGATATCTGAGCGATATAGGGGCAATTTTACGCATCGCGTACGCCGATTCGAGTGCTGCTGATGGAGGCGAAGGCGGCGGTGAGGCGGCGGAATTGCGCGCTTGCATTTTCTAATTGCCAATTCAGCATGGATTCTTCCTTCAAAGACGCGGTAATTCAGTCGACATTTGCTTGCCAGGCGAGCGGCGTCTGCAAGGCATGTGTATGCAAAGTATTTTTTCGTTCCCTGGGCGTGCGACAAGATTAAGCAATGCGACGAATAGGGGGTATCAGGGAATCTTTATATTTCCGTAGGCTCAGCGTTGCCGATTGTAAGGAAATCCCTAGTTCCTCTATGAAAACTTGAGCGCCGCAATGTTTTCAAGCAGCGAATTTTGTTGTTGCCGATCCAATTTATATCGGCTGACCAGCGGAATAATTTGCGATTCTGAAGGAAATTCTTACATGGATTTCAGGAAGACCTGATTGGAATTTTCTTTGACACTATTCACTATCAGGCATAGGACTTGGCAGATCAGGAAGGTAGCCGTTGATGAATCGAGCTCTTCGAAAAATTGCTCCGCCAGCAATCGATGCGAGTACGTCAGCGGCAAGCGCTGTCTCCGGCAGGAGATTCTGTACGAATCACCAGGGAGAAGTAGCGGCGGGCGAGGGCAGTCACGTTTTGCGCAGGAATTCAAAACGCTGGATCTGTTTTCGATGCCAGGAAATCATCCGGCGCCGCAGCTAATCGATATTTTTGAATATTTTCGATGATTGCCGAACCTTGAATACATCGAATTATCTGTATGACCTTTTGCGGCTATTCACGTTTTTCAGATCGACAGGGGAACAACATGCTACAAAATATTTCAGACGACGATGCTCTGTTGCTGGCGCAAATACTGCGTTCTTTTAATCTGGACGAAACAACCAGCGCTGCGCGATTCATAGAAAGCCTGACGTTCGACGCCATTTTTCTTGAGGAGTGGGAGAGCGTCTGCGGCAGCCAGCCTCAGCTGCGGTTTTACGGCAGGCTTGCCGACGCCATTCTGGATGGACTGGCGAACCATAGCGATGTGGACAATTCTGTGCGTGAAAAAGCCACTCAGTTGCTTGCCGAAATCGAGGCGCATTATGAATGGCTCAGTAACTATATGAATACAAGCAGAGCCGTCGATGCAAGACCCAGGATGGAATTTCTGCCATATTGACGCAGATCATGGCATTGCAGCGGCGCTTACCAGCTCCAGCGCGTGCCCGTATTCGCCATCAGCGTGCGCTGTTGTGTTCCGCCGAGGTTGCCGGTGTAGCTTACGGCAACGAACGCACTGGTCGATTTGCCGATCTTTGCGGCCAAGCCAAAGTTTAGCTGGCCCGCTGTCTGATTCGCGCTGGTGGAAATGGCTGTCGCACCGTCAAAATTGCTAGTATCGTGAGCGCCGCAGCTCCGCAGTATGTTGACCCGCAGATACGGCAGCCAGGCCGTTGCCGCTGTCTCAAACCGGCCTTGCAAGCGCATGCCGAGCCGAGCCAGGAAGGCGCTGCCGTGGTTGAAGCTCACAGCAGACACGCCGTCGTGTAAATCGTTGAACCGCAGATTTTGCCAGATCACTTGCGCCTGAGGTTCGATGCTTGCGCTGGCGCCAAGCGGCATTGGCAGGCCGCCCTCGATCGATCCGATGAGCGCGCTGCCATGCGTTGTGGCGCCGACGCCATCACGCGAACGCGGATCTGCCGACAATGAACTTCCCATCAGGACTGTATCCGTGTACCAGCCGCCGGGGCCGACCTGAGTCCAGTAAGCGCCCAGGCTGTAGGCGTCGACCGACAGCTGGCCGACATCGCGATTTTGCATGGCCATCGCAAAGCCGTTGACATTCCCGGCGGCGTGCGCAAAGCCGGCAAACAGACCGTAATGGTTGCGTTGCCCGCCAGCGCTGGTGTCGGCATAGATGTCGTGGCCGGCCTGCATTCCCGTCATTGATCCATCGAACTGGGGCGAAACAGTACCGTCCTGACCTTGCCTGGTGCTGCTACCCCAGACACGCCCCCATGCGGCCGGCAATGCGCCGTTCTCGGTCAGCAGCGATTGCTCTCCCTGGCGGTCGTGGAAGTTGTCGAGCTGCTGGAGGTTGAGCTGCCGGGCGACACTGGCAATTTCTGCATAAATCGGCACTTCGGGGCGATACAGCGGGATTGCGCCGGAGCCTGTCGTGGGCTGGGTGACTGCGGGTGTAGTCAATGGCGTGGCGGGGGCGGTGCTTGCAGGTGCGACCAAGGTCGTGCTTGGAGGCGTAGTTGCAGGCGTAGCGGGCATTTGCGGCAAGGTGTTGCGCAGATACCAGTTTTCGGATGTGCCGCTGGTCACGCCGCCTTTGGCAAGATAGTAAGAATATGCGCCAGCCTTGAGCGGGCCGGCCAGCGTGAATGCACCTGCGGCCGTCGTCGCCCCATTTACGGCCTGCACCACTTCAATGCCGTCAGCGACGATGGCGGCCCCGGGGCCGCCGATATTCGCGATGCGCAAACTTGACGTTCCGCTGGCGGCGCCGCCGTTAATCACCAGCCGGTCCGACGCCGCGCCGTCGCCTGCCAGGTAAGTGTTGAGGGCGATGCTGCCGTTGCGGCCGACATAGTTACCGACGACATTGAGCCGGTTGCCAATGCCTTGGCCGCCGATTTGCACCAGGCCGGCGTTCACCAATGCACCGTTGATCGTAAAGGCGCCGTTGCCCGAACTGGCAAACGGGGGCAAGGCGTTGGCCACCGCGACGGTGCCGCTGTTGGTCACTGCCCCTGTGATGCTGCCATAACCGCCGAGCACGGCGCCTGACGAGACGGTCGTACTGCCGCCGGACAATGCTGCATTGGCGTGAGAGGCGTCGCCCACTGCCAGTATTCCGGCGGCGGCGATGGTGCCGCCGGTATATGAATTGTCAGCATTCAGCATCGTCATGCCGGTGCCTGCCTGCGTGACAGAGCCGCTACCGGAAATCACGCCGGCGAAAGTCACGTTGTCTGAACGCATGAAGACAAGCGCACCATTGTTTGCGACATCGCCCACGATGCTGCCAGTCGTGCCATCGTTACCCAGCTGCAGCGTGCCGGCCGAAATCGTCGTGCCGCCGGTATAAGTATTGCTTCCTGCAAGCGTCAGGCTTCCTGTTCCCGCCTTGTTGAAACCGCCGGAACCAGCTATGCCTTGCGTCAGCGTCGATGCAAATCCTTGCGTGTCGATCGTGCCGCCCGCTGCATTGAGCGATACCGAGCGGGAATTGGCGAGATTGAAGCCTTGCAAAAGCTGCAGCGTACCGCCGTTGAATGTCAGGCCACCGGTATTTGCACCCAGTGCGTTGTCGGCGCCGGCAGCGACAATCCCGCCAGTGAGCGTGGTGCCGCCGGAATAGGTATTGCCGCCGGCGGCTGCCGGCGCCAGCGCCAGCGTGCCGCCCAGGGTCTTTTCGAGCGCACCGGCGCCGGAAATGAGACCGGTATAGGTCCCGTTGTCGGGCTGCGCAAAACGCACCAGGCCATTATCCGCAACGGCGAGCGGCAGGTTTTGCGCGCGTGCTTCAAGCGTGCCGGCCGCATCGACGGTCACTTTTCCGGTATATGCGCTGTTGTTAGCGGTCAAAGCCAGCGTGCCTTGCTGAACTTCGGCGGTCCTGATCCCGGTGATGGGGGTGGTCAGCGTCCAGGTTCCCGAATCGTTTTTGATGAGTGATGAGAAATTGGTGATATTGCCGGGCAGGGAGGCGCTCCCGGTGCCGCTCAGGAAGAGGGCATTGTTGCCGCCGCCGCCATCGAATTTGCCCGTGATGACCGATCCTGTATAGAGTCGCAATGTGTCGTCGCCGCCGGAGAAAACAAGGTTGCCGGCGATTCGCCCCTTGTTGCTAAAGTCCACCGCGCCGTTGCCGGATGCACCGATCACATTGCCCGGCGCCTGGATGACGCCGGTTTCATTGTTGATAACCGTGTTCAGCCCGCTCGCGTTTTGAAACCAGATGGCAACAGCGTGATCCGCCTTGATCGTGCCATTGTTGACGATAAGATTGCCACTGCCTTGCGGATTGACTGCTTCGGCACTGACCGCGGTGCCGGTCGCCAGGACCTGGCCTCCTTGAGCGACAGTCAGGGTGCCGTTATTGCGAAACTCGATCGTATTGGCGCCGGCCTTATATAGTCCAGGATTGCGGACCCCGTTGGCGCTTACCGTGCCGCCGTTCTGGACCGTTATGTTTGCGTTGTCGCGCAAGCTGATTGCGTTTGCGTCACCGACCGCGATCCGGCTGCCCGTGCCGACTGTGACCGTCCGGCCATCCTCGGCCGCCAGATTGCCTCTGCCAACCGGCGTGGTCCAGGGATTCGCCGCGCTGGCGTCGCAGATTGTCGATTGCCCAGAGGTGACGCAGGCCGCATAAGCAGTCCCGGGTTTCACACTCAGCGCGGGTATCAGCAAAAGGGAAGATGCGGCGGAAAGCGCAAAACGATAGCGGACGGGATGGGACATTTTGTTTTAACTTATGAAATCGGCGTGCGCCAAGAGTAGTCAGCAAAAAGGAGGTGCGGCATCAGGAAGCCATGATTTTTATACGGAATTGCGGCATTTAATCGTAGGGATTTCCCTACGATGCGGGCTGCGCCAGCCGCAGCCCGCATTTTTCTTCATTGCACCGTCACGTAGTAGCTCGTAGCATCCTGCCCGCCTACCAAAGTAACGCCGTTGCCGCTGATGCTGGAGAAGCCGCCGCTGACGCCGCCCGCGGCCTGCACCACCACGTAGCGGCTCCCTTGCGCCGGCGTCGCAGCGAAATTGAGCGTCAAGCTGCCGGACAGAAACGCCTGTCCGCCGGCCTTGAGCTGATCGCTGACGCTGCCGATCGACAATGTGAGATTGCCGCTCGCAGTCTGCGTGTAGTTGCCGCTGACGGTGATCGCATGCTGGCTGCCGGCGGTCGCCAGTGTTGCGCCGTTGCTGACGCTGCCACTGCCTAGTGCGGTGGCGCTGGCTACGTTCAGTGTGCCGCCGCTGATCGTGGTGCCGCCGCTGTAGCTGTTGGCGCCCGCCAGGGTGGTGCTGGCGGCGCCGGCCTGCTTGACCGCACCGCTGCCGCTGATGTTCGACAAGGTGATGGCGGTCGATGTGTTGGCGATAATCAGCGTGCCGTTGTCGACGATGGCGTTGCTCAGGCTGCCGTTGGCCGATTCGGCGGTCAGCAGGCTGCTGTCCCCGGTGTAGGTCGCCAGCGTGGTCTTGCGCGTGATAGCGCCATTCGGTTCGGCTGCTGTCGGCGCACCCACGGTCGCCAGCACCGCACTGACCGGCGCACCGTTGCCGATCTGCAGCGTGGCGCCGGCGCCGATGGTGGTAATGCCGTTGTAGTTCTGCGGCATGGTCAGTATCGCGTAGTTGCCCGCGGTGGCGGCGATGGTCAGATTGCCGGTTCCGGTCGAGCCGTCGGCGTGCGGGCCGCCGCCTCCTCCTGTAATACTCACGTTGCAGCTGTACCTGCCGTTGTAATCGAACACCAGGGTCGAGCCTCTGTGCAAATTGATATAGGCATTTTTTACAGAGGAATCGGGCGCAGCGGGCGATGGCGCCGAAGGCAGGAAGAACTGATTATTTGTGCCGTCGCCCCATTGGGTCGTGCCGCCCTCGATGTTGATGCCGCGGAAACTGGAATTATGACCTCCGGTAGGGCTGCCTGAGACATTCTGCACCAGCATGGTGTTCAAGCTGGGATCGCTCAAGGACGGCTTGAGCTGGTCGCCGCTGTTGCTGTAGCTGTAGACGCCGGAAAAAATCACCAGGCCGGAGTTGGTGTTGATATCGTCGCCGTAATGGCTTTCCCAGATGGTTTTAGGATACTTCAGCTGGTGGGCCGCGGTATCGCCGAACAAGCCCTCCGGGGCCGCCGTGATGAACGACTCGTTGCTGAAAATGGTCGCATTCGGCATCGAGAAGATGACATGGTCGACGCCGAAATAACCGCCATAGAGCTGCGAGTACACGCCGCTGAACGGATTGTCGCCGACGAAGCGGACAGTACCGCCGGTGGAGCCGATGGGGGGGCGCCGGATGACGCCGCTACCGCTCAGGATACCCATGTTCAGTGCCGGACCGGATTCCAGGACCAGGGTGCCGTCGATCTGGAAATTGTCGAGATTGATCGTGGTGCCGGCAGTGTTTGGAATATAGCTGCCGATGCTGCCCCCGGTCGATGAAGGCGTGCCCAGTTGCAATGTGGCGCCGGCATTGACGATCACTGCCGGCGGATTGGGATTGTGGATGACCCAATAATGCACGTGGTTGGGATCGAAGGGGCTCTTGGTTTGCGTGGCGGTTTCGGTTTGCTGCGAGGCCGGCAGCGTGAAATTGCTGTCAGCGGTGAGCACCAGGGTGCCTGCGCCGCCGGGGGCGCGCACCGTGAGCGTGCCGGTGCCGGAGATGACGCCGCTGTATGTGGTTGTTCCGGCGGGGATGTTGACGACAGAATCGCCATTGAGAACGATGTTCTGGTCGGCCAGGATCGACGCGCTGATGTCGATCAGCGCTACCGTTGTCACCGGCGTAGTGGTCGAACCGGTGGTGCTGGTGTCGCTTGTGTTAGTGGCAGTGCTGCCGCTCGAAGTGCTTGAATTGCTGTCGGTCGCGGTGCTGGTCGTGGTGGCCTGTGTCGCCGGATTGGCGGTATTCGCTGTGTTGCCGCTGCTGTCGCTGCTGTCGCCGCCTCCGCAAGCGCTCAGCGTCGAGATCAAGGCAGCAGCGATCAGCGGCGGAATATGGATTTTAATTTTCATGACTTATGAGTGGGATGAAATTGACATCTCGGTCTGAGCACGGATCGTGCCTGACAAAAATGGGCAGGTTGCCACGGTGAGAAGAGAGGGAAGGGCAATTGAAATCCATAATTTCGGCACATCAATTCAGGAATTTTCCGTCTTAGGCAATCATCGTCATGTCGACATATTTCGAGCCGCTATGGCTGCTGCCTGAAAGATTGACATCGAAGCCGCCGCCGACATGCTTTATTGGAGCGCCTCATATTAATGCTGGCAATGTTGCCTTTTGACATAGGAAGAGTAATCAATATTGTTCAAATTCCCGATAAGGAAATCTTGATTTTTGTGTAGGGAAAGCGGAAGAGGGGCCATCAGAAGTTAATTGGATGCAATCTAACCTTGCGCCGCTAATCCGAGTTACTGCTCGCAAATTGAGGGCGTCCATATATGAACCCCTCGGGCTGGACCAAGGCCAAGCGGCGGCGCGGTGCTTGCCACGCCACGAAGCAGACGGAAGCGCAAGGATGCAACCTGCGAACAAAGTCCAGGCGACTGTATGTGCAACCTTGATCGCCTTGAGAGCGGCAGAGCGCGCCGCAGTGAGCGTTTACAATTGTGTAGCGATAACGCCTGGCGATTCTTTCCCGGATGGGCTAGGGCCTGTTAACATTCAATTTGGGAGTGCGAACGCGCGGCAGGCGTTGCGTGCCTAGGCGCAGCGACGCGACGTAGCGGTGCTACGGCAAGGAGCGGATGGCCGCCCCGTTCAACAACGGCATGCGACGCCTGCCGCGCGTTCGCACTCCCAAATTGAATGTTAACAGGCCCTAGAACTTGGGAACTCATACGCTATTGAGGTGATTGTCCCGCGCCAGTAAGGCTTGCGCCCATCAGGGCGCAGCCATGACGCCTCAGCAGTAAGCGCTACCATCATGCCGTCGCGTTCCTGGTAGTTCGACATGCGCCCCTCCCAAGGTGTGGGAACGACGATATTGTCCACCAGAGCGGCTCGCGCTTCGACGCGTACCGATTCAATCAGGCCGGCTTCGTTGAAGCTCACCAGCATCGTCGCACCGACTTTCCCATCCACCAGGGTGGCGCTCGCAGAATGTTCATCGACCGCCTCCCAATGCACCCCCTGGCTTGGAAGCAAGGCAGTAGGATACCAGGCGGATTCAGCGAGGAATCGCACGAATTCGCCTTGGGCGAGATCGCGGGCGTCGATGTGGCCAGCCAGCGAGAATAGTCCAAGAATGGCGGGATTCAGAATGCCTTCGCCGTCCACATAGGCGTCGTGAACGTAGACGGCGATGCCCGGCGCCATCGCAACGCGGGCATTCCAGACGAAGCCGGGCCTGCGAGTGACCACCCGCTGTTTTGAGGTGAAGGGTTTCCATTGCTCGCCGGCCGGATTCAGGTTGAAGGTACCGACATGTTCAACCGTCGCGGCGGCAATGATCGGCTGGCCATCCTTCAGTACGGAACGGAAGTAGCGCTTGACCGGTGCCGGCAGACCTTCGAGTTCGTCCGCGTCGTACTGCGACGTTGTCGCCGGCAGGCGGTTGCCCTCAAGCCGGAACAATAGCGCACGCGTCGAGTCAGCCCAGCGTGCCGCGCCGTACGCGGCAAGGCCGGCCGCGATGGCGGTGATGGAGCCCACGGCAAGTCCCGCCCAGAATAATATCCAGTTCACGGTGGTTTCCATCTTCGATAATTGGCGGGATCAGACCAGCACGGACTGAACCGGCCGCCGCATGGACCAGGGCAGTGCCGGCCCGCGACCAAATCGCACCACCAGATCCGGTCGCAGATGGCCCAGGCCAAGTGCCGCGGCGAACTGAGGTCGGATCGACCCGACTTCGACCGCTTGATTCAGGAATGCGTTGCGGATCCCCAGCGAAGTAGCTTGCAAAGCGAAGCGCTCATAGCAGCGTCCGGTTTCCACCCAATGCGCCTTGTCGTTGGCGTCAGAGACGAACACTGCAATGCCGGCCGAGTTGCGGATTTGCCGCGCGTAGCGTTCATTTTCAGACTTTGGCGTGAAGAACAGGCGCATCATTCGGCTACCCAGCCAACGCGGCATCGCTGGATTGCCCGACGAGCCGGAGAAGAGGCCGTCGCCGGTTCGGACGGCCTCATCATTGCTGAAACGAATCCAGGCCTTCAGTTCTTCGACGAACGCCGGATCATTCATTTGTGCAGTGTTTCCGGAGACCACATATTCCAGAACCTTCTCCATGGCCGAACGCTCTGTAAGCAGCAGCACGGCTACGCCATTGCCGCGGGCTGCTTGTTCGAGCAGGCGGAGTTCTTCCATGGAAAGCGGTTTGCCATCGTAGTCACCACGGGTGCATTGCCGTTCGGTAATTGCCTGGAACAAAGGCGACGCTAGCGCTTTTGTCGCATCGAGACTGATTGAAACCGTGCCCATGCCGCTTGCATTGAATTTGGCGTTAGCCTTGAGACCATAGGCGAGTGCCGCGTGCATAAGGTTCTCTGTTGCACAACCCAGCGAAACAAACATGTGATGGTCATCCGGATCGACAACCGGACAGCGCCGCGCAAGGTCGGGCTCGATCGTGATGAGATTGCCCTGTGCGCGAAATTTCCAGCACTGGGTGTTGTGGCTCGACGGGGCCAGCGTCGCATAGCGCACCAGTTCGTGCAGCAGCACAGAGCGGTCGCCGGTGTTCATTAAGCCAGGACGCCGGAGGCTGCGAGCGGCCTCCTCATGGCCGGCCCCGGACGAACAAGCAATGAGCGTGGAAGAGGTTGTCGCCAACGCGGTCGCGCCCAAAATAAAATGTCTGCGTATCAAAATGGGGTGCCCCCAAGGGGATGACGGGTATGCTGGTTTTATACACGATAAGCAATCCCGGTTTCAACGTCCGTTGCGCACCCAACAGACGTTGAAACCGGATTTGCACGCACAGTATCTCACCTATAAAGGTCAGCGAGTCAATGTCCGGAGATACCCTGTCGATCCATATCAACGGATGCTCTACGTTCAAGCTATGGCGCTGGTGGAAATAAGGTTTTCGGCAGTGGCAAGAGCCTGACGGCGATGTTGGGGCGCAAAGACTTGGGGAGCCGCCGTATCCGCTCTATGACGGAGGGCGACAGACGGTCCAATATTGAGTGCAGAATCGCCCTCGCAACTCATGCTGCATATAAAGCCATGTTTAGCCATTGGGGCTTGGCAACGGTAAATGGCGGGTCAATGGCGTATAGACATCGGGCTGACCGTTTAGTGAAGGACGCAGAATTTGGTTTAACTGTCTGGTGAAAAGGCGCTGATCGCCCGATCTACAATCGCGTTGGCCTGGGCCTTGAATTTATCGGGTTCCGCGCTTTTCTCAAGTAGCAGGGACGCTTCGCAAATCATCGCGCCAATCATGCGAGCGGCTAGATAGACATTTTCCACATCAAATTTACCGGCTCTGTGCAGTTCGCGCAAACCGGCAATCAGCATGCCATAGGGATAGGCCTCACCTATTTCCCGGCAGAGCGCGCTGCCCAGCACGGCCGGCGCTTCTTGTATCACTAAGCGGCGATAGGACGGCTCCGAACATATTTCCAAGAAGGCGGCTGCACCTGCACGCAACTGTCCACGCGTATCCTTTTCCATGCGAGCGCTTTCCTGCAATCTGGCGGCAGCCTGTTGCTGCAACAACCTCACTATGGCTTCGAACAAGGCTCGCTTGTCTTCGAAGTGATGATAGAACGCTCCCCTGGTCACCCGCGCAGCGCGCGCAACGACCTCAATCCCAGTCTGCTGATAACCCTTGTCAGTAAATATTTCAATGGCAGTATCCAGCAGGGCCGCGTGCGTCGCACCTGCATATTCTTCGCGGCGGCTTTTCTGGGGGATAGGAGAAATAGGCATCGAATTATTATAGTCCCAAATACCTCTTGTACTTTTACATTCTTGAAGTATATTGCATACACAGTGTATGTGAAATCAACTTTACCTGAATTTTCACATTTACTGTCATTTCTATTAACTACGAAAGCAAACCATGAGTACTTCAGTCCCAGCCTTAGCAGCAAACAAATATATCGCCCCCAACGCCAGCCAACTGGCGCAGGCGCAAAAAGTGGTCGCCCGCTTTGCCGAGAAGTGGGACAAGCCAGATGCCGACGGCCTGCGTGAGTTGATGCATTCCGACACGCAAAACCTCATACCGCCAATGACCCAACCGGCCGACCGCGAAGGCGTGGTCGAGCATTTCCGGCAGATTTTCAAGCAATTGCCGGACTTGCGCCTGGACGTTGATCGTTGGGCGCCTACTGGCGATATCGTCATGGTGGAGTGGACTGCGACAGCCACCGTCGCCGGCAAGCTGCTGAGTTGGAGCGGCATAGACCGTTTCCGCATCCGCGGCGACCGCATGGATCAGGGTATGGTTTATTGGGATACACGTCGACTGGCCGAAATGATGGCAGCTGCGGCGCAGGCTGCGAACCCTGAGAAGAGCCGGTGAGCCGCTGTTAAGGCGGACGTCGCAGACAGACTCACAGTTTTAATCCGCATATTAAAACAGGAGCGATGTCTGCAAAGGTGAAGCCCAGCCGATTCCAGTGGAAATCGGTCCCCGATTCAAACCCACATCATCAAGGTATTGGCGGTAGACTGCAGTACCGGCAGGCAGCGCGCGGTCGCTTCGGCTTTTGAACAACTGGAGATCATCATCGAGACGCTTAAAGCGCCGATCAAGGCGCCGCGGCGGCTCTTGATCGGCACGGAGATGCCGCGCAGCCCGATTTCATACTGGTTTTCGGTGACGCCGAAACCATCTTCGCGGATGGCGATCAGCTCCCGGAACAACTGTTCCTTGTCGGTCACGGTCAGGTGGGTGTAGGCGACCAGGTCGATCCGGTCCAGATAGGCACGCAGCTCGGCGTCCGGCAAGGCCGACAGCAGTACCCGGCCGGCGGTCGAAGTGTAGGCCGGCAGACGCGTGCCGGGTTCGAAGCCGGTGGTCAGCAGCCGCGGCGCATTGACGCGGCTGACATAGACCACATCGTCGCCTTCCAGCACGGAATAATTGGTCGATTCCTGCAGTTGCAAGGTCAGCCGCTGCAGGAAGGGGACTATCGCGCGCGGCAGCCGCGCCGAATCCAGATAGGAACGTCCCAGGTTGAGCACCTTGGGCGTGAGCCAGAAACTGCGGCCGTCGGTTGCCGCCAGGCCGATATGCACCAGCGTCAATAAATAACGGCGCGCTGCGCTACGGCTGAGCGCTACTTTTTCCGCCAGCTCGCTCGCCGTCAGGCGCACCGTGTCGTCGTTGAAGGCAGTGATCACATCGATGCCCTTGATCAAGCCGTCGATCAGATCGCGCTTGGCGACTTCGACTTCCAGTAATTCAGGTTTTTTCACGCCAAATAACTCCAAGAATGCGCGTTAATCGCTCAATCTGCGCGATTAGCGCAATATTACACGTTTTCGGCACTGTTTTTCTCGATACGCCATTCCTATACTTGGCCTGACTACTTCAGCCAAGGATCAGCATGACTGCGCAAGAACACAATCCGGAACCGAATAATCCGCTCGGCATAGACGGCATTGAATTCATCGAATATGCCAGCGCCCAGCCGTTGGCGCTGGGGGCGTTGCTGGAGCAAATGGGATTTGTAGCGACTGCCCGCCATCGTTCGCGTGAGGTGACCTTGTACCGCCAGGGCACGATGAATGTGATCGTCAATGCCGATCCATCCTCTTTGCCGCAAGCCGGCAGCGAGCCGCAAGCGACGGTGATCAGCGCGCTTGCGTTGCGGGTACGTGATGCAGACGCCGCGTATCGCCATGCGATCGAGATGGGCGCCTGGGCGATCCAGACCCGCGCCGGAGTGATGGAACTGAATATCCCGGGCGTGCACGGGGTCGGCGATTCGATCCTGTACTTCGTCGATCGCTTTCGCGACTTCTCCATCTACGACGTCGACTTCAAACCGATCTTGAACGCGCCAGCCAACCCGCCAGCACTGGCCGGCATGCATTTTTTTGGCGTGGTGCAAACGATAGGGCGCGACCGTTCGCCGGAATGGATAGATTTTTACCAGCAGCTGATGGATTTCAGGCCGCTGCCGCAAGGCTGCTATTTCGGGGTTTTGCCAAAAGGGGTTTTGCTGGAAAGCCCTTGTCATGGCTTTTATCTGCAACTGGTAGAGCCGCCCGAGGGCGCCGCCGGCTTGCAGTGGGATGAACAATTGGTGCGCGTTGGACTGGGCGCGCCTGATGTGCTGGACGCTGTGCGGCAGCTGAAACAAAGAGGCATCGTGTTCATCGACCGCGAACCGGCGCAGGCCAGCGCAAAGGGCGCATTGACGCAGCTCTACAAAAGCGGCATCAGTTTCGAGCTGGTAGTTAGCCGCCAAGATATCAGCCGCCAGGAGCAGCAACATGCTTGAGATTTCCGGCAACACCCGTATTTTCCCGGTGATCGGCTGGCCGGTCGAGCAAGTCAAAGCGCCGGCCTTGTTCAATGCTTACTTCAAGCAACACAACATCGATGCCCGCGTGATTCCGCTCAAGATCGCGCCGGCTGGCTATATTTCCGCGGTGCGCATGCTAATGGCGGCAGAGAACGTGGGCGGCATCCTGGTGTCGATCCCGCACAAGCCGATGAGCGTGGACGCGGTAGACCAGCCGACTTCGCGCGCAGTACTGGCGGGCGCTTGCAATGCCATCTACAAAAGCCAGGATGGACAGACCCTGATCGGCGATCTGATCGATGGCGAAGGTTTCATCCGCGCCTTCGACCGCACCTGTGGCAGCACGCCATTCGACTGGCCACGCGCCAGGGCCTTGGTAGTCGGCAGCGGCGGCGTCGGCTGCGCGGTGGCTGCAGCGCTGGCGGCGCGTGGCATTGGCCATGTCGCCATTTACGATACGCGGCGGGAGCAAGCCGAAGCGCTGCGGCAGCGCCTGCTGAACATGTTCAGCGCCACCGAAGTGGTGATCGGAACGCCGTCTGCCGCGGGTTATGACCTGGTCGTCAATTCGACGCCGCTGGGCATGAGCGCGGACGATCCGCTGCCGCTGGACCTGAATTGCGTCGCGCCGTCTTGCATCGTCGCCGACTGCGGCATGAAGATAGAAATGACGCGGCTGCTGGTGGAAGCGCAGCGCCATGGCTGCCGTATCCAGAAGGGGCGCGAGATGATGATCGAACAAGCGCCGCTGTATCTGGAACTGTTCGGCTGGCCGGGGGTGTCGTCAGATGCTTTTCGCGTGCTGGAGGCGATATGAATCTGAGTAATTTCGGCATGGACAGCATTACCTTAGCCGGACCGCTGGAGTCGAAACTGAATGCCTCCAAGGCCGCCGGGTTTTCACAAATCATGTTGTGGGCCAAGGACCTGGCCGGCCATCCCGGCGGCCTGGAGCAGGCGGTGCACCTGGTCAAGGCCAGCGGGGTTCGCGTTACCGGCATCCAGGTCATGCGCGACTTCGAGGGACTGTCCGGCGCCTTGCATGAATACAAGCTCGACATCGCCAAGAACATGTTGCATGTGTGCCAGGCGGTCGGCGCACCGCTGCTGATGGTCTGTTCCAGCACCTCCAGCCAGGCTAGCGGCGAATTGCCCTTGATCGCGCGTCACCTGGCAAAGTTGGCGACGCTGGCGGTGCCGCTGGGCGTGCGCATCGGTTACGAAGCATTGTCGTGGGGCCGTCATGTCAACCAGTATACGCAATCGTGGGAAGCGGTAGAACTGGCCGACCACGCCAACCTGGGCGTGGTGCTCGATTCCTTTCACATGCTGGCGAATCAGGCCGATCTGGACGGTTTGCAAGATATTCCCAGCGACAAGATCGCGCTGGTGCAGTTATCCGATTTCATGTGGCGCGATATCCGCAGCGCCGAAGAGCGGCTGGAAACGGCGCGTCATCTGCGCGTGTTTCCAGGCGAGGGCGCGCACTCGAAAGAGCTGTCCGATTTGCTGCGCCGGCTGGATCGGGGCGGCTATCGCGGCGACTACAGCTTCGAAGTCTTCAATGACGATTATTTGCAGCTGTCGCCCGATATCGTGGCGCGCCGTGCTCATCGCGCCGCCAAGTGGGTGACCGATCAGGTCCTGCGACGCAGCCTGCAGCTGCGTCAATCCGGCGCCGGACACCCGACCATGGCTTAGCCGGCAGTAGTAAGCCTTACAAAAAACAATAGCTGCAAACAAAAAAATAAAGCAGCTTTAGCAAGGTTATCGAGGAGACAGCATGACCCCACACCCAAAATCCGTTCTGGTTCTGAACGGTCCGAACCTGAATCTGCTTGGCGGCCGCGAACCGGCTGTGTATGGCGGCCAGACCCTGGCCGGCGTTGAAGCGATCTGCCGCGACGCCTGCACGAAGCACAACTTCACGCTGGATTTCCGCCAGTCGAATCACGAAGGCGTATTGATCGACTGGATTCACGAAGCGGGGGCCAGCCAGGCGGCCGGCGCCTTGGCTGGCGTAGTGTTCAACGCCGGCGCCTATACCCATACCTCGATTGCCCTGCATGACGCCATCAAGGGCGCTGCCGTCCGCCTGGTCGAATTGCACATCTCGAACGTCCATGCACGGGAGCCGTTCCGCCATCACTCGTGGTTATCGCCGGTGGCCCAGGGAGTAATCGCCGGGTTCGGCATTCACGGCTATGCGCTGGCGATTACTGCAATCGCAACGCAATCGATAACAACGCGGCACTGAACATTGTCGCGGCAGCATTGATCATAAATATTTAATCATTAACCATAAAAACAAACCAAATGGAGATGTCATGAAGATAAATTTCGTCGCTGCCTGCAGCCTCGCCGCTTGTTCTGCTCTGGCGCAAGCCGAGCCCAACGTCACCTTGTATGGCGACGTCGACCAGTACCTGGGCTACATCCACAGTAGCAGCGGCACCAGCGTCATCGGTCTCAACGATGGCGCCATCTTGCGCAGCCGCCTTGGCTTGCGCGGCGTGGAAGAACTGGGCGGCGGCTACCAGACCAAATTCACGCTGGAGCAAGGTTTGAACGCCAACACCGGCGGTGCGGCGGATTCCAGCCGTCTGTTCGACCGCCAGGCATGGGTCGGCATGAATACGCCGGCAGGCGAATTTCGTATCGGGCGCCAGAACAGCATTCCATTCTTCATCGGCGGCGCTATCGATTACACCGAACGCACGACTTACGGTTCGGTCATCAATACCTTCGGCGTGCCGTCGCGCTACGACAATGATCTTTCCTACAAGTCGCCGCGTTTAGCCGGTTTTCAGCTTGACGTGCATTACGCGCTGACCGAAACCGCAGGTGAGGGTGTAGGCGCACGCGGCGTCTATCAACTCGGGCTGGACTACAGCAAGGGGCCGTATCGTGCAGGTTACGCCGGACTGTGGGCCAAGCCGGCGGCGAAGGCGCTCTATTCAGAACGGGTGGTTTATCACAACCTGTATGCGGATTACGACTATGGCAAGGGCAAGCTTTATCTTGCCTACGTACGCAGCAACAACGTGACAGCCAATGCCAGCGGCAACAACGCCACCGCCATCCTCAGCAACGTCAGCATCCCCGGCAATGCCTTCGCGGGAAATAATCCAGACGTGCTGCGCATGTACAACATTTACCAGATATCGGCCGACTATCGTCTCACCCCGCAATGGCGGATCGGCGCCTTGTATGGGGTGATGAAGGACACTTCGCACCGGGATTCAGGAGCGCAGGGCGGCAACCTCGGGGCTTACTACGATTTATCCAAGCGCACCACGCTCTACAGTTTCGCCAACTACATGAAGAACGACGCCAACGCCGGTTTCCGTTTCAGCGGTTCCGCCGGTCCTACCGCCAACCTGGCCGGAGCAGACATCAATGGCAAACGCCTGGTCGGCTTGCAAGCCGGCATCCTGCATCGATTTTAAGCGCGCTATTTAAATCGCACTCTGAAAGCTATGATGAAGAGAATTCGTTCTCTTCATCAAGAAAACCACCTATAGATCATCGAGGACGTTATGTCTACATCTACAGTATCGAAACAAATTCGGACGCCAGGCGCGACCAGCGCTGCCAATGCGGCGCCGCAGGCCGCCACTCGTTCACCGCGTAAAGCGGCGCTGGCCAGCTGGATCGGCAGCGCGGTCGAGTATTACGATTTTTTCATCTACGGCACTGCGGCCGCGCTGGTGTTCGGCAAGATATTTTTTCCATCGTTCGACCCGGTAGCGGCGACTGTAGCGGCTTTCGCCACGTTCGGCGTCGGTTATGTGACGCGGCCGATCGGTGCGGTGCTGCTGGGCCATATCGGCGACAGGTACGGGCGCAAGAAAGTGCTGACCTTTACTTTGTTGCTGATGGGGATATCCACCTTCACGGTCGGTTTGCTGCCAACTTACGGCCAGGTCGGTATCGCCGCCCCGATCATGCTGGTGATACTGCGCATGCTGCAAGGCGTGTCGGCGGCAGGAGAGCAGGCGGGCGCCAATTCGATGACGCTGGAACATGCGCCGCCGCATCGGCGCGCCTTTTTTACCAGCTTCACCCTGAGCGGAACCCAGGCCGGCCTGATTCTCGCCACCCTGGTTTTCCTGCCTATTTCAGCGCTGCCTGAAGAGCAGTTATTGTCCTGGGGCTGGCGCATTCCATTTTTCCTGAGCGCGATTGTGGTGTGGGTTGGCATCTGGGTGCGCCGCACCTTGCCCGAGACGCCTGCCTTCGAACAGGAAAAATCGCAGGCGCAGGGGGATAAACAAACCAAACTGCCGTTCATGGTGCTGCTGCGCGAGCATAAGAAGAGCCTGGCGCGTGTCATCTTTGCTGCCCAGATCTCGGTAGTGAGCACGATTTTCAGCGTGTTTACGCTGTCATACGCAGTCAACACCATCCATATTCCGCGTGCCACCATGCTGACCGTGCTGATATTGGCAAATGTGGTGGCGCTGGCGGCGATTCCGGCGTTTGCCGCACTGTCGGATCGCATCGGCCGCAAGCCTGTGTTCATCTTTGGCGGGCTGGCCTGTGCCGGTCTGATCTGGCCCTATCTGTGGAGCATCAGCCAGGCCAATATCCCGCTGATCTATGTTTTCGGCCTGCTTTTGTCCGGGGTTGTCTATAGCGCGGCGAATGGCGTCTGGCCATCCTTGTACGGCGAAATGTTCGATACCCGGGTGCGTCTGTCCGGCATGGCCATCGGTACCCAGATTGGGTTTGCCCTGGGCGGCTTCGCACCGACTATCAGTGCGGCGATCTTGAAACCTGGCGCGGACGGCTGGATGCCTGTAGCGATATTCGTCAGCGCTACCGCGATCATCTCCGCCATCTCCGCAGCCACGGCGCGCGAGACCTATCGCACGCCGATGCAAGAATTGGGAAAATCGTAAGCAGCATGAATTTGACATGTGGAGACAACAATGAAAACAATAATACTTACAAGCGAGCAGATGATTGCCAACCGCCGATCCCGCAAGGCGGCGTTCGGCAGCTTCGTCGGCGCAGTCGTCGACTGGTATGATTTTCTGCTTTACGGCATCATCGCCGCGCTGGTGTTCAACAGCCAGTTCTTCCCCAGCGTCAGCCCGACCATCGGCACGCTGGCCGCCTTCGCCACCTTCGGCGTCGGTTTTCTGTTCCGGCCGCTGGGCGGCATTGTGTTCGGCCATTTCGGCGACCGGCTTGGCAGAAAACGCATGCTGGTGATCACCGTAATGATGATGGGCGTGTCCACCGCATTGATCGGCTTGTTGCCTACCTACGCCAGCATCGGCTGGTATGCGCCGCTGGCGCTGGTGGTGCTGCGCGCCTTGCAGGGTTTTGCGGTCGGCGGCGAGTGGGGCGGAGCGGCGCTGATGGCGGTCGAAAGCGCGCCGGAAGGGAAGAAGGCGTTCTACAGCAGCGGTGTGCAGGTCGGTTATGGCGTCGGGCTGGTAATGGCAACCGGGATAGTTTCGATTCTCACCCACACGCTGGACAACGACGCCTTCATGGCGTGGGGCTGGCGCATTCCTTTCCTGATCAGCATCGTGCTGGTGCTGGTGGCGGCCTGGATCCGCTCGACCATGGAGGAATCGCAGGAATTTGTCGAGAAGGTCGGCGTCCATGGCGAGCATAAGGTGAAGATCCCGGTGCTGGCGGCGCTGCGCAATCATCCAGAGAGTTTCTTGCTGATCATTGCATTGCGCATGGCGGAGATGTTCACGATGTATATCGTCACCGCCTTTGCCTTGGCCTATTCAACCAAGAATCTGGGCATGTCGCGCGATCTGTTCCTGAATATCAGCCTGCTGGTGGGCGCCGTGAGTTGCGTCACGATTCCTGCTTTCGCGATGCTGGCCGACCGGATCGGCCTGAAGCGCGTGTATGTAACAGGGGCGGTGATCGGCCTGCTTTCGGCATTGCCGTTTTTCCTGGCAATGGAAGCCCGTTCAGTAGCCTGGATCGTGATCTTTTCCGTGCTGCTGGCCAATATTGCGCACGACATGGTGGTCAGCGTGCAGCAACCTTTGTTCACCGCGTTTTTCGGCGCGGAATACCGTTACAGCGGCGCCGGCGTCGGTTATCAGTTCGCCAGCGTGATCTGCGGCGGATTTACCCCTTTTATTGCTACCGCCTTGCTTGGCGTTGACGGTTCATGGCATGCCGTGGCGGCCTATCTGGCAGGCGGTTGCCTGCTGTCGGTAGTCGTTTCCTCGCGCATGACAATGGGAAAGTCGACGGTGCAAGCGTGTGCTGCTCCAGCCTACCAGCCGCCGCAGCAACCTGAATACCAATGACCTGCGATGCGGCGATGATTTCCTCAAATAGACAGTGTATTGGAATTATTTTGAATATGGATTTTTTGAGGGAATGGAATGATTAGTGCGCCAAAAAAAAAGGGCAAACCACACCAATTTGCAAGAAAGGGCGATTACCCCAAGCCGGTAGCGATATTCGTCAGCGCTGCCGCGATTAGCGCCGCTATCTCCGCAGCCACTGCGCGCGAAACCTATCGCACGCCGATGCATGCGCTCGGCAAATGATAAAAGAGACGAATCTGCGGCGCGGGCCGCACTTTTTCCGCACTTTTTCAGTTCTTGCCGCTCACCTGGTCAAAGGTCTTTATCAAATCGGCCAGCGACTGCTTGCAAGCTGCTGCATTCGGCGTGCTTGCCCGCAGCGCCTCCAAAGCACGGTCTATGGCTTTGTCGACCAAGTGCCAATCGGCTGCCGCGCGCGGCTTCAGGCCCGCTTCGGCCGAATCCCAAGATAACTCCAGGTCTTTGATGCGCTTTTTCGCCCCTGGCAGATCACCTTTGTCCACGACAGAGGCGACGTCAACAGCGATGGCACGGAAAGCAGTCAAATCCCCAAGCTTCGATGGCGTTGCTGCTTCGACTGAAGCTATCATGCCGACGGATGACGGCGCGGCATATCCAGCGATAAATACGACGGAGGCAAACATTACTGCAGAGAGAAGGCGGGTAATATTGCTTGAATTATTGTTGATTGAATTCATGACGTTTTCCTTTAAGAACAAATTGATAGTTGCATCCGGCCGGCTAAATTATTGAGCGATTATTGCGCAGTTTCCGTCTTGAAGACTGCATTGCGCTGCGCCGCCACAACCAGTCCGATGATCACCACGAGGAACAACACACTCGTCAATTGCGCGCCGAGACCGAGACCCCCGTACTTCTCAGACTGCGACAGCAAGTCGCCAAGCGCTGCACCCAGCGGCCTCGTGAGGATGTATGCGACCCAAAAGGTCAGCACCTTATTCGCGCCCAGACGGAATGCCGCCATTGTGATGGCAATCAGCAAGCCAAAGACCAGCACTCCCCATCGGAAACCCAGGCCCAAGGCCTCGGTGGCCAGGTCGCCCGCTGCGGTGCCGAGTGCAAAAGTGCACAAGATGGCGGCCCAATAGAACAGCTCTCGACGGCGCGTGAAAATCGCCTGGATGGAAAGCGTTCCCTCCCTTCGGTGCCACACCGCAAATATCCCGGCAAGAGCGGCAGCAAAAACTGTCGTACTGAGATAGAGGCTTACGCCCAGGCCATCGGTTAACGCATCGGTGATCTGGGTGCCCGCCACGCTGACCAGCACCACGGTCAACCAGTACATCCACGGAACGTAGCGCCGTGCGCGGAGCTGCACGAAAAGTGCAATCGCCAGTAACGTTGCCATCACGCTAGCGGTAACGATTTGGCCGAAACCTGCGTTAACAGCAAGATAGTCCGCGCCGGTTTCGCCGACCGTGGTCGACATGATCTTGACGATCCAAAAACCTAGCGTGACTTCAGGAACTTTGTTTAAGCAGTCAGATGCCATTCGATTTGCCAATTTATTCATGGCGCGCTCCAGTGGTTACGATGGGACAGACTATGAGCCTAAAAACTTAGGTCAGACATAGTTGCAGGAAACGAAAAAATTGGCGCCACGGTAGCTGTGGTTTTACGAGAGGACGGCTTCGCAAGACGAATATCGGAAATATGCCGGCGGCGACGTCTAAATGACGGCTTACCCGAACGCTGAGAGCTTGACGAAGTGTCTGATGATCGGTGCAGGACGTGGGCAACTGTACCAATCTGCATCAATTCGTTGTTTGAAATTGAAACACTTCGATATCAGCTCCCAATTGTAAGTGAAGTGCCAGTCAAGCAACCAGCACCTGACTCCTATGCGGGCATGTTGGGCATGCATATTGCGTCATATGAATCGTGGCACTCATGGACACCATCGCATCCCGCTCAACCCTATTCGATAGGCAGCTGCATTATGAAGAATAACTACTTTCCGCATATCTTCTCGAAGTCGTCATTTATCGGACCATGTGCCGACCCTGGAGACAAGTTTGCCAGCCTTGTCAAACGAATGGCCTTGGCCGGGGCATTGTCTGCGTTATGGCTGCCGTGTACGTCGAGCGCGCTGCCGTTTGCCTATGTTCCTAATGAAAAATCGGGCACGATTTCGATCATCGATTGCGCCGACGATAGCGTGGTGGGGCAAATCAAGGCCGGAACCAAGCCGCGCGGCGTGGCGGTCAGCAGCGATGGCAATACCTTGTATGTCAGCGACCAGCCGGCTAATGCCTTGCTGCTTATCGATCTGAAAAAAAGAGAGCAGATCGGCGCGATTCCTTTGGGGGAGTCGCCCGAGGGCGTCGATATTTCGCATGCCGGGGATTGGGTCGCCGCCGTCAGTGAAATCACGAACACGGTCAGTTTCATTTCTACCGCGACAAACAGGAAAGTGTTCAGCGTCAAGACCGAAGGCAAGAATCCTGAGCACGCTACCTTCAGTCCGGATGGAAAATGGCTATATGTCAGCGCCGAAGAAGCGGATTCAGTGGATATCGTCGATGTGGCGAAACGCCGGCAAGTCGCATCGGTCAAACTGGGGCTGCGCCCTCGTGGCGTCGCCTTCAGCCCGGACGGCAGCCAGGCCTACATTGCGGCGGAACTGGCAAGCATGGTGTATGCGGTAGATGTGGCCACGCAAAAGGTCGTAGCGGAAATCAAGCCGGGCAATTTTTCGAATGGCGTCACCATGTCGCCTGACGGTAGCCGCGTCTATATCTCTAACGGGAAGGATGGCACGGTGTCGGTGATAGACGCGGGTAGCAATACGGTGATTGCGACGATTGCGGTCGGGAAGCGTCCGTGGAACATGGCGATCACGCCTGACGGCAAGAAACTGTATGTCGCCAATGGCCGTTCCAATTCAGTGTCTGTCATCGATACTGTAAGCAACCGCGTCAGCAAGGAAATAGCGGTCGGCGAGCTGCCGTGGGGAGTGGCGATCAGATGAGCGCGCTGCCTGCCAGCGCTGACAAAGTGCGTTATGCATTGCCGGCGATCGCTTTGCACTGGCTGATTGCCTTGCTGATCATCGGCATGCTGTGCCTGGGTTATTACATGGCGGATATCCCCAAGAGTATTCCTGGCAGAGCAGTGTATTTCAATTTGCACAAATCCCTGGGCGTTCTGGCCGGTGCGCTGATCCTGCTGCGCCTGGGATGGCGCCTGGCGTATCCGCCGCCAGCGCCGCCGCGCGGTATCTCGCGCCCGATGGCAAGGGCTGCGCAATGGAGTCATGGCCTGCTCTACCTTTGCATGGTGCTGCAGCCGGCGACCGGCTATCTGTCGTCTTCCTTCAATAAATATGGCGTCAGGCTTTTCGGTTTGGCGTTACCGAAATGGGCCTGGGAAGACAAGCATTTGCGTGAGCTGTTCATGGCTTATCACCAGCTGATCGCTATCGCATTCATCGCGCTGATCGCGATTCATGTGCTGGCCGCGTGCAAACATGTGCTGATCGACCGCGACCGGATATTCGGGCGCATGCTGCCCTGATCGGCAATGGCGGCGCGGCGTCTGCGCCCGCGATGTACGCAAGCCCGGGGTCGTCAGGTCTAGCGATCAAGATTTGAACAGCGTGTGGCACAGATGATCCTGATTTGCACAGCTGACGTCCTATGCGATTGCCCCGCATCGCTGCCGTTCGAGATTTCTGCCGATTGAATCCGAAGCCGTCATTTGGATCAAATGCAGTTTCGGAAAACACGGCATTTCATCCCTGAAAGCGACGTCTTTCCAGTGGCGGCTGCGCTTTATGCGAATGCAGTTGCGGCCGCAAAAATTTCACACGGCAATACGAGAATTCCACAGGCATACATCTTGCCCATTGGCTGTTGCATCTGCATGTCGATGCTTAGAAAAAATCAACTATACAAAGGAGATCCAGGTGGGAAAAATACTGAATAAATCGCTGTGCACATTGCTGGCCTTCGGCGCCGCAGCCGGTGCAGCGCACGCACAATCGTCGGTGGCCGTCTACGGTGTGGTCGATGCGGGACTTGTGGCCGTCAATAAGCAAAATGCGCCATCAGGCGGTACCGGCAGCGTGTTCGCACTCAGCTCGGGCGGCGTCAGTCCCAGCATCTTCGGCTTCAAGGGCGCCGAAGATCTGGGCGGCGGATTGAAAGCCAATTTCGATCTTGAAGGCCATTTCTTTTCGAATTCCGGTGCCGGCAATCAATGGGGCGGTTTGTTCGGCCGCCAAGCCAATGTCGGTCTTTCCAACAGTTACGGCACGGTGACGCTGGGTAAGCAATATTCGCCTGCGGTGCTGGCATTTGCCGCCACCGATCCGCGCGGCTTGAAAGAGACTTTTTCCGGTTTGATTTCATGGGCGCTAACCCAGAATCCCTTGAATGCCGGTATTGCAACTGCACCCGCCAATACAAATGCCGTGATTGATGTTTTTGTCGCGAATGCGATCAGCCTCAGTACAAAAATTGCCGATGTCAATTTGAGCGCTTCCTACAGCCTTGGCGAAGTTGCCGGCAATAACTCGGGCAACAGCGTCATTGCGCTGGGTGCAACGTATACCGGCCCGATCACGCTGTCGGCCGCCTATCAATCCGATCGCGGGCAAGCAGCGGGGCTGACCGGTGGCAGCGGTGTACAAACCAGGAAATACAGTGTCGGTGCGGCATATTCGATAGGCGATGCAACGTTGACCGCCAATTACCTGAACAACAAGAACAGCGATCCGGCATCGGGTTCCAGCCTGGCGCAATACCATGTCTATGGTGCGGGCCTGAATTATCGTACGTCGGCCAGCAACACCGCGACGCTGGCGTATTACTACTCCAGCAATAAGGAGGGCGTCAGCGATACCTCCGGGACATGGATACTCAGCGACGATTATGCATTGTCCAAGCGTACCACCCTTTACGCGCTGCTCTCCGGCGTCAATGCAGGGAACGGCTACACCGCCGGCGCGGCCTTCGGCGTTGCCAACGACAACGCCTTTCTCGCCAGCGCAGGAAAGACAACAAGCGCTGTGCAATTGGGCATCAAACATGCATTTTGACGTACATGCCGATGCTATCTCGACTTGAGGTTTACCGATCTTGATGGCAGCGGGGCGGCCGGAAAGTCATATGTCCCGGCCGCCCCCCGTCACGCGTTCCGGAGCAACAGGTTTCAACAATTTGGAACAGTCGATTCAAGGAGTGTTCAAAAATAGGACAGTTGCAATCTGGCCAGCCGGAGTGTTCGTTCTGCAGTTAGCGGCTTCTTATCCGACAACCGGTGCTTCTCCTCTGCGGAATTGCGATTTTAGCGGCTGGCATGGCGATTGCTGAGTAGTCCTGTATCGGAGATGGCCTATCCGAAAATTTTGATTCAACAACACACGATTCAAGCACACATTAACCGGAGGATGACATGAATCTCGCAGACATTAGTAAACTAGGTGTCAAGAACCCGTTCAAGAAGCGTTACGATAATTTCATCGGCGGCAAGTTCGTGCCTCCGGTCAATGGCGCTTATTTCGAAAACGTGACACCGGTGACGGGGCAGGCATTTTGTGAAATCGCCCGCTCCTCGGCAGAAGATGTCGAACTGGCGCTGGATGCCGCGCACGCTGCCAAGACCAGCTGGGGCAAGACCTCGCCTGCCGAGCGCGCGAATATTCTCAACAAGATTGCCGACCGTATGGAAGCCAATCTGGAAACGCTGGCAATCGCCGAAACCATAGACAACGGCAAGCCGATCCGCGAAACGATGGCGGCGGATATCCCGCTGGCAATCGATCATTTCCGCTACTTTGCCGGCTGCATCCGGGCTCAGGAAGGCTCGGTAGCCACGATTGACGACCAGACCTACGCTTACCATTTCCATGAGCCTCTGGGCGTGGTCGGCCAGATTATCCCGTGGAATTTCCCTATCCTGATGGCCGTATGGAAGCTGGCGCCGGCATTGGCCGCAGGTAACTGTGTCGTACTGAAACCGGCCGAGCAAACACCGGCGTCGATTCTTGTGCTGGCGGAACTGATCGCCGATCTGTTGCCGCCAGGCGTGCTGAATATCGTCAACGGCTTCGGCCTGGAGGCAGGCAAGCCGCTCGCTTCCAGCAAGCGCATCGCCAAGATTGCCTTCACCGGAGAAACCGGCACCGGCCGCCTGATCATGCAGTATGCATCGCAAAACATCATTCCTGTGACACTGGAGCTGGGCGGAAAGTCGCCTAACATTTTCTTTGCCGATGTGATGGATCAAGACGATGCATTCTTCGACAAATGCCTCGAAGGTTTCGCCATGTTCGCGCTGAACCAAGGGGAAGTGTGTACCTGTCCGTCGCGGGTCCTGATCCAGGAATCGATCTACGACCGTTTCATCGAACGCGCAATCAAGCGTGTCGCCGCGATCAAGCAGGGCAACCCGCTCGACAATACGACGATGATCGGCGCCCAGGCTTCGCAAGAGCAGCTGGAAAAAATCCTGTCCTATATGGACATAGGCAAACAAGAAGGCGCGCAAGTCCTGATTGGCGGCGAACGCAACAATCTGACGGGCGACTTTGGCGGTGGTTACTATGTGCAGCCTACGATCTTCAAGGGCCACAACAAGATGCGCATCTTCCAGGAAGAGATTTTCGGCCCGGTAGTGTCTGTAACCACTTTCAAGGATGAAGAAGACGCGCTGGCAATTGCCAACGATACCTTGTACGGCCTGGGAGCCGGTTTGTGGACACGCGACGGCTCGCGCGCATTCCGTATGGGGCGCGGGATTCAAGCCGGCCGGGTATGGACCAATTGCTATCACCTGTATCCGGCGCATGCGGCGTTCGGCGGCTATAAGCAATCGGGCATAGGACGCGAAAACCACAAGATGATGCTCGATCACTATCAGCAAACCAAAAATCTTCTGGTCAGCTATAACCCCAACGCGATGGGCTTCTTTTAAGGGCGTATAGCGTTGGTGGGACGCGCCTGCCTCACGGCGGGCGCGTCGCAAATCTGAGTGAGCCCAGTGAGGAAAACATGACACAGCCAACCGTTCAGCGTGTGGTTGCGACCGCTGCTGCCGAAGAATTTATCAGCTTGCTGAGCGAGCGGCACGGACCAATGATGTTCTTCCAGTCAGGAGGATGCTGCGACGGCAGTTCACCCATGTGCTATGCGTTGGGCGAATTCGGTATCAGCGATACCGACGTGCTGCTCGGAACACTGTGCGGCCAACCCTTCTACATGGGAGCGGAGCAGTTCGAATATTGGAAACATACGCAACTGATCATCGATGTCGTGGCCGGAATGGGAGGAATGTTTTCTCTGGATAACGGATCGGGGAAACGATTCCTGACACGTTCGCGATTATTTTCCGATGAAGAATACATGCAGCTCGTATAGGCAGCAGCGCCTCCCGGGGTGGATGCCATAAATCGGTAGTGAATTAGTGTTTAAAAAAAAGGAGGATGACATGAAGAGAAATCTGATAGCAGCATTGCTTGGGATGATGGCGTACAGTGCGTTTTCTGCCCACGCGGCAGGGGTTACCGATGCAATGATTGCCAACGACGCGCAGGCGCCGGACAACGTTTTGTCCTGGGGCATGGGTACGCAAGGGCAACGCTTTTCGCCACTGACGCAAATCAATACGCGGACCGTGGGCAAGCTGGTTCCGGCCTGGTCCTTCTCGTTCGGCGGCGAAAAGCAGCGCGGACAGGAATCGCAACCGTTGATCTATAACGGCAAAATGTTCGTCACCGGCTCGTACTCCCGCATCTACGCGATCGACCTGAAAACCGGTGCCAAGCTGTGGAAATACGAACACCGGCTGCCGGACGGCATCATGCCTTGTTGCGACGTGGTCAACCGCGGTGCGGCGCTGTACGACAATCTGGTCATCTTCGGTACGCTGGACGCGCAACTGGTCGCGCTCGAACAGGATACCGGCAAGATCGTCTGGAAAGAAAAGGTGGATGACTATGCTGCCGGATATTCGATGTCTGCAGCACCGCTTATCGCCAACGGACTGCTGCTGACAGGCGTGTCCGGCGGCGAGTTCGGCGTGGTAGGCCGGGTCGAGGCGCGCAATCCCAAGACCGGGCAGCTGGTATGGAGCCGGCCGATGATCGAAGGCCACATGGGGTACAAGTACGACCAGGACGGCAAGGCCACGGAAAACGGCGTTACCGGCACGCTCAACAAGTCATGGCCCGGCGATTTGTGGAAAACCGGCGGCGGCGCCACATGGCTGGGCGGAACCTATGATCCGGCCACCAAACTGGCTTATTTCGGCACCGGCAATCCTGCGCCATGGAACAGCCATCTGCGTCCTGGCGACAATCTGTATTCTGCGTCGACAGTGGCGCTGGATGTCGATACCGGAAAAATCAAATGGAGTTATCAGACTACGCCGCACGACGGCTGGGATTACGACGGCGTCAATGAGTTCGTTACCTTCGACATGGATGGCAAGCGGATGGGCGGGAAAGCCGATCGCAACGGCTTTTTCTATGTGATCGACGCCAAAAACGGCAAGCTGGAAAACGCCTTTCCGTTCGTTAAGAAAATCACCTGGGCATCCAGCATCGATTTGAAAACAGGTCGTCCGAACTACATCGATAGCGGCCGCCCGGGCGACCCTACCAAGGGCGAAGAAGGCAAGAAGGGCGCGACCGTGTTTGCCGCACCTGCTTTCCTCGGCGCCAAGAACCAGATGCCGATGGCGTACAGCCCGCAAACCAAGCTGTTCTATGTGCCGGCCAATGAGTGGGGGATGGATATCTGGAATGAGCCGGTCAGCTACAAGAAAGGCGGAGCGTTTCTCGGTGCGGGCTTCACTATCCATCCGCTTAATGAAGACTACATCGGCGCCATGCGTGCGATCGATCCGAAGACCGGCAAGATCGTCTGGGAAATCAAGAATAGCGCGCCGTTATGGGGTGGTGTCATGACGACCGCGGGCGGCCTGGTGTTTTACGGCACGCCTGAAGGATTCCTGAAGGCGGTCGATGCCAAGACCGGCAAGGAACTCTGGAAATTCCAGACCGGTTCGGGCGTTGTAGCGCCGCCGGTCACCTGGAAAGACGGCGATACCCAGTATGTTGCGGTGACCTCCGGATGGGGCGGCGCAGTACCGTTGTGGGGTGGCGAAGTGGCGAAAAAGGTCAATTTCCTGGAGCAAGGCGGCTCGGTATGGGTGTTCAAGCTTGCTTCAAAGTGATGACGGCTGCCCGCCAGGCTGTTGCGGTATAGCGTCGGCTGCTCCGCTCCTCCCTGGGCAGTTTTGGCTGACGACTGCGGTCGTCAGTTTTTTTTGCTGGTCGCCATGGCGATTGCGTATTGCATATGCATGGCCACCGGCTCAGGCAGCAATCAAACACATGCAGGATAGAGATAGATATGGACGACATCACACTGTTAAAGCAAGCATCCAGGCAATTCCACCCTTCGGCGGAGTTTGTGAAAAACGCCGCGATCTCCGGCATGGATGCGTATCGCGCCCTCTGTGCAGAAGCCGAGCGCGACTATCAAGGCTTCTGGGCGCGGCTGGCGCGTGAAAACCTGATCTGGCAAAAACCGTTTACCAAAGCGCTGGATGAATCCGATGCGCCGTTTTACAGGTGGTTTGAAGACGGTCATCTGAATGTTTCCTACAATTGCCTGGACCGCCATCTTGTCAACGGCAATGCCGATAAAACGGCGATCATTTTCGAAGCGGATGGCGGCGAGGTGACCAGGGTCACTTATCGGGAATTGCATCAGAAGGTATGCAAATTGGCGAACGGCCTGAAAGCCTTAGGCGTAAACAAAGGCGACCGGGTTGTCATCTATATGCCTATGTCGATCGAAGGTATAGCCGCGATGCAAGCCTGCGCGCGCATAGGGGCGATTCATTCGGTCGTATTCGGGGGATTCTCGGCCAAGTCTTTGCAAGAGCGCATCATCGACGCCGGCGCTGTTGCCGTCATTACGTCGGACGAACAGGTACGCGGCGGCAAATCGTTGCCGCTGAAATCAATTGTCGACCAGGCGCTTGAGATGGGCGGCTGCGATGAGGTCAGGCACGTCATCGTCCATCGCCGCACGGGAAACATGACAGGACAGGTCGCCGGACGGGATCTGTGGCTTGCCGATTTGATGGCCGCTCAATCGGAGCTGTGCGAGCCGGAATGGGTGAGCGCCGAACATCCGCTCTTCATCCTCTATACATCGGGTTCGACCGGCACGCCCAAGGGTGTGCAACATGCAAGCGGCGGCTTTTTGCTATGGGCGATGCTGACGATGAAGTGGACATTCGACCTCAAGCCGTCCGACGTGTTTTGGTGTACCGCCGATATCGGGTGGGTGACCGGCCACAGCTATATTGCATACGGCCCGCTGGCGGCCGGTGCGACTGAAATCGTGTTTGAAGGTGTGCCGACTTATCCCGATGCAGGACGTTTCTGGCAAATGATAGAGAAACATAAGGCGACGATCTTTTATACTGCGCCAACGGCAATCCGCTCCCTGATAAAAGCCGCCGACAGCAATCCGGACGTGCATCCGCAGCAATATAATTTGACGAGCCTGCGGTTGTTAGGCTCGGTCGGCGAGCCGATCAATCCGGATGCCTGGCTTTGGTATTACAAGCATATCGGGCGCGAACAATGCCCGATCGTCGATACGTTTTGGCAGACCGAAACCGGCGGCCATATGATTAGCCCCTTGCCTGGTGCGACTGCCATGGTGCCCGGCTCGTGCACTTTGCCGCTGCCGGGCATCATGATCGGCGTGGTCGATGAAGCCGGCAGGGAGCTGCCTGACGGGCAAGGCGGCATCCTGGTTGTCAAGCGCCCGTGGCCGTCGATGATCCGTGACATCTGGGGTGATCCGCAGCGTTTCATCAAGAGCTATTTTCCGGAAGAGCTGGGCGGCAAGCTGTATCTGGCTGGCGACGGCGCAATCCGCGACGTCGATACCGGCTACTTTACGATTACCGGACGCATCGACGACGTATTGAATGTATCCGGCCACCGGATGGGAACGATGGAGATCGAATCGGCGCTGGTTGCCCATCCGCTGGTGGCGGAAGCAGCGGTAGTCGGCAAGCCGGATACGACGACGGGCGAGTCGATTTGTGCTTTCGTGGTCCTCAAGCGAGCGCGGCCTGCGGGTGCAGAGGCGCAGCTGATTGCGGCCGAACTGCGTAACTGGGTGGCAAAGGAAATCGGTCCGATCGCGAAACCGAAAGAATTGCGCTTCGGGGATAATCTGCCGAAAACCCGTTCCGGCAAAATCATGCGCCGCCTGTTGCGTCTGCTAGCCAAGGGAGAGGCCGTCACGCAGGATATCTCGACATTGGAGAATCCGGCCATTCTGGAACAATTGAAAGAGGTGAGCTGAGGGGGCCGCCGGCGCTGCCGGCGGCCGGGTATATTTTTTTGGCGAGGCCGGCGTCAACCCTTGTTCTCAAAGAAAAGACGCGAATTGGCGTCGGTCCGGAACAACACCGGTTTTTCCACAGATGCCGCATCGTCCCGCGACCTGGCGTGCAAGACGATCTTCTTTACTTCGTCGTGATGCGGCGACTTGCCGCACACCGGATCCGCGCCGGCCGCATCGCCGGTGAGCGCGTATGCCTGGCAACGGCAGCCGCCGAAATCCTTTTTCTTTTCGTCGCAACTACGGCAAGGTTCCTGCATCCAGTCGTCGCCGCGATAGCGGTTGAAGGCGTCGCTATGTTGCCAGATGTCGTGCAGGCTGTACTGCGTTACGTTCGGGAATTCCATGCCGGGCAATGATCTGGCCGCATGGCAAGGCAGGGCGGTGCCGTCGGCGCCAACCGCGAGAAAGACCGAACCCCAGCCGTTCATGCAGGCTTTTGGCCGTTCCTCGAAGTAATCCGGAACGACGAACAGGATCTTGACCCGGTTGCCGATCCGGGTGCGATAGTCGTTGACGATGGCTTCCGCCGTTTCGACCTGCTCGCGGGTCGGCAGGAGCTGCGCGCGGTTGACCAGGCCCCAGCCATAGTACTGCGTATTCGCCAGTTCCAGGTATTCGACCCCCATCTCGAGCGCCATATCGATGATGCGTGCGACATGATCGAGATTGTAGCGATGCAAGACGACGTTAAGCACCATGGGATAGTCGTAGGCCTTGATCATTTTGGCGACGCGCGACTTCAGGTCGAAAGTCTTGGTGCTGGACAGGAAATCGTTCATTTCCCTGGTCGAATCCTGGAACGACAGCTGGATGTGGTCAAGTCCCAGCTGCTTCATCCGGGCGATGCGGGTTTCCGTCAGGCCGATACCGGATGTGATCAGGTTGGTATAGTAGCCGAGCTTGCGGCCTTCCCCTATCAAGTCTTCGAGATCGTCGCGCAGCAAAGGCTCGCCGCCGGAAAATCCGAGTTGCGCGGCGCCCAGTTTGCGTGCCTGGCGCATCACGTCGATCCATTGCGCGCTGCTCAATTCCTTCCTGTTTTCTGCGTAGTTGAGCGGGTTGTAGCAAAACACGCAATGCAGCGGGCAACGGTACGTCAGTTCGGCCAGCAGCCAGAGCGGCGGCGCAGCGAGCTGATCGCCCTTTTCAGGAAATCCAGTTGCGTTCATTGGCAATCCGTAGGAAATCGTTGACATCTTCTTTTAATCCGGCGACTGAGAATGCGCGTTCCAGGTCGTGCGTGATTGCGTGGACGTCGCGCTCGCCGTTGCAGAGTTTGAGGATCTCGGCGGCGCTGCGATTCAGTTTCACCATGCCTTCGGGATAGAGCAGCACATAGTCGCTTTGCGCGTCCTCCCACTGCAGCCGAAACAGTCTGGATAATTTTGGTTTTTCTGGCGGGGCATTCATGATGGTTCCAATGTGAGAAATCAGAAATGAGTTAGAAATAAGTTGGCAATAAGTTGGCAATAAGTTAGCAATAAACCTTTTCGATCGCGTCCAACATGCTCCATAACACGTCGAGTTTGAATTGGAGTATTTCCAGCGCACGTTCCTGCTGCGCACGCGTGACGAAATGATCCAGTGTCACTTGCAGGCCATGTTCGACGTCGCGTTCGGCCAGCGAGATACGGCTGCGGAAATACTGCAAGCCGTCAGGTTCGATCCATGCATAATGCCGGGGCCAGTTGGCTAATCGATCCTTATGGATTTTCGGAGCGAACATTTCAGTCAGCGACGAGCAGACGGCCTCCTGCCATGGCGCACTGCGCGCGAAATTGACATAGGCATCGACTGCAAAGCGCACGCCGGGAGCGACGTGCTGCAATGACCACAGTTCATCGCCGGGAATGCCGGCTGCCATGGCGAGCCGCGCCCAGGCTTCGATACCGCCCGCATTATCTTCCCAGCCGTCGTGGTCGAGTATGCGTTGCACCCATTTGCGACGGGTTTCGCGCTCAGGGCAATTGGCAATGATGGCGGCATCTTTTTGCGGAATCTTGATTTGATAGTAGAAGCGGTTGGCGATCCATCCGCGTACCTGATCACGGCTGAGCGAGCCGTCGTTCATCTTGAGGTTGAACGGATGATGAATGTGATAGCCCGCTCCTTTGGCGCGCAGCTGCGCTTCGAATGCGGTGCGATCCCAGGCCGGCAGGATGTTGCTTTCCATTGCGTCTTTCATAGCGTGATTTCCATTCCGTCAAATGCGACTTCAATCCCATGCTGCGCAAGTGTCGCGCGCTCAGCGGAATTTTCGTCAAGGATAGGGTTGGTGTTGTTGATATGTATCAGCACCTTGCGCGTGTCGCGAATCGCGTCCAGCACTTCTATCATTCCGTCCTTGCCGGATTGCGGCAGGTGCCCCATGTCAGCGGCCATCTTTTTTGAAAAGCCCAGCTGTATCATTTCGTCGGCGCTCCAGAAGGTACCGTCCACCAGGATGCAATCGGCGCCGTGCATCGCCTTGAGGACGTGGGGCTCGATCTGGCCGAGGCCGGGCGCGTAAAAGACTTTTTTTCCGCTCTTCTTGTCCTCGATGATCAAGCCCAGATTGTCGCCAGGCTGCGGCATTTCCCGATGCGGCGAATAGGGGGGCGCCTTGCTTGAAAGGCTCAGCGGGGTGAAGCTGATATCCGCTATCTGCGGCAACTCCACCGGCGCGGCGTTGTGACTGGCGGCGAGCATATGCCATTGGACGCCGCAATAGTGCGACAGCACGTGGACCAGCGGCAGGCCGCCGGTCAGGTCGTCCCACACTGCGCTGGTGCAATAGAGCGGCAGCGGTTTCCCTTCCCGCAACATTAATAATCCGGTGACATGGTCAATCTGCGCGTCCATCAGCATCACTGCAGCGATGCCGGTATCGCGCTTGCCGCGCGCCGGCTGCAAAGCCGGATTGGCGCGGATTTGCGTCAAGATGTCTGGAGATGCATTGATCAATACCCAATCTCTGCCGTCGGATGACACGGCAATCGACGATTGCGTACGTGCGCGGGCGTTGATGCTGCCGTTGCGTGCGCCGTTGCAGTTACGGCAGTTGCAATTCCACTGCGGGAAGCCGCCGCCTGCTGCAGAACCTAATACGATGATTTTCATTGTGCCTTCGCTTAAGCCTTGAATGAAGCGCGGTAACCGTTTTGCGGTCGCCGCGCAATCCTCATGAATCAGAGGCGACGAATAATTAAGAATTAAAGCTGAGGATTAACGATTGGCGATATACATCGTGATTTCAAAGCCAAAACGCAGGTCGGAAAATTCAGGTTTGCTCCAGGTCATGATTGTCTCCATTCAATTAGAAAAATACCGGGTACGATTTGTGATTGCATGTCAGCATTGGCTATCGTGCTTCTTGATAACTGATGCAATCATGTCGATAAACGCAAGTTCCATGCCGAAGATTTTTCCTGAACCGTTGCATGGCGGCCCGGGCAGCAGTTGTCACGCGGGCATGTGCTGGACTGCTTCGATTTGCCGCGCCAGCGCGGAGCCTGCTTGCTGCCTTGTTGGCGCATAACCGGACCTCTGACCTGGTTTTTTCAATCGCTGCAGGCGCTGGCGCCGGAGACCTGGGTAGAACTGACAAATGGATGGACACGGGAGCAAAAGGACAATGTGCTCCAATTCCTGACAGCGTTGTTGCAGAATGGAACAGCGGAACAACAACGCGACGCCGCGACGGCGCTGACTATTTTGATCCATGGCACGCGTGACTGGATCTGCCCGCCGGAGAACGCATGCCGCAGGCAGAGTTAAGGTCGCAACGCATACCCCGCCAGATGCTGCGATAAAGGCCGCGTTGACGCAGGCAATCCGCGATATGGGATGGTTGGCCTGAACGGTAATTTCGGACCGATCGTCGGCGTCAACGACAGCGCCCGGAATTTATTTTTGGACGGGAAGTTTTCGGTAAATGGTGTTGCGCGATACGCCCAGTGCCTTGGCCGTGGCGGAGACATTGCCGCCATTGGACTCAAGCGCTTGCTGGATGACCGAGATTTCCATCTCCTCAAGATTGGCGCCGTTGGACACCCGCCAGTTTGTGTTTTCTTCAGGTTTCGGCGTGCGGAACAGTTCGATGTCTTCAAGGAAATCGTCCGGCAAATGCTGGCGCTGGATGATGTTTTCGCGGTCGGCCATGACGATCGCGGTGCGCAGCAGGTTCGTCAGCTGGCGGAAGTTGCCCGGCCAGTTGTGTTGCTTGAACAGTTGCATGATTTCTGGCGAGACCGTATAGGTTTTCCCCGCAGATTCCGCCAGCAGTATTTTTTCCACGACCGTTTCGATGTCGGTGCGCTCGCGTAGCGGCGGCAACCTGACCACCAGGCCATTGAGCCGATAGTAGAGATCTTCGCGAAATTCACCCTTGGCGATCATGTCGCGCAAATTGCGATTGGTCGCGCAAATGAGTTCGATATTCACAGGAATCGACTTGATGCTGCCCAGGGGCGTGACCATGCGTTCCTGCAGCACGCGCAGCAAACGGGCTTGCAGGCTAAACGGCATGTCGCCGATTTCGTCCAGGAAAAGCGTGCCGCCGTTACCTTGCAAAATCTTGCCGACGGCGCCTTTTTTGCGGGCGCCGGTAAAGGCGCCGTCCTCGTAGCCGAATAATTCCGACTCGATCAGCGTTTCCGGGATCGACGCGCAGTTGACGGCCACGAAAGGGCCGTTGGCGCGTGGCGAATCATTGTGTATCGCTTGCGCCAGCAACTCCTTGCCAGTGCCTGTTTCGCCCATGACCAGGATCGGGATGTCGCGCCCCAATACCTTGTTGACCTTGTCGATCAATGCGGCGACCTGCGGGTCTCCGGTGTTCAGATAGCGCAGGCCGGACAGGCGCCTGGCGTTCTGGTTCGTGGCATGGGAAGACGGGGAACCCAGGTTGCTGCCTTTGACGCCATCTCTGGCTCCATCGTCATTGTAGCGGACCAGCTCGGCTGATTGCTGGAATATGCTGTTGGTGGAATTCAATTCAGCGCGTCCGTATACGCGAACGCCGCTGGGCATGCAAAGATTGAGCAGGCCTGGCATCGCCGTGCGGTAGTGGTCGAACAAGGCCGAGATGGGCAGGCCGAACAGGGAGCTGAAGGTGTGCGATTGCAGTGCCGAGAGCGACAAGCCAAGCTGGAACAAGCCGGTCTTGTTTGCGGAAAGAAAACTGCCGCTGGGCGAGAACGAAGCGATGCCTTCCATCAGTGTGCCGATGAATTCCGGCCTGGTGTTGAAGTGCAAGGTGATCGAATGCTGGAATGCGCTTGAAAACAAGTGATTTTCTATCATCTGCGCAGACATGCGCACCAGCGCCATCGTGTGCTTGTGAAAGCTGGATTGATCGCCTGTCACGTCCAGCACGCCGATCACATTGCCCTGATGATCGGAAATTGGCGCTGCGGAACAGGTCAGGAAATGATTGGCTTGCAGATAATGTTCATTCGCGTGGATTTGCACCGCTTGGTTCTCGGCGATTGCAGTGCCGATCGCATTGGTTCCCTTGCTCGCTTCGGACCAGACGACACCGGGCTTGAGCGCAACCCGATTGGCTTTTTCCAGGAAATCGTCATCGCCCAGGGTATGCACGATCAAGCCGTTGACATCGGTCAGTATGACCATGTTGTGCGTATTGATGATTTGTTCGTACAGCGTTTCCATTACCGGCAACGCATGTGCATGCAGGATGCGGTTCTGTTCCAGCAATAGAGAAAGGTCGGTCCGCGCGATGGGACTGAAATCCGGCTTTTCCGTTTCGGACAAACCGTAGGCGATCGAACGTTGACGGGATTCTTCTATCATCATATGCGCATCGCATGCAGAAAACGTGCCACTGCCTGCGGCGGTCGTAGCTATCCCCTTGGACGAACTTTTATCTGCTTCTTTCGTTGTCAATCGTGACATGACTTGTCTCCTGCTGAACTCCTGCTGAATCTGCTGGTGTTCCTTTTTATATTTTGCATTGTTGATTAATGTAGCACCTGTTCAGTTATGTGACAGAAAAATTGTGTTGCATGTGGAATTTCCGCTGGCACGGCGTTTGCTGAACTCTCCTCATTCTTTTAAAAAACTGTTGAGGAGACTGTATGAAAACCATCCGCACCATCATTTCAGCGTGCGCTTTGCTGGCTGCTGCATCCATGCCCCTGACGGCGTCAGCGCATGGCGACGTAACCCCCCAGGCTATCGACACCAAAACCTTGCCGGCACTCGGCGCCGAATGGCGAGACGAGAATCCTTACCGGGACCAGAAAGAGGCGATCAAGATCGGCACTTCGGGTTACGCGGAAAACTGCGCGCGCTGCCATGGATTGCAGGCGCAATCCGGCGGCATCGCTCCCGACCTGCGTTTGTTGGATCGCGATTGCGCCGACCTGAAAGGGGATGTCAAAAAACAAGTTTGCTACAAGGAAACTGATAAATATTTCCTGACATCCATCCGGCACGGGAAGGTGCGCAACGGCGCGGTCTACATGCCGCCGTTCGAAGGCATCCTGAATCAGGAAGCGATGTGGTCTATCAAGGCTTACCTTGAGACTGTGCGCGCGATTAAATAATTGAAGCGGCCGCGCCGCTGGCTGAGATCTGGCTGGCGCGATCATCCGGCCGATGACTGCCGATACCAAACACTGGAGCGCCGCACCATGACCAAGATTTCTTACAGAGCCTGTATCGCGTTACTGGCGCTCGTTTGCCTGTTCCTGGGCATGAGTCCGCCGGTAAGAGCCGGGGAGGATTTTTCAAAAATAAAGCAGTCGGGAATATTGAAGGTGGCGGTGTACAAGGAGTTCGCGCCATTTTCGGCAGGCGGCGGCGGGATCGACATCGATCTGGCCGAAGCGCTGGCGAAAAAAACCGGATTGAAGCTGAGTCTGCTGCCGTTCCCGGCCGGCGACGATCTCGACGAAGATTTGCGCAATATGGTGTGGAAAGGCCATTATCTCGGCTACGGTCCGGCCGATGTGATGCTGCATGTGCCGGTGGACCCGCGCCTGATGAAACAGAATGACAAGGTAGAAATTTTCGCGCCGTATCATCGCGAGCTCGTACGCCTGGTCACGGACGTGCGCAAGGTAGCGCGATTCGAGGATCTGGATTCGATCACCGGGAAAAAGATAGGCGTGGAAAAAGTGTCGATAAGCGCGGTCGTGCTGCTGGGCGCGGAAGACGGGAAATTCCGGGATGACGTAAAAATCTACCCGACCGCAACGGCAGCGCTGGAGCAGCTGAAAGCAGGCGAGCTGGATGGCGTTGTTGCCAGCCTGTCTGAAATCGAATCGGTGTTGAGAGGCGATCCGAATTATCGGATCAGTGAAGTCATGTTTCAGCGCTTGCCGCCCAAAGGCTGGGTGCTTGGCATGGCGGTGAAGAAGAGCGACCCGGAGCTTGTCAAATTATTGCAAGACGCGACGAATGCGTTGGCGGCATCCGGCGAGATGGCGGCAATCTTTGCCAAACATGGCGTGAAGCTGCTCACGCCCTGATATTGCCGCTGTTCTGATAGCACAAACAGAAAAAATCAAATAATGAGACACGCTGTTGCTGGCTTGCTGCCGGGGCTTCCCTCCAGGCGCAAAATTGTTGTCATGTTTGCTATTTCGTTCGTTGCTTGCCGGTCCGGCCAGGTACGCGCCGTCAATCCGGCTGAAGCCATGGAATTGCCGGCAATTGAAGTCATAGGCACGACGCCGCTCGCCGGGCTTGGTAGCCCGATTCGTGACGTCGCCGGCAATGCGCAGGTCTTTACGCGTAAGGATCTCGCAGTTCAGCGACAGGGCAATCTCGCCGAATTCCTGGAGCAGAATCCGACCAGCGTCACTGTCAATTCGGCGCAGGGTAATCCGTTTCAACCGGACATCAGCTTTCGTGGATTTACCGCATCGCCGCTGCTCGGCTTGCCGCAGGGCTTGTCGGTATTTCAGGACGGGGTGCGTATCAATGAAGCGTTCGGTGATGTGGTGAACTGGGACCTGCTACCGCAATCGGCGATTTCCAGCATCCAGTTGATTCCTGGATCGAATCCGGTCTTCGGCCTCAATACGCTGGGCGGGGCATTGGCGATCTACACCAAAAGCGGTGCGCAAAATCCGGGTGGGACAGTGGAAGTATCGAGCGGCTCTTCCCGACGCAAGAGCGTCGAATTCGAGCAGGGAGGGAAGGCTGGGGCGGGCGGCAATCTGGATTATTTTTTTACCGGGAATTATTCCAAAGACAATGGCTGGGCCGATCACAATCCGAGCAAGGTGCAGCAGTTCTTCGGCAAAGTGGGCTACCAGACTGGCGCCACCGATCTGGACATCAGCCTGAGCGCTGCCGACAATACCCTGCAAGGCACGCAGACCTTGCCTGTGTCGTTTTCCAGCAATATCCGCCAGGCTTATACCTATCCCGATAGCAACCGGAACCAGCTTGGTTTTTTGACGGTGAAAGGCAGTCATTTCGTTAACGAGCAGCTGCTTGTCAGCGGCAATCTGTATTATCGCCACTACAAGAACAGTGGTTTCAGCAGCAATGTCAACGGCAATGGCGGCCAGGCAGATGCTGCGGCAGGTCCGGTCGATATGGCGCAGGCGAGGAATAATCGCTCGGAAATCGATCAGACCGGATACGGCCTCGGCCTGCAGATGACCTTGCTGGGCCAGTTGGCCGGCAAGAAGAACCAGCTTGTAATGGGCGCCAGCGGCGATTTTGGCGACGCCCGCTTTACTCAGGCAAATCAGGATGCGGAATTCACGCCGACTCGCGGTACGGTCGCGATCGGCGATTTTCAGCAGGCCACCGATGCCAAAACCCGCAACAGCTATTCCGGGATTTTCTTCTCGGATGCGCTATCGATGTCTGAGCGCTGGACGCTGACATTGTCCGGGCGCTACAACCTGGCGCGTATCAGTATCGCCGACCAGACCGGCGACGCGCCGAAGCTCAATGGCGATCACCAGTTTTCCCGTTTCAATCCGGCCATCGGCGTGAACTACAACCCGACGTCGAAGCTGACCATCTATGCTTCCTACAGCGAAGGAATGCGTACGCCCACGCCAGTGGAACTGACTTGCGCCGATCCGGATGCACCTTGCCAGCTGCCGAATAATTTTATTGCCGATCCGGCGCTGAAGAAGGTGGTTTCACGCACGCTGGAGTTCGGTGCGCGCGGCAAATTCGGCACGGAGTCGCAATGGAGCGCGGCGCTCTACCGGACCGATCTGGACGACGATATCCAGTTCATCAGCAGCAATGGCGTCGCCACTAATGCCGGTTATTTTCAGAATGTCGGCAAGACGCGTCGGCAGGGACTGGAACTGTCCGCAAGCACCAGGTTTGGCGCTTTGGGGGTGTCTGCCCACTACAGTTTTATCGATGCGGCTTTCCAGTCGCCGTTTGCGGAAAGCAGTCCGAACAATTCTGCCGCGGACGCCAACGGCGTCATTCAGGTCAAGCCGGGCAAGCAGATTCCGGGCATTCCGCGTCATTCTTTCAAGCTGAGGCTTGACTACGACATGAATGAAAAATGGTCGGTCGGCGCCAACGGCGTTCTCAATAGTGCGATCTTTGCGCGTGGCGATGAAAACAATAGCGACAAGCAAGGCAAAGTACCTGGCTATGGCGTGATCAATCTCGATACCAGCTACAAAATCAGCCGTGATCTGGAATTTTTCGCACGCGTCAATAACCTGCTGGACAAGCGGTATGCAAATTTCGGCATTCTTGGCCGGAACTATTTCAACGGACCTGGCCATGCGTATGACGCCGCTAACCCCGCTATCGAGCAGTTTCGCGGCTATGGCGCGCCGCGCGGAATCTGGGCAGGTCTGCGCTATAGCTGGAAATGACAGCGGCGCCGCCTGAAGATTTCAGCTCGTTCAAGCAGTTTCAATACGTCGTGGCCGGTTTGGCGCATGGTAGGATCGCTCCTCTTAAAAGAGAGGTGCAGTGATGGAAGTAAAAGGCTATCCATATAAGGGGCATGCGGTATTTCCCCGGCTGGAACAACAGGGCAGCGGCAAATATGCGGCGTGTTTTACGATTCAGACGGGCAAAGATGGCGCCGGCGAAACACGTTACGCGCGAACCATGCCGACCAATGAATTCGATACTGAAGACGATGCAATCGCCTACATTCTCGATTTCGCCGGCGACTGGATTGACGAAAATCCGATCTAGCCGGATGCCATTGCGATACCCGCAATCTTGCAATCCGATTTCTCGGTTTGTCAGATACTATAGTCTTTTTCATCTTTTCCCGTAGAAACGCGGCCGATGCCGCACCGGTCTGGGCACAGGCGACCTCGGTCAGGCCGAGGAGAGGAATTCCCTGTATCATCAACGCCGCAGAAATTCACCAGCCTGTGTCGCCAATCCAAGCATAACCAAGCCTGAAAGGAAATCTCATGTCCAGTCATGTCGCAACTATCGAGTGGCAACGAGCGGATGCGGTATTTGTTGATAACCGCTATAGCCGCGCCCACCAATGGCAATTCGACGGCGGCGCGGTAGTGCCCGCATCGAGTTCGCCGCACGTGGTCAGGGTGCCTTTGTCGAATCCGGCAAATGTCGATCCGGAAGAAGCTTTTGTCGCCTCCTTGTCGAGTTGCCACATGCTGTGGTTCCTCGACATCGCGCGTAGTGCGGGCTATGTGGTCGACCGTTATGTCGATCAAGCCACGGGGCATATGCAACGCGGAGCGGATGGTAAAAGCTGGATAGCATTGGTCGAATTGATGCCGGCGGTGGCTTTCTCCGGCGCCAAAGTTCCAGATGATGCCGCGCTCCAGCAACTGCACCACAAGGCGCATGAAGAGTGTTTCCTGGCGCGCTCGGTGAAGAGCGAAATCCGGATCGCGGGCACGTGGAGCCATGCCGCGTTATGAACCCGTCTGGCCATCTTTATCTTGAGCAGCGCGGAGACGGGTAGAATACCGGCGGCGCATGTTTGCCGCCGGGGCCGGGATTCGCCGGCGCCGGCGTTGGCAAACTGCCGCTATAAGACGTTTAAACAGGAAAAATGATGGCAAAGAAGAATGAAGAGCTGGACCCGGAAACGCTGGCCTTGATCAATTGGTGTATCGAAGTCGAAGCTTTCCTGGTGGCCGGCGGCGCCACTCTGGAGCAGGCGCAAGAACATATCGAAGAGCAGGTGGAATGGTTCACCGACCAGTTTTATGATGGCCTGACGCCAGAGCAGGCGGCCAAAGCGGCGCTGAACGATTAATGAGCGATTAAAGATGTTTGCCGAGGCGCGTTTGACACAATGAATCAACATGAAACAGGGCGCGGCATCGGCTTGTCGGTTGCTGCTTCGATGCTGTTCGCCCTGATGTCCGGCTACACCAGATTGCTGGCGCCGCTCGACGGCCTCGATATATTTGCGTGGCGGGTAGTGTGGACGGTGCCCGGCGCGCTGGCCTTGCTGGTCCTGCGTCAGCGTTTGCCGCAGGCGGGCGCCTTGCTGCGCCGTCTCGCTCGCGAGCCCTTGACGTGCGTTGCCTTGGCGGCGGCGGCGGCGTTGCTCGGGCTGCAGGCCTGGATTTTCATGTGGGCGCCTTTGCATGGCCGCGCGCTGGAGGTCTCGCTCGGCTATTTCCTGCTGCCGTTGACGATGGTGCTGGTCGGCCGCTTCTATTATCGCGAACGACTGGATATCCTCCAATGGCTGGCGGTCGCTTGCGCTGTGGCCGGCGTGTTGCACGAGCTGTGGCTGACGCGCAGTTTCGCCTGGCCAACCCTGGTGGTGGCACTTGGCTATCCGCCTTACTTTATCCTGCGCCGCAAGATCAATGCCGATCCGGCGGTGTCATTTGCTTTCGAGATGGCTTTACTGTTGCCGATGGCAGCCATCATGCTGTATGCGCGCGATTCCTTGCCGGTGATTGCCCACAGGCCGGATATGTGGCTATTCCTGCTGCCGGGGCTGGGCTTATTGAGCACCGTGGCGCTGGGCGCTTACCTGGGCGCCAGCCGGCTGTTGCCGATGGCCCTGTTCGGTATCCTCGGCTACGTCGAGCCGGTATTGCTGGTTGGCGTCGCCATCATTTTCCTGGGCGAATCCATGGCGCCGGGACAGCTGGCGACTTACATCCCCATCTGGTGCGCGGTGGTGTTGACTGCGGTGCACAGCGTGCGCCTGTTACGCAAGGAGCGGAGGGTGAAACAGGGGCGGCAGGCAAACCGATCGGATGCGGCAGAAGTTTGACTGTCCTTCAAAGTCATCGTGCTGTCACAAGACTGCTATAAGTTGCTGTACTGTGTCCCGTGGCCAGGTAAATCATGTACAACAATAGCAAACGATTAATTATCCTTGATGCAGACGGCACGACTATCGATGCCTATAGCGCCATCGACAAGACGTTTTCCCGGCACGGCATGGTGATCGGCGATGAAGAACGGTTCCAGAAACGGCGCCGTCTGTTCAAATACCTGGGCGGCTTGAAAGAGTTTCCGTCCAATCTGAAGCGGCAGATCGGCAAGCAGAGCCGCAAGCAACTGATCGCCACCCTGACCGAGGTGTACCGGGAAGAAGCGAAACTGTATCCGGGCATTGCCGGGCTGGTGCAGAGCCTGATGGCGGCGCCGGACATTGCAGTCGGCCTGGTGACGCGGAACATGACCAATGAGCCCGAACAAACATTGAGATTGTTGTTCAGTCGCCATGATATCGATCTGGATGCCTTCGATTTTTTCGCGCATATTCCGCTGCACCTGGAAAAAATGCAGCAATTCCGGGCGATTCGCGAGCGGCTGGACATCAATCCGGCGCGCGCCTACATCTGCGGCGATGAGCACAAGGATTACCTGGCCGCGATCGGCTCCGGCATGCATCCTTTCATGGTTTCCTACGGATTCGAGAGTTACAAGCGGCTCATCAAGAAATTCATGGTGCCGGAAGAAATCATTTCCCGCTCGCCCGCGGAACTGTGCGGGCGCGTGCGGCACGCCATGGGCTTGGCGGACACTGCCTGAAAGCGCTCCACTGCATAGGCTCGCTCCCTGTTAGAATTTATTCTCCGATAGATAGATTGAGCAGGGCGCATGTACACTTTGTATGGTTTCAAGGGCTCCGGTTCTGCCGCAGTGGAACTTGCATTGGAGCTGGCTGAACTGCCTTACCGTCTGGTTGACGCGGCTTCCTGGGAGCCCGGCTCGGCAGTCGACGAGTTGCAACGTTTGAACCCCCTCAGGCAGATTCCCACCTTACGGCTGCCGGATGGCAGTATATTGACTGAAAGCGCGGCGATTCTGCTGCATCTCGGGCTGGCTCATCCATCTGCGCGGCTCTTGCCTGTCGACCCAAACCCGCGCGCGCAAGCGATCAGAGGCCTGGTGTTTATCGCCGCGAACTGTTATGCCGCAATCGGCGTAATCGATTTTCCTGAGCGTTGGTGTATCGATGCCGATGATGCCGTGAAAGAGCAAATCCGAGAAGGTGCGCGGCAGCGCTTGCACAGCTATTGGGAAATTTTTGCCGACACTTATTCTGACACTTATTCCGCGTCGCCATTCTTGAACGGCGCAACGCCGGGCGCGCTGGATCTGCTGGCTGCCGTGGTGTCCAAATGGTCGGGAGCACGGTTACATCTGGAACGGATGCGGCCTGCTTTTTTTAAGCTGATAGAGAGCGTGGAAGTCCATCCCAAAGTGGCGCCGGCATGGCGCCGTCATTGGGACATTTGATTGCCTTTATCTGCCGGCAGAGACCACGGATTGACTCTAAATAAAAATGCGGAGGCCCATCATGCAATCACAAACCGAGTTGTCCGAAGATCAGTTGACGAAGGAGCCGGCATGGTGCCGGATGCCATTGCTGATTCCGGCGCTTTGCCTGGCGCTGCTCGGCGCGGGCGCCCTGATGGCGATGCGCTGGCAGCGCAAGCGCGGCCTGGCGGCTGAGGATGACAGCGCGCGGCAGCGTTTGGTAGAGTTTCAGGACGATGGCAGCGAGGATCCTGGCGCCGGTATCGATCAGATGCTCGATCTGCATCCTGATCATCTGGAGATGCCCCACGAAAAACCGCACGCAAAACCGCCAACGCATTAACTTCGGCGTTATCAGTGAAAATCGCGGCTGCTGGTCCCTAGCTTGCCCAGCATCGGTGACATATCGATTAACAGCTTGGCGACCAGATGCCTGACGCCGTCCTGGGATTGCCAGATGCCGTTCACGCCCATCAGCGCCGCTCCGCGCAATTCCTTGCGCTGGCGGTCGGCCAGGTCCGGCCAGACGATGACATTGACGGTGCCGGTTTCGTCTTCCAGGGTGACAAACACCACCCCTTTGGCGGTACCTGGACGCTGGCGCACCGTGACGATGCCGCAAGCCCTGGCCAGCCGGCCGTTGCCGAATGTGTTCAGCACCTCGGCCGCCATGAAGCGCTGGGCGTTTAAGCGCGGACGCAGCAGCGCCAGCGGATGGCGGCCCAGGGTCAAACCTAGCGCACCATAATCGTTGACCAGGTTTTCTCCTTCCGAAGGTGCGGCCAGCAACAGTTCTTCTTCCACCACCCGGGCCTGCTTGAGCAAGCCTTTTTCCGGCGTGCTGACCAGCGCCTGCCACAGCGCCTGGCGCCGATTGCCGACCAGCGGGGCGAGCGAATTGGCGGCCGCCAGCGCCTGCAACTGATCGCGCTTCAAGCCGCTGCGCAAGGCCATGTCGTTGAGATCGGTGAACGCACGCACTGCGCGCGCCGCTTCAATTTCCTGCGCATTATCGAAGTTCAGGCCGCGTACCAGGTTGAGTCCCAGCCGCACCGCCGGCCGGCTGGCCGATGTCGGCTCCAGCGTGGCCTCCCAGTTGCTCAAGTTGATGTCGACCGGCAGCACTGCGACGCCATGCCGGCGTGCGTCTTGCACCAGTTGCGACGGCGAATAAAATCCCATCGGCTGGCTGTTCAGCAGCGCCGCCAGGAAAGCTTCGGGTTCGTGGCATTTGAGCCAGGAACTGGCATAGGCCAGCAAAGCGAAACTGGCCGCGTGGCTTTCGGGGAAACCGTATTCGCCGAAGCCCTGGATCTGGCTGTAGATGGCCTTGGCGAAACTTTCCTGATAGTGATTGTTGACCATGCCGTCGATCAGCTTACGTTCGAATTTTTCGAGGCCGCCTTTGCGCTTCCAGGCTGCCATCGAACGCCGCAGGCTGTCGGCCTCGCCTTCGGTAAAGCCGGCCGCGATGACGGCGATCTGCATTACCTGTTCCTGGAAAATCGGGATGCCGAGAGTGCGTTCCAGCGCCTTCTTCAATTTATCGCTGGGATAGACGATGTCGTCAGGATCTTTTTTCCTGTTTTGCAAATAAGGATGAACCATGCCGCCCTGAATCGGCCCTGGCCTGACGATCGCGACCTGGATCACCAGGTCGTAGAATTTGGCCGGGCGCAGGCGCGGCAGCATGCTCATCTGGGCCCGGCTTTCGATCTGGAACACGCCTATGGTGTCGGCCCGGCGAATCATTTCATAAGTCGCCGGATCTTCACGCGGGATGTCTCTCATTTCGAAAGGTTCGCCGCGTTGCAGCGCCACCATCGCCAGCGCCCGCCGCAGCATCGACAGCATGCCCAGCGCCAGCACATCGACCTTGAGTATGCGCAGCGAATCCAGGTCGTCCTTATCCCATTGCACTACGCTGCGGTCTTTCATGGCGGCGTTTTCAATAGGCACCAGCCGCGACAGCTTGCCGCGCGCAATCACAAAGCCGCCCGGATGCTGCGACAGATGACGTGGAAATCCCATCAGCGTATGCGACAGATCGGCCCATTGTTCTGCAATCGGCGTGTTTGCCGCCATGCCAAGCTCGCTGAAATTCTGTTGCAGCTGCTGCTTGTCGTCCCACCAGCGCTGCGATTTGGCGACCTGATCAACCAGGCCGGGATCGACGCCTAACGCTTTGCCGACATCGCGCAAGACGCTGCGCGGCCGATAACTGATGACCACGGCGGTGAGGGCGGCACGGCGCCGGCCGTATTTGTTGTAGATATACTGGATGACGTCTTCGCGTCGCTGATGCTCGAAGTCAACATCGATGTCAGGCGGTTCATTGCGCTCCCGGCTGATGAAGCGGCCGAACAGCAAGGTGCTTTGCGCCGGATCGACCTCGGTAATGCCGAGGCAGTAACACACCGCCGAGTTGGCCGCCGAGCCGCGGCCCTGGCACAAGATCCCTTGTCGGCGGGCAAACTGGACAATGTCGTAGACCGTCAGGAAATAAGCTTCGTATCCGAGTTCATGGATCAGATCCAGTTCGTCTTCCAGCTGTTTTTGCACCGCAGCCGGAATTTCATCGGAGAAGCGGCCGCGCGCGCCGATATAGGTTTGCTGGCGCAGATAGCTGGCCGGGGTATATCCCGGCGGCACAATCTCATCCGGATACTCATAGCGCAGCTCATCCAGCGAGAAGCTGCACGAATCGGCTATCGCGATGGTTTCGGCCAGGGCAGCGGCCGGATATAAATTGGCCAGCCGCAGCCTGGCGCGCAGATGCTGTTCGGCATTCGGCGCCAGCGCATAACCGCAGGCGGCGACAGGCTTGCCGAGCCGGATCGCAGTGAGGGTATCTTGCAGCGGTTTGCGCGAGCGGCGGTGCATGCAAACGTCGCCGCTGGCAACTACCGGCAAACCGAGTCCCTGCGCGACTTGTTCAACTACGGCGCGTTGCCGCTCATCGCCGGCCTGATGCAACATGGTCAGGCCGATCCAGCCGCGGCCAGGAAACGTGCTGCCTAGCCATGTCGCCTGGCGTGTCAGCGTTGCGCTATCGATACCATGCGCGGGCAACAGGATCAGCAGGCAATCGGGCAGCTGGCGCAGATGGGCGTTGACGCTGTCTGGCATCTCCAGGTCCTGCGGCGTGAGCAGATAATGGCCTTTGCCGGCGCGGTTGCGCGCCAGGGTGATGAGTTCCGACAGATTGCCGTAGCCTTCACGATTTTGCGCCAGTGCGATGAGGGAAAAGGCCGGGCTGCCATCGGCCTCATGCAGCTGGAACTGGCTGCCGATCAACAGCGAAAGCTGATGTTTCTTGGCTTCCATGTGCGCCCGGACTACCCCGGCCAGCGAGCATTCATCGGTAATCGCCAGCGCCTTGTAACCGAGCTGGGCGGCACGCTCTACCAGTTCCTCCGGATGCGAGGCGCCGCGCAGGAAACTGAAATTCGAGACGCATTGCAGCTCAGCATATTCTGGCAGCATGGCTGGAGAAACAGGCGGCAGCGAGGTTGCGGGGAAATTTTCGTCCATATCTACATTACCCTTGAAATTACCCGCACATCAGGCAAACAAGCCATGCAGAAACCAGCGGATTTCATCGCCGCTGCGCTCTCGGTATATCCAATAACAAGCGGCTTCTGCGCTTTCTGCGACGAAATAATCGCGTACGGTGGCGGCGCCATCCCACCAGCCGCATTCGATGCGCTCCGGCCCTGACAGCAGGCGCAGAGGCGAACCATAAAACGGCCGGTGTTGGCGCAACAACAGGGCTAGCGGTTGTTGCAAAAGCCAGAATGGCCGCTGCGGCTGGATCCGCCGCGGCGTTTCCTCCGGCGCCTGGCGGCGCTTGTTGTCAGTCGCAGCTTGCCAGGCGTTGGCGATTTCCGGCCGGTGATCGGCCAGCGCGGCCGGTTGCAGCACATTGTCACTGCCGAGCCGTGCGCTTAACAGTTCCAGCAAGCGCGCATATGCGCCGGGCGTGCCGCCCGGTTCGGGAAACAGCGAAGCAGTCGGCGCCAGCATTGCGGCTACCTGCGATGCCTGCAAGCGCAGGGCGATCACGGGTGCATCGAGTTGCAGCCGGCCTAGCCGTTCCTTTAACAAGCGCAGCAGATGCTCTTCATGCCAGGCCGGTTCGGCCAGTGAGATTTCCAATGGCGTGGGGGCGATTGCCTGGCGGCCGCGCTCGTGTTCCAGCGACAGTGAAAAGCGCGACACCGCCAGTTGCCGGGCCACCAGCCAGCCGATCATTTGCAGGATCAGGCGGCGTGCAGCAAACAGCACTGCTTCGGCATGTTCGATGCGGTCTGGCAGTTCCAGCCAGGCGCAGAATGTTTGCGGCGCCTGCACCCATTCAAACATTTCCGGCGCCGTGCCGTAGGCGCGATCCAGGGTTTCCAGGACGTGTTTGTCGCTGCGCCGCTGCAAGCCCGCGCGCGGCAATCTGCGCAAGTCGGCCAGGGTCTGGCAACCGATGCCCGCCAGCCATTCCTGGTAAGGACGCGCCGCCGGCAAGATCATGAACGGCAAGCGGTCCAGCCGGCGCTGCAGGCTGGCTAAGCGCAAGCTGCGGCGTTGCCGGGCTGAATTCGGTGAATGGCGGCTAGCACGGGGCAATTCGCAAGCCAGCAGCCATGCCCCTTGCGCCGTCGGCGCCATGCTGACACGCGGCGTGAATCCAAGTGCCTGGATACTCGCGCGGATGCGATGGCATAGCGCCAGCCGGCCGCCGAAAGCGCTCAGGCTGGCGCTGACATCGAGCAGCAGCGAATCTTCTTCGGCATGCGCCACTTCCGGCGTGTATTGCAGCAGGGTCAGCGCGATATCGTCGCGCGCGCCTTGTTCGCGCGCCGGGTCGCGCTCGCATAGCAACGCCTGCGGCGCCAGCGCCAGCGCGCCGCCGCGGCGCATGCCCGGCCGGATGCCGCTGGCAGCCGCGCTGGCGGTCATGGTCAGCACCTGGTCATGCTCCAGAACCGCGAGCATGCAGGGCTCAGACCAGCGCGGGCGCAATGTTTCCAGCGCTAGCAGCGGCAGATGTATGCCTATCCAGAGAGCCATGATTGCGTACGGTAGAAGAGTTGAGCGGAGTGAGCGGAACAGCGGCGGCCGGATCAGTCCCGGGGATGACTGCCGGCAGGGGCAGGTAAAACGCTTGTTCGTGTTGCGGTCCTTTGCGTTTGAGCAGCTGGATTTCGACGCCGCCGCGCGCCGGCCGCAAGCTCAGGCGTAAAGGCGATGGCGAGGATTCGTGGGCGGCGTTGAGCGGACGCAACACCCACAACATGGTGTCGCTGGCCTGGGCTGCCAGATGCAAACGACGCAAAGCCTCGCCCCGGATGTGCGACTGCCACAACAGCAGCGCGCCGCAACTGCCGTTACGCAACACCTGTTCCGCCGACCACAATGCATCGGCGCTGCGTACAGCCTTGATCCATAGCAGTTGCTCGCTGGCCAGGCCGCAGGCGTTCCAGGCGCCGATCTGCGGCAAATGCGGCGGTTGCAGCAAGACGATCCGGCGCTGCCGGGCAATGCGCGCCAGCGCCGGCTGCAACAAACGTATTTCGCCGCTGCCGGCTTGTTGCAACAACAGCTCTATCAATGCCGAATGCGGCCAGCCGCCATTCGGCAACTCGCGGTCCAGGGATGGATGGCCGGAAGCGGTGACTGCGCCCTGGTAAGAGCCCATCTGGTCGGCGCGCCACAAGGCATGCGGCAAAGTCGCAACGACCGATTGGGCGGCGGCGGAAATGCTGGATGGGGCGCTGGCAGGCATGGGCATGACGAAATGATATTAGGTGAAAGCATAAGCGGAGAAACATTATACTGTACATATATACAGTATAAATCCGATTTGAGCTTAGTCAATCCGTTCATCTATCTGCGTCGTGATGAGGCCATGCCACGCGTTTATCTATATTTGGGTATAATTTATGATGTCTGCTTTTACGAGGCCGCTACGCTGGGTAGGTTCGGCGAAAAAAGACCTGACAGGGATGCCAATGGAAGTGCAGGCCGCTTTTGGTTATGCGCTGCATTTGGCCCAAGCCGGAGGCAAGCATGATCAGGCTAAACCGTTGAAAGGTTTTGGCGGCGCTGGCGTATTGGAAATAGTGGAAGACCGCCAGGGGGATACGTATCGAGCCATATACACGGTGCGCTATGCCGAGGCGCTTTACGTGTTGCATTGCTTTCAGAAAAAATCCGTTAGCGGTAGCGCCACACCCCCGGCCTGATATGGATCTGATTCGGGCCCGATTGAAAACTGTCATCGCAATGCAAAGGAGTGGAGAGTGAATCAGAAAGTCACTATTAACGGTATCGATATAGAAATGGGCAGCGACAATCCCTATGCCGATCTCGGCTTCCCCGATGCCGATGAAATGTTGATCAAGGCCAAGCTGGCGCACCAGATCGCACAGATCGTCAAGAGCCGGCATCTGACTCAGCAGCGCGCGGCCGACTTGCTGAGCATGCCGCAGCCTAAACTCTCAGAAATGTTGCGCGGAAAATTCAGGGGCATCAGCCAGGCAAAGATGATTGAATGCCTGAATCGCCTCGGGCGCGATGTGGAGATCGTGGTGAAGAAGGGCGGTAGTTCGAGCCTGGGACGCACTCAGGTGGTAGTGGCCTGAAAATACGCCGCAGCCCGATCCGCGAACCGGCCCAGTCCCGAACACAGCACAAAATAAATCAAGCCGATGAACATGAATATCTCCGCCGGATAAATAATCAACCGGCTATTCACCTGCGCCGCCACGAACGACAGTTCGCCAACGCCGACGATATAGGCCAATGATTTGAATATTGCAAGTTTGTGCGACGTGTTCAGGCGATGCCGGCCTTGCACGGAAACGCCGTTAAAATGAGGGAAGTGAATGTAGAAAATCAATGTGGAAAAACCGGTCAAGGGGTACACGATATGGCAATAACGAAAAAAGTCGCGTTGGTCACAGGCGCGGGTTCCGGCATCGGCAAGCACATCGCTCTGGCCTTGCTGCGCAATGATTACAGCGTGGTGCTGGCGGGCCGCCGCATCGCGGCACTGGAGCAAACACTGGCCGCAGCAGGGGCGCTGGGCGCACATGCCTTGCCGGTGCCTGCGGATGTCAGCGATCCGGCATCGGTCAAGGCGCTGTTTGAAAAAATCAGGGAACGGTTCGGCCGGCTTGATCTGCTGTTCAATAATGCCGGCATTTTTACCAAGTCGGCGTCGCTGGAAGATGTCGATTTCGCGCAATGGAAGGCGTCCGTCGATGTCAATCTGAGCGGTGCTTTCCTGTGCACGCAGGAAGCGTTCCGCATCATGAAGGCGCAAACGCCGGGCGGCGGCCGCATCATCAATAACGGCTCGATCGCGGCCCATGTGCCAAGGCCCAACTCGGTGGCTTATACCGCGACCAAGCACGCCATTACGGGCCTTACCAAGTCGGCCTCGCTGGACGGCCGTAAATACAATATCGCCTGCGGCCAGATCGATATCGGCAATGCCGCCACCGACATGACTGAACGGATGGAGCAGGGCATCTTGCAAGCCAACGGCCAGATCGCCGTGGAACCGACGATGTCAGTTGAAAATGTCGCCAATGCAGTGCTGTACATGGCTAGTTTGCCGCTGGATGCGAACGTTCAGTTCATGACGGTGATGGCGACCAATATGCCGTTCATCGGGCGCGGATGATGCCGGCGCCGCCATGGGGCTGAACGATCGCTTCATCTCCAGCTCGACGTTAAATACTTCGTGGTAACAAAGACGATGGCGTCTGTCGTATAGGGCGCGACCGTTGTTGCACATCGGAAAATGCCGGCGATCCGGCGCATTCATGCTGCGCCAGTTCGCGCCCGCGATCGGGACTCATTCTTCAGGATTTTATCAATTCGTCCCGCCAACGGGCGCTTGCGCCAATTTGAACACTGCCTTTTAGCCGCCGAAGCGCTGCAATACCGCAGCCAGCGCTTCATCTTCAAGAACAGGGACCGTCGTTAGTTCCATCAGGTCGTTCCACATCAATGAAAACTCCGCGATGGCCTTTGGATCGTCACTCTCAATCAGATCAAAGCCGCCGCTTAAATCGACATTTGTCCAGCGTCCCAGCAACGTGACCCCTTTTGGCGGTAGTCCGCCAGTCTTTTTGAAGCGGGCAATACTTTCCTCGCGGATCTTCGGGTCAGGTTTCCAAGAGAACGTCGTTATGAATTTCATGGGATTCCTCCTTCGTCATCGGTGAAGCGCTGTCTGGCCGGCGATTTTGTCTTGACTCCTCCTATTGTCCTATCGTTTGAGCAGCGCGTTATGGCGTGCGAACACGCACGCTAAACTGAATGCTAGGTCAGATTAAGCCAATATCAATCAGGTATTAAAAAGGTCTGAGCGAAGTTGAAAATCCGCGTCGATTACGGCTGATTCCTTGTCTGCGGGGAATTGAATCCTCGTTACGTCTTTAGTTCGACATTGAATGCTTCGCCGGTGGCAAAAAATGCGCCGCCGGACAAATAATGCAGCGACCGTTGAGCGTCGGCCGGGAAATGCCAGCGGCCTGCCGAAAAGGCCGTCGCATCGGCCCAGGCGGCGACTACCTCGGCGATAAACAGATCGTAGCGCTGCTGGTTGTGCAGCTCGGGAATCACCTTGCATTCCAGCCATGCCAGGCAACCCGAGATTAGCGGTGCAGCAATTTTCTCGGATGGAAATGTCGCGATATCGAGTGCGGAAAATTTGTCGCCATCGCGGCCCGAGCTCGATCCTACCGCCAGCGTGGTTTCAGCCAATGCCCGTGTCGGAATATTCAAGGCGAACTCGCCTGACGCATCCACCAGTTCACGGGTCAGGGTGCTGCTGTCGATCACTACCAAGACTTTGGGTGGATTGAAATCCAACGGCATCGCCCACGCCGCCGCCATCACATTATTTACGCCGGCATGCGCGCTGGTGACGATGGTGGTGGGGCCGTGATTGAGCAGGCGATAGGCTTTGGCTAATTCTACTGGCTGGATATTTTGCATGTGGCTTCCGAGTGTTGCGATAGCCTCTTAGTTTATCCGAGATATCGCATCCACTGCGGACAGCAACTCAAGCGAGTCGAGCTACTGCGTTTTGGTCACTTTACTCAAATGCCGCGGCTGGTCAGGATCCATGCCGCGCGCCGCCGCCAGCTGTGCCGCCATGACGTAGAAAGCCTGGATTGCCACGATCGGATCGAGATCCGGAGCAGCGGCGACCGGCAAGGTCAGGTCGCGTGCGGCGACATCGTCCGGCGCTGCCAGCAGCACCTTGGCGCCGCGTCCGCGCATTTCTTCGGCCAACTTGAGCAAACCGGCCTGGGTCGGTCCGCGCGTTGCGAAGATCAACAGCGGATAGCCTTCGTCGATCAAGGCCATGGGACCATGTTTGATTTCAGCGCCGCTGAAGGCTTCGGCCTGGATGGCCGAGGTTTCCTTGAACTTCAATGCCGATTCCAAGGCCAGCGGCAAACTGATGCCGCGGCCCACCACCATGATGCGCGAGGAGGGCGCCAGTACTTCGATGGCGGGTGCCCAGTCGAGCTGGGCGGCGGCGCTCAACGCCTGCGGCAGGGCGTCGATGGCGGCCAGGAATGCGGCGTCGTCTTGCCAATGCGCAGTGAGTCTGGCGGCGGCAACCAGGCTGGCGATAAAGCTCTTGGTGGCGGCTACGCTCAGTTCGGCGCCGGCATGCAAGGGCATGGTCCATTCGGCGGCAGCGGCCAGCGGCGATGCGGCGTCGTTCACCAGCGCCACGGTGGTGGCGCCGCTGTCCCGGAAATAACGGATAGGTTCGATCACGTCAGGGCTTTGGCCCGATTGCGAAATAGCGATGGCGAGCGCGTTGCGGGCGAGCAGCGGCGCTTTGTTCAGGGTCACCAGCGATAGCGGCAGCGAGGCGACAATCCGGCCCAGGCGCGCCATGATCAGATAGGCGCAATAATTGGCGGCATGGTCAGAACTGCCGCGCGCCACCGTCAGGATGGTCGACGGCGGTGCGGCCCTGAGACATTGCCCCAGTTGTGCGTAGCGGTCGCTATCCTGGCTGAGCAGCAAGGCAACATATTCCGCCGCCGAGCGGGCTTCTTTAAGCATCAGCGAGGTCAATTCTTTCTCCTTCTACATATACGGCTTTGAGTTTGAGCTGGCGATCCAGCACCAGAATGTCGGCGAAGCAGCCTTCCTTGAGGCGGCCGCGTTCCTGCATGCCGAGATAGTCGGCCGGATAGGTGGAGACGCGCAGCGACGCCTCGGCTATTTCCAGGCCGAGCGAAACCAGGTTGCGCAAGGCTTGGTCCATGGTCAGGGTGCTGCCGGCCAGCGTGCCGTCGCCAAGGCGGACGCCGCCCAGGCATTTATGGACAACCTGGCGTCCCAGCATGTACTCGCCGTCCGGCATGCCGGAGGCGGCGGTGGAATCGGTGACGCAATACAGGCGCGGAATCGCCCGCAGCGCGGTCTTGATGGCGCCCGGATGGACATGCAGCAGATCCGGGATCAGTTCGGCATATTCGGCGTGGGCCAGGGCGGCGCCGGCCATGCCCGGCTGCCGATGATGAAATGAACTCATGGCGTTGAACAGGTGGGTAAACCCGGCCGCGCCATTTTTCAGGGCCGCCACGCCATCTTCATAAGTACCCAGGGTATGGCCGATCTGCACCCGCATGCCGAGTTTGGACAAGGTTTTCACCAACGCCATGTGGCCATTGATTTCCGGCGCGATGGTGATCAGTTTCAACGGCGCAAAACTGCGCAGCCAATCTACCTGTTCCAACGTCGCGGCGATCGCAAAATCGGGTTGCGCACCGAGCTTGCCGGGATTGATATAAGGGCCTTCCAGATGCGCGCCCAGCACCCGCGCGCTACCTGCGCGGCGGCCGCGGCAAGCGCGGCCGATCGCGCCCAGCGCTGCTTCCAGTTCTTCCGCCGGTGCGGTCATGGTGGTGGCCAGCATGCTGGTGGTGCCATGCTGCGCGTGCAGGCGCGAGACCACATGCACCGCGTCGCCGGCTTCCATGATGTCCTTGCCGCCGCCGCCGTGGACGTGCAAATCGATAAAGCCCGGCAAAATATAATCGCCGTCGGCCGGCGCGTGCTCCAGCGCATCGCCGCGGATTTCGGTGATCATGTCGCTGAAGCCTATGCTGCCGGCAACCCAGCCGCCGGTAGTCAAGACGTTGCCATGCAGTTGCGTCGTATCGCTACCCGTGTTGCTGCTCATGCTGCTACTCATCTCGTTTCTCCTACAGACTCTGCTTCGAGCTGCTGGCGCAGCAGCAGCAAGGCGCCGGTTGCGGCGTTGGCGCGCGGCGTAATCGCGCGGGATTTTAGCGGTTCCGGCAGATAGGCATGCAGCGGGCCGGCGAGGCCGCCGCACAGGGCGATCGGCAATTGCTGCGAAGGATCGAGCGCGCTGGCGATCTGGGCGATTTCATGGCCCGCCTTGCGCAAGATGGCGAGCGCGGCTTCATCCTGTCCGGCGTGGGCTACTACCAGCGGCGCCAGTTGCGCAAACAGGCTTTGATTGGCGCTGTTGGCCCAGGCCAGCACGCGCTCCCGGTTTTCGCCGGCGCTGCAGGTTTCACCACCGCCGCAGAAACGGACGATGGCGCTGGCCAGCGGCCCTCCTGCGGCACGGCCATCCAGCACGCGCTCCACATGATTGGCTGCGCGCAGGCCGATCCAGCCGCCGCTGGCTTCGTCGCCGGTGATGAAACCCCAGCCGCCGACCTCGCTGCGGCTGCCATCCGACCGCAAGACTTCGCCGACGCTGCCGGTGCCGATCGCTACCACCACGCCGGCCTGGCCTAAATGCGCGCCCAACAAGGTGGTGAAGGCATCGGTGCCAATCGCAAGCGCGCCGAAGCCAGGATTCTGCTCAGTAAATTGCGCGGCCCACAGCGGGTTGTTAACACCCGACAAGCCGCAACCTGCTGCAATCGCCTGCAACGGCGGGCGGCTGATGCCGGCACTCTGAAATGCACTATCCAGCGCCGCGACGATGGCGTCCCAGGCCTTGCCGGCGCCATGCATCAGCGCCGATGGTCCGCTGCTGCCGTCGGCGACATGACTGCCATCCGGGCGTTCGATGCGGATGTGGGTTTTGGTGCCGCCGCCGTCGACGCCGATCAGATATTCGTACGCTGTATTCAATTCAACTCCCACGCCTTTTTTTGAAGCTGCATAGTTTATCGTGGATCCGCATCATCATTGTTTAGATGAAATCATATTTCCTGGTTTCAACCTTGCCAACGCCAGGCCCTGGGCGTCGAATACGTGGAAAGCGTTGCTTGGCGCCGACAAGGTGACGCTGTCGCCGATATGCACCGGGTTGTTGCCGTCGCCGCGCACCAGCAGATCCTGGCCATCCTGCAGCGTGACGTAGATGAAGTTGGCTTCACCCAGATGTTCGACGATGCTGACTTTGCCGCTGAACACTTCACCACTATGCGCGTTTTCCAGAATATGTTCAGGCCGCAGTCCAACCGTGACGGCATCGCCGGCCTTGCTGCTTCCGGCGCTCACGTCGGCACGGATTTCCTGGCCGCTGCTGAGTTTGATTCTCAGGCAGTCAGCCTCGACCGCCGCCACCGTGCCGCTGAACAGATTCATTTTCGGCGAACCGATAAAGGTCGCGACGAACAGGTTTTGCGGGCGCTGGTACAGCTCCAGCGGCGAACCGGCTTGCTGGATATAACCGTCGTTCATCACCACGATCTTGTCGCCCAATGTCATGGCCTCGACCTGGTCGTGGGTGACGTAGACGATGGTGGCTTCCAGTTGTTTATGTAGCTTGGCGATTTCGAGCCGGGTCTGGACCCGCAATGCGGCATCCAGGTTGGACAGCGGCTCGTCAAACAGGAATAGTTTCGGCTTGCGCACGATGGCGCGGCCGATGGCGACGCGCTGGCGCTGGCCGCCCGACAGTTCCCGCGGCAAGCGGTCCAGCAGGTGATCGATTTTCAGGATACCGGCTGCGTGGCGGATACGCTGGTCGATGGCGGCCTTGTCGGCGCCGGCGATCTTCAGGCCGAAGGCCATGTTCTTGTACACCGTCATATGCGGATACAAGGCGTAGCTCTGGAACACCATCGCAATGCCGCGTTCGGCCGGCGGCAAATGATTGACTACCCGGTCGCCGATAGCCAGCTCGCCGCTGGTGATGCTTTCCAGCCCGCACAACATGCGCAGCAGGGTTGATTTGCCGCAGCCGGAAGGGCCCACCAGCACGACGAATTCGCCATCCTTGATTTCCAGGTTGAGGTCGGCCAGCACGTTCTGCTTGCCGTCATACGATTTGGTGACTTGCTTAACGCTTACGTTTGCCATGGAATGTCTCGTCTTCTGCTGTGTTTTACTTGATGTCTACTTTACGGCGCCGGAAGTCAGGCCGCGAATCAATTGCCGGGAGAATATTACGTACATGATCAGGATAGGAATCACGGCCAGCGACAGTGAAGCCAATACCGAATTCCAGTCGGTCACGTACTGGCCGATGAATTGCTGCACGCCGAGGGTGACGGTTTTGGTTTCATCCGAAGGCGCCAGGATCAGCGGGAACCACAAGTCATTCCAGGCCGGAATCATGGTGAATACGGCTACCGTGGCAATCGCCGGGCGGATCAGCGGCAGGATGATCTGGAAGAAGATCTTGAACTCGCCGACGCCGTCGCAGCGCGCCGCATCCTTCAATTCCTTGGGAATCTGGCGGATGAATTCAGACAGTATCATCACCGCCAGCGGCAGGCCTTGCGCGGTATACACCAGGATCAGCGCACTGCGGGTGTTGATCAGGTTGAGGCCGACCACCAGTTGCAGGATGGAGACAGTGCCGAGCCGGATCGGAATCATGATGCCCAGCGCCAGATACAGCGCCATCAGGCGGTTGCCGCGGAATTTGTATTCCGACAAGGCCCAGCCAGCCATCGCGCCGAACAGCACGATCAGCAGCAGGGAACCCAAGGTGACCACCAGGCTGTTGCCGAAGTACAGCATGAAATTAGTGTTGTGCAATACCTTTTCAAAGCCGATCAGGGAAAACGACTCCGGCGTCGGGAACGCCAGCGGGTTATCGAAGATGGCGTCGCGCGACTTGATCGAATTGATCAGGATCAAGGCAATCGGAAACAGCGCGATCACGGCATAGGCGCACAGCACCACGTGGACCCAGATGCGGCCCAGGTTGGCAAGCCGGCTAGGGCGGACAATCGGCGCAGCTGCGACTGGAGAGAGCGAGGAAATGGATGTCATGAGCGGTCCTCGTTACAGTTCGTAGCGTGTCAGCTTGCGCTGCACGAAATAGAAATAGCTGGCAACGCCGAGCAGGATTACCAGGAACATCAGGGTTGCCACTGCGGCTCCCATGGTCGGGCTGCCGATCTGCGCCTGGTAACCGAAGAAGGTGCGGTAGAAGAAGGTGCCCAGGATGTCGGTGCTGTAATTAGGGCCGGCCAGCGCTCCCTTGACCGAATAGATCAGGTCGAAGGCATTGAAATTGGCGACAAAAGTCAGGATAGTCACCAGTCCCAGCGTCGGCAGAATCAGCGGCAGCTTGATCTGCCAGAAAATACGGAACGAACTGGCGCCTTCGGCATACGCCGCTTCCAGCACTTCTTCCGGCACCGCGAGCAGGGCCGCATAGATCAGCATCATCGGGATGCCGACGTATTGCCAGACCGAGATCAGGCCCAGGGTCAGCAGCGCGCTGCTTTCTTGTCCCAGCCATGGCGCAAAATAGTCGCCCAGGCCGACATGCGTCATCAAGCCTTCGCCGACGCCCCACAGCGGCGACAGGATCAGTTGCCAGATGAAGCCGATGATCACCACCGACAGCAGGGTCGGCAGGAAAATCAGCGTGCGGTAGGTGCGGGCGCCGCGCAGGCCCTTGAGGCTGAATAGCGTGGCAAGCAGCAGGCCGATCGGATTTTGCAGCAGCATGTGAATCCCGAAAAATTTCAGGTTGTTCAGCATGGCGTTCCAGAATGCCTTGGACCAGTCCGAATCGAACAGGATGGTGTGGTAATTGGCGAGGCCGACGAAACTGTGGACGCCGGCGTCGTTGCTGGTATAAAAGCCCAGGCGCAGGGTATCCAATAAAGGCAGCGCGCTGAACATGGAATAGATGATGACTGCTGGCGCCAGGAATATCGCGATGTGCCAGGGGAATCTCTTTTTTTGAAGATACATACCGGTTTTCTTTGAGTGCAAGAAACGCAGTTCGCCCGGGGGCGCAACGACTGTCACGGGGGAGATCGTGACAGCCGCTACGGCCCCGCTGAGCGGACCATGGACGTGATGACGGCTTATTTTTGTGTCAGTGCCGTTCTTCACGGACCTGCCTTGGCGGCAGGCCTTGGCTGCAAGTGTAGTACTACTCTGGAGAATCTACACCTGCCAGCTTGTCGGCAAAGGGCGGGGGGGGGGGCGATCTGCAACCCCGCCCGCGCCAACAGATGGCATTATTGCAATGCTGGCAACAAGCTTACTGTTGCGGCTTATACCACTTGGCGAAACCGGCCTGGATTTGCGCCGCAGCTTCCTTGGGCGCCAGTTTGCCGTTGAGAACCTGGGCATTCACGTTCCACAGCTGGTTTTCCATGCTTGGTTCGCCGCGGTTGAGGATTTGCGCGTTGAGGCGGATGGTCGACGAGCAGGATTTGCGCCAGTCGATCATCTGCTTGGCAACCGGGTCCTTGACCGAGATCAGATGATCCGACAGCGAGAAAAAGCCGGTGACTCTGTTGGTATAGATGTCGGCAAATTCTTGCGAGCCAAGCCAGGCCAGGAATTTGTAGGCATCTTCCTTGTTCTTGGATTTCTTGTTGACGCCCATGCCGATATCGTTGTGATCGGAGATATAGCATTTGTCACCGGCTTTAGGCACCGGCGGCGGGAACGCACCCATCGAGATTTTTGAATTGTCGTTGAAGTAGGCGATATCCCAGGAGCCGGCAGGATAGATCGCTGCCTTGCCCAGTGCAAACTGATTCTGGCTGTCGCCGTAAGTTTGCGAGCTGGCGCCCTTGGACAGGTATTTACCCAGCTTGGCTTCATATTCAAAGGCGTTGACGAAGTTGGGATCGGTGAATTTTTCCTTGCCCGCGATCAGCGCCTTGCGGCCTTCTTCGCCTTTCCAGTAGTTGGGACCGATGCCGGTAAAGATAATCTGGCTGGATTCCCACTGGTCGTTGGTGCCCAGCGCCAGCGCTGCGTATTTGCCGTTGCTCTTGATGGCGTCAAGCACCTTGAAGAATTCGGCCTCGGTCTTCGGCGCTTGCAGGTTCAGGTCTTTGAAAATCTTCTGGTTGTACAGGAAACCGTGGATCACCGAGGCCATCGGCATACAGAACGTGTCTTTGCCATCATCGCTTTGCCAAGCCGTCTTGGCCGAAGCAGGGAAGTGTTCCATGCCTGGTTTGCCATCCAGTTTTTCCAGGTTGCCCTTCTTGTACAAAGACAAGGACACGTCGAAAGGGCGGCAGGCGATCAGATCGCCCGCGGTGCCGCCGGCCAGGCGGGCGGTCAGGCTGGAGTCGTATTCGGTAGGAGCGGTGGGCGCAAATTTGACTTCAATCCCAGGATTTTTTTTCTGGAAAGCCGGGATCAGCACGGTTTCCCACAAGGTCTTGTCATCGACGCGCCAGCTTTCAATCGTCAGCGTGCCGGCTTGTGCCGTGCCAACGGTCGCCAGGGCGATCAGTACGGCATTGCGGATAGTGCGAATTCGGTTGATGGTTTGCATCAATGTCTCCTCTTGGATTTTTATGGCTTGGATTTTATCGCTTGGGGTCTCAACTGCTTCTTTAATGCGGCTCTTTCTGGAGCTCGATGCTGATTAAAGTGCCGCGAACAGACATTAGCATCATAAAAAATGTGCTGCCATCTTAGTTGCAATCTATCTTGATAATTTGTTTAAGTAATTGATTTTATTGGTAAAAATTAAATTTCATGATTTTTGTCGATTACATATCTTTACAGTGCAAGCCACCGATTATTGTTTCTTCATCCGGCCGCGGGATCGATTGCCGGTGATACGGCCCTTCCTGAACTATAGATAAAATTACGAAAACTTACGTTTCTTTACAAAACGAGAAGAGCGTTAACGTTGTGCAGCGGACTTGCGCTATAGTCACACGCGATGCGGGAGACGGAACAAGCATTTATAAGAATATCAACAAGGCGCTAGATGATTGATAAGCGACACGCGAATAACAGGGGGGACGCGAAAGCCCGGGCTGCAAGTTCTCGCAGCTGGATCGTACTCCTGGCAGTACTTTATTTATTCAAATACACGATCAGCACGGCCGATGCCGCCACCATGGCGCCGCTCTCTCCCGCGAGCCAGGCCGCCGCGGCATTGCAGGTGGTGCACTGGTGGACCTCCGCCGGGGAGCGCAAGGCGGTTGACGTGCTGGCAAGCAAACTTGCCGAAGAAAATATTCAATGGCGCGATCTGGCAATTCCTGGCGGCGCCGGTCTTGGCGCCAGCAAGGTACTCAAGAGCATGGTGCTTGCAGGTAAAGCGCCTGAAGCCACCCAGCTCAACGGGATAGTGTTCGGCGAGTGGGCCGATCTCGGCTTGCTGCTGGAGCTGGACGATATTGCCGCGCCGGGCAACTGGCAAAAACTATTGTTTCCCACCGTGTGGTCGCTGGTGCATAATCGTGGCCATGTGGTGGCGGTGCCGCTGGGCATACACCGCATCAACAATCTGTTCTATAACAAGAAGATTTTTGACCGGCTCGGTTTAGCGGCCCCCAGGACCTGGGCTGAATTCGACCGGGTGGCGGAAAAACTCAAGCATGCCGGCATTACCCCGCTCGCGCAAAGCAGCGAGGCCTGGCAGGTCGCGACCTTGTTTGAAGCGCTGGTGCTGGCCGAAAGCGGCCCTGCTTATTACCGTTCTTTGTTCGTCGATCTGAATCCAGGCGCATTTGGCGACGCCCGCATGACCCATGCGTTGCAGCGCCTGCGGGCGCTCAAGGAATGGATGCCGGCGCCGCTCAAGGAGCGCCCGTGGCCGGACATGACCCGGCAGCTGGCCAGCGGCGACGCCGCCATGTTTGTAATGGGCGATTGGGCCAAGGGCGAGTTGCTGGCCTGGGGCTTGACCACCGATCAGGATTTTTCTTGCGTCGCGCTGCCAGGGACTGCAGACTATCATCTGTACAGCGTCGACACCCTGGCCATGTTCGCCGGCGACTATTCGCATCAGCCGGCGCAGGAAAAGCTGGCGCAGCTGATCATGTCGCAGCCGGTGCAAACCGCTTACAATCAAGCCAAGGGTGCGATCCCGGCGTGGCGCTCTCCGGATCTGTCGAAAATGGATAGCTGCGCGCGCGCCTCGTGGAGCGCGTTCAGCAAGGGCAGTGCATTCCAGGCGCCGAGCCTGGTGCATCGCATGGCCGCCGACGAAACCGCGAAAGACGCCATCGTGGCTGAAGTGCATCGTTATTTCATGGACGACAAGATGGCCGAAAGCGATATCCAGCGCAAGCTGGCGAGCATTGCCAGGTCCTTGTCGAAAACAGGTAAGCAGGAATAGGCCCAAATGCGCAAGATATTGATTGTCGACGACGACCAGAAAACCAGGGTGCTGTTAAAAGCTTATCTGGAAAAAAATCAGTATGAAGTGCGCCTGGCGCATAACGGCGAAGCGTTCCTGGCAGAGTTCCAGCGCTATGCGGACGAGCTGTCGCTGGTGATCCTGGATGTGATGCTGCCGGATACCGACGGTTTTGCCTTGTGCAAAACGGTCAGGCGCCGTTCCAACGTGCCGATCATCATGCTCACCGCCAGCTCCGATGAGACCGACCGGGTGGTCGGCCTGGAACTCGGCGCCGACGACTATATCGCCAAGCCCTACAGCCCGCGCGAACTGCTGGCGCGGATCAAGGCCATCCATCGCCGCAGCGGCATAGACAGCGCAGTCGCGCCGCGCTACTACCGCTTTGTCGGCTTTACGTTGGATACGGTGGAACGCACCCTGAGCGATCCGGACGGCCGACTGGTGGCGCTCACCGGCCTCGATTATCAATTGCTGAAATACTTTGTCGAGCACCCGGGCGACGTGCTCGACCGCGGCGTGTTGTGCGAAGAAACCCGTGGCCGCGATGCCGGGCCGCTGGACCGTTCGCTGGATGTGCAGATCAGCAAATTGCGCTTGCGCCTGAACGACGGCGGCAAAGATCCGCATTTGATCAAGACGGTGCGCGGCGCCGGTTATGTATTCTCTGCCGATGTGGCCGCTGCGCAAATCTGAAGCGGCGCCCAGGCGTAGCTGGTCAGCCAGATATAATCAGCTGCTGTCCTGGCTGTTGCCGCATACCTTGCTGGGGCGGCTGTCGGTAGTCATGGTGTTCGGCGTGCTGGTGACGCAATTGGCCGGCGGCTTGATCTGGTCTGCGCAGTTACGCAGCAAGGCGGAAGTCGAAACCAAAACCGCGGCCCAGCATCTGGCCCACACCGCGGCCAGCGCGATCCGTTTTTTCATGAGCTTGCCGGCAAACTATCGGCCGATCCTGATCCAGCAATTACGTGAAATGGGCGGCACCCGATTTTTCGTGAATACCAACGACGGCCCCGTCGCCATCCACAAGATTGCCGATAATGCCTTGGCCAACATGGCGCTGGCCGATATCGGCGCGACACTGAAAACCGATCTGCCTTTCCTGCCCGGATTCCGCCTGGCGTTTGCCTGGCCCGGCGATCTGATGGTGTCGCCCGAAGGTCTGCAGGTTGCGGACCTGCCGGACAGCTGGGTCCAGCACACGCTGCTGATCAAGCCGAATCCGGCGCCGGTGCTGGTGATCCAGACCGAGCTTGAACCTGGCAACTGGCTATACCTGGCGGCTCTGATGCCTAACCCTTATTTCCTTGATAGCGATAATCCCTTGTCGCCGGAACGCTTGCTGTTGCAAGGCGTGTCGCTGGCCACCGTGCTATTGCTGTCGATCCTGGTGGTGCGCTGGACCACGCGCCCGCTGGCGGCGCTATCGGACGCCGCCGAAGCATTCGGCAAAGGCGAGACAGCGCCGGAACTGCCGGAAACCGGCAGCCGCGAATTTATCAAGACCGCGCGCGCTTTCCGCGCCATGCGCGAGCGCATCAAACGCTATCTGGATGATCGCGAGCGTTTGTTTGTCTCTATCTCGCATGATTTGCGGACGCCCATTACGCGCCTGAAGCTGCGTACCGAATTGCTGGACGACGAGCAGTTGCGCGGCGAGTTCCATGAAGACCTGGATGAGCTCGACATGATGGTGAAAGGCGCTTTGCAATCGGTCAAGGACAGCGATATCCATGAAAACCGCACCGAGGTAAAGCTTGATGGGCTGGTCTTGCGCATGATCCGCGACGCCCGCATGGCGGGGCATGAAGTGGCGTTCAGCGAATCGGGATTGACGGTGATGGCAAAGCCGCTGGCGCTCAAGCGCGCTATCGGCAATTTGTTCGACAACGCCTTGCACTACGGTGAAAAAGTCGAAATCGCGGTGACTGCGATGACAGACGAGTCAGGCAAGCAAATCCGGATCCGGATTCGCGATCACGGCCCCGGCGTACCTGAAGAAGCCTTGCACAGCTTGTTTGATCCATACACCCGGCTGGAGCATGGCCGCGACCAGAACGCCGGCGGCATGGGACTGGGCTTGGGTATCGCACGCAATATCGTGCAAGCGCATGGCGGCGAGCTGCAGTTGCGCAACCACGCCGATGGCGGCCTGGTGGCGACCATCGTCTTGCCTGCCAGCTAAGTCAGCAGGCCTTAGGCTGTGCTACAGGCCGAAACCATAGTTCTTTGCAACGTGCAAAGCCGCCTCGCGCAGGTCATGGCCCAGTTCCGAGCGGATGCCGCCGCTTGGGTAGGCGAGTACGTATTTGTAAGTGATGTCGGCCTTGAACGGGCGCGTGATGACGCCGTGAGGGCGCCAGATCTTGGCGGCAAACGGCTCCACGATAGCCACGCCGAAACCATTCGCAACCATGGCGTAACGGGTGTGCGAGGTGTGCGTCTGAATCGTGTAATTGGGACGGATCTCGGACGATTTCAATGTCGATAATTCGCGGTCATAGGATTGCGCGCTGTTGGGCATCCAGCCGATCACGTTTTCGCCGTCAAGATCTTCCGGCAGGATGATTTCTTTTTGCGCCAGGGGATGGGTCGCCAGCATGGCGCACAGTACGGTTGCCTCCATGATCGGCTCGACCTCGATGCCGGCAAATGGCGGAAACGCCAGGCTCAACGCCATGTCGACCTTGAGGTCTTGCAGGCTGACCAGGATTTCGGGCACGGTGCAGCTATCGATCTTGACTGAGACATCCGGATGCTGTTTAAAGAAGCGCTGCAATATCTCGGGCAGCAAAGTGGTGGATAACACCGGCAGGCAGGCAATGGAGAGGCCTTCCGGCGCTTCATGGCGAATGCTGCCGGCCACTTGCATCAGCCGCTCCAGTCCCAGGAAATTTTCTTCAACCGCCTTATAAAAACGCACCCCGGCGTTGGTCGGTTCCAGGCGGCCTTTGGCGCGGTTGAACAGACGGAAACCGAGGTCTGCCTCTAAATCGGCGATCAGCCGGCTGATTGCCGGCTGGGTCACATGCATACGGCGGGCGGCGGCCACGCTGGTGCCGGAAATCATGAGTGAACGGAAGGCTTCGATTTGTCTGAAACGGATCATGGTCTTATATCAAAACAGAGTGCTGTCTCGTGCGCACCTTGCGCTATATAACAAACTGCTATGGTGCATACGAATTTGTGAGTGGACATGATATTCCATTCTTGTAACACTGTGTGTATTGGAGATGTGGTGATTGGCGCTGCCAATAATACCCGTCTTACGAAGAATTACACCGAATACATTCGATGGTATTCAGTATGCGCACGGACGGATCTACGCTGTCATCTGCGCGAAAGAATTCTGGTTATGTCCAGATTTGCCCACAAGGCACCCTGCATTAAGAGATTTCGAGGCCCTCACGAGGTGGCTTTCGGATCCTGGGGTTAAGCTGAGCCGCCAAGGCCGCAACGCTGTCAATCACTATTCCTTCCGGTTTGCCCCGTCTGCAACCATCTGCTGCTTCCATACTTCGCTTTTGCTGTTTCCTACTATTCCCTGCTATTACCTTCCATTCCCGTTAACGAATGAAATAGCCTGAAACTTTCCAGCTGCCGTCTTTTTCACGCATAGGCGTGATGGTTTCAACTGCGGATTTTTTGTTTTCGAACTGTGTTTCGTACTGGATCACCACGTATTCGCCATCGGGCGCACCGGGCAAGGTAGTCGCATATTCCTTGCTTTTGAGCTCACGTGCCTTGACCGGACCAAGCGGCGCCCTTAACGAACGGATGCCGGTTTCCCATGTGTTTTTTGCGATGCCGGTCTTAAAGAACGTACCTGCACGCTCCCAGCTCTCGCCGTACTTGCCGGCATCGGTTAGCGACATCCATGCGGTCGCTGCGGTTTGGGCTTGTTTGATGAGCTCGGCTTGCTGGTCTGCCGCGAAGGAGGGGGCGGTGGATGTCAGCAGCACGGCGGCGACTAGCGTCAGTATGGTTTTCATTTTCCGTTTCTCCCTGGATCAAATCTCAGTAGGTCGCGCAGATGGGCTTATGCCTTGCCGATGCGCTCAGATCATAGGGGCCGCCGCAGCTATCTGCAATGCAGCCGTACTGCCCATGCCGCCCGCTAACGAACTGCGGCGGCAAAAAAACATTTTCAGGGCTTTACATGGACATATTGACGTGGCTTAAGAGTGATTCAGTTGGCAAATGCCGCTATCCCGGTTTGCGCCCGCCCCAGAATCAGTGCATGCACGTCTTGCGTTCCTTCGTAGGTATTGACCACTTCCAGATTGACCAGATGGCGGATCACGCCGTATTCATCGGAAATGCCGTTGCCGCCCAACATGTCGCGCGCAACGCGCGCAATCGCGAGCGCCTTGCTGCAGGAATTGCGTTTCATGATGGAAGTGATTTCGACCGATGCACTGCCGTCGTCCTTCATGCGCCCGAGTCGCAGGCAGCCTTGCAGCGCCATCGTGATCTCGGTCTGCATGTCGACCAGCTTGACTTGCACCAGCTGATTGGCGGCCAGAGGCCGGCCGAACTGCTTGCGATCCATGGTGTATTGGCGCGCCGCATGCCAGCAGAATTCCGCTGCGCCCAGCGCACCCCAGGCAATGCCGTAGCGGGCCGAGTTGAGGCAGGTGAACGGGCCTTTCAAGCCGCGCACATCCGGGAAGGCGTTTTCCTCAGGGCAGAATACCTGGTCCATCACGATTTCACCGGTGATGGAAGTACGCAAACCGACCTTGCCTTGGATGACCGGCGTCGACAGGCCTTTCCAGCCCTTTTCAAGAACGAAGCCGCGGATAGCGCCTTCATCATCCTTGGCCCAGACCACAAACACGTCGGCAATCGGGCTGTTGGTGATCCACATCTTGCTGCCGGAGATCTGGTAGCCGCCGTCGACCTTGCTTGCGCGCGTGACCATGCTGCCGGGATCGGAGCCATGATCCGGTTCGGTCAGGCCGAAGCAGCCGATCAGCTCGCCGCTGGCCAGTCGGGGCAGGTATTTTTGCCTGGTGGCCTCGCTGCCGAATTCAAAAATCGGCAGCATCACCAGCGAGCTTTGCACGCTCATCATCGAGCGGTAGCCGGAATCGATGCGTTCTATTTCGCGGGCAATCAAGCCATAGCTGACGTAATTCAGGCCGGCGCCGCCGTATTCTTCCGGAATCGTCGCGCCGAGCATGCCGAGCGCACCCATTTCCCGGAAAATCGCGGTATCGGTTTGCTCCTGGCGAAACGCCATCAGCACCCGCGGCGCCAGCATGTCGCGGGCATAGGCAGCTGCGCTGTCGCGCAACATGCGTTCATCGCCGCTGAGCTGCTGCTCCAGCAAGAGCGGATCGTCCCAGTGGAAGCTGGCGTGTGATGAGGACATTTTTTCTCCAAAATTATTTTCGATGCGATCTGCCTATCTGCCTATCTACCTATTGCATAGGTAGATGTCAGCTTCGCAATTTGCTTTACGGCTCGTTGCTATCGAGCTAAAGTTCTTGTCATATTACCCGATGAAAAATGAGCTGGACCGGCCGCAGCGCAGTAATTTTTGCTGGCAGGCCAGCTCTCATAACTACAACAATGTTGATATTGCAGGAGAATGCCATGAAATCCGATGAAGGCAATGCAGCATCCAGCCGCCGCAAATTTTTGCAGCACGCGGGGCTTGCTGCAAGTTCACTGGCGCTTGCGCCGTTATATAGTGTTGCCGCCACCACCAGCATACCGGTGGATAACGGCGAGCGAGACCTGATCGCCTATCCGCAAAAACGCCCGTTGATGCGGATTACGACGCGTCCGCCGCATCTTGAAACGCCGTTCAGTGTGTTCAATGAAGGGCCGCTTACTGCGAACGATGCATTTTTCGTGCGCTACCACCTGGCCAATATCCCGACCTCGATTGATGCCGCCACCTATCGCTTGAAGATCGGCGGCCGGGTCACGCGCGAGCTGTCGCTGTCGCTGGCCGAGCTGAAGGCGATTGCGCCGGCAGTCGAAGTAGTGGCGGTCAACCAGTGTTCCGGCAACAGCCGCGCCTTTTCGACGCCGCGCGTGTTCGGCGCGCAGCTCGGCAACGGATCCATGGGGAATGCGCGCTGGGTCGGCGTGCCGTTGAAGGCGGTGCTGGAACATGCCGGCGTGCTGACGGACGCTAAACAGGTGAGCTTCAAAGGGCTGGATCAGCCGGTGCTGCCGACTACGCCGGATTTCATCAAGGCGCTCGATATCGAGCACGCCCTCAGCGGCGAACCGATCATCGCCTGGTCCATGAACGGCGCCGATATTCCTTTCTTGAACGGCTATCCGATCAAATTGATCGTGCCCGGCTATTTCGGCACATATTGGGTCAAGCATCTGAATGAAATCGAAGTGCTGGACCATGTCTACGACGGCTTTTTCATGGCGACGGCGTACCGTGTTCCCGACAACGATTGCATGTGCGTGACGCCTGGAACCGCGCCAGGGAAAACGCGGCCGATTTCGCGTTTGAAGGTACGCTCCTTCATCACCAGCCTTCACGATGGCTCGGTGGTCCATGCCGGACGCCGGATCGAGCTGAAAGGGATTGCATTCGATGGCGGCAGCGGTATCAAGACCGTCGATATTTCGGCTGACGGCGGCCAGACATGGAAGAGCGCAGTGCTGGGTAAGGATCTCGGAAAATACTCTTTCCGCGAATGGCGCTTCGGCATCACGCCGTCGCGCAAGGGGGAGTTGCAGCTGATGGTAAGGGCGACCGCGCAGAGCGGCGAAATCCAGCCGCTGGAAGCTACCTGGAATCCTGCGGGATATGCGCGCAACGTGATCGAAACCACAAAAATAAGCGTTGCTTAGGAGATCGCCATGAACTACGTAAAAACGATGCTTGCCGGCGTCCTGCTTGGCGCAGCTGCGATTGCATCGGCAGCGCCCTTGAGCATTACGCTGCCGCAGGAAACGGCCCAGCTCAAGCCTTCCACTCATCCGGGTTATGTGGTCGCTACGCAGATGTGCGCGATCTGCCATTCTGCCGACTACATCAACCAGCAGCCCGGCAAGATGAGTCTGACGCAGTGGACTGCGGAAGTGGCGAAAATGCAGCACGCATATGGCGCGCCTCTGAGCGATGACCAGGTTAAGCAGATTGGGGAATACCTGGCGATCACCTATGGCAGTGAAAAGCCGGCGGCAGCGCCGTAAGCTGCGCCGGCCGTGAGTCGCGACCGCTTGTGCAATTCGTGCACAAGCGGATCGATAAGATGGTTGCTTAGGCCTCGCTCAACGCCGGGTAGTCGGTATACCCATGCTCACCCACGCCGCCATACAGCGGCGCATCGGCAAACGGCACATTCAACGGCAGGTTGTGCTGCAAGCGATATACCAGGTCCGGATTGGTGATGAAGGCGCGGCCGAAAGCGACCAGGTCGCCATGACCGCTGGCGATGGCTTCGCGCGCCATCATGCGGTCATAGCCGTTATTCACCAGCCAGGCGCCGTCAAAGCGTTGATGCAGTGCTTCGTAGTCGAACGGCGCGTTATCGCGCGGGCCGCCGGTGTGGCCTTCGACCACGTGCAGATAGGCCAGGCCAAACCGGTTGAGCTGTTCCACCAGATAGTTGAACAACGGTTGCGGCTGGCTTTCGCTGGAATCGTTGACCGGCGATACCGGCGAGATGCGCACGCCGACCCGGCCGCCGCCGATCTCGGCGGTGGTTGCGGCCACCACTTCCAGCAGCAGGCGGCTGCGATTCTCAATGCTGCCGCCGTAGATGTCGCTACGGTGATTCGAGCCGTCGCGCAGAAAACTGTCGAGCAGATAGCCGTGCGCACCGTGGATTTCAATGCCGTCGAAACCTGCGTCCATGGCGCGCCGCGCCGTTTGACGGAAATCATCCACTACGCCTGGGATGTCTTGCAGCGCCAGTTCGCGCGGCACCGAGGTGTCGACATAACCCTCGCCGGGTACAAAGGTCTTGGCTTCGGCGCGGATGGCGGACGGCGCTACCGGCGCCTTGCCGTCCGGCTGGAAGGAGACATGCGACATGCGGCCGGTATGCCAGATTTGCACCACGATGCGGCCGCCTTTTTCATGCACGGCGTCGGTGATTTTTTTCCAGGCGGCGACTTGTTCCGGCGTATGCAGGCCCGGCGTGTTGGCGTAGCCCTGGGCTTGGGCAGAGACCTGGGTCGCTTCGGTTACGATCAGGCCGGCAGATGCGCGCTGGGCGTAATATTTCAGGTTCAATTCATTTGGCACATTGCCTTCGCCGGCGCGGTTGCGGGTCAGCGGCGCCATCACAATCCGGTTGGATACTTCGATGTCGCCGATGCGGGCGGGTTGGAACAGGCTGTCTTCGGTACGGGTTTCTGGGGTGCGGCTCATGTGCATTCCTTCGTGAATAAATCGCTGTCAGGCGATTGGTGGTTTGACTTGCTGCTTTAAATAAACGGCGTTACAGATTAATAAATGACAAATAAGCGACAAATAAGCGACCGGTCGTCTCGGATTTGTTTTAAAAAAATGGATTCAATTCCCGCTGTGGCTTCCGTGGCTTCATGGCAGAAAAAAATGATCGAACATCAGATTGACGCAGGCGCGCACCGGCGCCGTCGAGCGTTCGATTTTCATCCGTAGCAGGGCGCCTTCCCAGGCGTTCCAGAAAAAATCGGTCAGCTGTTCCGCGTTCAGGTCGGTGCGTACCGAGCCATCGGCCTGGGCTTTGCGCAGATAGCTGGCAAAGCGCTTGCGCCAGCCGCCGACCACTTCTTGCAGCGTGAGGCGGCAGAGTTCGCTGGACTCCGACATTTCGGCAGCAAAATTGCCCAGCAGGCAGCCGGCTTTCACTTCGCACTGTTCGTGATAGCTGATGATACGTTCGTAGGTGTAGCGCAGCGCAGCCAGCGGCTGTTCCGGACCCTCGGCAAAATAGGCCGACCACTGGTCCGCGAAGCCGGTCGCGTAGAACGAGATGACCTCGGCGCCGAAGTCTTCCTTGCTCTTGAAGTAGTTGTAAAACGAACCCTTGGGCACGCTGGCGGCATCGACGATTTCCTTGATGCCGGTGCCGTTGTAGCCTTGCTCTGCGAACAGCCGGAGGCCGGTTTCGAGCAGGCTTGCACGGGTATCGTTGGGGACGTGGAGTTTATTCATTCCGCTATTATATGACCAGTCGTCTCAAATTGCTTGGACTTAAAAAATATTAATTTATTATCATCTTTGGCGCGCTGCGAAATTTTCTCGAAAAACTGCGGAATGAGTCTTCGCTCGCGCTCATTTCACCTATGAACATCCAACATATTTAATTTGCGGCGGCAGGTAAATGCTGACGGCATTACTGCTATCATTTGGTTAATGTTCCCACCAGGAACTGTCCATGCCGCGCTTACTTACCCAGTGTTGCCGCTTTCAGAGAGTTGCCTTATTTTTAACGCATTCCGTCAATTTTTCACACGCAAGCTGTCGGCCGATCCGATGCTGCGCCATCGCGATTTCCGCCGCTTCTGGCTGACCACCGTCATCGCCAGCTTCGGCGAACAGATCAGCAGCCTGGCGATTCCACTCACTGCGGTGCTGCTGCTGCAAGCCAGCCCGGCGCAGATGGGCATGCTGATTGCATTGCAGACTTTGCCGTTCGCCTTGTTCTCGCTGCCAGTCGGCGTCTGGCTGGACCGGCGCAGCAAGTATCCGGTGTTGCTGTGGTCGGAATTCCTGTTTGGCGTCGTGCTGGCGGTGATTCCGCTGAGCTACTGGCTGGGTTTGTTGAACATGCATGTGCTCTACGCGGTCGGCTTCCTGATGGGGATAGGCTTTGTCATCGGCGGCAGCGCTTCCCAGGTGTTTTTGGCGCAGCTGGTGGGACGCGAGCATTTGCTGGATGCGCAAAGCAAGTTTGCCGCTACCGACTCGATGGCGCGCCTGGTCGGCCCGGGCATCGCCGGCATACTGGTGCAATTGCTGACGGCGCCGGTAGCGGTGCTGGTCGATGCCCTCGGCTTCGTCGGGTCGTGGTGGAATTTGCGTTATCTGCGCAAGCGCGACACTTATCCCGCGCCGTCCGATCGTCACCCCTTCCGCGAAATGGTGGATGGCATCAAGATGGTGTGGAATCATGAAGTGCTGTGGGCGCTGGCCTGGGGCACCGCCTTGTGGCAAGTGCTGTTCAACGGTTACCTGGCTTTGCAGATCCTGTTCGCCACCCATCAGTTGGGCATGTCGCCGGGGGTGTTGGGTGCGGCGCAAACGCTGGGCGGCCTGGGCGTGCTGGTCAGTTCCATATTGCTCAAGCCTTTATCGCGGCGATTCGGCAGCGGCCGCACGATCCTGATCGGCCTCGGCGGCACCGGTGCGGCGTGGCTGCTGCTGGCGATGATCCCGGCAAACCTGTTCGGCTCACCGCTGCTGAGCGCACTGGCTTACGGCGTGGTGGTGTTCATCTTCGATTGCAGCGCCATGCTGTATTTCATGCCTTACCTGGCGCTGCGGCTGAAACTGACGCCAGACGCGTATCACGGCCGCATGGTGTCGACCATGCGTTTCATGACCGTGGCGGCGGCGCCGCTGGGCGCCTTGTCGGCCGGCTGGATTGCCGAGCATCTGGGGGTGCGCAGCGGCTTGATTGCTATCGCGGCGGGCGGCAGCCTGCTGACTTTCGGCTTGCTGAAGACTTCGCCGTTACGCGATATCCGGGATTGAAATTCGAGATTAAAGTCAGATCCGATCCGGCACAGCGAGGCCGTCCCGTTCGTCTTCCCAGGCAAGCGAGACCAGTTTCCAGCTGTCGTCCATGCGGATCAATTGCAAAGTCTTGACGCCACGGGCTTGAAACGCCTGGCCGTCAAGGATTCCCGATTTTTGGTAGATGCAATAGCGCTGCGCGATGCCGCCGAAGATATCGGTGCGGGCCGATACTTCCTGCTCCTGAAACTCTGTCAATCGGCCGCAGCTCAGCAGTTGCCGGCGCGGTTCGATGAATTCCTGCAGCGTGTAGATTGCGCGCTCGGGGCCGTTGCACCTGATAATCAAGCCTTGCGGAATGAACATGCGGTGAATGGCGTCGACATCAGGCTTGATGCCGTTTTTGTTGGTAAATACGGAAAAAAAAGCCCGCGTCAGCGCGTCGATTTCGGCTGATGCAGGCAGGAGCGAAGCGTTATGTGTTTGCATGGCGGCCGGGTGAGTTGGTGGTGCTGAAAGATTAAGCCCTCGCCAAAAACCAGGCAAGCAGTATCTTCGACTATGGCGATGCGGCGCCAGTCACGCCACTGCACCGCCATACTTCAGACTACTTAGCCAGAGCCAAGGCGCTGCTGCCGGCGGCAGCTTCATTCCAGCCGCCACCCAAGGCCCGAATCAGGCCCACCGACGCCACTGCACGCTGGCCAACGGTCTGGCTTTTTGCGCGTTGCGCCGAGAGACTGGAACGTTGCGCGTCGATGACTTCAAAATAGCTGGTAGAGCCATTCCGATAGCGCGAATCGGCGAGACGGGCTGCCAGTTGCGCCGACTTCACCGCATCTTCCTGGAAGCGGATCTGATTGTCCAGGGTGCGCAGGGCGCTCAGGTTATCTTCCACGTCCTGGAAGCCGACCAGCACCTGTTGCCGATAATTCGCCACTACCGATTCATAGTTGGCGTCGGCCCGCGCCAGGTTGGCTTTGTTGCGGCCGCCGTCCAGCAAAGGCAGGTTCAGCACGGTGCCGACCAGCGGCCCCAGCAGCCAGCTGCGGCTCGACCACTGGAACAGATTGTGCAAGGCGTCTGAAGCGTAGCCGCCAGACGCTGTCAGCACCAGGCTCGGAAAGAACGCTGCCTTGGCGACGCCGATGCGGGCGCTGGCGGCAGCCAGCTGGCGCTGCGCCTGGGCGATGTCCGGCCGCCGTTCCAGCAGATCGGAAGGCAAGCCGGGCGGAACGCTGACCGTCACCGGTTGCAGAGCTTCAGTCGCCAGTGTGAACTGCGCCGGCGCCTTGCCGAGCAGGATCGCCAGGGCATGGTCGCGCTGGGCGCGGTTGCGGCTGACGCCTTCCTGTTCCGCCTGGGTGACCGACAATTCCGTATTGGCTTGCGCCACATCCAGCTCGCTGGTGTCGCCGGCATCATAACGATGCTGGACCAGGCGCAAAGCCTCCTGGCGCAGCTTGATGGTTTGTTGCAACACATCGAGTTCAGCATCCAGCGAACGGATCGCAAAATACTGCTGCGCGACGTCGGCCTGCAAGGCCAGCAAGACCGAGCGATAGGCGGCTTCCTGTCCTTCCGCATCAAGGCGAGCCGCGCGGCTGCTGTCTGACAGCCGGCCGAACAGATCGACCTCGTAAGAGGCGTTCAATTGCGCACGCCATTGGGTTGAAGCGCCGCTGGCGTCACCTTGGCGGGTTGGCCCGAAGCCGGCGCCGAGCTGAAATGCGCGGTCGGCATCGGCCAGTCCGGCCGTGGCGCGTGCTTCCTTGACGCGCGCCATCGCCATCACCAGGGTCGGGCTGGATTGAGTCGCCTCATCGATCAGCTTGCTGAGTTCGGCATCGCCGAATACCGACCACCACACGCCGCGATCGGCGGCGTCGGCAGGCTGCGCCAGTTTCCACTTGCCATCCAGTGCCGCTGCCTCGCGATACTGGCCAGGCAGGTCGAGTTTGACCTGCTCGGGCGGTTTGGTGGTGGAGCAGCCGGCCAGCACCAGTGCGGCAACCAGCGTGCTGAGTTTGAGATTGAAAGTTTTCATGTTCAGATTCCTTCTATGGGCGCCACGGTTGCAACGGCTGGCGCTGCCGGTCCGTGTGCGGTCGGCGCCGGGCCGGCATGTTGTTCCGCTATTGGTTTGGCGCTCGTAAAGCGCGATGCCAGGGTACGCAGCAATACGTAAAATATCGGTGTCAGGAACAGCCCGAAAGCGGTCACGCCAATCATGCCGGAGAACACCGCGACTCCCATCGCATGGCGCATTTCAGCGCCGGCGCCGGTCGACAGGATCAGCGGAATGACGCCGGCGATGAAAGCGATCGAGGTCATCAGGATAGGGCGCAGACGCAGGTGGGCGGCTTCGATTGCAGCGGCGTAGATGGAACGCCCTTGCAATTCCAGCTCATGCGCAAACTCCACAATCAAGATCGCGTTCTTGCACGCCAGGCCGACCAATACGATCAGGCTGATCTGGGTGAAGATGTTGTTGTCGCCGCGGGTCAGCCAGACGCCGACGATTGCCGACAAGATCCCCATAGGCACGATCAGCAGCACCGCCAGCGGCAAGGTCAGGCTCTCGTATTGCGCCGCCAGCACGAAGAACACCAGCAAGATCGACAACGGCAGGATGATAAACAGCGTATCGCCGGCGATCTTATCCTGATAAGTGATTTCGGTCCATTCGTAGCTGATGCCGCGCGGCAGCGTCTCGGCGGCGATGCGTTCTACCGCGGCCTGCGCCTGGCCGGTGCTGTAGCCAGGCGCCGGTCCGCCGTTGACGTCGGCCGAAGGGAAGGCGTTATAGCGTATCGCCTGATCGGGGCCGTAGCTTTGCGTCATCTTCAGCAAGGACGACAAGGGCACCATCTCGCCGCGGTCGTTGCGGGCTTTCAGCAAGCCGATGTCTTCGGCATGCGCGCGGAACGGCGCATCGGCCTGGACCCGTACCTGGAAGGTGCGGCCGAACTTGTTGAAATCGTTCACGTACAGCGATCCGAGGTAGATTTGCAAAGTGTCGAATACCGCCGGGATCGATACCCCCAGCTGCTGGGCGCGAACCCGGTCGACATCGGCGTACAGCTGCGGCACATTGATCTGGAAGCTGGAAAACATGCCAGCCAGCTCAGGCGCTTTTTGCGCTTTCGCCATGAATGCCTGCAAACCGTCACTCAATGCCTGGTTGCCGAGCGCGGCGCGATCTTCGATCTGCAGCTTGAAGCCGCCGATAGTACCTAAGCCCTGCACCGGCGGCGGCGGGAAGACGGCGATGAACGCACCTTGGATAGCCGCGAACTTTTGATTCAGCTGCTGTGCAATCGCAATGCCGCTCTGGTCGGCGCCACGGCGCTCGTCAAACGGCTTGAGCGTGGTGAACACGATGCCGGAGTTGGGGCTGTTGACGAAGCCGTTGATCGACAGGCCCGGGAAGGCCACGGCCGATTCCACGCCGGGTTGCTTCAGCGCGATTTCCGACATCTTGCGCATCACGTCTTCGGTACGGTCCAGCGATGCGGCGTCAGGTAACTGCGCAAAACCCACCAGGTATTGCTTGTCCTGGGCCGGGATGAAGCCATTCGGCACGGTATGGAACAGCAGCACGGTGACGCCGATCAATACCGCATACACCGCCAGCGCGGCAGACTTGCGTTTCAGGATGCCGGCCACGCCGCCGCTGTAGGAGTCCGAGGCGCGATGAAAGACCCGGTTGAACACGGCAAAGAAGCCGCCGAAGAAGCGATCGATCAGGCGTTGGAATGCATCCTTCTTGGCGCCGTGGCCTTTCAGCAGCAGGGCTGCCAGTGCCGGCGACAAGGTCAGCGAATTGAACGCGGAAATCACGGTTGAAATCGCAATCGTCAGGGCGAACTGCTTGAAGAACTGGCCGGTCAAGCCGCTGACGAAAGCCAGTGGAATAAACACGGCGCACAAGGTCAAGGCAATCGCCACGATAGGTCCGGAAACTTCACGCATGGCTTTATAGGTGGCCTCCTTGGCGGATAAGCCGTTTTCGATATTGCGCTCGACGTTCTCAACGACCACGATGGCGTCGTCGACCACAATCCCGATGGCCAGCACCAGCCCGAACAAGCTCAGGGCATTGATCGAAAACCCCAAGCCCATCATGACGGCAAAGGTGCCGATCACCGATACTGGCACTGCCAGCAACGGAATGATCGAAGCGCGCCAGGTTTGCAGGAAAATGATCACCACGATCACCACCAGCAAAATCGCTTCCAGCAAGGTGTGGACCACGGCCTCGATGGACGAGCGGACGAACTGGGTCGGGTCGTACACGATCTTGTAGTCCACGCCTTCCGGCATATCTTTCTTCAACTCGGCCATGGTGCGGCGGACGTTGTCGGAGATTTCCAATGCGTTGGAGCCGGGCGCCTGGAAGATAGGAATCGCTACTGCCTGCTTATTGTCGAGCAAGGAGCGCAACGCATATTCGCTGGCGCCGAGTTCGATGCGCGCCACATCTTTGAGATAGGTGACGACGCCATCCGGCGAAGTGCGGACCACGATATTGCCAAATTCTTCCTCATTGGCGAGGCGGCCGCGGGCATTTACCGAGATCTGATAATTTACGCCGGGCACCGACGGCGAAGCGCCAATCACGCCGGCGGCGACATTGACGTTTTGCTGACGGATGGCGTTGACTACATCGGTGGCGGCCAGACCGCGTTCGGCCACCTTGCGCGGATCGAGCCAGATGCGCATCGAGTAATCGCCGGAGCCGAACAGCTGGACCGAACCGATCCCTGGCAGGCGCGCCAGCCGGTCTTTGACATTCAGCACCGCGTAGTTACGCAGGTAAGCCATGTCGTAACGGTCGTTGGGCGACAGCAAGTGCACCACCATGGTCAGGTTGGGTGAACTCTTGACCGTGGTGACGCCGAGCCGCTGGACCACGTCCGGCAATCTCGGCAAGGCCTGATTGACGCGATTCTGCACCAGCTGCTGGGCCTGGTCCGGCGAAGTGCCCAGCTTGAAGGTGATGGTCAGCGTCATCAAGCCGTCCGAAGTGGCTTGCGAAGACATGTACAGCATGCCTTCGACGCCGTTGATCTGTTCCTCGATCGGCGTCGCCACGGTTTCCGCAATGGTCTGCGGATTGGCGCCCGGATACTGCGCCTTGACGATCACCGATGGCGGAATCACTTCCGGGTATTCGGAGATCGGCAGGCTGAGCATGGAAATCAAGCCGCCGATCAAGATGATCGCAGATAGAACGCCCGCAAAAATCGGGCGGTCGATAAAGAATTTTGAAATATTCATGGTGTTGGGCTCTGCTGAGTGTTTGGCATTGATGCCGGCGTCGATGCGATGGTGCGATGGTGCTGGTCGTCGTTGCCTTTCTTATTTAGTGCTAGCCACCGTCACTGCGGCCTTGGCGGAAGAAGTGCTTTCTCCCTCCATGGGGACAGTCACCGGCGTGACCAGGTCATTCGGGCGTATCCGCTGCAAGCCGTTGACGACGATCCGTTCATCTTTCTTGAGGCCGGAACGCACCACGCGCAAGCCATCGACAATCGGGCCGAGCTTGACCGGGCGATACGTGACCTTGTTGTCGGCGCCCAGCACCATGACGTATTTCTTGTCCTGGTCGTTGCCGACGGCCTTGTCGTCGATCAGCACCGCCGTTTCAGCCGCCGAACCGCCGGTGCGTACCCGGGCGAACATGCCGGGGGTGAGGGCGCCGTTCTGATTGTCGAACACGGCGCGCACGCGCATGGTGCCGGAAGCGGTGTCAAGCCGGTTGTCGAAAGCCTTGATCTGGCCTTGATGCGGATAACCGTCTTCGCTGGCCAGGCCGATAGAGACCGGCAAGCGACTCACGCCGGAATTGCCGACAGCGCCGTTGGCGGCGTAGCGGATGTAGGTTTGTTCATCCACCTCGAAGCTGACATACACCGGCGACACCGATACCACGGTAGTCAAGGCCGGCGACGCGACGCCGGCGCCGACCAGGTTGCCGACCGTGATTTCAGCGCGTGAGACACGGCCGCTGACCGGCGCTGAAATCGACGTGTATTGCAGGTTCAGGCGCGCGGTTTGCACCGCCGCGTCCGCCGCCTTGAGGCTGGCGTCGGCTTCCAGCAGAGCATTGTTGCGCTGATCCAGTTCGCGCTGGGCTACCGCGTGTTCTTCGATCAGGCGGCTGGTGCGGGCCAGTTCGGTTTTTGCCAATGCCAATCCGGCCTGGGCGCCGGCCTGGGTCGCTACTGCACGCGCCAGTTCGGCTTGATAGGGACGGGGATCGATGGTGAACAGCAGATCGCCCTTTTTCACCAGCTGGCCTTCCTGGAAATGCACGGCGTCGATGGTGCCGGATACGCGTGGCCGTATTTCAACCCTTTCGATGGCCTCCACCCGTCCCGAAAAATCATCCCATTCAGTGACCGTTTTTTCCAGGGCGGCAGCCACCGAGACCGATGCCGCGGCAGGCGGCGGGCTGACCGCTTTAGCCTGGCGGCTGCTCAGGGTGAAGGTGCCGGCGGCGGCAAGGACGAGGATGCCTACCGCAATCGCAATTGCTTTGCGAGAAAATAATGGTGTCGAAGTTTGCATGTGAGACCCCTGGATATATGTGTGGAAACTGCGTGAAAACGGAAACGGATAACTGCGTAATTGGAAACAATCGCTTGAGCGGACGGCCGTATGGCGAAGATTTCGGCTAAGTCGGGCGACCGGCATTGGCGTTCTTGATTGGCTGGGAGTGCCTTAAATCATGATTAGCAATATATGGGCGTCTGGCCTTCAGCCGATAGCCGCTTACTGCACGCTTCTTGTCCGATCCTCCAAATGTGCCGATTTTCTCCTTGCCTGAAAGCAAAAAAACGCGCTCGGAAAGCATCAAATTTAATTCTGTGAGACACTAATATTTCTTTTTAGCCACATCCGGCATCTTCACAATTTATATTTAATAGCGATCACTACGTATTAGAGTGCGACTCTAACGGGCTTGTTTTGCGCTGTCAAGTGGTTTAATATCGATCACTATGGAAATGACACAAGACAAGCCGCGCAAGAAGGCCGGCCGTCCTTTATCGTTCGATAGGGAAGCTGCGCTGGAGCGCGCGATGATGGTTTTTTGGCGTTACGGGTACGAGGCGACTTCGCTCAATGACCTGACCGCCGCCATGGGAATCACGCCGCCCAGCCTGTACACGGCGTTCGGCGACAAGGAACGCCTGTTCCTGGAAGCGGTGCAATATTACCTGGCCAAAAAACCCTGTTTTTTTGAGTCGATCGTGGCCGAGCCGCTGACCGCAAAGGAAAGCATCAGGAGCTATCTTGAGGTAATCGCGATTTCACAAACCGACCCGAATCAGCCGCCCGGCTGCATGGTCGTGACTTCAGCCACCAATTGCACCGCCGCGTCCTCGCATGTGCAGGAAGTACTGGCGGATTATCGTGGACAGATGGAGGCCGGCATCAAAAAGCGGTTGGATCGCGGCGTCGCCGAAGGCGAGATGGCTGCCGATACTGACACCGCATCACTGGCCAGTTTTTTTGTCACGGTCATCCACGGCATGTCGACCCAGGCACGTGACAATGCCGGCCGCGAGAAGCTGCTGGCGATAGGCGCGCAAGCGATGCGCGCCTGGCCGGATCCGCTCTGAGATCGACTGGGCAGGGCAGCACATTGCCCTCCAATTTTAAGACATGTCCTATATTCTTTGACGAGCCAGGTTGCTAGACTGCTAAGTCTGAGCCTCAGGTAATTGCTATGTAAATTGTTTCTGTAGCGACAGAAGTACTTGCTGTCAGGTACAGGTTCAAGCGATATCAAGAGAGGCGATTAGCGCAACAGAAATTTTCCAGGGGCCGCCAAGATGAACGATGTGCAAGAACAAGAAATCAAGCTTCAAGATGAGCAATGGCAAAAGCTGGCACCGTTCCTGACAGGCAAGCAGAGCGATCCCGGCGCCAGAGCAAAAAACAATCGTCTGTTTATCGAGGCGGTATTGTGGGTAGTGGTGAATAAACGCGTGTGGCGTCAGCTGCCGCAGCAGTTTGGCAGTTCCAGCACGGCTTACATGCGTTTCCGGCGCTGGACCGAATGCGATTTCTGGCGCCAGCTGGCGCAAAGCGTCATCGATGATGCGGAATTGGTGCAGACCTTGGAGAAAATTGTTGAATACAGCGATTTGTATACCCGGCGCATCGAGCAACGGTTGCTGAGAAAAAATCAAAAGATCATCTATAAATCGACTATCGCAGCCGCCAAGGCCGTCAAGCCCCCCAAGCGCACCGAGTTTGCGGTGGAAGAATCAACCTTGCATTGGGTCGGTTTGGTCACGGCGTGAGCATCCGCTGATGCGTGGGGAAGGGTGGAAACAACGATTGATATTCACTCTGATAGAAATTCCTACGAAGAACTAGCAAAAATAATAAACAGCGGCTATAATTCGTCCCCTGTTGGGGCGTTAGCTCAGCTGGTAGAGCAGCGGACTCTTAATCCGTAGGTCGTGTGTTCGAATCACACACGCCCCACCAACAGAATACAAGGGCTACATAGGTTTCTATGTAGCCCTTTTCCTATTGTGGTGGGGGATTTTTTGACCAATCCTCCCAATTGCCTCCCTAAGTGACTCCGTCGCGAGGTGAGCATATCGCTTTGTGCTACTTGGCGACTTATGCCCAAGCACTGCGCCAACCGTGTACAAATCGACCCCTTCGTTAATCATTGAGCTGGCCGCGCTATGACGCAGATCATGGAAATGCAGGTAGCCCAGCCCAGCCCAGCCCGTTCTCTCGCCTCTCTGAAATATTTTCCAACTTTTGAGGCATCTGGGATTTTGACTCGAGCGCACCCCCTTACCTTCGGATGGATTACCGTCATTTGAAAACATCCCGTCTCTGTATTTTCCTGGCGTGGAAGAAAATTGACGCAATGTGGGATAGCGAACGGATCTTAGACTGAATAGGTTTTATAAGATCGTTCATTGAGCGAGTAATGCGGAATCCCTCCTCGTTGCATGCGCTATTCCATACTCACTCAATACTCAAAAGAGAGAACGATCATGGAAAAGTATGTGCTGGGATGGATTCTGGGCGCATCGATGGTTATGTTGGCGGCGCTCTGGTTTTTGGTGCACTGATCGATTGAAGTTGCTATTTTGCGCGCAAAAATTTTTATCGAATCGCCTCCTGACAAAAGGACCGCAGCATGGGAATCGAATGGTTTAACGGATGGGCCAGAAGGTACGCGGTGACGCCGGAAAAATTGGCGAAAAATGAATTGAACGATGCGCGCCTGTCATTATTCCAGTCGGAAAGACAGTTGTTGGAAGCGGGAATGCGGGTCGATTACCATCGTAGCATTCTGGTTTTCCTCGAAACTATTTCTACCGAAGGCGTGGAAAATTTCGCCAACAAGCAGAGGCCGCAACAGCCGTCCTCAGCGCAGCAAGTTCCTCTTGTACTGCATCAGATATTACAAGAGGAACCGGGCGATACGAGGAGGACGATGCGAGCAGGGAAGGTGAGTTATGAGTGAGCCGTAATTTGAAGGAGCCAGAACTGGAAGACGTGAAAGCCGGAAGCACAAAGTAGCAGTGGCACAAACAGTGCGGAAAGTGCGGACCGATGCAGGGAGCGCGGCAGAACCTGATGCACTTTCAATCGAGTCTGGGGAGTGCATTTTTTGCCATCCGATATGCGAGAAGCGCAGAGGTTAAAGTCTATCGGCAGGCAGTCCACGCAAGGTTGGCAGATATAGATTTCGCTCCGATAGAAAAGGTGGCAAAAGAACTTGCGTCGGGGCGAACAGTCCGGCATACTCAGTTCCGATGTACGTGTCATCACACGCAACTAAAAATTATCTGATGGCAGATACCTGAGTAGATTCATTCGCGGCGCAATCACTTTGCAGATAGCATTGGATGGCGCGAATCTCCTCAAGTATCGGTAATTATCAAAGCCCGCTTCGGCGGGCTTTTTTTATGCGGAAGAGCATCATCAGCCTCGATTGATCTTGCTGCCCTTGCTAGGCCAATTCATCGCTTCCTATTTTCTTGTAGAAGACGGTAGTTGCGCACAGGCCGCCAGTCGGCCACAACGCATAGTCAGGAATAATCCCGGACACCTGCCACCCGAGCCGTTTGTACAGTCGTTCCGCCGTGCCGCCGGTAACCGTATCCAGCACCAGCAAACGCTTGCCGGCAAGCGCGGCGGAATTCTCGGCTGCCGTTACTAATGCGGCTCCCAGTCCCGCTTGCCGTGCCTTGCGGTGAACCAGCAATTTTGCTACATCGGCGCGATGCGGCTGGTTCTCCGGTTGGCTCAGTAGCACCTGGATGGTCCCCAAAATTGTTGCATCCCGGTCTTGAGCGACCAGCAATATGCGTTCGCCGGCAGCTACGCCGGGAGCGACGCCGCGCCAGAAATTTTCAGCCCGGGTGAGCGTGAGGGGATGCATGAAGCTGACCGAGGCGCCGCCGTCCACGCAATCGATCAGGATCTCGCTCAACGCGGTAATTGACGCCGGCTCGCCGAGTGATGTCAGCCGATTGATTCTTATGTCTTCTTGCATGCTTGATTCCTTATGGGCGCGCGATGTCCGTGCTGGTGATCACGGCGTAACGCGCAGGTTTGCGGTGGGGATTGTGAAAGGCGGTGGGGCTGTTTAACTGGAATGCAAGGCAGTCGCCAGCTTCGATCGAATAGTGCGTTGCGCCGACGGTGACATCCATCCTGCCTTCCAGCACCCATATCTGCTGATGCACCAGAGCGTCGCGTGCGGCGGTTTCATAGTTTACTATGGCGCCCGCAGGAAACAGCACTTCCACAATCCGCAGCGGCGATAGCGGATCAGGCGGCGAGATATTGCGACGCAGATATCCCGATTGCGGATCGCGCCACTCCGGTTGATCGGCATGGCGGATGAGCGGGCTGGGCAGGGGCTGCGGATCTTCGAACAGGGCCTGCAGCAGAACGCCCAGCCCGGTAGCCAGTTTTTCCAGGACGACAGCGGTGGCGTTGCTTTGGCCTCTCTCGATCAAGGAAATCATGGAGCGGCTGACGCTGCATTTGGTCGCCAGCGCATCCAGCGACAGACCGCGTTCCTGGCGCAAGAAGCTCACGCGGGCCGCAATGCGGGCGTTAATATCCATAAGAGCTTGTTTTCCTTGATGTCTACAATGATGGAAATAGTATCCAGTATATTGGATATCAAGGTCAACTATAAAATGACTAAGCCGTCGACGTCTCTATGGAAAAGTAGCTGCGGCTTAATCCCGCACGCGTGAGTGATGTGCGATCCAATTGGTCTCCCAGGTTTTACCGCCATCAGCCGATAGCGATTGTTCCCATGTCGCGCTGTCGGCTGACAGCACAGACCATTTATAGCGGACCCGGATCGGCGTGTCGTCCCACATGTCGTCGCCTTCAAAAATTCCCACGCCTTTGATGAATTTGCCGACGACCGGCGCTTGCAGCGAACCTGTTTTATCCATCCCCCCGGTCTTGTTGTCGAGCCAGTAGATGCTCCAGAGCTTGGTTTCGGGGTTGAATATACGCAGCGACATGGCGGCAAATCCGGGGCGCCAGTTGATTGGCCGAAAGTCATCGTAGTTGCCGATGCCGGCGGGCAGCCTGCGCGCTTCTTCGGTGGATTCGAAGGTCTCCCATTCGTTTGAATCTTTCAAACTCGCCAGCCGCCGCTGGTTAACCGTGTGCCAGCGGCCTATGACGAAATCGAAATCTCGTGCGCCGTCGGATGGCTGATCTGTTGTCTTCATGGGTGCATCTCCTTTTTGAGTGCTAGCGCAGCCGCTTAAAAATGATGTTGATAAAAGTATCGCCAACACAAACGACAGGCGACGAAGGTGCAATGCTGTTGTCATTTTCTTCCTTTCGTTGGAATTGCTTTCTGCTTGCAGGAATGGCCGCCGTGGACCGGTTGTTTGTTTGATGCTGCTTGCATGGTAGGAGCAAAATAGGAGGTTATTCGCCCTGTTTTAAGGAAGACGAAAAAATGATTTCATTATCTTTTTCACACAGATCGGAAGCGCCGGAAGGGCAGTAATTCAAGGTATTATTCCGGTGGTACGGGAACCGGGAAACCTATCCGCGCAGGCAGCATTCGCAAGCCGATGTGCTGCGCCGCGCAAAAAAGCAAGCACCATAGACGATGCCAATAAGCGACACGATTGAAGGTATTTACCGCAGCGAATCGCGACGCGTATTCGCCACCTTGATTCGTCTGCTGGGCGACTTCGACACGGCCGAAGAAGCCTTGCAAGAAGCATTCAAAGCTGCGCTCGAGCAATGGCCGCGCGACGGCATTCCGGACAAGCCGGTGCCGTGGCTGGTATCGGCAGGGCGCTTCAAGGCGATTGACGGCATCCGTCGCGCAGCAAGATTCACCGCCTATGACGAGGTGGCCGAAACGATAGCGGCGATTGCCGACGAGACGCCGGCCCTGGACGAGCGCGAACATGTCGAGGATGATCGCTTGCGCCTGATTTTCACTTGCTGCCATCCCTCGCTGGCGCCGGATGCGCAGATTGCGCTGACCTTGCGCGAGGTCTGCGGCCTGACCACCGAAGAGATCGCGCACGCTTTCCTGACTCCCGCAACCACGCTGGCGCAACGGATTGTCCGCGCCAAAGCCAAGATCCGCGATGCCCGCATTCCGTACCAGATTCCAGGCCGCGACGAATTGCCTGCGCGTCTTGAGACGGTCTTGCGCGTCATCTACCTGGTTTTTAACGAAGGCTATTCCGCCTCTTCGGGAACGACGCTGACCCGCCATGATTTGTCGCAAGAAGCGATTCGCCTGACGCGCCTCTTGCTGGAGCTGCTGCCCGAACCCGAAGTGATGAGTCTGCTGGCCTTGATGCTGTTGCATGAATCGCGCCGCGCCGCGCGCAGTTCCGCGAACGGCGACCTGGTGCCGCTGGACGAACAGGACCGGACTTTATGGAACGCGGAACACATAGCCGAAGGTTCCGCCTTGGTGGCGCGCGCCTTCTCAACGGGGCGTTTCGGAAGCTATGCGTTGCAGGCTGCGATTTCAGCCGTCCATGCAGAAGCCCGCCATGCCGACAGCACCGACTGGGAACAAATCGTCGGCCTGTACGACGCTTTGCTGCGGCTGGAACCTACGCCGGTGATCGAATTGAACCGCGCGGTGGCGGTCGCCATGCATCAGGGGCCGGCAGCCGGGCTGGCCCTGGTAGATAAGTTGCTTGCGGGTGGCCAGTTGCAAAATTATCATCTGGCGCATGCGGCCCAGGCCGATTTGCACCGGCGCCTGGGGCACGTTGCGGAAGCACGTGCCGCCTACGGGCGCGCGCTGGCTCTGACCAGGCAGGAGCCGGAACGCCGATTTCTGCATCGGCGTCTGGCTGGCTTACCGGATTAGTAACCTTTCGTTGCGTTTGCTGGTGGCGGCAAAATAAAAATATCGACGTAGTTGTCGATTAGTTGTCGATCGGTTGTCGATTTCGCCCTTCGTGGTTCGACTATCTAATGTAAATGCTTATGAAGCGACGCCTGCGGGGCACTGCACCGCAGGCTGTCATCCACCGATGTCCATCCATCTATTGGAGACCATGATGAACTATTTGTGCCTCGTCTATCTTGCCCAGGACAAGCTGCATGCCTGTCCTGACAGCGTCTGTTTTGCGTACGGGGAGGAACTGCGCAACAGCGGCCATTACATCGCCGGACAAGCGCTGCAGTCGACCGACACCGCGACCACCTTGCGCGTACGCAACGGCCAGCTCTCCCTGACCGACGGCCCGTTCGCTGAAACCAAGGAGCAGCTGGCGGGATTCTACATGATCGAAGCCAAGGATCTCAACGAGGCGATCCACCTGGCCTCGAAAATCCCGCCTGCGCGGTTTGGCAGCATAGAGGTGCGCCCGGTGCGGGAGCTCGAGGTTAGCGGCACGGCATCGACTCAAGTAGCCGTCTAAAGTTGATTTGGCTGCAGCGCCTTTCCTCAGGAATTGCGCAAGCTCTGAACGAGATAAGGAGCAAGAAAATGCAAAAAATTACGCCATTCCTGTGGTTTGACGGCAAAGCCGAGGAAGCAATGAATTTTTATACCTCGATTTTCAAGGACGCGAAAGTCGGCAACATCATGCGCTACGGCGCTGCCGGACCGGGCCCCAAGGGCGCCGTGATGTCCGCCACATTCCAGCTGCATGGCCAGGATTTCATCGCCTTGAACGGCGGGCCGCAATTCAGTTTTACGCCCGCCATTTCATTCTTCGTGAATTGCGAGACACAGGAAGAAGTCGATGAACTGTGGGGCAGGTTTTCCGAAGGCGGAGAATCGCAGAGGTGCGGCTGGATCAAGGACAAGTTCGGCCTTTGCTGGCAAATCATTCCGACCATTTTGGGTGAACTGCTGCAAGACAAGGATACGCAAAAATCGCAAAGAGTCATGCAGGCGATGATGAAGATGGACAAGATCGACATCAAACTCCTGAAACAAGCTTACGAACAGCAATGAGGATGCAAGCCGCCGCGCCCCGGTTTAGTTGAGCAGCGGGTGTTCTGACGCGTAGGAATCGTGATTTGGTTTGATCAGTTGAGTGCCGGCGTCACCGATGTGCCGGGTTTGCGCCCACTGAACTCATCCACAGCCCAAAGCAGACGCCTCGCTTGCAGTCTGTCGATGCGAAGCAGCACCATTTCCATAACCATCATGTTAATATACGTTTTATATATATTTCATATATATTTCATGTAAATGGACATCATATGGGAATCGTCAAAATCACTGAGCAGATGCATGCGAATCTGCGTCTCACAAGCGGCGCAATGAGCCGCTCAATCAACTCGCAAGCCGAGCACTGGCTTCGCGTCGGCATGATGGCGGAGTTGAATCCTGGTCTTTGTTATAACGATATCTGCCAAAAACTGATAGAGGCGGAACAGCAAGCTGCGGAATCGCCCCAGGAAATCACCCTGTCACTTGAGAAATCATGATGGCCGCTCAAGTTGAAATCAAGACGCCTTCCGATATTGCGATGCTACGGAAGGCCGGCGCATTGGCGGCAGACGTCCTAAGCATGATTGCCGAACACGTTAGGCCCGGAATCACGACCAATGAGCTGGACCAGCTATGTCACGATTACATCGTAGATGTTCTTAAAGCAGTGCCAGTCAATATCGGCTATAACGGCTACCCTAAAACGGTCTGCACGTCGGTCAATCATGTCATCTGCCATGGCATACCTTCGGACAAGGCATTGAAGAATGGGGATATCGTCAATATCGACGTTGCATTAACGAAGGACGGATGGCATGGGGATACAAGTCGCATGTATTGTGTGGGCCAGCCCAATATCTTGTCTAAACGCTTGGTGAATGCGACTTACGAAGCGATGCGTGCAGGAATTCTCGCAGTAAGACCGGGAGCAACGTTAGGCGATATCGGTTATGCCATTCAATCAGTAGCGCATAGGGAAGGTTTCAGCGTGGTCCGCGAGTATTGTGGCCACGGTATTGGCAAGGTGTACCACGACGAACCGCAGGTGCTGCACTACGGTCAGCCGGGCGAAGGTCTGACGCTTCAACCGGGGATGGTATTCACGATTGAACCAATGATTAACGCGGGCAAACGACATTCAAAAGAATTGCCGGACGGATGGACCGTCGTTACCAAGGACCACTCCCTATCTGCCCAATGGGAGCACATGGTTGCAGTGACAGAAACGGGCTTTGACGTTCTGACGCTGTGGCCTGATGGATTCGGAGATTATTCTCCGTTCGTCCCCTGATTCAAACACTGCACATGTCGTCCATGTCCACAATTGGCCGCCTGCGCCTGTCGTGACCAGCTGCACCCGATCCATATTGGCAGGTCAATCTACTCCGAAGCGCTCATTTAATGCGCAAGCTCAGCCGCCGCCCGGCCGGAGCGAAGCTGGGAAAGGGGCGTCGGCTGGAATGCCTTGTTGGGCTACGCTACTCTGCCGTAGTCGGGTCAATTACCGAGGCGACTTCGGAGACCCTGTTTGCAGGGAAGCCCCCTTGCTGGGCATGTTCCCGAACTAGCTCTTCATTCGCCGCGATGTAAACGCAGTAGATCTTGTCGCCAGTGACATAGCTTTGGAGCCATTGAATCTGTGGTCCCATCTTGCTTAGGACGCCGCACGATTTCTGCGAAATGGCTCGGAGTTCTTGCTCTGATAACTTCCCGGCACCGGGAATATCACGCTCAATGACGTACTTTGGCATAGCACTCTCCTCATGATGATTTCCGAGCGAGCACCACACTCGCCGGCCCCACTCGTCACACACGTCGTGACACCTAATAGTTATACACCACACCGGTCGGAATTGTTAAAATTATCAGAACATGCCGATGCGCAATAACTGCTTGGTTCGTTGTGAAACTCTTGGCTTAAATGCGTGTCGGTATCGGCCGCACCCTGACGCCGAAACGTGAAATCGATTGAGCGTGTCTTCCAGCCTGGGATTACCTTGCATTCCCTGCGGGCGCTGCAGTTTTTGCCTGTGCCCGCCATTTTTTCAAGTACTGATCGAGCAGGGCGGTGTGATGTATTTGCGGTTCTGAATGGCTAACTTCAGAGGATTTTCCGGCGGCCTTGATGTCATCGTTTTCCCAGCTTGTGACCAGTGCCTTGGCTTTATCGAAAGCTTCGCTGAAGGATGCGCTGCCAGGCAAGGATCTTTGGAAAAAAGCTTTGCCGAAGTAAGTGAAGTCGTTGTCATCGGCACATCCGAAGGAGGTTCGGTCCTGGCGTGCGGCGGCAATCACCATGGTGTGTTCGTCTTTTAAGGGCTGGATGAAACCACCCGCGTAGCAGGCTGAGACCACGACCACTTTCCAGCGTATGCCTGATTCAGACAGCAGTTTTCCAAGCTCCTGTGCTTGAAGGTTGCGCAACTCCATGCCATTCTGGGCCAGACTCAATTCATGATCTTTCGATCCGTGGCTGGTCAGGTACAGGAACAAGATGTCGTTTTCCTTATCCATCCGGCTGGCGATGACGTTCAGGCTTTCGCGGATGCTGGTCACTGTCGCCATCGGCGCCTGGGCTACAGTATTGCGGCTGTTCACCAGCACTATGGAACGTCCGCGGGTGCCGAAATCGCGGTCAAACTGCTTGCGGACAAAATCTGTCTCGCGGTGAAATACTTCTTGCGACCCGTCGCCGGCTACAGCCAGCAGATACAGATTGATCTTGCCGGGTTCATGCGGCGCAATGGCTGCCAGAGCCTTGTCGAGCAGGGCGCGTTGATTGTATAAGGCGGTTTCTATATTCACCCTGGTTTGCGTTTCAGCTGTCTTGTTTTCCAGGACGCCGTAACTCCAGGTGCCGCTGTCCTCGGTGCGGCCATCCTTTTGGGGCGCAGCGTAAGTAAGGACGCCTTCACCCTCATACATGCCATAGGCAAAATTTCCGGTGTACTGATCGCCGTTGGCATTCCGGTAAATCCCTTGCCCGTGATATTTCCAGTTTTTGAACTCGCCTACATAGCTGCTGCCGTCCTTGCCGATGTAGCGTGCTTTTCCGGTCAGCCGGCCGTCGGCAAAGATGCCCTCATAGATATTGCCGCCTGCATCGGTAAGCCGGCCGCCGCCTTGAGGGCGCCATTTCTTGAAAGCGCCGACATAGCGAGAACCTTTGTGCACCTGGTAGATGCCGTACCCCGTGAACTCTCCTTTGTCGAATTCCCCTTCGTAGGATTCTTCATCCTTTACTTCAAATCGCCCTTTGCCTTGATATTGCCCGTTGGCGAATTCACCTGCGTAGGTGCGTCCGTCCTGGTACTTTATTTCACCTTTGCCGGCGTATGTTCCTTGCTTGAATTCGCCGTCGTACAGATAGCCGGTATCTGAACGGTATTTTCCTTTTCCCGAAAACAGGCCTTTGTCAAAGGCGCCTTCGTAGCTGGCGCCGGTCGCCCATTCTATTTTTCCCTGGCCCTGCATCTTGCCGTCCGCGAGCTGGCCATAATATTGGCCGCCGTCCGCGGTGATCGCATTCGGTGCAGGTGATGTAGCAGCGGCGTTGGCGATCATCAATCCCGAGAAAAATACGCATGCCGTAGCTGCGGTCGCGCTTGCGAGTATGAGCCTGCGGCAGCGATTGCCTTTGATATTTTCATGCATACGTTTTCCCGTTTCCCAAAATTTTGACTGTCGCAAGTTGCTGGATGGAAATCTAACATGAAATGTTGTCTTTTTGTATAAAATCCTGTTCGGCAACAAACATGTTGGCTCATGGTGCGTCCCACACTGGTGGTTGCCAAGGTCCTGGTGGAATTGTTGCTCTGTGCACTACCGAACATACAGGCGCTTTGGCGGTCTATACTCAAAACAAATATTCAGTATGCCGACGCTTTTTTAGCAGCTAAACCAGCCTTGGAATTTCAGTATGGACAACTCACCGGATCCCAGGAAAAACCGTTTACTGGCCGCGCTTCCGGACGCTGAGTGGGGGCGCTGGCTGCCGCAACTGGAAGCCGTCGAGATGCCGCTCGGCCAAGTGCTGTACGAATCGGGCAGCACGCTGAGCTATGTCTATTTCCCGACCACTTCCATCGTTTCGCTGTTGTATCTGCTGGAAAACGGCGCCTCGGCCGAGATCGCCGTGGTGGGCAACGAGGGCATCGTCGGCGTTTCCCTGTTCATGGGTGGTGAATCCACCCCTAGCCGGGCGGTGGTGCAAAGCGCCGGCCAGGGTTTTCGGTTGGGAGCGCGGGTAATGAAGGAGGAGTTCAACCGCGCCGGCCCGGTGCTGCACCTGCTGTTGCGCTATACCCAGGCTCTGATCACGCAGATGTCGCAGACCGCAGTGTGCAACCGGCACCATACGCTGGACCAGCAGCTATGCCGCTGGCTGCTGTTAAGCCTGGATCGCCTGCAGGGCAACGATCTGGTGATGACGCAGGAACTGATCGCCAACATGCTCGGCGTACGTCGCGAAGGCGTTACCGAGGCAGCAGGAAGTTTGCAGACGGCTGGACTGATTCGCTATGTGCGCGGACACATCACAGTGTTGGACCGGGCCGGGCTGGAACAACGCACGTGCGAATGCTATGCAGTGGTGAAGAAGGAGTGCGACCGGCTGCTCCCCGATAAGTTGGCAATCTGAATCAAGACCGTCTGCCGGGCCGTTCTACGCCGGGCGCTCAATTACATTCCCCTATGTGGGCTAACAGACAGTCGGGCGGCAATGCCTGCTGCAAACTGCTGTTACTACCCGACATTGTATTTGCCAATAACGCGATCTTCATCTCGCTCCGGCCTCCCGCAAATTAAGGTGGTGGGCCGGCAATATACCGGAGAACTGGTTTGGGCACCGTCGAGAACCATTTGATCGAGCTGCTTCCGCGCAAGGAGCGGGTGCGCCTGCTTGCTGTCAGCGAGTTGATTGAGCTGGAGCAGGGTGAAATATTGTGCGAACCAGGCAAGCCTATCCGTCACGTCTATTTCCCCATCGATGCATCGATTTCACTGATGGCGTTGATTGATGGCAGCCTCGGCGTGGAGGTTGGCATGGTGGGACGGGAGGGCATGCTGGGAGGGCAGATGGCGCTAGGCGTGGCCATGGCGCCGGTGCATGCCGTGGTGCAAAGCCCCGGCACTGTGCGGCGCATAAGTGTCGGCGCTTTCCGTAGTGAACTCGGGTGCAGCACGGCTTTACAGCGCGGCATGCACAATTATCTGTATGTACGCATGGCGCAGATGGCCACCTCTGCGGCATGCCTGCGTTTTCATTTGATCGGACCGCGCCTGGCGCGCTGGCTCTTGATGAGCCAGGATCGCGCGCATTCCGACCACTTCCGCATTACCCATGAATTCCTGGCAACCATGCTCGGTGTGCGCCGTGAAGGCATCACGGCTGCCGCCAGCGCCTTGCAGCGTGACGGGCTTATAGAGTATCGGCGCGGCAACATCAAGGTGCTTGATCGATCGGGACTGGAAGCTGCTGCATGCGCTTGCTATGAGGTCGAGCGGAAGGCTTATGCAGCGCTGCTGTAGGTAGCACGTACGCAAGCGCGCATGGAAGTGGGCCGGAGCCTGCAATTTTTATAGCAAGACACTGACAATTTTGTCAGGAGCAGGTGTATCGGCCCTGCCATCCAATCAGCGTTTTCCGGCCTGGTTGCCGATGACGCCGCCAACTGCTGCGCCGCCGACGGTGCCAAGGGCGCTACCGTTGGTCAACACAGCACCGCCGACGGCGCCGATGCCGGCGCCGATTGCCGTGTTCTGGCCACGCCGGGACATGCCGTCACATGCGCTCAGGCTAATTGCCATCAGCAGTGTCATCGCACCGACTGACAGTTTGTGGTTCGTTTTCATGGAGCACCTCTTTGTTAAATATCGAGTTATAGGTAAATACCTACACCCTGATTCTAAAATAGCCTTAAAACAGCAGTTGGTCGGTGCGGTAGCGCACCTAAGCATGCATTTTGTGCAGTGTCCGGTGTTGCCGCCAGTTGCCTTGCCGGCGCATTCGTGGCAGCATGTTCCGGAGAACTTTTCGCAGTCTGCAGTCATCACTGGGAGTAACCAGCTATGAATATCGACGAGCTAAAATCGGTGGCCAGCGCCATCGTTGCGCAACAGAAGGGTATCCTGGCCGCGGACGAAAGCGGGCCGACCATCAAGAAACGGTTCGATGCAATCAAGCTCGAATGCACGGAAGAAAACCGCCGTCGCTATCGCGAAATCCTGTTCACCACCGAGGGCGTGGAACCTTATATCGGTGGTGTCATTCTGTACGATGAAACGTTACGCCAGAGCAGTGCGGAGGGAACGCCTTTTGCCGAGCTGCTGGCGCGCCGCGGCATCATCCCCGGCATCAAGGTGGATGGCGGCGCCAAGCCGCTGGCATTGCATGTGGGCGAGAAAATCACCGAAGGACTGGACGGCTTGCGCGAACGCCTTCAGGAGTATCAGCAGCTGGGCGCCAGGTTTGCCAAATGGCGCGGCGTGATCGAGATTTATGAGAGCGACATCCCGAGCGTGTCTGCCATCCAGGCCAATGCCCACGCCCTGGCGCGCTACGCAGCGCTGTGCCAGGAAGTCGGCATTGTGCCTATCGTTGAACCGGAAGTGCTGATGGACGGCTCCCATAGCATCCAACGCTGCGAGGCGGTGACATCACAGGTGCTGGAAATCGTGTTCGCCGAGCTGGATGCGCAGCGCGTTGCGTTCGAGGGCATGTTGCTCAAGCCGAACATGGTCATCGCCGGCATGAAGTGCGCGCGGCAAGCCGATGTGCAGCAAGTTGCCGAGGCTACCATGCGTTGCCTGACGCGCTATGTGCCGGCGGCGGTGCCGGGCATTGTCTTTTTGTCGGGTGGACAAAGCGCACAGGATGCGACGGCGCATTTGAGCGCCATGAACCAGCTCGGCGTGCATCCCTGGCCGGTTAGCTTTTCTTATGGGCGGGCGCTGCAGGCGCCGGTGCTGGCGGCCTGGAAGGGACAGGAGCAGAATGTGGCTGAAGCGCAAAAAACCTTCTTCCGTCGTTGCCAGTTGAACGGCCTGGCACGTCTCGGTAAGTACGACAGCGCCATGGAGGGCACGCCGCCATAAGAGCGGAACGGATCAGCCAGCGGTATTGCGTAGCTTGGCGACCGCATGGGAGCGCAGACGGAAGCCGTCTGGCATGCCCGATCCCAGCAAGGGTTGCAGGTAGAGCCGGAAAGCATCGGTGACGTCGGTGCCGCTGGCGGCGATCAGCTCATCTTCCATGACTCTGGTTTTACCTGCCACCACATCCAGCGCCAGCAATTCATAGTCTACCGAATAAGCGCCGCTACGCTTGATGGCGACCGAGCCGTTGCGGTCAGTTTGCACTGCAAACTGCAGCGCCTTTTCACCGACCTCGCGCGCTTCCCGCTGGTCCACATCCGATACGCAACCCATGAACGAGCGCTGCAGATAGCCGAAGGTATCGCCGCGGACGCGCTTGATATTTAGTTTCGATTTGATCTCTTCGCACAGCAAATCGGCCAGGGCGCCGGTGCCGGATAGTTGCACATTGCCGTGGGCATCGCGCTCCACCGTTGTCGCCAGCAGGCTGGCGATAGGCGTGCCCGATGCATCGTGTATGCCTTCGGAGACGGCGATCACGCAACGGCCGAAACGCTGGTAGGCTTGTTTCACATCGGCCAGGAATTTCTCCAGCACAAATACGCGTTCCGGCAGATAAATCAGATGCGGTCCGTCATCGGGGAATTTTCTGCCCAGCGCCGATGCCGCCGTCAAAAAGCCGGCGTGCCGTCCCATCACCACGCCGACGTAGACGCCGGGCAGGGAAGCGTTATCGAGGTTGGCGCCGGCAAAGGCCTGGGCTACGAAGCGCGCCGCCGACGGAAAACCTGGCGTGTGATCGTTGCTGACCAGATCGTTGTCGATGGTTTTGGGGATATGGATACAGCGTAGGGGGAAGGCTAGCTTTTCCGCCTCCAGGCTGAGAATGCGCAGGGTGTCGGATGAATCGTTGCCGCCTATATAGAAAAAATGGTTTATCTGGTGCGCTTGCAGCACCTGGATAATCTCTTGGCAATACTTGAGGTCAGGCTTGTCACGTGTCGATCCCAGCGCGGAAGACGGCGTGTTCGCCACCAGCTCCAGGTTGCTGCTGGTTTCCTGGCCCAGGTCAAGAAAGTCTTCGTTGACTATGCCACGGACGCCATTGCGTGCTCCGTACACCAGGTCGACATCGCGTATGCTGCGCGCCGCCAGGACCACTCCCGCCAGGGATTGGTTGATCACAGCGGTGGGGCCGCCGCCTTGCGCGATAAGGATTCTTCTGGATTGCATTTGCATTCTCCTTGAACTATCACTATCGTTGAACGGAGCTGCCACTTTCCGATTCTACCGCCATCGCGCAGGCGCGGGCCAAAGGCTTTATTTTCCCCAGATTTTCTTATATTCCGCGCGGTAGCCGTTATTCGGTTCAAAAGTGTTCTGCTGGCCGCCGTGAAATGCGATGTTCTGCTCTGTGACCAGATACACAGGCGTAGTATAGGTGCTGGCTTTTTCACCGGCAAACGAGCGGTTCAATTCATCGATGATTTGCCAGCCTTGCTGGCCGAACGGCTCCGGCACGGTAGCGACCTGGATGCTCTTGCTGCGGATGCGTTGATAGGCCGATTCAGAGCCTTCGCCTGCAGACAGCGCCTCAATCTTGTTGTCGACGATAATCGCCGCCGAGGCCGGAGTCGCCAGCATATCAAGGTAGTTGTCATTGACGCCGATGATGTGCGTCCATTTTTTGCCGAAGCGCTGCGTCAGTGAAGTGAGCAAGGCCGGTATCTTGTCGGCAGTGGTGGTGGCCGGCAATGCTTCTACACTGAGCAGGCTGCAGGTCCGGCATTGTTTGATTGCCGCGGCTATGGCATTCGATTTCGACTGCGCATACAGGCTGTTCGGATCGGTGAGGACCACTACCCCGGCCTTGCCGTTTGAATCGACTACCCCTAACAAGGCTGCCATCAACGCCTCTTCTTTAGGATCGGCGGTGACGTTGGTGAACAAGCCGTCGCTGGGGCCTATCCTGGTAGATGCATGCCAGCCGATCACCGGTACCTTCTGGGCGTTGGCGTTGTTCATCTCCTTGGGTTGTTCGTTGGCGTCGATCCCGGCCAGCACGATGCCGTTCGGCTGCAAGGCCAGCGCTCTGCTGAAGGCCTCCGCGTGTTTGCTGTTGACGCCCCAGCAATCGATCACAAAGACGTCCCAGCCGGCTACCGCCGCCGCTTCTTTGACGCCGTTGGCGACGCGCATGACGCCGTTGTTCTTGAGATTAGAGGCGATCAGCACAATCGATTTTTTTTGTGCTGCTATTTTCGGGCCGCTGGTGGGGCCGTCCCAGGTGGTCTTGAAGGCCATCGCCTTGGCGATTTTTGCGTTGGCGCGGTTCAGGAACAAGGTTGGATCTTCCTGGGCAAACGCTGAACTGGTGAAACAAAAGACAAGTGCTACCGTTACGAAATTAAAATTGATCAATTTCATTATTTTTATCCGGATTTGACTGCGCATGGTCGGAGCGGGTTTCCCGCCTGTTTTTTTTATTGCAAACTAACAGCTCCTGACTACTCCCTGTACCGCAAAAACCATATTTCTCCCTGGGCTAGTGCTGACGCCGCTTTCAAGCAAATCGGCAGGCATTGAAAACGGCGTCGGCAGCAGCGTGCCTTAGCTTACGCAAAGGTTAAATGTTTGTCTATTGGAAATCTATTCTAGCGTTGACGCAGTGACCGTTGCCGGGAGCCGTTACCGGGAGCCGTTGCTAGGAGCTATCCACATAGATAAAATTGTTTGTTTGGTAATTGCATCTATATTGATGTCAGGCGCTTGCCAATCCGGGGCGGTAAAATGACGCAAGGGCTACCGGTCGTGAAGACTGGTAGCCCTTATCGGCTTGGATACAGGCAGATCGCGGCTCAGGTCAGCGCCGAGGTGACTTTCAAGACTTCTTCCACCGTGGTGACGCCTTCCATTACCTTCAACGCGCCGGCCAGGCGCAAAGGCTTCATGCCGTCGGTGATGCTTTGCTGTTTCAGCGCGTGGATATCGGTTTCGGTCTGGATCAGTTTTGAGAACGGCTGGGTGACGGTCAGCAGTTCGTACAGGCCGGTGCGTCCACGGTAGCCGGTCTGACGGCATTCCGGGCAGCCGACCGGATGATAGACGGTGGCAGGTTTGGGCAGGTTCCAGCTTTCAACCAGCGTCGCCCAGACTTCATCGGCGACATGACCGTCGGCGCTTTTGCAGTGGGTGCACAGCGTGCGCACCAGGCGTTGCGCCATGATGCCGATCAATGTGGTTTCCAGCAGATAGTAAGGCACACCCAGTTCCAGCAAGCGCATCACTGCCGACGGCGCATCGTTGGTATGCAAGGTCGACAGCACCAGATGGCCGGTGAGGGCCGCCTGGATGGCCATTTCCGCAGTTTCCAGATCGCGGATTTCGCCCACCATGATGATGTCGGGATCCTGCCGCATCAAGGCCCGCACGCCATCGGCGAAGGTGAGGTCGATGCCGTGATTGACCTGCATCTGGTTGAACGAGGGCTCCACCATTTCAATCGGATCTTCCACCGAACAGACGTTGACTTCGGAAGTGGCCAGCGCCTTGAGCGTGGTATACAAGGTCGTGGTTTTGCCGGAACCGGTCGGGCCGGTCACCAGGATAATGCCGTGCGGCCGCTTGGTCAGTGCATCCCAGCGCAAGGCGTCGTCAGTCGGGAAGCCCAGTTCCGGCAAGGTTTTGACCACCACATCCGGATCGAAAATCCGCATCACCAGCTTCTCGCCGAAGGCAGTCGGCAAGGTAGACAGGCGCAGTTCGATTTCCTGGCCGCCGGCGGTACGGGTCTTGATGCGGCCATCCTGCGGCCGGCGCTTTTCGATAACGTCCATCCGCCCCAGCAATTTGATGCGTGCGGTCATGGCAATCATGACTACCGCCGGCACCTGGTACACCTGATGCAGGACGCCGTCGATGCGGAAACGGATGGCGCTGAAATCGCGCTTGGGCTCCATGTGGATGTCGGAGGCGCGCTGTTCAAACGCGTATTGCCACAACCAGTCGACGATATTGACAATATGCTGGTCGTTGGCGTCGACTTGCTTGTTGGATTTGCCGAGTTCAACCAGCTGCTCGAAGTTGTTCCGCAGCGCCAGGTCTTGTCCGCCCGATTTATGGGCGCTCTTGATCGATTTCGCCAGCGTGAAAAATTGCGTGATGTATTGCGTGATATCGAGCGGGTTGGCAATCACCAGGCGGATATTACGGCGCGAGATCTTGGCGATTTCCGCTTGCCATTCGGTGCGGAACGGCTCGGCTGTGGCAATCACCAGGTCGGTCAGGCTCAGTTCGACCGGCAGGATATTGAAACGCGTGGCGTAACTGGCTGACATGACGTCGGCGACCTTGGCGAAATCGATCTTCAGCGGGTCGATCCGGTAGAACGGCATTTGCACCTGGCGTGCCAGCCACTCGGTGAGCCACTCGAGCGTGATGGCGCGGTGCGGCGGTAACGCCGACTGGCGCTTGCACTGGGCGACTGCATTGAGCGGATGGATCGCAATCGGGGCGTTGCGGAAAATCCCCTGCGCCTGGGTGTAGAACTGTTTGACTTCATTCTTGTCGACCGTGCCATCGTTCAGCAACCAGGTGAAGATCTGCTGCAGGTCCAGGGTCTTTTGCGATGCATTGTTCATTGCAATGGGAATGTCGGTTGGTTGAGTCGGGTTGATCTGATGTGTTTCTCTTCAATCGGGCATCAATTGCATATCAATTGAGAAGCACTGCATTAATCTCTTATTTCTTACTGCGGCGAATGCCAGGCCTTCAATCCGTTTACCCACGATTTGGCCGGCAGCCTGGTGCTTGCGGTAATTTCGGCAGCGCGTTCGTACAAGGCGCTGAAATCGACTGGCGGCGCCTTCTTGAACGCGATGGCGATCACATTGCCTTCGTGGACTTCAGGCAGGCACCAGACAGCGTCGAAGGCAAACTTCATGGCTTTCAGGTTCTTGGCGTAGCTGGGATGGTCGCCAAACAGATTGACGGTCATGATGCCGTCATCCCTCAGGCAAGCTGCGCAAGCGCTGTAAAACTCAGGGGTATCGAGTACCGGGCCGCGCGCGGTGGCGTCGTACAGATCGACTTGCAAGGCATCGATGCTGTCGTGGTTGCGCGAGTCGAGCACGAAATCCATGGCGTCCATCTCCAGCACCGATAGCCGTTCGTCGTCGGCAGGCAGTTTGAACATCGAAGCGCAAATCGCCAGTACCGACGGGTTAAGTTCGATTGCGGTGACGCGCGCATCAGGAAACTGGCGATAACTGAACTTGGTCAGCGCCGCCGTACCCAGACCCAGTTGCACGATGTGTTGCGGTTCCGGATTAAACAACATCCAGGCCATCATCTGCTGGGCATATTCCAGTTCAGGCCAGTCAGGCTTGCGCAGCCGCATGGCGCCTTGCACCCATTCGGTGCCGAAATGCAGGAAGCGCACGCCGTCTTGTTCGGACAGCGTGACCGGGGCGAATTTGGGTTTGCGGGCTTGTTTTATCGTGTCTTTTTTTGCAACTTCGGAATGTTTGCCCGGGCCTGCCCTCCGGTTGGCGTCGGCTTCTATGGATTTGCGTTTGATCAGCATGAGGCGTAATAGGTGGTGTGAAATGAAAATGTAGGGCAATGATACCGTGCCGCGGCCACAATTAGCCCAAAGTTCGGCTGCTTTCTTCGCCGTATCCTTATGTAATGGGGCCGCAGGATTGTTCCCGAGGCGCAGCAGCTCAGTCCAGGCAATCTTTCAGCTGCAGCCAGGCATCCAGCTTTTCCGCATATGGCCGGGTATAAGCCGGGCTGCTGGAGGGAAGTTGCACGATGCGATAGCGTGCCGCCTGCGGGCCCAGCGCCTTCAGTCCCAGCCTGGCTGCGGTGCCGCCGTTGAAGGCGATGGTAGTCAATTGCGGCAAGGTGGCGGCCAAGGTGGGCAGGTCGTTATGCACCTGGTCGCGGATATTGCTGTCCAGGCTGCCATCGCGCCGCGCCTCGGCCACCACGTCCCATAGACCGATGCGTTTGCCCAAAAGAGTCTGCAGCCGGTCCGGATAGGACAGGGCCGGCAAGTCGGCGCCGGTCACCTCTGACAGCAATTTCCAGAAGCGGTTTTGCGGATGCGCGTAATACTGGCTGTGCGCCAGCGACACATTGCCTGGCAAACTGCCCAGTATCAGGATGCGGACCTGTTCATCCACTACCGGCGGAAAGCTGCGCTTGCGTGTCATTGCAGCGAGGTCTGTCAGGAGTGAAACTGGCGCAAACCATCCAGGTCAAGGATGGTGATGCTGCCGTAATCGACCTTCAACAATCCAGCCTTTTCCAGTACCTGCAATGCCTGGTTGGCGCGCTGGCGCGAGGCGCCGGAAAGATTGCCGACTTCTTCCTGGGAAATTTGCAGCTCGCGGCCTATGCCCGGATTCAGATAGGGATTGAACAGCGCCGCCAGGCAACGCGCAACGCGTGCGTCCGGTTCCAGCATGCGGTCGTATTCCACCAGCGAAATAAACAGCGCCAGCCGTTCATTGAGCTGCGTGACCAGGAAACGATTGAATTGGATGCTGTTGTCGAGCAGCCACAGATAAGTCGCTTTCGGCATGTACAGCAGTTCGCTGTCGCGCAGCGCCACCACGTCATATCTGCGCGGTTCGCTCTTGAGCAACGAGCCTTCGCCCAGCCAGCCGCCGTTGGCCATGCCGGCAAAGGACACCGTTTTCCCTTCGGGAGAAACGCTGCTCATTTTCAGCAGTCCCTCGTGCACGCCAATCCAATGCGTGACCGGATCGCCTTTATGGCAAACAAAAGCACCGCCGGCAATTTTGCGGCTGAACATCTCCGCTTCAACGCGCGTCAGCTGTTCGCTGGTGAGCGAGCGTGCCCACATGGTCTTGGCCAGCATGTCTTTAATCGAGGTCTCTGTGATCATTATGATGCGCTGCAATATCGAAAATTCGGCAATTGTCTGCGAGATGACAACCGCATCTCTCGACTCACACTACTATCATCGCATAAAGCAGCGAATAACCGGCATGACACAATTACACCAGTACTAGTAAGTGCGACGTAAGCCTGCCGGCCCAGACTGACTTGACACTGACAGGCACGCATGGCGCCGATATCGATGCCATGGCGCCATATAAAAAAGGTGGGGCGATGGTGGAGACAGCACAACGTCCAGGAGCAGAGACATTTCCAGGTTTGCTCCTGAAGCATGCCAAGGAACGTCCGCAGCAGCCGGCGTTCCGGGAAAAAGATCTTGGCATCTGGCAGGCGACGAGCTGGGCCCAGGTTGCCGAGGAAGTGCGGGCTTTTGCCTGCGGTTTGGCGGCGCTTGGCTTCCGGCGCGGCATGAGCCTGGCGATTGTCGGCAATAACTGCCCGCGGCTGTATTGGGCGATGTCAGCCGCCCAGTGCCTGGGCGGCATGCCGGTGCCTTTATACCAGGATGCGCCTGCGGCCGACATGGCTTATGTCATGGACGATGCTGAAATCGATTTCGTGGTGGCCGAAGACCAGGAGCAGGTCGACAAGGTGTTTGAAATCAAACAGACGCTGCCGCCGCACCGGATCAGCCGCATCATCGTCGACGACGAACGTGGCATGCGCAATTATCATCAGCCTGAATTGACATCGTTTGCCACAGTGGCGGAAATGGGCCGGGCCTATGACCAGATGCATCCCGATTTCTTCATGGATCAGGTCAATGCCGGACAGGCCGGCGACATCGCCATCATCCTGTACACCTCCGGCACCACGGGCAAACCGAAAGGCGTTTGCCATACGCATGCGGCGATGATCAGCACGGCCCAGACCCTGGTTGAGTTCGATCATTTGAACCAGCATGACGATGTGCTGTGCTACCTGCCGCTGGCCTGGGTCGGCGATTTTCTGTATTCGTTTGCGCAAGCCCATGTCGCCGGCTTCTGCCTGAATTGCCCGGAATCGCCGAATACCGTGATGATGGATCTGCGCGAGATCGGTCCGACGTATTATTTTGCGCCGCCGCGCGTCTATGAAAATATCCTGACGCAAGTGATGATCAGGATTGAAGACGCCGGCTGGATAAAACGCAAGCTGTTCCATGCCTTCATGGGCATCGCGCGGCGGGTCGGGATTCGCATACTCGATAAAAAGCCGGATGTGCCGCTCACCGATCGCTTGTTGTATGGGGTCGGCGATCTGCTGATCTACGGGCCGTTGAAGAATGTACTCGGCATGTCGCGGATTCGGGTCGCTTACACCGGCGGCGAGGCTATCGGCCCCGACCTGTTCGATTTCTATCGTTCGCTGGGCATCAACCTGAAGCAGTTGTACGGCATGACGGAAACCTGCGTCACTGTCTGCATGCAGCCTTCCGGCGACGTCAAGCTGGATACGGTGGGGCGGCCGATGAAGGGGGTCGAGGTGCATATCGACAGCAAGGGTGAAGTGCTGGTGCGTTCGCCGGGTTTGATGAAAGCATATTTCAAACGGCCGGATGCTACCGCCGAGGCGATCGACGCCGACGGTTATTTTCATACGGGCGACGCCGGATTTTTCGACGGCGACGGTCATTTGAAGATCATCGACCGCGCCAAGGATGTCGGCAAGATGGCTTGCGGCACCTTGTTTGCGCCAAAGTACATAGAAAACAAATTGAAGTTTTTCCCCTTCATCAAAGAAGCAGTGGTGTTCGGCAATCTGCGTCGACATTGCACGGCGTTCATCAACATCGACATGGATGCAGTCGGCAACTGGGCCGAGCGCCGCAACCTGGCTTACAGCAGTTACACCGACCTCGCCGCGCAGCAGGCAGTGTATGGCCTGATCGGCGACTGCGTCGAGAAGGTGAATGCCGACCTGGCGCAAGATCCTTTGCTGGCGGCATCGCAGATTCACCGTTTTTTGATCCTGCACAAAGAGCTGGACGCCGATGACGACGAATTGACGCGGACCCGCAAGGTGCGGCGCGATTTCATCGCCAACAAGTATGCGGTGCTGATTGACGCCCTGTATGGCGGCAGGCAATCGCAGTACATAGAAACCCAGGTCAAGTTCGAAGACGGCCGGCAAGGCATGATCGCTGCCGATTTGCAGATCGTCGACGCCAAGACTTTCGCCACCATTGATAAAGCGGCCTGACCACTATGAGTGCGATCATGAAAAGACATGTCACGGAGGAAGTCTTGCCGGAGGAAACGGCGCTGGCTGGCGCGACGCTGCACGATCCGGAACCGCAAGCGACCGGCAAGGGCCGTGACATCGGCGAAGTGGTGCTGGATCTGCAGAATATTTCGCTGTCGTTCGGCGGCGTCAAGGCGCTCACCGATATTTCGTTCAATGTGAAAGAACATGAGATCCGCGCCATCATCGGCCCTAACGGCGCCGGGAAAAGTTCGATGATCAATGTCATCAACGGCGTCTACCATCCGCAAAAAGGCAGCATCGTGTTTCACGGCGTACCACGCCACAGCATGAATCCGAGTACAGTGGCGCGGCAGGGGATTGCGCGCACTTTCCAGAATATCGCCCTGTTCAAGGGCATGACGGTGCTCGACAACATCATGACTGGCCGTAATACCAAGATGCATTCCAGCCTCCTGGCCAACGCTATCTGGTGGGGACGGGCGCGCAATGAAGAGGTGGAACATCGGCGCAAGGTCGAGGAAGTCATCGATTTCCTGGAAATCCAGCACATCCGCAAAACACCGGTTGGACGCTTGCCTTACGGCTTGCAAAAAAGAGTGGAACTGGCGCGCGCGCTGGCGGCAGAGCCAAGCATGCTGCTGCTGGACGAGCCTATGGCCGGCATGAACGTCGAGGAAAAACAGGATATGTGCCGCTTCATCCTGGATGTCAACGATCAGTTCGGCAGCACCATCGTCCTGATCGAACACGACATGGGCGTGGTGATGGACATCTCGGACCGTGTCGTGGTGCTCGATTACGGCAAGAAAATCGGCGACGGCACACCGGACGAAGTCATGAATAATCCAGAAGTCATCAAAGCCTACCTCGGTAGCTCTCACTAAACGGAGACGGCAATGCAATTTTTCTTTGAGGTGACGCTGAGCGGCTTGCTTTCGGGTCTGATGTACTCGCTGGTGGCGCTCGGTTTCGTGCTGATCTACAAAGCTTCCGGCGTGTTCAATTTTGCCCAGGGCGCCATGGTCTATTTCGCGGCGCTGGCGGTGGTCGGTCTGATGGACAAGGGTTTGCCGATGTGGGCCGCGATCATCGGCGCTTTCCTGGTGATGCTGGCGGTGGCCGTGGCGACCGAACGGCTGGTGCTGCGCAAGCTGGTCAACCAGCCGCCGATTACGCTATTCATGGCAACCATCGGACTGGCTTTTTTCCTGGAGGGATTGGGCCCCATGCTGTTCGGCAGCGAAGTGCGGGCGATCAACCTGGGTATCGTGGATGAGCCGATTGCTTCCATCATGGATGGTTTCGGCATCGGGATTTCCAAGTTCGACCTGTTCGCTTCCGGCATGGTGATCGGGCTGGTACTGCTGCTGGCGCTGTTTTTCCAGAAGACCAGGGTCGGCCGCGCCTTGCGGGCGGTGGCCGACGATCATCAGGCGGCGCTTTCGCTGGGGATTCCCTTGCGCCATATCTGGGTCATCGTCTGGGGCGTGGCCGGCTTTGTAGCGCTGGTTGCCGGTTTGCTGTGGGGTTCGCGCAACGGCGTCCAGTTCGCGTTGACGATGACCGCCTTGAAAGCCTTGCCGGTGCTGATACTGGGCGGCTTTACTTCGATTCCGGGGGCGATCGCGGGCGGCCTGATCATCGGCGTATCCGAAAAGCTGGCCGAGATCTATATCCCGCCGGTCATGCAAGACATGTTTGGCGGCAATTTCGGCGGCATAGAAGGATGGTTTCCCTATGTGTTCGCCTTGCTGTTTCTGCTGGTGCGGCCGGAAGGCTTGTTCGGCGAGCGGCATATCGACCGCGTTTGACGCTTATGTTTAACGCTTATGCATGACGCTTTGACCGCATCTGGAAGAAGCTTGAGAATTCGAACGGAGACATGCCATGTTTTATCGTGAGGCCGGACAGTTTAAAACCTCGTACATCGCGGATAGCCAGATATTTCCGATTCGGCAGGACCGCATCGGCATGCTTGTCTTGCTGGCGGTCGCATTTGTCGGCATCCCCATGATCGGCAGCGAATACTGGTTTTCCGCCATCCTGATCCCGTTCCTGGTGTTTGCGCTGGCGGCGCTGGGCTTGAACATATTGACCGGTTATGCCGGCCAGCTATCGCTGGGTTCTGCCGCGTTCATGGCGGTGGGCGCCTATGCTGCCTATAACTTTCAGCTGCGCATTGAAGGGATTCCGATCCTGCTGTCCTTCATCCTGGCCGGTTGCTGTGCGGCTGCCGTGGGCGTCTTGTTCGGCCTGCCATCGTTGCGCATCAAGGGCTTCTACCTGGCGGTGGCGACACTGGCTGCGCAATTTTTCGTGATCTGGGTGCTGACCAAGTTTTCTTGGTTTTCCAACGACAGTTCTTCCGGCGTGATCAGCGCGCAAAAGATAGACCTGTTCGGCATCGCCATCAACACGCCGGTCAAGAAATACCTGTTCGTACTGGCGATTGTCTGCGTGATGGCGCTGCTGGCGAAAAATCTGGTGCGCTCGTCCACCGGACGGGCCTGGATGGCGGTGCGCGATATGGACGTTGCCGCGGAAGTCATCGGCATTCGTTTGATGCCGACCAAGCTGCTGGCGTTTGCCGTCAGTTCTTTTTTTTGCGGCGTCGCCGGCGCCTTGTATGCCTTCTGCTACCTGGGCTCGGTGGAGCCGGACGGCTTTTCCCTGGATTTGTCCTTCCGCATCCTGTTCATGATTATCGTCGGCGGCGTCGGCAGCATCCTGGGGGCTTTTCTCGGTTCCGCCTTTATCTTGCTGCTGCCGATTTTCCTGGATAACGTATTGCCGCCGTTGGCCACCTCGCTGCACCTGCCATTTACCAATGCCACGGTGTCGCATATCCAGATGATGCTGTTTGGCGCTTTGATCATTTTTTTCCTGATTGTAGAACCGCACGGGCTGGCGCGCCTGTGGCAGATCACCAAAGAGAAACTGCGCTTGTGGCCGTTCCCGCATTGATAGCTACGGAAGATTTTAAGCAGTCCCGAGTACGGATAACTAGCACCAGGAGACCAGATAATGAAAACCATAAAACAAATCATGCTCGCTGTCGCCGCTGCAGCCTGCCTGCTGGCGCCGGCCTTGCCGGCGATGGCGCAAGCGACTGATCAATTCATTGCGATTCCGAGCTATCGGGTCGGCCCTTACGGCACCAACGGCCAATCCTATTACGGCGGCTATATCGACTACCTGAGCTACGTTAACCTGAAAGAAGGCGGTATCAACGGCGTCAAGCTGTCGTGGGAAGAATGCGAAACCGAATACAACAACGCCAAGGGCGTTGAATGCTACGAGCGTCTGAAAGGCAAGAATCCGGTCACCAAAGGCACCGCGATCAATGCCATGGCGACCGGCATCGCCTATGCCTTGATCGATAAGACGGCGGAAGACAAGGTGCCGCTGCTGATGGTGGGTTACGGCCGGACCGACGCAGTCGACGGTTCGGTGTTCCCGTACGCCTTTCCGCTGGTGACTACCTACCAGATGCAGATTTCGGCGATCGTCAAATACCTGGCAAGTAAAAACGGCGGTACGCTGGCGGGCAAGAAGATTGTTTTCCTGTACCACGACTCGGCCTATGGCAAGGAACCGATAGTCGCGCTGGAAGCCGAGGCGACGCTGGGCAAGTTCAAGGTAGTGCAGATCCCGGTTGCCCATCCCGGCAACGAGCAGGGCGCGCAATGGCTGAAAATCCGGCAGGAAAATCCTGACTACGTCATCTTCTGGGGCTGGGGCGTGATGAACCAGACCGCCTTGAAAGCTGCGCAGAAGGTTGGCTACGCGCGCGACAAGATCATCGGCTCATGGTGGGCCGGGTCTGAGGAGGACACCGTCCCGGCCGGCGACGCCGCCAAGGGTTATCTGAGCGCTACCTGGAATGTTTCCGGAAAAGCCGTGCCGCTGATCGCCGATATCGAGAAAGTGATGTACGGCGCCGGCAAGGGAAATATGCAGGACCAGGCGAAGATCGGTTCGATACTTTATAACCGTGGCGTATCGGCGGCGCTGGCTACCGTGGAAGCGATACGGACCGCCCAGACCAAGTACGGCAAAGGCAAGGTAATGAGCGGCGAAGACGTGCGCTGGGGACTGGAGAATCTGAATATCACCAACGCGCGCCTGCAGCAACTGGGCGCTACCGGCCTGCTGCCTGAAATCAAGACCTCCTGCGATAACCACGAAGGCTCGGGCAAGATCAAGGTCCAGCAATGGGATGGCGGCAAGTGGGTGCTGGTATCCGATTGGATAGAGGGCAACAAGAACCTGATCCACCCGCTGTTCAAGGCTTCCGCTGCGAAGTATGCAAAAGAAAAAGGCATCACGCCCGCCTGCATGAAGTAAGCCGCATCAGCGTCGGCACTTGCGCTTAATCGGGGCGCCGACGTTTTTTATCGTATAGCTGAGGGACGCATGGCTACAGCACTCAACATCAACAATATCGAAGTGATCTACGACCACGTCATCCTGGTGCTGAAAGGGGTGTCGCTGGCGGTGCCGCAAGGCAAAATCGTCGCTTTGCTGGGCGCCAACGGCGCCGGCAAAAGCACGACATTGAAAGCGATTTCCAATCTGCTGTCGGCGGAACGCGGCGATGTCACCAAGGGCAGCATCGAATACAACGGCGAGCGGGTCGATCGCCTGACCCCGAACGATCTGGTCAAGCGCGGCGTGATCCAGGTGATGGAAGGGCGCCATTGTTTCGGCCATCTGACGGTGGAAGAGAATCTCCTGACCGGTGCTTATACCCGCAACATCAGTAATACCCAGGTCAAACAGGAACTGGAAAAGATCTACGACTATTTCCCGCGTCTGAAGGAGCGGCGCAAATCGCAATCCGGCTATACCTCCGGCGGGGAACAACAGATGACGGCGATCGGACGGGCGATGATGGCCAAGCCGTCGATGATCTTGCTGGATGAGCCTTCGATGGGCCTGGCGCCGCAAGTGGTTGAGGAAATCTTTGAAATCGTCAAGGACCTGAACCGCAGGGAAAACGTGTCCTTCCTGCTGGCCGAACAAAACACCATGGTGGCGCTGCGTTATGCCGATTTCGGCTACATCCTGGAAAACGGCCGGGTGGTGATGGAAGGCGCAGCCAGCGAGCTGGCCAGCAACGAAGATGTGAAAGAGTTCTATCTCGGCGTGTCGGCTGCGGGGCGCAAGAATTTTCGCGACATGAAATTTTATCGACGCCGCAAGCGCTGGCTGGCCTGAGCTTCTCATTTTTTTCTGATCTTTACCTGTTCCGATTTCCGCCCACGCATACAGGCCTGCCATGTCTGACATTCTCGATTCTCTCGATCCTCTTGAGCAACGCCAGCCGCGACAACGCGAGGCGGACCTGATGGCGAAGCTGCCGCAACTGGTCGCGCGCGCGCAAGGCGCAAGCGGCTGGGCGCGCATTCTGCACGGCGTATCCGCAGCCGATATTCGAGACCGCGACGCGCTGGCGCAATTGCCGATTACGCGCAAATCGGATTTACACGATTTGCAGGCGCTAGAGCCGCCATTCGGCGGTTTGACGACAACCCCGCACCGGCAGCTACGGCGCCTGTACGTCTCGCCCGGGCCGATTTTCGATCCGGAGGGATATAGCCAGGACTGGTGGCGCTTTGCGCGGCCGATGCGCGCGTTGGGGTTGCGCGCCGGCCATCTGATACAAAATTGTTTCGCCTACCATTTCACGCCGGCAGCCTTCATGGTTGAAGGGGCAGCCAGCAAGCTGGGCTGTGCCGTGATCCCGGCCGGCATAGGGCAGACTGAATTGCAGGTGCAGGCGATGTCGGCCTTGCGTCCGGATGCCTATGTCGGCACGCCGTCTTTCCTCAAGATCATCATCGAAAAAGCGCGCGAGATGGGCGCCGATATCGGCAGCCTGCAGCGCGCGCTGCTTAGCGCCGAAGCCTTGCCGCCATCGCTGCGCCAGTGGTTCCACGATAACGGCGTGCCGCACGTGCTGCAATTGTATGCCTCGGCCGACATCGGCAATATCGCTTACGAGTCGGTCAGCGACGGCCGGCTCAATCCGGGTATGATCCTGGATGAGGACCTGATCCTGGAAATCGTACGGCCCGGCACCGGTGATCCGGTGGCAGCCGGCGAGGTCGGCGAGGTGGTGCTGACTTCTTTCAATCCGGATTATCCTCTGATACGTTTCGCCACCGGGGATTTGTCCGCGGTACTGGACGGCGTCTCGCCATGCGGCCGCACCAATACCCGCATCAAGGGCTGGATGGGGCGCGCCGACCAGGTGACCAAGGTGCGCGGCATGTTCGTCCATCCGTCGCAGCTGGCCGAGGTGCTCAAGCGTCATCCGCAGATACTGAAAGCGCGCCTGGTGGTGAGCGGCGCGATGGCGAACGATGTGATGACCTTGCATTGCGAGCTGCCGGCTCCGGCTGCTGCAGCAGATACAGCAGCGCAGATTGCCGACAGCCTGCGCGAAGTGACTAAACTGCGCGGCGAGATTTTGTTTGTCGCGCCGGGCAGCTTGCCGAATGACGGTAAAGTCATCGAGGATGCCCGCAAATACGAGTGAGGGAAGCGCAGCATGGCGAAGCAAGTGATGGTAATTACCGGCGCTAGCCGCGGGATCGGTGCAGCTATCGCCCATTTGGCCGCAGCGCGCGGTTACGCGGTGTGCGTCAACTATGTGCATAACCGTAGCGCCGCCGAGTCGGTGGCGGCGGCGATTCGTGCGGCTGGCGGTGAAGCGTTGGCGGTGGCCGGCGATGTTGCTGTCGAGGCTGAGGTGCTGAATCTGTTTCAAACGGTGGACGCACAACTCGGCACGCTGACCGCCCTGGTCAACAACGCCGGCATCCTGGAACGGCAGATGCGTGTCGATCAGATGGATGTGGCCCGTTTGCAGCGAGTGTTCGCCACCAATATCGTCGGCAGTTTCTTGTGCGCCCGTGAAGCGGTACGGCGCATGTCTACCGATTTTGGCGGCCACGGCGGCGCCATCGTCAATCTGTCGTCGATGGCGGCAAAGCTCGGCGGTCCGGGAGAGTACGTCGATTACGCCGCATCCAAGGGAGCCATCGACGCCATGACGGTCGGCCTGGCGAAGGAAGTCGCCGCTCAGGGTATCCGCGTCAATGCGGTCAGGCCCGGCGTCATCTATACCGATATTCATGCCAGCGGCGGCGAACCCGGCCGGGTGGATCGAGTCAAAGATTCGGTGCCGATGCGGCGCGGCGGCAGCGCCGAGGAAGTGGCGCGCGCGGTCATGTGGCTGGTGTCGGACGAGGCATCCTATTGCACCGGCACATTTATCGATGTCGCCGGCGGCCGTTAATCAGACGGTGGAAGCGATGTTTTGAGGTGAAGGCATCCCGACCCAGTTGCGTTGCCGGAGCTATTTTAATAGCTACAACAGTTTGATTGGAATGCGGTTGGGATCACGTCTGCTGGCGGTTTGTTGCGCGATGCTTTTGCGGATGGCCGTTAGTCGTTTGTCGTCGCGATAGAGCAGGTTGTAACTTTCAAATGGAATCATTTTTCCATCAGCTTGGGCAAAATGTATGCAGGATTTTTTCAAGGCGCGAACATCCAAAGAATATGCATCCATAAATTGCACAATCAAAACCCGAAACACATTGTCGTAACGCAGTGTCTGTGGCGCAGAAATTAAAGGCAGGCAACACATTAATTCAGAAAGACAGTTGGCTTGTGATTCCGGGGAATGGTTAGTCGAAAACAGCTTAAATATCTGGTCTTTCATATTCTTCTTGAGCGCTTCGTCGCGCTCAAAAACTATCGTGTTGCCACTGCCTTCCACTAAAGATTGTGGATCAAGATATCGTGTAAGCGGGACAGTTTTTTCGTCGGTTTTGAGAGCGTAAGCCATTGCCAGCGTATCAGGATTGCAAGGCACCGGGACGATATCTTGCAATGTGAAAACACTGGTTTGTTCTGCGATCTTGCGACGTATTTCCGAAACGGTCAGGCGATGCAGGCGAGGATCGTAATTTTCAACACGGCCAGCATCTTGAATTGGCTGCAAGGTGACGCCGCGGACACACTGTTGCGTCAAGGCGAAGTCGATAATGGCGCCAATCTCATCATCATTTAAGCCTTTTTTCAATGTCACAACCAAAGTGGTGGATAAGCCAGCCGCATTCAGATTTTTCAATGCTTGTAGTCGGATGCGGCTTAAATCAGCACCGCGTAATACCTTATGTACTTCTGCGCGCATGGAGTCGAATTGCAAATACACTTCTATTCCTGGCGCATAGCTTGCCAGGCGTTGCACAAACTCAGGATCTTGCGCCAACACGACACCGTTGGTGTTGACCATCACATGTTTGATCGGGCGCGCTTTGGCAGCATCGAGAATTTCCCAGAATTGCGGATGTAAAGTGGGCTCGCCGCCCGACAATTGCATGACATCGGCCTCGCCTTCATTGGCCACAACAGCATCAAGCATCTTGATGACGTCAGCCAAGGGTTTATGCTGTTCCCGATGAGTGCCGCTTTCCGCATAACAGACGGGACAATTTAAATTGCAGTTGTCGGTAATCTCAACGATGGATAAGCAAGAGTGCTGCATATGATCTGGACATAGGCCGCAATCATAGGGACAGCCGTATTCCATTTTAGTGTTAAACGTTTGCGGCATTTCCGGATGTTTGACGAACACCTCGCGACACAAACGGTAATACTCGACATCATCGCTGACCAGCACACGTTCGCTGCCGTGCGCAGTACACCACTTATCCATGTAGACATGATCATCTTTAAAGATGATCTTGGCTTCAACCGGATGCAGACAGGTTGAACAGACCGAAGTGGTCGTGTCGTAAAAAAGGTAAGGGCGGATTTTACGCGTCATCGTTGGCTCGGGTTAGGCGGTGCGGGATATTGTTGTTTTGATTCGAGGACGGCTTGGCGTAGCAATGCCATTCTTTCTTGTGCCACTTCTATGTCTGCTGGAGACATAGATGCTTGCAGTTTGGTGAGAGTGTCGCTGGCCGGTAGCATCAAGAGAAAAGCTAACGTTTTAATTTTTGCTGCTGTATCAGTTTCTTTTGAGACTAAAAATTTGTATCTAATCGTGGTATGGAATGGATATCTGCAGTCCAGTATACTGCGCGCAAGCCAAAGGTCGGCTTGTCGTATGTCTTGCCTGATAATCCCGCTATCGCGATATATTTCACTGACGTCAAACGCAGAAAAGCGATTGAAAAACACAGGTGAAGGGCTGCAAGAACGTGTGGACGATCGTTTTAATAATTCAATTCCGCGCGGGGAATCTGGAGGTAATTGTCCTGCGCTGAGATCTCTGCCATAGTGCTGTCGATTGGAGCCATTGAGTAAAAGCCAGCCTAAGCCATATTCCGCGGGACCATATTGTTTGGCCGCCGCTTGTTCAAGTAAAGAGATGCCTCTTGGGATATCTCTTTCCAGGCTTGGCGAGCCATTTATATATTCCATTCCAAGTTGTGTCATGGCCTCCAGATCACCGCGACTGGCTGCTACTTTATATCCTTCAATTTTTGTTCGCTGCATTTCTGCATTCACACGTTGTGCATTTTTTTGTTGCACGCTGTTGACGATGGAGGCAGTGATACAACCAGTGCCTCCAATCAAACTCAAACTCACTATCAGCAATGCTGCACGTGATCGATCACGGGAAAAGAGGCGCATTTTTTTTTAAATTTAAAAATTGTTTGATTACAAACGGGAGATAGCACAGTAAGGCCAATAGACACATAATCTGTATGCCACTAAGACCACCGGCAAATTCATAGGGAACCGGTTTGATGCCATCGACGAGTAAGCGCCACAGTAAATAACCCGATAGATAAAATTTGAAAAGTAGGCCCGGACTTTCGCGCCAGCGTTTTTGAAAAAACAAAATGGCGCCACCCCAAATTAATACAAAGAGAATGTCGTACAGTTGAGTAGGGTGACGGGAGATGCCGTCACCAAAGTCGACGCCCCAGGGCATGTGGGTGGGTACGCCATAAGTGCCGTCGTGCAGTCCTGCCAGAAAACAGCCGATGCGCCCGATGGCAGTGCCTAGCATCAATGGCAAGACAAAGTTGTCGCCCGTTGAGCGTTGAGAACCGATCAGTTTCTTTGCAATCTCTACGCCACACAGTCCGCCCAACAAACCACCGACGATAGATTGTCCGGACATCCAGAGATTGATGTCTAAAGAAGATGACGCCCATAACTGAGGAAACTCCATCCAGAACACTAACTTGTTTCCGATCGCTGCACCGAGTATGCAGCCGATGATGACGGCGTATTGTCCCGGTTCCAAGATGCCAGAGAGACCTTGATGGGCACGTTGCCAGCGATATAGCTGGACGCCAGATGCGATGGCTGCCCATTCAAAAAACAGATGGATGAGATGTGCAGTCGTGCTGGAAAAGGCTACTACTTTCATTGTTCGGATTTGTCTTGATCTGGCTGTGTTGTAAAATCTGATTTCTTTGCAATCCGAAACACGCTGCCATATTTGGCAATGCGATATATAACGAAGCACAGCGCGATGCTAATACCTACTCCTGCGCACCCAAGGAGAAAAATAGACAGGCCACCTCCACTGGTTTTGTAGCTGCTGCCAGAAGCAATCCCTAGCAAACCACATAAGCCAAAGCCGACCATCAGTACTAAAAAAAACATAATACTAAGTGCTTTGAACAGCGTTTTCATGGGAGCCTTGCTGGAATTGAATTTGGCAGCGAAGATTGATTATATAGTTTTTAGTTGTCATAAAGCAATTTCATGCGCAGGTTCGTCGGCAAATCTTGAAGGCATCCGGATGCACATGGTACGGTCGTTTTTTTAAGCGTTCCATCGGGATGATTTTGCTAGATGAACCCGAATTAATGCGCTGCCTGTCTACCAGGCCGGGCATTTTGGGCAAAGTCCCGGCTGCTTATGAAATAGTTGATAAAATGCGTAGTGTTGGCGAAAAGCCAATCCGGTGTCGCAAACCTCGCCGCTGCGATATGCCTGGCTCGGCAACCCCTCTGTCGGTGCGCTTCGCGGCTTATCTATCTGCGGCAATTTTCGTGTAAGAGTAATTTATGATGGAGTTATCAAGAATGAAGAATCTGATCGTGGTGGCCGCGTTGCTGGCCCTGGGCGGTTGCGCCGTTACGCCTAATTCGGCGAATGTCTATAGCAGCAGCCAAGCCCAAGGCGAGCAAACGGTACGTATGGCTGTGGTTGATTCGGTGCGTCCTGTGACCATCGACAAGAACCGCGGCGGCGGCGCCGGTACATTGGCTGGCGGTGCGCTCGGTGCGGTTACCGCCGGTTCGCTCATCGGCAGAGGTAACGGCTCAGTCGCAGCTGGCGTGGTGGGCGCGGTACTCGGCGGGATTGCCGGCAATCAGGTGGAAAACAACCTGAACCAGCGCCCAGGGCTGGAAATTACCGTGCGCCTGAGCAACGGTGAATTGCGCGCGATTACCCAGGATGCCGACGAGCGCTTCAATGTCGGCGACCGCGTTCGTTTGTTGTCGTCGGGCGGCGTTACTCGGGTAACGCACTAATCGTCGGATTCAGCGCATTGATAAATTTTATAAATGCAAAAGGCTGGAAGACAATCTTGTCTTCCAGCCTTTTTTGTTTTCTGCACGCGGCAGAGCCGGCTTGCTGAGCTTTACTGGCCGTTATGAATCACCACCAGCAAAGCCGTAGCCGCATTCTTGCCGACATTCTTGATGTAATGAGGGCGATCCGCAGCGTAGCGCGCGGTTTCGCCCACTTTGATCTTGGTGATGTTGCTGCCGCTCTGGACTTCCAATATACCGGACAAGACTGTCAGATGCTCGCGCGAAGCCGGTTCGTGCGCTTCTGAATCGAGGCAGCCGCCAGGCTCCACCGACAGCTCATACCATTCGAACTGGCCGGCCAGTTCGATCGGCCCCAGGATGCGCAGCACGCAATGGCCGTCTCTCGAGCGCAGCGATGGCGTGGCATGGCTGGGCAAGGTTTCTATCGATGCGGGAGCGGCCTGGTTGCCGTCAACCAGCAGCGAGATAGGGACGCCCAAGGCATTGGCCAGGCGCCACACCACGGCAACCGTGGGGTTAGCCTGGTTGCGCTCGATTTGCGATAGCATGGACTTGGAGACGCCGGCGCGTTTCGATAAAGCATCCAGCGAAAGCCCGTCGGCCTGGCGCAGCTTGACCAAGGTATCGCCCACTTTCGGCGGTGCATCTTCCAAATTTTTGACCGTATTACTGCTCATCTGGTTGACAACCTCGTTTTTGTGCATTATCGTGGAATTCGTGTTCGATATATCGAATTAGGGCAATATATTATATAAGATCGAGACTGAAAATGACACAAACTACAAGCACGCAAGCTGGCTGCCCCGGGTTTTACAAGCACCTGCAGGATGAATTGGCGGGGATCAAGGCCGCCGGCCTGTTGAAGTCCGAGCGCCTGATCCTTGGTCCGCAAGGCGGCAAGATCAACACCGAAAGTGGTGAATTGATCAATTTGTGCGCCAACAATTACCTGGGATTGTCTTCTCATCCAGCCCTGATCAAGGCCGCGCACGCAACCCTGGATAGCCATGGTTTCGGCATGAGTTCAGTGCGCTTCATTTGCGGTACGCAAGACATTCATCGCGAGCTGGAACAGCGCTTGTCGGCGTTCCTGGGTACCGAAGACTGCATTCTGTATGCGGCGGCGTTCGATGCCAACGGCGGCTTGTTTGAACCGTTGCTGGGCGAGCAGGATGCCATCATCAGCGATTCGCTCAACCATGCATCGATCATCGACGGCGTCCGTCTGTGCAAAGCCAAGCGCTACCGTTACGCCCACAACGACATGGAAGATCTAGAACGCTGCTTGAAGCAAGCCAGGGCCGACAATGCCCGCTTTGCCATGGTGTTTACGGATGGCGTGTTTTCGATGGACGGCACGGTAGCGCAGCTCGACGTCATCCGCCAGCTGTGCGACAAGTACGATGCACTGCTTGGCGTCGATGACTGCCACGCCACCGGTTTCATGGGCGCACGGGGACGCGGCACGCATGAAGCGCGCGGCATCTTCGGCAAGGTCGATGTGATTACCGGCACCTTGGGCAAAGCCCTGGGCGGCGCCAGCGGCGGCTTCACTGCGGGCCGGCGCGAGGTGGTCGAGTTGCTGCGGCAGCGCTCCCGTCCTTACCTGTTTTCGAATACCTTGATGCCGGCGATTGTCGGCGCTTCTATCGCGGCGCTTGATCTGCTGGAAGCGTCGACTGAATTGCGCGACCGTCTTGAGCGCAACACCGTTTATTTCCGCAAGGCCATCACTGAAGCCGGTTTCGAAATCAAGCCGGGCACCCATCCGATCGTGCCGTTGATGGTGTATGACGCCGTGGTTGCGCAAAACCTGTCGCGTCGTCTGTATGAACTCGGCGTCTACGCGGTTGGTTTCTTCTATCCGGTTGTGCCGCAAGGCCAGGCGCGGATTCGGGTGCAGATGTCTGCGGTCCACGATGAGGCGACATTGCAGCGCGCAGTGGGTATCTTCCGGCAAGCCGGTGAAGAGCTTGGTCTGCTAAAGAACTGAACAGACGAACTGAAGAGAAGAACTGAAGAGAAGAACTGAAGAGACAAACGATGAAAAAAATATTGGTAATCGGCGCCAACGGCCAGATCGGCACCGAACTGACGACTGCACTGGTCAAGCTGCACGGCGCCAAGCAAGTGGTTGCGAGCGATATACAAGCCCTGGGCCGGCACCAGGAACTGGCATATGAAAAATTGGATGTGACAGACGCCAAGCGCCTGGCCGAGGTAGTGCAGCAACACGATATCGGTGAAATCTATCATCTGGCGGCGGCCTTGTCGGCCAAAGGCGAAGAGCATCCGGAATGGGCCTGGAACCTGAATATGACCGGCCTCCTGAACGTGCTGGAAGTAGCGCGCCAGGCCAAGCTGTCAAAAGTGTTCTGGCCTAGTTCGATTGCTGCATTCGGCCCCTCGACGCCGCGCGACAATGCGCCGCAAGTCGGCGCCATGGATCCGAAGACCGTCTACGGCATCTCCAAACTGGCCGGTGAGCATTGGTGCAGCTGGTATGCGGAGAAATACGGCATGGATATTCGCAGCCTGCGCTATCCGGGGCTGATCAGCTACTCGGCCGAGCCGGGCGGCGGCACCACCGACTACGCCATCCAGGCTTTGTTCGCCGCCGCCGCCGGCCACGACTACACCAGCTTCCTGGATGTGGACAGCACGTTGCCGATGATGTACATGCCGGACGCCGTGCGCGCCACCATCGAACTGATGAGTGCGCCGAAAGAACAGTTGAAAGCTGCCGGTTCATACAATCTCGCGGCCTGGAGTTTTTCTCCGCGCGAGCTGGTCGATATCATCCAGCAGCGTTATCCATCGTTCAAGGTGGCGTACCAACCGGATTTCCGCCAGGCGATCGCGGATGCATGGCCGCGTTCGATTGACGATTCGCAGGCGCGGCAAGACTGGTCCTGGTCTCCTGCATACAGCTTGACCGATATGGTCGACGACATGCTGCTTCATCTCGTCAAGCGCAAGCCAGTAACGCAAGAGCGGGCGGCCTGAGCTAATTCGACGCTTAAAGTGGTCAGGGCAAAGGCGGTGCGCCGCCATTTTTCTTTACGAAAATGGATTCATCAGGCGCACCCCCGTACCGAGAAAATCATCGGTGTTGCGAGTGACGACCGTGAGCCCATGAATCAATCCAATGGCAGCAATTTGCTTGTCGATCGGATGTTGATTACTGGGCGACATTAACTTTCCCCAAACCTGAGCGCAATCTTCGTCAAAAACCAGGATGCGGTCAGCATATTCCGTGACAAGCTTATTCAGCCATTGCTCCAGCGCCTTGGCTTGTGTGGTATCTCCGCGGTTCGTGATGTTTTCAACGCCGCGGCGAATTTCACCTATTGTCTGCACTGAAAGGTAGATTGCATCCGGGTCGACCGCATGCCAAAATTCCTGGGTTCCCCGATTGGCCTTTTTCCCTTTGCGGGCTTCGCTGATAACGTTCGTGTCAACCAGATACACTCCTTACTCCTGAACGTTGCGAGAGTTGAAATCCGCATCTTCTCCGACATTCGGCATGCGAGACAATACCTCCGCAAGCGATTGCCGCTTTGGACGCTGCAGCGCTGCCCGTAAAATTTCCCGATGTTCGGCTTCAGCGCTGCGGCCGTGGGATGCCGCGAGTTGCTTAAGTGCGAGTGCGACATCTTCCTCAACGTTCCTGACTACCAGATTGGTTGCCATGATGGCACCTCTTTCGATGATTGCATTGATAGCAGTTTAGCGCGAAAATGCTATCAATGCTATCAATGCTATCAATGCTATCAATGCTATCAATGCTATCAATGCTATCAATGCTATCAATGCTATCAATGCTATCAATGCAATCATGGCGATGCAAGATAAAAGGGCTGGAAGACAATCATGTCTCCCAGCCCTTTTTTTGCCCGCGAACGGGCGATAAGCCTATCTTCCTGACTTACTTGCCGGCCATGCCCAGCAACATTTCGTTGAGGCGTTTGACGAAACCAGCCGGATCGGCCAACGCACCGCCTTCGGCCAGCAAGGCCTGGTCGAACAAGATGTGGGACCAGTCGCCGAACTTGGCGTCTTCGTACTTCAGGCGTTGCACCAGCGGGTGATCCGGGTTGATTTCCAGGATCGGCTTGGAGTCCGGAGCGTCCTGGCCGGCGGCCTTCAGCATGCGCAGCAGGTTGCCCGACAATTCATTTTCGTCGGCCACCAGGCAAGCAGGCGAGTCGGTCAGGCGGAAGGTGACGCGTACATCCTTGGCCTTGTCGGCCAGTGCGGTCTTCATCTTTTCAACCAGATCCTTGAACTGGGTTTCGGTTTCTTCGTGCTGTTTCTTCTCGGCTTCATCTTCCAATGTGCCGAGATCGAGGCCGCCCTTGGCTACCGATGCCAGTTCCTTGCCTTCGAAATCCTGCAGGAAAGACAGCATCCACTCATCGACGCGATCGGTCAGCAGCAGGACTTCGACGCCTTTCTTGCGGAAAATTTCCAGGTGCGGGCTGTTCTTGGCCGCGGCATAGGTTTCACCGGTAGCGTAGTAAATCTTGTCCTGGCCTTCTTTCATGCGGCCGATATAGTCGGCGAAGGATACGGTCTGGGCATCGCCGTCGTTGGTAGTCGACGCAAAGCGCAGCAGCTTGGCGATTCTTTCCTTGTTGCCGGCGTCTTCGCCTATGCCTTCCTTCAATACCTGGCCGAATTCTTTCCAGAATGTGGCGTACTTGTCTTTTTGCGCCTGGTCGTCGCTGTTCGCCAACTCTTCCAGCAAGCTCAGCACGCGCTTGGTGGAACCTTCGCGGATCACACGCACATCGCGCGATTCTTGCAGGATTTCACGCGATACATTCAATGGCAGGTCGCTGGAGTCGATCACGCCTTTGACGAAGCGCAGATAGACCGGCATCAGCTGCTCGGCATCGTCCATGATGAAGACGCGCTTGATGTACAGCTTGATGCCGCCGCGCTTGTTGCGATCCCAGAGGTCGAATGGCGCATGGCTTGGAACGTACAGCAGCTGCGTGTATTCGCTGCGGCCTTCAACCCGGTTGTGGGTGTAGGTCAGCGGCGCTTCGAAATCGTGCGAGACATGCTTGTAGAATTCAACATACTGCTCTTCGGTGATGTCGGACTTGTTGCGGGCCCACAGCGCACTGGCCTGGTTGACGGTTTCGTATTCGTCCTTGACGACGGTTTCTTTCTTTTCTTCGTCCCATTCTTCTTTCTGCATCACGATTGGCAGCGAGATATGGTCGGAATATTTGCGGATGATGGATTTCAGTTTCCAGGCCGACAGGTACTCGTCTTCACCTTCGCGCAGATGCAGGGTGATGTTGGTGCCGCGTGACGGCTTGTCGATCGCTTCGATGCTGAAATCGCCGGCGCCTTCGGATTCCCAGCGCACGCCTTCGGTGGCGTTGGCGCCGGCGCGGCGGGTATCGACCGTGATCTTGTCGGCGATGATGAACGCGGAGTAGAAGCCGACGCCGAACTGGCCGATCAGGGCGGCATCTTTTTGCTGGTCGCCGGACAGTTTCGAAAAGAATTCCTTGGTGCCGGACTTGGCGATGGTGCCCAGGTGCGAGATGGCTTCATCGCGGCTCATGCCGATGCCGTTGTCCGAAATCGTGATGGTGCGCGCGGCCTTGTCGAAAGCGACCTTGATTTTCAGTTCCGGATCGTTCTCGAACAGGGCGCCGTTGTTGATGGCTTCAAAGCGCAGCTTGTCGGCGGCATCGGATGCATTGGACACCAGCTCGCGCAGGAAAATTTCCTTGTTGGAGTACAGCGAGTGGATCATCAATTGCAGCAGCTGCTTTACTTCTGCCTGAAAACCAAGGGTTTGCTTTTCGGATACGGCCATTGTTTCCTCTGTATAAACGTAAAAAATAATGTAAAAACGATAAGGGCGGCCTGCCTGGGTCCGCTTTCATCGCGTACAGCTGAGTATTGTCCAGAAATGGGGAGTAATCCGGATTTTACAAGAGTGGGCTAAGAGCGGATTACGTGACGGTTACTTGTATTGTCTTATTTGCCACATTCCTGTTCCAGGAAGCGCCAGATCGCCGGATCCGACATCGCCGCCACGTTAACCCGCATCCTGGAAGAGGGTAGCTGGCTGGGCGAGAACAGGGCGCCGGGCGCCAGCAGGAAGCCCTCGGCCAAGGCCTTTTCTGCCATCACATTGGTGTCGTGCCCGGTATCGGCCCACACAAAGATACCGGCCGGGGTACTGATGTCGACCGTCATGCCTATCCTTTCCATTTGCCGGATGGTGCGGTCGCGTACGCTATCGAGCTTGTTGCGCAAGCGGTCGAGATGCTTGCGGTAGTGTCCTTCAGACAGGATTTTATACACTACGCGCTCGCCGACTTCGGCGCTGGTCAGGTTGGTCAGCATCTTGCGGTCGGCAAAATGCTGCGCCAGTTCGAGCGAGGTGGCGATAAAGCCGGAGCGCAGGTTAGGCGAGAGCGTTTTCGAGAAGCCGCCCATGTAGATTACGCGGTTGAGCTGGTCCAGCGCCGCAATGCGGGTCGCCGGCTGGATCGCGGAGCCGGGATGCATGTCGCAATAGATATCGTCCTCGACGATCATGAAATCATGCTCTTCAGCCAGCTTGAGGATCTGGAACGCCTTGGCTGCCGACAGCGAGGTCGAGGTCGGATTGTGCAGCACCGACACCAGCACATACAACTTGGGTTTGTGCAGCGCCGCCAGTTCCGCCAGTTTCGCCATATCCGGGCCGTCGGCCAGGCGCGGCACGCCGACCACTTTGGCGCCCAGCGCGGCAAACGAGGCGAACATCAGGAACCACGATGGATCATCGACAAAAATCACATCGCCAGGCTGGGTAAAGTGGCGCGCCACCAGGTCGAGCGCCTGGGTGACGCCGGTGGTGGTGACGAATTGCTCCGGCGTCGCGGCGATTTCCAGCTCGGCCATTTTCAACTGCAGTTGCTGGCGCAGCGGCAGGAAGCCCTGTGGAATCCCATAGGAAAGCAATTGCGCCGGATTTTGCCGGCTGATGCTGCGCAAGGCGTTGGCAATCAGATCGGCATCCAGCCATTCGCTGGGAAACATGCCGGAGCCGGGCATTTTCTTGTTCGGCGCCTGCTGGTGCATATTGCGCACCAGCCAGACTACATCGATCAGTTGCGGCTGCTTGTCGCTGGCGGAACTGCTGCCGCGGTCAGCCAGCAGCGGCGAGCGTTCGCGCACATAGAAACCTGACCCGCGCCGCGATTCCAGGCAGCCCTTGGCGACCAGCCGGTCATAGGCTTCAACTACCGTGAAACGCGAGACGCTGTGGCTGTCGGCAAACTGGCGGATCGACGGCATGCGGGCGCCGGTACGCAACAGGCGGTCGCTGATGCGGGTTTCGATGGAGCGCACGATTTGCTCGACCAGGGAGGTGTCGCTATCGCGCGACAACAGTTGCGCAGCAGCCGGAGTCGGCAGCTGGCTGCTGTTCAGCTTGCGTGGAGGGCTTGTGTTAGTCACTGTATTGGTAATTTCGCCGGGACAATGTCAGGAATTACTTGCTTAACTGTATTGGTACTGTATTGGTTTTGTGGCTTAGCATAGACCTAAATCCTGAATGCAGCAACTCCCAAAGCCTTCGAAAGCGACTTCGCCATGCAAACACTATTCGAACAACAGTCTCATAATTTGTCGGGCGGCAGTACGCTGTCCGGCGTCACCGACAGTGAATTGATATTGCGGGTAGTCAGCGGCCGCGTCTGGGTCACATTTGAAGGGCAGCCCGAAGACCATTGGCTACATGCCGGCCGCTCGCTGACCTTGCTGCCGGGCCGGATGGTGGTGGTCGAGTCCGATCCTGGCAGCAGCCGCATCACCCTGACCGGCCGGCCGCAACGCGGCACGACCAGCCTGCTGCGGGCGTTGCTGATGCGCCTGCGCGGGCCCGGCTTCCATCCTGCTACAAGTGTGTCGTGATGTTGGAGACCTTGCTGCCGCTGGCCGTATTTGCCTTTGTGTCGTCGATCACGCCGGGGCCGAACAACATCATGCTGACCTCATCCGGCATCATGTTCGGCTTCAACCGGACTATTCCGCACATACTCGGCGTGACCTTCGGGTTTGGCCTGCTGCTGGTGCTGTGCGCTGCCGGCATCGGCGGCCTGGTGCTGGCGTTGCCATCGATTCACGTCATCCTGAAAACCCTGGGTTCGGCCTATTTGCTGTATCTGGCCTGGAAGCTTCGCGATATGTCGTTCAAGTCGGAGGTCGGCGCCAACCATAAGCCGATGACCTTCCTTGCGGCGGCGGCATTCCAGGCCGCCAACCCGAAGGCCTGGATCATGGGCGTCACCAGTGCTTCGGCATTTTTGCCGCCGCTACAGCCGATCTGGTTGTCGATTGCTATCTATTGCCTGGTGTTCTGCGTCATCAACCTGCCGTGCGTGGGCATCTGGGCCGGCACCGGTTCGGTATTGCGGCGCTATCTGGCGCAACCCGTATGGCAACGTGTGTTTTGCACGGTGATGGTGCTGCTGACTATTTACTCTGCGGTTTCAATCTGGCTCTGATCCGGCCTTGACAACTATTCGAAAGATGCGCGGCATGACGGACGAATCGAGGGGCATGTGGCTGGGGCTGGTCGGGGTGGCGGTGTTCAGCCTGACCCTGCCGTTTACCCGGATGGCGGTGGCAGAGCTGAATCCGGTGTTTGTCGCATTCGGCCGGGCGGTGGTGGCTGCGCTGTGTTCGATATTACTGCTGTGGAAACTGAAAGCGCCGCTGCCGACCGCCGCCCAGTGGCAAGCTCTGGCGCTGACCGCGCTGGGCGTGGTGATCGGCTTCCCTTTGTTTTCATCGGTGGCGATGCGTTATGTGCCGGCCGCACACGGCGCCATCGTGCTCGGCATCTTGCCGCTGGCGACGGCCATGTTTGGCGCCTTGCGATTTGGCGAGCGGCCATCGGCAGGATTCTGGATTGCCGCCGTGGTCGGCAGCGCTATCGTTGTTGTTTTTGCACTGAGCCAGGGCGGCGGCAGTTTGCAAGCCGCGGATCTGGCCTTGCTGGCCGCAGTGGTGGCTGCCGCCATGGGCTACGCGGAAGGCGGACGCTTGTCGCAAACCATGGGCGGGCAGCAGGTGATCGCCTGGGCGCTGGTCATGGCATTGCCAGTCTTGCTGCCGATAACACTCTGGCTGGGCTGGCAATATGGCGTCAGCGCTTCGCCCAAGGCTTGGCTGGGCTTTGCCTATGTGTCGCTGTTTTCGATGTTTATCGGTTTCTTCTTCTGGTACAAGGGTTTGGCGCTGGGCGGTATTGCGCGGGTTGGTCAGGTGCAACTGTTGCAGCCGTTCCTGACGCTGCTGGGGGCCGCATTGATATTGGGCGAGGCCCTGGATAGCAGCAATATATTGTTTGCGCTGACAGTGCTGGCGGTGGTGGCGTTTGGCCGCAAAATGGCGGTGCGGCGGCAAGCGGCATAGCAAAATATAAAGCCGGGCTTTCGCAAAGTTGGCGGTAGGTGAGATAATCACATATTAGTCGGGATCGAACCGGCTGTATCCCATTTATCCCTTCATTGCTGCTGTTGCCAAAAGCGTCGGCAAATGATCATTTTTTCGGAGTGTCAGATGTCTGTATATGAAAAGTTGGAAGCCCTGAATATCACGCTGCCAGCGGTAGTTACGCCTGCCGCCGCTTATGTTATGTACGCCCAAAGCGGCAACACGGTTTACCTGTCCGGCCATTTGCCTAAGAAAGACGGCAAGATCTGGGTCGGCCAACTGGGCAAGGACACGACTACTGAAGAAGCCAAATTGGCGGCGCGCAGCATTGCGATTGATCTGATCGCCACCTTGCAAGCTGCTTGCGGCGGCGATCTGAAGCGCGTCAAACGCATCGTCAAGCTGATGAGCCTGGTGAATTCAACGCCTGATTTCACGGAACAGCACCTGGTCACCAACGGCGCCTCCGAATTGATCGGCGAAGTGTTTGGCGAGCAAGGCAAGCATGCCCGTTCCGCATTTGGTGTAGCACAGCTGCCGTTGGGCGCCTGCGTGGAAATTGAAATGATTGCTGAACTGGAGTAGTCCTCTGACGTAGTGGCGTAACACTGGTAGCGCTATCCGCTGCCAGCCCAGGAGACGGCAGATCATAAAAATCCACGGGCTGTTGCAATCCGGTTCGAGCTTCGGCTTGGCCCGGCAATTGACAACAGTCACTCAGAACAAGATCACTTGAAGAGAATCGTATGAAAATCGAAAACCCAACACCGCTGCAATGGCATTTTTCGCAGCGCGCACAGAAATTGCAAAGCTCGGCGATCCGTGAAATCCTCAAGATCACCATGCGCCCGGAAATCATTTCCTTCGCCGGCGGCCTGCCGTCGCCGGCCACTTTCCCGGTCGAGCAATTGAAAGTGGCGTTTGACAAAATACTGTCGCAACAAGGCAAGGTCGCTTTGCAATACGGTCCGACCGATGGTTACGGCCCGCTGCGCGAGTGGGTCGCCAACTCCTTGTCGACCAACGGCGCCAAGATCATGGCGAATCAGGTCATGATGACTTCCGGTTCGCAGCAGGGCCTGGATTTGCTGGGCAAGGTACTGATCGATGAAGGCAGCAAGGTGTTGGTGGAAACGCCTAGTTATCTGGGCGCGTTGCAAGCCTTTTCGCTGTACGGCCCAGAGTTCGTCTCGGTGCCCGCCGACGACGGTGGCCTGATCCCGGAAACCGTAGCGACCCTGGGGCAGGGCGCGCGCATGTTATATGCCTTGCCGAATTTCCAGAATCCTACTGGACGTACTTTGTCGGTAGAACGCCGTCACGCTCTGGTCGACATCTGCGCACGACTCGGTTTGCCGCTGATCGAAGATGATCCTTACGGCGCCCTCAGCTATCGTGCAGAACCGTTACCGAAGATGCTCAGCATGAATCCGGGCGGCGTGATTTACATGGGTTCCTTCTCCAAGATTCTGACACCAGGAATACGCCTCGGTTACGTCGTCGCGCCACGCGCGCTGATCGAAAAGATGGAGCAGGCCAAGCAAGCTACCGATCTGCACACTTCCCAGCTGACGCAGATGGTGGTGTACGAGACCATCAAGGACGGTTTCCTCGACCAGCATATCCCGACCATCCGCAAACTGTATTCCGCTCAGTGCGACGCCATGCTGGATGCGCTGCAAACGTATTTCCCCAGCGGCGTTAGCTGGACCAGGCCGGAAGGCGGCATGTTCATCTGGGTCACTTTGCCTAAGCACATCGACAGCGTCAAGTTGTTGGCGGAAGCAGTGGAGCAGCACGTGGCATTCGTGCCGGGTGGGCCGTTCTATGGCAACACACCGGAACAGCATACCTTGCGCCTGAGTTTTGTGACTGTACCGCCGGCCAAGATACGCGAAGGCATAGAGCGCCTGGGTAAATTGATCGCTGCCAAGATGTAAATCCCTGTTGCGTAGGATGGGCAAAAAAACTGCCCACCCTGCTTGGCAGAATGAAAAAGCCGGCTTCAAGCCGGCTTTTTCATTTTCAGGTCTGCGCAGTCAGCGTCGCCGGCTTCAGTTTCGATTCCAGCATTTTCCCTTTACGCGCCCGCTTGCCGATATGCGGCGCCAGTCCCGATGCCGACAGCGCCACCTGCTGCGCCTTGCCGCCACGGCCGATGCCAGTCACCAGCACGCCGCGCTGGCTGATCGGTTGTGCCGCCAGCAATTTCTCGTTGCTCTCCAGTTCCATCAGGATCACACCGCGGCCGCCATTGCTGAGCGATTTGCATTCGTCCAGGCCGAACACCAGCAAACGGCCTTTTTCCGACAGGCAGGCGATGGCGCTGACGCCGTTGGTCAGTGCCTGCGGCGGCAAAGGCAGATCGCCATCGTCCAGCGTCACATACGATTTGCCGGCTTTCACCCGGCTCAGCATGTCGCCGATCTTGGCGGTGAAACCGTAGCCGCCCGAGCTGGCCAGCAGCAACATTAAATCGGATGGGCCGGCAAAATAGTGCAATATGCTGCTGCCGTTAGCCAGGTCGATCAGGGTAGTGATCGGCACGCCGTCGCCGCGCGCGTTGGGCAGGCTCGCCACCGACACGGAATAGATGCGGCCGTTGGAGCCGAAGGTCAGCAGGTTGTCGACGGTGCGGCATTCGAACGCGCCGTACAAGGCATCGCCGGCTTTGAAACCGAACTGGCTGGCGTCATGGCCGTGGCCGGTACGCGCGCGTACCCAGCCCTTTTGAGAAATGATGACGGTCACCGCCTCATCGACGATCCTGGTTTCCACTACCGCTTTTTCCGCTGCTTCGATCAGCGTGCGGCGGGCATCGCCAAACTGTTTCTGGTCGGCTTCGATTTCCTTGATGACCAGCCGTTTCATCGACGCCGGATTGTCGAGCAGGTCGACCAGCGTAGCTTTCTCATTACGCAGCTCCGCCAGTTCCTGCTGGATCTTGATCGACTCCAGGCGCGCCAGCTGGCGCAAGCGGATTTCAAGAATGTCTTCGGCCTGGCGGTCGGACAGCTTGAACGCTGTAATCAGCGCCGGCTTCGGCTCGTCCGATTCGCGGATGATCTTGATGACCTTGTCAATATTCAGCAAGATCGCTTCGCGGCCTTCCAGGATATGGATACGGTCTTCGATTTTTTGCAGCTTGAACTGCGAGCGGCGGGTAATGGTGGTGAAGCGGAAGGCGATCCACTCGCGCAAGATCATGCCCAGGCCCTTCTGGCGCGGGCGGCCATCGCCGCCGATCATCACCAGATTGATCGAGGCGCTGCTTTCCAGCGAGGTATGGGCCAACAGCATGTTGGTGAATTCGGTCTGGTCCAGGTTTTTCGATTTCGGCTCGAACACCAGGCGCACCGGCGCATCGCGCCCCGATTCGTCGCGCACCGTATCAAGTACCGACAAGATGGACGTCTTGAGCGCCAGCTGTTCCGGCGTCAGGGTTTTCTTGCCGAGCTTGATTTTCGGATTGGTCAGTTCTTCGATTTCTTCCAGGATCTTTTGCGAGGAAGCGCCAGGCGGCAATTCCGTGACTACGGCCTGCCATTGGCCGCGCGCCAGGTCTTCGATTTTCCAGGTGGCGCGCACCTTCAGGCTGCCGCGTCCGCTTTCGTACATTTCCGAAATCGCGGTGGCAGAGGTAATGATCTGGCCGCCGCCGGGGAAGTCGGGGCCGGGAATGATTTGCATCAATTCGGCATGGCTTAAACCCGGGTTGCGGATCAAGGCAACCGCCGCCTTGGCGACTTCCTGTAAATTGTGCGACGGAATTTCGGTAGCGAGACCGACCGCAATTCCGGAGGCGCCATTCAGCAATACAAAGGGCAGGCGCGCCGGCAGCAGTTTCGGTTCCTCGGTGGAGCCATCGTAGTTGGGTTGGAAGTCGACTGTGCCCATGTCGATTTCTTCCAGCAGCAATCTGGCGATGGGCGTCAGGCGTGCCTCGGTGTAACGCATCGCCGCAGCGCCGTCGCCGTCGCGCGAACCGAAGTTACCCTGGCCGTCGACCAGCGGATAACGCAGCGAAAAATCCTGGGTCATGCGCACCAGAGCGTCATACACCGATTGATCGCCGTGCGGATGCAGCTTACCCAGCACATCGCCGACCACCAGCGCCGATTTGCGCGGCTTGGCGGCGGCGTTCAGGCCGAGTTCGCTCATCGCATACAGGATACGGCGCTGCACCGGCTTCTGGCCGTCGGAGACATCGGGCAAGGCGCGTCCCTTGACTACCGAAATGGCGTAGTCGAGATAGGCGCGTTCAGCGAAGGTGGCAAGGGTTAAGGATTCAGCGTCCGGGCTTGGTGCATCTGGCGTAGCAAACAGATCGTTTTGGTCGGTCATGGAGAGTCGGTGCTTATTCTGGTATTTATTCGATAAAAGGCGTTGCCGCTGCGGGCATTGCCGCAGCTGGGGGAATCGGTGTCGCGGCTACCGGCGGCAGGTCAGCCGGCATGTTGCTGCGCCCGGGGATTACCAGGCGGATACGCTTCAGTCCGGCATTGTTGCTGTCAGCCGGCTGGCCGAATGCCGGTTTGTACAGTTGGTAAAATTGCCGCACCAGTTGTACGTACATACGTGTTTCAGGATACGGCGGCACCTTGTTATCGTACTTTTGTACCGCGCCTTCGCCGGCGTTGTAAGAGGCAATCACCAGCTCTTGCTGGGCCGGGTAGAGCTTCAGCAAATCGCGCAGATAGCGCGCGCCTAAACGGATATTGGTGCGTGGGTCGGCGAGTTTTTGCTGAACCGGCTTTTTGCTGTCGCCGGTCAAGCCATAGCGTTCGGCCGTGGCCGGCATGATTTGCATCAGGCCGATCGCGCCTTTCGGCGATACCGCGCCGGGATTGAAGCCGGATTCAGCGGCCATCACCGCCTTCAGCAAGGCTGGCTCCAGCGCAAACTCTTGCGCTGCCTGGTCTACCAGCGCTTCGTATTTTTTCAGATTCGGATGTTGCGACAGGTAGCGGAACAAGGGGCTGGTACGCAGCTTCGGGTCGAGCGGCGTGGCACTGCCGGCGGCTAGCTGGGACGAGTCGAAAAAGCCGTCGCCACGGATGAAAAGTTGATAACGGTTATCCAGTTTCTCAGTCGAGAAATGTCCCATGCCGTCCGCATCGATATAGCCGAAGATATCCGCGCGCGCGCTGCCGACCGTGGTCAGTAATGCGAGCGTCAGCAGAGTACCTGTGAAAAGCCGGCTCAAATGATGGCGGAATTGCTTCATGCGCTATCGATGGCCAGTCAGACGTTCTGAATTGTTACCGTGTTTCATGAAAAGCAATATCCTTTGAATGTGCAAGTGAGCGTATGCAGTCGGCTGCGAACAGTAGCCAGTCCCATAGGCATGGCGCCGGCACATTTCTCTGGCGTGCATGCATGTTGCCGGGATGATCGGAGCCGCGGGTAACCGGCTAGCTGAGCGGCAAGCTGAATTGCGCTATGGAAGCGGTGATTCGTACAAGCGCGCAGTATAGCCGCGTAAAACTCCGACCATGATAAACCGTTTTGCCGATGCGGATGGCTGGCGCCGATAAAGGCGCCATAGTTATTAAAGGGGAATTTTTTAAATATCCGCCTCGGCCTCGTTCCCATGCTCTTCGATCCAGGCCCGGCGGGCCGCGGCTTCGCCCTTGCCCATCAACATATTGAAGCGGTGTTCCGACGCTTCCAGGTCGAAATTGCCGAGCGAAACCGGCAGCAATCTGCGGGTATCCGGATTCATCGTGGTTTCCCACAGCTGTTCGGCGTTCATTTCGCCCAGGCCTTTGAAACGGGAGATAGACCAGGCGGCGTCCTTGACGCCGTCTTTGCGCAATTTATCTTCGATGGCTTCCAGTTCGCCGTCGTCCAGTGCGTAAATTTTCTGCGCCGGCTTCTTGCCGCGCGCCGGGGCATCGACCCGGTATAACGGCGGCCGGGCGATGCAGATATTGCCGCGCTCGATCAATTGCGGGAAGTGGCGGAAAAACAGGGTCAGCAATAACACCTGGATGTGCGAACCGTCGACGTCGGCATCGGACAGGATGCAGATCTTGCCGTAACGCAGGCTGCTGAAATCGATGGTGTCGGTTTTGCTGTGAGGGTCGACGCCGATGGCGACTGCGATGTCATGGATTTCATTGTTGGCGAACAGCCGGTCGCGCTCGGTTTCCCAGGAATTCAGTACCTTGCCGCGCAACGGCAGGATTGCCTGGAATTCCTTGTCGCGCCCCATTTTTGCAGAACCGCCGGCAGAGTCGCCCTCGACCAGGAACAGTTCATTGCGGGTGACATCGCTGGATTCGCAATCGGTCAGTTTGCCGGGCAAGACGGCAACTCCGGAGGATTTTTTCTTTTCGACTTTTTGCGCCGAGCGCAAGCGGTTCTGGGCTTGCTTGATGACCAGATCAGCGAGTTTTTTGCCGTATTCAACGTGCTGGTTCAGCCACAGTTCCAGCGCCGGACGGGTGTAGGTGGAGACCAGCCGTACCGCGTCGCGTGAATTCAAACGTTCCTTGATCTGGCCTTGGAACTGCGGGTCCAGCACCTTGGCGGACAAGACGAAGGAGACGCGGGCAAACACATCTTCCGGCAACAGCTTGACACCCTTAGGCAGCAGCGAATGCATTTCGACGAAACTTTTGACCGCGCCGAACAAGCCTTCACGCAAGCCGGATTCATGGGTGCCGCCGGCTGAAGTCGGGATCAGGTTGACATACGATTCGCGCACGATGGCGCCGTCTTCGGTCCAGGCAACGACCCAGGCCGCGCCTTCGCCTTCGGCAAAACCTTCGGCGTCGGCATTGGCGTATTGCTCGCCTTCGAACAGGGGAATCAGCGGTTCGGCGTTGGAGGACTGCGCCAGCGATTCCATCAGATAGCCGCGCAAGCCTTGATCGTATTGCCAGGTCTGGCTATCGCCGCTCTTGGCGTTGAGCAGGGTAACCTTGACGCCAGGCAGCAGCACCGCCTTGGAGCGCAGCAAGCGCTGCAATTCCGGTTGCGAGATGGCTGGCGAGTCGAAATATTTGGGATTCGGCCAGGCGGTGACGCGGGTGCCAGATTTCTTGCTGTCTTCGCGGCTGAGCGCTTGCGATTTCAACTTTTCGATGACATCGCCGTCGGCAAACACCATGTGATGCAAGCCGCCTTCGCGCCAGACCGTGATTTCCAGACGCGAGGAGAGGGCATTGGTGACGGAGACACCGACCCCGTGCAAGCCGCCGGAAAAAGAATAGGCGCCGCCGCTGCCCTTGTCGAACTTGCCGCCGGCATGCAAGCGCGTAAACACGATTTCTACCGTCGGCACTTTCTCTTCCGGATGCATGCCGACTGGAATGCCGCGGCCATCATCCTCGACACTGACGCTGCCGTCGGCATTCAGGGTGACCAGGATATTCTTGCAAAATCCGCCGAGAGCTTCGTCCGAGGCATTGTCAATCACTTCCTGAATGATATGCAGCGGATTTTCGGTGCGGGTGTACATGCCAGGACGTTGCTTGACCGGCTCCAGGCCCTTCAGTACACGGATCGATGATTCGCTATAGTCAGATTGCGGTGATTTTTTGGTTGCCATTCAATTGTGATGAGTTAAATGTGAATTGTTGTTGATTTTGAACTAATTTGCGAGGCTTTTACAAAGCATTGTCAATTGCGGGAGAGATTACTCCTTATTGTCCTTGCGCATTCTAATGAAAAAGCCGTTCGCTTGCGCAAGCAAGATGCGGTAAAAGAAATATCAGCCAAGGGCGTCCGGGGCGGATTGTTTATTTAATCATCTATTTTATTGATGCGCAGCAATAAAATGTTGTTGTTTTACGCAGTATGTTGATAAAAATAAACGTTAAATAAAGACGCTGTTATTATGTTTTCTCCAAGTTCGTGTGCAGGGGGAGGGCATAAAAGAATGCAAAATCATAAAGCACCATTCACCATCCGGTTCATCGGGTTTTCTGCGCGTGAAATCAATATTTTCGACGCCACTTTTTCGGTCGAGCAACAGCGCCAGAAACAATATTACCGCTTGTCCGTAGACAGCCTGCAGGAGCCGGATCTGTATCTGGTGAACGCCGACGACCTGAAAGCGCTGGCGATCCTGGCCGACATGGAGCCCAACAATCTGCAGCCGGCCTTGCTGGTCGGCGCACCCCATGTGGAACTGCCGTTCGCCACCGTCGAGCGGCCGATACGCTGGCTGAAATTGTTCGACGCGCTGGATACCTTGATCGAGCGGCGTTTGATTATGCTGGCCAAGCAAGATCCCGCTGACGGCGCATTGCTCAACCATGCGCCGGATCGCCGCCGGCGCGAACGTCTCGATCTGGATTTGACCGACCCGCTTGAATATGAACGCATGCGCTGCAGATCCCCGCAGAGTGATCGTATCCTGGTGATCGACGAACAATCGACGTTTCGCGACGACCTGGCAATTACCATGGCCAATCATGTGGTGCCGGTCGAGTGGGTCGGCAATCCCGAGGCGGCCGCCGAAGTTTATACGCAGCTAAGTATCTCGGTGGTGCTGATCAATCCGCAGCTGGCAAGGGTTGATCCCTATGATTTGTGCAGCACCATCAAACAACAGCATGACGGTAGCAGGATTGCGGTTATTTTCCTGATTGACACAGACTTCGCCTACGACCATGCGCGGGCACGGCAGGTTGAATGCGACGGTTTCCTGAGCAGGCACCTGGACCAGCCGCAGATATTGCTGGCGCTGGGGAAATTCCTGTCGTTGCGCCGTTAAAAAAACGCAAACAGCATCGGCTTTATTTGCCCGCAGTTGCCGCTTATTTACTTAACAGGCGCATGCCGCGTTCCAGGCCATCCATGGTCACTGGAAACATGCGGTTGCTCATCAACTGGCGGATCACTTCTACCGATTGGCGATATTGCCAAAGGCCTTCCGGTTCGGGATTGAGCCAGATGAACTTGGGAAAGGCCTTGGTGAACCGTTGCAGCCATTCGGCGCCGGCCTCTTCGTTGTTATATTCGACCGAACCGCCGGGCTGCAGGATTTCATAAGGACTCATGGTGGCGTCGCCGACGAAGATCAGTTTGGTGTCCGGCGTGTACTTGCGCAAGATATCCCAGGTCGGGAAGCGTTCGGCATGGCGGCGCTGATTATTTTTCCAGACGTAATCGTAGACGCAATTGTGAAAATAAAAGAACTCCATGTTCTTGAATTCGGTTTTGGCGGCGGAGAATAATTCTTCGGTGCGGGTAATATGGTCGTCCATGGTGCCGCCGACGTCCAGCAGCATCAATACCTTGATATTGTTCTTGCGCTCGGGCCGCATCTTGATGTCGAGGTAGCCGGCATTGTTGGCTGTGGCGCGTATGGTGTCGTCCAGCGCCAGCTCTTCCGCTATGCCTTCGCGCGCGAACTTGCGCAATCGCCGCAGGGCAATCTTGATGTTGCGTGTGCCCAGTTCAAGGTCGTCATCGTAATCGCGGTAAGCGCGCGCATCCCAGACTTTGACGGCGGTGCGATTGCCGCCGCTGCCACCGATGCGGATACCTTCCGGATTGCTGCCGCCATGGCCGAACGGGGAAGTGCCGCCGGTGCCTATCCATTTGTTGCCGCCTTCGTGCCGTTCTTTCTGTTCTTTAAGCAGTTCTTGCAGGCGATCCATCAGTTTGTCGTAGCCGAATTTCTCCAGCTGGGCCTGTTGCTCCGGCGTCAATTCGCGTTTGATGCGCTGGATCAGCCATTCCAGCGGGATTTCCGCGTTTTTCTCGAACACCGTCTGGATGCCTTTGAAGTAGCGCCCGAAAGCCTGGTCGAATTTATCGAAATGGGCCTCGTCCTTGACCAGCGTAGTCCGCGCCAGATAATAAAAATTATCGAGCGTAGGCGCAATGACGTTACGCTGCAGCGCCTCCAGCAGAATCAGGAATTCCTTGATCGACACCGGGATTTTGGCGTCTTTCAAGGTGAAGAAGAAATCAATCAGCATGGCGTGCTTTGCTTGTAACTGTTATCTATGGCGGTTATCTATTCTTCCTGGCCATGAACACCAGGCGTTCGAACAGGTGCACATCTTGCTCGTTCTTCAGCAAGGCGCCATGCAGCGGCGGCACCACGGCCTTGGAGTCGCTGCTGTGCAAGGCTTCCGGCGGGATGTCTTCGGCCAGCAACAGCTTGAGCCAGTCCAGCAGTTCCGAGGTCGACGGTTTCTTTTTCAGTCCCGCCACATCGCGTACCTGGTAGAAAGTTTCCAGCGCCTGCGCCAGCATGTCTTTTTTCAGATTCGGGAAATGGACGTTGACGATATCCTGCATGGTCGCCTTGTCCGGGAACCTGATGTAATGGAAGAAACAGCGGCGCAGGAAAGCGTCCGGCAATTCTTTCTCGTTATTCGAGGTGATGATGACCAGCGGGCGGTGCCTGGCGCGGACCATTTCACGTGTTTCATAAACGTAAAATTCCATGCGGTCGAGTTCGCGCAGCAAATCGTTGGGGAACTCAATGTCCGCTTTGTCGATCTCATCGATCAGCAACACCACTTGCTCGTCTGCAGTGAATGCTTGCCACAGGACGCCTTTGACAATGTAATTGTGAATGTCCTTGACCCTGGCGTCTCCCAATTGCGAATCCCGCAGGCGCGATACGGCATCGTATTCGTACAGGCCTTGCTGGGCTTTTGTGGTCGACTTGATATGCCATTGTAGCAATGGCATGTTCAAGGCGGCGGCCACTTCTTCCGCCAGCATGGTTTTACCGGTGCCCGGCTCGCCCTTGATCAACAGTGGTCTTTGCAGTGTCAGTGCAGCATTGACGGCTAGTTTCAGATCGTCGGTGGCGACGTAGCCGGGGGAACTTTCAAAACGTGTCTCTGGTCGCATTGTCGTTAATGATGAGGAAGCAATTAGGAAGCAAATAAAGCCGAGTATAAACGAGATGGCCGATTGGCTGGTCCAGGCGTTGTCCTGATGCACAGGCGACCGCACTCTCACCGTTATAAGAAAAGCCAATGAAAATTCTGTTTCTCCGCTTGCGCGTAATGTGGCGCCGGTTTCGACATGGCGAACGGCACCTGCAAACCGATAGCCGGCAGTACGCCACGCAAGTCGACGCTTTGATGCGCCGCGCCAATCCATTTTATTCCTGGCAAGAACGCGCTAACTGGATGATCGATATCGTCCAATGGCTGCGTCATGTCCCCGCAGTGTCCATGCTTGACGATGACGCCAGGCTGCGGGTCAAGCAGCAGCGTCTGGCTTCTTTGCTGGAGTGGCTGGACAACAACCGCGACGTGCGCCGGGTAGTGCAGGCCACGTTGCAGAAAACCCTGCGCGAGGCCGCCGGACCTGAGCTTTTTTGCGCCACCGGCTTGCCGAATGAGCCCGCCTTCTTTAGCGAGCTGACGGAGCACGCCGTCAAGCTGGTGCTGCCGAAACCGCCGTTCGAGGCGGACTTGTCGTCCCTGTTTACCGCCTTGTTTCCTACCGCGGAAGATGCCGACTGGCTGCTGGCGCTGGATACCCAGAGCGTGGCGAAAATCTGGAAGCTGATCGCCGATGACGGTATCGCCCACAGCTATCAGCAGCAGATCGATGAAGCGTTGGTCTATCTGGCGACAATGATCCTGGCGGACGGCATCAGCAAGGCCTTCCGCCAGAAGCTGGACCCCAAGATGCCGTTGCAGGCAACCCCGTTCATGGTCTTGCGGCGGGAACTGGAAACCTATTTATACGTCAGCCCGAGGGACGAGGCCGCTTTGCGCAGCGTGCGCATGCTGATTGCGGTCTGCCAGGCGCAAACGGACAGGATTTACGCCCACCTTGACGAGCATGGCGTGTCGGTCAGCCTTGTCTACCGGGTCGAGCGCATGCGTGCGCAACTGACGCGGATGGCATTGCTGACCGATCTGCGCTCGGCGATTTACAACACGGACAGCCAGGGCGCGGCATCTGACTCAAGCGCGGGCTCAGAGCCAGGCGCCGGGCAGATACAGGCCCTGCTGGGCGATCTGATCGCCGCGCATCATCAGCGCTCCTCGGTACGCGGATTGATACGGCGCAGCTTCTCTTTACTGGCGCGTAAGATGGTCGAGCGCAACGCCGATCATGGCGAGCATTACATTGCGCGCGACAACAAGGAATACCGGGCCATGCTCAAGGCCGCAGGTCGCGGCGGTGCCATTACGGCGTTTACCGTGCTGGGGAAATCACTGCTCTCGACGGTCGGCGCGGCCCGGTTTTTTGAAGGGATATTCGCTTCCCTGAATTATGCCGCCAGCTTCATGCTCATCTCCGCAGTGGGCGGCGTGCTGGCCACCAAGCAGCCGGCGGTAACGGCGCCGGTGCTGGCCTCCAAGATGGGACAGCTGGATACGGTAGAGGGCTTGCGCGCGCTGTTGAGCGAAATCGCCTTGCTGCTGCGCTCGCAAGCCGCTGCCGTGTTCGGCAATATGATGGGGGTGGTGCCTGTCATGCTGTTGATATCCGGCCTCATCATGCTGACTACCGGCGCCCCCATGATGACGGCGGAGCACGCCAGCGCCAGCCTGCACAGCCTGTCCGTCATCGGCCCGACGCCATTGTTTGCCGCCTTCACGGGGATCTTGTTGTGGTTGTCGAGCCTGGTGTCGGGTTTTACCGACAATTGGTTTGCCCTGCGCCGCCTACGCGAAGCGCTGACCCACCAACGGCGCCTGGTATTCGTGCTGGGAGCGATGCGGGCCGAGCGCTGGGCCGCCTGGCTGGACCGCAACGTGGCGCAGATTGCCGCTAATGTTTCGCTCGGTTTATTGCTGGGGATGACGCCGGTGCTGGCGCAGTTTTTTGGATTGCCGCTGGATGTGCGTCATGTGACGCTGGCCACGGGTACGCTGAGCGCCGCCGCCAGCAGCCTTGGCTGGCCGGTGCTGGCGGCGCCGCAATTCTGGCTGGCGATAGCCGGGATTGTCAGTATCGGCGCGTTGAATGTCGGCGTGTCGTTTGCCTGCGCGCTGACCATGGCTCTGCGCGCACGTAACGTGCCGGCGCGTATAAGGCGGCTGGTATTCCGGGCAGTACTGCGCCGCTTCAGCGCCTCGCCGCGTTCTTTCCTGTTTCCCGAACCGGCTCCCGAACCGGCTATATCGGTACCGGAATCATCCCCCCTACAGGTTGACGCCGCTGATACTGTCAGCAGCGACGCCCCCGAACGCTACGAGTCCGTGCTGCCGCCGGAGCCATCTCCCGCGCCGCACCGCCGGCCCGGCAGGCGTCACGGGTAAGGCGGCCGGCAAGCCCGGCCGCCTCGGATAGCGCCGGCAAAGCCGGCCAACTCGGCAGCAAACGACTGTCGCGGGATTGTCGTGGCCTGCGATCTTGCCGTTGGCGGGCGTGGACTGTGCATGTTTCTTGGGGTAAAATTAACCGGTTTTGGTGTGGGGTGGCGGCGGCAGTCGGCGTCGGGCAGGGCTACCTTTTAGTAAATACGGCGGTAATGCGGCAATATGCGCAGCAAGGTATAGGGACTATATCTGTTGCCTGCGCTGTATTTCTTGCAGTATTTAAGGCAATATTCGCGGCAAGTTCGCAGTAAAAGGGACCACAAAAAACCGTAGTGAGCGGTGCAGGGTCGGCAGGAGACGCGTAGCTGTGCAGGAGTGCAGTGAGCATCATCGTGCCGGGATTGCGGCCACAGCACAGGTTTTGCGTAGTTCCTTAAACCGGTTTCGCTACAAATTACCCAGCTAATATGAAAAAACTAATTGCACTTCTCGCGCTCGCGAGTCTTGCCAACCTGGCCGCAGCTGCGGACGTGGTCGGCAACGCTAAGGCAGCTGAAAACAAGGTGTCGATGTGTATCGGCTGCCATGGCATTCCCGGCTATAAAGCTACCTTCCCGGAAGTCTATCAAGTGCCTATGCTTGGCGGCCAGTCGGCGAAATATATTGAAAATGCGCTGAACGCCTATAAAAAGGGCGAACGCAAGATGCCAACCATGCACGGTATCGCAGCCAGTCTGTCGGAACAAGACATGGCCGATATTGCAGCATATTATTCGCAGCAGAAATAAGGGACCCACACAATGAAAAAGATTTTTGCTGGCGTGGCGTTTCTGCTTTCCACCGCATTCGTGAATGCCCATGCAGCCGGAAATATCGCAGCAGGCGAAGCCGCGGTGAAAAAATATTCCTGCGCGTCTTGCCACGGCGCCGATTTCCACACCCCGATCGATCCCAGCTACCCGAAGCTGGCCGGCCAGCCGCAAGATTACCTGCAGCATGCCTTGATTGCCTATCAGCGCGGTAGCGACGGTCCTAATGGCCGCAGCAATGCGATCATGGGCGGCCAGGCCAAGACCTTGTCGCACCAGGATGTACTGGACATTGCGGCCTACCTGCACAGCCTGCCGACGACTCTGGTTTTGCGCAAATAAGATGACGCAAATAAGTTTGTACAAGTAAGCTCGATCCGGCGCAGGATAACGTAAAAAACCACGCAATCGTTATTGCGTGGTTTTTTTCATTCATCTGCGTGCGGGCAGGCTACACGCGTTTCCTGATGCAGTCGATATAGGCGGCACCGTCCGGCGGCAGGCCGCTGCGTTGCGAGTTCCAGATCATCTCGCCCAGGCATTCCATGATGTGATGGTGGGCTTCATGCTCCGATTGCAGGCGCTGCGTCAAAGCGCTGGCTGCGGCGCGTATGCCGGGCGGCTGGTCTATCGAGATTTGTTCGGCGATCGACAGATGCATGGACAGATGCAGGAAAGGATTGGTCTGGCCGTTTTCGACCGAGTAATCGGCGCTTAGCGCAGCTTCGACATCTCTCAGGTCGTCGGCATACTCGGGATGCTGCTGCAGCCAGTCGCTGGCGATGGCTTCCAGCGGCGTGAGTATTTCTCCGGTCTTATGCTTGCGATAGGTTGCGCAGAAAAAACGTCGTACGTCGTCTTGGGATGGATTGAACATGATGATTAGCTGATCAGTCTGGCGATGCCGAAAGCGGCGGCGGCGGCCAGGCCGCCGACCATCAGGGTTTGCAGTGCTGACTTGAGCGCGCCGGTGCCGGTCACGCTACCTTTCAGGTAACCGAAGATAAATAAGGCCAGCAGCGTGACCACGCTGGAGGCCGCGAGGGCTTTCGGAATCGAGGTCATCAGCATGTACGGCGCCAGCGGAATCAGGCCGCCAACCAGGTACGACAGCGCGATAGTCATAGCACTTTTTCTGGCTGCGGCCGGGCGCGGCTCTTCCAGGCCGAGTTCAAAGCGCATCATGAAATCGCGCCAGGCTATCGGATTACGTTCCAGCCCGGCCAGCATCGGTTCGCACTCCTGTTTCGTGACGCCGTATTGCGCCATGATGTCGATCACTTCCTTGCGCTCGCGATGCGGCACGTTGAGGATTTCCTGCTCTTCGCGCTCGCGTTCGGCGTAATAGTGCTGACGCTGGGTGCGTCCGGCCAGATAGCCGCCCAGCCCCATGGCGATCGAACCGGCGGCGATTTCCGCAACGCCGGCGGTGACCACGATGTCGATGCCGACGGCGACGCCGCTGATGCCGGCTGCCAGTGCAAACGGCACGGTCAGGCCGTCGGCCATGCCGATGACGATATCGCGCACGGTGTCGCTGGCTTCGAAATGATGTTCGGTATGCGGATGAGAGTGGGAATGAGAATGGGAGTGAGGTTGTTGCATAGATTTATATCCCTTTTTCCGGCAACGGTGTTTTTGCCTTGAAGTCGCACAGGTCGGCAATGTTGCAGTTCCAGCATAGCGGTTTGCGGGCGATGCAGGTATAGCGGCCATGCAGGATCAGCCAGTGATGGGCGTCCAGCAGGAATTCGGCGGGCACCAGTTTCATCAACTTCCGCTCAACCGCGTCGACATCCTTGCCGGGTGCGATGCCGGTACGGTTGGCAACCCGGAAGATATGGGTGTCGACGGCGATCGTCGCTACCCCGAACGCTGTATTCAACACGACATTGGCAGTCTTGCGGCCTACGCCCGGCAAGGCTTCCAGCTGTTCGCGGTTACGCGGCACCTGGCTGTCATGCAGGGTAAGCAGCATGCGGCAGGTTTCGATCACGTTCTTGGCCTTGGTGCGATACAAGCCTATGGTCTGGATATACGGGATCAAGTCGTCGACGCCGAGCGCGTAGATTTGCGCCGGCGTATTCGCCACCGGGTATAGCTTGCGGGTCGCCTTGTTGACTGAGACATCGGTAGCTTGCGCCGACAGGATCACCGAGATGAGTAACTCAAACGGCGAGGTGTATTCCAGTTCGGTGGTTGGATGCGGCGTGGCGGCGCGCAGGCGGGTAAATATTTCCCGGCGTTTTTCGGCGTTCATGGTGCGTCCTTGGCGTTCTTGTTGTCCGTGACTGCCTGCTGGTCTTGTTGTTCCTTCTTCATGCGAGCCCGTTCGATAGCTGCCTGAATGATCGCTTTCTTGCGCAGCTGTTCAGCTTGCTGCTCTGGCGTTGCGGCAGATTCGGCGGCGACTGCCTTGAGTTTTTCCGCCGCCTTGGCCGCCAGGCGGTCATCGTTTTCGCGCTTTTCGCGCAGCAGCCTGATGACATGGAAATCGTGACGGGCACGGGCTTCATCAGCCTGTTGTTGCGTCCAGGCGTTCCAGCCGGTATTTGCGCCGCTGACGTCGACCATGGCGATGCAATCGACCGGGCAAGGCGGTACGCACAGATCGCAGCCGGTGCACAGGTCGTTGATCACCGTGTGCATCTGTTTGGCGGCGCCGACGATGGCATCGACCGGGCAAGCCTGGATGCAAAGCGTGCAGCCGATGCAGGCCGCTTCGTCGATGACTGCCAGCGGCCGCGGCCGTTCGACGCCGTTGGCCGGATTCAGCGGGATGAGCGGTTGCTGCAGCAGTTGCGCCAGCCGGGCCACGCCTTGCTGGCCGCCCGGCGGACACTGGTTGTAGCTGGCGCTGCCGTCGGCGACGGCTTCGGCATAGGGACGGCAAGCCGGATAGCCGCACTTGGTGCATTGGGTCTGCGGCAGCAGCGCTTCAATGCGGTCGGCGAGGGAAGGTGAGGGCAGGGCTGGCGCCGGCGGCGGGGAGCTGGATGATGACAACATAGCCGCTATTATCCGAGTAAACCGGCGATGCGCCAAGGCGGAGCGCCAAATAAAAAAGCCGCTCCTGGCGAAGGAACGGCTTTTGCAGCGGATTTGTCGTGTTCCGCAGACGAAGTTAAGCGTTGTCTTTAATAAAGGTCGTTATTTTCGGACAAATCACTTCGCGCCAGCGGCGGCCGGAGAAAATACCATAGTGGCCGCATTTCTCGGCAGTGAAATGTTGTTTTTTGGCTTTCGGGATGGAACTGCACAAATCGTGCGCAGCCTGGGTTTGTCCGGAGCCGGAAATGTCGTCCAGTTCGCCTTCAACGGTAAGCAGGGCGACATTCTTGATATCCTGCGGCCGCACCAGCTTGCCTTCGACTTCCCAAGTGCCTTTGGGCAGGGCGAAATCCTGGAACACAGTCTTGATGGTATCCAGATAGTACTCGGCTGGCATATCCAGCACGGCGTTGTACTCGTTATAGAATTTGCGATGGCTGTCGGCCGATTCGTTGTCGCCTTCGCGCAAGTGCATGTAAAAATCCCAATGGCTTTGGGCATGGCGGCTCGGGTTCATCGCAACAAAACCTGCATGTTGCAGAAAGCCCGGATATACCATGCGGCCAAAACCCGGGTAGTTGGACGGAACGCTATAAATGACGGTGTTCTCAAACCAGCTGAACGGCTTTTCGGTGGCCAGGTTGTTGACGTCGGTCGGCGATTTGCGCGGATCGATCGGGCCGCCCATCATGGTCATGCTCTTTGGCAGATGGCTATCCTTGGCGCTGGCCATCAGCGCAATCGCGGCCAATACCGGGACGGTCGGCTGGCAGACTGAAATCACGTGCAGGTCCGGACCCAGCTGACGGATGAAATCCTGTACGTAATATATATAGTCATGCAAATGGAAGGCGCCGTCGCTGGCAGGCACCATGCGGGCGTCGGTCCAGTCGGTGATGTAGACATCGTGCTCCGGCAGCAGACCCTGCACGGTATCGCGCAGCAGCGTTGAATGATGGCCGGACAAGGGCGCGACCAGCAATACAGTCGGCTGCTTGAGAGCGGAGAAATCCTTGTTGCTCAATTCTTTTTTGAAATGCAGCAGGCGGCAAAACGGCCGCGTGACAGTGACTTCTTCGACTATCCCGACTTGTTTATCGTTGATCAGCGTGCTGTCGATTTCAAATTCAGGCTTCTCATATTGCTTGCCGAGGCGGTACATCAGTTCGTAACCGGCGGCGATACGTTGCGCGAACGGCGTATGGGCTAGCGGCGAGATAGGGTCGGTGAAGAGCCTGCTGCCGGCATCGGCCCACTGCACCAGCGGATGGAGTAAAGACTGGCGGAATTCGTGAAATTGGTAAAGCATGTATTGCCTCTTGGGTGATCCGGTGCAACGTAGGTTGCCTATAATGCAACTTACCTGCTATTTTATCTTACCTAAGGAAATGTCGCAGAATTCCTGTAGTTTGACAACAACGGCAAACAAAAAAATAGGGTAAACGATTTGCTCGCAAATATAACAGGTTACCGCTACCACGGCATGCGGGTTTTTCGATTGAAGCTTCTTATTTTGCGATCAGATCCGGCGCCATGACGGCTTTCAGATAATTGGTGGTGATGTCGCCGCGCTCGCGCTGGGCAATCCACCAGACGCTGCCTTTCCTGATCGACCATTCCTGCATCTGGCCGGCTATCAGCAAGGAGGCAACCTGGCCCAGCGTCGGCTGATGGCCGATGATCAATACCGGTTCGCGGCTGTTGGGCCAATTGGCCGCCGTCAGTAATTGCTGCGCGCTGCAGTCGGGAGCGAGGTCGGGATGGATCTTGAATTTGCGGCCGAGCGCTTCCGCCGTTTGCAACGTGCGGGTGGCTGGGCTGCTGATGATCTTGCAACTGTGCGGCAGGTTATGGTCCAGCCAATCTGCCATTTTCCAGGCTTGCTTGTGTCCCTTGCCTGTCAGGGCGCGGCCCTCGTCGGGTTCGCCGATTTCCGCCTCCGCATGCCGCCATAGAATCAAGTCCATGCTGTGTCCTTGCTTATTTCTTGTTGCTAACTTGAGGAATGCGCGGGTGACAACGCGCCCAGAGCGAGCATCAAATGCCGCTGCGCACCGTATGGCTTCTGTTTCCGATGCGGCTTGTTTTTTTTCCAGTTGCCATCGGCTCCGAGAATCCAGGCATTGATATTGTCTTTTAAGTATGGTGTAAGACCCTCGTTGATGACTCTTCTCTTGAGCGATTTATCGAGTACCGGAAAAGCGACCTCGACGCGCCGGAACAGGTTGCGGTTCATCCAGTCGGCGCTGGCCAGGTAGACATCGTGCTGCAGATTGTTACGGAAGTAATAGATGCGGCTGTGTTCCAGGAAGCGGCCGATGATGGAGCGCACATGAATGTTCTCGGACAGGCCGGGAACGCCTGGCCTGAGCGCGCAGGCACCGCGCACGATCAATTCGATCTTGACGCCGTCGGCAGAAGCATCGTACAAGGCGCGGATGACGGATTCATCCAGCAAGGCATTCATCTTGGCGACAATCCGCGCCGGCCGCCCTTTGCGCGCAATCTCGGCTTCATTATGGATGGCCCGGATGATTTCTTTTTGCAACAGGAACGGCGCCAGCCACAGGTAATCCATTTTCTTGGGCTTGGTCAGGCTGGTCAGGTGCATGAAGACTTCGTTGACTTCGGCGGCCAGCTTCTGGTTTGAAGTAAGCAAGCCAAAGTCAGTGTAAAGCTTGGTGGTGGTCGGATGGTAGTTGCCGGTGCCGAGGTGGGCGTAATAGCGCAGCTCGCCGTTGCCGTTCTTGTCAGGCTCGCGCCGGATCACCAGCGACAGCTTGGCATGGGTCTTCAGTCCGACTACGCCGTAGACGACTTGCGCGCCGGCGCGTTCCAGCTTGTCGGCCCAGTTGATATTGGCTTCTTCGTCAAAGCGTGCCATCAGTTCGACGATCACCATCACCTCTTTGCCGCGCTGAGCGGCAACAATCAGCGCCTCCATCAGGTCGGAGTTCATGCCGGTGCGATAAATGGTTTGCTTGATTGCCACCACATTGCTGTCGAATGCGGCACAGCGGACAAAATCTACCACCGGCTGGAACGATTGGAATGGATGATGCAACAGCACATCTTTCTGTTTCAACTGGTCGAAAATATCGTTGCCGTTCTCCAGTTGCAGCGGCAAACCTGGCACAAATGAAGGGAAGCGCAGGCTGGCGTCGCCGATCTGATCAATCATCTCTGACAGGCGCACCATGTTGACCGGGCCATCGACCGCGTACAAGCGGTTGGCGGCGATGCCAAATTGATCAAGCAGAAATTGCGCCAGGTGCGCCGGACAGCTGCGCGCCACCTCCAGCCTTACCGCAACCCCGAACTGGCGGCTCTGCAGTTCGCTTTGCAGCGCCTGACGCAGATTCTTGACTTCTTCTTCGTCGACCCAGAGATCACTGTTACGCGTTACCCGGAATTGCGAATACGCCAATATCTGGCGGCCGGTAAAAAGATCGCCTATATGGGCATGGATGATGGACGACAACAGGCAGAACGAGCTGCCGCTGGGCGATAGTGCATCGGGCAGCTTGATTACCCGCGGCAATACGCGTGGTGCTTTGATGATGGCAATCGAGGTGCTGCGCCCGAACGCATCTTTACCCGCCATTTCGACGACGAAATTGAGACTCTTGTTTAATACCTGGGGAAAGGGGTGGGCAGGATCCAGACCGATGGGAGTTAGCAGGGGACGGATTTCCTGCTCAAAGAAGGATTTTACCCACGCCCGCTGTTCTTCATTGCGGTCGCTGTGCCGCAGCAGGTGGATACCGCTGGCCGCCAGCTGCGGCAAAATCGTCTGGTTCAGGATGGCGTACTGGCGGTCGACGATCTGGTGACACTCTTGACTCGTGCGTTCAAGCGCTGCGGCCAGCGCCGGCGATTCTGCATTTACCCCGTCGATCTGACTGCTTGCCAGCAAACTGGCGATGCGGACTTCAAAGAATTCGTCAAGATTGTTGCTTACGATACACAAATATCGCAATCGCTCCAGCAGCGGGATATGCCGGTCTTCAGCCTGGGCCATGACGCGCCGGTTGAAGGCCAGTTGTGATAATTCGCGATTCAGATAGCTTGGGTTGGTGCCTAATCTGGCGCTGGGGTGCTTGGTGTCATCGTCCGACGTGGTTTTTTTGTTCATGAAATCAGGCAGCTGGTCTGATAGTTACGGCGCAGTGTATGTAGCGAATATGACAGCTTGATGAAGAAAATGGAAGTGTTACGGGGTTTTAGGCACTCTGGCTTAGTACCGTCCGGCGGCCGGCTGCCGATAAATGCCGTACGACAACAATGTTGATTGTTGGTAATTTATTATTTGTTTTTGATAATTTAATGTCATTTGCATTCATTTTTCTCTCGTCATAAAGCTGTCATAAATGTTGGTTAGAGTTCGCCCTGTCTCAGGGGCTGTTGTGTAGTTGCTTTCTGGCGATGAGATGAATTTCACAACAGTCTCGACTCGGGCACACCACATCTATCGTCAATAAGGGAGTAACAAATGCGATTGAATCACTTCGTTAAAGCAGCCGTTCTTGCAATGGGTTCGACATTGGCGGTTTCTTCAGTCATGGCAGCCGAAATCACCGGCGCCGGCGCTTCTTTTCCTTACCCGATCTATTCGAAATGGGCTGAAGCCTACAAAACTGCAACCGGCACCAGCTTGAACTATCAATCGATCGGTTCCGGCGGCGGCATCAAGCAAATCAAAGCGAAGACAGTCGATTTCGGCGCTTCCGACATGCCATTGAAGGTTGAAGACCTGAATGCCGACAATCTGGCGCAATTCCCGGCAATCATGGGTGGCGTGGTGCCAGTCGTGAATCTGGACGGCGTTGCTCCAGGCCAGGTTAAATTGACCGGTCCGGTGCTGGCAGACATCTATCTGGGCAAGATCACCAAGTGGAATGCAGCCGAAATCGTTGCCCTCAACCCGGGCGTGAAATTGCCGGCTGACGACATCACCGTGGTGTACCGTGCCGACGGTTCAGGCACTTCATTTGTCTTCACCAGCTACCTGTCGAAGACCAGCCCTGCGTTCAAGAGCGGCGTCGGTGCCGGTACTGCTGTCAAGTGGCCAGTCGGCGTCGGCGGCAAGGGTAACGAAGGCGTCGCCGCCAACGTGCAAAAGATCAAGGGTTCGATCGGCTATGTTGAATACGCTTACGCCAAGAAAAACAAGCTGCAGCATACCCAGCTGAAAAACCGTGACGGTGGTTTCGTGCAGCCGGACGACGAAACTTTCAAGGCGGCGGCAGCTGGTGCCGACTGGGCTAAAACCCCAGGTTTTGCTGTGGATTTCACTGATGCAGCCGGCAAGACCAGCTGGCCTATCACCAGCGCTTCTTTCATCCTGATTCACAAAAGCCAGGCTGATGCCGCCAAGGGCAAGGAAGTGTTGAAGTTTTTTGACTGGGCATACAAGAACGGTGGCGCCTCCGCTACTGAGCTCGATTATGTAGCGATTCCTGCTTCCGTGGTCAAGCTGGTGGAAGAGTCCTGGAAATCCCAGATCAAGGACAACGCCGGTAAAGCGGTCTGGTAATCAATAGTTAGATAGTTGTACGCTGAGACGGAGTTGGGCTGGCTCAACCCGTCTCGCGAATGTTGGTTGTCGTAGATACGTAGATATACAGAGCGGACAATTGATCGGGAAGTGTCGAACAGTTGTCCGTATCGCTGAATATTCTTGATACATCTGATCTTCACGCGCAACATCTCCGGCACGTCGAGCGCGAGTCAAATGTGATTCGCTGCGCTGGAGTTCTCGCTGCCGCATGTTATTCTTCATCGGATATCGCTACTCATGAGTGCAAATATTCCTGTCATGGCACAATCGATCTCACCCCAGTCAATCAGCGCTGAAGAGGCGGGTTTATCGCATCAGAGCTTGCTAGCCACGATGCGTAAGCAACGCATCCAGGATTTCCTGTTCCACAAGGTCACGCTGATATTCTCGCTGCTCGTGCTGGCGGTCTTGCTCGGCATCATCGTCTGCCTGGCGATCGGCGCCTGGCCGGTATTCCGCGAGTTCGGGCCATCCTTCATTACCACCATCGAGTGGGACCCCGTCAACGACCATTATGGCGCGATGATCGCCATCGTCGGCACTCTGGTGACCTCGTTCATTGCCCTGGCGATCGCGTTTCCGGTGAGTTTCGGGATTGCCCTGTTCCTGACGGAAATCTGCCCGGCAAAATTGCGTCGCCCATTGGGTACCGCCGTGGAACTTCTGGCGGGCGTGCCGAGCATCATCTACGGCATGTGGGGTTTGTTTGTATTCGCACCTTTATTTGCCAAGTACGGCCAGCCTTTCCTGTCGAATACGCTCGGCCAGCTGCCGCTGATCGGCACCTTGTTCAGCGGTCCTAAAATGGGCATAGGCTTGCTGACTGCCGGCCTGATTCTGGCCGTAATGATCATTCCATTTATCTCATCCGTCATGCGCGACGTGTTTGAAGTCGTTCCTGCGGTGCTGAAAGAATCAGCTTACGGCTTGGGCTGCACGCGCTGGGAAGTGGTGCGTAAAGTGGTGCTGCCGTATGCTAAAACCGGCGTCGTCGGCGGCGTCATGCTGGGCCTGGGGCGTGCTTTAGGCGAAACCATGGCGGTCACTTTCGTGATCGGCAATGCGCAGCGGCTATCCTGGTCGCTGTTCGCCTCGGGCAACAGCATCGCTTCGACGCTGGCCAATGAAATCGCCGAAGCCTCCACCACGCTGCACGTATCGGCCTTGTTTGCGCTTGGCCTGATCCTGTTCGTGATTACCTTCATCGTGTTGTCGATCGCTAAAATCATGTTGATGGGCATGTCCCGTAAAGAAGGTGCCAAATGAAGAATTCTGCTGATATCCAGCCGGGCTTAGTGGTTAATCCGCGGGCCAACCCGGTTTATCGCAAACGCCTGCTGATGCATCGTTTCGGCATGATCTTGTCTTTCCTGGCGATGGCCATGGGCATCGCGGTGCTGGCCTGGATTCTGGCGACTTTGGTCATCAAAGGTTTTGGCGCGCTCAACCTTGGCATCCTGACGCAAAATACGCCCGCTCCCGGCTCAGGCGCCGGTGGCTTGCTGAATCCGATTATCGGCAGCCTGATGATGGTTGGCATGGCGACGGTAGTCAGTACCCCGATCGGCATCCTGGCCGGCATCTACCTGGCTGAGTATGGCGAGGAAAGCAAGCTGGCGCAGGTGACGCGCTTTGTTACCGACATCATGTTGTCGGCGCCATCGATCGTGATCGGCTTGTTTGTCTACGCCATCTATGTCGCCAAGGTCGGTCATTTCTCAGGCTGGGCCGGTACTTTTGCACTGTCCCTGATTGCCGTGCCGGTGATCGTGCGGACTACCGATAATATGCTGAAACTGGTGCCTGGCAGCCTGCGTGAAGCAGCATTTTCCCTGGGGGCGCCGCGCTGGAAAGTGGCGTTGCTGGTGCGTCTGCGTGCGGTCAAGGCTGGCGTAGTCACGGGTGTGTTGCTGGCGGTGGCGCGGATTGCAGGAGAAACGGCGCCGCTGTTGTTTACCGCATTGAATAACCAGTTCTTCAGCACCAACATGAACAAACCGATAGCGAATCTGCCGGTAGTCATCAGCCAGTTTGCGATGAGCCCGTTTGACAACTGGGTGCCGCTGGCTTGGGGCGGGGCCTTGTTGATCACCTTCAGCGTGCTGGCCTTGAACATCGTATCGCGTTCATTGTTCAGCCAGAAGATTCCGGGCTGACGCACTTGCCTGTAATCATTTAGATATTTAGATTGCCGTCCTTAATGATCACTTGCTGGTCACTCACTGGTCAATAACATGCAAACTTCTACCAAATTGAATCATCTCGATATGCAATCGATGCAGCCGATGCATGCGACTAAGCCGCCAACCATAGAAATCTCGCAGCTGGATTTTTTCTACGGCAATTTCCATGGCTTGAAGAATATCAACCTGCATATCAATGAAAAGAAAGTGACCGCGTTTATCGGGCCGTCCGGTTGCGGAAAATCAACCTTGCTGCGCACCTTGAACCGGATGTACGACCTGTACCCGGGCCAGCGCGCGGAAGGCAAGATCATGTACGCGGGCCGCAACATCCTGGAAGCAGGGCAGGATCTGAACATGCTGCGCGCCAAGGTTGGCATGGTGTTCCAGAAGCCGACGCCGTTTCCGATGTCAATTTACGACAACATCGCTTTCGGGATTCGCCTGTACGAAAACCTGCCTAAGGGCGAAATGGACGAGCGCGTCGAATGGGCGCTGTCGAAGGCTGCCTTGTGGGGTGAAGTCAAAGACAAATTGAACAAGAGCGGCCTGAGCTTGTCCGGCGGACAGCAACAACGCTTGTGCATCGCGCGCAGCGTTGCGGTGCGCCCCGATGTCTTGCTGCTGGACGAACCTACCTCGGCACTGGATCCGATTTCGACCGCCAAGGTGGAAGAGCTGATCAGCGAACTGAAGCAGGACTACACCATCGTCATCGTTACGCACAACATGCAGCAGGCTGCGCGCTGCTCCGATTACACCGCCTACATGTATCTGGGCGAACTGGTGGAATTCGGCGAGACCGATCAGATTTTCATGAATCCGGCGCGCAAGGAAACCCAGGATTACATTACCGGCCGCTTTGGTTAAGGGCAAATTTCTCGACGAAATTGCTGAAACGCATAAGCTGAAATACCTATACTGAATTGCAGAGAACGGAAAGAAATCAGATGACCGGCGAACATTCTTCTAAGCAGTACGACACGGATTTGGAAACCATACGTTCCAAAGTGTTGCTCATGGGTGGACTGGTTGAACGCCAGTTTCAGGAAGCGCTTAACGTTTTCCGCACCGGCAACCTGGATGCTGCGGAAAGAGTCATCAAGGATGACGATCAGGTCAATCGCCTGGAAGTCGAGCTGGATGATGCCTGCAGCCATCTGATCGTGCGCCGCCAGCCGACTGCCAACGATTTGCGGACCGTGATGGCGACCATCAAGGTGATTACCGATCTCGAGCGCATCGGCGATGAAGCGGCCAAGATCGCGCGCACGGCAATTCACTTGCACAAGCGCGGCGCCGGCACCATCGATCATACGGAAACCGTGCGCGTCATCGGCAGCGGCGCAGCTGACATGCTGCACGACGCGCTGGATGCGCTGGCGCGCCTGGATGAGAAACAGGCCACCAGGCTGATTGCGCAAGATGTGGTGATCGACCGCGATTTCCGTTCCATCATGCGCAACCTGATCACCTTCATGATGGAAGATCCGCGCACGATATCGGCCTCGATGGATACCTTATGGGTGGCCAAGGCGATCGAGCGCATCGGCGACCATGCCAAGAACATCGCCGAGTACGTGATTTACATTGTCGAGGGCAAGGATATCCGTCATACCGATTACGCTGCCAGTCAACTCGGTGATGATGCGTAATCGAAACGTAACATTAACCGCGTCTTAAAAAATGGCCGCCGATAAAACATCCATCCTGATTATCGAAGATGAGCCGGCGATTGCCGAATTGATTGGCTTCACGATTAAGGAAGCCGGCTGGAACCCGTCCATCGTGCATACCGCGGCCGACGGTTGGGAATTCGTCCAGCGCCGCACACCGCATCTGGTGCTGCTGGACTGGATGCTGCCGGACCAGAGCGGCCTGCGCTTGTTGTCGCAAATGCGTGCCGATCGCCAGCTGCAGTCGATGCTGATCATGATGCTGACCGCGAAAAGCATGGAAGAAGACAAGATCTCGGGTCTCGACAATGGCGCCGACGATTACATGACCAAGCCGTTTTCGCCGCGTGAACTGACCTCGCGCGTCAAGGCTTTATTGCGGCGCAAAGGCGCGGATGAGGTCCCCGGCATGATGTCGGCCGGCTCGGTGTCGCTCGATCCCGCCAGCTGCTCGGTATGCCTGGAAAACCAGAAAATCGATATTGGCCACGCCGAATATCGTTTGCTGAAATTCTTCATGGCCAACCCGGACCGGGTCTTTTCGCGCAGCCAGTTGCTGGACAAGGTGTGGGGCGACCATGTGGTCATCGAAGAGCGCACCGTGGATGTCCATGTGCTGCGCTTGCGCAAGGCGTTACGTGAATCGGAACACCTGATTCGTACTGTGCGTAGCGTCGGCTACATGCTTTCAGCAAAATAGTAAAATAATTTCAGGCGCGAACCGCCAGCCGGGGCTCGCAGCGGTGAACCTTGCCTCCTTCGCAAAATAGTGATTTATGAATCCACAGATGTTGTTCTGGATCCCGGCATTGCTGCGGATCTTGCTGATCTTTGTCATCTCCGGCATAGTCTGGGGGCTGTTTGGCGCGGTGCCTGGCCTGGCGCTGGGCCTGGTCTTGATGTCGATTGCCGTGGTGGTGCAACTGCACTACCTGTTCCGGCTGAGCGGCTGGCTGGACAATCCGCGCAGTGAAAAACTGCCCGACGGCTGGGGTGCGTGGACCGATATTTTTTCGCGCCTGTACCGCTTGCGGCGCGACGATGAAAAGCATCAGACCGAACTGAGCGAATGGCTGGCGCGCTTTCGCCAAGCCATGCATTTATTGCCGGACGGGGTCGTCATCATGGACGACGTCTTGTTCCTGGAGTGGTGCAACCCGGCCGCCGAGCGGCATCTGGGCCTGCAGCACGGGCGCGACAAGGGAATGCGGGTCACCAATCTGATTCGCACCCCGGATTTCATCGATTACATCATCCTCGGCCGCTACGATCAGCCGCTGACCTTGAGCTTGCGCGAACGTAAGCTTATCGTGCAAATCATCCCGTTTGAAAATCGCCGCCAGATCCTGGTGACCCACGACGCCACCGAATCCGAAAGAATCGACATGATGCGGCGTGATTTCATCGCCAATGCCTCGCACGAACTCCGCACGCCATTGACGGTGATCAACGGCTTTCTGGAGATCGCGCAGGCACAACCGGATCTTGACCGGCAGACCCGTGCCGCCCATCTGCAGTTGATGACGGAGCAGGGCCACCGCATGCAAAACCTGATCGGCGACATGCTTACCTTGACGCGCCTGGAGTCGATCGATTACCCATTGCGTCCCGAGCCGGTGGATATGCGAGCCATGCTGCACAGCTTGTTGCTGGAAGCTGAAGTGCTGTCCGCGGGAAAGCATACGTTTTCCCTGGCGGTCGACGGACCCGACGTCACCGGCAGCAAGGACGAGCTGCGCAGCGCATTCAGCAATCTGATTTCCAATGCGGTCCGTTACACGCCGGCTGGCGGAAAAATCCAGATTATTTGGCAAAATGGCAAATTGGGGCCGCAACTGGTGGTCAAGGATTCCGGCATCGGTATCAGCGGCGAACATATTTCGCGGCTGACCGAACGGTTTTACCGGGTCGATAAGAGCCGCTCACGAGAAACCCAGGGTACCGGTCTCGGCCTGGCCATCGTCAAACATGTATTGTTGCGCCACCATGGTACCTTGGGGGTTGAATCGCGGCCGGGCGAAGGTAGCGTATTTACCGTCAACTTGCCTGCAACTTCAATCGTTGCTGCAGCGAAAGCCTGAAACGGCTGAGCGTTGCCTGAGTATTCTGAAAGCGGCTGAAGTCTTCAACATCAGCTACAATTCTGCGGCGACGCCTTGTCGCCGGCCGCGCTCGTTGTCGATGATTGACAGCGCTCGCGTTTCCCATCCAAGCCCCCCATTGTCATGTCCTTTCCGCGCTTACTGCCTACTCTTACAATCAGTCTCGTTTTATGCGCTTTGCTGGCCGCCTGCGGCAGCAATCCGATTGCGCCGCAGATACCGCCAGTGGCAGTGGTTCCGGTCGCGCAGCCAAAAGTCGCCAGACCGATCAAGATCGGCCTCGCATTGGGTGGCGGCGCTGCTCGCGGTTTTGCCCATATCGGCGTGATCAAGGCGCTGGAATCGCAAGGGATAATGCCGGATATCGTGGTCGGCACCAGCGCCGGTAGTGTGGTCGGTGCAATGTATGCTGCCGGCAATAACGGCTTTGCGCTGCAAAAGATCGCGCTACAAATGGACGAGGCCGCTATTTCGGATTGGTCCGTACCGTTTTTTGCCAAGGTCAGCGGCGTGTTGAAGGGTGAGGCGATCCAGAACTACGTCAACAAGACCGTCCACAATGTGCAGATTGAGAAACTGAAAATCCCGTTTGGCGCGGTTGCCACTGATTTGCATAGCGGTGTCCCCATCCTGTTTCGCCGCGGTAACACTGGTGTGGCGGTGCGGGCGTCTTCGGCGGTGCCGGGTGTTTTCCAGTCGGTGAATGTCGGCGGCCGTCTGTATGTTGACGGCGGCCTGGTGTCGCCGGTGCCGGTGCGTTTCGCGCATGAAATGGGGGCGGATTTTGTGATTGCCGTGAATATTTCCGCCTCGCCGGAGGCCCAGGCCGCCTCAAGCTCGGTCGACGTATTGCTGCAAACCTTTGCCATCATGGGGCAAACTATCAACAGTTATGAGTTGAAAGACGCTGATATTGTCATCCGTCCGGAGCTGGGGGCGATGAAGGGTAACGATTTTGCCGCGCGTAATACCGCGATACTGGCCGGTGAACAGGCGGCAATGGCGCAGATGGCGCTCATCAAGAAGAAATTGAAGGAAAAGCGCGAAGAGTAAGTGCGGTAGGCGTTCCGTACCGGAATCACCTGCGATCTTCTATCTACAAGGAAGAAACTGGCGGCCTGCGAACTGGCAGGGGATAACAGCGCCGATTATTGATGGCTGTAGCTATCCGGTTCCGTATCATTGATGCGACGCGCACCATTGAAGCGCGATTTCCAATAAGCCAGATCCATGCTTTCGATACGCACTTGGCCACCGGCGGACGGGGCATGGATGAATTTATTGTCGCCCAGGTAAATACCCACGTGCGAGAAGCTGCGGCGCAACGTGTTATAGAACACCAGGTCGCCCGGCTTCAAATCCTGCTTGTCGACCTTTTCGCCGCTGCGGCTCAATTCCGCGGCGGTACGTGGGACGTTGACGCCCCAGGCATCCTTGAAGACATAGCGTACCAAACCGCTGCAGTCCAGGCCGTTTTCGGGGCTATTGCCACCATATTTATAATGAATGCCGATCATGCCCATCGCGCTCACGGCCAGGCCCGAGGCTCGATCGGTAAATTGCTGGAGTTTGCTGCGGGTGCTGCTTGCTATCGGCCGCGGATCGATATCGGTGATATCGGAAGCGCGCGCGGGTGTGTACAGCAACAGCGTGGCGATCAGCGCGAAGGCAAGTGCAAATGTCTGGAATAGGGGAAAGGCTTCTTTGATCGACATCGTTATGGGTAGGCTCTGGGACATTACGATCGCACGAATGTAAGTGAATAAGAGGTACCTGTCAAATTTGGCAGGCGGCTGAGCGGTACTGCGTCATGTCACTGTGATAATTAAAGTCGGATAAATCTTGAAAATCGCAGAAATTTTCTTGCAATTGAAGTTTCCGTAAAGCAAATATCAAGCCAGGGTGTCAAGTTGAAATATCGAGTCGGAGTATTAAGCCGGACCACTAAGCCAAAAATGCCGCGCCAGAAATAATCTGCCGGCAAAACGGTCGATGCGGATGCCTATTGCAGAGCACTAAAGTACAATAATCAGTTATTTCACAAGGAGCAAAAATGAAATCGAAACAAGTTTTGACACTCGACGATGTAAAGAAAATTGCGGCAGCTGCTGAGGCTGAGGCGCTCAAGAACCGTTGGGCTGTCACAATTTCGATCGTGGATGACGGCGGTCACCTGCTATGGTTGCAACGCATGGACGGCTGTGCGCCGATTTCGGCCCATATCGCCCCCGCCAAGGCCAAGACCGCGGCCCTGGGCCAGCGTGAATCGAAGATTTACGAAGACATGATCAACAATGGTCGTTTCTCGTTCATTACCGCCCCTAACCTGGAAGGCTTGCTGGAGGGCGGAGTGCCGATCCTGGTTGGCGGCGAATATCTGGGTGCAGTTGGCGTTTCCGGCGTGAAGTCGAGCGAAGATGTGCAAATCGCTAAGGCGGGTATTGCTGCCTTGGGCGCCGCTTAAGTCGGATGATGGAAATGCGGTTAGCCGCGCTGGCCGGCGCTGTTGGATGGTGCAGATCGGCGACGGCAACCGTGTTGTTCGCGCAGGGATTAAGGCAGCTTGCCGGTTCGGCATGCCGAACCGGCAAGCTGCCCATTATTGGCAGTTGGATTGATAACCAAGGCGCTGTTCGTCAGTATTGTTGACAATTAAATCATGGTCATTGATTTTTCATGATTTTTCGTAATTATTTATGCGAAAATCCTCGGCTTGGCGTCTGGCCGGATTGCCGGGCAGGGCGTTGTCGGCTATAATTGCAGGGTTTAGCCCAATTTACTCCGCCGTAGCGCATACCACCATCCATCTCGTCCCAAAAAGACTATAAAAGCCGCCAAATCGTCACTGTTTGGGGTTTCATAGCGGTCGTTTGGCGCAGCGCAGCGGCGGTAACAACATCAGGAGTTACCCCTTGCAGCCATTTTTTTCTGGCCTCACCGTACCGGCCATCCTTGCGCTAGCAGATGGGACGATTTTCAAAGGTATTTCAATTGGCGCCGTTGGTCATACGACTGGCGAAGTCGTATTCAATACCGCCATGACCGGCTACCAGGAAATCCTCACCGATCCAAGCTATAGCCGCCAGATCGTCACCCTCACTTATCCGCATATCGGCAATACCGGCGTCAATAAAGAGGATGTCGAGTCCTCCCGGATTCATGCCGCCGGCCTGATCATTCGCGATCTGCCGCGCCTGGTATCGAATTTCCGTTCCACCCAAACACTCGATGCCTACCTGCAAGAGTCGAATATCGTTGCCATCGCCGGCATCGATACGCGCAAGCTGACACGCATTTTGCGCGAAAAAGGTGCGCAGGGCGGCGCCATCGTCGCCGGCGAGCCGGACATCGCTGCGGCTACCGCAAAAGCGCTGGAACTGGCGCGCGGTTTCCCCGGCCTGGCCGGCATGGACCTGGCCAAGGTGGTGTCGACCGCCAAGGCCTACAGCTGGAGCGAGACTGAGTGGCGTCTCGGCCGCGGCTACGATCAGCAAATCACGCCCAAGTATCATGTGGTGGCGTTTGACTACGGCGTCAAATTCAACATCCTGCGCATGCTGGCGCAACGCGGCTGCAAGATTACCGTATTGCCGGCGCAAGCTTCCGCTGCCGATGCGCTGGCGCTCAATCCGGACGGCATTTTCCTGTCTAACGGCCCTGGCGACCCGGAGCCGTGCGATTACGCGATTGCCGCCGTCAAGGAATTGATCGAGCGCGCGATTCCGACTTTCGGCATCTGCCTCGGCCACCAGATCATGGCGCTGGCATCCGGCGCCAAGACGCTCAAGATGAAGTTCGGCCACCATGGCGCCAATCATCCGGTGCAGGACCTGGATAGCAAGCAAGTGCTGATCACATCGCAAAACCACGGTTTCGCAGTGGATGGCGCAACCCTGCCGGCCAATTGCCGCGTGACGCACGTATCGCTGTTCGACGGTTCGCTGCAGGGCTTCGCCCGCACCGACAAGCCGGCATTCTGCTTCCAGGGCCACCCGGAAGCGTCGCCTGGCCCGCATGACATCGCCCCCTTGTTCGATCGTTTCATTCAGCTGATGAGTCAAACGATGTTGGAGAAAAATAAAAATGCCTAAGCGTAGTGATATAAAAAACATCCTGATTATCGGCGCTGGCCCGATCATCATCGGTCAGGCTTGCGAGTTCGACTACTCCGGCGCCCAGGCCTGCAAGGCGCTGCGCGAAGAGGGTTACAAAGTGATCCTGGTCAACAGCAATCCGGCCACCATCATGACCGATCCGGAAATGGCCGACGTTACCTACATCGAGCCGATCACCTGGCAAGCGGTGGAACGCATCATCGCCAAGGAAAAGCCGGACGCGATCCTGCCGACCATGGGCGGCCAGACCGCGCTCAACTGCGCGCTGGATTTGCATCGCCACGGCATCCTGGAAAAATACAATGTCGAATTGATCGGCGCTTCGCCTGAAGCGATCGACAAGGCCGAAGACCGCTCCAAGTTCAAGGAAGCGATGACCAAGATCGGCCTCGGTTCGGCCCGTTCCGGCGTCGCCCACACCATGGATGAATCCTGGAGTGTGCAGAAGGAACTCGGCTTCCCGGTCATCATCCGTCCTTCGTTCACCATGGGCGGCACCGGCGGCGGCATTGCATACAACGCCGAAGAATTCGAAACCATCTGCCGCCGCGGCCTGGAAGCATCGCCGACCAAGGAATTGCTGATTGAGGAATCGCTGATCGGCTGGAAAGAGTATGAGATGGAAGTGGTGCGCGACAAGGCGGACAACTGCATCATCGTTTGCTCGATCGAAAACCTGGATCCGATGGGTGTGCATACCGGCGACTCGATCACGGTCGCGCCGGCCCAGACCCTGACCGACAAGGAATACCAGATCATGCGTAACGCCTCGCTGGCGGTATTGCGCGAGATCGGCGTCGATACCGGCGGCTCCAACGTGCAGTTCTCGGTCAATCCGGCCGATGGCCGCATGATCGTGATCGAAATGAATCCACGCGTATCGCGCTCTTCGGCGCTGGCCTCCAAAGCCACCGGTTTCCCGATCGCCAAGATCGCGGCGAAGCTGGCGGTGGGCTTTACGCTGGACGAGTTGCGCAATGAAATTACCGGCGGCGCGACACCGGCATCGTTCGAACCTTCGATCGATTACGTGGTCACCAAGATTCCGCGTTTTGCATTTGAAAAATTCCCGACTGCCGACGATCATCTGACGACGCAGATGAAATCGGTGGGCGAGGTGATGGCGATCGGCCGCACCTTCCAGGAGTCGTTCCAGAAAGCCTTGCGCGGCCTTGAAGTCGGCGTCGACGGCATGAACGAAAAGACGCAGGACCGCGAAGTTATCGAAGAAGAACTCGGCGAGCCGGGTCCGGACCGTATCTGGTATGTCGGCGATGCGTTCGCCCAAGGCTTCACGCTGGAAGAAGTGCATCAGCTGACCCACATCGATCCATGGTTCCTGTCGCAAATCAAGGAAATCGTCGATATCGAGCTGTGGCTGGAAAAGAGCCAGACGCTGGAAGCGCTGGACCGCGACACGCTGTTCCGCCTCAAGCAAAAGGGCTTCGGCGATCGCCGCCTGGCCAAGCTGCTGAAGACTACCGATACTGCAGTGCGCAAGAAGCGCCTGGCCTTGAATATCCGCCCGGTCTACAAGCGGGTGGATACCTGCGCCGGCGAATTTTCGACCGATACGGCGTACATGTACTCGACCTACGAGGAAGAGTGCGAATCGAATCCGACCGATAAAAAGAAGATCATGGTGCTGGGCGGCGGTCCTAACCGTATCGGCCAGGGTATCGAATTCGATTATTGCTGCGTCCATGCGGCGCTGGCGATGCGTGAAGACGGCTACGAGACCATCATGGTCAACTGCAATCCGGAAACCGTATCGACCGACTACGACACCTCGGATCGCCTGTATTTCGAACCGGTGACGCTGGAAGACGTGCTGGAAATCGTCGACAAGGAAAAGCCATACGGCGTGATCGTGCAGTACGGCGGCCAGACGCCGCTGAAGCTGGCGCTGGATCTGGAAGCCAACGGCGTGCCTATCGTCGGCACTTCGCCGGACATGATCGACGCCGCCGAAGACCGCGAGCGTTTCCAGAAGCTGCTGCACGACCTGAGCTTGCGGCAACCGCCAAACCGTACCGCGCGTACTGAAGAAGACGCATTGCGCCTGGCGCAGGAAATCGGCTATCCGCTGGTGGTGCGTCCATCCTACGTTTTGGGCGGCCGCGCGATGGAAATCGTCCACGAGCAACGCGACCTTGAGCGCTACATGCGCGAAGCGGTCAAGGTCTCGCACGATTCACCGGTATTGCTGGACCGCTTCCTGAACGACGCTATCGAAGTCGACGTTGACTGCCTGTCCGACGGCGAGCGCACCTTTATCGGCGGCGTCATGGAGCATATCGAACAGGCCGGCGTGCACTCCGGCGATTCGGCTTGTTCGCTGCCGCCTTACTCGCTGTCGCCGGCAACCATCGAAGAGATCAAGCGGCAGACATCGCTGATGGCCAAGGGCTTGAACGTGGTCGGTTTGATGAACGTGCAGTTTGCGATTCAGCAGATCGATGGCAAGGACGTGGTGTTTGTGCTGGAGGTCAATCCGCGCGCCTCGCGTACCGTGCCGTTCGTGTCCAAGGCTACCGGTTTGCAGCTGGCCAAGATTGCCGCCCGCTGCATGGTCGGCCAGTCGCTCGACAGCCAGGGCATCAAGGAAGAGGTCTTGCCGAAATACTTCAGCGTCAAGGAAGCGGTATTCCCGTTCGTCAAGTTCCCGGGCGTCGACACCATTCTCGGTCCGGAAATGAAATCCACCGGTGAAGTAATGGGCGTTGGTAAAACTTTCGGCGAGGCGTTCGTCAAGTCGCAGCTCGGCGCCGGCGTCAAGCTGCCGAGTTCCGGCAAGGTATTCCTCAGCGTCAAGGGCAGCGACAAGCCGCGAGCAGTGCAGGTCGCCAAGGATCTGGTGGCGCTCGGCTTCACGGTGGTGGCGACCAAGGGTACCGCAGCGGCTATCAGCGCTGCCGGGATTCCTGTGGGAACCGTCAACAAGGTGGTCGAAGGACGCCCGCACGTGGTCGACATGATCAAGAACAATGAGATTTCATTGGTGATCAACACGGTCGAAGAAAAGCGTAGCGCGATTGTCGATTCGCGGGCGATCCGTATCTCGGCCCTGGCGGCACGCGCCACGACCTATACCACGATTGCCGGCGCAGAGGCGGCGGTCGAGGGCATGCGTCATCTGGACGAGTTGCATGTCTATGATTTACAAGGGCTGCATAAAACCTTACACTAAGGTCAGATCAGGATGCGCCTAGGCGCATCCTGAATCGCTTCCGGGCTGCATTGGCGTCTGGAAGCCGCCGAAACGTACAATTTAGCTACAGAAGTTCCTGCGGAGGTCATGAGCGCACCCTTTTTTCGGTACGTTTTTGACCTCCGCGACCTTTTATTGCGTGCGTGATAATCCCATTTAAATTTTTTTGAATACCATCCCTATGAGCTCAGTACCTCTTACCAAGCATGGCGCACAATTGTTGAAAGATGAATTACATCATTTGAAAACGAAGGAGCGTCAAGCTGTCATCAAAGCCATCGCAGAAGCACGCGCACATGGCGATCTTTCGGAAAACGCGGATTATGATGCGGCGAAAGAGCGGCAAGGTTTCGTCGAGGGCCGGATTGCCGACCTGGAGGGGAAGCTGGGAGCCGCGCAGGTTATTGATCCGGCAACCCTGGATGCGGACGGGCGCGTGGTGTTTGCCTCTACGGTCGATCTGGAAGACCTGGAATCGGGCGATAAGGTAACTTATCAAATCGTCGGCACCGATGAAGCCGACATCAAGTCGGCCAAGGTTTCCGTGACCTCGCCGATCGCACGTGCGCTGATCGGCAAGACCGCCGGCGACGTGGTCGGCGTGCAAGCGCCATCCGGCATCCGCGAATATGAAATTCTGGAAGTCCGCTACATCTAAAGCTGGTGCGTCGGGCAGCGTCGCATGCGGCTGAAGCCTTGAGAATGCTTTGAGTGTAATTAGAGCGGCTTGATCAGAAACCCGGGAGTGGCAATGCTTGTAGTAAGACTCAGATTGTTAATCGCCACCTTATGGGTGGGTAGTCTGTGGACGGTTGGTTATCTGGTCGCGCCGGCGTTGTTCGCCACCTTGCCCGACCGCGCGCTGGCCGGCACCATCGCCGGCAGCCTGTTCCGGATCGAGGCTTGGTTGACGATAGCCTGCGGCGTAGCCTTGATCCTGTTGTTCAGCTACAGAACCTATGACGATGCAGCACCGTTGCGCAAGACATTGCTGAAGCTGACGCTGGCGATGCTGATTTGTACCCTGGTCGGTTATTTCGGTATCCAGCCATTCATGGCCAGCTTGCGTGAAGCGTCTGCGGCAACCGGCGGTGTGATGAGCGACGGCGCCAGGACGCAGTTCGGGATTCTGCACGGCGTTGCCAGCGGCATCTTCCTGATCCAGAGTTTGTTGGGAGTGGGGCTGATTCTGCGCTTACGCAGTTTGCGCTAGAGCGCCGTCATGGTTGCCGCAGTCGCTGCAGCAACCATAAACGTCAGCATTAACGGCCCAATGCCGATTTCTTGCCGCTTTTCTGACGCGGTTTGGCGCGCTTGATGTTGCCGCCCTGGGTCACGCGTTCATTGCCCTTTACCATGACCTTGGTCACCGATGGCCGCTTGGTGCCGCTGGGGCTTGGTTTGACGATGGTCACTTCGCGCATGCCTCTGCCGCGCGTTTCGCTACGTTCTTTGGCCGCATCTTTTTGCGGGCGGTACAGGACCAGCAGTTTGCCGATGTGTTGTACCGGCGCTGCATTGAGTTTTTCGCAAATAGTTTCGTAGATGGCAATCCGTGCCTCGCGATCATCACCGAATACACGCACTTTAATCAGGCCATGGGCGTTCAGGCTGGCATCGATCTCTTTCATCAGGGATGGTTTTAAGCCATCATCGCTGATCAGGACCACCGGATCCAGTCCGTGGGCTTGGGAACGGAGCTCGCTACGCTCGGCGGATGTAAGTTTCAACATAAAAATTCCTTAAAAACGGTATTCTACGCGAATGGCAAAGAAGAAATTAAACAAAAACTGGTTGCACGACCACATTAACGATCCTTACGTGAAGCTGGCGCAGAAAGAAGGCTATCGTGCGCGGGCGGCTTACAAGCTAAAAGAAATCGACGAAATGGACAAGCTGATCAAGCCTGGCCAGATCATTGTCGACCTCGGGTCCACCCCGGGCAGCTGGTCGCAATACGCTCGCAACAAGCTGGCCGGTCAGGACGGCGGCGGCATCCATGGCATGATCATCGGCCTGGACATCTTGCCGATGGAGCCGATTGCCGACGTGTATTTCATCCAGGGTGATTTCCGCGAAGCGGACAGCTTGCGCCAGCTGGAGCGTTTGCTGGAAGGGCGTAAGGTGGATTTGGTATTGTCCGACATGGCGCCCAACCTGTCCGGCATCGCTATCTCGGATGCGGCCCGGGTCGAGGAAATTATCGATTTGGCAATTGAATTCGCGCAGCAACACATGAAACCAGGCGGAGCCTTGCTGGCAAAATGTTTTAACGGCACCGGTTACAATGAAGTATTGATGAAATTCCGCCAGGAATTCAAAACCGTGGCCTCCAGAAAGCCGAAAGCCAGCCGCGATAAATCGTCAGAAATCTTCTTGCTTGGAAAGATATTGAAGAATCCGCGGTAATTAACAAGTTTTCCTTGATTTATCATGGGTGCGGCCGCATATCCAAACTAGCAAGCCGTACCCATTCCGAGTAAAATCTAAGGAATACCTCGAAGCTGTACCTATGTCAGGCGCGCAGCGCGTCCAAGGAGTTCTAGTGAACAACATGTTTTCCAAAGCCGCCATATGGGTGGTCATCGCCCTGGTGCTTTTCACCGTATTCAAGCAGTTCGACGGGCGCGGACTGGCTAGCGGCGCCGGACCGATCGCCTATTCCGACCTCATCAGCGAAATACGGTCAGGCCATATCACCGATGCCACGATTGAAGATCGCAGCATTGTTGCCACTACTTCGGACGGTAAAAAAGTCAAGACCGCCATCACGTCGCTGGATCGCGGCCTGATCGGCGACCTGGTTAACAATAACGTCAAATTCGAGATCAAGCAGCCGGAAGAACCATCATTCCTGCAGCAGATCTTCATCTCATGGTTCCCGATGATCCTGTTGCTGGGGGTCTGGATTTTCTTCATGCGTCAAATGCAGGGCGGCGGCAAGGGCGGGGCGTTCTCGTTCGGTAAGTCGAAGGCCCGCATGCTGGATGAAAATAGCAATACCGTTACTTTTGGCGATGTTGCCGGTTGCGATGAGGCCAAGGAAGAAGTGTCCGAACTGGTCGATTTTCTGCGTGACCCGACCAAGTTCCAGAAACTCGGCGGCCGCATTCCGCACGGCGTTCTGCTGGTCGGCCCACCAGGTACCGGTAAGACTTTGCTGGCCCGTGCGATTGCCGGTGAAGCGAAAGTGCCGTTCTTTACCATTTCCGGTTCCGACTTCGTCGAAATGTTTGTCGGTGTCGGCGCATCGCGGGTACGCGACATGTTCGAAAACGCAAAAAAACATGCTCCCTGCATTATTTTCATTGATGAAATCGATGCAGTCGGCCGCCATCGCGGCGCCGGCATGGGCGGCGGCAATGACGAACGCGAACAAACGCTGAACCAGATGCTGGTTGAGATGGATGGCTTCGAAGCCAATTCCGGCGTGATCGTGATCGCTGCCACCAACCGTTCCGATGTGCTCGACAAAGCGTTGCTGCGTCCGGGTCGTTTCGATCGTCAGGTGGTGGTTGGCTTGCCGGATATCCGCGGCCGCGAACAGATTCTGAACGTCCACATGCGCAAGGTGCCGATTTCCACCGACGTCAAAGCCGACATCCTGGCGCGCGGTACGCCTGGCTTCTCAGGCGCCGACCTGGCCAATCTGGTCAATGAAGCTGCCCTGTTTGCTGCCCGTCGCGCCAAGCGTCTGGTCGAGATGCAGGATTTCGAGGATGCCAAGGACAAGATCGTCATGGGCCCTGAGCGCAAGTCTGCAGTGATGCGTGAAGAAGAACGCCGCAATACGGCCTATCACGAATCCGGCCATGCGGTGGTAGCCAAGCTGCTGCCGAAAGCCGATCCGGTGCACAAGGTCACCATCATGCCGCGTGGCTTTGCCCTTGGTCTGACCTGGCAATTGCCGGAACACGACCGCGTCAACATGTACAAGGACAAGATGCTGGAAGAAATCGCCATCCTGTTCGGCGGCCGTATTTCAGAAGAGATTTTCATGCACCAGATGTCGACGGGCGCCTCGAACGACTTTGAACGCGCCACCAAGCTGGCGCGGGCGATGGTTACGCGTTACGGCATGTCTGAGACCCTGGGCACCATGGTCTACGAAGATACCGAGCAGGACGCCTACTTCGGCCGCTCGTCCTCGAAAACAGTATCGGAAGCGACCCAGCAAAAGGTCGACGCCGAGATTCGCAGCATTCTCGATCAGCAATATGCCTTGTCGCGCCGCCTGCTGGAGGAAAACAAGGACAAGGTTGAAGCGATGACCAAGGCCCTGCTGGATTGGGAAACCATCGATGCCGATCAGATCAACGACATCATGGAAGGTCTCGATCCACGCCTGCCGAAGGCCGGCAGTTCGGTCCGGAAAGCGCCTAGCGACAATTCATCCGGCGGCGTCTCGCCGACTGCTACCGCACCGGCCTGATCCGGTCCGGCGCGCCTGCCAGGTCAACAGGCCCTGGACGCAGCTTGTGAAATCGTATAAGCAAGGGTGAGGAGCAATCCTCGCCCTTTTTATTTATCTTCGCACGCTTAAAATCCATTCTTTAGATCCATTCCATTTTTCAATATGCAAGAATATTTCCAATGCGGCCGTTACCGGCTCCCGGTCAATACCCCGCAAGCGCGGCCGCTGGTGATGGGTATCCTCAACATCACGCCCGATTCATTTTCCGACGGCGGACAATTTCAGTCACTTGAATTCGCCTTGTCACATGCCGAGCAGATGATTGCGGACGGCGTCGATATCATCGACATAGGCGGCGAGTCGAGCCGCCCTGGCAGTCCGGCGCTATCGCTGGAAGAAGAACTGGACCGGGTCATGCCGGCCATTTACGCTCTGCGCGATTGCGGCAAACCGCTTTCCATCGATACCTATAAGCCGGCCGTAATGCGCGAAGCGCTTGCCGCCGGCGTCGACCTGATCAATGACATTAACGGCTTGCGTGCTCCCGGCGCCTTGGAGGCGGTACGCGACAGTGATTGCGGCTTGTGCATCATGCACATGCAGGCAGATCCGCAAACCATGCAAATCAAGCCGGAATACCAGGATGTCGTGGCAGAAGTCAGCGCTTTCTTGCTGGAGCGGGTGGCGGTGCTGGAACTGGCAGGGATAGCGCGAAATCGTATCAGCATCGATCCGGGCTTTGGCTTTGGCAAGACCTTGGCGCATAATGTTGCCTTGTTGCAAAGCATGGGAGATATTCAACGTGCGCTGGATTTGCCTTTGCTGGCGGGAATCTCGCGCAAAACCATGCTGGGGGAGTTGACCGGCAAACCGGTGGAGCGGCGCCTTGCGGGTAGTCTTGCGGCGGCTTTGGCGGCGGTTTCACAGGGTGCTAAGATGGTCCGGGTGCATGACGTGGCGGAGACGGTAGACGCGCTCAAGGTATGGCAGGCGGCGCAGCGGAAATAAGTAAGCTGTAATACCCAAGCCGCAATATGGCAGTGATTGACTAGAGAATTTGAATGAAGGCTGAGATGACAAGAAAATATTTTGGTACCGATGGCGTGCGCGGTCGTGTCGGCGTAGCGCCGATTACACCGGATTTTGTGATGAGACTGGGTTACGCCGCCGGCAAAGTGCTGGCGCAGGAAAAATCGGGCGCCGCCAGGCCGACGGTGCTGATCGGCAAAGATACCCGGGTCTCGGGCTATATGCTGGAAGCTGCATTGGAAGCCGGTTTTGCCGCCGCCGGCGTCGACGTGATGCTGGCCGGGCCGATGCCGACGCCGGCGATTGCCTACCTGACGCGCGCGCTGCGTTTGTCGGCTGGCGTGGTGATTTCGGCATCGCATAATCCGTATGAAGATAACGGTATCAAGTTCTTTTCGGCGCAGGGCAACAAATTGCCGGACGCAGTGGAAACCGCGATCGAGGCTGCTCTGGAGTTGCCGATGGAGTGCGTGGCCTCCGACAAGCTGGGCAAGGCAAGGCGCCTGGATGACGCTGCCGGACGTTATATCGAATTTTGCAAAAGCACTTTCCCCAACGAACTCGACTTGCGCGGGTTGGCCATCGTGGTCGATAGCGCCCATGGAGCGGCGTATCATATTGCGTCGCACGTATTCCATGAGCTGGGAGCTGAAGTCATTTCCATCGGCAACCAGCCGAACGGTTTCAACATCAATGCCGGCTTTGGCGCCACTGCGCCGGACGCGCTGGCGCTGGCGGTGCGCTCCAACCGCGCGGATATCGGAATTGCGCTGGACGGCGACGCCGATCGCCTGGTGATGGTGGATGACAGCGGCCGCATTTATAATGGCGACGAGCTGCTGTATGTGATGGTGAAGGACCGCTTGAAGATCGGCCCGGTAAAAGGTGCTGTCGGCACCTTGATGACGAATATGGCGCTGGAAGTGGCGTTCCGCAAAATGGGTGTTGAGTTCGCCCGCGCCAACGTCGGCGATCGCTATGTGCTGGAAGTGATGAAAGAGCGCGGCTGGATCCTCGGCGGCGAGGGCTCAGGCCATCTTCTGTGCCTGGATAAGCATACTACCGGCGACGGCATCATATCGGCCTTGCAGGTCTTGTCGGCACTAAAGCGCAACGGGGAAACGCTAGCGCAATTGACCGCCGATATCGCACTTTATCCGCAAACCTTGATCAATAAGAAGGTCGGCGCGGGCTTCGACTGGAAGAACAGCCCGGCGATGGTGGCAGAGAAAGAAGCTGTTGAGCAGGAGCTCGGCGATGACGGACGCGTGTTGATCCGGGCTTCCGGCACCGAACCGCTGATACGCGTCATGGTTGAAGCCAAGGATGCAGATCTGGCGCAAACGATGGCGCGCCGGATTGCCGATAAGGTGTCTACCTGAGTGTCCGCTTAATTATCGACTGCCTACTGAATAGAGTTAATTGCCGATGTCGAAATTTCAAACCCACATTTTGATTGTCGAAGATGAACCCGGCATCGCCGAGCTATTGCGCTTCACGCTCGATGACGCCGGCTTTTCCTGCGAGATTGCGTATAGCGCCAATGAGGCGCGGCAAGCGATCACCGGCATCTTGCCCAAGGCCGTGCTGCTGGACTGGATGCTGCCCGACACCTCCGGCCTGGCGTTATTGCAGGAATGGCGCAGCCAGCCGCGTAGCGCTACCTTGCCGGTCATCATGCTGACCGCCAAGGGCATGGATGAGGACAAGGTGCGCGGACTCAATGCGGGCGCCGACGATTACGTTACCAAACCGTTTTCACCCAAGGAGTTGATTGCACGGATTCAAGCGCTGTTAAGGCGCAAGATACCGGAGCTCGGGCAAAGTCTGCTTAGCCACGGTTTGATTCAGATCGATACCGATCGTTATCAGGTCACCGTCGATAGCCAGGAAATCGAACTGGATCAGGCCGAGTTCAAATTGCTGCGTTTCCTGGTGGCGCATCCGGACCGTATTTTTTCGCGTGCGCAACTGCTCGATAAAGTCTGGGGCGATCATACGTTCATCGAAGAACGCACGGTCGACGTGCACATCATGCGCCTGCGTAAATCGCTTGGCCTCGCCGCCGATTACGTCAAAACCGTGCGCGGCGTCGGCTACAAACTCAACGCCGAGCCCGCAGCGTGACAAGAGCTGCGGCCAGTAGCCGCAACGCGCGCGCATTCTGGGTGCCGGCGCTGCTCTGGTTTGGTTTGCTGGCGCTGGTTGCGGCGGCGGTAGCGGCCATTTACGGCGCCATCATCGGACTGGTGTTCTTTAGTTTGTCGCTGGCGGCATTATTGTTCCTGCAGATGTGGTCGCTATATCAAATCGAATGCTGGCTGGATGCTCCTGTCGGCGCCCGGCGGCCGAAAACCTGGGGCTTATGGGCGCATGCATTCACCGCGCTGGAAGATATCCGGCTGGAGGATGAGCGCTCGCGCAGCGAGATGGCGGAGTGGCTGGCGCGTTTTCGGCAAGCCATGAGTTTGCTGCCGGACGGGGTGGTGATCGTCGACGGCGTGATGCATCTGGAGTGGTGCAACCCGGCGGCGCAAAGCCACCTGGGCCTGGATCTGAAGCGCGACGAAGGGCGTTTGCTGACCAACCTGATACGCTCTCCTGATTTCGTCGATTACATGTTGTCAGGCCGCTTCGAGCAGCCATTGCCCTTCATGCATCACGATAGAAAAATTCTGGTGCAACTGATTTCCTTCGAAAGCCGGCGCCAGATTCTGGTCACTCACGATGTGACGCAAAATGAAAAAACGGATACCATGCGGCGCGATTTCATCGCCAATGCATCGCATGAGCTGCGTACTCCGCTGACGGTCATCAACGGCTTTCTAGAACACGCGCTGAGCAGCGAAATGAGCGAGGAAACCCGCCAGCGCCAGCTGCATCTGATGGCCGAGCAGGGACAGCGCATGCAACGGCTGGTGGCCGATATGCTGACCTTGACCAGGCTGGAGTCCCTGCTGCAGCCGCCGTCCAGCGACGCGGTGCGCATCAAGCCGCTGCTGAACCGCATAGTGGAGGAGGCCAGGGCCTTATCCGGCGGCAAGCACCATATCACCTTGCAAGCGCAGGAAATCGATCTCAAGGGCAATCATGACGAGCTGGAAAGCGCGTTTGCCAATCTGCTCTCGAATGCGGTTCGTTATACGCCAGACGGTGGACGCATCGATGTTAGCTGGGGCATGGAAAACGACTGCGCAAGTTTGACCGTGGTCGATGACGGCATCGGCATCGCAGCGGAACATCTGAGCCGGCTTACCGAGCGTTTCTACCGCGTCGACAAAACGCGCTCGCGCGCTACGCAAGGAACCGGCCTCGGCCTGGCGATCGTGAAACATGTTTTACTGCGCCATCGCGGTCGCCTTGAAATCACTTCGGAATATGGCAAGGGCAGTCGTTTTAAAGTAAGTTTTCAGCGTGCGCAATTAGCGTTGCGGCAGGATTGATTGGGTTTGCAAATTAGTTTGTAAATAATTTCGTAAATAATTTCGTAAATGATTTTGAAGCAGTGATTTGGATAATGCATCGCGTTTTTTCATTGTTTTGCTGATGTTTTAAGCAGAAGTAAAAGAAGAGATAAATTTTTAATGAAATATGCGATTTTCTCTCGCATATTTTTCTAAATTCTGGTCTAATTCGTCTCTCAAGTTTTTCAGCAGATAAGCTTTTGGCGGTGCCGTTATTGGGTTGGTTTTTGCAGCAAAATTTCAAAATTTTCCTGTATAAAAATTTGACAAAAATCGGAATACTGTTTATTATCTTGCTTCTCGGAGTGTAGCGCAGCCCGGTAGCGCACCTGGTTTGGGACCAGGGGGTCCAAGGTTCGAATCCTTGTACTCCGACCAAAAAATAAGCGGGTTGTCTTCGGACAGCCCGTTTTTCATTTGTGGTTGATGAAAATCAATCACGGCACTTGAAGATCTCGCGATCGGAATCAAAGCATCACTTGGCGCATGAATCCGGCCGTAGCTCAACTGGATAGAGCATTCGGCTTCTACCCGAAATGTTGGGGGTTCGATTCCCTCCGGCCGGACCAGTTTTCTGCCTATCCTCACCGCACTATCCTGTAGTCAAATTCCATATTTGCAATATTTCGTCTGCGACATAAACATGTTCGCGGATTTCTTCTGTCCGTTTTGCTTTTCTGAAATTCTCTCTCATTCAAGTCAGGCGCACGCTTATTGGCTGATTTGTCCGGCCAATCTCGTGCTGTGTTGCTGGTATTTTTATGACGCGCCTGAGCCTCGCTGCAGGCCGTAGCGCAGATAACCCCATCTCGACCTGAGCAGAGCGTATGACTGAATCCGGGAGAGTTGCATGACGTCTAAATCCGCTGCGGATCGCGTTCATGTCAGGGAAATGCTGGTGTGGCGAATTTGCTGGATGGCATGTCGATGAGAACGCTTTTCTTGGCCTCATCGATATGCGCTATTTGTTACGCGGGGTATTCGGCGATGCCGCTTGATGCGGCATCGCACTGGTTTTAGCGCGGATTGGTTTGCTTAGTCAGGCTTAGCGACCGCGTCCGCCCGAGCGGCGCGGAGCCGCGGGACGTGCTTGGGTTCCACTAGCGCCGCCATGGCCGCGGGAAGGGCCCTGGGCTGGTTTAGCGCCGGGTGCCGCGCCTTGCGAACGTCCGCGTCCGCCGCCACCGCCGGCGCCACGATTGCCGCCGCCACCGCTACGCAGTTGTATCGGCTGGGCACGTGCGTTAGGATCCGGTTCAAAACCGGCAACCACTTCTTTCGGCAACTCGCGCTTGATCAGTTTCTCGATGTCTTTCAACATCTGGTGCTCATCCACGCACACCAGCGATACCGCTTCACCGGTGGCGCCGGCGCGGCCGGTACGGCCGATCCGGTGGACGTAGTCTTCCGGCACGTTAGGCAGGTCATAGTTGACCACGTGCGGCAGTTGATCGATGTCGATGCCGCGCGCGGCGATATCGGTTGCTACCAGCACCTGCAGGCTGCCATCCTTGAACTCGGCCAGCGCGCGGGTGCGTGCCGACTGGCTCTTGTTGCCGTGGATCGCCATGCCGCTGATGCCGTCTTTTTCCAGTTGCTCGACCAGTTTGTTGGCGCCGTGCTTGGTGCGGGTAAATACCAGCACTTGCGACCATTGATGGGTCTTGATCAAATGCGCCAGCAGCGGGTGCTTGCGGTCGCGATCGACCGGGTGAATCTTTTGCTGGATCACTTCCACCGTGGAATTGCGGCGCGCTACTTCGATCATGGCCGGCGAGTTCAGCAAATTGTCGGCGAGGATCTTGATTTCGTCCGAGAAGGTGGCGGAGAACAGCAGGTTCTGGCGCTTCTTCGGCAGTACCGCAAGAATCTTCTTGATGTCGCGGATAAAGCCCATGTCCAGCATGCGGTCAGCTTCGTCCAGGATCAGGATTTCCACGTGGTTCAGATTGACGGTGCCTTGCTGCATATGATCCAGCAGGCGGCCCGGAGTGCATACCAGGATATCAACGCCATGCTTGAGCACCTTGATTTGCGGATTGATGCCGACGCCGCCAAAAATGACGGCCGAGGTCAGCTTCAGATACTTGCCGTAGAGGCGAACGCTCTCTTCGACTTGTGCCGCCAGTTCGCGCGTCGGCGTCAGCACCAGCGCACGGATCGGACGTTGGCTGCCGGTCGGGTTGGTAGCCGAGGTCGACAGGCGATGCAGCACGGGCAGGGTAAAGCCGGCGGTCTTGCCGGTGCCGGTCTGGGCGCCGGCCAGCAAATCGCCGCCCGCCAATACCGCAGGAATGGCCTGGGTCTGGATCGGGGTAGGGGTGGTGTATCCATGTTCGGTTACGGCACGAACGATGGCTTCGGACAAGCCGAGTTCAGAAAAAGACATGACAACTCAATAGAATAATATCGGCCTGTCGCCTTTTATAAGGCGCCAGTCGCAGGCAAACGGGATTAGAGGAGATTGGAGTCGTTTCGACTCCCGGGAGGCTGTCAGCCTCCTTAACAGCAGCATTTGACTGGAGAATGTGCTGTGTCGCCGGAGAGTATAACAACGGCGCGCTACAGGCAAGCAATTCCGGCGTGTTATCCACTATCGCGGGGCTATGCGGGCTGTACGCCATGAAATCCGGGTTGGCGATCCGCTTGGGATGTAAGGCGGATCGCCATTTGATGAATGCGTGCCAGGCAAACGCCGGTTGGTCGGATTATTTCATGGCGGCAGCGGCGCGCTCGCGTATTTCTTCTTCCGAGTAGTCGGCGATATGCGTGCTTACGGTCCAGACGTGGCCGAATGGATCTTTCAGGGTGCCGGAGCGGTCGCCATAAAACTGGTCCTGCAGTGGCCGCAACTCAGTGCCGCCGGCTGCGATTGCCTGCGGGTAAAGTACATTCGCATTGTCTACGTACAGCACAATGCTGACGCCGGCTCCGCCCAGCGTTTTCGGGCTGCGGATTTCCATCTCCGGGCATTCGTCGGCCAGCATGATGTGGGAGTCTCCGATTTTAATTTCTGCGTGCCCGATTCTTTTATCGGGGCCTTCCATGCGCAGTACTTCCACAGCGTTGAAAGCTTTTTGATAAAACGCGATGGCCTTGGCGGCGCCGTCTACAACAAGATAGGGGGTGACGGATGTGTAACCGTCCGGAATTGGTTTGACTGCCATATTGTTCTCCTGCGTGAGATCGTTGTTGAGAGTGTCCAATTACGCTGATGCGCATGAATTGTAGTCTCTGGCCTACGCAGTTGAAATGACAAAAAGCGGAGTTTTTATTGCTCGCAGCAAGGGAAGTTTCCCCTTGTGCTGGCAATTAACTGACAACTAGTTTATTTTTTGGCAAACGGCGACAGTAAACCAACCATTTGCGCAAACACCTTCGGGCTGCCCGCTAGCACGTCACCCTTGTACAAATAATCGGATTCGCCGGTGAAATCGCCGACGATCCCGCCCGATTCGCTGATCAGCAACGAGCCGGCAGCGATATCCCAAGGCTTCAGGCCTTTTTCAAAGAAGCCGTCAAGGCGGCCGGCGGCGACATACGCCAGGTCGAGGGCGGCAGCGCCGGGGCGGCGCAGGCCGGCGCAGCTTTGCGTCATGATGCGGAACATTTTCATGTACTCGTCCATCGCCGGACCTTCGGTTTCACGGAACGGGAAGCCGGTGCCGATCAGGGCGTCGGCAATCTTGTCGCGCTTGCCGACGCGAATCCGTTTTTCGTTCAGATAAGCGCCGGAACCCTTGGTGGCGGTGAACAAGTCGTTGCGGGTCGGGTCGTAGACCACGGCTTGGGTGATCTGGCCGCGGTGTTGCAATGCGATCGACACGCAGTATTGCGGGAAGCCGTGGATAAAATTGGTCGTGCCATCGAGCGGATCAATGATCCAGACGTTTTCGTTGTCGTCGTGCAGATTGGCGGAAGCGCCGGATTCTTCGGCCAGGATGGCGTGGTCCGGGTAGGCATTCTTCAATACATCAATGATCGCTGCTTCAGCAGCCTGGTCGACTTCGGTAACAAAATCGTTATGCTGTTTTTTTGTTACTTTCAGCAAATCGAGGTCGAAAGAAGCGCGCGAGATAACCTTGGCGCCGTTACGGGCGGCCTTGATGGCCGTATTGAGCATTGGATGCATGGTCGGGTTCCGTTAAAATGGCGGCACTGTGCCAACCGGGAACAGGACCACCTATATGAATGAGAATGAACGAAGCGGACGTTTCAGGTGAGTATTTTGATAAATAAACAACTTTTTGTAAAGAAAGTCCACGTAATGGCGCTATTTTAAATGAAGCTGGCAAAAATCGACACGTCTCTTTTCAAGCGCCTGCGCTTTGTGCTGGTTGAAACCAGCAGCCCCGGCAATGTCGGCGCGGCTGCGCGCGCTATCAAAACCATGGGGTTTTCCGAGCTGATCCTGGTGAATCCACGTTTTCCCGATGTGTTACAGCGTGACGAAGCCATTGCATTTGCCAGTGGCGCGCAAGACGTTCTGGCGGCAGCACGGATTGTCGATAGCGTGGAACAGGCGCTGGAAGGCTGCAATTTCGCTGCGGCGCTGAGTGCACGTTTGCGCGAATTTTCTCCGCCGTTGACTGGACCGCGCGCCTTGGCGGCCCAGCTTGCGGGCGATGCCAGCCTGAACGCGGCAGTCATATTCGGTAGCGAACGTTATGGCTTGCCCAACGAGGTCGTCGAGAAATGCAACGTGCTGTTGAGCATTCCCGCCAATCCGGAATACTCGTCGTTGAATCTGGCGCAGGCGGTACAAGTGCTGGCCTATGAATGCCGGGTCGCGGCGAGCGAAGAGTTGCCGCCGGTAGCTGGCGCGGAAATCGGTTTTCAGGGAAATACGGCCAGTCTGGCCGATATCGACGGCATGTTTGCTCATCTCGAAAAGGCCTTGATAGAAATCGAATTTCTCGACCCGGCCAGCCCGAAAAAATTGATGCCGCGCTTGAAACGATTGTTTTCGCGTACTCAGCTGGAAACTGAAGAGGTCAATATCCTGCGCGGCATCGCCAGTCAGATCCTGACCAAGCGCCGCCGCCTCGATCGCTCCTGAATCTGGCGCACTGCGTCCGCATCCAATTCAATTCATCAGGCCCAGCTGCGCAGCAGGCCCACTGCAAGTCCTTCCAGCACGAAATCCTCCTGCTTGGATGTCACGATAATCGGCTCAAAATCAGGATTTTCCGGGAGCAGCTGGATCACGGAGCCGGATTTTTGATAGCGCTTGACCGTGACGTCGTCGCCCAGGCGAGCCACGACGATCTGGCCGTTGCGGGCGCTGTCGGCTTTTTTTACTGCCAGCAAGTCGCCATCGAGGATGCCGGCGTCACGCATCGACATGCCGCGCACCTTCAATAAATAATCCGGCTTGGCGCTGAACAAGGCGGGGTCGACGTTATAGCTGGCCTGGATGTGTTCCTGGGCCAGGATCGGCGACCCGGCGGCGACTCTTCCAACCAGCGGCAGGCTGAGTTGCATCAGGGCCGGGTGCGGCAGCGCAAGCTGCGTGCCCTGGTTGCGGTGGGCGCTTTCGGTAAGCCGGATTCCGCGCGAGGTGCCGGGAGCGATCACAATGGCGCCCTTGCGCGCCAGAGCCTGCAGATGTTCTTCTGCCGCATTGGCCGAGCGAAAACCCAGCTCGGTAGCGATTTCAGCGCGCGTCGGCGGGAAGCCGGTATTGTCGATGGCGTCCTTGATCAGATCGAGGATTTGTTGCTGACGGGCGGTCAATTTGATCATGGCGTGTATTTGGCGTAGAAAGTACTGGAAAGCGCTAGAAAAAACAGCAGGGCCGCGCTGCTGCGGCTGGTCAATGCTGTGCATAACAACAGTCTGTATTTTTGTACAGTATTTGTGCAAATGCAAGATAATTTGCTGCATTTAGCCCACTTCTTAGCTATTCCTTACCCGTCCTTTAGCCACATTTTTGACCTGACTCGGGCCTAAGCACCTGAAAGCGTTGAGTTTTGTTGCAATTGCGAGTACTATTGCTGGTTTTCCTCTTCCCACACTCGTCTTGACGCCGAGGTGGGCGATTCTTCAATCCGTCCAAAAGGAGCTTACATGCGTCATTATGAAATCGTATTTATCGTCCATCCAGATCAAAGCGAGCAAGTGCCTGCAATGATCGAACGCTACAAAGGTATCGTCACCACTCGTGGCGGCACCGTACATCGCGTGGAAGACTGGGGCCGCCGTCAACTGGCATACCTGATCCAGAAACTGGCTAAAGCACATTACGTCTGCCTCAACATCGAGTGCGACAGCGAAACTCTGGCTGAAATCGAAACCGGCTTCAAGTTCAATGATGCAGTGTTGCGTCATCTGACCGTCAAGCTGAAGAAGGCCGAAACCGGTCCTTCGCCAATGATGAAGGCCGTGCAGAAGGAAGATGCTGCCAAGAGCCATCGTACTGAAGCGCCGGCTGCCTGATTTACCAGCTAGCTACCAGCATTCATTGCATAACCATTGAGTTCATCGGGAGTGGATCAACCCAATAACGTGTTTCAACTGGTTGCCGACGTTGCCGAACGTGAAGTCATACGCTACACCCCGGCAGGCATCCCGATCGTATCTGCGATATTGCAGCATCGCTCGGAACCGATTGAAGCAGGTATCAAACGTTTGATTGAATTCGAAATTGCCGCGCTGGCCGTAGGCGAGATTTCGGGAAGGTTCAGCAAAGCGCCATTGGGCAACACGTTCTGGTTCACGGGATTCATGGCACGCAAGAGTCGCAACGGTAGAAGCCTGGTATTTCACATCACGGATTTCGCTGCAATAGAAGCAAATGCTTCCTCGGGAAACAAAGCTGAAATTGCAGATTAATTATTAAGCAAAATTTGAATACAGGAGCCAAAAATGGCATTCGGTAAAAAGTTCGATAAAAGCAAACTGAAAAACAAGCGTCAACAACAAAATCCGCTGTTCAAGCGTAAGAAATTCTGCCGTTTCACCGCAGCTCACGTAGCTAGCGTTGATTACAAAGATGTCGACACGCTGAAGGATTTTGTTCAAGAAAACGGCAAGATCATGCCAGCACGTCTGACCGGCACCAAGGCAATCTATCAACGTCAAGTGGACACTGCGATCAAGCGCGCGCGTTTCCTGGCGCTGCTGCCATACACCGATCTGCACAACGCTTAATTGACGACTTGAAATAGGAGAAAAACATGCAAGTCATTCTGTTGGAAAAAGTCGTTAATCTCGGCAATCTGGGTGAAGTTGTTCGCGTCAAGGACGGTTACGCACGTAACTTCCTGATTCCGCAACGTATGGCACGTCGTGCTACAACTACTGCTATCGCTGAATTCGAAGCGAAGCGCGCTGATCTGGAAACTGCAGCAGCTGCCAAGCTGGCAGTGGCTCAGGGCCAGGGCGAAAAACTGAGCGGCCTGACCGTGCAGATTTCGCAAAAATCGGGTGTTGACGGCCGTTTGTTCGGTTCCGTGACCAACTTCGATATCGCTGAAGCGTTGTCCAAGCAAGGTTTCGCAGTTGAAAAATCGCAAGTGCGTCTGCCTAACGGCCCGCTGAAGATTACTGGCGAGCACGCTGTTGCTGTTGCCTTGCATACCGATGTCGTGGTTGACATCGTTATCGCGGTGATCGGCGAGCACGTCTAAGCAGGTTTGGCGCACTGCTGGTAAATAGTTGTTGTTGTATTAAAAAGCCGGGTTTTCCCGGCTTTTTTTATGTCCTTTTTTTGGGAGGCAGGGGCAAGACGGATAGTAGAAGCAGGTATAATTCGCGCCATGAAAGCACCTTCCAAAGCACCGTCCGATCCGCAGTTAGATTCCCTCCGCGTACCACCCCATTCAATCGAAGCAGAGCAGTCCGTTTTAGGTGGATTACTGCTGGATAATGCGGCCTGGGACAAGATCGCCGACTTTGTGAACGCCGACGATTTCTATCGTTACGACCATCGCATCATTTTCCAGCACATGGTCAAGCTGATCAACGGCAGCAAACCGGCTGACGTGATCACTGTCTATGAGTCGCTAAGCGGCACCGGCAAGGCTGAAGAAGTCGGCGGCCTCAGCTATCTCAACGCACTCGCTCAAAACACGCCGTCCGCCGCCAATATCCGCCGCTACGCAGAAATCGTGCGCGACCGCGGCGTATTGCGCAAACTGATTACCGTTGCCGATGAAATTTCCGGCCAGGCTTTCAGCCCGCAGGGCAAGGAAGTCAAGCAGATGCTGGACGAGGCCGAATCCAAGATTTTTGCGATTGCCGAGGAAGGTGCGCGCGGCGCCCAGGGTTTCCAGGAAATCCAGCCTTTGCTGACGCAAGTGGTGGAGCGCATCGACGAGCTTTACAATCGCGACAACCAAAGCGACATCACCGGCGTATCGACCGGCTTCATCGATCTCGACAAGATGACCTCCGGCCTGCAGAAGGGCGATCTGGTCATCGTCGCGGGACGGCCGTCCATGGGTAAGACGGCGTTCTCGGTGAATATCGGTGAAAACGTCGCGATCGACAGCGGTTTGCCGGTAGCAATTTTTTCGATGGAAATGGGCGGCACCCAGCTCGCCATGCGTATGCTGGGTTCGGTCGGCAAGCTCGATCAGCACCGTTTACGCACCGGCCGCCTGAACGACGAAGACTGGCCGCGCCTGACGCATGCGATCCAGAAGATGAACGATGCCCAGCTATTCATCGACGAAACCCCGGCCCTGAGTTCGATCGAGTTGCGCGCGCGGGCGCGCCGCCTGTCGCGCCAGTGCGGCACGCTCGGTTTGATCATCATCGACTATTTGCAGCTGATGTCGGCCAATAACGCTGGTGAGAACCGGGCTACCGAAATTTCTGAGATCTCGCGTAACCTGAAGGGCCTGGCGAAAGAGCTGCAGTGCCCGGTGATCGCGTTATCGCAGTTGAATCGTTCGCTGGAACAGCGCCCCAACAAACGTCCCGTGATGTCCGATTTGCGCGAATCCGGCGCTATCGAGCAGGATGCCGACGTGATCCTGTTTATTTATCGCGACGAGGTGTATAACCCCGACTCTCAGGAAAAGGGCACCGCCGAGATCATCATCGGCAAACAACGTAACGGCCCGATCGGCAGCGTGCGGCTAAGCTTCCTCGGTCAATACACTAAATTCGACAATTACGTTGGTAATTTGGACGCGCCGTACGGCGGCGATTAAAGTCGTTGTAATCCTTGCTGCCATTTTGTTGCAATAACGCAAAACCTGTAAAACCTGTTTAGCGACCTTAAGGCGAGCCTGATATATTTCAGTCTCGTGACATTTGTTTGCTTTAAATTAAGAAGTACCGTAAGTAGATTCAGCTTAACCCTCAGAAGAGAGAATAAACATGTTTGGACGATTGATGCCCACCGAGGGCAAATTCTTTGAGCTCTTTAACCAGCACGCAGAGCTATGCGTCAAGGGCGCCAAGGAAATGGTGGCGTTGATGACTAATTTCGACGATCTGGAAATTCGCGTGCATGCGATAGAAGGCATAGAAAAGCAGGCCGATCAGGTCACGCATCATGCTATCGACATGTTGCACAAGACTTTCATTACACCTATCGATCGCGATGACATCCATCAGCTGATCACGCGCATGGATGACATTCTGGACCTGCTGGAAGATGCAGCGCAGACCATTTCCCTGTACGACATCAAGGCGATCACGCCAGAAGCAAAACGCCTGGCCGAGCTGTGCCTGGGTTGCGCTGAGAAGGTCAAGGCCGCGGTAGGCCTGCTGCACAATATGGATAACTCGCGTGAAATCCTGGCGATCTGCGTCGAGATCGACCGCCTGGAATCGGATGCCGATCATGTGATGCGCGCCGCCATGTCGAAGCTGTTCCGCGACGAGCCCGATGTACGTACCTTGATCAAGCTGAAAGCCATTTACGAACTGCTGGAAACGGTCACCGACCGTTGTGAAGATGTGGCCAACATCATCGAAGGCATTATCGTAGAAAACGCCTGATCCATGCACACTCTTCAAATCAGTATCTACGTTCTTGTTTTCCTCATTGCACTGGCGCTGGTATTCGATTTCATGAACGGCTTCCATGATGCCGCCAATGCTATCGCTACCGTGGTCTCCACCGGCGTCCTGAAGCCGCAACAGGCGGTCGCCATGGCGGCGCTGTTCAATTTCATCGCGATTGCGGTGTTCCAGCTGCACGTTGCCGCGACGGTGGGCAAGGGCACTATCGATCCCAATGTGGTCGATCATTACGTCGTCTTCGGCGCATTGGTCGGTGCTATCTGCTGGAACATCCTGACCTGGTATTACGGCATCCCGTCGTCATCCTCGCACGCCTTGATCGGCGGCCTGGTCGGCGCTGCTGTGGCCAAGGCCGGCACCGGTTCGCTGATCTCGGCTGGCCTGATCAAGACGATTGCATTTATCGTGCTGTCGCCGCTGCTGGGTTTCGTATTCGGCTCCATCATGATGGTGCTGGTTTCCTGGATTTTCGTACGTTCGACGCCGCGCAAGGTCGATAAATGGTTCCGCCGTTTGCAACTGCTGTCGGCCTCCATGTATAGCCTGGGGCACGGCGGCAACGATGCGCAGAAGACCATCGGCATCATCTGGATGCTGTTGATTGCGACCGGATTTTCACAGGCGAGCGACAGCTTGCCGCCATGGTGGGTAATTATTTCCTGCTATAGCGCGATCAGCCTGGGTACCTTGTTCGGCGGCTGGCGCATCGTCAAGACCATGGGCCAGAAAATCACCAAGCTGAAACCGGTGGGCGGCTTTTGCGCTGAAACCGGCGGCGCCATCACCTTGTTCCTGGCTACCATGCTGGGCGTGCCGGTCTCGACTACCCACACCATCACCGGCGCCATCGTCGGTGTCGGTGCGGCGCGCCGGGTCTCCGCGGTGCGCTGGGGCGTGGCGGGGAATATCGTTTGGGCTTGGGTTCTGACGATTCCGGCCTCGGCCTTCATGGCAGCGATAGCCTGGTGGATCGGCAAGCATATTCTGTAGACGGATCTGTCGCAAAGCAAACGGGCGATACATAATCAAATATGTATCGCCCGTTTTTATTTTACGATCTGTTTTCTTCCGTCTTACTACGTATCTATTACTTCTTATTTCTTGTCCCCAGCCTGATCGCCGATATTCAATCCTAGTGCGCGCCGCCGGCATCGACCGGCACGCTGGAACGTGAGGGCTTGGTCAGCCATACCAGCGCAATCAATATCATGAACAATACCGCCGAGATCCAGAAAATATCGGTGGCGCCCTGCGTGGCGGCTTTCACTGTAATCAGGCGCTCGATAGTGGCCCAGGCGGCCGGTTCCGGCATGCCTTGGGCCGTCAGGCTATGTACCGCCTCGTTGAATGCCGGGCTATGCGGGCCGCTGAATTCAGTCAGTTGCGAGTGATGCAGGGATGTGCGCCGGTCCCATAAGGTACTGGTGATCGAAGTGCCCATACCGCCGAACATGATACGCACGAAATTGGACAAGCCGGCCGCCGACGGGATTTTTTCCGGCGGCTGGCCAGACAGGATGATCGAGGTCAGCGGGATAAAGAACATGGCCATCGCCGCACCCTGGATGATGGTGGGAATCATCAGAGTGAAGGTGTCGACGTTTTCGGTGAATTGCGAGCGCATGTAAAACACCACCGCAAAGACCAGGAACGCGGTGCTGGCAACCCAGCGGGCATCGACCTTGGGCAGGATTTTGCCGATGAACGGCGACAGGAGGATGGCAAAGATCCCGACCGGCGCCATCACTTCACCCGCCAGCGTCGCGGTATAGCCAAGCGTGGTTTGCAGCCACAGCGGCAGGATCACCAGGCCGCCGAACATCAGCCCGTAGCCGACCGAGATCGCAATCACGCCGCCGCTGAAGTTGCGGCCTTTGAACAAGGTCAGGTCGACTACCGGGTGATCGTCGCCGAGTTCCCAGATGACGAAGTAGATAAAGGCAACCAGCGCGATCGCGCCCAATATCACAATGGTCGAGGAATTGAACCAGTCGAGCTCCTTGCCCTTGTCCAGCATGATCTGCAACGAGCCGACCCAGATCACCAGCAAGCCAAGGCCGATTTTATCGATCGGCAGCTTGTATGTCGCCGACTCGCGCTTATGATAGATCGACCAGGTGGCCCAGGCAGCAAACACGCCAACCGGGATATTGATGTAGAAAATCCATGGCCAGGTGTAATTGTCCGAAATCCAGCCCCCCAGCAACGGCCCCATGACCGGCGCCACCAGCGTGGTCATGCCCCAGAACGCCAGGGCCATGCCGCTCTTGGCGGGAGTGTAGCTGGAGAGCAGCAGCGATTGCGACAAGGGAATCATCGGTCCCGCGACCGCGCCTTGCAGCACTCGCGCCGCAATCAGCACTTCCATGCTGGGAGCCAGCCCGCACAGGATGGAGGACAGCACGAACAGGATGATCGATGTGATAAACAGGCGGACCTGGCCGAAGCGCTGGGTCAGCCAGCCGGTCAGCGGCACCGAGATCGCGTTGGCGACCGCAAACGAAGTGATGACCCAGGTGCCTTGTTGCGGCGATACACCCAGATCGCCCGAGATGGCCGGGATGGAAACGTTGGCAATCGACGAATCGAGTACGTTCATGAACACCGCTAGCGAGAGTGCTACCGTGCCCATGATTAGCTTGCCGCCGGTCAGCGGCGGCAGTGGTTGCGATGGCGGCCGCGCTGGCGTCGCCGGTTTTGGGGAACTCATGAAGGCATTCCGGTAAAGGTTCGCGTAGCGGATGCTGTCGCGACGACAGCATCCGGCAGAGTGGACAGCGTGGCAGGCCGCAGAAGCTTAGTGTGCTGCAGCTGCATTGTTATTGGCGGCGATGATGCTGGCGATACGCGCATCGGCTTCCTGGCCGCTCTTGTCGAAGACGTCGGTGGTATAGGCCGGCGCAGTACGCGCGGTGCCTGCGGTCAGCGAAGTGCCTTCGGTCTGGGCCACGTCGACAGTGACATCCATCGATACGCCGATACGCAGCGGATGGGTTTCCAGATCTTTCGGATCCAGCGAAATACGCACGGGAATCCGCTGCACGATCTTGATCCAGTTGCCGCTGGCGTTTTGCGCCGGCAGCAGCGCGAAAGCCGAGCCGGTGCCGGCCGCCAGGCCGACCACCTTGCCGTGGTACTCGATCTTGGAGCCGTACAAGTCGGATTTCAAGGTCACCGGCTGGCCGATCCGCATATTGTTGATCTGCACTTCCTTGAAGTTGGCGTCAACCCACAGCGCGTTCAGCGGCACGATCGACAGCAGCGGGGTGCCGGCAGCAACGCGCTGGCCGACCTGCACCGAACGCTTGGCGACATAACCGGTGGTTGGCGCCAGCAAGGTGGTGCGGGCCAGATTGATATAGGCATTGCGTAGCTGGGCAGCGGCGTTGAGCACATTCGGATGCTGGTCGACCGTAGTGCGGTCAGTCAATACCTTGTTCGACGCCAGTTGCTCGCGGGTGGCCTGCAACGCGGCTTCCGCGCCTTGTACTGCCACTTTAGCGTGTTCCAGTTCTTCCTTGGATACGGCGCCGGTGCTGATCAGTTGCGAGCGGCGCGCCAGATCCGAGCGCGCCCGTTCCAGTTCCGAAGTGCGGGCGATGACATTCGAAGCCAGGGCATTGTTGTTGACAAACAGCGTGCGCACCTGGCGCACAGTTTGCGCCAGCTGGGCTTCGGCTGAAGCCAATGCTACCTTGGCGTCGGCCTGGTCCAGTTCCACCAGCGGTTTGCCGGCCTGCACCAGCTCGGTATCGTCGGTGTTGATGGCCAATACCGTGCCGCCAACCTGCGGCGTGACCTGGACCACGTTGCCGCCGACATAAGCGTCGTCGGTGCCTTCGTAGTGGCGGGCATAGATGAACCACCAGATGCCATAGGCGATCAGGACAATGATAAGCGCGATAGTGACGCCGATCAGCAGGCCGCGGCGTTTGCCGTTGCCGGCGACAGGTGCCGGCGCAGCGGCGGATGGTTCTTGTGGAGTTTGATTTGGTGTTGTCATGATGCGGGTTTCGCAATAAGTGAACGGTTTATTTAGTGGATCAGTCAGCAGTTATCAGTTTGCCGTGCTTGCCTGAGGGCTGGCAGAGCTTGCCGCGGTGCTGGCATTAGCGGCGGCAGGATTGAGCCCCTCGGCCGTAGCATCAAAGCCGCCACCCAGCGACCTGATCAGGTTGACGCGCAAATCGGCTCTTCGGGCGCGCACGTCAAGTTCGGTTTTACGCTGCGCCAGCCAGCCGATTTGAGTGCTTACCACTTGCAGCATGTTGCCGGTGCCGACCTGTTGCCGTTGCTCAGCCAGTTTCATGCCGCGTTCGGCTGCATCGACTGCCGCCTGTTGATTCTTGTCCTGCATTTCAGCGGCATGCAGCGATTGCACGCTATCCGCTACTTCATGGAAAGCGTCATTCAGCGCCTGGTTATAAGTTGCCACCGCGCCGTCATAGGCTGCGACCCGGCCCTTGAGCTGGGCGCGCAATGCGCCGCCTTCGAAGATCGGCAAATGGATCGCCGGACCGATGCCGACTACCTTGCTGCCCTGAGTCAGGAACTGTGAAAAACCGAGGCTGGAAAAACCGGCCATGGCTGACAGGTTGATGTTCGGGTAGAACTCGGTCTTGGCGACCTTGATATCGCTTTGCGCGGCCTCGACTTGCCAGCGTGCGGCGACCACGTCAGGGCGCCGTCCCAGCAACCCCAGCGGCAACTGGTCAGGCAGGGCAATGCTGCTATCCGCAGGCAGCGTCGGCACCGGGATTTTCAAACCGCGATCGGGACCTTGTCCCATCAGCGCTGCGATCTGGTTGCGGGTCAGCGCGATCGCTTCCTGCCATTGCGACTGCTCTGCACGCAAATTAGCCACCTGTTGCCGGCTCTGTTGATTATCGGTTTGCGTATCGAGACCGGCGGCGAAGCGCTGCTGCGTCAGCTTGTCCAGCTTGTCGCGCAATGCCAGCTGTTGATTGCTCAGGTCCAGTTGCGCATACTGGCGTCCCAGTTGCAGCCAGGCTTTCGAGATGCCCGCAGTCAGCGCCAGGCGTGCCGCGTAGTGTTCGGCTTCCGCGGCTTTGCTTTGCGATATCGCGGAGCTTAGCTGCGCGCTGTGCTTGCCCCAGAAATCCAGGTCGTAAGAAAAATTCAGCGCGGTTTCATAATCCGTCACATACATGCCGCCGAATGGCGGCGGGTAAATGCTGTTCTCGGTGAAGCGCTGGCGGGTTGCCGACAGACTGGCGCCGACCTGCGGTTTACTGCTTGCGCCAGCCGCTTCCACCATGGCGCGCGATGCTGCTATGCGGGCGGCGGCGGCTTGCAGATTGGGATTGCCTGCCAGCGCTTCGTCGACCAACTGTTGTAGCTGGCTGCCGCCTATGCTGCTGACCCAGGAGCTGGCTGGCCACATGCCGCCTTGTCCAGGCAAGGATGATGTCGATGCATAGTCGTCCGGATTGTTGGAGTGGGCAGTACTGTGGATGCCGCTGAAATTGGCGCAAGCGGCCAGCAGTAGAGCGGCGGCGCTGATGGCAAGGCGCTGGGTGCCGAGTTTTGGCAAGCGGCGTCGGGCTGGAGATGGATGAGAGTTCATGTCGATGTTGATGTGACTGGTTGGTTTAGCGGCCATGGATAGAGCGACTACGAATAACACCAAGAAGGCCGTTTGCTTAAAAGTAATATTGAATAAATTAATCTTGCATAGTCAATGTGTTTTGTCTGGTGGCGCATTAGAAACATTGCTCGCCAACAAGCGCCTTAGCATCGATTTCAAAAAGCCGATTTCTTCCGCGCTAAACTCTGAAAAATGTTTGTTCAGTACGCCGCAAAATGCCTGCGGCATCAATTTCGACAACGCCACGCCATCTGCAGTCAGATGCAATTTCATCAAACGCCTGTCGTGCGCACATGGCTCACGCTTGATCAGGTCGCGCGCTACCAGGCGGTCGATCATGCGCTTGGTAGAGGCTGCATCGGTATACGTCTCACGCGCCAGATCGGCTGCAGTTGAATATTTTCCCGTTGATAACATCAGGAGAATGGCGCCTTGTGCATGGGTTATCCCGTATTGCGCCAGGGATTCATCCGAGCTTTTGACCAGCATGGCACGCGAGCGGGCCAATAAATAGCCTATGCTTTCCTCAATCTGATAGGTATCCAGAGTGAATAGTGGTGGTGGATTGCTCACGATGTCTTCAACTTTTTTCAACTTGGTGCTTACTTTAAAGCATTAATATTCATTGCCTAGGCAAGAATATACTGCAAAATAAAATTCCTTGCTGACGACACTCTAGAATTGTTGTTCAAATCTTGCCGGCGGCTTCTTCGTCCGGGGCAGTTGCAATGGCGGGCAATTGCAGCAATACGGCCAGGCCGCGCTGCTGCTCGCCGGCGGCCAGCGTTACCGTGCCTTGTGCTGCGATCACAATTTCCTTAACGATGGCGAGGCCGAGGCCGGTGCCATCCTGGCCTGGCGCCGCGTTACGGAAAAAGCGCTCGAACACGCGGTTGCGCACCTCGGCCGGAATGCCCGGGCCGTTGTCGCTGACGGTGATGTCGACTTGCTCGTGACTGGCCGCGATGGCTACGGTGACCTTGCCGTTGACGGGGGTATAGCGGATGGCGTTGTCGACCAGGTTCATCATCATGGCGGTGAACAAGGCCTCGTTTCCCATCACCCAGGCGTGCTGTATTTTGGTCTCAAGTCCAAGGTCGATATTCTTGCGCTGGGCCAGGTCGACAATCTCTTCCAGCACAGCTGCCGAGACCGCCATCAAATCTACCGGCTGCCTGAGGAATGCCGTGGTATTGGAGGCTTCGGCCTGCGACAACAGCAGCAACTTGTTGGTCAGCTCGGTCATGTTGCGGCTGCTTTCCTGCATCGCTTGCAGCACTTCGCTGCGCCGGTTTTCATCGTTCAGGCGTCGGGCAAACTGGATCTGCGAATCGAGCAAGGTCAGAGGCGTGCGCAATTGATGGGCGGCGTCCGTGATGAAGCGCTTTTGTGCCGCTACCTGTGTGTTCAGGCGCTGGATGGTCTGGTTGATGGCTTCGACGATAGGCCGCAGTTCCAGTTGCAACTGGCCAGCCTTGATCGGCGACACAGAAGTTGAATCGCGAGAAGCCAGCTGATCTTTCAAGTGCATCAACGGCCGCAGCTCCATGCTCAGGCCAAGCACTACCAGTAGCGCTGCCAATAACAACATGGCGATCTGACGGTGCAGGGAAGGGCGCCACAGGTCCGCCAGCATCTGGTCATGGGCGCGGGTGGTCTGGCCCACCAGGACGGCAATCTTGTGCAGCTGGCCCGCGTTGTACAGCGTGCGTACCTGGCTGACCACGCGCAGCACCTGGCCATGGTAGTCAATCGTGCGGAATGCCGGCGTGCTCAGCGGAAAGCGCAGCGCCTGCGGAAAATCGGGGCGGCCGGCCAGCAAGCTGTCGTGGTCGGTAATCACCTGGTAATACACCTGGTCCTGTTCCGGCGAGACCAGCGATTCCAGCGCCGCCGGCGGTATGCTGGCATGCGGTACGCCGTCCAGCCATTGGATCTCGCCGGCAATCACCTGCGCCGACGCCAGCAACGCATGGTCTTGAACCAGATCCGCGGTCTGCCGCGCGCTGCGATACGACAGCGCGGCGCTGATGGCGACAAACAAGGTCAGCGGAATCAGCAACCACAACAGTAAGCGCAGGCGCAGGCTGATGATCAATTGAGGTCTTTCTTTTTAAGTAAATAACCGAGTCCGCGCAAGGTCATGATGGCGGCCTGGCAGTGTTCCAGTTTCTTGCGTAAGCGGTGGATATAGATTTCAATCGCGTCGGCGCTGGGTTCGTCATCGAGTCCGAATACGCCATCCATCAAGGCGCTCTTGGAGACGGTCTTGCCTTGTTTTAGCATCAGGATTTCGAGTACGTCATGCTCGCGTCCGGGCAGCGCCAGCAACTGGCCGGCAATCGAAAATTGCCGCGTGTTGCTGTCATAGCGCAGGTCGGCGCAATGCATTTCTGCTGCCTTGTCGGGCGTTTGACGGCGGATCAGGGCCTTGATCCTGGCCACCAGTTCGCGCACCTCGAACGGCTTGACCAGATAGTCGTCGGCGCCGGCGCCGAGGCAATCGACTTTCTCGTCAATCGAGCCGCTGGCGGTGAGAATCATGACCGGTACGTTGTTATGCCGCTCGCGCAAGCGGCGCAAGACGCTTTTGCCGCTCATTTTCGGCAACTGCAGGTCGAGCAAGACCACATCGTAGTTTTCGCTTTGCAGCAGGCGGTCGGCGGCTTCGCCATCGGTGGCGACATCGATGGTGAACTTGTCTTCCTTGAGTATCTTGCTTAGCCATAGCGCAAGCGGCGGATTATCTTCGATCAGGAGTAATTTCATGGGAGCATGGGTAAATTTGTTATGTTGCACTGCAAGTTAAATAACACGAATTTGGAAAGCTGGATGAAAGTTAGCGCACTCTAGAATACGCTCAAGACTGGAACAATGGCACCCGCCACATGTATCCGGTCATTATCCCAAAAATAAATGGAGACAACACAATGCATACCCTCATCCGTGGATCACTGATTTCCGCTTTGCTCGTCGCTGCCGGTGTGGTTGGCGCAAGCCAGGCAATGGCAGCCGATTCAGGAAAAATCACTATCATGGTCGGCGGCATCACCAAGATGATCTACCTGCCGGCCAAGCTCACCGAGCAGCTGGGGTATTTCAAGGAAGAGGGACTGGATGTCGAGCTGCAGTCGCAGCCGGCTGGCGTGGATGCCGAGAATGAGTTGCTGGCTGGCGCAGTTCAGGCGGTAGTCGGCTTTTATGACCATTCCATCGACTTGCAAAGCAAGGGCAAGGAAGTTACCGCGATCGTGGTTTTCGGCCAGGTTCCCGGCGAAGCCGAAATGGTGGCGACCAAATCCGCCGATTCCATCAAGAGCATGGCAGACGTCAAAGGCAAGACGTTGGGGGTGACCGGACTCGGTTCATCGACCAATTTCCTGACACAGTATCTGGCTGCCAAGCAAGGCATTACTTCCAGCCAATATTCGGTGTTGCCTGTGGGGGCCGACAATACTTTCATCGTGGCGATCAAACAGGGCCGTATCGACGCCGGGATGACTACCGAACCGACCATTTCGCAGCTGCTGAAGACTGGCGAAGCAAAGGTTCTGGTCGACATGCGTACGGTCGAAGGCACAGTCAAGGCGCTGGGCGGCATGTATCCTGCATCCAGCCTGTACGTTCAACGTCCATGGCTGAATACGCATAAGGTGGAAGCCGCCAAGCTGGCGCGCGCCTTCGTCAAGACGCTCAAATTCATCAATACTCATAGCGCTACGGAAATCGCGGACAAGATGCCTAAGGATTACTACGGTAATGACAAGGCTATGTATGTACAGGCCCTGCAGAATTCCCTGCCGATGTTTTCAGCGGACGGCAAAATGCCTGCCGGCGGCCCGGAAACAGTACTGTCGGTTCTGTCCGGGTTCAATCCGAACGTCAAGGGCAAGCATATCGATCTTGCTAAAACCTATACCAACGAGTTTGTCGGTCAAGCCAAGTAAGGCTGATAGCGCACAAGCTTAACAACTAAGAGCTTAGCAACAATCAAGTGAGTGGACCGGGGTCGCGTAGCGGCTCCGGTGACGAGACTCGCGCCAACCGAACACTTCGGGTTGGCTCCGATGTAGACAAGAAGGAAATTCAAATGACTCAAGCAACGATTCAGGCAACATCGGCAACAAACACGCAAGCTGCGGCATCGTCGTCAGCGCCCCAGGTTTTACGGGATACGCCCGCCATCGAATTACGCAACGTTTCCTGCCGCTTCATCTCCCCCGACGGCAAGGCCACGGTGGCCTTGCGTGATTTCACCATGAGCGTGGCGCGCGGCGAGTTCGTCGCTATCGTAGGGCCAACCGGCTGCGGTAAATCGACGACGCTGAGCATGATCACCGGGTTGCTCAAGCCGACCGTGGGCGAGGTGCGCATCATGGGCGAACCGGTCAGCGGCATCGATCCGCGGATTGGTTTTGTATTCCAGAACGATGCGGTATTCCCTTGGCGCAGCGTGCTGCACAACGTAGCAGCCGGACCGCTGTTTCGTGGCAAGCCGAAAGACGCTGCTTATGCCCTGGCCGAAGAATGGATACGCCGTGTCGGCCTCGACAAGTTCGCCAATCACTACCCGCATCAATTGTCCGGCGGCATGCGCAAGCGCGTCGCCCTGGCGCAGACGTTTATCAACAGCCCTGAGATCCTGTTGATGGACGAACCTTTCAGCGCGCTCGACATGCAGACCCGCACCCTGATGCAAGACGAGCTGCTGCAATTGTGGTCGTCGCAAGCCGGCTCGGTGGTATTCGTCACCCATGATCTGGAAGAGGCGATTGCGCTGGCGGACAAGGTCTATGTCCTGACCGCGCGTCCCGCGACCTTGAAGAGTGTTTACGAGATCGATCTGCCGCGCCCGCGGGTGATGTCGGAAGTGCGCTATGAACAGCGTTTCATCGATATCTCGCGCAAGATCTGGGCCGATCTGCGGGAAGAAGTGCACATCAGCTAATCCTTGGCTCTATCCATTTACATACCGTCGCCTGGGTTGCGATCGATAGCAATAGCAATCCAGGCGGAAGCAAAAAGGCAATTATCATGAATCAAGTACAAGCAATCGACAAGCTCAGCGCTGCCAGCCTGGCCGCAGTCGAACAAGAGGCGCAACGAAAAATCAAGCAACGCTATTGGCTGGTGACGTCGCTGCGCATCGCCATCCTGGTGTTTACGCTGGGCGGCTGGGAGCTGGCGGCAAGACTGCACTGGATAGATCCATTTTTCTTTTCACAACCTTCGCTGATCGTGGTGCAAATCTATGACTGGATCATGGAAGGCACCTCGCAAGGTCCGTTATGGACCCAGGTGCTGGTGACCCTGGAAGAAACCGTGCTGGGATTCCTGATCGGTGCAGTGGCCGGCGTTATTTGCGGTATTTTGCTAGGCCGTAACAAATTGTTATCCGATGTCTTCAGCATTTATATCCAGGTTGCCAATTCGATTCCACGGGTTGTGCTGGGCTCGATTTTCGTCATCGCGCTGGGTCTGGGGATGGCCTCCAAAGTTGCGCTGGCGGTGGTGATGGTGTTCTTTGTGGTGTTCGGCAATGCCTTCCAAGGTGTGCGTGAAGCGGACCGTTACATGATTGCCAATGCGCAGATTCTCGGCGCGTCGCCGCGCCAGGTCACGATGTCGGTGGTGATTCCTTCCGCATTGAGCTGGATCCTGGCGAGTCTGCACGTGAGTTTCGGTTTTGCTCTGGTGGGCGCGGTGGTGGGTGAATTCCTCGGCTCCAAGCAAGGTATCGGTCTGTTGATATCAACAGCACAAGGCGCTTTCAATGCCAGCGGCGTGTTTGCAGCGATGATCGTGCTGGCGGTGGTGGCTCTGGCTGCGGATTATTTGCTGACGACCCTGGAAAAACGTTTGCTTAAATGGCGTCCTGTGGCATTCTGAGTTCTAGCAGTGTCTTAAGGTTGCGGCGCATCGTGTTCGATGCGCCGTTTTTTTTTGCCCTCGATTTTGCTCAGAGTCTTGCTCAGATTCTTCCTGTCGACAGCCATCTCGCCCAGTCGCTGCTGCCGTTCCTCAGCGCCGTGGCGGCTGCCTTGTGGTGGTCGTAGCTGATATTGAGATGCCTGACATTCCAGCCATGAGCGGTTTTTTCGCAAATGGCATAACGGGCATGCGGGCTGCCGTTCTCTATGGTGTGGAAGTAGGGCTGGTCGTCGTCGTAGGCTTGCAAGCCGACACTGCCGGGGTTGACCACCAGGCGTTCGCCGGAGATCGCATGGGCGCGTGGCTTGTGCGTATGCCCACAGATGATCAGGCTATGCGTGATGCCCGCGGCACGACTCTCGATATCAGCAGCGGCGGCCATGCGGCAGCCATGCTGGTCGACCTGCTCAAGGAAGTAAATCAAATCGCCGGCCGGCGTGCCGTGGCACATGAAAACGTCGTCGGAAATAACCAGTGTGCCTGGCAAACCTTTGAGCCAGTCGCGGTGCGCCTGCGTCGTGTGTTCAAACGCAAACTGATCGCTGGGATGGCCGGCTTGCTGTTCGCAGGCGAGCAACTGGCGCTCGTGGTTGCCGCGAATGGTCGGCAACTGCAGCGGCATCAGTAAATCTGCGGTCGCAGCCGGTTCCAGCGGTCCCGAGAGGATGTCGCCGGCGTTGACGATCAAATCCACCCCTTGCTTCTTGATGTCGGCCAGAACGGCTTCCAGGGCCCAGATGTTGGCATGAATGTCGGAAAGAATGGCGAGTTTCATGGCGTGATTCTTCATGGAAGATGGCGGGATATCACATCATCAAATAAAAACGGGTGCAATTCAACCGAAATTGAATTGCACCCGTTCAGCCATCCGGCCAGCGCATCGCTGCGCTAGCTGTCAGCTGCTCTTACAACACTTTTTACAATACATCGCTGGCATGATCCGCCAGACGCGAGCGTTCGCCGCGCGCCAGCGTCACATGGCCGCTATGCGACCAGCCCTTGAAGCGATCGACGACGTACGTCAGGCCGCTGGAGCCTTCGGTCAGGTAAGGCGTATCGATCTGGGCAATATTGCCGAGGCAGATGATCTTGGTGCCCGGACCGGCGCGCGTGACCAGCGTTTTGATTTGCTTCGGCGTCAGGTTTTGCGCTTCGTCGATGATCAGGAACTTGTTGACGAAAGTGCGGCCGCGCATGAAGTTGAGCGACTTGATCTTGATGCGCGAACGAATCAGATCCTGAGTGGCGGCGCGACCCCATTCGCCGGCATCCGAATCGGATTTGTTGAGCACTTCCAGGTTGTCGTCGAAGGCGCCCATCCATGGCCCCATCTTCTCTTCTTCGGTACCTGGCAGGAAACCGATATCCTCACCGACCGGCACCGTGACGCGGGTCACGATGATTTCGTTGTAAGTTTTGGTTTCCAGCACCTGGGCCAGCCCGGCTGCCAGCGCCAGCAAGGTTTTGCCGGTGCCGGCCTGACCCAGCAAGGTGACGAAGTCGCAGTCCGGATTCATCAGCAGGTTCAACGCAAAATTCTGCTCACGGTTGCGCGCGGTGATGCCCCACACACTGTTCTTGGCGTGGCCGTAATCGCGCAGGGTTTGCAGCACCGCCGTCTTGCCGTTGATCTGTGTGACTTGTCCGTAGAACGCGGGTTCGCCGTTTTTCGGTTCAATGAAGACGAACTGATTGACCAGCAACGACGGCACCAGCGGCCCACTCAGACGATAGTAGGTATAGCCGCTGCCATGCTTGTTTTCCTGCCAGGACTCGATACCCTTGCCGTGCTTGATCCAGAAATCGTCCGGCAATTGCTGAATGCCCGAATACAGCAGATCGGTGTCTTCCAGCACATGGTCGTTGAAGTAATCTTCCGCCGGCAACCCCATGGCCCGCGCCTTGATGCGCATGTTGATGTCTTTCGACACCAGCACCACGGCACGGCCGGGTGACTCGGCTTCCAGTCCGCGCACCACGCCGAGAATCTGGTTGTCGGCTTTACCAACCGGCAAACCTTCAGGCAGGTCGGCATTTTGCAGCTTGGTCTGGAAGAACAGGCGGCCCTTGGCGTCCTTGTTGCCGAGTTTCGACAATAGAATGCCATGGTCGATCTGATCGTCGACCACGTCGCCCACCAGCGCATCCAGCGAGCGCGATACCTGGCGTGCGTTACGTGCAACTTCCGACATGCCTTTCTTGTGATTGTCGAGTTCCTCCAGCGTCACCATCGGCAGATAGATGTCATGTTCTTCAAACCGGAACAGGGACGTTGGATCGTGCATCAGCACGTTGGTGTCCAGCACGAACAATTTGGTCACGCCGGTTTTATCGGCTGCGCGGCTGGTGCTTGACTTCGGGCGGAGGTGGCCGTCAGCCGGTTTCGTGGATTTGTCGGCCACGGCACGCGAATTTTCCGCGGGGGCCTTGTCGGTTTTGCGGTTTTCTACTGTTTTGTTGCGCGCTTGCGGAGCAGCTTCTTTATTACGGGTAATCGGTTCAACAACGGCGATACGTGGTTTGACGGCTTTGCCGGCTTCCGCTTTTGGATAATCTTGAACGGACAGTAAAGCAGCGGGTTTGGTCGGTAATTTTGGTAAGGGCATCAGAACCTCGCTTTAAAGATGAAAAAAGTGTTCGCTTTGGTGATAACACGAACCGGACCAAACGGGTGAAGCTACTGCACTACAACTAAAAACAACAAAAATATATTTAGAAAACATCAATGGATAACAGGCTCGGATAGGAATTTACAAATTAAAAAGCAAAAAAGCCGTTTGGGAAGGCCCTCAGGCCTTGTCCGCAAACGGCTTCCAGAAATAATTTTTTTTGAATTCAATGACTTACAAACTCCAATACTTCCTCAACATGCGATGGCACCTTCACTCCACGCCATTCTTTCACCAATGTGCCGGCGGCGTCAATCACAAACGTACTGCGCTCGATGCCGCGCACCTGCTTGCCGTACATATTTTTCATTTTCATGACATTGAACATGGCGCATAGGGTTTCGTCGGGATCGGCAATCAGGTCGAACGGCAGCCCCAATTTCCCCTTGAAACCTTCGTGAGAGCGAATGCTGTCGCGGCTGACGCCGAATATCAGGGTGTTGTTGCGCTGGAATTCCGCGTACAGGTCGCGGAACTGGATGGCCTCGGTGGTGCAGCCTGGGGTATTGTCCTTGGGATAAAAATACAACACTATTTTTTGACCGTGATAGTTCGACAACTTGAATGCCTGTTCGCCGGTCATGGCTGCAGAGAAGTCGGGCACCGTCATGTTGATGATGGAAGGATTGTCAGCCACTGTATCGTCCTGTTCATTAAGTTTTGATGAATCGGTTGCCAATCAGGGTCTTGGGCCTCGCCTTGCACTGATCAGCTGTTGCTTGCCTGTGGCTGCATGATCATCTCACCCGATCGTCCCGGCAACTCCGCCCATGTGAGAGGGACAGCGGGCAACTCCTGGTCTTTGACGTGTCGATAATAATCCTCCATCGCAACCAGATCATAGCCCTGCGCTTGCCAGCCCTGCAGCAATTGTTCAAATATGGGGGCGAGTTTTTGGCCTTCAAGCTCCGCATGCAGAGTAAATACATGATCGCGCGGCGTTGCGGTCAAGGCCAGGATATGGGCGGCGATATTTGCCGGCGTAAGCTCAACGCCGTTGACGCTTCTGCCCAACAATTCATCCAGTGTCGGCAGGGTGGTTGGCAATTGTATGCATGCCAGCGTCTTGCCATTCACCTGCAAGCGATGCGGTCCGGCCGCCGCGTCGGCCAGGGCGCCGTCATCATTGAGCATGGCGCGGCCATCGGAGGAATAGGCGATGCCGAATTTTTCCAGTTGCTCGAAGGCGTAGGGATTCATTTGCCAGCCGGCGGCGCCGTGGGTTTTCGGCGCTTTGCCGAAAATCTGCGTGAAGCGATCGAACGAGCGCTGCATCTGCCCGCTGGTCCAGTCGGCGCCGCGCTGCCGCACATGGTCTTGCCACACACGGTGATCCCAGGTGTGGACGCCGCATTCGAAGCCGGCGTCGCGTACCGCTTGCATGTAAGTCGCACAAGTCTTGCCGATATCCGGAGCCGGCAGCAGCACGCCGTACATCAGGGTCTTGAGGCCGTAATGTTCGACCACCGAAGTGCGCGACACCTTTTGGAAAAAACCAGGGCGTAGCACTTGTTTCAATGCCCAGCCGGTATGGTCGTACCCTAGCGAAAACAGAAAAGTGGCGCGAGCCTGGTATTTGCCCAGCAGGCGCACCAGGTTCGGTACCCCTTCACGGGTGCCGCGATAGGTGTCGGCGTCGATTTTTAAGGTGAGGAGGGGCAAGTTGTTTGGGCTAGTAGCAAGGATTGGAACACGTGCGCCGAGTCATTTAACCCCTTGTCATCCCCGCACGCGCGGGGACGACGCAAGAGGTACTGGAGATAAGGTTTAATCCATCAAGGCGCGAGCTTCGGCCACCTGGCCGCGATACGCATCAAAAATATTGCGCAAGGTGTCGGCCATGGTGGTGGTCGGCTGCCAGTTCAGTTCATCGCATGTGTTGGTGATTTTCGGCACGCGATTTTGCACGTCTTGATAACCTTTGCCGTAATACGCAGCTGAAGTGGTCTCGATCAGCTTGACCTTCTTCGCCGAGTCGGCGTATTCAGGATATTCGGCAGCCAGTTTCAACATCATGTCGGCCAGGTCGCGGATCGAGTAGTTGTTGACCGGATTGCCGATGTTGTAGATCTTGCCGCTGGCAATGCCATCCTTGTTGGCGATGATCTTGATCAGGGCGTCGATGCCGTCATCGATGTAAGTGAACGCACGTTTTTGCTGGCCGCCATCGACCAGGGAGATATTCTCGCCGCGCACGATATGGCCGAAGAACTGCGTGACTACGCGTGAGCTGCCTTCCTTCGGCGTATGGATCGAATCGAGGCCGGCGCCGATCCAGTTGAACGGACGGAACAGCGTGAAATTCAAGCCTTCTTCCATGCCATAGCCCCAGATCACGCGATCCATCAATTGCTTGGCGCAGGAGTAGATCCAGCGCGGCTTGTTGATCGGGCCGCAGATCAGTTCGGATTGCTCCGGATCGAATTCCTCGTCATGGCACATGCCATACACTTCCGAAGTCGACGGGAATACCAGGTGCTTGCCGTACTTGGCAGCCGAACGCACGATAGGCAGGTTGGCTTCAAAGTCCAGTTCGAATACGCGCAGCGGCTGCTTGACATAAGTGGATGGCGTGGCGATCGCCACCAGCGGCAGGATCACATCGCATTTCTTGACATGGTACTCAACCCATTCCTTGTTGATGGTGATGTCACCCTCGAAGAAATGCATGCGCGACTTATAGGCATCGTTGTCCAGCAGATCGCGGATGCGGTCGGTCATCATGTCCATGCCGTAGACGTGCCAGTCGGTGGTTTCCAGGATACGCTTGGACAGGTGGTGGCCGATGAAACCGTTGACGCCGAGGATGAGGACTTTTTTCATAGTGATCTATTGTTGTTGGATTGGAATTCCGCGAGGCGGAATTTCAAACGCCGCAGTTCTTGGCGGGCAGCTTGCCCGCAGAATCATGCAGCCGGTTTTATAACAGGATGTTTTGTAATGCTTCTGGCGTAACGGTCCGACCATCCGCCAGCAATTCGTTAATCAACAGCGCGCGGCCATCGCCGCAAACGCCAACAATGCGATTATCCACTACCGCCAAGCCGCGCGGCAAATTTGCAGGCAGATTTTCGGTCAAGTTGGCTGGTAATTGTGCCTTTCCGATAATAAAAGTGCGCTCTTTGACAATAGTCCATGCGCCGGGGTAGGGCGGCGCAACCGCGCGATACAGGTTGTAGACTTCATGCGCAGGCTGGTTCCAGTCGATTTTGCCGTCTTCCGGTTTGCGGCCGCCGAAATAACTGCCTTGCGACAGGTCGTTCGGCAATGTGGGGATGTTCCCTGCCAACATGGCAGGCAGCACGTTCCACAGTGTCTGTTCGGCGGCAACCACGACCTTGCCGAATACTTCGTAGGCGGTGTCGTCGGGAAGAATCGGCACCGAGGTTTGCGCGACAATTGCGCCGGCGTCGGGCTTGGCGGCCATTTCATGCAGCGTGGCGCCGGTTTCGGTTGCGCCATGCAAGACCGCCCAATTGATGGGCACCCGGCCGCGATATTTCGGCAGCAGCGAGCCATGCATATTGTAAGCACCGTGTTTGGCCAGCGCCAGCAAGGCGACCGGCAGCATATGGCGGTAATAGAAACTGAAGATGAAATCCGGTTGCAAGGCAGCAACCCGGGCCAGCAATTCAGGCGCGGCAGGATCGCTCGGGGCGATCGCTGGAATCCCGTGTTGCTTGCACAATTCAGAGACCGATTCGAACCAGATGGTTTCCTGCGGATTGTCCTCGTGGGTGACGACCAGCGCGATGTCGACGCCGCGCGCCAGCAAGACTTTCAGGCAGCGCACACCGACATTGTGATAGGCGAAAACGACTGCTCTCATGATGTCTCTTTATCCTCGGCCGAGGATTGCTCCAGCATGGCTTGCACCACAAAACGCGGCCGTGCCCGCACTTGCTGATAAATACGGCCGACGTATTCGCCGACCAGGCCGATGCCGAACAGGATCATGCCCATCAGGAAGAAGGCAAACGCGAACAGCGTAAACACGCCTTGCACCTCGGCGCCGAACAGGAAGCGACGCATCACCAGAACCGCAAACAGCGCCGCGGAAGCGAACGAGAGGATGATCCCGATCAGCGAAAACAGCTGCAAGGGCACAATCGAAAAGCCGGTCACCAGATCGAAATTCAGGCGGATCAGGCTATACAGCGAGTACTTCGATTCGCCGGCCGAGCGCTCTTCGTGCTCGACCACGATTTCGGTGTCCTTGCGGGCGAAGGTGTAAGCCAGCGCCGGCACGAAGGTGTTGACTTCCTTGCATTGGTTGATCAGGTCGACCACGTTGCGGCCATAAGCACGCAGCATGTTGCCCTGATCCGTCATCTTGATGCCGGTGATTTTTTCGCGCAGCACATTCATGGCCTTGGAGGCAATCGTGCGCCAGGCTGAATCCTGGCGTTTGCGGCGGATCGAGCCGACGTAATCGTAGCCCTCGCGCATCTTGGCGACCAGGTTGCCGATTTCTTCCGGCGGATTTTGCAGGTCGGCGTCGAGCGTCACGACAATTTCGCCGCGGCTGGCTTCAAAGCCGGCCAGTATCGCCATATGCTGGCCGAAATTGCCGTTGAACAGGACCACCCTGGTTACGTCCGGGCGCAAGCGGAATTGCTCGGCCAGCAGCGCCGCCGATTTGTCGCGGCTGCCGTCGTTGACGTACAGGATTTCATAGCTGATGCCAAGTGCGTCAAGCGCCGGGTAGAGGCGTTCGAACAGTTTGGCGAGGCCCGATTCCTCGTTGTATACCGGGATGACGACGGAAAGTTCTGGTTTCATCAAGCGCTTGTCAGTTTTGTTGAAGCACGGATTTTACCGCCGAAACTGCACGTTCGACATCGTTCTTCGTCATCACATTAAACATTGGCAGCGAGACGATCAGACGGCCGACCTTTTCCGCGACCGGGAACATGCCTTCCTTGAAGCCGCGTGCGCGGTACATGCTGAGCAGGTGGATCGCCGGATAGTGGTAGCCGATGCCGATGCCGCGCTCCTGCATCTGCTCCATGAAGCTGGCGCGCGCCGGCTTGCCGTCCTTGCGCTCCGGCAGCACCAGCTGAAACATGTGCCAGTTGCTGTTGTCGAAATCGGCGACCGGCAGCTGAGCGCCGTACTTTGCTTCAAAATCGCTGCCGAAACAGCTGAAGTAGTACTGTGCCAGTTCGCGCCGATGGGCTGTAATCGCCTCGATATGGGCAAACTGGCCGAGGCCGATGGCTGCCGCAACGTCGGTCATGTTGAATTTGCCGCCCAGGACATCGACATCGAGACCATCGTAGCCGCTGCGGGTAACGCCTTGCAGGCGGTATTTTTCCGCCAGGCGCGCTTCTTCGGCATTGTTCAGCACCAGGCAGCCGCCTTCGGATGAGGTGATGTTCTTGTTGGCCTGGAAGCTGAACGAGACAAAATCGCCGAAAGAGCCGATGCGTTTGCCGTTCCAGGTCGATCCCAGCGCTTGCGCGGCGTCTTCCACCACGCGCAAATCATGTTTTTTTGCCAGCGCGTACAGGCGATCCATATCCACCGGCAGACCCGACAGGTAGACCGGAATGATGGCCTTGGTGCGCGGCGTGATCGCGGCCTCGACCTGGGCCAGGTCGATATTGCGGGTGACCGGGTCGATGTCGGCGAACACCGGCGTGGCGCCGGTTTCAATAATCACGTTGGCCGTGGCAACCCAGGAAATCGGGGTGGTGATGACTTCATCGCCGGCGCCGATGCCAGCGATGCGCAAGGCGATTTCCATGGTGCAGGTGCCGGAATTGAAGGTGCGCACCGGACGGCCGCCGAAATACTCGGACAGTTGCGCTTCGAACGCCTGCACCTTGGGGCCGCTGGTAATCCAACCGGAACGCAAGACATCGCCGACCGCTGCGATCGTGGCTTCGTCGATGGTGGGTTTGGCAAACGGCAGGAAGGGTTGTTGGCTCATATTGGTTGTGAAATCCGATGTAAGTTTGGCGGAAATGGCGGCGAAATCAGTGGCGAACTAATCGACAGCTTATGTAAATACAAGTTTAACTGCGGGTCAGCATCACCACGCCGACGATAATGACGCCGATTGCCATCAGCCGTTGCGCCGATACCGCTTCGCCCAGGAAATACCAGGCGCCCGCGGCGCTGATGATATAGCCCAGCGACAGCATGGGATAGGCGATGGTGACGTCAACCCGCGACAGGCCGATGATCCAGACCACCACCGAGATGACGTAGCAGGTCAGGCCGGCGAGGATCGGCAACTGGGTGGCCAGCTTGATGCCGGTGGCAAACCAGTTTTGCGGCGTCAGGCTGATGACGCCGACCGCGTTGGTGCCGGCTTTCAGCAAGAGTTGCGCAGCTGCGTTGAGGCAGACGCCGGCGAAGATAAAGGCAAATGTGGTCAGATTCATGTGTGTCGCTGGTTAGTAAGGCGTGGCAGGTGCAGAAGATGCCGGGGCTGCCGCAGGCGCAGGTTCAGCCGCTGCCGCGGGAGCCGCCGCCGCCGGAGCCGCCGCCGGAATCCCCTGGTTGGTCACCACGACACGGCGCGGATCCTGGCCGATGACACGCATCGGTACGCCGCGTTGTTCCAGCTCGCGGTAGTTTTCCGGGCGAATGATGGCGATATCCTTCTTGCCGGCAGCGTGATCGGCAGTCCATTTGGTGACGAAGGCATCAATAGTCGGAATCCACAATTCCGGTTGCTGGCCGATGCCGAACTCCAGTTCATCCATATGCTGCACCATGGTCATGGTGCGGCGCAGGTAGAACGGCAGCGCCTGCTCGTATTTGCCGACCACGTAAAACGTGGTTTGCGGCGTCATTTCGGCATTGATGGCTGGCACCAGGTCGATCCCGGCGGAATAGCGTCCTTGTGGATCATGACCGTACATCAACAGCTGGCCACCGATGAAACCGCTGGCAGCGAGGGCGACGATGGCCCATTCCCGTTGACGGCGTACCAGCAGTAATGCCGCGATGGCGCCGATGAAGGCGACTACGGATGCGGCGAAAACCCAAGGCACGTGGGCTTGCAGCAATGGCAGGGAGTAAGCGTCCTTGGCCAGCGTCGGGATTTTTGAGGACAAGGCCAGGCCGGCGATAGCCGGCGCCAGCAGCAGCCAGGCCGAGGCTTGTACCGACTTGTTGCTTGCGTTGTCCAGGTGGCAGGCAATCAACAGCGCCAGCGCCGGGAAGATCGGCAGGATATACGACGGCAGCTTGGAATCGGAAATGCTGAAGAAGACGAAAATGAATATGCTCCAGATCAACAGCATTTTTTTCGGCTGGAAGCCGGATGCCGCGCTACGTTCGTGCGCGCCGTTCCACAAGCTTTGGAACAAGACGCCAAGCCACGGCACCACGCCCAATATCAGGATAGGGACAAAATAATAGGGCGGGCCATAGCGGTTGTGAATCTTGCTGGTGAAACGCTGGAATTGTTCATGGATAAAAAAGAATTGCGGAAATTCCGGGTTTTTCAGCGAAATCAAAACGAACCACGGTGTCGTGATGAGAAAGAACAGGATCAGGCCCAACACCAGATGCAAGCGCTTCCAGATTGACCAGTCGCGCGAAAACAGGGTGTACAACACCAATACCGCACCGGGCAAGAGCAGGCCGATCAAGCCTTTCGACAATACCGCCAGCGCCATGCCGGCCCAGCACAGCAGCATCCAGTTGCGCTGTTCGCCATGGCTTATTTCGCTGCGCTGGGCCAGCAACAGGGCGCACAAGGAAATCGTCATCATGCCGGACAATCCCATATCCAGCGTGTTGATATGGCCGAGCCCAGCCCACAGGAAGCTGGAGCCCAGCACCAGCGCCGCATAGAAACCGATGCGCGGCGAGAACATGCGGGTGCCGGTGAACGCCACCAGCACCACGCCCAGCAAGCCGCACAAGCCAGTCCACAAACGTGCCTGCCATTCGCCCAGGCCAAACAGCTCGAACGTGAGCGCATTCATCCAGGTTTGCAGCGGGGGCTTTTCAAAGTATTTGAGTCCGTTCAGCCGTAAGGTGATCCAGTCGCCGGTGGCGACCATTTCACGCGCCATTTCGGCGTAGCGGCCTTCATCGGTCGGCACCAGCGTACGGGCGCCAAGCATGTAAAACCAGATGATGCAGAACAGCAGGAACAGCAGCCAGACGAAAGTTTTTGATTTGTGCAGTTCACGCATCTTGGGCGGTTTCCTTGTCGGTATCGAAAATCAGGGCCAGGGCGACTTTGCGTCCCTCGGCCATCAAAATATTGTAAGTCCGGCAAGCGGCCTGGTTGTCCATGCACTCGACGCCGATGCGGCGCGAGGTCAGCACCGCAGTCAGTTTCGGGTGCGCGAACCGTTGCCGCGCGCCGGTGCCCAGGATCACGACATCGGGCCGGGTGCTGTCTATATGCGTAAAATGTTCGGCATGGAGGGCGTCGAAATTGCTGACCGGCCAGGCCACCGGCGCCGCTTCCGGCAGCACCAGCAGGCTGTACTCGTAGCGGACGGCGTTGATTTCCACGCCCTTGTCGTCGTAGGCCGTGACTGTCTGATACTGTTGGGTCGAGGTGGTATGTAGCTTCATGGCATTATCTTTACACGTTGAGGGGTGAATCCTGCTCGGCATTCGCCAACAAAAAACCAGCAAAACCGCAGGATAGACCGCAGACGATGTGCAAATTTCCGGAAAATGGAAAATAAAGTGCTGCATTGTAGCGTTTTCCGTCGCGGAACTTGCGTTATTGATTGATAAAACCCCACGCTTTCGGCAGAATGGGTGGTTCGGGCAGTGATTTGTGCACTGCCAGAAAGCTGTCTGAAAAGTCGTGAAATAGCTTGGACGGCCCTTACGAGGGGCTGTTGCTGGCATTTGCTGCGGCGCACGTAATCAAGTGTGACGATACCTCAATTTTCCAGACAGCTTTTTAAAGCTCGATAATGTTGTGTAAAATACAAGGAATTGTGCTGTGCGACCGATTCAAAAATCGAAAAAACTAGATGACGTTTGTTATGACATTCGCGGCCCGGTGTTGGAAAAGGCGCGGCAAATGGAAGAAGAGGGTCATAAGATCATCAAGCTGAACATCGGCAACCTGGCCGTGTTCGGTTTCGAGCCGCCCGATGAAATCGTGCAGGACATGATTCTCAACATGGGCAACGCTTCCGGCTATACCGATTCCAAAGGCATGTTCGCGCCGCGCAAGTCGGTGATGCATTATTGCCAGCAAAAGCAGATCCAGGGCGTCACGATTGACGATATCTACCTGGGCAACGGCGCTTCGGAGCTGATCGTGATGAGCGTGAATGCCTTGCTCAACACTGGCGATGAAGTGCTGGTGCCTGCGCCGGACTATCCGCTTTGGACCGCAGCGGTCAGCCTGTCCGGCGGCACCCCGCGTCATTATGTTTGCGACGAGCAAGCCGGCTGGTTTCCTGATATCGAAGATATCAAAAAGAAAATCAATTCGAATACCCGCGCAATTGTCGTCATCAATCCGAATAATCCTACCGGCGCCTTGTATCCGGTGGAGCTGCTGCAACAGATCGTCGATCTGGCGCGCCAGCATCAACTGATCATTTTTGCCGACGAAATCTACGACAAAGTGCTGTATGACGGCGCGACCCATACCTCGCTGGCCTCGCTGGCCGACGACGTGCTGTTCATTACCTTCAACGGCTTGTCGAAAAACTATCGTTCCTGCGGCTATCGCGCCGGCTGGATGGTGGTGTCGGGCGAGAAAAAACATGCCAAGAGTTATATTGAAGGCTTGAATATGCTGGCGTCCATGCGCCTGTGCGCCAATGTGCCTGGCCAGTACGCGATCCAGACGGCGCTGGGCGGCTACCAGAGCATCAATGACCTGGTCGGGCCGCACGGCCGTCTGACGCGCCAGCGCGACATGGCCTACAAGTTGCTGACCGATATCCCTGGCGTTACCTGCGTCAAGCCGAAGGCTGCGCTGTACATGTTTCCGCGCCTGGACCCGAAGATATATCCGATTGCAGACGACCAGGATTTCGCCTACGAATTGCTGGCCGAGCAGCGCGTGCTGATTGTGCAAGGCACCGGCTTCAACTGCCCGACGCCGGACCATTTCCGCGTGGTGTTCCTGCCCAACACCGACGACCTGGAGGAGTCGATGGGGCGCATTGCGAATTTCCTCGAAGGTTATCGCCGGCACCACGGCACGGCCTGAGATAGGGTTTAGAGTTTTTAATACGTCGGACTGGCGTAGCTGCCAGCCCGGTATCATCAGTTTTTTTCACAGACAGCAGAGATCATGAAATCCATCAAGGTAGGTTTGCTTGGCATAGGTACGGTCGGTTCCGGCACGTTCAACGTATTGAAGCGTAATCAGCAAGAAATTGCAGCGCGCGCAGGGAGAGCTATTGAGATTACGATGGTGGCCGATCTCGACGTCGAGCGCGCCAAGCAGCTGACCAACGGCGAAGTCGCCGTGGTGAACGACGCCAGACTGGTGGTCGACAATCCCGATATCGACATCGTCATCGAATTGATCGGCGGCTACGGCATCGCCAAGGATCTGGTGCTGCAGGCGATTGCGAACGGCAAGCATGTGGTCACCGCCAACAAGGCGCTGATTGCGACGCATGGCAACGAGATTTTCAAGGCGGCGCAAGAGAAGGGCGTGATCGTTGCCTTTGAAGCCGCGGTTGCCGGCGGCATTCCTATCATTAAAGCACTGCGCGAAGGCTTGACTGCCAACAGCATCCAGTGGATTGCCGGCATCATCAACGGCACTACCAATTTCATCCTGTCCGAAATGCGCGACAAGGGACTCGACTTTGATGTCGTGCTGAAGGAAGCGCAACGCCTGGGATATGCCGAAGCTGATCCGACTTTCGATATCGAAGGTGTGGACGCTGCCCACAAGCTGACCATCATGGCGTCGATTGCCTTCGGCATCCCGGTGCAGTTCAACAAAGCGCATGTGGAAGGCATTACCAAGCTGCAGGCGACCGATATCCGCTACGCCGAACAACTCGGCTATCGCATCAAGCTGCTCGGCATCACCAAGCGCACTGCGGGCGGCATCGAGTTGCGCGTGCATCCGACGCTGATCCCGAGCGCACGCCTGATCGCCAATGTCGAAGGCGCCATGAATGCGGTGCTGGTGCGCGGCGACGCTGTGGGCGATACGCTGTATTACGGCAAAGGCGCGGGTTCCGAACCTACCGCTTCGGCGGTGATTGCCGACCTGGTCGACATCACTCGCCTGGCGACCGCCGATCCTGAACATCGCGTACCGCATCTGGCGTTCCAGCCGAACGCCATGGCGGATACGCCGATCCTGCCGATGGCGGAAATCACCACCAGTTATTATCTGCGCATGCACGTCGCCGATCAGCCAGGGGTGCTGGCCGATGTCACGCGGATTCTGGCCGACTCGTCGATTTCGATCGATGCCATGCTGCAAAAGGAACCTGCGGCAGGCGAGACGCGTACCGATATCATCATGCTGACGCATCAGACGCAGGAAAAAAATGTCGAAGCGGCGATTGCGAAGATCGAAGCCTTGGCGACCGTGGTTGGCACGGTGACCAAGATCCGCTTGGAAGAGTTGGGTTAAGAACTTTATCGTCGCGTAGCAAGGGCCGGGAGAAATTGCCCGTATCACGCAAAAAGCCGCTGCAGATGCCATACCTGCAGCGGCTTTTCAGTTTACGGCGCTACGACGGCTTGCTATTCGAGGTTTTGCACCTGTTCGCGCATCTGGTCGATCAGCAACTTCAATTCCATCGACGCATCCGCCAGCTCCTTGATTGCAGCTTTCGAGCCAACCGTGTTCGCTTCACGATTCAATTCCTGCATCATGAAATCCAGGCGCTTGCCAACCTGGCCGCCTTTTTTCAGGATATGGCGGGTTTCGCCCAGGTGGGCCGCCAGTCGCGATAATTCTTCGGCAATGTCGATGCGGATGCCGTACAGGGTGACTTCCTGGCGGATCCGGTCCAGCGCTTCTTCGCGCGACAGGCTTGAATTGTTGGCATCCTGTTGCGCCAGGCCCAGCGCCTCCTGCATGCGCTCTATGGCTTTTTGCTGGAATTGCGCCACCACCTGCGGCACCAGCGGCGTGATGCGCTGTACGATGGCGTCCATGGCGTCGATACGAGCGATCAGCGTGGCCTGCAGGGCTGCGCCCTCGCGCGCGCGCGACTCGACGAACGCCTCTAGCGTTGCGCTCATGGTGGCCTGGATATCGGCTTGCAATGTGTCCTGGCTGATCACCGCTTCCTCGATGACGCCTGGCCAGCGCAGCAATTCATTGACGGTGAGCGGCGCCGCTTCGATGAATTGCTGGCGTACCGCATTTTGCAAATCGGCAAGGGAAGCCAGCAGCGTCGTGTTCAGGGCTTGCGATGCGCCGGACGCAGTCTTGCGCCCGAAACTCAGCCGGCATTCGACTTTACCGCGTGCAATGCGGCCGATGATGGCCTCGCGCAGTGCCGGTTCGAGCGAGCGCAGGTCGTCGTTGATGCGGAATTGCAGGTCGAGAAAGCGCGAATTGACGCTCTTGATCTCGATGGTAATCGTGCCTGCGGCCGTCTCGCGATTGTTGACGGCGTAACCTGTCATGCTACAGATAGTCAAAATGCTGTCCTTTGTTTCTGGTTTGCAAGGGTTTTTCTTTACAAGTCAGCGATTTATCAAGACAATCCTTACACCAATTACTAGGGTAGGATCGCATGGCCGCGCAAAACAATGCACCATTGCCTGACGGGCTAAAAATTGCTGGATACCGCATTGTAAAGAAGATTGCTTCTGGCGGGTTCAGTATTGTCTATCTGGCATACGACGAGGATGGCAACGCAGTCGCCATCAAGGAATATCTGCCAAGTTCGCTGGCGCTACGACAGTGGGGTGAACTGGCGCCGGCAATTTCGCCGGAAAACCTGCCGACTTTCAGGATCGGCCTTAAATGCTTTTTCGAGGAAGGCCGCGCTCTGGCGCGCATCGCTCATCCGAACGTGGTGAGCGTTATCAATTTCTTCCGCGCCAATGAAACGGTATACATGGTGATGGCCTACGAGTCTGGGCGCTCGCTGCAGGAACATATCCTGCGCCGCCGCGACAAAGGGGAAAAGCCGCTGGTATCGGAAAAATTCATCCGCAAGATGTTCCGTCACGTGATGAACGGCCTGCGCGAGGTACATACGCATAAGCTGCTGCATCTGGACTTGAAACCGGCAAATATCTATTTGCGCGCCGACGGCACGCCGATCTTGCTGGACTTCGGCGCCGCCCGCCAGACCCTGCGCTCCGATTCGCCTAAGCTGTACCCGATGTATACGCCGGGTTTCGCCCCGGCCGAACTATATGAGCGCAACGGCAACCTGGGGCCGTGGACCGACATCTATAGTATCGGCGCCTCGATTTTTGCCTGCATGGTCGGTGCGCCGCCGCAGCCGGTGGATCAGCGCAAGGTCAACGACAAGATGGAGGGGCATTTCCGCAAGCTGGAAGGCCTGTATTCGCCGGAGTTGATCCAGGTGGTGCGCTGGTGCCTGATGATCGATCCGCTGCAACGGCCGCAAAGCGTGTTTGCGGTGCAGCGCGCCTTGATGGAGCCGGTGCAGGAAGAAGAGGTGAGCGTGCGCGATATGGTGACGCGCAAGATACGCAACGTCTTTTTCACGCATATCCAGTTCCGCCGGAAAGTCGAGAGCAATCCGGATACGACCATCCAGGAAAACACACAATAAGTATGCAGTAACGCGTGCGGTAATGCGTGCAACAGCGCGCCGCGTCATTGTTTCCAGGTTTTTAGCTGCATTTTTAGCAAGAATTGTACATAGTCATGCGATTTTCTGTTTATCAAGAAAGCCATATCGGCGGCCGCAAGGTCAATCAAGACCGGATGGGCTACAGCTTCACGCGCGACGCCTTGTTGCTGTTGCTGACCGACGGCATGGGCGGCCACCTGCACGGCGAGATCGCCGCCAACATTGCGATGCAGACCATCGGCTCCTTGTTCCAGAAGAATGCCCAGCCTTATATCAAGAAGCCGGAGCGGTTTCTGGAAGACGCGTTCTACGCTGCGCACATGGAAATCCATCGTTACCGGGAAGTGCACAAACTCTCGGAAACCCCGCGCACCACGGTGGTGGCCTGCCTGATCCAGCACAACAGCGCATTCTGGGCGCACTGCGGCGATTCGCGCCTGTACTGGATGCGTAACGGCCAAATCCTGGCGCGCACCCGCGATCACTCGCGCATCGAGAGCCTGATTGCGCAAGGCAAGGCCGATCCGTCCGAGCGCGCCACCCATCCAGACCGCAACAAGCTGTTCAACTGCCTCGGCGCGACCAATATGCCGATCGTAGAACTGTCGCGCCGCGTCAGCCTGCAGGCGGGCGATGTCGTGCTCTTGTGCTCCGATGGCCTATGGTCGATGTTGCCCGATCACGTATTGGCGCAACGCCTGCAAACCAGCACCATCGTGCGGGCGGTGCCGGAGCTGGTGAATAATGCGCTTGGGATTGCAGGTAAAACCAGCGATAATGTTACCGCTTTGGCAATGGCCTGGGGCAGCGACCCGAACATCGACGATCCCTCCAGTTCGATCGTCACCCATACGCTGCCGATCGGCAGCCTGACTACCACCATCCAGGCGCCGCGACTTGGGGCGACCGATGATCCGGGCGGCTTTAGCGATGCCGACATCGAACAGGCGATTGCGGAAATCCGCGGCGCCATTGAGAAAAATATTTAAGGAATTTACATGTTGCCTATTACCCGTCCTAGCGGACGCGCCGCCGATGCTTTGCGCACCGTCCGTCTGACCCGCAATTACACCAAGCACGCCGAAGGTTCGGTACTGGTCGAATTCGGCGACACCAAGGTTATCTGTACCGCCAGCCTGGAAGAAAAAGTTCCGGGCTTCCTGAAGGGTAAAGGGCAGGGCTGGCTGACGGCTGAGTACGGCATGTTGCCGCGTTCCACCAATACCCGCATGGACCGCGAAGCAGCACGCGGCAAGCAATCCGGCCGCACCCAGGAAATCCAGCGCCTGATCGGACGTTCGTTACGGGCGGCATTCGATCTGCAGGCTTTCGGCGAACGTACCCTGCATCTGGATTGCGACGTGATCCAGGCTGACGGCGGCACCCGCACGGCGTCGATTACCGGCGCCATGGTGGCGGCTTACGATGCATTTTCCCGGTTGTTGGAAAGCAAGGCGATCGCAGCAATTCCTTTGAAACACTTTGTCGCCGCGATTTCGGTCGGCGTCTATCAAGGCACGCCGGTGCTGGACCTGGATTATGTCGAGGATTCCGGTTGCGATACCGATATGAACGTAGTGATGAGCGACGCCGGCCATTTCATCGAAGTGCAAGGCACGGCAGAAGGCGTCGCTTTCGACCGTCCTACCTTGAACAGCTTGCTGGATCTGGCGCAAGGCGGGATCGGCGAGTTGATCCAGCTGCAAAAACAAGCCTTGGGCCTGGCGGAGTAAAAATGGCAGGTGGGCAGGTTTTTGTGCCCACGCTGCGCTCACGTCTTCGATGGCGCGTGCGTAAGCGATATAATCCTGTCCATGTATATCGATTCCCACTGCCATATCAATTTTCCGGAGCTGTCCGCCAGGATGCCGGAAGTGCTCGCCAAGATGGCGCAAAACCAGGTTACCCATGCATTGTGCGTATCGGTCGACCTGCCTGATTTCCCGCAAGTGCTGGAGCTGGCCAAGACCTATCCGCATATCTATGCCTCGGTCGGGGTGCATCCCGACTATGAAGATACGCCGGAGCCTAGCGTCGATGATTTGATTCGTCTTTCCGATCATCCGAAAATCATCGCCATCGGTGAAACCGGCCTTGATTACTACCGTTTGCAAGGCGACCTGGAATGGCAGCGCGAGCGTTTCCGCCGCCACATCCGGGCTTCGCGCGCGACCGGCAAGCCTTTGATCATTCATACCCGTGCTGCCTCGGCAGACACCATCCGCATCATGCGGGAAGAGGGCGCCGGCACCGATGCCGGTGGCGCCGGCGGCGTGATGCACTGTTTTACCGAATCGCTGGAGGTGGCCGAGGCGGCGATGGCGATGGGTTTCTATATTTCGTTTTCCGGCATCGTCACCTTCAAGAGCGCCAAGGAGCTGCAGGCCGTCGCTTTGGCGGTGCCTTTGAGCAGCACCTTGATTGAAACCGACTCTCCGTATCTGGCGCCGGTGCCGCATCGCGGCAAAATGAACGAACCGGGCTGGGTCATGCATGTCGGCGAATTCCTGGCTAAGCTGAAGGGTGTGCCGGCGACGCAGGTGGCGCAGCAAACCACCGATAATTTCTTCAACTTGTTCAAACTGGCAAAGGATCAGGCGCATGCCTAACTTATTTAATCGCACGGTCAATCGCATGTACGGGCATGCGCAGTTTTCAGCATTTTTTTTGCTGTTGCTGGCGCTGGCTTGTTTGCCGTCCGTGAGTTTTGCCAGTGGCGAGAGCAAAAATGCCGACGCCTTTGCCAAGGCCGTCCAGCTGGATGACGCGCGCGGCATGAAGGCCTTGCTGGCAGCTGGCGTCGATCCGAATCTGATCGCGCAAAAGCAGCGCGGCGAAACCGGCTTGATGCTGGCCGTGCATGAAGAGTCGAAGAAAGTGTTCGCCGTCCTGCTCAACGCGCGCGGTATCGATCTCAACCTGCGCGCGCGCAACGGCGACACCGCTTTGATGATTGCTTCTTACAAGGGCGACGCGGCGGCGGTCAAGGCTTTGCTGGACAAGGAAGCCGAGCCCAACAACACCGGCTGGACGGCGCTGCACTATGCCGCCGCGATCGGCAATGATGAAATCGTGCAGATGCTGCTGGATGCCTCGGCTTACATCGACGCCGGTTCACCCAACAACACGACGCCGATCATGATGGCTGCGCGCGCCGGCAAAATCCTGACAGTCAAGCTGCTGCTCGATAGCGGCGCCGATGTCACCTTGAAAAACGACGTCGGCATGACGGCGATCGACCTCGCCAGGAAATTCGAGCACGACGATATCGCCGACGGCTTGACGCATCGCCTCAAGCAAGCCGGCAAGCTGTAGTCAGTCTATGTAGTGGCTCAAGTGAGGATGTGCGGACCCACATCCTTGATATCTTTAGTACCGGTCAGCGCCATGCTGACATCGAGTTCCTGCTGCAGGATCTGCAGCATCTTGGTGACGCCGGCTTCCCCCATCGCACCCAGGCTGTAGAGGAAGGCGCGACCGATCATGGTGCCCTTGGCGCCCAGGGCGACCGCTTTCAGCACATCCTGGCCGCTGCGGATGCCGCCGTCGAACCAGACTTCAATCTGATCGCCCACCGCATCGACAATCGCCGGCAGCGCCGAGATCGACGACACCGCGCCATCCAGTTGCCGGCCGCCGTGATTGCTGACGACGATGGCGTCGGCGCCGGTAGTGGCGGCGATCTTGGCGTCTTCGACGTCCATAATCCCTTTCAGGATCAGCTTGCCGCCCCATTGTTCCTTGATCCAGGCGATGTCGTCCCAGTTCAGGGTCGGGTCGAACTGGCTGGCAGTCCATTTGCTCAGGGTCACGATGCCATCGGCGCCGGAGACGTGGCCGGCCAGGTTGCCAAACGATTTGCGGCCGCCCAGCGCGCGCAGAGCCCAGCCGGGTTTGCCGGCGAGGTCGAGCAGGTTGGCCAGGGTCATTTTCGGCGGCACCGACATGCCGTTTTTCAGGTCTTTGTGGCGCTGGCCGAGGATTTGCAGATCCAGCGTCAGCACCAGCGCCGAGCATTTGGCGGCCTTGGCGCGCTCGATCAGCGATTTGATGAAACCGCGGTCGCGCATCACGTACAGTTGAAACCAGAACGGCTTGTTGGTGACGCTGGCGACATCTTCGATAGAGCAGATACTCATGGTCGACAGCGTGAACGGGATGCCGAATTTTTCGGCGGCGATGGCGCCCAGCATTTCGCCGTTGGCCCATTGCATGCCGGTCAGGCCGGTAGGCGCGATTGCCACCGGCATCGTCACGTCTTGGCCGATCATGGTGCTGCGGGTGGAGCGTTGATCGACATTGATGGCAACCCGCTGGCGCAAATGCAGCGCGGCGAGGTCGCTGCTGTTGGCGCGGTAGGTTGATTCGGTATACGAGCCGCTGTCGGCATAATCGTAAAATGCTTTAGGTACGCGTTTCTTGGCCAGCAGACGCAGGTCTTCAACGCAGGTAATCACAGGCATAGGGTTCTCTTGGTGACTTGTATGGCGCTATATTAGATGAAAAGAATGCCGCCATAGCAGAAAACAATTGATGTCTGGCATGAAGCATTTTCAAGTCCAACCATGGGATCAGCGATTTTCGGCGAATGAACCGATGCGCAGATCAGCGGATTTGGGCCAGCAATTCCCGTGCCGCCTGCTGGCCGCTGCGCACCGCCGACTCCAGCGTGGCCGGATAGTCGCTGGCGGTGTAGTCGCCGGCCAGCATCAACTTGTCCAGCCCGCTATCGTTGGCGGGCCGCGCCAGTCCCGGGGTGCAGGCGAAGGTGGCGCGCTTTTCCGAAATGACCTTGGTCCAGATTGGCGCTGCCAGTTGCGGCTGCTTGAAGGCTGCGGCCAGTTGTGCGGCGACGGTTTTTGCTAACGCGTCGTGGCCCGCTTGTATGGCGCCGGAGGAGGCGCTGATGACTACCGCCAGCAAGCCCGCCTGAGCCGGATCGAGCTGGCCGCGATCGAACACGAACTGGCCCCAGGCCGCAGTGCCGCCAGCATTTTCCGGATCATCCAGCAAGGCGAAGAAAGGCCGCGGCAGGCGCATGCCGCCAGTATATTGCAGGTAACAGGTGGTAATCGGTTCGTACTCATAACTGCGCAAAGTGGCAAGAAGCCCCGCATCGGCGCTACCGTCCAGCAGCGTGGCCGCGGCTTCGGGCGGCGTGGCGATCACGACGGCATCGAAATCCAGGTTGGCGTCGTTGCCCTGCAACTGCCATTGTGCGCCGTGGCGGCGCAATTGCCTGATGCTGCTGCCGGACTCGACATTGCCGCCGCGTTCCTCGATAAATGCCGCGGCCCTTTGCGGAAACAAGCTGCTCAGGTCCAGCCGTGGCAGCAACATGTCCGATGCGCTTCTGCGGGCGCCGAGGCTGTCGCGTAACACCGCCAGGAACACCTGCGCCGAGGCCTGCTCCGGCCTGGTGTTCAGCGCCGCGATGCATAGCGGCCGCCACATCAGCTGGGTTAAGCGCTCGGTCTGGTCGAAGCGTTCCAGCAGCGTGCTAACGCTGCAATCGTCGTGCAACTGCCAGCCCATCCAGCGCGCGGCCGAAGAAAATCGTGCGAGCGCCAGTTTGTCCTGACGATCCAGGCCCTGCGCGCGCCAGAGCGCAAGCAGCAGATGCAAAGGCGCCGGCAGGCGCGGCGCGATAAAAGTCATGCCGCCGCTATCGGCGGGGTAGCACATTTGCAGGGGCAGGCGCAGCATGGCGCTGGCCGGGTCTATGCCGACCTTGCGCATCATCCGCAGGGTTTGGCTATAGGCGCCGAGCAGGATGTGCTGGCCGTTGTCCAGCGTGACTTCGTTGATGTCGACCCGCCGGGCGCGGCCGCCGAGTTGTCGGCTGGCTTCAAACAGGGTTACCTGGTGGCCAGCCTGCGTCAGCTCCACGGCGGCGGTGCAACCGGCCCAGCCGGCGCCGATCACGGCGATATGTCGCGCTTCTGCGGCCATTTTCAGGAAAAAGGAAAGAACGAAGGAAAGAGCGGTGACGACATGCTGTTAGCCGCGCACATAGGTTTTCCATGCCAGCCACAATTTGCGGATGGGCGTGAGCGAGATGCGCTGATTCAATACATGGAAACCGTCGCGTTCGATCTCGTTCAGCAAGGCCCGATAGATGGCCGCCATCATCAAGCCGGGCCGCTGCGCGCGCCGGTCTTGCTTGGGCAGCATGGCAAATGCGTCGTCGTAGGCTTGCTGGGCGCGCGTTACCTGGAACCGCATCAGCTTGACAAAATTCTCGCTATAACGCGCGTTCAGGATGTCGGCAGCGGTGACGCCGAACTGCTGCAGCTCGTTGACCGGCAGGTAGATACGGCCCTTGCGGCCATCCTCGCCGACGTCGCGGATGATGTTGGTCAATTGGAATGCGAGGCCGAGTTTCTCGGCGAACTGCAGCGTCTGCGGCTGGCTCACGCCAAAAATGCTGGCCGACAGGATGCCGACCACGCCGGCTACATGCCAGCAGTATTGCTTCAAACCCGGATAGTCCAGATAGCGGGTCTGGTTCAGATCCATCTCCATGCCATCGATGATCGCTTGCAGGTGTTTGCCGTCCAATCCGTAAGTGTGCAGATGTGGCTGCAAAGCCTGGGTCACCGGATGCGATGGATTGCCGGCCAGCATGGCTGTGATCTCTTTGCGCCACCACATCAATTTGGTGCGCGCCACGCTCTCGTCGGTGCAGTCGTCGACCGTATCGTCCACCTCGCGGCAGAAGGCATACAGCGCCGTGATGGCGCGCCGCCGCTCTGCCGGCAGGAACAGGAAGCTGTAATAAAAACTGGATCCGCTCTGAGCGGCCTTTTGCTGGCAGTAATCGTCTGGGGACATGGATTTGGGAAGCGGCTTAAAAACAATTTGCCCGAAGTATACGTAAGAACGTCGATTGTTTGCTGATTTTTAGTATTTTCATGGATATGCCCGTCATCCCCGTGAACGCAGCGCCTTCGGGGCGGCTTTGCAGTGCTCTCGCAGTACTCTATCTCATGCGCCAGGCGCGCCAAAGCAGCAGGAACCAGTCGCCTTTGCCCAGTTTCGGACGCTGACGGAACATGTCGTAATCTGCCGCTTCCAGCATTTCCAGGATGCGCAAGCCGCCTTGTATCACCAGCCGCAATTCCCAGCCGATCCGGCCCGGCAGCCGCAGCGCCAACGCCTGGGCGCCGACCATCATGCTGCGCGCGCGTTGCACCTCGAACTGCATCAGCCGGCGCCAGGCGTGATCCACCGTGCCGCCGGCGAGCTGAGCCTGCGACACGCCGAACCGTTGCAGGTCTTCCAGCGGCAGATAAATCCGTCCTTTGTCCCAGTCGATCGCGACATCTTGCCAAAAATTAATCAATTGCAATGCCGAGCAGATGGCATCCGAATCATGCAGGTTTTGTTCGGTGGCCGCGCCATACAAATGCAGCATCAGGGCGCCGACCGGATTGGCGGAGCGCCGGCAGTAATCGAGCAAATCGGTGAACTGGCTGTAGCGGGTAGTGACCACGTCCTGCTTGAAGGCGGACAGCAAATCACGGAACGGCGCCAGCGGCAGCCGGAATTCGACGATCACTTGCTCCAGGGTTCGAAACAAGGGGCTTTCTGCGGCTTGCTTATGTTCTATCCTGTCTAATGCCGCTTCAAAGGCATGCAGTTCGCGCAAGCGCTGGTCGGCGCCGGCGTCGCCTTCGTCGGCGATATCGTCGGCGCTGCGGGCAAATGCGTAGATCGCCTTGACCGCGGGACGCAAACTGGCTGGCAGGAGCAGAGAGGCGACCGGGAAATTTTCGTAATGATTGATAGACATTAAGGCATTAGTTAAGAGACATTGGGACAGCAAGGAAAAGGAAATGTTTTATCAAAAGAACATTTTTTGCTTCTTCCAGTCAGATGCAAAAAAAGCTTTGGGCAAACTTGATCCGGCGCAATTATAATAACTGACTTAAAAGTTATTAACGTTCGACCTGTAGCAACAATGCAGCCCAGAATAGTAAAGGAAAAACCGTGTTGACCCAGATAAATCCGCATCCGGTTGCAGCAACCCGAGCGCTCATGCGCGCTCCCGGGCTGTTGCTTATTTGCACATTACTGTTGGCGGCTTGTTCCAAGCCGGTCGAAAAAGTTGAAGATATCCGCCCGGTGCGCGTGGTGGTGCTGAATCCGGCCAATGCCGACGTCACCTCCGAGTTTCCAGGCGCCGTGCAAGCCCGTTATGAATCGCAACTCGGATTCCGGGTGGCGGGCAAGATCATTGCGCGCCAGGTCGATGTCGGTACTGTCGTCAAGCGCGGCCAGGTACTGATGCGGCTGGATCCGAAAGACCTGCAGCTGGCGCAGGCGCAGGCGGTGGCTGCGCTGAGCTCGGCTACCAGCAATCGCGATACGGCCAGGGCGGACTTGAAGCGCTACCAGGAGCTGCGTGACAAGAATTTCGTCAGCCAGGCGGTATTGGATGCGAAAGAAACGGCGTTCAAGGCCGCCCAAGCCACTTACGACCAGGCTGAAGCAGCGTTCAAAGGACAATCGAACCAGACCGCTTATGCCACTTTGGAGTCGGATGTGGACGGTGTGGTCACCGCCATCAACGCCGAGGCGGGACAAGTCGTTGCGGCAGGTACGCCGGTGGTCAGCGTGGCGCGTCAGGGAGCCAAGGAAGTGGTGGTGGGCGTTCCCGAAAACCAGGTCGATAAGCTGCGCGGCAGCCACGATGTGCAAGTGCGCCTGTGGGCCGATCCCAAGCAAGTGATACAGGGCACGGTACGCGAAGTATCGCCGATTGCCGATCCGGCCACCCGCACTTACGCCATCAAGATCGCGATCCCGGACGATACGCCCAACGTCAAGCTGGGGATGACGGCTTATGCGAGCTTCATCAGCAAGACCAGCGACGATGCGATCAAGGTCCCGCTGACTGCGCTTTTGCGGGTGCAGGATCATAGCGCGGTATGGGTGGTCGAGGGCGGCGCGGTGCGTCAGGTGGCGGTGCAAATCACCGGGCAGCATGGCAACGAAGTGTGGATTCAAGGTGCGCTGCGCGGTGGCCAGCAGGTGGTTACCGCTGGCGTCAACCAACTCAAACCGGGACAGAAAGTCACTATTCTGAATGCGCCGGAAGGCAGTCTGCCCGCGCCTAAAGGCGCGCTGAATCAGTCACTGGCGTCGAACGCCGATTCGGTTGCCACAGCGGCGGGCGGAGCGGCCCGATGAGCGATGGCAAAAAGACCGGTTTCAATCTGTCGCGCTGGGCGCTGGAACACATACCTCTGACGCGTTACCTGATGGTGGTGCTGGTGATCGGCGGCATCCTCAGTTATGGCCGCCTGGGGCAGGACGAAGATCCGCCGTTTACCTTCCGCGCCATGGTGGTATCGGCCCAATGGCCGGGCGCTACCGCCCTGCAAATGGCGGACCAGGTGACCGACAAGCTGGAAAAGAAGCTGCAGGAAACGCCGCACGTCGATACCATCCGCAGTTACTCCAAGCCGGGCGAAACGCTGATCATCCTGCAACTGCAAGAGTCGGCCACGCCGAAGGAGACGGTCGATGCCTGGTATCAGGTGCGCAAGAAGATCGGCGACATCAAGCTGAGCTTGCCGCAAGGTGTGCTGGGGCCTTTCTTCAATGATGAATTCGGCGAAACCTACGGCTCGATTTTCGCAGTCTCGGGCGACGGTTTCAATTATGCCGACGTCAAGGACTACGCCGATTTCGTCCGTCAGCAATTGCTGACCTTGCCGTCGGTTGCCAAGGTGGATTTGTTCGGCGCCCAGGATGAAAAAATATTCATCGAATTTTCGCAGAAGAAATTCTCGCAGCTGGGGATTACCGTACAAGACATCGTCAACCAGCTGAGCGCGCAGAATGCCTTGCAGTCGACCGGTGTGCTGGCGACTGCCACCGACAATCTGCAAATCCGCGTGAGCGGCGCGCTGGCTTCTCCCAAGGATCTGGAAAACCTGCAATTGCGGGCCAATAGCACGACCTTCAGGTTAGGCGATTTTGCCGTCGTCAAGCGCGAATACCAGGATCCGCCGCAGACCAAGATGCGCTTCAACAGCAAGGAAGTGATCGGGCTCGGGGTGTCGATGGTGAAGGGCGGCGACATTATCGAGCTCGGCAAGGATATGGAAAAGATCACGGCTCAGATCAAGGCCAAGCTGCCGGTGGGCATCGACCTGGAACGGGTCTCGAACCAGCCGAAGATCGTCGCCGAATCCGTCAACGAATTCTTGAAGACCTTGATGGAAGCGGTCTTGATCGTGCTGGCGGTGAGTTTCCTGTCGCTCGGCTTTCATACCAAGCCGTTCCGCATCGACGTCCGGCCTGGACTGGTGGTGGCCTTGACGATTCCCTTGGTGCTGGCGATCACTTTCCTGTTCATGAATATCTTCAGCATCGATTTGCACAAGATCTCGCTGGGAGCGCTGATCATTGCGCTGGGTTTGCTGGTCGACGACGCCATCATCGCGGTGGAAATGATGGTGCGCAAGATGGAGGAGGGCTTGTCGCGCCTGGAAGCGGCGACCTTTGCCTACACCTCGACCGCGATGCCGATGCTGACCGGAACGCTGATCACTGCGGCCGGTTTCCTGCCGATCGGCCTGGCCAAATCGGCGGCGGGTGAATATACCTTTTCCATGTTTTCGGTGAATGCGCTGGCCTTGCTGATCTCCTGGCTGGTGGCAGTGTTGTTTACGCCGTATATCGGCTACCTGCTGTTGAAAGTGAAGCCGGCCGCCGGCGCCGACGGGCATCATGAGTTGTTCAATACACCGTTCTATACGCGTGTCAGGAATGCCGTTAACTGGTGCGTCGAGTGGCGCAAGACCACCATCGCCTTGACGCTGATGGTATTTGCATTGGGCGTGTTCGGCTTCAAATTTATCGAAGAACAGTTTTTCCCCGATTCCAGCCGGCCCGAGCTGATGATCGAACTGTGGTTGCCGGAGGGCTCGTCTTTTGCCGCAACCGAAGCCCAGGCCAGGAAGTTCGAAGCATTCATTCATGCCGCGCCCGAACTGGAAAGCATGACCACCTATGTCGGCAGCGGCAGTCCGCGCTTTTATCTGCCGCTGGACCAGATCCTGCCGCAAACCAATGTGGCGCAAGTGGTGTTGCTGACCAAGAACCTGGCGGCGCGCGATGCCCTGCGCCTGAGGATTGCCGAGGCATTCAAACATGGCTTCCCGGAAGTAAGGGGGCGCGTCAAATTGCTGCCTAGCGGCCCGCCGGTGCCGTATGCGGTGCAATTCCGCGTCAGCGGCACCGATGCCGCCAAAGTCAGGACGATTGCCGACCAGGTCAAGAATGTCATGAACGGCAATCCGAATATTATCGGCCTGAATGACAACTGGAACGAGTCGGTCAAGGTGCTGCGGGTAGACCTGGACCAAGATAAGCTGCGCGCCCTCGGCATCGGGTCGCAAACCGTGATGCAGACGGTTAACACCATGTTGACCGGCACCGCCATCGGCCAATATCGCGAGCATGATCGCTTGATCGACATCGTGGTGCGGCAACCGCTGGATGAAAGGGCCACCATCGACGCCTTGAACCAGGCCAACGTGCCGACCGCCAGCGGCAAGTCGGTGCCGCTGGCGCAAATCGCCGCCGTCAAGCTGGTGTGGGAACCTGGCGTCGTGTGGCGCGAATGGCGTAATTGGGCCATCACGGTGCAAGCCGATGTGATCGATGGCGTGCAAGGGCCGACTGTCACCGACCAGATCAATCCTCAGCTCGACAAGATAAGAGCGCAATTGCCGCCGGGCTACCTGATTGACGTCGCCGGCGCGGCCCATGATAGCGGCAAGGCGCAGGCTTCGATTGCCGCCAACGTGCCGCTGGTGATCTTCATTATCTTCACCTTGCTGATGCTGCAATTGCATAGCTTTTCGCGTTCCTTGCTGGTATTCCTGACCGGGCCGCTGGGCATTGCCGGTGCGGCGGCGGCGTTGTTGCTGTTGCAGCGGCCGTTCGGGTTTGTCGCCCAGCTGGGTGTGATCGCACTGTTTGGCATGATCATCCGCAACTCGGTGATCCTGATCGACCAGATCGAACACGATATCGCCAATGGCGTGGCGCCGTGGAATGCGATTGTCGAGGCGGCGGTGCGCCGTTGCCGGCCGATCATGCTGACCGCGGCGGCGGCGGTGCTGGCCATGATTCCCTTGTCGCATTCGGTGTTCTGGGGACCGATGGCGGTAGCGATCATGGGTGGCCTGATTGTTGCGACCGGCTTGACCCTGTTGTTTTTGCCGGCGCTGTATGCGGCCTGGTTCCGGGTTGAGAAGCCGCAATAGGTCGAGCAAGCTTGAGGTAGCGCTCGGGGTGCGCTCAAGCGAGTGGAAATTTGACCTGAAAATGCGCCGGCCTATCGCCATATCGGACAGCTTGCAGTAGAATAGCGGGCTGTCCAATCTTGCTGGGCAGGTTTGTGCTGTAAATGTGAGGAATGTTGGCAGCGCTTTGGAAATGCGACCGTGGCGAAATTGGTAGACGCAACAGGTTTAGGTCCTGTCGAGAGCAATCTTGTGGAGGTTCGAGTCCTCTCGGTCGCACCAGCTCTGTCAATATGATTGGCGGTTAGCTGAGCATGGAAGAACCCTCTGATGAGGGTTTTTTTACGCCTGCAATTTTTCTCTTAAATAATACACTCGAATTTCCCTTGCAATGGCCGGCTGCAAACGGATTCCCCGACATACAATCGTAATTTCTTTCCTGGAATAGATATGCGTACAAAATCCTTGGTGTTGATCGTATCGCTTGCTTTGGGTTTGGCGGCAATTGCGATGGGTTCGGTGCAGGCAGCGACGGAGCAGGTGGGTGAGGTGAGTACCGCGTTTCGCTGGGTCGGGCGCAATGACCGGGTGGTAGTCGAGGCTTACGACGATCCCAAGGTGCAAGGGGTTACCTGCTATGTGTCGCGGGCACGTACCGGCGGCGTCAAGGGCACGGTAGGATTGGCCGAGGACCGGGCGGAGGCGTCGATAGCCTGTCGCCAGGTCGCCGCTACGGTGCAGTTCGGCGCCAAGCTGCCGCTGCAGGAAGATGTATTTACCGAGCGCATGTCGGTGCTGTTCAAGCGCCTGCATATTGTGCGGCTGGTCGATCCCAAGCGTAATACACTGGTGTATCTGACCTATTCGGATAAATTGATCGACGGCAGCCCGCAAAACAGTGTCACGGCGGTGCCGGTGCCGGCCAGTAGCCCGATTCCGCTCAAATAAGCGGGCTCGTTGTAGCGTTATTTATAGCGCTATTGCGGCAGCGGAGTGACGCGTTTTGGCGCAACCGGCTGTTTTACGTATAGAATATCGGACTTTAGCGCGGCTGGGCTGGGGTTGAAATGACAATATTTCATCGCTTTACTCCATATTTGCCTTAGCCGCACCACGGAATTTTTAATTTTTGGACGATCCACATGGCAACTGCAGTCGAAACTCTGGATAAACTTGAACGCCGCCTTACCCTCACTATCGCTCTGAGCGAAGTGCAAACCGAAGTCGAAAAGCGCCTGAAAGTTCGCGCCCGCACAGCAAAAGCACCTGGCTTCCGCCCAGGTAAAGTGCCGATGAAGATGGTCGCTGCACAATATGGCTATCAGGTCGAAACCGAAGTGCTGAACGACAAGGTCGGCAATGCTTTCAACACCGCTGCCAACGAAAACAACCTGCGTGTTGCCGGTTACCCGAAGATCGAGCCAAAGAACAGCGAAGGCGTGGCTGAAGGCACGCTGGCGTTCGACGCTACTTTCGAAATCTATCCTGAAGTCAAGATCGGCGATCTGACCAGCGTTGAAGTCGAAAAAACCAAGGCTGAAGTCAGCGACGCTGAAATCGACAAAACCATCGATATCCTGCGCAAGCAACGCGTGCACTACCACGTCAAGGGCGAGCAAGGCGCGCACGGCGATGGCGGCAGCGATCTGACAGCCAAGAACGGCGACCGCGTGACTGTCGACTTCGTCGGCAAGATAGCCGGCGTTGAATTCCAAGGCGGCAAAGCTGACGATTACGCATACGTACTGGGCGAAGGCCGCATGTTGCCTGAGTTCGAGAATGCGACTATCGGTTTGAAAGTCGGCGAATCCAAGACCTTTGAACTGGCTTTCCCTGCGGACTACCATGGCAAGGACGTCGCCGGCAAGACAGCAGAATTCACCATCACGCTGAAGAAGCTGGAATGGGCGCACCTGCCGGAGGTTGATGCCGAATTTGCAAAGACCCTGGGCATCGAAGACGGCGATCTGACAAAAATGCGCGCTGACATCAAGCTCAACCTGGAGCGCGAAGTCGGTTCCCGCGTCAAGGCCAAGAACAAAGACAGCGTCATGGATGCACTGATCAAGGTCAGCGCTCTGGAAGTGCCGAAAGCGCTGGTCGAGCAAGACGTCGAGCGCCTGGTCGAAATGACACGCCAGGATATGGCGCAGCGTGGCATGAAGGTCAACGACATGCCGTTCCCGCCAGAGCTGTTCACAGCCCAGGCTGAGCGCCGCGTTCGTCTGGGTCTGATCCTGGCCGAAGTGGTCAAGGAAAACAAACTGCAGGCAACTCCTGAGCAAGTTAAGGCCCAGGTTGAAGATTTCGCCCAAAGCTACGAAGATCCACAGCAAGTCCTGAAATATTATTTCAGCGATCGCCGCCGCCTGGCAGAGGTCGAAGCCCTTGTTTTGGAAGAAAACGTCGTTAACTACGTGTTGGGCAAATCGAAAGTGACTGAAAAAGCGGTCGCGTTCGATGAATTGATGAGCAACAACGGGCAACAGGCTTAATCGAGCTGTAGTTCAGCTGCACTCCAGGTCCAGGCGCAAGTCTGGACCTGTTCGGTGGATAGATTAAGTTTTGAGCGCTCTCCATAAGGAAAAATATGACAGGCTTTAATCGTAATTCGGCACTGGATACCGACATGCTTGGCATGGTGCCTATCGTGATTGAGCAGAGTGGCCGCGGCGAGCGATCCTATGATATTTATTCGCGTTTGCTGCGTGAGCGTGTGATTTTCCTGGTGGGTCCGGTCAATGACCAGACCGCCAACCTGATCGTGGCGCAATTGCTGTTCCTGGAAAGTGAAAATCCTGACAAGGATGTTTCTTTGTACATCAATTCTCCTGGCGGTTCGGTGTCGGCCGGCATGGCGATTTTTGATACCATGCAGTTCATCAAGCCGGACGTTTCCACCTTGTGTACCGGGATGGCGGCTTCCATGGGTGCCTTCCTGCTGGCGGCCGGCGCCAAGGGCAAGCGCTTCTCGCTGCCTAACTCGCGCATCATGATTCACCAGCCTTTGGGCGGCGCTCAAGGGCAGGCTTCGGATATCGAAATCCAGGCACGCGAAATCCTGTATTTGCGCGAGCGCCTGAATGGTATCCTGGCTGACAAGACCGGCAGAACCATTGAGCAGATCAGCAAGGATACGGATCGGGATAATTTCATGTCTGCCGATGCAGCTGTGGAATATGGCCTGATTGATAAAGTCCTGGCGACACGCGCTTGATTGCACAGTGATAGACGGAATGCTAGGCGCCCGGCCCCAAAGGTACGGGCGTTTTGCTTTTCAAAAATCGCCCGAGCGTGACGGATTTGGATTTCACGGGTAATATAAATTCAATACCGGATTTCAATGCCGGATATCGGTGCTGCAAATCAATGCTGCGGTCCACCCTCTAAAGTTTTACTTAAACTCTGCCCTTTATGTCTGATAAAAAATCTTCCAGCGGCGAAAAACTGCTTTATTGTTCCTTCTGCGGCAAAAGCCAGCATGAAGTGAAAAAACTCATCGCCGGGCCGTCGGTATTCATTTGTGATGAATGTATCGATCTCTGTAATGACATCATTACCGATGAAGCTTCGAACGTCGAGACGCTGGATGGTCAAAAATCGGAACTGCCGATCCCGCAAGAGATTTGCGAGCTGCTCGATCAGTACGTAATCGGCCAGGAGCCTGCCAAGCGGATTTTGTCGGTGGCGGTGTACAACCACTACAAACGTCTCAAGCATCTCGGCAAGAAGGACGATATCGAACTGGCAAAAAGCAATATTTTGCTGGTGGGTCCAACCGGCTCCGGCAAAACCTTGCTGGCGCAAACTTTGGCGCGCATGCTGAATGTACCGTTCGTGATCGCCGACGCCACTACCTTGACCGAAGCCGGTTATGTCGGTGAGGACGTTGAAAACATCATTCAGAAATTGCTGCAAAATTGCAATTACGAAGTCGAGAAGGCGCAAAGAGGCATCGTCTATATCGATGAAATCGACAAGATTTCCCGTAAGTCGGATAACCCGTCGATTACCCGCGACGTGTCAGGTGAAGGTGTGCAACAGGCTTTGCTGAAGCTGATCGAAGGCACCATGGCTTCGGTACCGCCACAGGGCGGGCGCAAACATCCGAATCAGGATTTCGTGCAAATCGACACCACCAATATCCTGTTCATTTGCGGCGGTGCTTTTGATGGCCTGGCCAAGATCATTTCCGAGCGTTCGGAAAAGAGCGGAATCGGTTTTTCGGCAAATGTGAAAAGCCAGAGCCAGCGGACTTCCAGCGAAGTGTTGCTGGATGCCGAGCCGGAGGACTTGACGCGCTTCGGCTTGATTCCGGAGTTGGTCGGCCGTCTGCCGGTGATTGCGACGCTGGCCGAACTGAACGAGGAAGCGCTGATCGAGATCCTGATCGCGCCGAAGAACGCCCTGGTCAAGCAATACTCGAAATTGCTGCAGATGGAAGGCGCTGAGCTGGAAATCCGGCCTGCCGCGCTGCAAGCCATCGCCAAACGCGCCTTGGCGCGTAAAACCGGTGCGCGCGGTTTGCGTTCGATCCTGGAGCATGTATTGCTCGACGTAATGTACGACTTGCCTAGCCAGCAAAATGTCGCCAAGGTCGTCGTCGATGAGAATACCGTCAACAACGGTGCGAAACCATTGTTGATTTACCATGATCAGCCTAAGGTGTCCGGCGCAAAATAATAGGCAGCCTTAAAAATTCCGTCGTCCCCGCGAAGGCGGGGATGACGCCAAATTTTGGTAAATTTGTAAAACCATGTAAAAAGCAGGGGTTTAAGCAGGTTTTTGACCTAAAAGTAGTACAATTTACCAAAATATACGATTTGGCTTCAATCGCAAAGCCACCCGAAGTTAACTTCGCGTGTGGCTTTTTTATTGGCCATCGCAAATGCATCGCAAATAGAAGTGGTGATTTATTGTTGAAACCGGGGCTTGAGTTTCGGCCACTCGTGCCAACATCATTAATAAGTTTTTTTGATAGGGCTCACCATGACGACTTCTACATTTACTGAACAAACTCAGTTACCTCTCTTGCCTTTACGGGATGTCGTGGTATTCCCGCATATGGTGATTCCATTGTTCGTCGGCCGCCCGAAATCGATCAAGGCTCTTGAAGCTGCGATGGAGCAGGGCAAGAGCATCATGCTCGCGGCCCAGAAAGCCGCGGCCAAGGACGAGCCGTCGCCGGACGATATTTATGAAATCGGCTGCGTGGCCAACATCTTGCAAATGTTGAAATTGCCTGATGGCACGGTCAAAGTGCTGGTGGAAGGGGCGCAACGCGCCCGCATTCATCACATCAGCGAACTTGACACGCATTTTGTCGCCGATCTGACGCCGGTAGAATCCGAGTTGGGCGATGAGGCCGAGGTGGAAGCGATGCGTCGCGCCATCGTTCAGCAATTCGACCAGTACGTCAAACTGAACAAGAAAATCCCGCCGGAGATCCTGACTTCGCTGTCCGGCATCGACGACGCCGGCCGCCTGGCCGATACCATTGCCGCGCACTTGCCGCTGAAGCTTGAGCAAAAGCAGGTGATCCTGGAGATTTTCAATATCGCCAAGCGTTACGAGCACCTGCTGGGCCAGCTCGAAGGCGAGTTGGATATCCTGCAAGTTGAGAAGCGCATCCGCGGCCGCGTCAAACGTCAGATGGAAAAATCGCAGCGAGAATACTATCTGAACGAACAGGTCAAGGCGATCCAGAAAGAATTGGGCGAAGGCGAAGAAGGCGCGGATCTGGAAGAGCTGGAAAAGAAGATCCTGTCTGCCAAGATGCCTAAGGAAGCGCTGGAAAAGGCGCAGAGCGAACTGAAGAAGCTGAAGCTGATGTCGCCGATGTCGGCCGAAGCGACGGTGGTGCGCAACTATATCGATACGCTGGTCGCTTTGCCATGGAAGAAAAAGTCCAAGGTCAACAATGAGCTGGGCAATGCGGAAAAAGTATTGGAAGGCGATCACTACGGCCTTGATAAGGTTAAAGAACGCATCCTGGAATATCTTGCCGTGCAACAGCGCGTCGACAAACTGAAAGCGCCGATCCTGTGTTTCGTCGGTCCTCCGGGCGTGGGTAAAACCTCGCTGGGCCAATCGATCGCCCGTGCCACCAATCGCAAATTCGTGCGGATGGCCCTGGGTGGTGTGCGCGATGAAGCCGAGATCCGCGGTCATCGCCGTACCTACATCGGCTCCATGCCGGGCAAGATCTTGCAAAGCCTGTCCAAGGTCGGGGTGCGCAACCCGCTGTTCCTGCTGGATGAGATCGACAAGCTCGGTATGGATTTCCGTGGCGATCCATCGTCGGCCCTGCTGGAAGTGCTTGATCCTGAACAAAACCATACGTTCTCGGACCATTACATCGAAGTCGATTTCGATTTGTCGGATGTGATGTTCGTGGCGACTTCGAACTCTTTCAACATCCCGCCGGCGCTGCTGGACCGGATGGAAGTGATTCGTTTGTCCGGCTATACCGAAGACGAGAAGACCAATATCGCGTTGCGCTATCTGCTGCCTAAACAAATCAAGAACAATGGTTTGAAGGTCGAGGAAATCAGCCTTGCCGAAGGTGCAATTCGCGACATCATTCGTTATTACACGCGTGAAGCCGGGGTTCGTTCGCTTGAGCGGGAAATCTCGAAAATCTGCCGCAAGGTGGTGAAACTGCTGCTGTTGAAGAAGCAAGAGAAGAAGGTGGCTGTCACTTCCAAGAACATCGATAAATTCCTCGGTGTGCGGCGCTTCGACTACGGCGTTGCCGAGAAAGAAAATCAAATCGGCCAGGTGGTCGGCTTGGCGTGGACTGAAGTGGGCGGTGAATTGCTGACCATCGAAGCCGTCAAGATGCCAGGCAAGGGGGCGATCATTCGTACCGGCACCCTGGGCGATGTGATGAAGGAATCGATTGAGGCAGCGCGCACCGTCATGCGTAGCCGTGCCGCCAAGCTTGGCATCAAGAGTGAGGCGTTCGAGAAGAGCGATATCCATATCCACGTGCCCGAAGGCGCGACACCAAAAGACGGTCCGTCGGCCGGTGTCGGGATGACTACCGCTTTGGTCTCGATCTTTACCGGGATTCCGGTGCGTGCCGATGTCGCCATGACTGGCGAAATCACTTTGCGCGGCGAGGTCTTGCCGATCGGCGGCTTGAAAGAGAAGCTGCTGGCGGCACATCGCGGCGGCATCAAGACGGTATTGATTCCGGAGCAGAATGTGAAGGACCTGGCCGAGATCCCGGACAACGTCAAGAACAAGCTGGAAATCGTACCGGTGCGCTGGATCGACAAAGTGCTGGAGATCGCTCTGGAGCGGCAGCCGGTGCCGTTGACCGAAGAGGAAGCCATGCTGGATGCGACGGTCGCCAAGAGTAGCGAGAAGGCCGATCCCAGTGTAGTCAAGCATTAAGTTGGCACTAAGCTGCCAGGAGATTGGAATAAGCCGTTGAATCCACAGGCTTAATTTCGTTCTTTAAAAAAGCGCTCGCAAGGGCGCTTTTTTTATGCGCGCGCGCATCTGATGTTGAATATATCAAGTTTGTAAAATCAAGTTAAACCCCTGCCATAGCGCCCGTAAAGCGCTTGACACAAGGCTTTGCGGCTTGTTTAATACGTCCTTGCAGATTTTTTTCGCACTCCGTCTGCGATGATTTTACGAAAAAATACTGGAACATCCGCCATCTCGAATTGCCATCCATGTGAGGGGACTTAAGTGAATAAAACAGAATTAATCGATCACATAGCCAAGTCAGCAGATATCTCCAAAGCCGCGTCGGCGCGCGCATTGGACGCTGTGGTCGCCGCCGTTAAAACCACTCTGAAGAAGAGCGGCTCCGTGACGCTGGTCGGCTTTGGCACGTTCTCGGTGAGCAAACGTGCAGCGCGTACCGGCCGTAATCCACGTACCGGAGAGGCAATTAAAATCAAGGCAGCGAAAGTTCCTAAATTTAAGCCTGGCAAAGCGCTGAAAGATGCTGTAAACTAGCATCTTTTGGCGTGGTGACAAACGCCAAATGTTTGACTGGCTAATCTGTCGTGTTTTCTTTCAGGTGGTTTTGTGTTGATCCTGATAAATCCGGCAAGCGAGGGTGCTTAGCTCAGTTGGTAGAGCGGCGCCCTTACAAGGCGTAGGTCGGGAGTTCGAGCCTCTCAGCACCCACCAACAACAGTCAGGCGAAAAATTGCGAATTTGCTGTATAAGATTTGCGAATAGTAGTTTTAGGAGTGGTAGTTCAGCTGGTTAGAATACCGGCCTGTCACGCCGGGGGTCGCGGGTTCGAGTCCCGTCCACTCCGCCAAAATACAAAAAAGGCGAACGAGAGTTCGCCTTTTTTCTTATGTCCATCTGGTTTGTATTGCAGCCTTACTTGATCTCGATTGGCCGACCATGTTTGAATTTGTCCGTACCCACCAGCGCTTGATGCAATTCCTGTTGCTGTTGTTGATCATCCCTTCGTTTGCTCTAGTCGGGCTGCAAAGTTATAGCAGTTTTGGCGATGGCGCCAACACGGTGGCGAAAGTCGCCGGCCAGCCGATCAGCAAGCAGGATCTGGACGCTGCCTTGCGCCAGCAAATGGATAGCATGCGCCAGGCGTTCGGCGAGCGCTTCGACCCGAAGATGCTGGAGACGCCGGAAGCCAAGCAAGGCGTACTGGACAATCTGATCTCGCAGCGTGTGTTGGCCGCGACCGTCAACAGCGAGCACCTGTCCGTATCCGATCAAAGCTTGCAGCAAGCTATTCTCGGCGTGCCGGCATTGCAGGGCGCGGATGGCAAGTTCGATAATGAACGATACAAGGCTTTGCTGGCGGCACAAGGCATGGCGCCGACCATGTACGAAGCCCGTCTGCGGCAGGACATGGCCATGCAGCAATTGAATGGTGCGGTGCAGGCAACCGCGTTTACACCTAAAACCGTCGCCACGCGTTTGTCTGATATCAATGATCAGGAACGTGACGTGCAGGAATTGCTGTTCAAGACTGCCGACTATGCCGCGCAGGTGAAAGTCACTGACGCCATGCTGCAGGACTATTACGCCAAGAACGCCAAGGCATTCGAGATTCCCGAACAAATCAAGGCCGACTATGTGCTGCTCGACAGCGCCGCGATTGCCGCGCAAGTGACGGTCAGCGATGCCGATATCAAATCCTATTACGATCAGAACCTGAAAAGTTATACAACGCCGGAAGAGCGCCGCGCCAGCCATATCCTGATTTCGGTAAAAAAGGATGCGCCGGCTGCCGAGCAGGCTGCGGCCAAAGCCAAGGCCGAGAGTTTGCTGGCAGAAGTGCGCAAGAATCCGGCTGATTTTGCCAAAGTAGCCAAGGCCAATTCGCAAGATACTGCGTCTGCTGAAATGGGCGGCGATCTCGGTTATTTCGGCAACGGCATGATGGTCAAGCCTTTCGACGATGCCGCCAGCAAGCTGAAGCAAGGCGAGATCAGCGATCTGGTGCAATCCGATTTCGGTTATCACATTATCGAACTGACCGGCATCAAGGCTGCCCAGGTCAAGCCGCTGGATGAGGTCAAGGCGGAAATCGGCGCTGAAATCAAGAAACAACTGGCGGCGCGCAAATTCACTGAAATGGCAGAAGCATTCAGCAATACGGTGTATGAACAGGGCGACAGCCTGAAGGCGGTCGCTGACAAGCTGCATCTGCAAATTCAATCGGCGGCGAATCTGGGCCGCCAGCAGAATCCAGCCGTTGCGCCTGCCGTTCCATACAACAACCAAAAATTCCTGACGGCGCTGTATGCGGACGAGTCCTTGAAGAACAAGCATAATACCGAAGCAATCGAAGTTGCGCCGAATACGTTTATCGCGGGTCATGTCGTTGAATACAAGCCGGTCACGAAACGCTCGTTTGAAGAAGTCCAGGCGATTATCCGCGACAAGGTTACCCGCAGCGAAGAAGCTGCACTGGCCAGGAAAGCCGGCGAAGCAAAGCTGGCAGCTTTGAAGGCACAAGACGGCGGCAGCGCCAGCGATTTCGGCGCAACGCAAACCGTATCGCGCGCCAAGAGCCAAGGTATCGATCCGTTGGCATTCGAGGCGGTGATGAAGGCCAATGTCAATAAATTGCCGGCCTACGTCGGCGTGACGTTGCCGCAGCAGGGTTATGCGCTGTACCGCATAGCCAAGATCGGTCAGCCGGCAGCCCAGGATCAGGCGCGTCGCGTCGCCGAACAGCAGCAAATTACCGGCGTCCTGGCGCAGCAGGAAATGCTGGCTTATGTGAATGTGCTGAAAGAGAAAGCCAAGGTCAAGATCCTGAAGCCGCTGGCAGTGACACCGGTTGACGGCGGCGATAAGCAAAACTGATATGGCTAAATCGACTAAAGCGATTTGATCAGGCCGGATTGAAAAAAGCCCATTCAATGCAGGTTGAATGGGCTTTTTCACTGATTGCGCGCAATGAGCGTGAGCGGGAGCTCTTGCGAGCCTGGCCGATGCTATTTAGCGAGCAGCGGCTTTAATCCCGACCAGACGTTGTTCAATATCACCGGGTGTGCCTGGGCAACCGGGTGAATGCGATCCGCCTGAAACAACTCCGGTTTGTCGGCGACGCCGTCCAGCAGGAACGGAACCAGCGGCACCTTGGTTTGCTGCGCCAGCGTTGCATACAGCGAAAAGAATTTTTCGGTGTAGTCTCTGCCGTAGTTCGGTGGAATCCGCATGCCGACCAGCAGGACTTTTGCCTTGGCCTGTTGCGCAGCGCTGATCATCGCCCGCAGATTGCTTTCGGTTGCGCTCAATTGCAAGCCGCGCAAGGCGTCGTTAGCGCCGAGCTCGATGATGACGATATCTGGCCGCTGCTGCAGGAGCGCCGGCAAACGCGTCTTGCCGCCGCTGCTGGTTTCGCCGCTGATGCTGGCATTGGTGATGCTGCTGTCGAATTTTTCCGCCTGTAGGCGTTGCTGCAACAGGGCAACCCAGCCGCTGCCGCGTGCCAGCCCATACTCTGCCGAAAGACTATCGCCTAACACGAGTATCGATTTTGATGCAGAATAGGCATTGTTCGCCCATACTAGACCGAGCAGGCCAAACAACAAGGTCGCCAGCCGCAAGCTGCGAATGACTTTGCTACGCAAGCCGCCGATCAAATTCTGAAAACCTGTTCCCATTCCGGAGTCGATAATCTGCATGCATCAATCCTCTTCTGTTCATTCTGCAACGGTAATTTCCAAAGCCCCGGCCATCGACGTGCAACGTTTGACCAAACGTGTCTCTGACGCCAGCGGCGAGCTGCTGATCCTTGATGATATCAATTTTAACGTCCAGGGCGGCACCACGTTGGCAATTGTCGGCGCTTCCGGTTCCGGCAAGTCGACCTTGCTGGGCTTGCTGGCCGGGCTGGATACGCCTTCCTCCGGCACCGTGCATATCGACGGCAGTGATATTTTTGCTCTGGATGAAGATGGGCGGGCTGGTTTGCGTAAAGAGAAGCTCGGCTTCGTATTCCAGTCTTTCCAGCTGTTAAGCCATTTGAGCGCGTTGGAGAACGTCATGCTGCCGCTCGAACTGCGAGGCGACAAAGACGCCAGGGAGAAAGCGCAGGCCAAGCTGGAGCGGGTCGGCCTGGCGACACGCTTGCAACATTACCCCAAATATTTATCCGGCGGCGAGCAGCAGCGGGTCGCATTGGCCCGCGCGTTCGTGACCGAGCCGCCGTTATTGTTTGCCGACGAGCCTACCGGCAGCCTCGATGCCGCTACCGGCGATGCGGTGATTCAGCTGATGTTCGACCTGAACCAGGAACGCGGTTCAACCTTGGTTCTGGTGACGCACGATGCGTCGATTGCCATGCAGTGCCGCCAGACCATCACGATCGCCGCCGGCCGCCTGCTGCGGCCAGGCGATACCAGCGCCGCGGAGGCACAGATATTCCAGTAAGCCTGGCATGAGGGTTGACGTGAGGCGCCGCTGTTCCCGCGTTGCTCAGGGCAGCCGGCTTAATCATACATCGTGCAGTGCATAAGATAGGACGAAGAATATGGATCGCTTGCAGTCAATGCGGGTTTTTGCGAAGGTGGTCGAGCAGGGCAGTTTTGTCGCCGCGGCCAAGGTGCTGGATATGTCGAATGCGGTGGTGACGCGCCTGGTCGCCGATCTGGAAAACCACCTCGGGATCCGCTTGCTGCATCGGTCGACGCGCCGCATGGCCTTGACCGAGCCGGGCCAGGCCTACCTGGAGCGGGTGCGGCAGATTCTGGATGAAATCGACGAAGCGGAAGCCGCGGCCTCGGTGCTGTCGGGCCATCCGGCGGGGACGCTGCACATCTATTCTCAGATCGGCTTTGGCCAGACCCAGCTGGCGCGTTTGCTGCCTCTTTATTCCAAACAGTATCCCGATGTCCAGCTGGATGTGACGCTGTCGGATCGTACCGTCGATCTGATCGAAGAGGGCTTTGACGTCGGCGTTTTTTCGGTCAGCCAGAAATTCGACGCCAGCATGGTGGCGCGGCAGCTCGGCATTGCGGAGGTACTGTTATGCGCCTCGCCGGCCTATATTGCGGAACACGGCGTGCCGCAGACGCCGGAGGACCTGGCGCAGCATTCCTGCCTCAATTTCTCCCTGGAGCACTTGCGCCATCATTGGACTTTCCAGTCCGCCCAGGGCACCTCGGTTATTCCTATCACCAGCAAAGTGATGTCGAACAATACCGACCTGCTGCGGCACTGCCTGCTGGCCGGGATGGGAATCGCCATGCGCAGTTCTTATACGCTGGGCGACGACATGGTGGCGGGGCGCGTGGTGCGGGTGCTGGCGGACTATCAGATCAACAAGGTGGCGGTGCGCCTGGTGTATCCGAGCCGGCGGTTGCTGTCGGCCAAGGTGCGTAGTTTTGTCGACTTCATGATGGCGCAATTCCCGCATCCGGATTGCGATCCCTGGCTGGCATCGTGATAAATTGCGGGACAGAGTTTAATAGCCGCCGTAGCGCCGCCGATCAGACGCCGGTCAGGCGTCGCAATAAATTGCCTTCTTGCTGCCAGTGGCGGCGCTCCGGAGTGCTCTGAGCTTCGGCTTGCAGCTCTGCTGCGCTTTTTTCCATCTGCGCCTGCAGGATTCTTTCGGCCAGGCGCAAATCCATTTCTACCGGCGCCAGAAAAGCTACTACGTCACCGCGCTGTATCAGCAGGGTCGGGAAATTGTCGACGTCAAGGTCGCCGATGAGGTCGGCCTGGTCCTCTATGTCTATCCAGGTGAATTGCGCTTGCGGGTGGCGTTGCGCCAGCGCCGTGAAGTTCGCGAAATACTCCCGGCAACTGCCGCACCAGGCCGCGCACAGGCAAGCCACTACCCAGCCATCGTTGGATAGGGTGGCGGCAAGTTCTTGGTGGTTATCGTTGTTGAGAGTAAGGATCAGCATTCGCGGTATTTTACAGCGAGCGGGCGTAATTCTGCTTGAATACCCGCGGTTTGGGGGTTCTTGGGACGTTTGCGCTGCGTTTGTGTTGATTTAGCGCCGATTTGGCCTGTGCCAATCGCGCAGAGTGCAGCCGAAGCGGCGTCGGGCGCGGTAAAATACGGCCCATGCAGACCATTCTTGCCATCGAAACATCTACCGAACTGGCCTCCGCCGCCTTATTGCGCGACGGCCAGGTGATCACGCGCGAATCGGCGGGCGTCCAGACACACTCTCTTGCCATTCTCCCCATGGTGCAAAGCTTGCTTGCCGAGGCCGGCATCAGCCTGGCGCAATGCGATGCGCTGGCTTTCGGCGTTGGCCCTGGCTCGTTCACCGGCGTGCGCACCGCTTGCGGCATCGTGCAAGGGCTGGCATTCGGCGCCGATTTGCCGGTGTTGCCAGTGGTGACGCTGGCCGCCATGGCGCAAGCTTGCCGCGACCTCAACGGCGCCGGCGAAGTACTGGCGGTGCTGGATGCGCGCATGGGCGAGGTGTATTGGGCGCAATACCGTTTTGCCGCGAATCTCTGGCAGGTGGTCGTCGAGCCGACTTTATCGGCGCCGGTGCTAGTGTCGCCCTTGGCCGCAGAAAACGGTGCGCTGCAAGCTTGCGGTAATGGCCTGACGGCGTATGCGGAAGCGTTTGCGACGGCGCCTTTCGCAGCCGGCGGCTGGCCGGCGGTGATGCCGAATGCACGCCAGATCGCCCAGTTGGGCCGCGTTGCGCTGGCTCAGGGGCTGGGTCTAAGCGCGCTCGAAGCACAACCCTTGTATTTACGTAACAAGGTGGCGCTCACCATTGCCGAGCGCGCCGCCAAGGTGCATCCATGAGTGCGAACGTACGGTCAACGCTCGATTTGTTGCGGCCGCTGTCATTTGCCGCCATGCGCATCGAAGACCTGGATGAGGTGGTGGCGATCGAAAAGAGTGTGTATTCCCATCCCTGGACCCGTGGCAATTTTGTCGATTCTATCCAGAGCGGTTATCAGTGCTGGGTCTTGCGCGATGCCGCCCAGGTCATGCTGGGTTATTTTTTCGTGATGCAGGCGCTGGATGAAGCGCATCTGCTGAATATCAGCGTGCATGGCGACATGCATGGGCGCGGCATCGGCAAGATGCTGCTCGATAAAGTCTGCCTGCTGGCGCATCAGCAGAAGATGCAATCGATATTGCTGGAAGTGCGGCCCTCGAATACGCGCGCGATTGTTATCTATCAGCGCTATGGCTTTGTCGAGATCGGCCGGCGCCGGGACTATTATCCGGCGGCTGGCGACAAGCGCGAAGAAGCTATTGTGATGAGGCTGGCCTTATGAGCGAGCTGAGCAGGCGCGGCGTTTTCCTCGACGAGATCGGCCTCGGCCCGCTGTGGCTGCGGCGCGACGGCGGTTTGCCGGAGGCGGAACCGATCGATGCAGATGCAACGCCGCAGCAGGCGTTCGCGCCGGCAATTGAAATTCCTGTTGCAGAGTCGCCTGTCGAAGCTGAAGCAGTAGTCCAGGCGCAGAGCGTGCCGCTGAACAACGCCGCTGTTTCGGCCTGGGGCGACGACGATGCGCCAGTGACGTCGCCTGTAACGACCACCACGGTTTTACCCGCTGCCATGGATTGGCGGCAATTGCAAAAAGCCGTCGCCGGCTGCACTGCTTGCGGGCTTTGCCGTGGGCGCAAAAATACCGTGTTCGGTGTTGGCGACAACAAGGCAAAATGGCTGTTTATCGGCGAAGGCCCGGGACGCAACGAGGATATCCAGGGGGAGCCGTTCGTCGGTCCGGCCGGTAAATTGCTCGATAACATCCTGCTGGCGATGGGCTTGAAGCGCGGCGAAAATGCCTACATCGCCAATATCGTCAAATGCCGGCCAACCGACGGCACCGGCCGCGACCGTCCGCCTGCAGCTGATGAGGTGGCGGCTTGCCTGCCGTATCTGCAACGCCAGATAGAACTGATCCAGCCGACCATACTGGTTGCCTTGGGCAAGACTGCGGCCTTGTCTTTGCTCGGACTCGATCCGGCGACTCCTGTCTCGAAACTGCGCGGCACCGTGCATCGTTATGCCGATCGTCCTTTGGTGGTGACTTACCATCCGGCTTATCTGTTGCGCCAGCTGGCCGACAAAGGTAAAGTCTGGAGCGATTTGTGCCTGGCCATGAGTACCTATGCCAACGTCGATCGGTGATCTTGCCGCAGCGCATGCCGGTGCATGCCAGGAGCAGTTTCACCGGCGCTGGAATCACCTGTTTGATCCGCATGTGCGGGCGCTGGCCTGGTTGCTGGATGCGCCTGATTTGCTCGATCCCAAGGCTGCGCAGTGGCAAGGAAAGATCGCCAGCTACGCTGACGCCGATCTGGCCGCGTGGCTGACCGAGCTGGAGCAGATCCCGGAAAAGCTGCAGGCATTGCATCACTACATAGGCCGCCTGCCATCGAGCCGTCTGGGACTATATGCAGAAAAATTGCTGGCGTTCTACTTTGAACAACGGCAGATGCTGGTGGCGCACGGCGTGCAAGTCCGGGCCAGCAAGAACGACACCATAGGCGAATTCGATTTCTTGTTGCAGCTCAACGGCGGCCTGGTCCACTGGGAGTTCGCGACCAAGTTTTATTTGCTGGAAACCAGCGGCAAGAGTCTGCAGCCGGACGATTTTCTGGGGCCGAACCTGGCCGACTCGCTGGGCGCGAAAATGCAAAAGATTTTGCAGCGTCAACTGGTTTTATCGCAGCATCCTGCCGCCCAGATCCATCTGAGCGAGCCGGTCACCTCAGCGCAGGCCTTGATAAAAGGCTGGTTGTTTTATCCCGATGCGCATGTGCGTCTGCCCGCAGTGCTGGGCGTATCCGCCCACGCTTGCCGTGGCTATTGGTGCAGCCTGTCAGCCTTGCCGCTGGAGCCGTCAGCCATGTATCAGATATTGCCGCGCCAGCGCTGGCTGGCGCCGGCAAAAACAGCGCTTGAGCATGCACTCAGCGCGGCGGATGCGCGGTTGGCCCTGTCGGAGCATTTCGCCGGCGACGCTGCGCCGGTATTGCTGGCGACCTTACGCCCGGAAGGCGGCTACGGCCTGGAAACAGGCAGGGGTTTTGTGGTGCCGGACGACTGGGCGGGAAGAGCCGCAGCCCAGCGCCATCTGACTGTGGGTAAGGCGGGGTAGAGGTCTGATGCGGAGCGGGTGGATTTATTCGACCGTTCTAATGCCTGCTGAATGCTTGACTCAGTGTTTGACTTCACCAATCAAGGCCAGCGAATCGTGTTCGCGTTGATTCTCCGCATGCTTGCGCATGATGAGAAGCATGATGCCGGCGACAAACGAGCCAAACAGGAAGATCACGATATTCACGTCAAGATCCATTTTGATCATCAGCGCATACAGCACCAGCATGGTGAGTATCGACAGGTTTTCATTGAAATTTTGCACCGCGATCGAATGACCCGCGCTCATCAGCACGTGACCGCGATGTTGCAGGAGGGCATTCATCGGCACGACGAAATAGCCTGACAAAGCGCCAATAATGATCAGTAAGGGATAGGCCAGCCAGACCGAGTGCACCACCGTCATCGCCATCACGACCAGCCCCATCACAACTCCCATGGGCATCACTGTCAGCGATTTTTTCAAGGGAATCATGCGCGCTGCGACGCCCGCGCCGATGGCCACGCCAAATGCCACCACGCCTTGCAGTATGGCCGCTTTGTCGAGCGGCATGCCGAGCGATTTTTCAGCCCATTTCAGCACGATGAATTGCAACGTTGCGCCGGCGCCCCAGAACAGGGTGGTGACTGCCAGCGAGATCTGGCCCAGTTTGTCTTTCCACAGAATTGAACAGCAATTGGCAAAATCAACGATGAGCTTGCTGGGCCTGTGTTGCTGGTGCGGGTAGCGGGCGCCGGTGTCAGGGATATTCAGATTGAAAATCGTGGCGACGATATACAGGATGCCGATAACGGTGAGCGCTGCATGGGTGGGGGTATTCAGATTCAGGTTAAGAATCGGTATATGCCATTGCAGCAAGATTGCAGTGATATGGGGGCTGATCAAAGCGCCGCCCAGAACCGTGCCGAAGATGATCGAGGCCATGGTCAGGCCTTCAATCCAGCCGTTCGCCGCTACCAGCTTTTCCGGTGGCAGCAATTCGGTCAGGATGCCATATTTGGCGGGCGAATAAGCAGCCGCGCCGAAGCCGACTATGGCATAAGCGATCAATGGATGGACATCGAAGAACATCAACAGACAACCGAAGATCTTGAGCATGTTGGTGATGAGCATCACCCGGCCTTTCGGCAGAGAATCGGCGAAAGCGCCGACAAAAGCGGCCAACAGCACATAAGACAAGACAAAAAACAATTTCAGCAGCGGTGTCATCCAGTCCGGTGAGGACATTTCCGCCAGTACGGCGATTGCCGCTATGAACAGGGCGTTATCGGCCAGCGAAGAAAAAAACTGCGCCGCCATGATGGTGTAAAAACCGCGATTCATCCGCATCCCAGAATGTAACAATGTGTCCCCGGCCTGCTTTATACCATGAAAATATGACCGATTCGTGATTATGAGACATGCCAAAGACAAAACGTTCTGTGAAATTTCGATGGAATTATAGTGATTGCCAATTCATCACCGACGGCGCATCCGGTAAAATGGACGCTTCAACGCGCCTCGCAAATTCTGCCTATTCCCACCCATGCCAAGACCCCTAGTTGCCACCATAGATATTTCTGCGCTGCAGCACAATCTGCGTATTGCCAAATCGCACGCTCTCGACGCGAAGATCTGGGCAGTGGTCAAGGCCAATGCCTACGGCCACGGTTTGGAGCGCGGCATACGCGGTTTTGCGGAAGCGGACGGGCTGGCGTTGATTGAGCCGGAAAATGCGCTGCGTCTGCGCGAGCTGGGTTGGCAAAAGCCGATCCTGCTGCTGGAAGGCATCTTCGACGCCGCCGATCTGGAGACCGTGGTCCGGGCCCGGCTCGACTTTGCCATCCATTGCGTCGAACAGATCGTCTGGCTGGAGCAGGCCCGGTTGAGCGGGCCGCTCGACGTTCATCTGAAAATGAACAGCGGCATGAACCGGCTCGGTTTCAAGCCGGAAGCCTATCGCAGCGCCTACCAGCGTTTGCGGGCGATCCCGGCGGTACAAAAAATCACGTTGATGACGCATTTCGCGAATGCCGATGAGCCGTTGAATCCAGGTTTGCCGTTGCAGCAGCAGGTGCAGCGGTTCGAGCAAGGTATTTCAGGTCTCAGCGAAGAACGCAGCGTCGCCAATTCTGCCGCAGATCTGATGCATCCCGAGCTGAAATCGGATTGGGTACGGCCTGGCATCATGCTATATGGCGCCACCCCCGGCGGCGCCAGCGCCGAACAGTTCGGCCTGAAGCCGGCGATGACGCTCACCAGCAAGATTATCGGCATCCAGCGTATCGGCGCCGGCGAAGCGATTGGTTACGGGAGCCGTTTTGTCGCGGCCGCACCGATGGTCATAGGTGCAGTTGCTTGCGGTTATGCCGACGGCTATCCGCGCCACGCGCCGAACGGTACGCCAGTGCTGGTTGACGGTGTGCGTACTGTTACCGTGGGGCGGGTATCGATGGACATGTTGTCGGTCGACCTGACCAGCGTGCCGGGCGCAGCGGTCGGTAGCGCGGTGACCTTGTGGGGCAAGGGCTTGCCGATCGATGAGGTGGCGCATGCGGCCGGGACGATCGGATATGAATTGATGTGCGCCCTGGCTGCACGGGTTAAAGTGGTGGACTTGTAACAGTGCAGCAGTACGCCAGCGCAGCGCGCAGACCGACAGTAAGGGGCAGTAAGCCCGCCACTAATATGACTATGGAATCGAATGGCCAAAGCTAAAACCAATTACACCTGCACCGAATGCGGCGGCGTTGCCAACAAATGGACCGGCCAGTGCCCGTCGTGCGGGCAATGGAACACATTGGTGGAAACCATCGTGGAAGCAGTCGGCAACCGTTTTTCCAATCAGCACCAGGGCCTGGCGCAGACCGCGCCGGTGATGACCCTGGCCGATATCGAGGCCATCGACGTGCCGCGCTTCGGCACCGGTATCGAGGAATTCGACCGGGTGCTAGGCGGCGGACTGGTGGCCGGCGGGGTAGTGCTGATCGGCGGCGATCCGGGTATCGGCAAATCGACCTTGCTCTTGCAAGCGTTGGCAAACCTGTCGAAAATAAAGAGTGTGCTGTACGTCAGCGGCGAAGAATCCGGCGCGCAAATCGCCTTGCGCGCCAAGCGGCTGGCGGTGGACGCCAAGGATCTCAAGCTGCAGGCTGAAATCCAGCTGGAAAAAATTCTCAACACTTTGGCGGAGCATAAACCCGAAGTGGCGGTCATCGATTCGATCCAGACCGTTTATTCCGATGCCCTCAGCTCGGCTCCCGGCTCGGTGGCGCAGGTGCGTGAATGCGCGGCGCAGCTGACGCGGGTTGCCAAGCAATCGGGCATCACCATCATCATGGTCGGCCACGTGACCAAGGAAGGCGCGTTGGCAGGGCCGCGCGTGCTGGAGCATATTGTCGATACGGTATTGTACTTTGAAGGCGACACCCATTCCAGCTTCCGCCTGGTGCGGGCATTCAAGAATCGCTTCGGCGCGGTCAATGAGCTTGGCGTGTTTGCGATGACGGAAAAGGGCTTGAAGGGGGTCTCCAATCCGTCGGCGCTGTTCTTGTCGCAGCATGACAACCAGGTGCCGGGCTCCTGCGTGATGGTGACGCAGGAAGGCACGCGGCCGCTGCTGGTGGAAATCCAGGCGCTGGTCGATGCCTCGCACGTGCCGAATGCGCGCCGGCTGTCGGTCGGGCTGGAGCAGAATCGGCTGGCGATGCTGCTGGCGGTGTTGCATCGTCATGCCGGCATTGCGGCGTTTGACCAGGATGTGTTCATCAATGCGGTCGGCGGCGTCAAGATTACCGAGCCGGCCGCCGATATGGCGGTACTGCTGGCGATTAATTCGTCGATGCGCAACCGGCCGCTGCCGCGTGGCTTGGTGGTGTTCGGCGAGGTTGGCCTGGCGGGGGAAATCCGGCCGGCGCCGCGCGGCCAGGAACGTTTGCGCGAAGCCGCCAAGCTGGGCTTCTCGATTGCCATGATTCCCAAGGCGAATATGCCGAAACAAGAGATCGAAGGTTTGAAAGTGATTGGCGTCGAGCGCATCGATGACGCTTTGAGCAAGATACGCGACGCTGAGTAGTCAGCAATATTAGTCTGCGTCGCGTATCTTGCTCCAATACATTCGTGTAAATACAAGTAGATAAAGGTCATCAACATGAAAACCAAAGCAGCTATCGCATGGAAAGCCGGTCAGCCGTTGACGATCGAAGAAGTCGAACTGGGCGGCCCGCGCGCCGGTGAAGTGCTGGTCGAGATCAAGGCCAGCGGCATCTGCCATACCGATTACTACACGCTGTCCGGCGCCGATCCGGAAGGCATTTTCCCGGCTATCCTGGGCCATGAAGGCGCCGGTATCGTGGTGGATGTCGGCCCGGGCGTCAAAAGCCTGAAGAAAGACGATCACGTCATTCCGCTTTACACGCCGGAATGCCGCGAATGCAAATTCTGTTTGTCGCAAAAAACCAATCTGTGCCAGTCGATCCGTTCGACCCAGGGACGCGGCTTGATGCCGGACGCCACCAGCCGTTTTTCGCTCGACGGCAAGCCGATTTTCCATTACATGGGGACTTCGACTTTTTCCAACTACATCGTGGTGCCGGAAATCGCCCTGGCCAAGATCCGTGAAGACGCGCCGTTCGACAAGGTTTGTTATATCGGTTGCGGCGTCACGACCGGTGTCGGCGCGGTGCTGTTTACCGCCAAGGTGGAAGCGGGCGCCAATGTGGTGGTGTTCGGGCTGGGCGGCATCGGCTTGAACGTGATCCAGGCGGCGCGCATGGTCGGCGCCGACAAGATCATCGGGGTCGATATCAATCCGGCCCGTCAAGAGATGGCGCGCAAATTCGGCATGACGCATTTCATCAATCCCAAGGAAGTCGAGAGCGTGGTCGACGCCATCGTGCAACTGACCGATGGCGGCGCCGATTACAGCTTTGAATGCATCGGTAACGTCAACACCATGCGCCAGGCTTTGGAATGCTGCCATAAGGGCTGGGGACAATCGATCGTGATCGGCGTCGCCGCCGCCGGCCAGGAAATCAGCACCCGGCCGTTCCAGCTGGTGACTGGCCGCGTCTGGAAAGGCTCGGCGTTCGGCGGCGCCCGCGGCCGCACCGACGTTCCCAAGATCGTCGACTGGTATATGGACGGCAAGCTGAATATCGATGACTTGATTACCCATCGCCTGCCGCTGGAGCGCATCAATGAAGGTTTCGATTTGATGAAGAGCGGCGAATCGATACGTTCGGTGGTGATCTACTGATGGAACTGATCAGCGAACACGCCTGCTTCGGCGGTACGCAGGGGTTTTACCGGCATGCGTCGGCCGAGATCGGTTTGCCCATGCAGTTTTCCGTGTTCCAGCCGCCGCAAGCCAGATTGGCGCCGGTGCCGGTGTTGTTTTTCCTGGCCGGCCTGACCTGCACCGAAGAGACGTTCATGATCAAGGCCGGCGCCCAGCGTTACGCGGCGCAGCACGGCATCATGCTGGTGACGCCCGATACCAGTCCGCGCGATACCGGGATAGCCGGTGTCGACGCCAGCTGGGATTTCGGCAACGGCGCCGGTTTCTATCTGGATGCGACGCAAGCCCCGTGGGCCACGCATTTCCGGATGTACTCTTATATATTGCATGAGTTGCGGCACACCATCGTCCAGGAGTTTCCGGCGCAAGCCGGCAGCATCGGTATCTTCGGCCATTCGATGGGCGGCCATGGTGCGCTGGTGCTGGCCCTGCGCAACCCGGATGTGTTTCGCTCGGTGTCGGCGTTTGCGCCGATTGCGGCGCCGGGCAATTGTCCGTGGGGGCAAAAGGCGTTTAGCCATTATCTGGGAGCGGATCAGGCCAGCTGGCGCGATTATGATGCGACGCAGCTGATGTTGCGGCTGCAGCAGCCGTTTCCGCAGGAGATACTGATCGATCAGGGCTTGGGGGATAAATTCCTGGCCGAGCAATTATTGCCGGAGCAGTTTGAAGCGGCGTGCCTGCAGGCCGGGCAGAAACTGACGCTGCGCCGTCATGCAGCGTATGACCACGGTTATTATTTCATTTCGACCTTGATAGAAGACCATCTGGCTTTTCATCAACGGCTATTGACGGCAAGCCAGATGTCTTGAGTCAAAAAAACGCGCCTGATTATCGGCTATCGATGATCGGACCTATGACCCGTTCAGGGCTGCAGCGGCGCGGATGAGCGCCTTGAAGGCATCCTCGTCTATTTCATCGTCCTCATGGAAATCGATGGCGCGCCTGGTGTTGCCTTCAAGACTGGAGTTGAATAGTCCTGCAGGATCCTCGAGCGCAGCGCCCTTGGCAAAAGTCACCTTCACCACGCTCTTGTAGGTTTCTCCGGTGCAGATCATGCCATCGTGATACCAGACCGGAACGCCTCTCCACTTCCACTCTTCGACCACCTCCGGGGCAGCCTGTTTGATGAGAGCGCGGACCTGGGCGAGCATCTTGCCCCGCCAGTCGTCCAGCTCCTTGATCCTGGCGTCGATCAGCCGGGAAGGGGATACCTCATTGACCGTTGCGCTTTTTTTCATATTGTTTGCACCTCATTCGACGGTTTTTCTATCCTGCGAAGCTGCCAGAAGGCAGCAGTCGCCAATTATCCGCGCCAGCCCGGATGAGGCCGGCGCCCGTTTTTGTGCCGCCAGACTTCAGTCTGTCCGCGCCAATACCTGCTCCAGGGCCGCAAAGAACCGCGGCCAGCCGACCTTGGCGCCCTGATAGGCCTGTTGCTGATCCGGCCGGAAGCCCGACTGCTCCATGCGCAGGTGGGTCCCCGTGCTCGTAGGAGTGAGAGTCCAGGTAACGACGCTCTCGAGACCATAGGCCGCCCACGTGTAAGACAGCGTTTTGTCCGGCTCGATTGCCAGGACCTGGCAATCGACTGCGCCCCAGTCTGCGCGAAAATTGAAACGGTGGTCCGCGACCGGCTTGAAGTCGCTCTTCATCAGCCATTCCTCGATCAGGTGCGGCTGGGTGAGCGCGCGCCAGATTTTTTCCGACGGAAAAGGCAGCTCCCGTTCGACAACGACGGCAAGCGTTTCGGTTACAGTGTTGATCATTGGTCCATCCTTTTCAAAAGTGATTCGAGATGATCGAATCGTTCGTTCCAGAAGGCGCCATAGAGGTTCATCCAATCGTGTATGGGCGCCAAAGCTAACGGTTGGGCGCTGTAATGGGTCTCGCGTCCCTCGTGTCTGTCATTCACCAACCTCGCGTGCTTTAGAACGCGCAAGTGCTTGGACACTGCCGGCTGCGACACGCCGGCGTGATCAGTCAATGCGCGTACGGTCAGCTCCCCGTCACGGGCCAGGCGTTCAAAGATCGCCCGGCGTGTCGGGTCGGCAAGGGCCTTGAAAATGTCGTTCGCTACTGTTTGCATTCGGAAATCATAACCCGATGGTTATTGATCGTCAACTCCGATTTTGGTGCTGTGGTCGCGTAGCGGCTCAGCGCTCTTCATCTAAGTGCCGGATGCGACCGGAATCCGGCAGGAGGCGGAGATAATGCCTGGGTGGTGAGAAAACGGCGGAGAGTGGCAGTTGTGCCAAAGGAAACTAAATCACCCCCCTCGTGTTGTTGATACGAAGGGGGGACTTGCGTTCAGGCGGGGGTTTTAGTTTTATTCAGCGATTTTTTCAGCGCCACGCCGCCTGGAAGCCAGCCAGCCGCCGCCCAGCACCACCATAAAGCCAATCGCGTAGACGGCATAGCTCAGCCCGGGGAGGCTATCCCACAGTGGCTTTGCTACCGGTTCCGCGACGATCATGTGCATTGCGGTATACACCAGGATTGCCGCGCCGATAAAGATCGTGGCTGGAAAACGCTCGATCAGCTTGAGCGCCAGGGTCGAGCCCCACACCATGATCGGCACCGAAATCAGCAAACCGATAATCACCAGGGCCATGCTGCCTTTGGCGGCGCCGGCCACGCCCAGGACATTGTCGATGCCCATGACGGTATCGGCGATGATGATGGTTTTCAGCGCGGCGGCCATGGTGGTGGCTTGCACCCCATGCGTTTCGCCGTCGTCCGACTGCGTCAGCAAGCGGTAGGCGATCCAGAGCAGGGCGATGCCGCCAACCAGCAGCAAACCGGGTATTTGCAGCAGCCACACGACGCCGATAGTCATCAGCGCCCGGGCTACGACTGCGCCCGCGGTGCCCCAGATAATGGCTTTGCGGCGCAGATGGTCGGGCAGGCTGCGGGCCGCCATCGCAATCACGATGGCGTTGTCGCCCGCCAGTACCAGGTCGATGACGACGATAGCCAGCAGCGAGGCAAGGAAGGCGCCGGCGTTCCAGTCGGCCATGCCTAGCATTGAGAGTAAACCAGAAAAATCCATAAAGTCTCCAACAGGGTTAGCAAATAACCTCATGCATGGATAACGACAGGAGCGGTGAGGAGCTAATTTTGAAAAATTAGACGACACATTGCCTGCATGGAATCCATGCCGACAAAGGTCTTGCTCAACAGCGTTGCTGCCAAGGTAACCGGGCGCAGGCGTGGTGCCTGTTCCGTGATGACGACTACCTTGCAGAACATCGGACAGCGGCTGATATGCCGGACCAATGTTCAGGAGCTACTCCCCTTTGAGAGGGTGCTGCAGGCAGAATGCCGTGCAACTGGGCGCTATTGTACATCAGCAAGGAAAAAATGGGAGCGTGCCTTGGAAGCCCGGTTTAACCGTGGCGCCAGTATTCGGGCTGGGCATAGGCGCGCCGCAGGAAATCGACAAATACCCTGATCCGCAACGGCAGATGGCGCCGCTGCGCGAAAACTGCGTAGATATCGTTGCCCGGCGCGGCAAAGTCGTCCAGCACCGAGACCAGCTTGCCGGATTCAATCTCGCTGCCGACTTCCCACATCGAGCGCCACGCCAGTCCCTTGCCGGCCAGCGCCCAGTCATGCAGGACCTGGCCGTCGTTGCAGACCATGTTGCCGGCTACCTTGACGGTGACGGTCTTGCCGTTTTGCCGGAAACTCCAGCCGCGCTGGCTGCCTTCGCTACTGATCGCAAGGCAATTATGCTTTTGCAGGTCGTCGACAGTGCGCGGTTGGCCGTGACGTTTGATATAGGCCGGCGAGGCCACCACGATCCGCTTGTTATCCGCCAGCTTGGCGCCGATCAGCGACGAGTCCGACAGCGATGCGATACGGATCGCGACGTCTATCCCTTCGCCGATCAGGTCGACCACGCGGTCGTTCAGGTTCAGGGTGAGGGTGACGTCGCGATGTTCGGTAAGAAAGGACGGCATCAGCGGCGCCACGTGCTGCCGCCCGAAGCCGGCCGGCGCCGAAATCAGCAGATGGCCGCTGGCGTGGGCGCTGCGCTCGGAGACCGCCGATTCGGCATTTTCCAGGTCGGACAAGATGCGCTGGCAATCCTCCAGGAAGGCTTCGCCTTCGTTGGTCAGTGCGATTTTGCGTGTGGTGCGTTGCAAAAGTTTCACACCGAGGCGTTCCTCTAATGCGTCCAGTCGCCGCCCTATCATGGCGGGAGCGATCCCTTCGGCGCGTGCCGCTGCGGACAGGCTGCCTTTGGCCGCTACCTCGACAAAGGTGGAAATCTGCTTGAATTGATCCATATCGCCGCAGCTTTGAGTTTATTGGAAGTCAGTGCCGTGCAGTGCTGTGATAAGCTCACTTGTGACTAAAACGCATAGATCAAATGATAAATCGTTCGACCTATGATGATTTAGTTTAAATATACTATATAGCGTAAAAATTAGATAATGCCATTCAGGTTTTAGCATACCGGACATGGCCAAAAACAGAATTTGGCGGCGCACAATAGATGTGCTGCAGACGACACTGATCCTTATTAGAACAAACAGGAGTAAAGCATGACTCAACTGACACTGCCCGCAGGAATGGAAATCAAGGGCGCGATTGAACCCGGATACGCGGAAATTCTGACACCTGATGCGCTGGCCCTGGTAGCCAAGCTGAGCCGCGCTTTCGAAGCGCGTCGTCAGGAATTGCTGGCAGTGCGCGTAGAGCGCGCCAAACGCCTGGACGCCGGCGAGCGCCCGGATTTCCTGCCTGAAACCGCGCATATCCGCAATGGCGACTGGAAGATCGCGCCGATCCCGGCCGCGCTGGAATGCCGCCGCGTCGAAATTACCGGTCCGGTCGAGCGCAAGATGGTGATCAACGCCTTCAATTCCGGCGCCGACAGCTACATGACCGACTTCGAAGATTCGAATTCGCCAGTCTGGGATAACCAGATCACCGGCCAGATCAACCTGCGCGACGCGATTCGCAAGACCATTTCGCTGGAACAGAACGGCAAATCCTACAAGCTGAACGACAAGGTGGCAACCCTGGTGGTCCGCCCGCGCGGCTGGCACCTCGATGAAAAGCACGTGCTGGTCGACGGCAAGCGTGTCTCCGGCGGCATTTTCGATTTCGCCCTGTTCATGTTCCACAACGCCAAGGAACAGCTGGCGCGCGGCGCCGGTCCTTATTTCTACTTGCCGAAGATGGAGTCTCACCTGGAAGCGCGGCTGTGGAACGACATCTTCGTGATGACCCAGAACGAACTCGGCCTGCCGCAAGGTACGATCAAGGCCACCGTCCTGATCGAAACCATCCTGGCCGCTTTCGAAATGGATGAAATCCTGTACGAACTGCGCGAACACAGCTCCGGCCTCAACGCCGGCCGCTGGGATTACATTTTCTCTTGCATCAAGAAGTTCAAGCTGGACAAGGATTTCTGCCTGGCCGACCGCGCCAAGGTAACCATGACAGCGCCATTCATGCGCTCCTACGCATTGCTGTTGCTGAAGACCTGCCACAAACGCAATGCGCCGGCCATCGGCGGCATGGCTGCGCTGATCCCGATCAAGAACGATCCGGAAAAGAATGACGTCGCCATGGGCGGCGTGCGTGTCGACAAAGCACGCGATGCGACCGACGGCTACGATGGCGGCTGGGTTGCCCATCCGGGCCTGGTCGAGCTGGCGATGACCGAATTCAAGAAGGTGCTGGGCGACAAGCCGAACCAGATCAGCAAGCAGCGTGAGGACGTCAACGTCAGCGCCGCCGATCTGCTCGATTTCAAGCCGGAAGCGCCGATCACCGAAGCCGGCCTGCGTTACAACATCAACGTCGGCATCCATTACCTGGGCGCCTGGCTGGCCGGCAACGGTTGCGTGCCGATTCATAACCTGATGGAAGATGCCGCTACCGCGGAGATCAGCCGCGCGCAAGTGTGGCAATGGATCCGTTCGAGCAAGGGCGTGCTGGAAGATGGCAAGAAGGTGACTGCCGAGATGGTCGTCGCGATGATTCCTGAGGAACTGGTCAAGGTCAAGGCGCTGGTCGGCAATGGCGCTACCTATGACCGCGCTGCGAAGATCTTTGAAGAAATGTCGACTTCGGCTTCGTTTGCTGAATTCCTGACATTGCCGTTGTACGAAGAAATTTAAATTGAGGGTTGCGGCTTGTTGGGCCGCATGCAGGACAAAAAACCGATCGAGAGATCGGTTTTTTTATGGCGATTAGCGGCGGGGCCGGAGTGGCCCGTAAATAAGCAAGGTCAATGTTGTAGGATTTTAATGTTGCATTTTAAATGCTATATTAATATAATGGCGTCATCCCGTAGCGCCATTTCGCTCTAAACAGGAAGCAAAACCATGCAATTCACCAAATTCACCGATTTCGGTTTGCGCGTCTTGATGTATCTGGCGGCGACGCCAGAACAAGGCGTGATCACCGTCGGTGAGCTGGCGAGTTATTTCGACATCCCGAAGAATCATTTGAACAAGGTGGTCAACCGGATGGTCAAGCTGGGCTGGATCAGCGCCACTCCAGGCCGCAACGGCGGCTTGCGGATGGCGCAGGCGCCGGCAACTTTGCATCTGGGCGATATTCTCAGCGCGCTGGAAGGGCATGGCGGCCTGGTCGATTGCGACAAGCCGCCCTGCGTGTTAAAGGGAAGCTGTCATCTGAAGCGCGTGCTGGATATCGGCCAGCAAGAATTTTATGACGGCATGAACCGGCACAACCTGGCTGAACTGATCATGCCGCCGACCTCCACTGTCATCGCCCGCATGCATTTTCAGCCGGCGGCAAGGGCTTGATCCTGTCGAAAACCGAGCTGCCGCCATAGCGCGCATTTTTTTAATTTTATTGTAGTATTTTAAATGTCACAATAGGAGTGTTTATATGATTTCCGCTGCTTCCCGTCCCTACATTGCCGCTTCCGTTCCCGTCTTGCGCGAGCATGGCCTCACCATTACCCGTTGCTTCTACCAGCGCATGTTTGCCGCACATCCCGAACTCAAGAATATTTTCAACATGCCGAACCAGGAGTCCGGCACGCAGCAACAGGCACTGGCTTCTGCCATCTTTGCCTATGCCGCCAATATCGATAATCCGGATGCATTGGCGCCTGTGATCAGCCGCATTGTGCAAAAGCATGTCAGCCTGGGAGTCCGTGAAGAACACTATCCGATCGTCGGTAAACATTTGCTGGATGCGATTGCGGAAATCCTCGGCGCAGCGGCAACGCCGGAATTGCTGGCGGCCTGGGCCGAAGCTTATGGTTTGCTGGCCACAGCTTTAATCGCAGAAGAGCGCAAGCAGTATCAGGCGCATGGCGTCGAGCCAGGCGAATACCGGTCGGTCACGGTGGTCCGCAAACAGAAGGAAAGCGATACCGTTACCTCATTCTATCTGGAGGCCACAGATGGCAAGGCGCTGCCGGTTTTCCAGTCGGGCCAGTACATCAGCGTGGCGGTGAATATCGAACAACTGGCTTTGCGTCAGCTGCGCCAGTACAGTTTGTCGGATGCGCCGGACAACGGCCACTGGCGCATCAGCGTCAAGCGCGAGCAGGGCAGCGCCACTGCGCACTGTCCTTATCCGGCCGGCCTGGTATCGAACCTGCTGCATGATCAATATCAAGAGGGCGATCTGCTGTGGGTCAGCCCGCCATGCGGCGATTTCGTTTTGCCGCAAAACGATGACACGCCATTGGTGTTGATCAGCGCCGGCGTCGGCGTCACGCCGATGATGAGCATGTTGCAGAGCAGCTTGCAACAAAGCCCGCAACGGCCGGTGAATTTTCTGTATGCCACACTGAATGGACGTCACCATCCGCTCAAAGGGGAGTTGAGCAACCTGCGTCGCCGGCACGGCCAGATGCGCTCGCACATCGCTTATGAAAAGCCGGCTGACGACGATCGCCTGCAGAAGGATTATCAGCAACAGGGCTATTTGCAACTGGCGCAATTGCCCGACGCCTTGCTGCCGCATGACGGTTCCTACTTCTTGTGCGGGCCGACGCCATTCATGCAGATCCAGCGTGATGCCTTGCTGGCGCGCGGTGTGGCCGCGCATCAGATTCAGCAGGAAGTGTTTGGCCCGTCCTTGCTGCAGCACCTGCAATAGCGATAGCGCGGTTTGAATGCTCTGGCCGCTGATGGCTAACAGCTGATGATGTTGATTACGCATCGTGTTTCTATGTGGTAATGTTCCACTCCTAAAATTTTATTAATGTTAGGAAAGACGATGCGATTTCATTGGCTTTTTGCGGTACTGCTGGTTCCAGGCATGACGATGGCGGCGGAGGGGATGTGGACTTTGGACAATTTGCCGAAGGCAAAGATGCAGGCCGAATACGGGTTTACCCCGAGCGAAGGCTGGATCAAGCGCACCATGTTGGGTTCGGTGCGGATTGCCGGCGGTTGCTCGGCATCCTTTGTCTCAAAAGACGGCTTGGTGATGACCAATCACCACTGCGCTTCCGAGTGCCTGGACCAGTTGTCGACGGCAAAAAAGAATCTGATCAAGGACGGTTTCCTGGCTAAGGGCCGCGCGCAGGAATTGAGTTGCCCGGAAATCGAATTGAACCGGCTGGAACTGATCACCGATGTGACTACCGAAGTCAAGAGCGCGACCGCCGGCCTGGATGGCGCGGCGTTCAAGAGCGCGCAAAATGCGGTTAAGGCCAAGCTGACGTCAGCCTGTGTCGGCAGGGATAAAGACACCGTGCGTTGCGACGTCGTCGACCTGTATCACGGCGGCCAATACCAGGTCTATAAATACCATCGCTTCCAGGATACGCGCCTGGTCTGGGCGCCGGAAAAAGCCGCAGCATTCTTTGGCGGCGATCCGGATAATTTCAACTTCCCGCGCTACGACTTGGACATCACCTTGTTGCGTGCCTATGAAGGCGGTAAGCCTGCCAAGATCGAGAACTATTTCCCGTTCAGTAAAAGCGGCGCAGAGGAAGGTGAAATGGTATTCGTCACCGGCCAGCCTGGCTCGACCCAGCGTCAGCTGACAGTCTCACAACTGACTACCTTGCGCGACCTGACGCTCGTCAACAGCGTGATTCGGCTAGCCGAAATGCGCGGAGTGCTGGAGCAGTACAGCAAAAGCAGCCCGGAAGCGGCGCGTAACGCCGAGCATGCCTTGTTCGGTGTGGAAAACGGCTACAAGGCGCTGAGGGGACGCCTCAGCACTTTGCAGGACCCGGCGCTGATGAAGCAAAAGCAGGACGATGAAACCGCCTTGCGTGAATTCGTATCAAAGCGGCCTGCCTTGCAAGCCAAGATCGGCGGCGCCTGGGATGCAATTGCGGCGTCACAGCAAGTTTATCGCCAGATTGAAGCGTCTTACGGCATGATTGAAGGCGGCCGCGGCTTCTATAGCAAATACTCCGGTTATGCGCGCGCCCTGGTGCGCGGTGCGGAAGAACGCGCCAAGCCGAACGGCGAACGACTGCCGGAATATGCCGACGCCAAATTACCGGAACTGGAGCAAGAGTTGTTTTCCACCGCGCCGGTATATCCGGAATACGAAAAAGTCATGCTGGCATTTTCGTTCACCAAGCTGCGCGAAATCCTCGGCGCCGACGATCCTTTCGTCAGGCAGGTACTCGGCAAGCAATCGCCCGATCAGCTCAGCGCTGCTTTAATCGACAACACCAAGCTGGGTGATCCGGCGGTGCGCAAGGCGTTGTGGCAGGGCGGCAAAGAGGCCATCCTGAAATCCAGCGATCCGTTCATCAAGCAGGAACTGGCGCTCGATCCGGCCGCGCGAGCCATTCGCACTCGCTATGAAAAAGAAGTGGAATCGGTACAGCAAAAGAATTCCGAGCTGATCGCCCAGGCCCGCTTTGCCCAGCAAGGTACCAGCGCCTATCCGGATGCTACTTTCACCTTGCGCTTGTCGTACGGCGAAGTGAAAGGGTGGCAAGAAGGAGATAAGAAAATCTCGCCGTTCACCACACTCGCTGGCGCATTCGAGCGTGATACCGGGGCCGATCCGTTTGCCTTGCCTGCTTCCTGGCATGCCGCCAAGAGCAAGCTGAATTTGTCGCAGCGCTATGACCTGGCAACTACCAACGACATCATCGGCGGCAACTCGGGTAGCCCCATGATCAATCGTAACGGTGAAATCGTCGGTTTGATTTTCGACGGCAATATTCATTCGCTGGGCGGCGCATTCTGGTTAGATCCACGCTTCAACCGCTCGATTGCGGTGCATAGCGGCGCCATTCTGGAAACCCTGGGCAAAGTCTACGGCGGCGCCGATCTGGTCAAGGAAATCCAGGCGCATTGAAGCATCCAGGCAGAACCGCAGCAAGCTTCTTGAATTAGTATCTATAATGAATCCCTTCCGGTGGCGACGCCGGGAGGGATTTTTTGATTTCACGTGCCGGACGGCTGCGGTCTTCGCGTAATTGTCATGGAAGGAGAAGGATTTTGGAAATATTGAGCCTGGGGCTGGTCCTCTTTCTTGGACTCCATCTGATTCCCACTGTGCCGGCTTTGAAAGCGCAGCTGGTCCACGTTTTTGGTGAAAATCGCTATAAAGGCCTGTTTGCCTTGTTGGCGGCGCTGGGACTGCTCCTGATCATAGCCGGCTACGGCAGGGCGCCCGCCGGACCGACGCTGTTCGCGTCATCCATCGGCGCCAGACATGCCGCCCCGTTGGCCATGATCATCAGCTTCATCCTGTTTGCCGCCGCCAATATGAAAGGCCATATCCGGGCCTGGGTAAAACACCCGATGTTGCTGGGGCTGACTATCTGGGCTTTGGTCCATCTGCTGGCGAACGGACATGCCAAAGCCACGCTGCTGTTTTCCGCTTTCCTGGCTTATGCGATGATCGATTTGTTGTCCGTGATTCGCCGTAAGAGTTACAAACCATTCACCCCGGTGCTTAAGTTCGACGTGATTGCATGTGTCGCCGGCCTCTTGCTAGCATTGCTGGTGATGACATTTCATCGTCAGCTGATGGGTGTGGCGGTGGTGCCTTGGGGCGTTTAGCCGAGGCTCGGTTGCCTGTAAATCAGGCCGAGCTGTCAGCGCTCCTGCAGCAGTCGGTTCAGCAGTAGCCGCACTTCCGGGATCAGCTCGCTGGCAGTCAGCCCGATCGGCCCGATGCCTTCCGCCACCAGCTGATCGGCGGCGCGGCCGTGCAGCCATGCTGCCGCCAGCGCGGCTTCCCATTGCGGCCAGCCCTGCGCCAGCAAAGCGCCGCAAATACCCGACAAGACGTCGCCGCTGCCGGCGGTGGCCAGGGCAGGGTTGCCGGTGGAATTGACCACCACCTCGCCATCGGCGCGGGCGATGATGCTGCCGGCGCCCTTCAGCACAACTACCGCATTGAAGCGGCTTGCCAGGGTGCGGGCGGCGGCGACGCGATCGGCCTGGATGTCGCCGGTGCTGATGCCCAGCAGGCGGGCGGCTTCCAGCGGATGCGGCGTCATCAAAACGGCGTGCGGGCGTTGCGCGGCCTGTGCTTGCAGCTGCGGCTGGCGCGCCAGCAGATTCAAGGCGTCGGCGTCCAGCACCAGCCAGCTGAGTGCGGCTAGCGCACGCGTCAGCAACGCCAGCGCGGTATCGGCCATGCCCATGCCGGGGCCGACCACCAGCACGGCCGAGGAAAAATCGAGATCGGCAGCATGGCGGCACATCAGTTCCGGCTGGACGCTATCGTAGGCTGGCGGCTGGTCCGCGTAGCCGACAAACACCCGGCCCGCACCGCATTTGGCGGCGGCACGGGCCGCCAGGATCGGCGCACCGGCCATTCCTGCGGCGCCGCCGATCACGGCGACATCGCCAAAACTGCCTTTGTGCGAATTGCGCCGACGTGGCCGCAGGTAGCCGGCGAACAGCTCGGGCTGGCTGAGCCACATGTGCGGCGCGGGAAAATGGTTGGCTGCAAGCGCCAATGTCGCCACTTCGACTTTGCCAGCGTAGTCGGGGCCGTCGCCGGTGTGCAAGCCGGCTTTATCGGCGATGAAGGTGATGGTGTGGCTGGCTTTGATGGCGATGCCTGCCGCGCCGCCTACCACCACGCCGGTATCGGCGTTCAAGCCGCTCGGCACGTCCAGCGCCAGCACCGGGCAGCTCATCGCATTGACGGTTTGCACCAGCTTGCGCCAGTCGCCATCCAGCACCCGGCTCAGGCCGATGCCGAACAGGCCGTCTATCACCAGGGTCCATTGATTGCTGTCGATGTCGGCGAATTGCTCGGGCGGCATCAGGTGCACGCCGTGTTGTTGGGCCCGTACCAGCGCTTTGGCAGCATCGGCCGGCAGTTGCGAGGGGGCGGTTTTGAGCAGCGCGACTACTTCGGCGCCTGCCTTGGCCAGGCCGGCGGCGGCTTCGAGGGCGTCGCCGCCGTTGTTGCCTGGGCCGGCCAGTATCAGGATTACGGCTGCATGGGCGGGGCCGGGCAATATGCGCAAGGCGGCTTGGGCTGCCGCCTGGCCGGCGCGTTGCATCAGGGTGTAGGGGGGCAGGTCGCGCAGGGCGGCTTGTTCGATTTTCCGGATTTCGGCTGCGGGGTAGATGGCGCTCATTGGAATTGTGTACTCCGTGTTCCGTTAACTGGGGTCAGAGCCGCGCGGGGAGTGTAATTTTACGACGATAAGGCTGTCGTAAAAAACTGGCCCCACTTAACTACGCTTGCCGGTGTTTGGGGATAAAACCGGGCTTGTGATGTACTACTAACGATAGCGCGCTACTGTCAGGCCGTCCAGGTCAACCTCGGGGACCTTGCCGCAGATCTGGTCTGCCAGGACCTTGGCGGCGCCTAGCGCCATGCTCCAGCCTGAACCGCCATGGCCGATGTTGACGAAAACATTGCTGGCGCCGGTGTGGCCGATGAGCGGTACTTCGTCGGCCAGCATCGGAGTGTGGCCGCACCAGAAACTGGCGCTGTTGAAATTGGCGGCGTCGGGGAACCAGTCGTGCGCTACTTTCAGCAGGGTGCGCAGGGCCTTGTCGTCGAATGACATGTCTTGCGCGCCGAATTCGGCGATGCCGGCTAGGCGCATGCGGGCGCCGATACGCGCCATGGTGACCTGGTAAGTATCGTCCAGAACCGCCATTTGCGGCGCTACCTCATAATTCTTTACGGCTGCGGTGGCGGCGTAGGTCTTGATCGCGTGCAGCGGCAGGCGCAGGCCCAGCGGCCGCAGCAGCTGGGCGCTGGCGCTGCCGGCGGCACACACCACGGCGTCGGCCATCAATACGTTGCCATCGATGTGCAAGCCTACCTGAGCGCCTTGCGGCGCGATGGCGGTAACCCGGCTGTCGAAATGGAACTGTACCCCCAGCCCTTGCAGGATGGCTTTCAATTGTTTGGTAAACAGGGTGCAATTGCCGGAGCCCATATCCGGAAAGTACAAGCCGCCCGCCAGTTTGCCGGCGCCGGCCAATGCCGGTTCCTGCAGCCGCACCGCAGCGTCGTCGAGCAGTTGATGCGCCACACCGCATTCGCTCAGCAGCTCTTGCACCGGCGCCAATGCCGCCAGCTCGGTTTCGCTGCGCAACAGGCGTAGCAAGCCGGGGTTCTGTTCAAAATCGAGCTGGAAATGCTGTTGTATCTGCTCTAGCAGCTCCTGGCTGTAAGAGGCCAGTCTTTGCATTTGATGGGTGTGCGCGCGAAACCGCTGAATCTCGGACTCAGCCATCCAGCGCCGCATCCAGCGCCAAAGAGAGGGATTGAAGCGGGCGTTGAGTACATTCGGCGCTTCCTGGTTAAACATGCCTGCCAGGATTTTCCGGTGCATGCCTGGAACCGACCACGGCAGCGCTGCGCCGGCCGACAAGATGCCGGAATTACCCAGCGTCGACTGTTCCGCGACGTTGCCGCGTTGTTCTACTACGGCGACCTGATGTCCGGCTTCAGCTAGAAAATAAGCGCTGCAGACTCCCATCACGCCGCCGCCGATAACCACGATCTGTTTCTGTGTCTGCTGCTGTATCACTATTGTTCTCAAGGGGTTCTGCGTAGCACCACGCGTTGCAGACGATCAGAATCATACCTTGAATTACTTGATAATAGGACAGCAAAGAACACAATTGCCGCGTCGCCGGCAGTTGCTACAGTTTAAACACGCCGGCATCATACGCTTTGCTATAGGCTTGCCAGTCCTTGCGCACCTGCGCCGCACAGATCAGAGCGGCATCCAGCAGCTGCTTTTTCCATTTCTTGCTTGCGCCGAAAGCGATCAGTTCATCGGCATTCGCCGATCCCTGGCGGCCGGCGCTGCGCAACTGGGCCCAGGCAGCCAGGTTGCCCATGACAGTCATCACTTGTCCGATTTGGGCGGACGTGTGATTTGCATGCAGGACGCTTACCCGGTCTTCGCTAGGCTGGAGGCCGCGCAGCACATAAGATACCTTGCCGAGCATGACCGGTTGCAAAAACGCCATGGACACCGCCTGGCAACGCTGCTGTAGCGTCACCACGCGCTGCGCCTGGCTCTGCCACTTGGGTTGCGCCACCTTTAAGTAGGGCGCTAATGAAGATGGCAGCGCCTGCTTCAGGTCAAGCAGGTAGTTGCTGTTCGGCGAACCCTTGCCATGCACCAGGATGACATAGCGCTCGACGCCAAGGCTGCCGGTGCCGGCAACGCGGCGCGCGACGTCCAGCACTTTGTAGAAATCGGGGTTGGCTTGTCCGCTGGCAAAGCGCTGCATGAATGCGGTGACTTTGGCGCGCTGTTTATCGGACACCGGCAGCGCCTTCCTGCCATCCAGGCGCAGCGTGCGCAGTTTGCCTTTGCGCAGGGTGCGCGTATCCAGATAGGCGGCGCGCTGGCGGCCGCGTAAGCCATTCAGCAAGTCGCCGACCATGCCCTGCGCAAGATCACGCTCGACCCAACGCGGTTTGCCGTTAGCCAGGGCGGCACCGTAAGCGTCGATTAGGCTGCGGCACATGATCTTGCCGTTGGCAGCGTTGTCGGGCGCGCCGTCTGCGGCAATCAGCACGCTGGTCAGCAAGCGCACCATTTCCCAGCTGACCGGAGCCAGCGTAGCCTCGTCGAAATCGTTCAGGTCAAAATAAGCCAGGCGGTTATCGCCCTTGTAGCTGCCAAAGTTTTCCAGATGCAGATCGCCGCAAATCCAGGCCAGCGGCGCCGTTCGCATCACTCCGCTTTGCGGCAGGCGTTCGTAGAACAGATGGCAAGTCCCGCGCAGGAAGGTGAAGGGATCGTTGCGGATGTTCTTGTATTTCATCTGCAAACGTTGCGGATCGCGGCCCGCGTTGTATTCCTGAATGCGCTTGACTACATTCACCATGGCATGCCTCCTGAGGAAAGGGATTGGTCGCATTGCAACGACGACCAATCTTAATCCATCGCCTTGACAAAATGCTGACAAAACCGTCAGGCGTCCTCGGGAGCGTCACCCGGCCACGTATACGCCTCATTGCTATTGCCAGACTTTATATACGCGGCCGGTCTGCGCACCTTCGACGCTGCGGCTGTAGGCTTGGGCGACACGGCTGGCCGGCGCCGCCTGGAAGCCGTAAAAGAACGGGCCGTAGCTGGCCAGCGATTCTTCCAGCACGGTCGGGCTGACGACGTTGATGCGGATGCCGCGCTTCAATTCGATCGCAGCGGCGCGCACAAAGCCGTCCAGCGCCGCATTGACAGTGCTGGCGTTGACGCCTTGCAGGATCGGCTCGTCGCTGAGGATGCCGCTGGTCAGCGTGATCGAGCCGCCGTCGTTCAGGTGATGCTGAGCCACCAGCGCCAGGTTGATTTGCCCCATCAGCTTGTCGCGCAAGCCGATCCCGAATTTCTCCGGCGTCAGTTCTTGCAGCGGGCCGAAATGCAATTTTCCGGCGGTCGAGACGACGGCGTCGACTTTGCCGATCTTTCCGAACAAGGCTTCGACGCTGCGGATATCGGTCATGTCGACCTGATACTGGCCGCTGCGGTTGCCGACTTCGATGATTTCATGGCGGCTTGCCAGTTGCGCTACGACTGCCTTGCCGACGGTGCCTGTGGCGCCGATAACTGCGATTTTCATGGTGTGCTCCGTTAAAAGTGAAATCCGAGTGAGATCCGGGTGAGATCCGGCTTACATTATGATTGCATCTTCATGTTGGATAAATGGCGTAATATTCCTATGACTTGAAACTAACAGTGCGGAATAGGGGCTATGGATAGACTGACCAGCATGCAGATTTTCGTTCGCGTGGTCGAAAAAGGCGGATTTTCCGCCGCGGCGGAAGAGGCACGGATTTCGCCCACCATGGCGGGCAAGCACGTGCGCCAGCTGGAGGAGCAGCTCGGCGTACGCTTGCTGAATCGTACTACGCGCCGCCAAAGCCTGACCGAGATCGGCCAGCTGTATTTCGAGCGCTGCAAACAAGCCTTGCTGGAAATCGAGGCGGCTGATGCTTCGGTCAAGCAAATGCAGTTGCAGCCGCGCGGTGTGTTGCGGGTAACCGCGCCAGCCACGTTCGGCGGCCAGATGCTGACGGCTGTGGTGCGCGCGTATCTGGAACGCTATCCCGACGTCGAAATGGACCTGTCTCTGAATGACCGGGTGGTCGATCTGGTGGAGGAGGGTTTTGACGTGGCGATACGGATCGGCGCGCTGCCCGATTCCTCGCTGGTTGCACGGCCTTTGCAGCCGTACCGGGCAATGGTGTGCGCAGCGCCGGAATACCTGGCGCGTTGCGGCACGCCGCAGACGCCGCAACAACTGGCCAACCATAATTGTCTCAGTTTCGCGCACGGCAATCGCTATAACCTGTGGCGGTTTTCACAGGCAGGCGTGCTGCACGAAATTGAAGTGCACGGCAATTTCCGCGCCAATAACGGCCTGGCGTTGCGGACCGCAGCGCTCAAGGGCATCGGCATCATCATGCAGCCGGAGGCCCTGCTGCGCGACGAAGTCTGCGCCGGGCGGTTGCAGCGCCTGCTAACCGACTATGAGTTGGAACACCGGCCGATGCACATCGTGGTGGCCTCGAACCGCAAGATGACGCCCAAGTTGAAGTCGTTTATCGAATTCGTGGTGGCGCATTTCGGCAGAGACAACCCGCCAGACGGCGCAGCACTCACAGCTTTTGTCCCCGATTAATGCGGCGTTGGCAACCGGACGTGCGATAAGCAAGACCGTCCTGAGGGATTCCTAAGGATTAAATTATCTTAAATGCAATAGTTTATCGAGAGAACTTGCGCTTTCCCGGCCCATCATGTTTTTTTCGCGAACCGGCAAGGTGATTTTGTCATCAGTTGGCGGGGCGGCGGACGGGGCGGCACTGTATAATGACGGCTTCTGATTTAACCCGCAGCCATGCTGCATCAACTCCCTCCACGCCATGTTGATTTTGCCCGGTTCCAACGCACTGCCTGCCTTCCGTTCCCAACGTCTTCTAGCCCAGTTACAAGCGATCGACAGCAATGTCGTCGAAGTGACAGGGCGTTTCGACCATTTTGTCGATGCTTCGACCCCGCTCAACCAGGACGATATCGGCCGTCTGAACGCCTTGTTGACCTATGGCGATCCGTATACTGCCGCTGAAGGCGGCGAAGAATTCATCGTGATTCCACGCTTCGGCACGATTTCCCCGTGGGCCAGCAAGGCCACCGACATTGCCCACAATTGCGGCATGGCGCACATCAAGCGCATCGAACGCGGGATTGCGTATCAGGTAAAACTCAAGAGCGGTTTGCTGGGCGGAGCTAAAAAGCTCAGCGACGACAGCGTGCGCGCGATCGCCGACGTGCTGCATGACCGCATGACGGAAACCGTCTTGCGCAGCGCCGAGCAAGCTGCGGACCTGTTCCGCGAGCTGGACGCCAAGCCCTTGGCCTTCGTCGATCTGCTGGCCGGCGGCAAAGGCGCTCTGGAGCAAGCCAACGCCGAACTGGGCCTGGCCTTGTCGGATGACGAAATCGATTATCTGCTGGCGGCGTTCACCGGCGCCAAGCGCAATCCGACCGACGTCGAGCTGATGATGTTTGCGCAGGCCAACAGCGAACATTGCCGCCACAAGATTTTCAATGCCGACTGGATCATCGACGGCGAAGCGCAAGACAAGTCCTTGTTCGCGATGATCAAGAATACCCATCAGCTGCAGCCGAAGGGCACCATCGTCGCCTACAGCGACAATTCATCGATTATCGAAGGCGCAACGGTCTCCCGTTTCTACGCGCGCGGTGCGGCGGAAGGCAATACCTACCGCGCTTCGGATGAGCTGACGCATATCCTGATGAAGGTCGAAACGCACAATCACCCGACGGCGATTTCGCCTTTCCCTGGCGCCTCCACCGGCGCCGGCGGCGAGATCCGCGATGAAGGCGCAACCGGCCGCGGCGCCAAACCGAAGGCTGGCCTGACCGGTTTCACCGTCTCCAACCTGTTGCTGCCGGATGCGCAGCAAGCTTGGGAAAACGACGCTGACGTAACCTCCTTTACCGCTATCGGCCAGCAGGATGCCGGCCAATACGGCAAGCCGGAGCGGATTGCTTCGGCCTTGCAAATCATGATCGACGGCCCGCTCGGCGGCGCTGCGTTCAACAACGAATTCGGCCGTCCTAACCTGGGCGGTTATTTCCGTACCTACGAACAGAACGTCGGCGGCAATGTGCAGGGTTATCACAAGCCGATCATGATCGCCGGCGGCATCGGCAGCATCTCTGACAAGCACACCAAGAAGAACGAACTGCCGGTCGGCAGCCTGCTGATCCAGCTGGGCGGCCCCGGCATGCGCATCGGCATGGGCGGCAGCGCCGCGTCGTCGATGGCGACCGGCTCGAATACCGCCGATCTCGATTTCGATTCGGTCCAGCGCGGCAATCCGGAAATGGAACGGCGCGCCCAGGAAGTGATCAACGCCTGCTGGGCGATGGACGACAAGAATCCGATCTTGTCGATCCATGACGTCGGCGCCGGCGGTCTGTCGAACGCCTTCCCGGAAATCACCAACGACGCCAAGCGCGGCGCGATTTTCGATTTGCGTAAAGTGCCGCTGGAAGAAAGCGGCATGGCGCCGAAGGAAATCTGGAGTAACGAATCGCAGGAGCGTTATGTGCTGGCGATTGCGCCGGAAAGCCTGCCGCTGTTCGAATACTTCTGCCAGCGCGAGCGCTGCCTGTTCGCGGTGGTCGGTACCGCAACCGAAGAGCGCCAGTTGAAGGTGATCGATCCGCAGCATGACAATAATCCAGTCGATATGCCGATGGACGTATTGCTCGGCAAACCGCCGAAAATGCAGCGCGACGTCAAGCATCTGAATCCGGCCTTGCCTGCGGTCGACCTGACCGGCATGGACTTGCTGGAAGTATCGCAGCGCGTGCTGAAGCTGCCGACAGTGGCCGACAAATCCTTCCTGATCACCATTGGCGATCGCACCGTCGGCGCCACTTCGGTGCGCGACCAGATGGTCGGCCCGTGGCAAATCCCGGTCGCCGACTGTGCTGTCACCAGCATGAGTTTCGAAGGCTATCTGGGTGAAGCGATGGCGATGGGCGAGCGCACGCCGCTAGCCGTCATCAACGCCGCCGCCTCCGGCCGCATGGCGGTGGGCGAAGCCCTGACCAACATTGCCGCGGCAGCGATTGCCGACATCTCCGACGTCAAGCTGTCCGCCAACTGGATGGCCGCTTGTGGCCAGCCGGGCCAGGACGCCGCCTTGTTCGATACCGTCAAGGCGATCGGCATGGAATTGTGCCCGGCGTTGGGCATCAGCATCCCGGTCGGCAAGGATTCGCTGTCGATGCGCACTACCTGGAACGACCACGATCAAGCCAAGGCCGTGACTTCGCCGGTGTCGCTGATCGTGTCCGCATTCGCGCCGGTGAGCGATGTACGCCGCTCGCTGACGCCGCAGATCCGCACCGATCTCGGCGATACCGCAATCATCCTGATCGACCTCGGCCGCGGCAAGAACCGCATGGGTGCTTCGGCATTGACCCAGGTGATGCAGCAAATCGGCAATGAGACACCGGACGTCGACAGCGCAGAAGATTTGAAAGCATTTTTCGCCGCCGTTCAACAACTCAACAGCGAGCAAAAACTGCTGGCCTACCATGACCGCTCCGATGGCGGCCTGTTCACCTCCCTGTGCGAGATGGCGTTTGCCGGCCACAGCGGCTTATCGATCAATCTCGATATCCTGACGATGGAAGGCGAACATGCAGCCGACTGGGGCGATTCGAAAAACTGGACCGGCCAGGTGGCCGAGCGCCGTAATGAACTGACCTTGCGCGCGCTGTTCAGCGAAGAGCTGGGCGCGGTGCTGCAAGTGCGCGCCGAACAGAAATCGGAGGTCATGAATATGCTGCGCAGCTTCAACCTGGGCGCCTGCAGCCATATCATCGGCAAGCCGAATACGCGCGACGTCATCGAGTTCAGCCGCGACGCCAAGACCATCTACAGCCAGACCCGTATCGACCTGCAGCGTCTGTGGAGTGAAACCAGCTGGCGCATCGCCCGCCTGCGCGACAATCCTGCCAGCGCCGATGCCGAATACGACCGTATCCTGGACGCCGCCGATCCAGGCATCAGCCCGATCATCCCGTTCGATCTGCAAGACAATATCGCCGCGCCGTTCCTCAACCTGGCAGCCAAGCCGCGCGTGGCGATCTTGCGCGAGCAAGGCGTCAATTCGCATGTCGAGACCGCCTATGTGATGCATCAAGCCGGTTTCACCGCAGTCGACGTCCACATGAGCGACCTGATTGCCGGCCGCGCCAGGCTGGACGATTTCAAGGGTTTCATCGCAGTCGGCGGATTCTCCTACGGCGACGTATTGGGAGCCGGCGAGGGCTGGGCCAAGACGATCTTGTTCAATGCCAAGCTGGCTGAACAATTCTCGCTGTTCTTCCAGCGCGGCGACACGTTCGCACTGGGCGTCTGCAACGGCTGCCAGATGATGAGCAATCTGAAATCGATTATTCCCGGCGCCCAGGCCTGGCCGAAATTCACCCGCAACAAGTCGGAGAAATTCGAAGCGCGCTTCTCGATGGTGCAGGTCGAATCGTCGCCGTCGATTTTCCTGCAAGACATGGCGGGCACGCAAAGCGCCATCGCCATTGCGCACGGCGAAGGTTTTGCCGATTTCTCGCAAACCGGCGATATCAAGGAAGCGCTGGTCGCCATGCGTTTCGTCGACAACAAGGGGCAGGTGACCGAAGGCTATCCGTATAATCCAAACGGCTCGCCGCAAGGCATTACTGCGGTGACTACGCCGGATGGCCGCTTCACGGTCTGCATGCCGCATGCCGAACGCGTGTTCCGCACGGTGCAGCAATCATGGCACCCTGAGTCGTGGGGCGAGGATTCGCCATGGATGCGCATGTTCCGTAATGCGCGGAAGTGGGTCGGGTAATTTTTCCCGGTCCGTACAATAAGTAGTGTTTCAGTATGGTATGAGCTGCCGTCCGGCTCCGTGTATCCGACCTTGATGATAGGCGACCGGATTTTTACCAACCGCGTCGCCTACGATGTCAAACTGCCACCGATATCATTCTCAAGCACGTCGCCGACCCCAAACGCGGCGACGTAGTCACATTCAGTTCGCCGAAAAACGGCGTGCGGCTGGTCAAACGGCTGATTGCCGTACCGGGTGATTTGCCGCGTCTGGATCGTTTCGGCCCAACGATACTTTAAGTTGAATCCGCGCCGCAATTAGACGCGGTACCCGGGAAAGGCGAGCCCACACCGCGCCACGAATCCGCTAGCCATAACCATGCGCCAGCCAGGCTGGCGTCGCAGCGGATCCAACAACTATCAACTATCAGTTATCCCGAGCGCCCTTGAATAATCGGCGCTAACAAATAATCATATTGTGAGCCTGCTGTCTAGCTGTCAAATTTGCGATGGCGAGAGCTTGCTTGCTCGTATATCTTGGTTTAACTGACTATCCGGTCAGTCGACCATGTAGAAAAGCGAGGGTAATCATGCCATTTTTTGGACCCGAACCTTTTGATACAGCAGAAGCGACTTATGTCTGGATAGGCCTTGGCGGAGCGGGTGCATTTTTTGTGGAGGTCGCAGGCCACGCCCCAAAGTACACAGGTCATATTGAGCTCTTGCGGGATAGACGTTTTGTCGGTGGAGTGAATCTGCATTGTTCTCCATGAAATTCGGGGAGCTTTTTTAATGTGTAACTGACAGGGTGTAACGACTCTGGCAGGCAGATGTGGTTTTGATATTCCTATTAATAATCAACTAAGGACTCTTATGAGCAGCCCTCTTACCTTGATCATGCCTATAATCCCAGGCACTAGCTTGACTGCCATTGCAGCAACCCTGGCAGAAAGTAAAAAGGAAATTGACGATGCGCTGAAAACAATAGGCACTGTCCATTTCGCCCGCTTCCTGCTGTTGGATAGTTCAAAACCCAACCTCCAGCCAGATCTCACCGCGACAACAGCGTCAAATTCCTTGGTTCTCGGTGTCGTCACCGAATACGACGGCAATTTCAATGCGTACATCCAAGATTTCGTCTCGAAATTGGGCGGTGTGTTCGATGCGCTACTGGGGTTCGTGGTGGATGGCAAGAAGCTCATTCCGGTGGCCAACAATGTCGCCGCGTTTCAAGCCTACATCACTCTCAATGATGCCTCGCAACACATCCCGAACGCAGATCTGTATCAAGCCTATCCTCAGACTGTGCAAAAAATTCTGGCTGTGTTTCCGCCGCAATAATCGTTCGTTGCCCCTCACAAGGTCTGCGTCAGTCGCAGACCTTTTTTCTTCTGCTTAATCGAATTTTCTATCCGGAGAGACAGCATGGCCGATCCCGCGATTGACTACGACGATGTTCAAGGCACCATCCTGCGCGGTTATCGCGTAAATTTGGCACGGCACTTCATTTTGAGTATCACCAATCCGCAAGCAACCGGCAGGCTGATCGAGGCGCTGGTCGAGGGCAGTAATGGCTTGCCGAAGATCACCACGGCCAGACGCGTCATGCCCAAGCCGGACTGCTTTCTCAATCTCAGTTTTACCAGTACCGGCCTGACAGCTATGGGCCTCAGCGCACAGCAATTGAGCAGTTTCGACGCTTCGTTCCAGCGCGGCGCCACCAGTCCCGGCAGCGCGGCTACAGTCGGCGATGTCGACTTGAGCGCACCGGAATACTGGATAGGCGGCTTGAATAACGGCGCGCGAGTCCATGTTTTGCTGAGCTTGTGGGTGGCCGAATCCTCCTCTGTGCTGGAGACGGTTTCAGCACAGTTGCGCACCGCCTTTGGCGGCTGCATGACGGAGTTATACGCGCAAGACGCGGCCGCGCTGCCGGATAATAAGGTGCATTTCGGCTATCGCGACAGCATCGCGCAACCGACCGTGATAGGCGCACCGCCGAGCAAACGGCAGACGCCCGACGATCAGCCTGCGGTGAAAACCGGTGAATTTTTGCTGGGCTATCAGAACGAGACCGGTGGCAGTTATTGCGTATCGCCGGTTGAGCTGTCGATCAACAGCAGCTACGCGGCTTTCCGTATCCTGGAGCAGGATGTGGCCGGATTCGACGCCATGCTGGCGCGTTATGCCTGCGAGGCTGAAATGGATACCGAAAAGCTGGCGGCGAAGATCTGCGGGCGCTGGCGCAACGGCAATCCTCTGGAATTGGCGCCGGATAAGCAAGGCCCTGTGCTGCCGACCGAGCAATTGAATAACTTCACTTACGTCAGCAACGATGCCGCAACCGACGATACGCTGGGATTCAACTGCCCGATAGGATCGCATATCCGCCGCAGTAATCCGCGCAACGGAGCGGTGGTGGGCGCAGGCAGCACGCATCATCGCATCGTGCGTCGCGCCATGCCTTATGGGCCGGCATACGATCCGCAACATCCCGACACCGAGGCGCGTGGCCTGGTCGGCTATTTTATCAACGCCAGCGTCAGCAATCAGTTTGAATTCCTGATCAGCCAATGGAACAATTCATCGGAGTTTGTGATGGCGGCGACCGGGCCGGGTGGTTATAGTGCCGGCAATGCAGTTTTTAATATCAGCGGTGAAGATGTCTTTCTTGGTGTGAATAAGCCGAACGAGAGTTCTTTCACCTTGCCGAGAGAGGGACCCGTGGGAACCCGCAACAAGGAGCTGACGGGCTTTTCCCGGACGATCACCACACGCGGTGGCGCTTATTGTTTTTTCCCGAGCATCAAAGGCTTGCGGTATCTGGCAGGGTTGCCGCAAACAAGCTAAAGCGCGTTTCAGTTTGAATATTGGCAGGCGGCCGTGCCGCTGGACCCGGCCGGCATGCCCGTTCATCCGCCTGCAAATACGTGGATATCCTTTCGTTATGGCCAAAAAAATCCCTCCAGATAGCAATATCTGGAGGGATTTTTCGCATTTCCAACATGCTGACCTGCAGCCCCTTGCGAGCGCTGCAGATTGCCGCCAAAGGTTTATTGCACCTTGGCTTTGGCGCGCAGATCTGCTTGGTAAGCTTGCAGCTTTTTCTGTTGCAGGGCTTCAGTGATTTGCGGTTTGACTTCAGCCAGGGTAGGGATCTTGGCGGCGCGTACTTCTTCCAGCTTGATCACGTGGTAACCGAATTGGGTCTTGACCGGTGCGTCAGTCAGTTGACCTGGTTTCAGTGCTACCAGCGCATCGGAGAAAGGCTTCACGAACGAAGCTGGTGTTGCCCAGCCCAGATCGCCGCCGTTGGCTGCCGAACCCGGATCTTTCGATTGCTTGGCCAGATCGTCAAACTTGCCGCCAGCTTTCAGCTTGGTGATGATGGCTTTGGCATCGGCTTCGTTTTCGACCAGGATGTGACGTGCGTGATATTCCTTGTCGCCAGCTTGCGCCTTGAATTTGTCGTATTCAGCCTGGATGTCGGCATCCTTGATCGGGTTCTTCTTGACGAAGTCGGCAACCAGGGCGCGGATCAGGATCGATTGGCGGGCGATGTCGGCTTGTGCCTTGACGTCAGCGTTATTGCCCAGGCCCAGCTTGTCGGCTTCCTGAATCAATACTTCACGGTTGATCAGTTCGTCCTTGACCATGCTACGCAGTTCCGGGGTATCAGGCTGGCCGCCTTGTGCCGACAATTGCTTGACCATCATGTCGGCGCGCGACGATGGGATAGCCTTACCGTTCACGACTGCAAGGTTTTGGGCCATAACAGGCAATGTAGCAGCTGCAAAAAGTACCACCAGTAAACGTGAAGGTTTAAATGTCATTATCAAATCCTAGATTGGGGAGGTTATTAATAAATTAATGCGAGGCAAAGGCAGAATAACCGAAGTGTGTTTAACGGACAATTGATTATTCTTTCAGATCGCTATGTCGCTATGTTTTAAGCAGTTTTAGTTTCAGATGGGGCCAATGCAGTGATCGCCAATGCATGAATTTCCGTATGCATCATATCAGCCAGGCAATCATACACCAGCCTATGCCGATTTAAACGGTTTTGCCCTTCAAAAACTGCGCAAACTATCCGCACTTTGTAGTGTCCGCCGCCTGAGGCGGCACCGGCGTGTCCCGCATGCAGCGCCGATTCGTCCTCAACTATACATTCCAATGGCGAAAGCGCCGCTGTCAATTTGTTACGAATCGTATCAAGACGCCGGTTCATTCCGGATCCTTGATGTATTTCGACAGCAGGATGCTTTGACCGATGATGAAGGCAAACATCAGCCCCATGCCGCCAAACAGCTTGAAGTTCACCCATGTGGCGGTGGGAAAATTAAACGCGATGTACAGGTTCAGGCAACCCATCACGATGAAGAACGCGATCCAGGCAAAACCTACGCGCAGCCAGATCGGGTCGGGCAGGGTGATCTGCTGTTCCATCATGGTGCGGATCAGGTTTTTCTTGAGCAGCAGCTGGCTGACCAGCAATGCCGTCGCAAACGCCCAGTACAGGACGGTGGGTTTCCATTTGATAAAGGTTTCGTTATGGAAGTAGATGGTGGCGCCGCCAAAGACGCAGATGATGATGAAAGACACCCACAACATGGCATCGACTTTTTTCCGGCGCAGCAGCAGATAGCCGATTTGCGCTACGGTGGCGATGATCGCCACCGCAGTCGCCAGCAGCACCGGCGCTTGCGCCGCAGTAACCACGCCGCCGGACACAAAGCCCGACAGATACTGGCTGACCAGCGCTTGCGCCGCATCAGGGCTGCCTTCGCTCCATTTGAAGATGCCGAAGAAAAGGATTACCGGGAACAGGTCGAACAGGAACTTCATGTGTTTGGTTTGCTTTCAGTCAGAATAACTAATTGATGGTTAAATTTAAATCCGGGTCGAATCGTAAAATCAGTGCAGCAGCCTCGCTGCTTCAGCCAGCCGTATCAAAACGCAGCGAAGCCGAATTGATGCAGTAGCGCAAACCGGTTGGCGGCGGTCCGTCCGGGAATACATGGCCCAGATGGGCGTCGCACACCTTGCATAAAATTTCAGTGCGCATCATGCCATGAGTACGGTCGACGCGCTCTTCGACATTGTCGGGATTGATGGCTTTGAAATAACTCGGCCAGCCGCAGCCGGAATCGAACTTGGCGTCCGATTCGAACAAGGGTGTATTGCAGCACACGCAGGTATAAATGCCGTGTTCGTGATGATCCCAGAAGCGCCCGGTAAACGCCCGTTCGGTAGCGGCGTGACGAGTCACCTCATATTCCATCGGCTCCAGTTCGGCGCGCCATTCGGCATCGGTTTTAATGACTTTGCTGCTGCTCATGGTGTTAATTCCAATCTACGACGAACAACTGACTTCCAGTCCGCTTGCCCAATCCGGAGGCAATTCTGCGTACTGCGCATGTTGCGGTTGCTCGTCAAACGGGTTTTCAAGTATTTGCTGCAATTTCCGGACTTCCGAGAAGTCTTTATTCTGAGCGTGTTCGATTGCGGTGTGCGCCAAATAGTTTCGCAATACATATTTGGGGTTGCTTGCATCCATTGCAAGCTTACGGTTGCCATCCTGGCTATTTTCCAGTTTCAGGCGAGTCCGGTATTGTAACGCCCATGCGTCAAATGCCGCGCGGTCTATGAACAGATCGCGCAGGGTGGTGTCGCTGTCGACGTCGTCCAGGCGCAAGTTGCCGAGCCGGCGGAAAAACAGGGTGAAATCGACATGGCTAGCCTGCATCAGGGTGAACATGGCGTCCAGCAACTTGTCGTCGTCTGCCTGGCGCGATACCAGGCCCAGCTTGGCATGCAGCAATTCATCCAGTTTTGCGCCGTACAGGGCCTGGTAATTGCTGAGCGCGGCTTCGGTCGCCTCGACGCTGCCGATCAGCGGCAGCAAAGCCTGGCCCAGGGCAAAGCAGTTCCAATGGCCGATCTGCGGCTGCTGATTGTAGGCATACCGGCCTTGCTGGTCGGTATGGTTGCAGATATGGCGCGGATCGTAAGCTTCCATGAAGCCGAACGGGCCGTAATCCAAGGTCAGCCCGAGGATAGACATATTGTCGGTATTCATCACGCCGTGCATGAAGCCGACTGCCTGCCATTGCGCCATCAGATGCGCGGTGCGGCGCGTCACTTCGGCCAGCAGCGCCTGATAGGGATTCTCTGCCGCCTGCAGTTCAGGATAAAAGCCGGCGATAACGTGGTCAGCCAAGGTCTTCAGCGCTTCCGGCTGATTGTTGTAATACCAATGTTCGAACGAGCCGAAACGCACAAAGCTGGGCGCCATGCGCGTCACCACCGCCGTGGTTTCCGGCCGTTCGCGCATCGCCAGCTGATCGGAGCCGATCACCGCCAGCGCACGCGAAGTAGGAATGCCGAGCGCCGCCATCGCTTCCGAGCACAGGTATTCACGGATCGACGAGCGCAGCACGGCACGGCCGTCGCCCATGCGCGAATAGGGCGTGGCGCCGGCTCCCTTGAGCTGCAACTCCAGCCGGCCGCCATCGGCAGCCGCCACATCGCCCAGCAGAATGGCGCGGCCATCGCCCAGTTGTCCGGCCCAGACGCCGAACTGATGGCCGGAATACACCGCTGCCAATGGCTGAGAGTCGTCGGCGCCGCGGTTGCCGGCCAGCGTCTGGATGAAATCGTCGTTGCCGAACGCCGCCGGCGCCAGCCCGATCAGCTGTGCCGCCTGCGTGCTGGCCGCAACCAGGTACGGCGCTGGAAGCGGTGTCGGCGTCAGCTTGGTGTAAAAGGCTGCGGGCAAGCTCGCGAACGCGTTGGAGAAACGCAGATGATCGAGCGCGGGTGCCGCGGGAAAAGCCAAACGGTGGTTCATGACAGCGTTGATCCTGTGTGCAATATGACGGGAAGCCTCAAGTATCGCACGGCTACGCTATCCATGAACGGCGCGAGCTTGCTGCAGCCGGACCTACTCTTCCGCGCCGAAAGCCCGGGCAGCCAGGGTCCGTGCATGATCGCGGATATCGATCTGCCATGGCTCGCTCAACTCCGCAAAGCGCAGCCGATCGCCGGCAAAAAAAGCACGTGTAGCTTCTTCAAAGTCGGCTTGGTTGCCGGCCATTGCAGACATGAAGCGATATGCAGATTCTTGCGCCAGGCGTATCTGGTCGCGTTCTTCGTTACGGCGCTTAGCCTCTTCAACCAATTTGCGCAGCGCTACCGATGCGCCGCCGGATTGCAGGTTGAGCCAGTCCCAATGGCGCGGCAGCAGGGTCACTTCGCGGCCGATGACGCCCAGTTTCGGCCGGCCGGGGCCGCGCGCCGTCTGCGGGTCGTCGGCGGCTGTTTCCATGGTGGCCACACTGGTCCCGCTGAGGGACAGCCGTTGCAACACTTGTTCAGCGCTGCCGCGGAAGTCGATTTCGACCTGTTCGCTGGTGATGTCGTCGAAGATCAGGATGGCGGCGGAGTCGTTCCTGTCGATCAGTTCCTTGACTTTCAACGCCACCAGCGCCAGTTGCCCGGAAGCGATGCGGTTGGCGCCGGCAAAGGCGATGACGGGGTGCGGATTGATGGTATTGGCATTCATCTCGGATGGTTTTCGTGAGTTGTGTAGATGAGTCGATATTACCCGGGTTTAATTGCTGTGTCAATATTACCTTGGTAAAAATACGACATCCTTGCCGAACGAACCGGTAAAATACCGGACTAGCTGTCATCATCGCCTGTCATCACATTAAATATCGCTAATAGACGCTCAATGGAATTCACTCTCATCACCTTGCTGAACGGTCTCAGTTACGGCCTGCTGCTGTTTCTGCTGTCGGCGGGGCTGACGCTCATATTCAGCATGCTGGGAGTGCTGAATTTCGCCCATGCGAGTTTTTATATGCTGGGCGCTTATTTCGCCTATGCGATCAGCGTCAAGTTCGGATTCTGGCCGGCGCTATTGCTGGCGCCGCTGCTGGCCGGCATGCTGGGCGCACTGGTAGAGCGTTTCGGACTGCGCCATGTGCGTCGCCACGGGCAGGTGGCGGAACTGCTGTTTACTTTCGGCCTGTCTTACGTGATGGTCGAACTGGTGCAACTGATTTGGGGCAAATCGGCGCTGCCGTACGCGATCCCGGCACAACTCGACGGGTCGCTGTTTACTTTGTATGCAACTACGTTTCCCATCTATCGCGGCTTCATGATGCTGCTGGCATTGCTGGTTTTGCTGGCGGCGGCCTGGCTGCTGAAGCGCTCGCGTATCGGTTTGCTGATCCAGGCGGCGCTGACCCATCCGCAGATGGTCGAAGCCTTGGGACATAACGTGCCGCGTATTTTTACCTTGGTGTTTGCCGCCGGCTGCGGTTTGGCCGGATTGGCCGGGGTAGTGGGCGGCAATGCCTTGGTCACTGAGCCGGGCATGGCGGCCGGGGTCGGCAGCATTATTTTCGTCGTAGTGGTGGTCGGCGGCCTCGGTTCTTTGCGCGGGGCGTTCATCGCCTCGCTGCTGATCGGGATTTTGCAGACCTTTGCCGTCGCGCTGGATATGTCGGCAGCGAGCGGTTTGGCGCACTGGGGTGTGCAGATCGATCCCGATGCAGCGCTATATCCGCTGCTGCAGCTGACGCTGGCCCAGCTTGCACCTGTATTACCGTATCTGCTGCTGGTGCTGGTCATGCTGCTGCGTCCGCGCGGCTTGTTTGGCGTGCGCGATTGATGGATAGGCGCATGAATATGAGTATGAAGGCGGAGCGCAGCTGGATCTGGATGGCGTTTGCGCTGATATTACTGGCCGCGCCTTGGGTGTTTCCGCAAAGCGCAGCGCTGTCGATCTTGTCGCAATGCGGCAGCATGATGATCCTGGCGCTTTCCTTCAACATGCTGCTCGGACAAACCGGCATGCTGTCGTTCGGCCATGCGCTGTATTCCGGCCTGGCTGCGTTTGTCGCCGTGCATGTGATGAACCGGCTGGCCGGCGGCAGCCCTGTCGCGTTGCTGTTGGTGCCGCTGGCCGGCGGTTGCGCCGGCATGCTGTGCGGCGTTGTTTTCGGCTTCATCACTACCCGTAAATCTGGTACGGCGCTGTCGATGATCAGCCTGGCGCTGGTTGAACTGGCGGCGGCCGCGGCCTTGATGTTTCCGGGATGGTTTGGCGGCGAGAGCGGGGTCAGCACCGACCGTGTGCTTGGCGCGCCGTTTCTTGGCATCGACTTTGCATCGCAATTGCAGGTGTATTACCTGATCGCGTTCTGGCTTTTCGTTAGCACCGCCGCCATGTATGGACTGACTCTTACGCCGCTGGGGCGCATCGCCAACGCCGTGCGCGATAACCCGGAGCGGGCAGCGTTCATCGGTCACGATCCGCGCCGGGTACGTTACCTGATGTTCATCTTGTCGGCATTCTTCGCCGGCGTCGGCGGCGCGCTGAGCGCCATCAATTTTGAAATCGTCAGTGCTGAAAATCTGAGCTTGCTGCGTTCGGCGCAGATCCTGTTGTTTACCTTCATTGGCGGCATCGGCTATTTCTTCGGGCCGATGATAGGAGCATTGCTTGGCGTGCTGTTTTCCGCTTTGCTGTCGACTTATACGCGAGGCTGGCAGTTGTATCTCGGACTGCTGTTTGTCATCGTCGTCTTGTTTGCGCCAGGCGGCATCGCCGGCGTCTGGATGACGGCAGTCACCCGCTGGCGGCGCCTGAGCGCGCTCCGGTTGCGGCAACTGGCGCTGCCGTCTCTGTTGCGCTTGGCCGGCCTGTTGCTGCTGGCGGGCGGCGCCGTGCTGTTGATTGAAACACTGTATCGGCGGGCGGCGGGCATATGAGCGAAAACGCAATGCCGAATATTCTGGAGCTGCGCGATCTGCACAAGCAATTCGGCGACACGCGGATTATCTGCGGCGCGGATTTGCAATTGAGGCAAGGTGAAAGACTGGCTTTGATCGGCCCCAATGGCGCCGGAAAAACGACCTTGTTCAATCTGATATCCGGCCGCGCCGAGGCCAGCAGCGGCGACATTCTTTTGCATGGACGGCAGATAAGCGGCCTGAGCCCGTTCCAGATCAATCGCCTCGGCCTGGCGCGCAGCTTCCAGATTACCAATATATTCCCGCAACTGAGCGTCCAGGAAAACCTGCGCGCTGCGGTGTTGTCGGCGCAGGGCTATCGCCGGGTCTTCTGGCGCCGTTTGTCGGCTCTGCGCGCGGTCAGCCGGCGCACTGAAGAAGTGTTGCAGCAATGCGGTTTGGAGGCGCAGCGCGATACGCCTGGCCGCGACCTCAGTTATGCCGCCCAGCGCGCCCTGGAAATCGGCATCACGATTGCCGGCGATGCCGGACTGATCCTGCTGGACGAACCGACCGCCGGCATGAGCCGCGACGAATCCGCCGCCGCTACCGAGCTGATCCGCCGCGTCAGTGCAGGCAAAACCTTGTTGATGATCGAGCACGATATGGAGGTGGTGTTCGGCCTGGTGGACAGGATTGCGGTGCTGGTCGAGGGACGTATCATTGCTTGCGACACGCCGGCGGCGATTCGGTGTAATCGGGCAGTGCAGGCGGCCTATCTCGGCCGCCTTGAAGCGGAGCCGATACCATGAGCGCCATGCTTGAAGTGCGCGGTTTGCACGCCTTCTACGATCAAAGCCATGTCTTGCACGGCGTCGATCTTGATGTCGGACCCGGCGAAATAGTCAGTCTGCTGGGGCGCAATGGCGCCGGCCGTTCCTCAACGCTGAAAGCGGTGATGGGAATGATGCGCAGCAGCGGCTCGGTGCGCTTCAACGGCGCTGAGCTGATCGGCCTGAAAACCTTTCAGATTGCCAGGCGTGGCTTGGCTTACGTGCCGGAAGAGCGGGCGGTGTTCCCGATGCTGACGGTGCAACAGAATTTGCTCCTGGGGCAGCAGCGCGAGCGGGCGGCAATCGAGGATATGTGGCAATTGATGCCGCAGCTGGCCGCACGCAAGCATGTCGCAGCCGGCTTGCTGTCCGGCGGCGAGCAGCAAATGCTCAGCCTGTGCCGCAGCCTGATGGGAAAACCGCAACTGATCATGGTCGACGAGCCGACTGAAGGCCTGGCGCCGCACATGGTGCAGTCGGTGGCGCAGCATCTGCTGGCATTGCGAGCGCAGAGGCTGGGCGTGCTGCTGGTCGAGCAAAAACTCGGCATCGCGCTGGAGATATCCGACCGCGTGCTGGTGATGGGGCATGGCCGGATCGTGTTTGCCGGTACGCCGGCGGAATTGCGCGCCAACCCTGCGGTGCGGCAGAAATGGCTAGAAGTTTGAACGGGAAATGAGCCAGTCAGTTGTATCTGAAAGATTTGCATGGGCGATCGAGAAGGTGCATCAGCACAGACTCAACCGTACATGCAGTGTCCGACTAAACCGCCTTTGAAGGACAGCAATCGGCCCAATACTAATAACTACAATCGATTCCTGCCGCTGAGGTCGCGACGCTTCAATGACGGCTGCCAGATTGCGGTCACTGGGCTTCGATGGAACGCCAACCAGTTCTATGCAAAATGCGTTTTTCGTCTACATTGGAACGAATGGCGGCTTAGGTGGCTCGACCGGTCGTTGACGGAAATTTCTCAACGAGTCGCTGGTTTTCCAAAATCTGGCAGGCGGTTCACGACCCGAAGCCGCCAGTCACAATTCACGAAAGCTGCCATTCAGCAGCAAAAGCCATTAAACAAAGATCACTCTCGAAGATCTACGCCATGGCTTTGCAGAACCTTTGAAATTTGAATTTCATTCTCAGCCCAAAGTTCAGTTCTGCTTATCGATTGTTTCTTTCCATTTTTGAAACTCACTTCCAATTTATAGTGCCCCTTGTCATCTCTTTTTCTCAATACATGATCGACGTCCGAGTAATGAAAGCGGTCTGGCGCAGATGGTAAAAACCACAATCCATTTGAAGAACAAAACCCTTCTTGGTTAAGCACCACATGATCGATGAAATACTTGTCGGGTACACTCACCCCTAAAACGAGCAACCCAAAAAAAATCGCCAGGACACCTAAACCCGCGATGCGGCCAGAGAGATAAGCATGGCCTCCAGATGGTAATTTGTTCTTAAAAAATACAATCCCAACCACCACCAGTATTAGGCCAACGGCCACAGTATGCTGAACCGAAGTTGATGAGTAGGAAAATATAGCTTCGGCACCAAATAATTCACAAGTCATAGTAAGGAATGTCTAACGGGTGTGGAAAAATTATTCGTGGCTTGCATTGTGTTGAAAGCTATATGGAACACCAAGGCCGAGAGTCCGCTTCTGGCCCAGAGTGTGTAAAAACATAGAAATTCGTTGGCACGATCAATAACGTGTTCAACGACCGCCATCCAAGTCACGAGAGCGGTTTATTCTGACGAGTTTTTCCGTCTGCGGCACGGAATATTTTTTGAGTGGCAGTCTAAAAACCGCCGCAATCCGCTCCAAATCACGTTCATTTTCACAGCAAAAAGAGCCCTTCAGGCCCGGATCTCTCGCATCAATCGGTCGACACCCAATATCTGCATTACACGTTTCAAATTGTAGGCAAGTACGTGCAGACTCATCTCGGTTTTGACCCGTTTCAAAGTCTTCGTCAAGAAGTGCGCCGATCCCATCCAC
>NZ_FNOR01000017.1 GCF_900107095.1 Collimonas sp. OK242
GCCTGGCCCATCAATTTCACCTGCTCGATCAGCTTCGTGATGATGATGTACCAGCTGCCCATCGACATCAGCACCAGGATGATCAGGGTGCCGCGGGCAACGAAGTCGCCGCCTTTCCACAGGGCGTCCAGGCCGTACGGGTTATCGACGGTTTCCTTGGCGGCCGGCTGTGGCGGCGGGGTCGGGGTGTCTGCCAGCGACGCGGCTGCATCGGCAGCTTTAGGGGCGTCGGCAGCCGGTGCAGAAGCGGTAGCCGCAGCAGATGCTGCAGCTGGTGTTTGGGCGATTGCGGCCAGCGGCGAGATCGCCATGGCAGAGATCATCAGGGCGGCAGCCAGGGCGGATAAGCGGTTACGAGTGATAGTCATGCTGATACTCCAAATTTAGAAAGTAGATTGCCGCAATCGCGACGTGATGAATGCTTCGCGCGCTGTGCGCTTGCTTGCGCTGTGTGCGTTTATTTACGCTTGACCGCGCCTATTCCAGCTTCCAGACATATTGCATTTTTGTGGTTGACTGCACAGGTTTACCGTCGGCCATGGCAGGGGTGAAATGGCACAAGCTCCAGGCTTTCACTGTGGCTCTGTCCAGATCTTTGAAACCACTGCCCTTTTCGACAGAGGAGTCGACCACATTACCGTCGGCGCCTATCGTCAGCTTGACAGTAACAGTACCCTGTTCTTCATTACGCAACGAAGTCCTTGGATACTCCGGCTTTTCGCAATTGCCGGCAATTTTTGCGCTGGTATGCGATGGCCCGGCTTCGCCGGTAGCCGATGGTTGCGCTACAGAAGTAGGCAAGTCATTGGTCGGTGGTTTGACGTTGGTGACAGCTGCAATCACGTTCTCTTGTGGCGGCGGCGTTACTTTTACCTCTGGTGGAGGTACGAACGGTGGCGGTGGCGCAACCGATTTTGGCGGCGGCGGAACCGGCTTGTCCGGTGGTGGTGGCGGTGGCGGCGGCTTGATCTCCTCGATGATCTTGGTTTCGACCGGTTGCTGAATCACTTCAACAACTTTACGGGCTAGCCCTGTAATCAACGCATAAATTAGAGCTACGTGCAGAAGAACAACCACGCTGATGCCAACTATATTCTTGGAAGGGTTTCTCCCATCCTGCGTGAAATCCATGCCTCTTTCCTCCGATACTACATTATTCAATTGCTAAAACCACATGCAATCAGATGAGTGAACTACTAGCCAATCTACGATAACGCAAAAACCGTACCAATCAAACTGCGCCTGCTATGCAAACTGATTTAGTACTGGGATGAGTCATCAGACATTTTTTTATTATCAATCCAACAAAAAAATATCAGGTCATCCTCCCCTAATTAGTGCGCGTCCGCAAATACTACATCAATGCCTAATAAAACAGCAGAAAGATCGTTCTCAGCCTACACATTCTGAAAAGCCAAAACCACCTGGAAAACTTCCCAGGTGGTCTGCTTACTATAAGTGCTTAAGCCAATCGATTCCCGTGATTAAAAGAATTGATAGTTGGCGCGAACGAAGAACGCACGGCCAATAGGATCGCCATAACGGGCATCGTAACCATACTGGAAGTTATCGGATACGTTGGAGGCCGGTGGCTTAGTATCGAACAGGTTCTTGATGCCAGCAGTCAAGGTCAGGTTCTTAAAGCCGGTGTAGTTACCCGACAGGTTGTAACGTGTATAAGAACCGACTTGATGTTGCTTGTAGGCCGCTACAACGTTAGGACCGTTTTGATCGCGGTAGCCTGTTGCATATACCTGTTGCAGCGCGCCGCTCCATGGACCTTGGCTCCAGTTGAGCGTAGCCGTATGACGCCAGCGGAACACCACGCCGCCGGCAGCACCGACGCCACCGCCGTAGACCGCCAGGTTGTTCAGGTATGGGCCGCCAACTGCGGTTTGATAGTCGTACTGAGTGACGTAAGTGCCATCCAGCGACAGACCGAAGTTACCCCATGCAGTCTTAGGCGCGCGCCATGCAAAGCCAAGATCGAAACCTTGCGTATGGACATTGCCCAGATTGACGTTGGTATCAGTGACGTAGTTCAGGGAACCGTCCGCATTACGCACATAGTTAGCCGCGTATTTGACCGGATCGCCGAAAATGTCGCCTTCGGAGACTACCGAAATCTGATTCTTGATCTTGATGTTGAAGTAGTCGACAGAAGCTGTCACCGACGGAATCGGCTCGATCACCATACCCAGCGTGAAGGATTTCGATTTTTCCGGTTGCAAATTCTTGTTACCGCCTTGCAATTTGAAAAACTGCTGGCCGCAATCGCGTGCTTCGACACCACCTGCAGCAACACTACCGCCTGGGCACAGGACCGGGTCATTGTAAGCACTGTTGGTGAAAGTCTTCGAGTTCGGATCATTCAGCTCATACAGGCTCGGAGCGCGGAAGCCAGTGCTGTACGAAGAACGGAACATGATCTCTTTAGCCGGCTGGAAACGCAGGCCGACCTTAGGGTTGAGAGTGCCGCCGACATCGCTATATCTATCGTAGCGAGCTGCCAGTTGCGCTTCCAGGCTTTTGAAGATCGGTACGCTCAATTCAGTGAACACAGCTTTCACGTTACGCGTGCCGGACGACGACTTGGCATCTTGCGAACCGGTGCTGGAATCCAGATCGGCCAGCGCATGGTCAACATTGAAGTTAGCCTTTTCCTTGCGGAATTCGCCGCCGATCGCAAAGCCTACCGCACCGGCCGGCAATTGGAACAGCTCGCGGCTGGCAGTGAAGTCGATCGACGTCGTTTGCGTACGTGCATCCTCATAGGTACCGTACAACTGGGCGCTCTTCATGTAAGCGGTGCCAGCTGCAGTTTGCGGGCCAAACGGGTTGATGATGCCGTTCAACAATCCGGCCTTCACCATATCGTTGTTCAGGTAGCCGCCAGCCAGATTGTCTTCCGCCTTGCTCACCGAGTAGGAGAAACCGGTCTTGTAGTCCCAACCGAATTGGTTGCCTTCCAGGCTCAGCAGCAAGCGGTCGGTGCTGTTCTTCGACTCAGTAATACGGCCACCTGCATCCTGCGAGCGGTAGTTGAGCGACAGCGGGCCGCCACTAGCGTTAGCGTTGCCCGGAGTGATGCCATTGCCAGGATAGAACGGGCTGGTGTTGGTAATGTAATAGTCGCTGCCGGTGCCGCTGACGTCGCCGGCAAACACGTCGCCGGCAATATAGGTTTTAACCTTGCTTTGCGAGTGCAGGTATTCAATCGATGCCGTATTGTCAGCATCCAGCTTGAAGGAGCCCTTGCCGAGCAGTGCAATTTCCTCTGTTTTCGGGACGATGCCGATAGTCGCCTGGCTGTTGTAACGGCAAATACCTTTCCGGTTGAACGCAAATGGCGACACGGAGCTGCAGTTGCCTGCGTACGGATTGCCGCTTGCGCCGGAATTGATATCGGTGAAATTGGCAGGGAAAGAGTTGCCGCTGCTGGCGTTCAAGCCGACGCCAGGATTCTGGCCGCCAAGTTTCGAGATATCGCGATCGGAGGCTTTCACACCGTTTTGGGTGTGGTAGTCGATCACGCCAAAGAAATTGTAGCGATCCTTGTCCAGGTCGCCGATACCGCCCGACAGGTTGACACGCTTTTCAGCGCCGCCAGCCTGCTCAGGCAAGATGCCTTCAGCGCTCAGGTTCAGACCAGTATATGAACGTTTGGTGATGAAGTTGATCACGCCGCCGATCGCGTCGGTACCGTAGATCGCAGAAGCGCCGTCGCGCAGTACTTCAACGCGGTCCAAGGCTGCAATTGGGATCACATTCAGGTCGACTGCGGAGCCGTCGAACGCGCTATTGGCCAAACGACGGCCGTTCAGCAGCACCAGTGTCTTGTTGGAGCCCAGGCCGCGCAAGTCAGCGGCGGCACCGACAGTTTTACCAGCACCAACGTTGGACGAGGTATTGAATTGTGTCTGGTTGCCCGAAACACTGGACAAGACTTCAGCCGCTGTAGTCGATCCCATCTTGGTGAAATCGTCGGCCTTGATAACGGTGATCGGCGATACGCCTTCAGCCGCAATCCGTTTAATCGACGAGCCAGTAATTTCGACCCGTTGCATTTGTTGCGGAGCATCGTCCGTTTTTGTCTCCTGCGCCTGCACTGAATGGGCCATCAGACCTAGCCCAACAGCTACGCCGCCCGAAAACATCAGTCGCAGCGAACGTGGCAATCCCCGTTCCTTCATCATAACCAAACTCCCTATGGGTAAAAGTTAGAGTTGAAATTTAAGTTTTTGTAATAAAGCAAACACGATTTGTTAATCGCCTTCTGAGCGATGCGTCAAAAATCTATTCACAACAACGACCAAAAAGCAGATTTTATTTCGCGTGTAAAACAGTACTGCTCGGTTGCTTTCCTGGTCCCAATTTGTGATTGTCTGCCAGAAATATTTCCGTTGATACCTACAAGCAAAAAACATGCCACACAATGTAATGCAGCTAAAATAGTGTATCCTAAAAAAAATAAAAACAGCATTAAATTTGGGAACGCCTGCGATACTGTTGCTTATATACGCCAAATAACAAATACGCATACGGGTATAAACAAAACCGCATAAGCCTGTTTAATGGCGTAAACAAGCCATTTCCGATTGGAAAATAAAGTAATTTGATGCTTAAAAGGCAATGGGAAAGAATTTAGACGATGTGGAACTTTAAACAATTCAAGCGATCGTGCATTGCAGCAATAATGCTGATTGGCGGTATCACAAGTGCAACATTTCCGGTGTATGCGGGCAATAATCCGGCAGACCCGTCCAAAGTGGTGCATGCGGTCTTCGAGGCGGCGGACGACGGCATCGATCCGGTTCGCACCGTTAACGCCTATACCAGCTGGCTATCCGAAGCGATTTTCGAGCGCCTCTTGACATATGACTATCTGGCGCGCCCCGCCAAACTGGTACCTGGAACCGCAGAGGCCATGCCCGCGGTGAGCGACGGCGGCAAGACCTATGTCTTCCATATCAAGAAGGGAATTTACTTTGCGCCAGACCCCGCCTTCAAAGGAACTCGCCGCGAACTGACTGCCCAAGACTACGCCTATACGTTCAAGCGCTTTCTCGACCCCAAGAACCGTTCGCCATCCGCCAATGTCTTGCAAGGCAAAATTGCCGGCATGGATGAGTTGATCGCCAAAGCACAAAAAACCGGCCGCTTCGACTACGACGCGCCGGTAAGCGGCCTGCAAACCCCTGACCGCTATACCTTGCAGATCACGCTCAATGCACCCGACTACAATTTCCTGTACATCATGGGATTCGTTGCCTTTGGCGCGCAGGCGCGTGAAGCAGTCGACGCCTACGGTGATCAGACAGGAGCCCATCCGGTCGGCACTGGTCCCTATATGCTGCAGGAATATGTTCCACGCAGCAAAATCGTATTGGTCGCCAATCCTGAATACCGCGGCTATACGTGGGATTTCAAATCGTCCGGCTCCGCCTGGGACGACCAGCTGGTGCACGACATGAAGGGCAAGAAGATGCCGCAAGTCGGCCGTGTCGAGGTCAGCATCATTGAGGAGGAGCAATCGCGCTGGCTGGCTTTTCAAGGCAAACAAATCGACCTGGACTACCTGCCGCAGGCAGCGGCTCCAACCGTATTGGACGGAAAAAACCTGAAACAATCCTTCCTGGATCAAGGGATCCGCATGAACACCCTGATTGAGCCGGGCGTGGTCTATACGTTTCTGAACTACAAAGATCCGGTCATCGGTGGCAGCAGCCTGGAAAAAAACGCCCTGCGGCGCGCAATCGCAATGGCCTACAGCATCCAGGATGAAATATCCCAGGTCCGCCTCGGGCTGGCGGTGAAAGCAGAAATGGCGATCCCTGCCGGCGTTGTCGGCCATGATCCCAACTACCGCAACAGCATTGCCTATGATCCGGCACTGGCAAACAAATTGCTTGATCGCTTCGGTTACAAGCGTGGCGCCGACGGTTACCGCACCCTCCCCGACGGCAAGCCTCTGATTTTGAAAATAGCCACCGAAGCACAGGCGATCAATGTGGTTCTCTCGGAAATATGGAAGCGTGGGCTCGACAAAATAGGTATTCACGCCGATTTTCGGGTGAGCAATTTTGCCGACAACCTGAAGGCAGCGACGGAATGCAAATTGATGATGTGGAACGGTTCCTGGATTGCAGACTACCCGGAAGGCGATAATTTCATGCAGTTGCTATATGGCCCCAATGTGGGGCAAGGCAACAACGGCTGCTATAGCTCGCCAGCCTTCGATGCGCTCTACGTCAAAGCCAAAGCACTGCCGCCGGGCCCGGAACGCAATCAGTTGTATGTGGAGATGAGCCGCCAGATGGAAGCCGATACTGCCTGGGTGCTTACCGTGTCGCGCCTGCGCAACTGGCTGATCCGGCCATGGATCAAGGGCTTCAAACGCCACCCTATCCTGCAGGCGGACTGGATGTATCTGGATGTTGAAAAACACTAAACCCTAATTTATCTGCTCATCTATCTTTTTGTACGGGATTCTGTAGTATGCCGCCTTAACCTGGAATAGACGGCTGTCATCAGCCACAAAATCACACACAACAGGAGACAAACCACATGCCAGGTTTCACTTAAACAGCATAAAACGCATAGATTCGGATATTATTTATTTACCAAGTAAAAAAGGTATTGATCACGCGTTCGCCTACCGGTGAATTAGCGCGATGTCATCGGAGATGACGCTATTTTGTACCAAAGATAAGCAATCTTAAGTGCATATAGAAAATAACCACCTGCTCAAAAGGCAAAAAGAAAATGCTTAGCAAAATGTCGAACTTGTCGAACTCAGTCAGATTCAAAAAGATATTGCTGGCGCAAATGCTGGCCTTTACAGTATTCGCGGGCAGCGCCGTCGGCGCCCATGCCGGGACCAGTCCGGCCGACCCGGCGAAGGTCATACAAACCGCATTCGAAGCGGCAGACGATGGCTTCGATATGGTCCGCACCCAGAATTTCTACTCAGGCTGGGTCAGCGAAGTCATCTATGAAACCTTGCTTACCTACGACTATCTGGCGCGGCCAGCCAAATTGGTGCCGGAGACGGTAGAGGCGATTCCGGAAATCAGCGAGGACGGCAAGACCTATACCTTCCACCTCAAAAAAGGCATCTATTTCTCGCCCGACCCGGTTTTCAAGGGCGCGCGCAGAGAGCTCACTGCCGCAGACTATATTTACACCTTCATGCGGGTCATGGATCCGCAAACTCGCTCGCCACACGCCAATTTCGTCGCAGGTAAGATTGTCGGCCTCGACGACCTCGCCGAGCAGGCCAGGAAAACCGGGCATTTCAACTACGATGCCTCGATAGCCGGATTACAGGCGCCTGACCGCTATACCTTAAAAGTCACTCTGAATGCCAAGGACTATAACTTCCTGAACGTAGTCGCCTATACCGCATTCGGCGCGGTGGCACGCGAAGCCGTCACTGCCTATGGACAACAAAGCGGTCAGCATCCGGTCGGCACCGGTCCATATATGCTGGAAAAATATGTCCCGCGCAGCAAGATCATATTGGTCGCCAATCCTGAGTATCGCGGCTACACCTGGGACTTCAAGCCGTCTGCAGACGCCATCGACAAGCAAATCATCAAAGATATGCAGGGCAAGAAGATGCCGCAGGTTGGCCGCGTCGAGATCAGCATCATCGAAGAAAACCAATCGCGCTGGCTGGCATTCCAGGGGAAGCAAGTCGATTTCGATAAGGTACCGGAAACGGCAGCTCCGACCCTGCTCGACGGCGACAAGCTGAAACCTGAATTTACCGAACAAGGCGTACAGTTGCAGCGCGTCGTCGATGCCGGCATCACCTACACTGTATTGAATATGAGGGATCCAACCATAGGCGGTTACAGCAACGACAAAATTGCGCTGCGGCGTGCCATCGTGATGTCCTATAACAATAAGGAAGAAGCAAACTTATTGCGCAATGGCCAGGCCCTCACGCTGGAAATGCTGATTCCGCCGGGAGTCGGCGGCTATGATCCTAAATATCGCAGCAGCATCGGCTACAACCCGGTATTGGCTAACAAACTGCTGGACCACTTCGGCTACAAGCGGGGTGTAGATGGCTATCGCAACATGCCGGATGGCTCACCACTACTGCTGAAATATACGAGCAATCAGGGCAGCATTTCGCAAGAACAGTCAGAACTCTGGAAACGCGGCCTCGACCTGATAGGCATCCGGACCAAATTCATCGTCAGCAATTTTGCCGACAACCTGAAAGCCGCGACCTCTTGCGAATTGATGATGTGGGGTGCGGCCTGGAATGCCGACTATCCGGAAGCCGAGAATTTCCTGCAATTGCTGTACGGGCCGAACTCCGGCCACGGCAACCACGGCTGCTATCAATCGCCAGCCTTTGATGCCCTCTACGTCAAAGCCATGGCGCTGCCTTTGGGCCCCGAGCGCGATAAAGTCTACGAGCAAATGAATCGACAGTTCGAAGCCGACACCGCCTGGTCCCTGAACACCACAAGAATCCGCAATTGGCTGGTACGGCCGTGGGTCAAGGGTTTCAAAAAACACCCTATCCTGCACGCTGAATGGCAGTACATCGATGTCGAGAAACACTAATTCGCCGCTCGTTCGGTAACAAGATTCCTGATCCGGCAGGCAATCCGCGTCTGCCGCAGGCCCAATTTAGCTAGAGATATTTGAAGGAGACAAATGGTATGAACTCGCTTTGGTTACGCGGGATATTGGTTGCCTGTTTAGCGTGCGCGCTGCCGATGAAAGCATCGGCAGCTGCATCGGCAGCGCCAATTTCCCCGGCAGATCCCGACAAAGTACTGCGCTTTGTATTCGTAGCACCTGAAACCGGTTTCGATCCGGCCGTTACACGCGATTTGTATTCGCAGCTGGTCAATCAGTCGGTATTTGAAACACTGTTCGCCTATGAATACCTGGCGCGGCCGGCCAAACTGATGCCATCGGCGGCGGCCGCGCTGCCGGAAGTCAGCCCGGATGGCATGACCTATACCATCCGCCTGAAAAAAGGCGTCTACTTTGCCGATGATCCGGTGTTCAACGGCAAGAAGCGCGAACTGACCATGGCCGATTTCGTCTATTCGTGGAAACGCCTGTTCGATCCGCAGCTGGCTTCGCCGCAAACCTGGCTGCTGGAAGGCAAAGTGGTCGGCCTCGACGAAGTGGCGGCGCAAGCCAAGAAAACCGGCCATTTCGACTACGACGCCAATGTCCCCGGCTTCGAACTGCTGGATCGCTATACCCTGCGGATCCACCTGAAACAGCCTGATTTCAACCTCGGCATGATCCTGGCGCATCAACCGACCAGTGCAGTCGCGCGCGAAGTGATCGAAAAATATCGCGATGCGCAAGGCACCGTGATGGGGCATCCGGTCGGCACCGGCCCTTACATACTGAGCCAATGGATACGCGGTTCACGCATGGTGTTGACTGCCAATCCGGATTACCGCGGTTATACCTGGGATTTCCAGCCCAGCACCGACCCGGGCGATGCCGCCATCGTCGCCAAGATGAAGGGCAAACGCATGCCGCAAATCGGCCGTGTGGAAATCAGCGTCATGGTGGAAGACCAGTCGCGCTTGCTGGCGTTCGAAGGCGATGAAGTCGATATCACCGAATTGCAGGGGCCGCTGGCGCCGCAAGTCATGGCGGGCGGCAAGCTGAAGCCGGAGTTTGTAAAAAAAGGGGTGCAACTGTCGCGTATCGTCGACCCTGAAATCAGCTATTTCTACTGGAACATGCAAGACCCGGTAGTGGGCGGCATGAGCAAGGAAAAAATCGCCCTGCGCCGCGCCATCGCAATGGCGCACAACGTGCGCGAAGAAATCAAGGTGGTCTGGAACGACGAAGCGATCCCGCTGGAATACCCGATCCCGCCCGGCGTGGTCGGCTACGACCCGGACTACAAGAGCAGCATCCAGTACGAACCGGAAGTCGCCAATGCCTTGCTCGACAAGTTCGGCTACAAGATCGGCAAGGATGGCTACCGCACCCTGCCGGACGGCAAGCCGCTGACGATACGCTACTCGGCCCGCGCCGACTCCAACGGCCAGCAGCAATCGGAAATGTGGAAAAAGACTTACGACACCATCCACATCCGCATGGTCGGCGACCTCAAGACCTTTCCTGACCTGCTCAAGGCGGAAAAAGAGTGCCAACTGCAAACCCGTACTGCGCCATGGATTGCCGACTATCCGGACGGCGACAACTTCATGCAGTTGTTCTACGGGCCTAATGTCGGCCAGAACAACAACGGCTGCTCCAAGATCCCCGAATACGATGTGCTCTACGCCGCCTCGCAGAAATTGCCGGCCGGCCCGGAACGCGACCTGCTGTATCACAAGATGACACGCATCCTGGAAGTCGATGCACCGGCGCGTATCGGTTATGCCCGCTACCGCAACATGATCGCGCAACCGCGTGTGATCGGTTACAAGAAGCATCCGGTCATGCCTACCGAATGGATGTATTTCGATATCGAAAAACGTAAATAAAAATATAAACACGATCGAGCGGGATGGCGCAGCGCCTTCCGCCTGTATTCCTTCTAACCACTGATTTTTACTAAGCCCCTATTTGAGGAAATGCATGAAACCATCATCATTTTTCTTGCCGGTCACGACAGCGTTATTCACGCTGATGCTGAACCAGGCAGCCGCCCAAGGTACGCAACGCCCGCTGATTCCCTTGCTGAAAGCAGACGACATCCCGGCGCTGTGCAAGGACACCCTGGCCAGCCTGCGCAAGCGCGTATCGCTGTTGGAAAAACTACCGGCGGCCCATGCCAAAGACAGCAAGAAAGTGCTGACCGAGTGGAACGATCTGCAGATCGCCCTGGAAGACCTGCAAGGTCCGGTCGATATCCTCAACAATGTTTCACCAGACGCAAAAGTACGCGGCAGCACCGAAGCCTGCCTGATTGAAACCAATAGGTTCGCTACCGACCTGCTGCAAAGCGAAAAACTGTACGCCCGCTTCAAAGCCATCCAGCCTAGCGATCCAATAGAGAAAAAACTGCGTCAGGACATCCTGTACAGCTTCGACGACACCGGCGTCTCGCTGCCGCCCGCAAAGCGCGCCAGGATGAAAGAGATCCTCGACAAGCTGGGTGAGCTGAGCCAGGAATTCGCCCGCAATATCCGCGACAATAATCAGAAGCTGAGCTTCACTCCGGCGGAACTGCAAGGCATGCCGGCCGCCTATCTGGCCCGCGCCAAGCGCGACGACAAGGGCAACTACCTGCTCGGCTTCGACTACCCGGATTACAAACCGTTCATGGAATCGGCGGATAACGGCGATGCGCGCCGCCGCTATCAGATCGCGTTCGCCAATCATGGTACGCCAAAGAATCTGGAGATTCTGAAAGAAGCCATGAACCTGCGCCATGAAATGGCGGCATTGTTCGGCCTGCCAAGCTACGCCGATCTGGTGACCCGGCGCCGCATGGTGAAAAATCCGCAAACCGTCGACAAGTTCCTGACCGAAGTAAAAACCGCTGTCACACAGCTGGAAATCAAGGAAATCGAAGAACTGCGCGCATTCAAGTCGGAAACCCTGAAGACGCCGCTGGCCGATACCAAGTTGGAACGCTGGGATGCCGAGTACTGGCAGCAGAAGATCAAACAGGCGCGTTACAACGTCGACCAGGAAGCCCTGCGCAAGTACTTCCCTACCGATGCCGCCGTACCGTGGATCCTGCATGTCTCCGGCACCTTGTATGGCGTTGAATTCAAGCGTGTCGAGGTACCGGTCTGGGATCCTGAAGTCCAGTACTACGACGTTATCGACAGCAAGAGCAAGACACGTATCGCCGGCATCTATCTGGACCTGTTCCCGCGCGAAGGCAAATACGGCCACGCCGCCGCCTGGGGCACCCGTGGCGTCAGCACCCTGGCCCGGCGCACGCCGGTTTCAACGCTGGTTACCAACTTCGATCGCAATGGCTTGAACAGCGATGAACTGGAAACCCTGGTGCATGAATTCGGCCACGTCTTGCATGGCGTGCTGTCGAACACTAAATATGTCGTCCAGGCCGGCACCAACGTCGAGCTCGACTTTGTCGAAGCGCCATCGCAGATGTATGAAGAATGGGCGCGCCGTAAAGAGTCGCTGACGCTGCTGGCCGGCTTCTGCAAGACAGCATGTCCAACCATCGACGACGCTTTGCTGCAACGCCTGACAGCGGCCCATAACTATGGCCGCGGCATACGCTATGCACGCCAGCTGCTGTACGCGAGCTATGACATGACTATCCATAACGACAAGGCTGATCAGGAACAAGCGCTTGCAATATGGCAACAAATGGAAGGCGCCACGCCGTTGGGCTATGTGCCCGACACTGAATTCCCGGGCCAGTTCGGCCATTTGATGGGCGGCTATGCCGCCGGTTACTATGGCTACATGTGGTCGGAAGTGCTGGCGCTGGACATGCTGTCGCGTTATAACGGCAAACTGATGAACCCGGAAGTCGGCCATCTGTACCGCCAGGACATCCTGTCGCGCGGCGCTGAAAAACCGGCCGGCGAGATGGTCAGCGCCTTCCTCGGCCGCGAGCCTAACAGCAAGGCATTCTTTGCCGAAATTTCAGGCCAACGCCTGCATTGAGCCAGATTAAGGAATCATCATGACCGCTTATATCCTGCGACGCCTCTGGCAAATGCTGCCGACCATGCTCGGCGTCATCGTACTTGTATTTTTCCTGTTCAACTGGGTCGGCGGCGACCCGGCCTATATCCTGGCCGGGAAGATGTCGAACCCGCAACAGATCGCCAACATCCGTACCCAGCTGGGCATCGACCAGCCGTACTACGTCCAGCTCTGGATCTTCATCAAGCAAATCGTCACCTTCAATTTCGGCACCAGCTGGAGCACCGGCGAGTCGGTGGCCAACGTCATCCTGACCCGTCTCGGGCCATCCCTGACCGTGCTGATTCCGCTCACCATCCTGGAAACCCTGATCGCGGTGGCGCTGGCGCTGGCGGTGGCCTTCGTGCGCGGCTCCAAGACCGACCGCGCGGTGATGGTGGCTTGTACCGTCGGCATGTCGATCAGCATCCTGGTCTACATCATCCTGTTCCAGTACTGGTTCGCCTACAAACTGAGCTTGTTCCCGGTGCAAGGCTGGGGCAACGGTTTCCTCGAAAACCTGTTCCACTACTCGGCCCTGCCGATCCTGATCATGCTGGCGGTAAGTCTCGCCCCCAGCCTGCGCCTGTACCGCACGTTTGTGCTGGACGAAGTCAACCAGGACTATGTCCGCACCGCGCGCGCCAAGGGCGTCAAGGAACGCCGCATCCTGTGGGTGCATGTGTTGCGCAACGCCGCGATTCCTATCATCACCAATGTCATGTCGAACCTGCCGGCGCTGTTGATCGGCGCCTTCCTGATCGAGCGCTTCTTCTCGATTCCAGGCATCGGCCGTGAAGTGATCCTGGCGGTTGAGCGCAGCGATTTCCCGGTGATCAAGGCGATCACGATCTATGTCGCCGCCGCCACCATGATATTCAACCTGTTGACTGACTTGCTGTACCAAGCCGTCGACCCACGCGTTCAACTGAAGTAGGAGCCGCCATGACTCAAAGTATCCACCAGGCCCCTACCCAAGCGGCGCCTGCAGCAAGCACCGTAACCCTGGCCACCGGTCCAGATATTGCCCAATCCTCCAGCCACTCTCCTGGCCTGTGGGCCCTGGCCTGGCGCCGCCTGCGCGCCGATCACGTCGCCATGGCCGCACTTGCCGTCGTCGGCCTGTACCTGCTCATGCTGGCGCTGTCGGCCAGCGGCCTGATCGCCGGCGACTGGTCGAAGGAAGTCGGCGTCAACTACGCGCCGCCTAGCTTCGTGGGCGCGCAAACCGAGGCCGAGCGCGGCTTCAGCGACAACGACGCCGCGCTTGAAGCGCCGCCGCCGGAAAATCCGGTCGATCCGCTGCGCGACATCCTGCGCGATTTGCGCAAGAGCGGTACCGCAGCAGCTACGCCGCCGGTGATTGCCAACGACTATGGCATCGCCGATCCGCTGGCGAAAGAAATGGCTGAAATCCGCGCCGAGCTGGCTAAAAAAGGCGGCAGCGAGACTCTGATCCGCAAACCGACGCTGCCGTTCGGCGCCGACAAATGGGGCCACGACATCATCAAGAAAACCATCAAGGGCGCCGAAACCTCGATCATCGTCGGCCTGGTTGCAGCGCTGGTGGCGGTTACTTTAGGCACCATCTTCGGTGCGGTCTCCGGCTACTTCGGCGGCTGGGTCGATGACGCCTTCAACTGGTTCTATAGCATATTCACTTCCATCCCTTACCTGCTGCTGATCCTGGCGGTCGCCGCGGTGCTCCAGCAAAAAGGCGTGACAGCGATCGTGCTGATTCTAGGCCTGACCGGCTGGACCGGCACCTATCGCCTGATCCGCGCCGAATACATGAAACACAAATCGCGTGAATACGTGATGGCGGCAGATGCTATCGGCGCCAGCCACTGGAGCAAGATGTTCAGCCACATTTTCCCTAACGTCAGCCATGTGTCGCTGGTGCAGCTGTCGATCTCGGTGGTCGGCTTCATCAAGTCGGAAGTGATCTTGAGCTTCCTCGGTTTCGGCGTGCCGGTCGGCGTCGTATCCTGGGGCAGCATGCTGAACGAAGCGCAAAACGAATTAATTCTGGGTAAGTGGTGGCAGCTGGCGGCTGCAAGTATCGCCATGGCGATACTGGTGACGGCGTTCTCGCTGTTCACCGATGCGCTGCGCGACGCCCTTGATCCGAAGCTGAAATAGGAGACATCATGGAATCGACTAAGCACACCCATCCAGCGGACAACGGCGAACAACCGTTGTTGCGCGTACGCGATCTGCGCGTCAGTTTTCGCACCGATAAAAAAACCATGGTGGAAACCGTCAAAGGGATTTCCTTTGATATTCCACGCAACACCACTGTCGCCCTGGTGGGCGAATCAGGCAGCGGCAAATCGGTCAGCTCGCTGGCCGTGATGGGCTTGCTGCCCAAGGAAAACTCCAGCATCGCCGCCACCAGCGTCATCGAGTTTGAAGGCCGCAACCTGCTGACCATGTCGCCCGATGAACGACGCGACATGTGCGGCAAGGAAATCTCCATGATTTTCCAGGAGCCGATGACGTCGCTCAACCCGGTATTCACCGTCGGTTTCCAGATCGGCGAAGTATTGCAACTGCACATGGGCATGAACGCCAAGCAGGCACGTGCGCGCGCGATTGCCTTGCTGGAGGAAGTCGGGATTCCGTCGCCGGCAACCAAGATCGATGCCTACCCGAGCCAGATGTCCGGCGGCCAGCAACAGCGCGTGATGATCGCCATGGCGATCGCCTGCGAACCCAAGCTGCTGATTGCCGATGAACCGACCACCGCGCTCGACGTCACGATCCAGAAGCAGATCATCGACCTGATCGAAGCCTTGCGCAAACGTCACAAGATGTCGGTGTTGTTCATCACCCATGACCTGGCGCTGGTCGGCGAAATCGCTGACCAGGTGATCGTCATGCGCCACGGTGAAGTGCGCGAAAAAGGCGATGTACGGCAAATCTTTGAAGCGCCGCAAGACCCGTACACCAAAGCCCTGCTGATGTGCCGCCCTTCGCTCGATACCCGCCCTTGGCGCCTGCCGGTCATCAGCGACTATATGAACGGCCACAACGGCGCCGACCTGGATTTACGGGAACGCAGCCGCGGTTGCAGCGGACACGAAGACATCCTGTTGGACGTGCGCAACCTGGGCAAGAGCTTTTATTTCCGCGAGGGCTTGTTTGGCCGCAAGGAATTCAAAGCGGTGCAGGACGTGTCGTTCAAGCTGGCGCGCGGCAAGACCTTGGGCGTGGTGGGGGAATCCGGCTCCGGCAAGACCACCGTCGGCCTGACCCTGATGCGCCTGCATCAGGCCACTGCGGGGCAGGCGCTGTTTGAAGGCAAGGACATCATCGGCATGTCCAACCACGATTTCATGTCCTACAAGCGGCGCATCCAGATCATTTTCCAGAATCCCTACGCTTCGCTCAACCCGCGCTTCACCATCGGCCAGATCCTGCTGGAACCGATGCGCATCCACCAGATAGGCAGCGACGACAATGAGCGTACCGAGATGGCCATGCAATTGTTGCAAAAAGTGGGCCTGCCGCCGCAGGCCTATCACCGCTATCCGCATGAGTTCTCCGGCGGCCAGCGGCAGCGGATCGCGATTGCCCGCTGCCTGACCTTGCGCCCTGAAATCCTGGTGTGCGATGAATCGGTGTCGGCGCTGGACGTCTCGGTGCAGGCGCAAGTGTTGAATCTGCTGCAAGACTTGCAGGAAGAGTTCGGCATGAGCTACATCTTCATCTCGCATGATCTGTCGGTAGTCAAATACCTGGCCGACCAGGTGATGGTGATGCATCAGGGTAAAGTGGTGGAACTGGCCAACTCGGATGAGCTGTACCACAATCCGACCCATCCTTACACGCGCCAGTTGCTGAGCGCGATTCCACGCGGTTTGCAAAACTAGAAAGCCTGCGAATACGGCAGGAAGCTGCTCGTAGCTTGACGATGGCATACACAACGGAGTACAGCGAGCGCCGCAAGCGCGACCTGTACTCCGCTCTCGTTTACATCATGTCATATGGCGGGCATTGACCACAGGCGACGCTCTGACAAACGACTCAACTGTCCAGTCATGCCGGCAGTGGCGTCACACACTCTCTCAACAGCGAAATAGCGACCAGAATGATCCAGCTGGCTTGGGCAAGAATAATCAGACCGAATCCATGCGCATCCATCTGCACATGGCCGCTCAGCAAGGCAATCAGGGGGCACAATCCGACAATACCGCCGCCGATTCCCAGCTTTCTTGTGGTTTTCCCGAGACGTATCAGCGCAATCGACCACAGGATAAATGCACATGACGAGCCGGCAATATACACTTTCGCCAATGCCTGGTTCAGCTGAAAATTGTAATGCAGCGCCATCATCAGCATCTGCCGCTTGCTGTCGTCGACGTTGATTGCTTCCTGGGCCAGGCTGGAACCGATCAGGCCGTCGGCCACCGCCGCCAGCATGACAGCTACCGATGCAAAACAATAGACAATGAACGCGCTTAGTCCATGCATGTTGTTCCAGCCGATACGGCTGGATATCCCGAAAACTCCCAGCAGGGTGACCGGTATGCTTGCCAGGCCGAGTATATGCGTCACGGTATTGACGTGATTGACATGGGCGATGGCTTCTGCCGAGGCATGGAGATCGAAGCTGGTCGGGTGAATCGACATGGTGACGATGCCGGCCAGCATGCCGATAATCAGGGCTGTCGCATGAATTCGTTGATTCGTCATATTTGCTTTTCCGGTTGAAAAAAGGAGGTTGGGGTTGCTTTGCGATAACATAGGAGCCACGAGTATTTCGTCAAAGCCGCGTGACTGCAATGTACAAACCCGAATTTATGTCTGATACCGAACAAAAATCTGCTTCTGTTCAGGAACACGTCGATATGCGTTCTCGCCGCAGCCGCCACGACATCGATGCTGCCCTGGCCACGCTATTGCTGCGCCGTTCGTACGACGCCATTCGCGTCAGCGACATTGCAAAAAAGGCGGCCGTCGGCAGAGGCACGTTTTACGCCCATTTCGACAACAAGGACGAACTGCTTCGAACCCAGCTGGAAGGCGTTTTAGACTGCCATATTTCGGTGTCGACAGACCTGCCAGCACTGTTGGATGCAAGCAGGCTGTTCGCTCATCTGCGTGAGGTGCCGCAAATGTACCAGGCGTTGATGAGTGGTATTACCGGTCCGGCGGTATCGCGCATGGCGCAGGAAATACTGGAGCGCAGGCTGAACGCCATTCTGGGCGCGCGCGAAGAATTGCCGGCCAGCCTGCACGGGCGTTTCATTTCAGCGTCCTTGTTCACGGTGCTTGCATGGTGGAGCGAGAACGGCATGCTGCAGACGCCATCGGAAATACAATCTATTTTTGCAGAACTTTGCACTACCGCATTTACCAAAAAAACTTGTGAATCAAGCCTGTTTTCACAGCAGCCGCATCAGGGATAAGCACATGACCCCATATCTGATTTTCTTGCTGGCTTTTGCCTCCTCGGCAGCACTGCCCGGGCCGGGTACCGAAATCGGACTTGGGCTGGCGACGCGTTGATCCGCCGCCTGCCAGTATCATCATGACATCGCAAGAAAACCAGGCCGTCTATGCCCGGCGCATGCACAGGGTGCTTGAATATATCGACCGCCATCTCGATCAAGTGCTTGAGCTGAGCACCCTGGCGGAAGTCGCCCATTTTTCTTCGTTTCATTTTCACCGTCTGTTCTCGGCCTGGATGGGCGAAACCTTCGGCGATTATCTGCGCCGGCGCCGGCTGGAAGTCGCGGCGTTGCGTCTGGTCGCCCAGCCCGCAGTGCCGGTGCTGGAGATTGCCCTGTCGGTAGGTTTCGGTTCGGCCGAAGCGTTTGCGCGCGCCTTCAAGACCAGGTTCGGCTGCACCGCCACCGAGTGGCGCCAGGGACAGGCGGACCGCTGGGCTGGCCAACTTGAAGAAAGCCATGGCAAGCCATCCGGCCAAGACAGCAATCCTGGTCAGTTGCATGGCAAGCAGGATCAGGCTAGCAAGCAGCGTCTGGACCATCATGGAAACTCTCAACCAGCCACCAGGGAGATTCCCATGAAAGTCAAAGTCATTGAACGGCAGCCAGCCAAAATCGCCTACCTGCGCTACATCGGAGTATACGGCCCGCCCATCTCGGAATTCTGGGTCGAAACCGTCAGCCCCTGGATGGATACCAACAATCTGTTCGGCCGTCCCCGCTACGGCATCAGCCACAATGACCCAGCGATTACCAGTTCAGAAAAATGCCGCTACGATGCAGGCGTTGAAGTGCCGGCGGATTTTGTCGCCAGCGGCCAGTCATTTGTCACCACCATCCCCGGCGGCAGTTATGCAGTGACCCGCTACGTTGGCAACGGCCGCGATATCGGCGATTCCTGGACCCGGCTGCTACGCGACTGGCTGCCAGCCAGCGGCATGCAGCTCGATGCCCGGCCATTCTTCGAGTACTACCCGACAGACGCCGCCTGCGATCCGCAAACCGGCGCATTCGAGTGCGATCTTTGCGTCCCGGTGGTGCCGCTTTAAAACATGGCGATTGGCGCGGATAGAGTCAAGCCGCCGCGATCCTGCGGACGGTTTCCTGCACCGCCTGCAGCAGCAGCTCCTCCAGGCGGTTCACCGCCGGCCCTGCCATTGTTTGCGCACGATACAAGGACAAGCCGATTTGCGGCAGCGCCGGTAAGCCGGCCTCTTGCGGATTGATGATGCGCAAGCTGGCCGGCAAGCCGATCGGCGTGCGTACAGTCAAGCCGAGCCCTGCCGCCGAGGCCGCCCACAATGCCGACAGGCTGGCGCTGGTGAAGGCGTGACGCCAGGCGATTCCGGCCGAGTCCAGCGCAGTTTCAGCGAGGTCGCGCAGCAGGCAAGGCGCATCCATCAACACCAAAGACAAGGGCGAGGCGAGCGGTCCGGCTGCATCCTGCGCCGGCCCGATCCAGCATAGCGGCAGATCGGCGACGCGCTCGCCATTCAATGCCGGCGTGCCGCCTTCCCATAGCAACGCCAGATCGATGCGTCCCAAGGTCACGCGCTCGCGCAACTCCGTGCTGCGCGCGACACAAATTTCGACACGTACCTTCGGATGCGCCCGCATGAAACGGCCCAGCACATCCGACAACAGCGCTTCGCCGAAGTCTTCCTGCAAACCCAGTTTCACCTCCCCTGCCAGTTCGACGCCGCGCACCGCGCTCGTGGTTTCATCGTTGAGGTCGAGCAAGCGGCGCGCGTAACCCAGCAACGTCTGGCCGGCCTCGGTCAGCGCCAGGCCGCGCCCGGCTTTACGAAAAATCGGCGCACCGGCCTGTTCTTCGAGTTTTTTCAGCTGCGCGCTCACAGCTGAAGTGGATCGGCCCAGACGATCGGCGGCCTTGGCGTAGCTGCCGAGGTCGATGCCGGTGGTGAAGGTGCGCAATACGTCTATGTCGAAGCTGATTTGTCGCATGACAACTATCCTGTTTTTCAAAACAATCGATTCAAAATTATCTGATATTCAAAAGTATCACGCAAAGCGATACTTGCTGCAAGGGCTTAAAACAAGGTTTGTGATTGCCGCTCTTGTTGCTTCGCCGGCCATATCGTCATAGGAGAATTTCAATGTCTCAAGCTTTCACCAACAACCGCCGCCATCGCTGGAAGGTCCTGGGCGTGGGCGTTGCGGCCAATGCCAGTTTTTCGGCAGCTTTCAGCGGCATTCCGACAACTGCCGTCTTGATACGCTCTGCTTATCATCTGGGCAATGCTGAACTCGGCCTGGTGCTGGGTCTGATGGGCCTCGGTATCGCGATCAGCGAATTGCCATGGGGCTTGCTGACCGATCGCTGGGGCGACCGTCCGGTGCTGTTGTCGGGCTTGGCCACCACTGCGCTGGCACTGGCGCTGATGGCCATGTTCGCTGCGCCGACTGCCGGCTACGTGCCTGGCCTGCCGCTGCTGGCCGCCGGCTTGCTGCTGGTCGGCCTGCTTGGCGGCAGCGTCAACGGTTCCAGCGGGCGGGCGGTGATGACCTGGTTCGGCGAAGGCGAACGCGGAATGGCGATGAGCATACGCCAAACCGCGGTGCCTCTGGGCGGCGCTGCCGGCGCGCTGATCTTGCCGTCGCTGGCGACCCATTTCGGCTTTGCCTCGGTGTACGGCGTACTCGCCCTGCTCTGCGGCGTGACGTTGTTTTTCACCTGGCTCTGGCTCTATGAACCAGTCGCAAGCGCTGCAGATAAAGCGCATGTGAACCACACTGCGCTGTCATCCTCATCTGCGCCATTGAAGGATCGCCAGCTGTGGCGCATCGTCGCCGCGATCGGCATCCTGTGTGCGCCGCAGTTTGCCATACTGTCCTTCGGCACGGTGTTCTTGCACGATTTCAGCCACGCCGGCATCGCCGCCATCACGGCCTCCATGGCGGCGCTGCAATGCGGCGCCATGGTCATGCGCGTATGGAGCGGCCGCTGGACCGACCGCAAGCGCAACCGGCGCGAATTCTTGCGCGTCTGCACCGTCGCCAGTGCGATTGCCTTCGCCGCGCTGGCTGCACTGGTGACGCTGGCCGGCCAGCTGCCGACAGTCGGTCCGGCCATGGCAGCGCTGCTGATCGTCATGCTGGTGCTGACCGGCGTCAGCGTCTCCGCCTGGCACGGCGTCGCCTATACCGAACTCGCGACAATCGCCGGCGCACGCAACGCCGGCACCGCGCTCGGCATGGCGAATACCAGTGTGTTCGTGATGTGCTTCCTGACACCGCTGGCGATTCCGCACATCCTCACACTCGGCAACTGGCCGGCCGTGTGGCTGGCCGGGAGTGTCTGTGCGCTGATTGCCTTGCAGTTTTTTCCCAAGTCTGCGCCAGCGACGATTGTGTGCGCGCGAGAGGCTTTTTAGCCGCAGGATTTCCGGCAATTCGAGGATCAGGATCGTTTTGTCGCCGTGAGCTCGGCCAGCAACGCTTGCATGCTCCGCCAGTGCGTCCCTTCCCAGAACACACGCTGGCAGAGATCGCATGTGCTGAAGCGCTCGAAATGCGCGCTTACCTTCGGCGGCAAGCGCTCTTCCACCAGTGCTTTGTCGATGCTGCGTAAAGGCGCATTGCACTGCAAGCATAAGGTGAAGGGCCGCGCGCTGCGTGCCAGGTCCAGCCGGTCGAAGATTTCCTTCAGCTGCCGGGCCGGCTTGAGCGCATGCACATAGCAGCCATGCGTGATGATGCGGCGCTTGAGGAGTTCACGGTCACGGGTGAGTACGATCCGCTCCTCCTTTTCCGCGATGGAGGCGATCGCGCTGTCACGGAAATTATTGTCGTAGAGCGTGTCGAAGCCAGTCATGCGCAGCAGATGAGCCAGGCCACCCAAGTGCGCGTCGGCAATGAAGCGGCTCTTGCGCAATGGATGGCCGCGCACACGCAACAGTGGACTGATATCAAGTGCCTCGAACTTGGGATAAACGGCAACCCGGTCGCCGTCCCGCAGCAGCCGGTCGAAACCGGCAGTTTCGCCGTTGACCAATACCAGTTCAACCTCGGTGTGCGGCACTCCCAGCGCCTCGATCATGTGCTTGGTGGTAGCCGCACGCGCAGATACGGCATCGAACGCGCGCTTGCGCCGTTCGATGGGCAGGAAGGTATTTAATTCTTCATAGAAACGAAATGTTGCGGTAACCATGTCGTGCTGCCATTCTTACCTGTAATCATAGATGAATTCGCAGGCAAGTCACGGCGACGCACATATTGCCAACGGCGTTCGGGAGGTGCAGTATGGATATAGCAAGATCGAATTTGCTTTGTGGCTGTGTCAAATTCAACGAATCCTTCTTTACCACGAGGCGCTCCGTATGAAGAGCGCGAATTGAGAAAGGAGTAGTCCAATGAAACATGCCATCATTTTCGCCGCTATCAGTATCCTGTCGCTCATCGTAACGACTGGAGCCGTCGCCGCAGGCGGCCCCGGCAGAGCGGTAGCGGTCCCGCACACTGGTGCGACATCTGCAGCGACAACGAGCGTTGGAAAGCCGGTTGCCACCGTGACCAAGCAGACGGGACAACCCAATCAATCTTGCGGCAGCGCTACAGCCCCCAATACTCCAGGTAACGCAGCGACGGCGCCCGGCGCCGCTTTCAACCCGGACGGGCAGGCCGGAACGGTTTACGCCGGGCAACAACCGCAGAATTCGCGGAACCCCACAAGCGTCTCTCAATACGACGTCGCTTGCTCTAAACAACCCTCGAGATAAATTGCATGCCGAGGCGGGAAGAGCCTGCGACTGGCGCGGGCTCTTTCATTGTCAGGTTTCGTTTCGAAAATTGAGATGCGTGCTTGAATTTATTCAATATTTCAATAATAATTGAAATATTGAATAATAAAGGCCGCCCATGGAAACCAGGAACATCATCAACGCGCTTGCCGCGCTCGCACAAGAATCCCGCCTGGCGGTTTTCCGCCTGCTGGTTCAGGTCGGGCCTGAGGGTATGGCTGCCAGCAAAATCGGCGAGCAGTTGTCCATTCCCCCCTCCTCCATGTCTTTCCATCTGAAAGAGCTTTCCCATGCGCAGCTGGTGAGTTCCCGGCATGAAGGACGCTTCGTCATTTACTCGGCCAACTTCGGCACCATGAACGGCTTGATCGGTTTCCTGACTGAAAACTGCTGCGGCGGCAATGCCGTCTGTGCCCCGGCCGCCGTTTGCTGCCCTCAGACAGCTTGAAATGAACACGGAGAATTCACCCATGTCCGCCCAAACCAAAGTCATCGGCCAGCGCGCCGAAACTGCATCACTAAGCGTCTTTGAACGTTACCTGACGATCTGGGTAGCCTTGTGCATCGTGATCGGCGTATTGCTGGGACAAGCATTTCCGCATGGCGTAAAAGCAATCGGCGGCCTGGAGATCGCCAAGGTGAATCTGCCGGTTGGCTTGCTGATCTGGGTAATGATCATTCCGATGCTGCTCAAGATCGACTTCGCCGCCTGGCGCCAGGTGAAGGGGCATGCGCGCGGCATCGGCGTTACCTTGTTCATCAATTGGGCGGTGAAACCATTCTCGATGGCCTTGCTCGGCTGGCTATTCGTACGCCACTGGTTCGCGCCCTATCTGCCGGCCGCGCAACTCGATTCCTACGTGGCAGGGTTGATCCTGCTGGCCGCTGCGCCGTGCACCGCGATGGTTTTCGTGTGGAGCCGGCTGACCGGCGGCGATCCTTATTTCACCCTGTCGCAAGTAGCCATCAACGACCTGATCATGATCTTCGCCTTCGCACCGCTGGTAGCGCTGCTGCTGGGCGTATCGAGCATCGTGGTGCCGTGGGCGACGCTGCTGACTTCGGTGGTGTTGTATATCGTGGTTCCCGTCATCATCGCCCAGCTATGGCGCAGAGCACTGCTGCGCCGGGGCCAGGCGGCATTTGACGCCGCGATGCACAACATCCAGCCGTGGTCCATCGCGGCGCTGTTGCTGACTTTGATCTTGTTGTTTGCATTCCAGGGCGATGCCATCGTCGAGCAGCCGTTGGTCATCGCGCTGCTGGCGGTTCCGATTCTGATACAAGTGTTCTTCAACTCGGCGCTGGCTTACTGGCTCAATAGAGTGCTCGGTGAAAAACATTCGATCGCCGGCCCGTCGGCCCTGATAGGCGCATCCAATTTTTTCGAGCTGGCGGTTGCAGCAGCGATCAGTCTGTTTGGTTTCAAATCCGGCGCCGCACTGGCCACTGTGGTTGGCGTGCTGATCGAAGTCCCTGCCATGTTGCTGGTGGTCGGCATCGTGAACCGCAGCCGCGGCTGGTACGAAGCCAGGCATTGACAGACCTTCCCTGCCCTACAAAGGAAATATCATCATGACCATCACGATTTATCACAACCCGGCCTGCGGCACATCGCGCAATACCCTGGCCCTGATCCGTAACTCCGGCGACGAACCGGAAGTGATCGAATACCTGCAACAGCCGCCTTCGCGCAGCACGCTGCAGCAACTGATCCTTGATGCCGGCCTTACGGTGCGCGCAGCGATCCGCGAAAAGGGAACTCCTTATGCCGAACTGGGCCTGGACGATCAGAGCTTGAGCGACGAACAGTTATTGGATGCGATGCTGGCGCATCCGATCCTGATCAACCGCCCCTTTGTTGTGACAGCCATCGGCACGCGCCTTTGCCGGCCGTCGGAACTGGTGCTGGAGATTCTGCCGCATGCGCAACGCGGCGCGTTCACCAAAGAAGACGGTGAAAGTGTGATCGATGCGGAGGGGCAGCGTGTCACGCCATCTGCTTGATTTACCGAACCTGGACGCCGAATTATTTCATCCGCCGCTGGCGGCCGATTTTTCCTGCGTCGCACGTGCCACGCATGCACCGCGCTTCCTGCTGCTGTATGGCTCGGTACGTGAAAAATCCTATAGCCGTTTTTTGACGATGGAAGCCGCCCGTCTGCTGCAAGCGATGGGTGGCGAAATCAGGATTTTCGATCCGCGGGGATTGCCGTTGCCCGATGGCGCGCCCGATACCCATTCCAAAGTGCAGGAGCTGCGCGAGCTGGCTGCATGGGCCGAAGGCATGGTCTGGTGTTCGCCCGAACGGCATGGCGCCATGACCGGCATCATGAAAGCGCAAATCGACTGGATCCCGCTAGCGGTAGGCGCGGTACGGCCAACCCAAGGCAAAACGCTGGCCGTCATGGAAGTCTCCGGCGGCTCGCAATCCTTCAACGCCGTCAACCAGATGCGCATACTGGGGCGCTGGATGCGGATGATCACGATCCCGAATCAATCCTCGGTCGCCAAGGCATTCCTGGAATTCGACGACAGCGGCCGCATGAAGCCCTCGTCTTATTACGAGCGGGTGGTCGATGTAATGGAAGAGCTGTATAAATTTACCTTGCTGACGCGCGATGTTTCCGGATTCCTGACGGACCGTTACAGCGAACGCAGGGAGAGCGCGGAGCAGCTAAGCAAGCGGGTAAATCAAAAATCGATCTAGGGCGTGTTGACGAATTTTGCAACGATTCCAGCTTCGATGCAGCGTTACGATGTAACTGCTGCAGCGACATATTTCTCGATATTCTTCATTTGCGCTTCCCAGCCGCCGCTGTTCATGCGAAACGCTTCCTGGCGCCGCTCTGCCGGGATATTGTCAAACCCGGACTCGACCAAGCGCAGCAAGGTGCCCTCCTCGACTGCCGTCAGTTCGAAGACGACCAGCGTGGTCGGTTCCTGCGAATAATCGACGGCGGGGTCAACCGCATAGGGATGCCAGCGGAAGGACAGCAATTCCTCCGGCAGCATGCGTTCTATCACGACTTCCCAGACCAGATGCTCGTAGCCGGCATAGGAAATTTGTCCCCGGACTGCTTGTCCGGCGACGAAGGCTTTTCCCTTCAGCGCCACCCCGAACCAGTCGCCGAACTCCTCCGCATTCGATAACGCACGCCAGACCCGCGAACGTGCGGCTTTGAGCACAATCTCTCTTTCAATCCGATCCGTAGATTTATTCATATCCATGTGTCGCCTCCTGCTTGCATATTAGCTCAAGCAAGGAAAATGTAGCCAGGCAAAAAAAAACCCGCCTGACCTTGCGGTAGCGGGTTGAATCCAAACCTTAGGAGGTGTTGGAGGAGACAGGTGTAACTATATGGCAGTGCAACATGCATGTCTGCTTTATTATTCGCATAACAGTTATAGATAAAGCACATATCTTCCAGGTAAATCAGATTGGCCCGCGATCGATACGTTTGCTGAGAATGATCGAGGTCGAGGTATGCCTTACCCCTTCCATCGCGCCGATCTGGTCCAGCAAACGGTCTAGCTCATCAGTGGACTGGCAGCGCAGGGTCAGCATGTAGTCGATCACGCCGCTCACCGCGCACAGGGTTTCCACCTGCGACATTGTTTGCAGCTGCTGCACCAACAGCGGCGCATTGCGGGAATCGATGGAGATGCCGACGTAAGCGCGCACTGCCGGCTGGTACAGCTCCAGGTCGAGGCGCACGCCGTAACCGGCGATCACCCCCTTCTTTTCCATCGCCGCCAGACGGGCTATCGCCGTGGTTCTGGCGACGCCGACCCGCTTGGCGATAGTCGCCATGGAGAGCCGGGCATCATCCATCAGCAAGGCCAGGATTTTGTGGTCGACTTCGTCAAGCTTATCTCTCATTTTTCCCTAATCGCGACATTTAATCTTTAATATTCGTCAAAACGTATCGTTATTATACATATTGACGACTATTTACACTCTATTATCTGACTTCGCTTGAATTTACAATTGCTTCAGCAGAACTGCAGCATTGACTAAAACACCAACGTGAGCGACGACATGACTACCAAACTGATACTTTTAGGCGCCGGCAAAATCGGCGATGCCATTCTTAACCTGTTGTCCCACACCGGCGATTACATCCTGACCGTGGCCGACCGCGATCCGCAACGGCTGGAATATGTGAAGCAAGCCGGCTTTCCCAACGTCACAACGATCCTGGCGGATATTTCGCACGCACCGACCGTGACCAAGCTGATCAGCGGCCACGACGTCACACTGTCGGCCTGCCCTTACTTCCTGACACCGGTCATCGCCGGCGCTGCAAAAGCAGCGAAATCGCATTATTTCGATTTGACCGAAGATGTCGAAAGCACCCGTTTCGTCAAAGCGCTGGCGCTCGATTCAAGCACCGCCTTTGTACCGCAATGCGGCCTGGCGCCTGGCTTCATTTCGATTGTGGCGAACGATGTGGCAAGCCGCTTCGAGCAATTGCATGATGTGAAGATGCGCGTCGGCGCGCTGCCGACCTATCCTAGCAATGCGCTCAAATACAATCTGACCTGGAGCACCGACGGTCTGATCAACGAGTACTGCAATCCTTGCGAAGCGATTGTCGACGGCATCCTGCGCGAAACTTCGCCGCTGGAAGAGCTGGAACGTTTCTCGCTCGACGGCGTCGATTACGAGGCATTCAATACTTCAGGCGGCCTGGGCACCTTGTGCGAAAGCCTGCGCGACCGGGTGCAGAACCTGGATTACAAAACCGTGCGTTATCCCGGCCATCGCGACATCATCAAGATCCTGGTGCGCGACCTGCAGCTGGGCAAGCTGGAACGTCGTCCGATCCTGAAGGAAGTGCTGGAAAACTCGATCCCGATCACCAAACAGGATGTGGTGCTGACCTTCGTCAGCGTCAGCGGCATGCGCGATGGCCGTCTTGAGCAGGAAACCTATGCCAAGAAGATCTATAGCCAGCACGTCAACGGCCAGTTGCTGTCGGCGATCCAGCTGACTACCGCAGCCGGCATCTGCGCCATGGTTGATTTAGTGGTGACCGGTGTCTTGCCGCAAAGCGGTTTTGTGCGGCAAGAGCAAGCCACGCTGACAGATTTCCTGGCCAACCGCTTCGGCCAGTTCTATGCAAACCACGCACCCGCCCATGGCGGTTTCGCGCCGGCCAGCAATACCGATTTCAATCAACTGAAAGCGGTTGCCTGAGCGCGCAGAAAAACCCGTTCAGACACAAAGCACAAAGCGCATTGCAAAACGGCCTGTATAGCTCGCGAGAGTTATACAGGCTGTTTGTTTAACCCCCTAACGTTACGCACCCAAGACAGCTTTCCAGGCCTCCACCTGGCCAAAGAACCGGCCGCCATCCAACATCTCGATTTGCGTTCCTCGTTGCAACGCAAAGGTAGGAAAGCCCTGGCCACCGACACGCGCCAGCAAGGCACGGCTGGCGACAATGTGGGCCTGTGTGGCCGCTCCGCCAAGCTCGGCGAATTTGTTATCGAACAGCGCCGCATCGATACCGATCTCAGTCGCCAGGGTGCGCAACAGCGCAGTCTCGGCAACCCGCAAGCCTTGCACGTAGTGCGCAGCCTGTATACGCTCCAGCATTGCCAGACCACGCCCCGCGCTTGCGTCAGCTGCCAGGATCGCTGTGGTCGGCGGACCGGAGTCCAGCACCGCCGCGGTATCCAGCAGCAGCCCGTTAAAATAATCGTCGCCGAATTGCTGGCCGGTGATCGCCGCAATCCGATGATCGTGCTGCATCACATAGTTGCGCAATTGCGTGCTGACCTGTTTGCGATTGCTGCCGGTCATCATGCCGCCGCCGTGCAATTCAATCCTCAGGCCTGCGACCTCACCTGCTGCCTGCAGCAAAGGCGCTGCACCGTAACACCAGCCGCACATCGGATCGTAAATGTAATGCAGCACGGGACTCGTGGCCGCAACTGCGGCCGATTCCATGGCCAATTCTGCTGCGCCCATCACAACCACGCCGGGTAGCGGACAACTGCTGTCGCCGCAATCATGATTCTCTACCATTTCATTTCACCTTTGCTCACTTTGGCGCCGAGTTCCAGCGAGGACACGCCGTCCAGATTTGGATAATGCTTTTTCATTGCGTCGATCAGGGCGGCGGAATCCTTGGCTTGGACGGTTTCTACTTCATAAGTCTTCAGGTAGTTTTTGGTAAAGCGTACAGCTTCGATGTTTTGCGGCGCACCGGCGCTGAAATGTCCCGGCACCACCACCTTCGGATGCAAGGCGGCAATCTTGTCCAGCATCCTGATCCATTGCTGGCGCGCAGCCAAGGTCTGGGTATCGGCCGTCCACACGTGTTCGTTGCCGACCACCAGCACGCCGCCAACAACCGCTTTCAATGATGGAATCCAGACGAAAGTGCGATCCGGGCTGGCGCCGTCTAGGCCGATCACTTCCAGCTTGCGGCCTTCCAGCGTCAGCGCATTGCCTTGCAGTGGTTCCGGCACGATCAACTGCTTGGGCGCATTGGCGCCCAGCTTAGGCCCCCAGAATGCCAGTTTGTCCTGCATGGTGGCCTTGATGTGCGCGATCACAGGCGCTGGCGCCAGGATCTTGGCGTCCGGATAAGCTTCCTTCAACACTTCCAGTCCGAAGTAGTAGTCAGGGTCGCCGTGGCTGATGTAGATCGTGGTCAGTTTCTTGCCGCTGTCCTGGATCTTTTTCAGCAATTGGCCGGCATTGGCGCGATCGAACTGAGCATCGATCACGATGGCGTCGCTGTTGCCGGTAATGAGCTCGGAAGACACCGGGAAAATGCCGTTGGCGCCGGGATTATAGACTTCCAGCTTCAAAAGTTGCGGCGCTGCAACTGCCGAGCCGGCGATCATCAGGCCAGCGGCGGTTGCCAGCAGCGAATGGAATAGTGAGCGTGTAAACATCGATTTCTCCAGTGAGAGGTGAAAGAACCATCATCATAGTTGCCAAAAACGATGTGAAAAACCTCATAATGGTGCATAGTTTGTTGCAAAAACCGATCAAATAAGCGAGAAAATCATGGACAGGCTGATCGCAATGCAAGTATTTGTCGAGATAGCGGATCAGGGCAGCCTGACCGCCGCCGCCGACAAACTAGACATGTCGCGCGCCATGGTGTCGCGTTATCTGGCGGAACTGGAGGCGTGGGCAGGCGCCCGCCTGCTCCATCGCACCACACGCAAATTGAGCCTGACATCGGCCGGCAGCGATACCCTGCCGCGCTGCCGTCAGATGCTAGGCATGGCCAGCGATATCCAGGCTTCCGCGATGACGCCCGAAAATACCCCGCGCGGCACGCTCAGGCTGACTTGCAGCATGTCCCTCGGACAAGCATACCTGGCGCCGCTGCTGACGCGCTTCCTGAAACGCTACCCCGGCACTGCCGTGGATATGCTGCTGGTCGACCGGACCGTGAATCTGATCGAAGAGCGGGTTGATCTGGCAATCCGCATCACCAATGCACTCGATCCCAACCTGATCGCACGCAAACTGGCGGTGTGCCGCTCGGTGGTATGCGCATCGCCGGCCTACCTGGAACAGCATGGCACGCCGGAAACGGCAGAAGACCTGGCCTTGCACAACTGCCTGACTTATTCCTACTTCGGCAAAAGCCTGTGGGAATTCGAGAAAGACGGCGTACCGGTCGCGGTGCCGGTAGGCGGCAACATGAGCGCCAACGAATCGTCGGTATTGCTGGAAGCTGCGGTCCATGGCGCCGGCATCACCCTGCAACCGCTGTATGCGGCCACAGAATTGCTGCGCAGTGATAAACTACGCGCGCTGCTCGGAGCATACCGACCGCGCGAAATGAGCATTTACGGCGTCTATGCTTCGCGCCGCCAAATGCCTGCCATCCTGCGCGCCATGCTCGATTTTCTGATCGAGGAATTCAGCGCAGACAGCGACTGGGCAACACCAGTCGTTTGAATCGAAGTCGTTTAAATCAAGCGAGTCCGTCCGTGACACCCACAGGGCATCTGCCGCCGGCGCGTTAGCCAATGCCGCAATGGTCACCGCTTCACCCAGTAAAACCAAAAAATGCAAAAAATCTCCACGCTTACCCGTAATACCCTGATGTTCCCGCTGGCTCTGGTCTTGTTTGAGTTTTCGGTGTATATCGCCAACGACATGATCCAGCCGGGCATGCTGACGGTCACCCGCGAATTCGGCGCCAGCGCCGCCTGGATGGCTTCGGCCATGACCGCATTCCTGGTGGGCGGCGCCATCTTCCAATGGCTGTTCGGACCGCTCTCGGACCGTATCGGACGCCGTCCCGTGATGCTGGGCGGCACCATCTTCTTCATCCTGGCCTGCCTGGCGACGCTATTCTCCCAAAGCATCGAGAGTTTCATCGCCTTGCGCGTATTGCAGGGCATGGGCTTGTGCTTTATTTCTTCGGTCGGCTACGCCGTGGTGCAAGAAGCGTTTGAAGAAAAAGCCGCGATCCGGGTCACCGCGCTGATGGCCAATGTGGCGCTGATTGCACCGCTGATCGGCCCGGTGGCGGGCGCTTTCATGATTGGAATCCTGCCTTGGCGCATGGTGTTCGTGTTCATCGCCGCGATTGCCTTTATCGCCCTGATCGGCCTGGCGCGGCATATGCCCGAAACTGTCAAGCAGCGCAAAGAAAAATTGCCGCTGACGCAGATTTGGCACGACTACCGCGCAGTGGTCGGCAACCGCCATTTCCTGAAAGCCGCCATGTGCATGCCGTTGCTGGCGACTCCACTGATCGGCTGGATCGCCATGTCACCCGAAATCCTGGTCGCCGACGGCCATCTGAGCGTGATCGAATACGGCTACTGGCAAATCCCGGTGTTCGCCTGCCTGATTGCCGGTAACCTGATGCTGGCGCGGCAAGTCGACCGCTGGCGCCTGGGCAGCTCGATCAAGCTGGCCATGTATCCGATCGCCGTGGGCGTCCTGATCATGCTGCTGGGCGCTGCGTTCCTAGACAAACCTTACTTCCTGGTGGCGGCGATCAGCGTAATTGCCTTCGGTGAAGGCTTGTCGGCAGCCGTCATGATCCGTTTCACGCTGACCGAGAGCGCCGTCTCCAAAGCCACTGTCGCTGCCACCATGGGCATGATCAACATGACTTTGTACGGCGTCGGCATCGAGCTATACAAGGTGTTTTACCTGTATGCGGGCATGCTGGGTTTTGCCTTATTTTCACTCGCGGTAATTGCGCTGTATTGGTATTTATCGCGTAGCGTGGTGGCGCGCGCCATGCTGGCCCGGGTTACCGGGCGTGAAGAGAAAGACGATTCCGCAGCGCTGATCTGAATCCTGCTGGAATGCGCTCCGACGGGCGTCGGAGCCACCTAACAAAGGCGAACAAGCGCGATTTACTCGTTGCGCTTTTGACTGATGATGCTCATGAACTCGCGCCGCGTCGACGGATCGTCGCGGAACGCGCCCAGCATGCGGCTGGTCACCAGGCTGCTGCCCGGCTTGTGGATACCGCGCGTCGTCATGCAGCCGTGCGATGCCTCGATCACTACGGCCACACCTTTCGGCAACAACACTTGCTGCAAGGTATCAGCAATCTGGACCGTCATTTTTTCCTGGATCTGCAAACGCTTGGCGAAAATATCGACCAATCGCGCCAGTTTGGAAATACCGACCACACGATGGTCCGGCAGATAGGCGACGTGCGCTTTGCCTATGATAGGCGCCATGTGATGCTCGCAATGGCTCTCGAAACGGATATTGGTCAACACCACCATCTCGTCGTAACCTTCAACTTCGGAAAACGTGGTCGACAGAATTTCCACCGGATCCTTGCTGTAACCGGCAAAAAATTCTTCATAAGCCCGGGCCACGCGCCCCGGCGTATCCAGCAAACCTTCGCGGTCCGGATCATCCCCGGCCCAGCGCAACAAGGTACGAATCGCCGATTCCGCCTCGGCACGGCTTGGACGTTCTGACAAGGCGCTAGCCGCCACCGCCGGCACTGGATCTTTTGAGGCCATCTGTTTACCTTTTCTAAAAAAATTTTTCGCCAGCCATTGTGCAGTTGCACACGGCGGCTGATGCCGACAGTGTAATTCAGCTATCGCATTACTGCATTGGATTCGTCAAAGCCCGGGAATTGCGCAGCGCAACATCGAAACTTGCGCTGGTAATAACCAGTTATTACCTGACAAATTTTTACAGTCCCATACTCGACCTTCCCTACCCCAGCAATCTCACTGAAAGGCCTATCATGAGCGCAAAGAAAATCCTGATTCTCGCCGGCGATTACGTTGAAGATTATGAATTGATGGTGCCGTTCCAGGCCCTGCAGATGGTCGGCCACCAGGTCGACGTGGTGTGCCCCGACAAAGCCGCAGGCGCCCAGATCCGCACCGCCATCCATGACTTCGAAGGCGACCAGACCTATAGCGAAAAACCCGGCCACAACTTTACCCTGAATGCCGCATTCAGCGATGTCGACGTCAGCCGCTACGATGCCCTGCTGATCCCTGGCGGCCGCGCACCGGAATACCTGCGCCTGAATCCGCGCGTGATCGAAATCGTCCAGCAGTTCCATGCGGCCGACAAGCCGATTGCCGCAGTCTGCCACGGCCCGCAACTACTGGCGGCAGCCGGCGCGCTGGAAGGAAAAACCTGCTCCGCCTACCCGGCTTGTGCGCCGGAAGTAAAACTGGCGGGCGGCAAATATGCGGAAATCGCCGTGACGGCGGCCCATCGCGACGGCAATCTGGTCACTGCGCCGGCATGGCCGGCACACCCGGCCTGGCTGGCGCTGTTCCTGACTGCACTGGGGACACGCATCGAGTTATGATGGAATTTGTGCGGCCGGCCGCAAGACCGGCCGCACCATATATTTGCCGGCATCAGCGGCAACGATTGCGCAAGAAATGTTCAGAAAGCGAGGTGTTCGATGTGTCAGATTTATGCCCAGGCCGATCCCATACTGTATGAATCGCGCGCCCGTTCGGTGCGCATCATGGGTGTCATCACCACCATCAAGCTGGAAAACCTGTTTTGGCAAACCCTGGCGGAACTGGCTGCAGATAACGATTTGACCACCAACCAGCTGATCGCAAAATTGCACGAAGAAGTCACCACACATTTCGGTGAAGCCAGCAATTTCGCTTCTTTCCTGCGCGTCACCTGCCTGCGTTACCAGGCTCTGAAAACCCACGCAGGATTCGAAACCAAGGTAATCGGCTCATCCAATAAAATCAACGCTGCCGCATAGGCAAGCGATCAGACTGACGCTGGCCACCCCGCACAGCAGCATGATAGCGGCAAGAAAGAGAATGATCCAGGCCCTGCGAGCTCCAGAAAAGAGGGGCGTCCCGGTCAATGCACGCCGATGTATCCCAGCCCGGCGGCAAACAGCAAGTACAACAAGCCGAAGACAGCCAGACGGCCAGCGCTCAACATGCCCTTGCGCAGCAGCGTATACAAGCCGAACATCGACATCATCGTCACCGCCGCGGCCCAGATCAGCGGCGGACCCAGCATCCATGGCGTAAAGATCAATACCAGCGCGGTCGGGATAGTCGCCTGGATCATCATGGCGCCGCTGATATTGCTCAGGGCCAGGCTTTGCTTGCCCTGCTTCACCCAGATCACCGCGTTCAGGATCTCCGGCAACTCGGTAGCGATCGGGCTGAGCAAGAGCGCGGCCAATTGCGGCGAGATACCCAGCCAAGGTGCGATGTCCCCCAGCTGATGCACGAACAACTGGGAACCCAGGAAAATCACCACCAGCGCCACCAAGGTTTGCAGCAAAGCCCAGCCAATTCCCGGCTGCGGATCGTGCGGCCGGAATTTCAAAGGCTCCAGATCATTCACTTCGGCATCGGCATCTTCTTCCTTGCGCATTTCGCCCCAGATATACACACCGTAGGCCAGCAGGAAAAGCACACCCAGCCAAGGCTTAATGGCAAACGCCACCAGGCCGAGGCCGACCTTGACCACAAAAATACCGATGAACCAGGCTTGGTCCCGGCGCAGCCGTTGCGCAGCGCTGGCTGACAGCAGGACGGTAGCGAGTTTTTTACGATTCAGGATGAACATAAGGCCGACCACCGCGTAGGCGATCGTCGCCAGCACCAGCGGCCCGCCGAGCGCAGCGCCGACGCCGATTTCCCGGTGTGCCGCATCGCGCCCGAACACCACGGCGACAAAAGTCACCACGCTTTCCGGCAACGCCGTACCAAACGCTGCCAGCACCGTGCCCACGGCGCTTTGCGCAATGCCCAGCCGGCGCCCGACCCATTCGATGCTATTGACGAAATATTCACAGGACAGATAAATCACCACGGCTGCGCCGAGCAGCAGAGCAACGCTGAGCATCATGCGCGTGCTCCCGCCTGATCAATCAGGGCTGCGGATGACGCAGGTGAAAAAGATGACACGAAGGGTAGTTCAGTGAAGCTGGCGGCGGCAGAACACTGAGGCTGCCATTGGCGGTAAATAAGCATGAGGAAATCCTGAGGGCCGGGCACTGACGAATGGCGCAACACCTTCGCCCGGCCGGGTAAAGGGAAGCACCATAGGTCTTGCCAAACCGTGCGGTCGCGCATGCCATGGCGTAAATTTGGTACAGCGCCAAGTATGTTGACATGCGCTCTTCGAAAGAAACGAAGGCGGCTACTCCCCTAAGGAAGCGCAATATTAACATCGAAATATTATTGGCGGCAATGTTGGAGATGCGCTTCCACAACCTTCCCTATTGCAGCCATACAGCTTAACAAACGCAGCAAGATCGCTGTTACTAGCCGCAAAAGGGATAAAATGGCGGTTGACTTAATTTTAGTTGCCAATATCCCATTCTTTTTCCTCACCATGTAATGCGCGCCAGGCACGCGCCGGCAACGCAACGGTGACCAGCCATTTTTTGAAACGGAGCACATTTTTATGAAATGGGCAGTAGTCAGTATTTTTATATTATCGGTGCTGTACGTGCACTTTCGCGGCAAGGCGCGCCTGCCCTTCTTCCGGCAGATATTCGACCATTCGTCGATCATGGCCCCGCTCAACATCTTCATGTACATGTTTTCCAAGGTGCCTACCAATACACCGTACCTGCCGACCAGCACCTTTGCCGATCTCAAGATTTTGGAAGACAACTGGGAAACCATCCGCGATGAAGCGCAGGGCCTGATCGGCTTGGAGAAAATCCGCGCAGCGGAAAAGAATGACGATGCCGGCTTCAATTCCTTCTTCAAGGCCGGCTGGAAACGCTTCTACCTGAAATGGTATGACGCCAGCCATCCGTCGGCTGAACAGTTCTGCCCCAAGACCGTTGCCCTGCTGCGCCGTACGCCCAGCGTCAAGGCTGCGATGTTTGCCGAACTGGCTCCCGGCGGCACGTTAAACCCGCACCGCGATCCGTTCGCCGGTTCGCTGCGCTATCACCTCGGCCTGGTCACCCCTAACGACGATCGCTGCTTCATCGAAGTCAACCAGCAGCGCTACAGCTGGCGCGATGGCCAGGGTGTGGTGTTCGACGAAACCTTTATCCACTGGGCGCAAAACGGTTGCGACAGCAATCGCATCATCATTTTCTGCGACATAGAGCGCCCTATGCGTTACCGCTGGGCGCAGGCGATCAACCGCTGGCTCGGCCGCCACATGATGAGCGCGGCGGCATCGCCCAACGAAACCGGCGATGAAACCGGCGGCATCAATAAATTATTCCGTTTTGTCTGGGCCGCCGGCCAATATCGGCGCGCCCTGAAGAAATTCAGCAAGCCGCTGTATATGTGCATCAAGTTCGCTCTGATTATCGGCGTTGTGCTGGCCATCATCTATCTTTGATCCGCCAGCTCGAGAACACGAACTTAGCCGCCTTTTGGCGGCTTTTTTACGCCTGGAAAATTGCTCAAAAATATTGCAAAACGGTAACAATAATCGATTTTCACAGGTAGACTAGCAGTTCCACTTGCCACCAGGAAAGCCCATGATGACTCGCTCGCTTATTGCCACAGCCGTTCTATCGCTTACCGCCTGCGCCACCGGTCCATCGATCGCGCAGGACCGGGGCAACGATGCGCTGGCCGAATCGAATGCACAGAACCGCCCGGTCAAAGTAATGATCATTACCATGTTCGGCCCCGAAGGCCAGGCCTGGCTTGATCGCATCGGCCCTTGGAAAACCATTGCGGTGCCAGGCCTGTCGCCGGACTATCCCAACGTTAACTGCAACAAGCAAGACGTCTGCGTAATCACGACCGGCATGGGCTACGCCAATGCCTCGGCGTCGGTCATGGCGCTGACGTTCTCGTCGCGTTTCGATCTGCGCCATACGTATTTCCTGATCTCCGGGATTGCCGGCATCGATCCTGCGCGCGGTACCGTCGGTTCGGCGGCGTGGGCCAAGTACCTGGTAGATTTCGGCATCCAGTGGGAACTGGATGCACGCGAAATTCCGGCCGGCTGGAAAACCGGCTATCTCGGCATCAACACCAAGAGTCCGAGCGAAAAGCCGCCGCTCGATTATCGCAACGAAGTATTCCAGCTCAATCCGAAACTGGCCGATGCTGCGTTCGCACTCTCGCGCAACGTGGTGCTGGCCGATAGCCCGCAGGCGCAGATAGCGCGCTCGAAGTTCAATTACGCGCCCGCGAATCAGCCGCCGTCGGTAGTCCAGTGCGATATCGCTTCCGGCAATACCTGGTGGTCAGGCACGCTGCTGGGCGAACGTGCACGCGAATGGACCAAGATCCTGACCGACAACAAGGGCGTGTATTGCATGACGGCGCAGGAAGACAATGCAAGCTTCGAAGCATTGAAACGCGCAGCGAGCATCAAGCGGGTCGATCTGAACCGCGTGGCGGCGTTGCGCACCGGGTCGGATTTCGATCGGCCGTATCAAGGGCAGACTAGCGCTGACAATCTGCTCAATTATGCCGACCAGGGCGGCTTCGTACCGGCGACGGAGAATCTGTATCGCGCGGGTAATCCGCTGGTGCAGGATATCGTCACGCATTGGGGTGAATGGCGGGATGGCGTGCCGCACCGATAAGTCGCTGAGAGAACGATGCCGCGCCACGGTTCGGTGCCGGACCGGAGGCGTAAGGCTTCCACCTATTTCATTCCAAGCCGCCCTGGGCGGCTTTTTTGTACCCGCTTATCTCGTGTTCGCAGCGGAAAGATGTAATGCAGCGTGTAATCAGAAACCGCTTTTCAGGCTTTTACCACTATTGAAAAAACCCGTACTTCTCCACACTTCGCCACTAACCCGTGCTAGTTCCGCATCCGAAGAAAGACCTGCCTGTTGGAACCGCCGAGAGCATCTTGCGACAGACCGAATTGAAATAAGGACGAAAATGTTATATCCACTGTATGTATGGAAGGACAGCAATAGCGCTTACGGCGCCAGCTTTCCGGATCTTCCTGGCGTCTTTACAGCGGCAGACGAATTGAATGATCTCCCGGCAAAGGCCCAGGAAGCAGCAGAAACCATGTACCAGGGCGAAGCGCATATTCCTGAAGCATCATCCATCGAGAAATGGAAAGACGCGGCAGACTATGCCGACGGCTACTGGATGCTGGTCGATATTGATCGATCAAAAATCAATACCAAGCCTGTGCGGCTCAACATCTCATTGCCGGAAAGTCTGTTGCGTGACATCGATGCTTACGCCAAGTCGCATCAAATGACGCGCTCCGGCTTTCTGGCTCAGGCTGCATTGAAAGCGATGGCTCAATAAACAGCAAGAATACCTCAGCGATCTTGTCGAATCGGATCAACTATGAGCAACCCGCTTGGAATTGCTCATAGAGTGCTACCCCATTTTTTATCAGTCTCGCGCCGGCAATATCTTGCCGCTGACCACACCGAAACCAACGCGATAACCATCGCCCTGGCACCAGCCCGTCATCCTCACCTCATCGCCATCCTGGATAAAGCTGCGCTGGCTGCCATCCGCCAGCGTCAGCGGATTCTTGCCGTTCCATGTCAGCTCCAGCAAACTGCCGAAAGCATCCGGCGTGCTGCCGCTGATGGTGCCTGAACCCATCAGGTCGCCGATGCGGGTGTTGCAGCCGGATATGGTGTGATGCGCCAGTTGCTGCACCATGGTCCAGTACATGGCTTTGAAATTGGTGCGGCAGATGGTTTGCGCTGCGGCGTTCGCGCCAGGCGTGAGCGCTACCTCCAGGGTGATGTCGTAGCCATTCTTGCCGCTCTGCTGCAAGTATGGCAGCGGCGCCGGCTGCTGCACCGGGCTGGCGACGCGGAACGGGTCCAGCGCGTCCATGGTGACTACCCACGGCGAAATCGAAGTGGCGAAGGATTTGCTGTTGAACGGTCCGAGCGGTACATATTCCCACTGCTGCAGATCGCGTGCGCTCCAGTCGTTGAGCAAAACCATGCCGAAAATATGCTGTTCCGCATTGGCGATGTCGATCGGTTCTCCCAGCGCGTTCGGCACGCCGATGATGAAGCCGGTTTCCAGTTCGAAATCCAGTTTACGGCAGGCGCCAAAGACCGGCGCGTCGGCGTCCGGCAATTTCAGCTGTCCCTTGGGGCGCCGCACCGGCGTGCCGCTGACCACTACCGAGCTGGCGCGGCCGTTATAGCCGATCGGGATATGCAGCCAGTTCGGCAGCAGCGCATTGGCCGGATCGCGGAACATGGAGCCGACATTGGTGGCGTGTTCTTTCGACGAATAGAAATCGGTATAGCCGGGAATCGCCAGCGGCAGATGCAGGCTGGCCTGATCCTGGGCGACCAAGACTTTGGCGCGCAGGGCCTGGTTGTCGCGCAGTTGCGGGTTGTCATCACGCAGCAGTGCGCTGATGGCCGTGCGGGTGCTGCGCCAGCTTGCGCGGCCCAGTGCGATGAAAGGATTCAAACTAGCCTGGCGGAATACGGCGGGGCTGACGTTCAGCAAGCCGGCTTCGGCTAGCGCAGCCAGATCCAGTATCTGGTCGCCGATGGCGATGCCGACGCGCGGCGCCGGATTGGCAGCGGTGCTGAATACGCCGAACGGTAAATTCTGGATAGGGAAATGCGACTCCGCCGGAGTCGGAATGAATGATTTCAGTGCTGGATCGTTAGTTTGCATCATGTCTTTTCTCTCATGTCTTGTTGCATCATGGCTGGCCGTTGAAATTCTTTTTCAAACCGTGCCAGCATTGCAGATAGTCCTTCTGCAGCAGCGGCGTCGCCAGCGCATAGGGCGTGGGATGAATCATGTAGCGGCTTTCAAACATGAAGGCCATCGTATTGGCTATGCGTTGCGGCGCCAACGTCGTACTGGACGCTTTGTCGAACGTTGCCGCATCGGGGCCGTGGCCGCTCATGCAGTTGTGCAGGCTGCCGCCGCCCGGTGTAAAACCCTCGGCCTTGGCATCGTAGGCGCCCTCGATCAGGCCCATGTATTCGCTCATGATGTTGCGGTGGAACCATGGCGGCCGGAAGGTGTGCTCGGCCACCATCCAGCGTGGCGGGAAAATCACGAAATCGACGTTGGCGGTGCCGGCCGTATCCGTGGGCGAAGTCAGCACCGTGAAAATGGATGGATCCGGGTGATCGTAGCTGACCGTGTTGATGGTGTTGAACAAGCTCAGGTCGTATTTGTACGGCGCGTAATTGCCATGCCAGGCCACCACGTCCAGCGGCGAATGATCGATGCGCGCGGTCCATAACTGGCCGCCGAATTTGGCCAGCAATTGGAACTCTCCTTCGCGATCTTCGTAGGCCGCCACCGGCGCCTGGAAATCGCGCGCATTGGCCAGGCCGTTGGCGCCGATCGGGCCCAGTTCCGGCAATTGAAAAGCAGCGCCGTAGTTTTCGCAGATATAACCGCGCGCGCTGCCGTCCGGCAGTTCGATCCGAAAGCGCATGCCGCGCGGGATCACGACGATTTCGCCAGGTTTGACTTCCAGCACGCCGAGTTCGGTCCTGGCCAGCAAACGTCCTTCTTGCGGCACGATCAGCAATTCGCCGTCGGCATCGTAAAAGAAGCGGTCATGCATGGAGCGATTTGCCGCGTACAGGTGAATTGCAATCCCGGCCTGCGCTGCGGCGTCGCCGTTGCCGGCAAAGGTGACGATGCCATCGATAAAATCGGTGGGCTGATCGTCGGCCGGCAATGGCAATGGATTCCAGCGCAACTGGTTGGGCGGCGTATCGATCTGGGTGAACGGACCGCTGGCCAGCAAAGGTTGCAGAGATTGCGCGATTTTTTCAAATTCGTGGTGCATTGCGCCCGGCCGGATACGGTACAACCAGGAGCGCCGGTTGTGCGCGCGCGGCGCGGTAAATGCGGTGCCGGACAGTTGTTCCGCATACAGGCCGTAAGGCGCTTTCTGCGGTGAATTCTGAGTTGCGGGTAAGGCGCCGGGCAGGGCTTCGCTGGCGAAGTCATTGCAGAATCCGGACTGGTAACGCAGCGCGTTGATGTTTTCCATGGGTTTTATCCTCGGTTCAAATTTCGACCTGGTTCAAGTTCTCATCCTAGTGCGCAATAACAACATGCGCTGCCTTACGTTGCGAAGTCTCTTGCATCAGCATCAGCATCACGGCCGACACCAGCGCCGGCACGGCCAACAAGATGAAGATGCTGCTGTTCGGCCAGTTCAGGCGGATCAGCTCACCGCCCAGCACCGGACCGACGATAGAACCGACGCGGCCTATGCCCAGGCTCCAGCCGATGCCGGTGGAACGCAATGTGGTCGGGTAGTAGGTGCCTGCCAACGCGTTCACCGCAGGCTGGCCGCCGACTATGCAGAAACCGGCAACGAAGATGCTGGCAAACAGGAACAGCAACGAGACCTCGGGACGGCCGATCAAGGCCACTGCCATTCCTGCGATCAGGAATACCGGAATCAGCACGCGGCGGAAGCCGGAGCGGTCAATCAACTGCCCCATGATCAGGGTGCCCAGCGTGCCGCCGATCTGCAAGGTGGTGCCGGCCATCACCGCGGTGGCGGTGGACAGGCCGGCATCCTTGGCAATCGTCGGCAACCAGTTCGACAGGAAATACAGATTCACCAGGTTCATGAAATTGATGATCCACAATAGGATAGTGACCTTGGCCCTGCCCTCCTGGAACAATTGCAGCATAGGCGCGCCCTTGCCGGCTTTTTCGTTGACGACGTAGCGCGTATCCTGACTGATCACGACCGCAGGATCGATACGGCGCAGCCACTTGCCGACCTGCTCCAGCCGTTTGCCGCGCAACACCAGGAATTGCATCGACTCCGGCAGCAGGAAGATCATCAGCACGCCGATCACCAGCGGCACGACGCCGCCGACATGGAATACCGATTGCCAGCCGAAGCGCGGAATCAATGCCGCCGACAACAAACCGCCCAGCACCGCGCCCAAGGTGAAACCGCAGGAAACCAGCATCATCAAGGTGACCCGCTTGCGCACGGGACTGTATTCGCCGGCCAGCGCCATCGCATTCGGCATGATCGCGCCCAGCCCGAGGCCGGTCACGAAGCGCAGTACGATGAGTTGCCCGACCGTGCCGGCCAGAGGCGTCAACAACATGCAGGCGGCGAAGAACAAAGTGGCGGCAATCAACACCGGGCGGCGGCCGATGCGGTCGGCCAGGATGCTGAAACAGAGCGAGCCCACCAGCATGCCGAATAAGCCGGCGCCGAACACCGGCCCCAGATTGGCTTTGGCGATGCCCCATTCCTGGATGATGGCAGGCGCCACATAACCCATGGCCTGGACGTCGAAACCGTCGATGATCAGGCAGATGGCGCACAGGATCAGCATGACGACCTGGAAATTGCCGATGCGGCTGCGGTCGATCAGGGCGGGAATGTCTATCTGACTACTATTCGTATTCTTCGTCGCAGTGGCCATGCGTGTCTCCTTGTGTAAGTGTTGGCGTCGTATCAATACGATCTGGTTTTTGGCATTATCATCCTTTTTAATAATCAGAAAAATAGTCAATAATTAAAATCATTTTTTAAATATCTTAAATAATATAAAATCGTCACCATGGACAGGCTGGAATCGTTACGGGTATTTTGCCAGGTGGTGGAACTGAACAGCTTCAGCCGCGCGGCTGAGCAGCTGGAGATGTCGAACGCCACCATCACCAATCACATTGCCGCCCTGGAGCGGCATTTCGGCGTACGCCTGCTGAATCGCACCACCCGCAAGATTTCCCTGACCGACGATGGCCATAGCTGCTATCAGCGCGCGCAACGCTTGCTGGGCGACATGAGCGAACTGGAAGATGCATTGCAGGGCCGGCGCGTGACGCCCCAGGGTATCTTGCGCGTCGATGTGCCTACCGTGATTGCCCGCATTTACCTGGCGCCGGCGCTGGAGCGCTTTGCCGCGCTGTATCCCGATCTGTCGATCAGGCTGAACGTCGGCGACCGCATGGTCGACATGGTGGAGGGGCGCGGCGATGTCTGGATCCGCATCGGCGAGCTGAAGGATTCCAGCATGGTGGCGCGCCGCATCTATCAAACCCGCAACCTGTGCTGCGCGTCGCCGCAGTTCCTGGCGCGCTACGGAACTCCGCAGACGCCGCAGGAACTAAGCGGTTTCCGTTGCCTCGCTTTCATTCACCCCAACAGCGGCCAGAACGTCCCCTGGACCTTCAGCAAGGGCAGGCAAGAATTCAGTTGGGCGCCGCCCGGCAATATCGCCATCAATCACGCTGAAACACTGATCCATGCCGCCGGCAGCGGCGCCGGCATCGTCCAGCTGCTGACGCTCTCGCTCAATCCGCAGATTCGCGATGGCCTCTTGACCCCGGTTCTGGCAGACTGGGCGACGCCGGGGCCGCCGGTATCGGTGGTGTATCACCAGAGCCATCAGTTGTCGGCCAAGGTAAGGGTATTTGTCGATTTTGTTACAGAGCTGTTTGCGGCTATCGACTAGAGTTCCAGAGTTGCAGAATTTTGTTTTATCTACGTTTTATTTTTAGCCGGGAGAAATCATGCATTGGGTCTATCTATTGATCGCCATCGTTGCCGAAGTGATTGCCACCAGTGCCTTGAAAGCCAGTGCCGAATTCACCCGGCTGGTGCCGTCGATTGCCGTGGTGGCGGGCTACCTGACGGCCTTCTACTTCCTGTCGCTCACATTGCGCACGATGCCGGTGGCGATCGTCTATGCGCTGTGGTCGGGTATCGGCATTGCGCTGATCGCCCTGGTCGGCTGGCTGTTCCTGAAGCAAAGCCTGGATGCAGCGGCGCTGATCGGCGTCGGCCTGATTGTTTCCGGCGTGCTGGTGTTGAACGTGTTCTCCAAATCGGTAGCGCACTAAGCGGCACGGCGACGTTCATGTCTGCCACAGCGGCGGCTCATCCATCAGCGCGATTTGTTCGCGCAACTCCAACACCCGGTCTTGCCAATAGCGCTGGGTATTAAACCAGGGGAAGGCCACGGCGAAAGCCGGGTCGTCCCAGCGCCGCGCGATCCAGGCTGCGTAGTGGATCAGGCGCAGCGTGCGCAGGGCTTCGATCAGGTACAGCTCGCGCGTATCGAAATCGCAGAAATCTTCATAGCCGGCCAGCAAGCTGCCCATTTGCCGCACCATGTCCCTGCGTTCGCCGGACAATAGCATCCACAAATCCTGCACCGCCGGCCCCATGCGGCTATCGTCGAAATCGACAAAATGCGGCCCGGCGTCGGTCCACAGCACATTGCTGCCATGGCAATCGCCATGCAGGCGCAAGGCGCCGACACTGCCGGCACGCTCGAAACAGCGGCGCACGCCCAGCAGGGCCTGGGTCACGGTGCTGCGATAAGCTTCCAGCAGATCGTCCGGCACAAAATTGTTGGCCAGTAAAAATGCGCTAGGTTCTTCGCCAAAACTGACGATATCCAGTGTCGGCCGGTGTTGATAATTGCTGAGTGCGCCGACTGCGTGGATGCGGCCGAGGAAACGGCCCAGCCATTCCAGCGTGGCGCTATCTTCCAGCTCCGGCGCGCGGCCGCCGTGGCGCGGAAACACCGCAAAGCGAAAACCCTCGAACTGATGCAGGGTGCGGCCGTCTTCCGCCGCCCATGCAGCCACCACCGGGATCTCGCGTTCCACCAGCTCTTGCACGAAACCGTGTTCTTCCAGGATGGCGGCGTCGCTCCAACGTTGCGGCCGATAGAATTTCGCCACCAGCGGCGGCCCTTGCTCCATGCCGATCTGGTACACGCGGTTTTCGTAGCTGTTCAGCGCCAGCAGACGGCCATCGCCATGCAGGCCGATGCTGTCGAGCGCGTCCAGTACAGTATCAGGCGTGAGGGTAGAAAATGATGCGGGGCTTGGAATAGTCATGTCGGCTATTGTAAGCGTCAGCGGCTTAGTTAAGGTCTTCGGGGGTGAGCATTCTGCTTTTCATATAAGATAATGTGATCTGGTAGTCAATAAACTCTTACCTCGCTATCCTGCCGCAGCTTCAGGTAGACTTTCACAGAATAAATGGTTGCCCACGGACAAGTACCTCGAATATTTTGCAGCTTGAGCGCATTTCAATCGTAAAATCCGTATCCCCATTTCCATCGTAAATTTAAGCGGCCATCTCCATGAATCTCGACGAACCCCTCTCAGACAAAGAATTTGACGAACTGGACGATTTTTTATTGTCCGATCGTTGCGCTGAAGACAGCATGACCATGGATACCCTGCACGGCTATCTGACGGCGCTGGTAATCGGCCCGGAACAGGTTTTGCTGGGCGAATGGCTGCCGCATGTGTGGGGGCCGTCGCTGAAGGATGCGCCGAAATTCAAGTCCGACAAGGAATATGAAAGGATCGTCGGCCTGATTGCGCGCTACATGAATGAAATCGCGGTCACGCTGGAAGTGGCGCCGAAAGAATACGAACCGCTGTTTTGCGAACATGAGCACGAAGGTAAGAGCCTGCTCGACGGCGAAGCCTGGACCTGGGGTTTCTGGGAAGGCATCAACCTGCGCGCCAAAGCCTGGGAACCGATCTGGCACTCCAACCTGGCGACGGTGGTGCGCCCTATCTACTTGCTAGGCGCGGAAGAACTGGAAGAGGAAGAAATGGCGTTGCGCGAAGATCCGGTACAGCGCCATAAGCTGGCAGTAGAGGTGGAAGCGGCGATTCCGGAAATCTACCGTTACTGGCTGCCGCACCGTAAATCGGCGGTCACCACCATCCAGCGCGACCGGCCGAAAGTCGGCCGCAATGATGAGTGCATCTGCGGCAGCGGCAAGAAATTCAAGAAATGCTGCGGCATCGATTCCAGCGAAGACTAAACCAGGCAGCAGGTGGATAGCGCCAAGCGCATCCACCCGTCGGCATCCAGCTTGATGCGGCGTTATTCCCTGATGAAATGCTCGCGGTAATAGCGCAGCTCTTCAATCGATTCGATGATGTCCGCCAGCGCGGTGTGCTTTTGATGCTTCTTGAAGCCGCTGGCCAGTTCCGGCTTCCAGCGGCGGCATAGTTCTTTCAGGGTGGAAACATCCAGGTTGCGGTAGTGGAAAAACGCTTCCAGCTTGGGCATCCCGCGCGCCATGAAGCGGCGATCCTGGCAAATCGTGTTGCCGCACATAGGCGATTTGCCGTTCGGCACGTATTTTTTCAGGAACGCGATCAGCGCCAATTCGGCCTCGCTTTCGGTCACGGTCGAGGCTTTCACCTTTTCGATCAGGCCGGAGCGGCCGTGGGTGCCCTTGTTCCAGGCATCCATGCCATCCATTATTTCGTCAGGCTGATGAATCGCAAACACCGGCCCTTCCGCCAGGATATTCAATTGCGGATCGGTCACCACTACCGCCACTTCAATGATGCGGTCGCTATCCGGATTGAGCCCGGTCATTTCCATGTCGACCCAGATCAGGTTGAATTCGTTAGGCCGCACCGGCGCCGCGGGAACTGGCGGAGCTTCAGGTGTAGCGGATATATCGTCGGCTTGTGACATAATTGTTCTCTTGGTTGTATTAGCTAAGGCAGGCCCAACGTTTGTTTGCGTAAGCCATAAAACGGCTATTTTCTCACATAGGGACTACATGTCTTCATTTGCATTTTCTGTTTTATTCATCGTTTTCCTGGTGATCACCCTGGTGCTGCGCTTTTGGCTGAGTTCGCGCCAGATTCGCCATGTGCTGGCCCACCGCAGCGCCGTACCGGCCGAATTCGCCGAAAAGATCCCCTTGGCCGCGCACCAGCGCGCTGCCGACTACACCGTCGCCAAGACCAAATTCGGCCTGTTTTCGATGCTGGTGAGCGCTGCGGTCCTGATCGGCTTCACGCTATTGGGCGGTTTGCAGTTGCTTTCCAACATCATATTCAACTGGGCCGGGCCCGGCATGGTCTATCAGCTGGGCTTGCTGATGGCATTCGGCGCCATTTCCGGCCTGATCGACCTGCCGCTGGATTATTACAAGCAATTCGTGCTGGAAGCCCGGTTCGGCTTTAACAAGATGACGGTCCGGCTGTTCCTTACCGATATGCTGAAAAATACCTTGATCGGCGCCGCCATCGGCTTGCCGCTGATCTGGGTAGTGTTGCAGCTGATGGCTAAATCGGGCGATCTCTGGTGGTTTTACGCTTGGCTGGTATTCAGCGCTTTCCAGCTGTTGATGCTGGTGCTCTACCCTACCGTGATTGCGCCGCTGTTCAATAAATTCACGCCACTCAACGACGACAGCCTGCGCGAGCGTATCGAAGGCTTGATGAAACGGGTCGGCTTCGCTTCCAAGGGCTTGTTCGTGATGGACGGCTCTAAGCGCAGCGCCCACGGCAACGCCTATTTCTCTGGCTTCGGCGCCGGCAAGCGGATTGTTTTTTTCGACACCCTGCTGGCGCGCCTGGCGCCGCATGAAATCGAAGCGGTGCTGGCGCATGAACTGGGCCACTTCAAGCTCAAGCACATAGCCAAACGCATTGTCGTCATGTTCGCGCTTTCGCTGGCGTTCCTGGCCTTGCTCGGTTACCTGAAACTGCAATTCTGGTTTTACACCGGCCTCGGCGTCAATCCGCTGCTGCTGGTCGACTTCAGCAACAACGATGCGATGGCGCTGATCCTGTTCATGCTGGCGCTGCCGATCTTTACCTTCCTGCTGTCGCCGCTGTCGTCGATCAGCTCGCGCAAACACGAATTCGAAGCCGACGCATTTGCCGCACAGCACACCGACGCCAACGATCTGGTGGCGGCGCTGGTCAAGCTGTATGAAGACAATGCCTCAACCCTGACACCGGATCCCCTGCACTCTGCGTTCTACGATTCGCACCCGCCGGCCTCGGTGCGGATCAAAAAATTAAGCAATAAGTTGTCAGATAAATTGGGCGACAAGCCGATGGCAGCACATGGTTGATCACAGCAAGCCAAGCCGCCACAAGCAACACAGCAACCAGGCCGGCAGCGGCCTGGTGATTGCCGCCCACGGCCGGCACTATCTGGTGCAAGGAAAAATTGGCGAAGGGTCGCTGCAAGAGTCGCTCAAATTGCAATGCGTCACGCGCGGCAAGAAAAGCGATGTCGCCGTCGGCGACCGGGTTCAGTTGAAGCTGACTTCGCCCAACCAGGGCGTGATCGAAGCCATCGATGAGCGCCACAGCCTGCTGTACCGCTCCGACCAGTACAAATCCAAGCTGCTGGCGGCCAACGTCACCCAGCTGTTCATCGTGGTGGCCACCGAACCCGGTTTTGCCGACGATCTGATTTCACGCGCGCTGGTGGCCGCCGAAGCCGCCGGCGTGACCGCGCATATCGTGCTGAACAAGACCGATATCGTCGAATCGCTGGCCAAGACCCGGCAACGGCTGCAACTGTATGCCGGCCTCGGCTACCCGGTGCATGAAGTGTCGGCACGGGCATTTCCGGAACAAACCTGCGCCACGCTGGCGCCCCTGCTGGCGGGAAAGTCAACCATCCTGATCGGCCAGTCCGGCATGGGCAAATCGTCGCTGATCAACCTGATCATGCCAGGCGCCGATATTGCCGTGCGCGAAATTTCCGCCGCCCTCGATACCGGCAAGCACACCACTACCTTCACCCGCTTGTACGAAATGGATGCGGCTGACACCAGCCTGGGCGGCAATCCCGCCAACATCATCGATTCGCCGGGATTCCAGGAATTCGGCTTGTACCAGCTGAGCGAAGGCATGCTGGAGCGCGCCTTCACCGAATTCTCACCCTATCTTGGCAAATGCAAATTTTACAACTGCCACCATCTGACCGAGCCGAGCTGCGCCGTGCTGGAAGCGGTCAAGGAAAACAGAATATCGCCGATGCGGCATCAGTTGTACGTGCAGTTGTTGCATGAATCGTCGCAAAAACTGTATTGATTATCAAAACAACCACTTTTCGACGGGTATCTTTTCTACTGAAATCCCTTATAATTGAAGCACTTATTTCATTTCTAAGCCAATCTCGGGTAGTCGGGAAGCGGGCAGTGCGGCAATTGAGCAGTTGTTTTAAAAATGGAATTCCAACTATCGGCGGCAGTCGCCACAGCGGCCGCCGTTTTCATTTATGGCAATCAAACATTACCTGCAGTTTTCTGATTTTTCGCTGGACGAATACGAGTACGTGATTGAACGTAGCCGTCTCATCAAACGCAAATTCAAGAATTACGAACCGCATTACACGCTGCTCGACCGCACGCTGGTGATGGTGTTCGAGAAAAACTCGACCCGCACCCGCCTGTCGTTCGAAGCCGGCATGCATCAGCTCGGCGGCGCCGCCATCTACCTCAACACGCGCGACAGCCAGCTGGGACGCGGTGAGCCGGTGGAAGATGCGGCGCAGGTAATGTCGCGCATGTGCGACGTCATCATGATCCGTACTTTCGGCCAGGACATCATCGAACGCTTCGCCACCCACTCGCGGGTGCCGGTGATCAACGGCCTGACCAACGAGCAGCATCCTTGCCAGGTGCTGGCCGACATCTTCACCTACATCGAACACCGCGGCTCCATCGCCGGCAAGAAGGTAGCCTGGATCGGCGACGCCAACAACATGCTGTATTCGTGGCTGCAAGCGGCGCAGGTGTTCGGTTTCCACGTCAATGTCTCGACCCCCAAGGGTTACGATATCGACCCGGCGCAAGTAACCGCCGGCAACCAGCGCTACACCTTCTTCGCCAACCCCTCCGACGCCTGCGTAGGGGTCGACCTGGTCACCACCGACGTCTGGACCAGCATGGGTTATGAAGACGAAAACGCGGCACGCCTGAAAGCCTTCGACGGCTGGATCGTCGACCAGGCCAAGATGCAGCGCGCCCAGCCGGATGCCTTGTTCATGCATTGCCTGCCGGCGCATCGCGGCGAGGAAGTTGCGGCCGAAGTGATCGACGGCCCGCAATCGGTAGTCTGGGACGAAGCTGAAAACCGTTTGCATGTGCAAAAAGCTTTGCTCGAATACCTGGTGCTCGGAAAAGTCGCATAGCGTACAAATTCGGTACAAACTCAGTACAACCCCAGTCACAACAACCCACACGAAATATCATGTCCAATATCCTGCAATCCGTTCCGGTTAACGAAAAAGTCGGCATCGCCTTTTCAGGCGGCCTCGATACCAGCGCCGCGCTGCACTGGATGCGCCAGAAAGGCGCCATTCCCTACGCCTATACAGCCAACCTGGGCCAGCCTGACGAGCCGAACTACGACGCCATCCCCCAAAAAGCCAAGGCCTACGGCGCTGAACTGGCGCGCCTGGTCGATTGCCGCGAACAGCTGGTGGCCGAAGGCATCGCCGCCCTGCAGAGCGGCGCCTTCCACATCTCCACCGCAGGCGTCACCTACTTCAACACCACGCCGCTCGGACGCGCCGTCACCGGCACCATGCTGGTGGCCGCCATGCGCGAAGACAAAGTCGATATCTGGGGCGACGGCAGCACCTTCAAGGGTAACGATATCGAGCGTTTCTACCGCTACGGCCTGCTGGTCAATCCTAAGCTGCGCATCTACAAGCCTTGGCTCGACGACAAGTTCATCGAGGAATTGGGCGGCCGCAAGGAAATGTCGGAATTCATGATCAAGTCGGGCTTCGATTACAAGATGTCGGTGGAAAAAGCCTATTCAACGGATTCCAACATGCTCGGCGCCACGCATGAAGCGAAAGACCTTGAGTTCCTGAACTCCGGCATGAAGATCGTCGAACCGATCATGGGCGTCGCCTTCTGGCGCGACGACGTGGAAGTCAAGCGCGAAGAAGTCAGCGTACGCTTTGAAGAAGGCCGTCCGGTCGCGCTCAACGGCATCGTGTATGCCAGCCAGGTCGACCTGCTGATGGAAGCCAACCGTATCGGCGGACGCCACGGCCTGGGCATGAGCGACCAGATCGAAAACCGCATCATCGAAGCCAAGAGCCGCGGCATCTATGAAGCGCCGGGCCTGGCCCTGCTGTTCATCGCCTACGAGCGCCTGGTCACCGGCATCCATAACGAAGACACCATCGAGCAATATCGTGAAAGCGGCCGCCGCCTGGGCCGCCTGCTGTATCAAGGCCGCTGGTTCGACTCGCAAGCGATCATGCTGCGCGAGTCCGCACAACGCTGGGTGGCGCGCGCCATCACCGGCGAGGTCACGATCGAGCTGCGCCGCGGCAACGATTATTCTATCCTCAACACCGAGTCGGCCAACCTGACCTATCATCCGGAACGCCTGACCATGGAAAAGGGCGAAGGCGCCTTCTCGCCGCAAGACCGTATCGGCCAACTGACCATGCGCAACCTCGACATCAGCGATACGCGCCAAAAGCTGGCGATCTATCAAAGCACCGGCCTGCTCGCCTCCAGCAACGCCGTGTCGCTGCCGCTGCTGGACAAAGACGCAGAATAAAATCCACGCCTACAAAAAAACTCAAAAAGAACTCAACATGACTACACAATTCGACAATGTCACTGTCCTCAAGCAAGGCAATGTCTATTTCGACGGCAAATGCATTTCCCACACCGTCGTTTTCGCGGATGACAGCAAGAAGACGCTCGGCGTCATCTTGCCGTCAGCCCTGACGTTCAACACCGGCGTGGCGGAAATCATGGACATCACCAGCGGCAGCTGCCGCGTACGCCAGAAAGACCAGCAAGCATGGACTACGTACAACGGTGGCGATAGCTTCGAAATCCCGGCCAATTCGAGTTTCGATATCGAGACGCTGGAAACCGTGAACTACGTTTGCCATTACGCCTAAGAAGTCAGGAAAACGTAAAAGCGTGCAAAAAAAGCCCGTGATGCAGTTGCATGACGGGCTAAGTCCATTACTTTAGGGAGTGTTGGAGATGAGACATAACGGAGTTTAATGCCGTTATGTGACCTGATAATGACACATTGAGATGCGAACCGCTTGCGGCTCAAATAAAAATCGGTTCCGGCTCCAGCGTTACGCCAAATTTACTCCTCACATCAGCCTGCACCGCTTGCGCCAGGCGCACCACATCCTGGCCGCTGGCGCCGCCGCGGTTGACCAGCACCAGCGCCTGTTTTTCATAAACGCCCGCGGCGCCCAGGTTTTTCCCTTTCCATCCGCACTGGTCGATCAGCCAGCCGGCAGCCAGTTTGTAACTGCCGTTCGGCTGCAGGTAATTCACCAATTGCGGATGTTGTTCCAGCAGCGCATTGCGCTGTAGCGCCGTCACTATCGGATTTTTGAAAAAGCTGCCGGCATTGCCGATCACTGCAGGGTCCGGCAGCTTGCGGGTGCGGATGGCAATCACCGCATCGCTGACATCGCGCGCGTTTGGCTGCAGCAATTTGCGAGCGTCCAGCTCTTGCGCCACATCGGCATAACGCAAAGCAGGCTGCCAGCGCTTCGGCAAGGCGAAGGTAACGTCGAGCACTACTGCCCGGTCGCGCAGGCTGTGCTTGAACACGCTGTCGCGATAATCAAACGCGCAGGCGCTGCGATCGAGGGTCAGGATTTCGCCGCTCTCCATATCGATTGCCGTCAGCGCATGGAAACGCTCTTGCAATTCAATACCGTAAGCGCCTATGTTCTGGATCGGCGCAGCACCGACGTTGCCGGGAATCAGGGACAGGTTCTCCAGCCCCGCCAGCCCTTGCTCCAGCGTCCATAACACCGTCTCATGCCAGTTTTCGCCGGCTGCCGCCCGTACATAGACAGCGTCATCGTCGGCGCCGACAACTTCCCGTCCGCGATTACACATATGCAACACCAGTCCCGGAAAATCCTGGGTCAGGATCAGATTGCTGCCGCCGCCCAGCACCAGCCGCGGCAGACGGGCAGCATCAGGATCTGACCTGAGTATCTGCAGAGTTTCCAGCGAAGCGACCGGCAGGTAGGCATGTGCGCTGGCATCGATACCAAAGGTATTATGCTGGCGCAGCGAAAAATCGAATTGGTAGGGAAGCTTGGAGATAGTCATAGCATCGGGATTATAAGCGTAACTAACTGCGGCAAGCGAATCCGGCCAGCGGCTGGCCCGGGCGCCAAAAGATAGACGGGCACATAAGAAATAGACCGGCCAGACCGACATCTCGGGTTTCTTGTCCGTTAAAATGCGCATAGCTCGACGGCGGCGCCACTTATTGAGCCTGCCGGCTTTGTTTGAACATACTGAAGGAGTATCACCATGCCATCATTCGATACCGTATCGGAAGCTAATCTGGTCGAAGTAAAAAATGCCAACGATCAAGCCAACAAGGAAATCTCGACCCGCTTCGACTTCAAGGGCAGCGACGCCCGCATCGAGTTGAAGGAACGCGACCTGACTGCGTATGCCGACTCGGAATTCCAACTGGCCCAGGTGCGCGACGTCCTGACCTCGAAACTGGTCAAACGCAACGTCGACGTGCGCTTTCTCGACATCGGCAAGATCGAAAAAATCGGTGGCGACAAGGTCAAGCAAGTGATCAAGATCAAGAACGGTATCGAATCTGAAGCCGCCAAGAAGATCGTCCGCATCGTCAAGGACAGCAAGATGAAGGTCCAGGCCAGCATCCAGGGCGACGCCGTCCGCATCACCGGCGCCAAGCGCGACGATTTGCAGGCAGCAATGGCGATGTTGCGCAAGGAAGTGGCCGATTTGCCACTGGAATTCAATAATTTCCGCGACTAAATTGTAGCTTGGCAACTTATAGGGTTATTATCCACCTGCTGTTGCCAGCTGTTCAAGATATCGGCACTACGGCGCTACCTTAACCTCTTGCCAGGAAAGCCGGACAACAATGCGCCCGTTTGCTCTAGTCAACCGCCTGTTTTTACTTGCTTCCATTTCTTGCGTTGCCTGTGCTGCACAAGCTTCCGATATTGGCGTAGTCGGCCTGTTTCCGGGAAAAGCTGTGCTGGTGATCGACGGCTCCGGACCGAAGACTTTCTCGGTTGGCAGCAAAGTCACCGACGACGTAAAGCTGGTGGAAGCCAACGGCTCCACCGCCACGCTGGAGGTGAAAGGCAAGCGGCAAGTGATCGGCATCGGCGAATACGTCAGCCGCAGCGCGCCCGGCGCTGCTTCCAGCGTCACCTTGAAAGTCAATCCGCAGGGTCATTTTGTGGCGCAGGCCCAGATCAACGGCGCCATGATGACCATGCTGGTCGATACCGGCGCCACCATGATCGCCCTGCCCGCATCGGACGCAGTACGGCTCGGCGTGGACTACAAAAAGGGCAGGATGGTCGCGGTCAATACCGCCAACGGCGCGGCGCCGGCGTATATGGTCAAGCTGAATACCGTCAAGATCGGCGACATTGAAATGAATCAGGTCGATGCCCTGGTGCAAGAGGCCGGACTACCGTTCGCACTGCTCGGCATGTCGTTCCTGAACCGCACCGAGATGCGGCGCGAAGGCGAGATGATGGTGTTGACCAAGCGCTTCTGACAGCGCTTGATACACCAGCGGGCGGATAACATGTCCGCCCTGTGTCAGCTAGCCGTTCAGGCCGGGCTGCTATTGAGCAAACGGCGTTGTTTTACTGCCGCCGCCAAACCTTCCAGCACCGCCACGCTTTCTTCCCAGTTGATGCAACCGTCGGTCACCGATTGGCCGTAGACCAGTTCTTTGCCCGGCACCAGATCCTGGCGGCCGGCGACCAGGTGCGACTCCACCATGACGCCCACGATGCGATCGTCGCCGGCGGCGATCTGCTTGCCGATATCGGCGCATACCGGGATTTGATTTTCCGGCTTCTTCGAACTGTTGGCGTGCGACGCATCGATCATCAGGCGCGATGCCAGTCCGCTGTTGGCGATATCCTTGCAAGCCGCATCGACACTGGCAGCGTCATAGTTCGGCGCCTTGCCGCCGCGCAGAATGATATGGCAATCTTCATTGCCATTAGTCGACACAATCGCCGAGTGGCCGCCCTTGGTCACCGACAAGAAATGATGCGGCTGCGAAGCTGCCTTGATGGCATCCACCGCAATCTTGATATTGCCGTCGGTGCCGTTCTTGAAACCGACCGGGCATGACAAGCCGGAAGCCAGTTCGCGATGCACCTGCGATTCGGTAGTGCGGGCGCCGATTGCGCCCCAGCTGATCAGGTCGGCAATGTATTGCGGGCTGATCACATCCAGGAATTCGGTGCCGGCCGGCAAGCCCAGCTGGTTAATGTTCAACAACAGCTCGCGCGCCATGCGCAAACCGTCGTTGATGCGGAAGCTGTTGTCCATGTACGGATCGTTGATCAAACCTTTCCAGCCGACCGTGGTGCGCGGCTTTTCGAAGTAGACCCGCATCACGATTTCCAGCTCGCCCTTGAAGCGCTCGCGCTCGCCCGCCAGACGGCCCGCATATTCCAGCGCCGCCTTGGTGTCGTGGATCGAGCACGGTCCGATCACCACCATCAGGCGGTCATCCTGGCCATGCAAAATGCGATGCAGCGCAATCCGCGAATTGGCGGCGGTTTCCGCCACTTTCTCGGAGCAGCCGAATTCGCGTATCAAATGGGATGGCGGGACTAGTTCTTTCATTTCTCGTATGCGCAAATCATCGGTGCGTAGCATGTTTTTCTCCTGGCTCAAAAGTGACTGGGTATAAAAAAACCGCCATCGCTGGCGGTTTTTTAGAAATTTCGGTTTGCTCTTTACTTACGAACGCTTACCGCTTTTCACCGCCGTGGGGCTGGAATAGCTAAAGTAAAAAAAGAAATAAGCGCGTGCGAAAGACATGTTTTTCAGTAAAGGATTATTAAAATCAAGACCAATAGTGCAGGATTTCCGGCGATTTGGCAAGGCCCGTATTACCACATTATTTATATACAACAAGACAATGCCGGCCCGCCAAGGCCAGAAGCCCGGCACCTTGCCGAAGGCGAAAGCCCCCATTTAACTACTTGTCCTGTAGTGCGTAGCGCGCGCAGTATTCGTCGGTGATCAAACCCGACCACCAACCGCCGCGCAATACCGCCCGGATCGCTTCAGCCTTCTTGACGCCGCCGGCCATGCCGATCACCGGGCGCGTCGGCGGCGAAGTCAGCGGCAAACTGGTGATACGCTCCTCAAGCGGCGATGCAATCAGGCGGCCGTCGCCGGCAATGGCATGCCCGATCATTTCGCCCACCGCCCCGTATTCCTGCAACTGCTTAACCTCTTCAGCCGTGATAAAACCATCCTCATGCATCGGGCAGCCAAGTGCAATCGTACCGACACCGATAAAGGTCACATCCGCCAGCTGCGCCAGATCGGCGACGATCCGATACACCCGATGGCTGCACCACTGCCGCATATCCTCCGCACTGTCGGCCACCAGCGGCGCCGGCAAGAAAAAGAAACGCGCCTGGATTTTATCGGCAGCGGTAAGCGCCACGTCATAACGGTTTGACGAACCATCGGCAGCAATCGCCCCCACCATCGAAACGATCCGGTGCTGCGGCCGCTCCATCTCGGTAACCGCTTCCAGCACCGCCTTCAAGGTCCGTCCCGAACCGACATTGACCACCAGCGGCGTCTCCTGCTGCAGATAGCGCTCCATCACTTCAGCCCCCACCACCGCCAGCATCTGCTGCACGCCGGCCTCGTCGACCACGCTGCCGCCCGCGCCTTCGCTCGGCACCACATGGCATTGCTCAAGGCCGTAGCGCTGCTGCAATGCCGCCGCCAGCTCCAGGCAAGTCGACACCGGATGTTCCACCCGGACCTTGACCAACCCGGATTCGCGCGCGTAGGCCACCAGCCGCTGCGCCATCTGGCGCGAAATGCCAAGGTGATCGGCGATTTCGTTTTGCGTATTGCCAGCTACGTAATACATCCACGCCGCACGCGCGGCCAGATCCAGCTTTTCATTTCTTGATGCCATCTGTTTTCCTTTTTTGGCATGGATCGCTAGGCGCGCGTCTCCACAACATCCACCGCCAGCGTCGCTGCTGCTACCCTGTTTGTTGGCATTCGACCTGGGAATTGTCCCAGATAGTGCAGCGCAGCAGAACTAAATCTTGACACGCATTGAATCATGATTGATTATTTGCTCAACGAAAAGTCTTTTGCTCAATGCCGAATATTTAAATCGGCAATGCAAAAATACAAAGACAACGTTAAATAATTTTTCAAGCGGCAACCAAACTACCGCCTGAGAAAGTGATAACGCGAAGCCGCGCAAGTCGGCATGGCGTATTGATCATTCCAACCATGGAGACAAACATGAAACGTCGCAGCATTCGCGCCAGCTCGCTTGCAGCCGTCCTGGCGCCGTTCAGCCTCATCTCGATAGCGATGCTCTGCAGCAGCGCCTGGGCCGCACCGACTACCGTCAACATCGCAACGATCAACAATCCGGACATGATCGAACTGCAAAAACTCTCATCGAATTTCGAAGCAGCCAACCCCGACATCAAATTGCGCTGGGTAGTACTGGAAGAAAACGTGTTGCGGCAACGGGTCACCACCGACATCGCCACCGGCAGCGGCCAGTTCGATCTGATGACTATCGGCGCATATGAAGCGCCGATCTGGGCCAAGAAAGGCTGGCTGGCGCCGATGGAAGGCTTGCCTGCCAGCTACGATGAAGCCGACCTGATCAAGACCGTGCGCGAAGGCCTGACTGAAGGCGGCAAGTTGTACGCGTTGCCGTTCTACGCCGAAAGCTCGATGACTTATTATCGCAAAGACCTGTTTGCGGAAAAGGGCTTGAAAATGCCTGAACACCCGACTTTCCAGGATATCGCCGGTTTCGCTGAAAAGCTGACCGACAAGCAAAACGGCATCGCCGGCATCTGCCTGCGCGGCCGCGCCGGATGGGGCGAGAATATGGCGCTGGTGGGCACCATGGTGAATACCTACGGCGCCCGCTGGTTCGACGAAAAATGGCAGCCGCAACTCAATTCTCCCGAGTGGAAAAATGCGGTCACCACCTATGTCGACCTGCTGCGCAAATACGGCCCCGCCGGCGCTACCTCCAACGGTTTCAACGAAAACCTGGTGCTGTTCTCCAGCGGCAAATGCGGCATGTGGATCGACGCTACCGTGGCGGCCGGCATGATCTACAGCAGCAAGGAATCGAAAGTAGTCGGCAAGGTCGCATTTGCGCCGTCGCCGGTGGCGGTCACGCCCAAGGGCGCGCACTGGTTGTGGATCTGGTCGCTGGCGATTCCGAAATCGTCGAAATCGCAGGACGCCGCCAAGAAATTTGCAGCCTGGGCGACTTCCAAGGAATACGTGCAGCTGGTAGCCAAGGAAAAAGGCTGGGGTCTGGTGCCTCCTGGCACCCGCATGTCGACCTACGCTTCGCCCGAATATAAAAAAGCGGCGCCGTACTCCGAGTTCGTGCTGAACGCGATCCAGTCAGCCGACACCAAAGATGCGACCTTGCAAAAAGTACCCTACACCGGCATCCAGTTCGTGACGATTCCCGAGTTCCAGTCGCTGGGCACGGTAGTCGGCCAGGCGATTGCCGGCGCGCTGGCCGGCAAGTCGACCGTCGAAGCTGCCTTGCAGACATCGCAGGCGCAAGCGGACCGGGTGATGCGTCAAGGGCGCTATATAAAGTAATGCTCCGTGCGGCGGGCAGATCGTGCTCACGATGTGCCCGCCCTGCCCGTCCCGCCAATCGGCGCGAAAAAAAATGTAAGAGGTAAATCATCATGTCGATTCCTTCCTCACAGGTCGCCAACGCGGCTGCGCCGGTACGGCCGAACGCCAGCAAATTCAAGCCGGTACGGCTGCTGCAAACGCCCTCGGTCTTCTTGCTGCTGCTATGGATGATAGTACCGCTGGCGATGACGCTGTACTTCTCGGTCATCCGTTATAACTTGATGATGCCGGACGTAAGCGGCTTTGTCGGACTGGACAACTATGCCTTCCTGTTCAACGATCCGGCGTTCTGGCCGTCTATCCTTAATACGCTGCTACTGATCGGCTCGGTGTTGGTCATCAGTGTGGTCTCCGGCACGCTGCTGGCGGTGCTGTTCGACCAGCCTTTTTTCGGCCGCGGCATCGCCCGCCTGCTGGTGATCGGGCCGTTCTTCGTCATGCCTACCGTCGCCGCCCTGATCTGGAAAAACATGATCCTGCATCCAGTGTACGGCCTGCTGGCCTGGGCCATGCGCCTGCTTGGCCTGGAGCCGATCGACTGGCTGGCCGAATATCCGATGCTGTCGGTGATCATGATCGTCGCCTGGCAATGGATTCCATTCGCCTTCCTGATCCTGCTGACGGCGCTGCAATCGCTGGATACGGAACAGAAAGAAGCAGCGCAACTGGATGGCGCCGGACCGGTCCGGGTGTTCTGGTACGTAGTGCTGCCCCATCTCAAGCGCGCCATCACGGTGGTCATCATGATCGAAACCATTTTCCTGCTGTCGATCTTCGCCGAAATCTTCACCACCACCGCCGGCGGTCCTGGCACGGCGACCACCAACCTGGCTTACCTGGTGTATTCGATCGGCCTGCAACAGTTCGACATCGGCATCGCCTCGGCCGGCGGCATCATCGCTGTGATCCTGGCCAATATCGTGTCGTTCTTCCTGGTACGGATGATGGCCAAGAACCTGAAAGGAGCGAACGAAAAATGAACGCCAAAAATAAGAATCGCCTGTGGCTTGGGCTGCTGGCATGGGCCTGCGCCATCGTCCTGTTCTTCCCCATTTTCTGGGTTGCCATCACTGCCTTCAAGAGCGAGCACCAAGCCTACGTACCGACCTTGATTTTCTGGCCGACGCTGGAAAGTTTCCATGAAGTGATGGCGCGCAGTAATTACATGGATTTTGTCGTCAATTCACTGATCGTCTCGCTCGGCTCTACCGTGCTGGCACTGCTGATCGCGGTGCCGGCAGCGTATGCGATGGCATTCTTCCCTACCGCACGCACGCAGAAACTGTTGCTGTGGATGTTGTCTACCAAGATGATGCCGGCAGTCGGCGTACTGATCCCGATCTATCTGCTAGCCAAGAATACCGGCCTGCTCGATACGGTAACCGGACTGACGATCATCTACACCTTGATCAACCTGCCGATTGCGGTATGGATGGCATTCACCTACTTCAACGACGTGCCAAAGGAAATCCTGGAAGCGGCACGGATCGACGGCGCCAACGCCTGGCAGGAAATGGCGTACCTGCTGCTGCCGACCTCCATGCCGGGGCTGGTCTCGACCGGCCTGCTGCTGATCATCCTGTCGTGGAACGAAGCATTCTGGAGCATCAACCTGACCAGCGTCAGCGGTGCGCCGCTGACCGTGTTCATTGCCTCCTACTCGAATCCGGAGGGCCTGTTCTGGGCCAAGCTGTCGGCCGCTTCTCTGCTGGCGATCGCGCCGATCATGGTGCTCGGCTGGCTGGCACAAAAGCAACTGGTGCGCGGCCTTACCTTTGGCGCGGTGAAATGACGCATTCACCGAATACATCGATGACTACCCACATCAGCCACCTCATCTGCGATTGCGACGGCGTTCTGCTGGATAGCGAAAGCATCGCCCTCAGCGTGCTGCATCGCCAGCTGACGCCGTATTTACCGCCTTCGATGTTGCAGGCCGGCCCCGCATTGCACGCCGCAATCGCCGAACGGCTGGGCATGATGACCGATCAGCTGCTCGATGAGATCAATCGCGAGTTCAAGCTGGGGCTGGCGGCGCCAGAGCACGGCGCGATCAACGCGATCGTCAGCCGTGCCTGCAGCGAGGAAGTCAATCCCGTCCCTGGCGTCCGGCAAGCGTTGGCCGCGATCCCGTTACCCAAGGCAGTGGCCAGCAACAGCAGCCTGGACCGCATCCGTGCCGGCTTGCGTCGCTGCGACATGCTGGAGCAGTTCGACGGCCACATCCATAGCGGTCACGAGATAGGCAATCCCAAGCCGGCGCCCGACGTCTACCTGGCCGCAGCCGCCGGCTTCGGCGTGCTGCCGCAACAATGCATCGCGATTGACGACAGCGTCACCGGTGTCCGTTCTGCAGTTGCCGCCGGCATCCGGGTCATAGGCTTCACCGGTGTTGCACACGATCGCAAACGCGCCGGCGCAAGATTGCTGGCGGCGGGCGCCGAATGGATATTCGACGACATGCAGCAGCTGGCACAGCTGCTCGGCAGACAGACAGCGTAATTCCACGCATTTCCACGCATTTCGATTGCGTCGCCGCCATCCCTGATCCATGGCGGCGATCTACGAAAAAAACAGAAGGAGACCATCATGGCAGGCGTAACGATCAGAAATCTCATCAAGAGCTACGACGACAATGAAGTCATGCGCGACATCAATCTCGACATTGACGACGGCGAATTCGTCGTCTTCGTCGGCCCCAGCGGCTGCGGCAAATCGACGTTGCTGCGCATGATCGCCGGCCTGGAAGATATCAGCAGCGGCGACCTGTTCATCGGCGACGCCCGCATGAACGATGTGCCGCCAGCCAAGCGCGGCATTGCGATGGTGTTCCAGTCGTACGCGCTGTATCCGCACATGACGCTGTACGACAACATGGCCTTCGGCCTCAAGATCGCCGGCAAATCGAAGTCTGAGATCGACATTGCGGTCCAGCGTGCCGCCAAGACCTTGCACATCGATCATCTGCTCGATCGCAAGCCAAAGGCCTTGTCGGGCGGCCAGCGCCAGCGGGTGGCCATCGGCCGCGCCATCACGCGTGAGCCGAGCGTGTTCCTGTTCGACGAACCTTTGTCGAATCTGGATTCCGCGCTGCGGGTCAAGATGCGCCTCGAATTTTCACGGCTGCACGACCAGCTCAAGACCACCATGATCTACGTCACCCACGACCAGATCGAAGCCATGACGCTGGCCGACAAGATCGTGGTGCTGTCTGCGGGCCGGGTCGAACAAGTCGGTTCGCCGCAACAGCTCTATCATCATCCGGCGAATCGCTTCGTTGCGGGCTTCATCGGCTCGCCAAAAATGAATTTCATTGATGGCAAGGTAACTGCGATAGCCAGCCAAGGCGTGCTGGTCGAACTGGCCAGCGGCGGCCGCCAATCGGTTGCGGTTGATGGCGCCAGCCTGCAGATCGGCGCCCCTGTCAGCATCGGCGTACGTGCCGAGCACCTGATGCTTGATCCGCACAATCCTATGCTGAAGGCAAAATTCACGGTGCTGGAAGCGCTCGGCGATTTTTCCTATCTGTACGCCGATTCCACACTGTCCGAAGAACCGCTGGTGCTGCGCGTGGCCGATACCGTGAACATGCAGCACGGCAGCGAAATCGGCGTGTCCGCCGATCCGCAACGCTGCCACCTGTTCGATCAAAGCGGCCGCGCCTTGCGCCGGCTGGATTCGGCGGCCTCCGCCCCGCATGCTGCGACTGGCCAGGCGCACCAGGCGGCTTCACAGACGGCATAAAACATTATTTATAAAAAAACGGCGCTCGCCATTATTTATCCAGGACACACCATGCAAGTCACTTCCTCCGCTTCCGCTGCCGAGCCTGCCGACAACATCTGGCTGCACATAGGCGCAGGCTCTTTCCACCGCGCGCACCAGGCCGTATATCTGCATCACCTGATGGAAGCGGGCGCTACCGGCTGGTCGCTCGCGCTGGCCAATATCCGCGACGACATGACGCCGCTGCTGGATGCGCTGGAGCGCCAGGGCGGCGTATATACGCTAGAAACCGTGACGCCCGCCGGTGTGCGCAATTACGAAACGATCCGTTCGATCAAGACCATCGTACCCTGGGATGCGGCACTGCTTGAATTGACAAGCTTCGGCGCGAGAAGCGCTACCAGGATAATTTCATTCACCGTCACCGAAGGTGGTTATTATCTTGATCACCATCACCGCCTGGACACCAGCAATCCCGATCTGGCCGCCGACCTGCAAGGCGAGCTGAATACGATCTACGGCGCCCTCACGGCCATCCTGCGCGCTCGCGCTGCCGCCAACGGCGGCCCGCTCACCCTGCTCAATTGCGACAACCTGCGTCACAACGGCGAACGCTTTCATGACGGCTTGCTGCAGTTTCTGGCATTGCGCGGCGAAACCGCTTTGCAGCAATGGGTGGCAGAACACACCAGCAGCCCCAACTCCATGGTCGATCGCATCACGCCGCGTCCCACCGAAGAAGTCCGGACGCGCGTGGCGCAAGCCTGCGGCCGGGCCGATCCCTGCGCGCTGATGGCGGAGTCGTTCATCCAATGGGTGATCGAAGATAATTTTGCGGCTGGGCGGCCGGCATTGGAACAAGCCGGGGTCGAGATGGTGCGCTCGGTGCAGCCCTATGAAGAAGCCAAGATCCGCATACTCAACGCCACCCACAGCTGCATCGCGTGGGCCGGTACATTGCTCGGACTGAACTACATCCATGAAGGTTGCGCGCGCGCTGATATTCGCAAAATGGCTTACGACTATGTCACGCAAGACGTCATCCCTTGCCTGACGCCGAGCCCGCTCGACCTGGAGAATTATCGCGACGTCGTGCTGGAACGTTTTGGCAATCCGAATATCCAGGACAGCAACCAGCGGGTTGCCGCCGACGGTTTCTCGAAGATCCCCGGCTTCATCGTGCCGACCTTGCAGGAATGTATCGCGCGCGGCGTCGTACCGCATGCCACCCTCGTCCTGCCGGCGCTATTCTTCCTGTTCTTGCAACGCTGGGCCAAAGATGAATTGCCCTATGCTTATCAGGACGGCGTCTTCGACGAAACCGCCACCCGCGTCATGCTAAACAGCGCCGACCCGGTGCGCGCCTATTGCGCCGATCCCGCCTTATGGGGCACACTAGCTGGCAGCTTGCAGCTTGAGTTGCCGCTGCGTGAAGCGTTGGTTCATGTCCAGGATTGGCTTGCAAGGCAAACCTGAATGGGTGCTGCGCGACCAGCATCAGTTGCCGCAACGCGCACGCAATACGTGAAAAACACGCAAAAGCACGCGAAAAAAATACCATGAGGATGGAGACATGTATCTGGGCATCGATTTGGGCACTTCGGAAGTCAAGATAGTTCTGATGGATCAGGCTGGCAATTTGCTTGCCGATGCCGGTACCGCATTAACCGTCTCCCGCCCGCAGCCGCGCTGGTCGGAACAGGATCCCGAGCAATGGTGGCTGGCAACCTGCGAAACGATCGCCAAGCTGCGCGCAAAAGCGCCGGCGCAGTTTCGCGCCGTGCGCGCCATCGGCCTGTCCGGCCAGATGCATGGCGCGGTGCTGCTCGGCGCACAAGATCGCGTCTTGCGTCCGGCGATCTTATGGAACGACTTGCGCAGCATCAGCGAATGCGCCGAACTGACCGAACTTGCGCCCCAATTGCATCAGATCGCCGGCAACCTGGCCATGCCCGGCTTTACCGCCCCCAAGCTGCTATGGCTGGCGCGGCACGAGCCGGAAGTGTTTGCCGCCATGCAGATGGTGCTGCTGCCCAAAGACTGGCTGCGCCTGAAACTGACCGGCAACAAGGTATCCGAGCCATCCGATGCCGCCGGCACCCTTTGGCTCGATGTCGCCAAACGAGACTGGTCGGATGCAATGCTGGCAGCGACAGGCATGCGCCGCTCGCACATGCCGCGCCTGGTGGAAGGCGGAGAATCATCCGGCACGCTATTGCCTGAAGTGGCAGACGCCTGGGGCCTGTCGCCAGAAGTCATCGTGGCCGGCGGCGGCGGCGACGGCGCCGCCAGCGCAGTAGGCATAGGCGCGGTAAACCCCGGCGACGGTTTTGTCTCGCTCGGCACCTCGGGCGTACTGTTCGTCGTCAACGACCGCTTCCGCCCGAATCCAGCCCAGGCCGTGCACGCCTTCTGCCATGCCTTGCCCGGCCGCTGGCACCAGATGAGCGTGATGCTGTCAGCCGCCAGCAGCCTGCGCTGGTTCTGCCGGCTGGTCAGTGTAGACGAGGCGACATTGCTGAGCGAAATCGCCGAGCTCGACGCCGCCGCGCTGGAAAACGCACCGCTATTCCTGCCCTACCTGTCCGGCGAACGCACGCCTCACAACGATCCCTATGCGCAAGGCGTATTCCATGGCCTGTCGCACGCCCACGGCCGCGCCGCCCTCGGTTATGCCGTGATCGAAGGCGTCGCCTTCGGCATGGCGGACGGCCTCGCCGCCCTGCACACGGCCGGCACTGAAGTCACCGAATTATCGCTGGTAGGCGGCGGATCGCGCAGCCCCTACTGGGCGCAACTGATCGCCGATGCGCTGAATGTGCGCATGGTGACCCACGTCGGCAGCGAAACCGGCGGCGCGCTGGGCGCCGCCCGCCTGGCCTGGCTGGCAGCCAACGACCAGCCAGGCCAGGAAGCCATCATCTGCGCCAAGCCGCCGTTACGCGAAGCCTTCACCCCGCGACCGCAACGCCACGCAGCGCTGCAGCCGCGGCTGGCGGCGTTCCGAGAGATTTATCGCTGTCGTCCGGCACGGGTCGCAGATATCAAGCAGGCCAACCGATGATTCGATACGACGATTTATCTGCGATCAATGCGGCATCGTCGACCAATCTCATTTGACTTTCATGCTCTTTGGCCGGTGTCGTCTTAAGCCGATTTCCGCCCAGTTTTTTTGCTACAATTGACAACGCAGCCAGATATGGCAGGACGCCGATGTAGCTCAGTTGGTAGAGCAACGCACTCGTAACGCGTAGGTCACCAGTTCGATTCCGGTCATCGGCACCAATTTCAAGAGCGCTTCCTGGCCTCTATCTTCCAGGGAGGGTTGCGACATTCGCTATATGCATTAGCAGAGCTCGCAAGCCAATCCCGCACCTGTTCCGCCACCCAATACCCCGCATCCAGTGCGAGGTCATGACCGGCGCTGGCTTGTGTCGCCAGCGATGCCTGCCATTGATGCGCCAGCTGCTGTGAGCAGCGTGGATCGATCAGCCGGTCCGCGCTGCCGGCGAGAATCAGCAGCGGCGGCTTGGGCAGCTGCGCAGGCGCGCGATAACGGATTGCCGCGTATAGCTGCCGCAGGGCGTTCTGGTATGTGACCGGATGGTCGCGCTGATAACTGATCCAGTCTGCCAGCACATCGGCTTGTTGCGCGCACTGATTGCTGGTCAAGCGCAACAGGAGACTTTCCTGCCGCCCTACATTGCGGTTAAGCAAACCTGATAGGCCAAGCGCCAGCAGCGCCGGATAATTGCGCGGCCTCAAGCGCCGATAGAAAGGGTTGACAGGGCGTAAGCTGGTATTGAGCAGAACGCAAGCAGCTATTTCATCCGGATAACGCATGGCCCAATCGGTCGCGACCATTCCACCCAAGGATAAGGCCAACAAATGATAAGGCGGCGCGATATTCCGGCTCAAGAGCTGGCGCCGGCAGGAATCGGTCATCTCCTCCACGCGTACAGGACTTTTGAGCGTGTGCAGGCTGCCGTTGCCGGGCAAATCGAGAAGCGTGACCTCAGCCTCCGGCAGCATCGAACGGAACAGCTCTGGAAATTTTCCCCAGTGCCGCGTCTCCCGCATCAGCCCACGCAGAAACACCCATTTACTCATGATGCGTCCCGTGTCTTTCCTGTTGCCCTTGCGGTCCTGGACTGTCTGGCATCCAATACTGATGGGCGCCAGCAGCTCTGGTCAGGAAATCTAGCCATACCAGGTGGCTGCGCAGCACGCGGTGCAGACGTCCGGGCGATTTTGGATTAAACATGCCCAGGCGGGAAAACAGCTGGCGCGGATTTTCTTTTACCCAACGCCAGGAGCCCATCTCCAGCGTGAGCGGGAGAAACACCTGATCGCTGCTGGCCGGTACTTGCAGGTAGAGGTAGTCCCACAAATCGCCATGGGTCAGATACTGACAGTTTTGCGCCTCGAACAAATAATTGTGTTCACGGTAGGTTTCATTGAACAGATCCTTGAGCGCCAGAACTTGCGGCAAGTGCCGGATTGGCGTCCTGCTGTGTGCGTAAGGAAACCAGATCCTATCCTTCAATCCAAAACCGGAATGGCAATCCAGCGCGATACTGAATTCACGGCTCAACAGCTCTTGCTGCACGACGCTGCACAGTGCCTGGGCCTCGGCTTCCATCGGCGCGTCGCATGCCCCGCGGTACCAAGGCAAACGAGAACTGATGCGTTGCCCGCCAAGCAGGAAAAGAACTTTTTCGCTGGCATTTATCGGCGCATTGCGCATCAGGTCCACGCCTCTCGGATTGCAGCGGGTACTGTCCCACATTCCTGCAGGATTTACCAATGGCATGAAAATCAAACGTACCGTCGCCAATTGATGATGCAATGCTGCATCCCATTTCAAGCGTGCCAGCAAGCTGCGTAAGAAGGCCAGGAGAACTCGGGTGCCGATCCGTTCGAGACCGTGAACGCCGCCGAAGAAACCGACCGCCGGCGCTTGCGGATCTTTGCTGCCGATAGCCAAGACATAGACCGGGAAATGACGGCCCTTCAATTCGATTTCGCACACGGATCGGCCTTCCAGGTGAGGTTGTCCCTCCTGAATGATGCGTTCCAGTTCGGTCAATTCCGGCAAATCAAAATCCATTTCGGCGCCCCCGCTGCCCCGCTTACATGATGAATCGAAAACGGATCGGGGCAAGGAAAACTTTTGCTCCTTGTTTGAGGCATTGTCAAGGGCATATCTAAAAACTGTGCCTTGATCGTGACTGGCCCGGCGCAATTTACCTGCTAAAATTTGCTTCTTGTCAGATCAGCAGGTTTTCCATGTCCGCTTACCGCTTTCGCATCCTTAACGTCTTTGCCGAATCCACTTTCGGCGGCAATCAGCTATGCGTGTTTGAAGATGCCCGTGGCATGGATGACGCCACCATGCAGGCACTGGCGCTGCAGTTCAATCTGTCGGAAACCACCTTTATCCTGCCTTCCGAGCGTGCCGACGCCCGTGTGCGCATCTTTACTCCCGGCTATGAAATGCGGTTTGCCGGCCACCCCACCTTGGGTAGCGCGCATGTGGTGCGTGACCTTGCCAATAGCGGCGACGCACTCTCGCTGGAATTCACAGCGGGGGTGGTTCCGGTGTCTGCCGAGGGCAATGTCTGGACTTTCACGGCGCCGCAACCTGGCGGACTGAAGACGGCAGCGGCAAATCTGACGCGGGCCGGAATGGCCGCATTACTCAGCTTGAACGAAGACGACTTGCTGGCCGCGCCTTTGTGGGTCGACACCGGCACCGATCAGTTGCTGGTCGCGCTGCGCAGCACGGACGCGGTGCGCCGCGCCCGTCCAGATAGCGCGCAGCTCGATGCCTGGCCTGAAAGCAGCCTGGAACGCAAGACCGTGTATGTGTTTGCTTTCGATCCGGAGCGCCCCGACCGCGTCCTGTCCCGCTACTTCTTTGCCAAGCAAGGCGGCGGTGTAGTCGAAGATCCCGGCACCGGATCGGCTTGCGCCAATCTCGGCGGCTGGCTGATCGCCAATGGCCATGCGCTGCCTGCCGAATATCAAATCGAACAAGGCGAGGCGGTGCAACGCCCCTGCCTGTTGCGGCTTAAGGTGACGCCTGACGCCGCGATCCAGGTGGGCGGCAAAGTCATCGAAATCGGCCGCGGCAAGATCAGCCTGGAGTGATCAACCGCGCCTGCGACCAGCGCCGGTAGCGCCGCGTCAGGCGCCGGGTGCGCATCTGGTCGAGGATCAAGCTCAGCAGCGCTGAATGATTGCCAGCTGCAGTGCGGCTGGCGCCAAGCAAGCGCAAACGGCGTTTTACCAGGGCCATGCGCGCCACTGCCGCCATGACCTGATCCTTCCACTCGACTGGTTGGCTGCGGGCGGTCTGGTCGCCGCCGGCCAGCCATTGCGCAGGCAAGTCGGGAACAATCGCCAGCGCCGTAGCCATCCCCGCCACCGCCTTGCGGCTGATGCCGCCGGTGGTCATTACGGGCATATGGGCGACGGCGGCCAGCTCCTTGGCGAACTCCAGAAAATAAGCTTCGCGCGCCAGGGTGCGGCCATCCGCGGTGCGTCCTTGCATCGCCGGACTTTCGTAGCTGCCGCCGGACAGCTCGACCAGATCCACTTGCAATTCGTTGAGCCACAGAATGACTTGCCTGGCGTCGTCCTCGCTAAAGCCGCCGCGCTGAAAATCGGCGGAGTTGAGCTTCACCGCCACGCAAAAGCCTGGCGAGACGGTCGCTCGTACAGCACGCACCACGTCCAACAGCAAGCGCGCCCGGTTAGGCAAACTGCCGCCCCATTCATCCTCGCGTTGATTGCTCAGAGGCGACAGGAATTGTGAAATCAGGTAGCCGTGCGCGGCGTGGATTTCGACCCCGGTAAATCCTGCCCGCTCGGCGGCAGCGGCGCTGGCGGCGAAGCGCGCGATGACGTCCCGGATTTCAGCATCATTCATGGCTTTGGGCTGTACAAAGAGCTTGCTGTGCTTGCCCATGTCGAGCGCCAACGCTGACGGCGCCCAGGCGGTGCCGCCCATGGCGGCCATCACCTGGCGGCCAGGATGATTGAGTTGCATCCACACTTGCGCGCCCTTGCGCTTTGCCGCCTCGGCCCATTGCCTAAAGGGCGCCAAGGGAGTATCAGCTTCCAGCACGATGCCGCCCGGGCCAGTCAAGGCCCGCCCATCGATCATGACATTGCCGGTGATGATCAAGCCGGCGCCGCCGTCGGCCCAAGTGCGGTAAAGCCGATGAATTGCGGCGCCCGGCAACTGGCCGCTGTCGGCCATGTTTTCCTCCATCGCGGCTTTGGCGATGCGATTGGGCAAGACGCTGCCGTTCGGCAGTTGCAAAGATGAAAACATGGTCGAAGTCATGGCTGATCTGGTAAAAGGTGGAAATACTGTATCCTAAGCTTGAAGTCAACTTGAAGGTCAAGCGATATGAAGATTGGTGAACTGGCGGACAAAACCGGCATGGCTTCCTCAGCCATCCGCTATTACGAGCAAAGCGGCTTGCTGCCCAAACCTGAACGCGGCGCCAACGGTTATCGCGACTATTCCGAAGCGGCCGTCGAACGCCTGCGCCGGATCCAGATGGCGCAAAGCCTGGGGTTTTCGCTGGAAGCCATCCGCAGCGTATTTGCCAGCCATGAAGAACTATCCAAAGACGATCTGCTGCGCAAGCTGGATGGCCGCCTGCAGGAGATAGAACAGCTCATGGATACGCTGCGCGAGCAGCAACAGCATTTGCGCAGCCTGCGCACCACGCTGCGCGAAACCTGGGCCGAAGGGGAATGCCTGAACACCGCTTCCTTGATAAATGGCAAGCTTGCCAAACCAGGAAAGCAAGGAAAACACTGAGCGGATTGCCGCTGACGGCTGCTGCTAATCGTCCTCGTATTCCGAGTACTTGCGCGCATCGCCGCGTACTTTATCGGCGGGATATTTGCTTCGGTTCAGGACCATTTTTTCCGATACAGCTGCACTGAGATCGACATCGAGTTTATCGGCCAGGCGAATCAGGTAAACCAGCACATCAGCCATTTCATGCCGGACCTGCTGCAGCTTGGCCGGATTGAGCTCGTCGCCGCTGCCGGTTGGCAGCCATTGAAAGTGCTCAAGAAGTTCGGCCGCTTCCACACACAGCGCGGAGGACAGATTTTTGGGGGTATGAAATTGATCCCAGTCGCGTTCGGCAACGAATTGGCGAATTTCTTCGCGTAGCTTGGCGAAATCACCACTATCTGCCGGATTAAGCATGGTAGTACCCCGTGTTGAGTTTTTCAAACTGCGATGACAACTAATGTACGGCCAGATTTGGCAAGAAATCTAGCCACTCTTGAAAGATTTTCCAGATAAAGCTACTGCATAACAAGAATGTTTGCTACCTTGCTTGTAGGAATATGTTTTCGGCTGTAAATTTGGTGAACTGACGTGCCGCCGCTAAGTGACGGAAATGACGGAATCATCATCACGGTTGAGGGTGCATATGGACATGAGCGCAACAATCGGCATGCGGCCAGAGCCAATCCGCCGGGTGACCAAAATTTATGCGGCTTTCTTGCTGGCCGCCTTCGCACTATCTCCCGCTGTTCTGATCGCCTACCTGTATTTCTTCCAGGATCCGGCGCTCAAATTCGACAATCACCTGTTCCATGAAATCGCCATTGCCGCGGCCACCCTTGAAGGACTCTTTGTTACCTATGTGAGTTGGCGCTGCTATCTGTCGTCCGGTGAGCCGCTGTTGCGCTGGCTGACCTTGAGTTTCCTCGGTTTTACCCTGATCTATGCCCTGCACGGCGCATTTACCGGCATGGCGCATCACAACATCTGGCTATTCCTGTTGTACGGCCCGGCATCCCGTCTGGCGATGGCGATCCTGCTGCTGATTGGCCTGCTGTCGTTCAACCTGGAATCGGACACGCCACAACAACGCGTCAATCCGCGCTCATGGCTGATATGGGTAGCGCTGTTCTTGCTGATCGACATCGCGGTGGCGATACTCGCCTACTCGCCAATTGCCGGTAATCCAGCGGTGCGCCTGACGCTGGAAGGCGGTGCGCTGTTCTTTTCCGCGCTCAACCTGACTATCATGCTGGCCGGGCGCATCCGCTCGCCGCTGATGACGATTTTCGGCATTTCGATCGCCCTGTTCGGTTTGTCATCGCTGGCATTTATCCTGGGCCGCCCGTGGAATCATATGTGGTGGCTGGCGCATGCCATCTTTGCCGGCGGCTTTTTCTTCCTCAGTTACGGCATCATCCAGGCATTTCACACCACCCGCTCGTTCTCCAATATCTACAATCAGGAACAAATGGTGAACAGCCTGGCGATGTCGATGGTGAGGACGGAAAATGCGTTGCAAGAATTGAAGCATAGCAACCAGATGCTGGAGCATCTGGCATCCACCGATCCTTTGACCGGCGCCGCCAACCGGCGTCATTTTATCGAACGCGTGGACGCTGAAATCGCCAGGGCAAAACGGGACAATCTATCGTTTTCCCTGCTGGCGCTCGATCTGGATAATTTCAAGTCGATCAACGATCATTACGGCCATCAGGTGGGCGACGAAGTGTTACAGGGTTTCGTGCAGAAATGCCTGGAAGAGATCCGCCCCTATGACAGCGTGGCGCGCATGGGCGGCGAGGAGTTCATGATTTTACTGCCGCAGGCAACGCTGGAAGTAGCAATGGCGATTGGCGAACGCATCAGGTCAGCCACGGAAAACACCGAGTTTACCAGCGGCGCCGTCCCAAAAGTGATACTCACGGTGAGTATCGGCGTATCGCAGTTTGGCCACGATGGCAACACCATCGACACGATTTTCCGTGCTGCGGACGAGCGTCTTTATCGCGCAAAAAACCATGGCCGTAACTGCGTGGTTACGGCATAAGGCGCATCGTTGCAGCCAGGCTGCCGACGCGGCTCAGCGGTACTGGTTCTGACTTGAGCAGGTATCCGCTGTACGACGCCTCATCCTGAAACGACCGCTACGCGATTTTCTCGATATCGGCAATGCTCGCCCTAGCCACGAAAACTTCATGCTTTTGCGTTTTCACACAGCATCGGCTCAAAGCCGCCGGTCGCGTTTCTCAATGACACACGATTTTGAAACGCATCGGTCGTTTGTCTGTTGACGTCCCTTTACTACCTCGCTTGAACGAATTTTGCAAAATTATTCAATATGGACTGCCACCCTTGCTGCTGCTGTTCGATAGGATTTTCCGATTCAGCATCAAACACAACACGAACCGTCACGCCCTTTGCTCCTGTTATGAACTCCACCGACGCAGCGCGGTCGCCAAACGAGAACTCAAGCAATTCATGAGGCACCACCTTTGTGTAGGTTCCTTCGAAATCAAAGCCGAAGCTACCGTCCTTGGCCTCCATGCGTGATGAGAAAATGCCGCCGACTCGTAGATCGACAGTAGATTTGGTCGTGTGCCAATCGTCAGAAGCTGTGTTCCATTGCTTGATGTCGCTTGGCGTTGTGTAAGCACTCCAGACCTTGGCAACGGGAGCATTGATCTGAGTTTCGACGGTGATTTTCGTGGTCATGATTCTTCCTTTCGTTTGCTGTTAAGGGGTTGAGTGGACAGAGCTTCCAGATAACCCCGCAAATTTGCCTAGCTCTCATGGGCGACATCAGCGGTTTGCTTTGCCCTGAAACCAGACATCAGACCTACTGCGATAAAGATGGAATGGATTAACTATATTTGGCCGGTTGCAGCCAGTTGCACGGCACGCCGAACCAGACTTGATTTGACCTGACAGAGGTAGTGTGCGGTCAAGACTGAGCTGGTACAGCTCAGCCGGCCCCGGTATTGCGATATTTGCCTATGCCTATGCCAAAAATGCTGGTCTGATGGCTTTTGCTTTTCACTACCCGCAGCTTTTTGCTCGGATCCAATAGCGTAAACCGCTCTCTGATGTCAGCTTCGCTTGGCAGAGAATTTGCGCGCCATCTGATGATGTCGATGCCGGCCTTTTTCAGCGCCTTGTACTTTTGCTCATCCTCTTTGCTGAGTATCTTGTTGTTATGCGTCTTGTTATCTATTTCAATTACTGCAACCACGTCACTGGCTTTATCGCAAATCACGAAATCCAGATTCTTCGATGTCAGGGTATCCAGGCCGCCGCTATCTTTAGTGCCCAGGCAGCGGCTCAAGCCGACTTGTGCCAGCACCATGTAATCCGGCAATGCGCCGACCAGTCGCCAGTACATGACTTGCTCGTTGTTCGACAAGGGTTTTTTCTTGATGTATTCACGGCGCTTCTGCTGGGCTGTCTGCTTCTCCCGAGTCAGCACGGCGATAACCGCCATGACAATGATCGTGAGCACGGTCAGTGCAATGATTGCTTTCATTATTATGATCCCCTGGTTGAACGCAGCGGCCATTATATTTCCATATGGAAATATAATGAAGTCAAAAATGCAGTATTACCCGTAGGTTTGCTCTAATCGCGGACACAAGCTTGGCATTGATATGCTCGATTGGAAGGAAGAATTTAAACGAATCGCAGCTGACCGCAGGACGCAAGCACGACTGGGTACAAACGTGCTGCCTGGTGACAGGCGGAGGAAGGAAGAGCGGAAGCGTCGAGCTTCCCCTTTAAACCCTGTCAGCCCGCTGAACTGAGCTGACAGTATCAGGCTGAACTGTTACTCGCTTAAACCGAAAATCGCGTCGTAGCCGTTCTTGGCGCGATCCGCTTCGTCCAATTCATTGCTCAAGCCTAAGTCTTCCAGCTCTTCCGAAGCGTTGATGAACTGCTTGCTGCTGGAAGCGCCGATAACACGGTAGATTTCTTGTTTTGCATTGCGGATGCCGAGCAATATCTGCTCTTGCCTGACAACGTTCAGCTCTACCGTCTTGATCAGTAGATTGGTCATGATATCGTGATCGAACTCGGGGATATCCTTATCTCCGACTAGTGCTGTTTTCAATCTGTTCCTCTTGTACTCATTGATAAATTTTGCTGCAGCTGCGATTTTACTAGGTCTGGCATTTTGCCGTCATCGCGCTCCGCAAAGTGCCCGATCTTTATCTGACCGGGCCTTGCGGAGGGGGTTCCTGCGGGTTCCTTCTGATTTCTGCTTATTCCTGATGGTAGCGCGTCACCAGTTCGACTTCACTCTTGGAACCAAGGAAGACCGGCACCCGCTGGTGCAATTTCTCCGGCTGGATATCCAGGATCGCCTGCTTGCCGTCAGTGGCTGCGCCGCCGGCTTGTTCGACGATGAAGGCCATCGGGTTGGCTTCGTACATCAGGCGCAGCTTGCCTGGCTTGTCCGGCTCACGCGCATCGGCCGGGTACATGAAGACGCCGCCGCGATTCAGAATACGATGGACGTCGGCCACCATCGATGCAATCCAGCGCATGTTGAAGTCTTTTTGACGCGGACCGGTGCTGCCGGCCAGCATTTCGTTGACGTAACGCGTGACCGGCGGATGCCAGTGGCGAGCGTTGGACGCGTTGATCGCAAATTCCTTGGTCTCGGCCGGGATTTGCATGTCGCGCTGGGTCAATACCCACGAACCCATCTCTCGATCCAAGGTGAAGCAATGCACGCCGTTACCGGTAGTCAGCACCAGCATGGTTTGCGGGCCGTACACGGCGTAGCCGGCAGCGACCTGCTTGCGGCCTGGCTGCATGAAATCCTGTTCGGTCGGCGAACTCATGCCATCCGGCGCTTTCAGCACCGAGAAAATAGTGCCGATAGAGACATTGACGTCGATATTGCTGGAGCCGTCGAGCGGATCGAACAACAGCAGGTATTCGCCTTGCGGATAGCGGTTTGGAATCGGATGGATGGATTCCATTTCTTCCGAAGCCATGGCGGCCAAGTGACCGCCCCACTCATTGGCTTCCAGCAGGATTTCATTGGAAATGATATCCAGTTTTTTCTGCACCTCGCCTTGCACGTTCTCGCTGTCGGCGCTGCCCAGCACTTCACCTAGCGCACCTTTGCCGACAGCGTGGCTGATGGTTTTGCAGGCGCGGCCGACCACTTCGATCAGCAGGCGCAGTTCTGCCGGGATACTGTTGTGCAAACGTTGCTGCTCTATCAAATGCTGGGTAAGGCTAATACGTTTCATATTGCTCTTTCTTTATTGTGGCTCTTCACTGTCAAGCGCGGGGCAAACCCGCGATTGAAAAATAAAATACATGCAATCCAGTGAAATCAAAAACTCAATTGGCTAGCGCTTTGCCGATGACCTCCAGTACGTCCTTCGACAAGTTCGGTGCTGCTGCGACGCGCTGCAAAGCGGCACGCATTTTTTCCTGCAGCGCAGGCGCATACTTGCGCCAGCGATCCAGGCTGCGCGCCAGGCGGGCAGCCACCTGCGGATTGACGCCGTTGAGTGCTATCACCTGGTCTGCCCAGAATTCATAACCGCTGCCGTCGACCGCATGGAAATTGACCGGATTGCTGCTGCAAAAACTAAAAATCAAGCTGCGCGCACGGTTCGGATTTTTCAGCGTGAAGGCCGGATGCTCCGACAACGTGCGGATAGTCGCAACGTCGGCAGTGTAAGCCGTGGCTTGCAGGGCGAACCACTTGTCGATGACCAGCGCTTCCTGCTCGAAATCCTTATAGAATTTTTCCAGGGCTGCGGCCTTCCCCGGCGCGCTGCTGTTGGTCAGCGCGACCAGTGCGGCCAGGCGGTCGGTCATGTTGTTGGCGTTATCGTATTGTTGCTGTGCCAGTGCTTGCGCATCGGCATCGTCGGCCTGAATCAGATACGCCAAGGCGACGTTCTTCAATCCGCGCTTGCCGGACGCCTCTGCATCAGGGCTGTAAGCGCCTGGCGTCTGATTGGCGTGATATGCCGCCAGCAGATCGTCCTTGAGCGCCTGGCCTAGTTTGCCGCGCAGGTATTGACGCGACCTGTGGATCGCCTGCGGATCAATCACTTCGGTCTGTTCCGCCAGCAGCGCTTCCGACGGCAGCGTCAAGGCTTGCTCACGGAAAGCGGCGTCCAGCGTCGCATCGTTGAGTATCAATCCGAATGCCGTGCCCAAGGCGCCGCTATTCGAGGCTACATTGTTCAAGACGTCTTGCAGCGCAAGCACGTGGCCGGCTTGCGAGGCGCCCTGGACTGCTGCAGTCAGCGCCAGCAAGCTGCGGGTAGCCAGGCGCTGGCCGGCTTCCCAGCGATTGAATGGATCGCTGTCGTGCGCCAGCAGGAAGGCCAGTTCGGCGTCGCTGTATTCGACATCCAGCACTACCGGCGCAGAGAAATTACGCAAGATCGACGGCACCGGTGCTTCGGCGACATCGACGAAACGGAAAGTCTGCTGCGCTTTGGTCAGCTCAAGTACACGTGTGGTTGCACCCGCGGTGCTGCCTTTACGGTCCGTGCTCAGGCGCAGCGCCATGTCCTTGCCGTCAGCGTCGAGCAGGCCGACCGCAACCGGAATATGGAAAGGCAATTTCTTGGCCTGGCCCGGTGTCGCGGCGCAGGTCTGCGACAGTGTCAGCTCATAGGTTTTCTTGGCGGCATCGTACTTGCTCTGCGCTTGCACCCGCGGCGTGCCGGCCTGGCTGTACCAGCGTTCGAACTGGCTCAGATCGCGGCCGTTGGCATCGACCATCGCGGCACGGAAATCGTCGCATTCGACCGCCTGGCCGTCGTGGCGTTCGAAGTACAGGTCCATACCCTTGCGGAAGCCGTCGCGGCCAAACAGAGTCTGGTACATGCGCACTACTTCGGCGCCCTTTTCATAAATCGTGACGGTGTAGAAATTATTGATTTCAACGTAGGAGTCGGGCCGCACCGAGTGCGCCATCGGGCCGGCGTCTTCAGGGAACTGAGCCTGGCGCAAGACGCGCACATCGTCGATCCGCTTGACGGCGCGGCCGCTGTCGGTACCGACCATGTCCGCTGAAAATTCCTGGTCGCGGAATACGGTCAAGCCTTCTTTCAAGGACAGCTGGAACCAGTCGCGGCAGGTGACGCGATTACCGGTCCAGTTGTGGAAATATTCATGGCCGACTACCGCCTCGATATTGGCGTAATCGACATCGGTGGCGATACGCGAATTGGCCAAGACGTATTTGGTATTGAAAATGTTCAGGCCCTTGTTTTCCATCGCGCCCATGTTGAAATCGCCGACGGCGACGATCATGAAGCGATCCAGGTCAAGCTCCAGGCCGAACCGCTCTTCGTCCCAGCGAATGCTGTTGATCAGCGAATCCATGGCGTGCTGGGTCTTGTCGAGGTTGCCGTCTTCCACCCAGACTTGCAGCAAGACTTCGCGGCCTGATTTCAATGTGTATTTTTGTTCCTGGCAGACCAGATTGCCGGCCACCAGCGCAAACAGATAGGACGGTTTCTTGAACGGATCTTCCCACTTGGCGTAGTGGCGGCCATCGGCCAGATCGCCCTCTTCGATCAGATTGCCGTTCGACAGCAGCACCGGATATTTTTTCTTGTCGGCGCGCAGCATGACGGTGTATTTGGCCATCACATCGGGACGGTCCGGGAAATAGGTAATCTTGCGGAAACCTTCAGCTTCGCACTGAGTGAAGAAATTGCCGTTGGACACATACAGACCCATCAACGACGTATTTTTCTCCGGACTGGTCAGCGTTTCAATTTCCAGCACGACCTTGGCCGGCGCCGACGCGATACGCAATTTTCCGGCTTCCAGCTGGTACTGGCCAGGTTTCAATTGCTTGCCGTTGAGGCGCAACTGCACCAATTCCAGCTCCTCGCCGAACAAGACGATTTCCTTGCTGCTGCTGGCTGGATTGCGCCGCATCGCGATGCGGGTGGCGATACGGGTCGCTGCGGGATCAAGATCGAAGCCCATGTCGACGGTGTCGACCAGGAAGGCAGGAACGGTGTAATCCTTACGAAGGATGGTTAGTGGTGTGGCAGAAGTGTCTGTGCGCATGGGAAGTAGTCTGGTTACGGTTAATTTTGATAACTGCGATAGGTAACTACGGTTGATAACTATGGCTGGTAACTACAGTCGGCAACTAATTGGGTCTGCTAAGGATCGCTCAGTGACTTGCTTAATAACGTGGCTGGTCAGTCTCAATATTCGGGCAGACTGTGATTCTACCAATCAAAGCGCAAAGCTTCATGCAATTTGCAGCGGAATTGCGGCGGGACGGCAACCTTAACGGCGATCTGGCCGGATCTGACTATATCAAACTGCAAATCAAGCTGTAAATCAAAGCCTGGAGTGCAAGCCCGTCAAAATTGCCATAAAATCACCATTTCATTTCTATCAAACTGTGCGCCGGTCGCTGAAGTTACAGAGTGTGACAAAGTGATAGAGCAGCACTATGAGGACTTGGCTAAAATGAAAACAGTCCGGCGCAGCCGGCCAGACAGACAGACAGACAGAATTGACGCTGCCAATTCCAGATGCCGCCTATCAGGCAAGCCATGGAACGGGCCTGCACACCCCCCACGAAGAGGAATTACATGAAACGCATCATTAGTCTCGGTTTAGCTGCACTTACACTGCTGCTGGGCGGCTGTGCCACAGTCATCCGCAGCGACGTTACCGCCTTCAACGAATGGCCGGCCGATTTACCGAATAAATCCTATGTGTTCGAACACATGGCAGCACAGAGCAATGATCTGGAATATCGGAATTATGAAAATCTGGTGGGCGCCGAACTCCAACGCCTGGGATTCATACCTGCTGGCGACACTGCCCCGCAATTGAAAGTCGCCCTTCGCTATGACATCGCCGCGCGCGACGTCCGTGTAGTGGAGCCGGTGGTTGCCGACCCGATGTGGTACGGTCCTTACGGACCTTACGGCTGGGGACGGCCAGGGTTCTACAGCCCGTTTTACGATCCGTTCTGGTACGCACCGCAGGTAGTGGGCCAACGCGAATACAACTATCAATTATTCCAGCGTCGCCTGAATATCGCGATCACGCGCGCCGGCAACGGCCAAAAACTGTACGACGTCACCGTCACCAGCGAAGGCAAGATGAATTCGCTGCCAGCCGTGATGCCGTATCTGATACGCAGCGCATTCACCGATTTCCCGGGGAAAAGCGGCGCCACGCATCAGGTTAAGTTAAAGGTTGAAGATCAAAAATAGAAGTTCGCCGGCAATCGCCAGGGATCCGATACGCGGCCACCACGACAAACGGCCTGTGCTCTCGTTTCGGTGAGAGCACAGGCCGTTTTTGTATTGCGCTGGAATATTTTCAGCTATAAAACCATTCGCTGGCAAACGTGATGAAGCCGATCAGTATCACTGACAGCACCAGCACGATCAACAAGCGGCCAAACTTGGGCGAACCGTCACTGCCGGTCGCTTGCTCTTCCGGATGATTCATGGGGTTGTCCGGATGTGCATCCGGCTGCTGCTTCAAAGGGTCATTCATAACTGCCTCAGGGAATCAAAATGGTGGAGCCGGTGGTTTTGCGCGACTCCAGATCGATATGCGCTTGCGCCACGTCTTTCAAGGCATATCGCTGATTGATTTCAATCGTTATTTTCTTGCTGTCCACCATCTGGAACAGGTCCGCCGCCGCCGCATCCAGATCGGCCCGGCTGGAAATATAACTCGGCAGCGAAGGCCGGGTGATAGTCAGCGAGCCGCGCGCAGCCAGCTCATTCAGGCTGAACGGCGGCACCGCACCGGAAGCGTTGCCGAAACTGACCATGGTGCCCAGCGGCGCCAGGCTATCCAGCGAGCCGATGAAAGTATCCTTGCCGATCGAGTCGTAGACCACCGGCACCCCTTTGCCGCCGGTAATTTCCCTGACCCGCTCGACGAAATTCTCGGTTTTGTAATTGATCACATGGGTGCAACCGGCCGCTGTCGCCAGCGCCGCTTTTTCTGCTGAGCTGACCGTGCCTATCATGGTCACGCCCAACGCCCTGGCCCATTGGCAGGCAATCAGGCCGACGCCGCCGGCAGCGGCGTGAAACAGGATGGTTTCGCCGCCGCGCAAAGGGAAGGTACGGCGAAACAGGTACTGCACCGTCAGTCCTTGCAGCGTCATCGCTGCGGCCGTATCGAAACTGATGGAGTCAGGCAGTTTGACCAGGAACGCGGCAGGCATCACGCGCGCCTCAGAATACGCACCGTTAGGACGCGTGGCATACGACACCCGGTCGCCCACTTTGACATGCTGCACGCCGGCGCCGACCGCCTCGATCACGCCGGCAGCTTCCTGTCCCAGACCGCCTGGCAACGGCTGCGGATACAAGCCGCTGCGAAAGTAGACATCGATAAAATTCAGGCCGCAAGCGACATGCCGTATACGCACTTCGCCCAGCCCTGGCTCGCCGACCTCCACATCGACATACTCCATCACTTCCGGGCCACCGGTCCTCGACATCCTGATTGCTTTTACCATGATTGTTATCACCTCCAAATATTGCGTCTGACTTCCTCAAATCCCCGTTTTTTTTCTTGTTTTTGTTCTTGCTCTTGTTTTTACTCTTGTTTTTACTCTTACTACCAGGGTGTAACCTGCTGCTCATTGCTTGCCCGTGATGGAATTGTAATAGGTATGTGAAAATCGCGTTGCTAAGAGAACGGATAGGAACGCACAGGAAAACGCCGCTCCCTGCCTCGCCGGGAAAGCGCAATCACCAATGCAGGCAGAAGCGTCAGGTCTTGCCGGGCGTTTTTGGCAATCGGGAGGGGGTTTGACATGTTTCGGCAGGCTTGATTGAGGAGGAAGCAAGTGGATTTCAGGCGATTTCAAGAAAGTGCAATATGGTAAAATTGCGCTTTGATTATAGCTAACTCAAGCAAGAAAGAAACATCATGGCTGGACACAGCAAATGGGCCAATATTAAACATAAGAAGGCCGCCACCGATGCCAAACGCGGCAAAATCTGGACCCGACTGATCAAGGAAATCACCGTCGCGGCCCGCATGGGCGGCGGCGATGTCGACGCCAATCCGCGTCTGCGGCTGGCCATCGACAAGGCATCCGACGCCAATATGCCAAAGGATAACGTCACCCGGGCCATCCAGCGCGGCAGCGGCGGCCTGGATGGCGTCAACTATGAAGAAGTGCGCTATGAAGGCTACGGCATCAACGGCGCCGCCATCATTGTCGATTGCATGACTGACAACAGAATCCGCACCGTGGCCGAAGTCCGCCATGCGTTTTCCAAGTTCGGCGGCAACATGGGCACCGAAGGCTCGGTGGCCTTCATGTTCAAGCATTGCGGCCAGTTGCTGTTTGCGCCCGGTACCAATGAGGACGCCCTGATGGAAGCTGCGCTGGAAGCCGGCGCAGAGGATGTCGTTACCGACGAGGAAGGCGGGATTGAAGTTATTTCCGCACCACATGATTTTGCAGCGCTCAAAGAAGCGTTGGAAAAAGGCGGTTTCAAGGCCGAAATGGCCGAAATCATCATGAAGCCGGCGACCGAAACTGTGTTTTCGGGCGACGATGCGATCAAGATGCAAAAGCTGCTCGACGCTCTGGAAAACCTGGACGACGTGCAAGAAATTTACAGCAACGCAATAATCGAAGACTGACTCAGGTTCTTATGAAAATTCTGGTAGTGGGCTCTGGCGGCCGTGAGCATGCCCTGGCGTGGAAAATCGCCCAATCACCGCGCATACAAACTGTCTACGTGGCGCCTGGCAACGGCGGTACGGCGCTGGATCAGCGGCTGGAAAACATCGACATTACCGATCCTGCGGCGCTGGCCGATTTCGTCGTGCGGGAACATGTCGCGCTTACCGTAGTCGGCCCGGAAACCCCGCTGGCTGCCGGCATCGTGAATATCTTCCGCGATCGCGGCTTGAAGATTTTCGGACCGACGCGTGAAGCGGCGCAGCTGGAAAGCTCGAAAGACTTCGCCAAGTCGTTCATGCAACGGCATCACATCCCGACTGCCGAATATCAAACCTTCTCCGACGTCGACGCTGCTCATCAGTACATCGACCAGAAAGGCGCCCCGATCGTCATCAAGGCCGACGGCCTGGCTGCCGGCAAAGGCGTAGTGGTTGCCATGACGATCGAAGAAGCCCATGGCGCGGTCGACATGATGTTGTCCGACAATCGCCTTGGCGATGCCGGCGCACGTGTGGTGATTGAAGAATTCCTGGCGGGCGAAGAAGCCAGCTTCATCGTCATGGTCGACGGCAAGAACATCTTGCCGCTGGCAACCAGCCAGGACCATAAACGCCTCAAGGATGACGACCAGGGCCCGAACACCGGCGGCATGGGCGCTTATTCGCCGGCGCCTATCGTCACCCCGGCATTGCACGCGCGCGTCATGCGGGAAATCATTACGCCCACCGTGCACGGCATGGCCAAGGACGGCATTCCATTCAGCGGCTTTTTGTATGCCGGCCTGATGATCGACGACAAAGGCAACCCGAAGACACTGGAATTCAATTGCCGCATGGGCGATCCGGAAACCCAGCCGATCATGGCACGCCTGAAAACCGATCTGCTGACGGTAATGGAACATGCCGTCAGCGGCACGCTGGACACGATTGAACTGGAATGGGATCGCCGTACCGCGCTGGGCGTGGTGATGGCCGCAGCCGGTTACCCGGACGCTCCGCGCAAGGACGACCTGATTTCCGGGATTCCCGCCGAGACTGCCGACACGGTGACATTTCACGCCGGCACCACCCTTAACGGCGGGCGCCTGACCACTTCCGGCGGCCGGGTTCTCTGCGTAGTCGGCCTGGGCGACAGTGTCAAAGTGGCACAGAAGCAGGCTTACAGCGTGGTCGACTCGATTCATTTCAGCGGTGCGCAGTTCCGCCGCGATATCGGCTGGCGGGCACTCAAGAAGCATGCCTGATCAGGCATATATGACACGTAGGGTGGGCACCCGTGCCCACGCGGGACTTCGCACCGACACAATGCCACAACGCATTTCAGCGCGGACATTAGAACCTGCCCACCCAACTCCTATTAGCGCAAGCACTATCCCCGTCTCCCGATGAGCTCAAACACCACTCCCGACCATCCCGCCGAGGCCGTCAAATCCTATCTGGTGGACCTGCAAGCGCGCATCGTCGCGGCGCTGGAACAGATTGACGGCAAGCCGTTCGGCAGCGATCAATGGCAGCGTGCAGAAGGCGGCGGCGGCATTTCGCGCATCATCGAAGAAGGCAATGTATTGGAACGCGGCGGCGTCGGCTTTTCGCACGTGATGGGCAAAAGCCTGCCGCCGTCGGCAGCCGCCAACCGGCCTGAGCTTGCGGGCCGGCACTGGGAAGCCATGGGCGTGTCGCTGGTCATGCATCCGCGCAACCCGTATGCGCCAACCGTGCATATGAACGTGCGCTTCTTTATCGCCAGCGCAGAAGGCCGGGAGCCGGTATGGTGGTTTGGCGGCGGCATCGATCTGACGCCGTATTACGGCTTTACGGAAGATGTCGAGCACTTTCACCGCAGCTGCCGCGACGCCCTGACGCCGTTTGACGATGCCAGCGGCCAGGATGCGGCGCTCTACCCGCACTTCAAACAATGGTGCGACGACTACTTCTATCTGAAACACCGCCAGGAGCCGCGCGGCGTCGGCGGCATTTTCTTCGACGATTTCAACCGCTTGGGGTTCGAACGAAGCTTTGCCATGATGCAGAGCGTCGGTAATGCTTTCATCCCCGCATATACCCCGATCCTGGCGCGCCGCAAGGATATTCCCTACGGTGAAACCGAGCGCGATTTCCAGGCATATCGTCGCGGCCGCTATGTTGAATTCAATTTAGTGTATGATCGCGGCACTTTGTTCGGTCTGCAATCCGGGGGACGTACCGAGTCCATCCTGATGTCGATGCCGCCCGTGGTCAAGTGGCGTTACGACTGGCAACCGGCGGCTGGAAGCCCGGAAGCCAAGCTATATACCGATTTTCTGATCCATCGCGAGTGGGTTTGATGGGCAGTTCCCCGATGACATCCAAGCAAACCTCCCGGCCCACGCCCAGGCCATGTATCGCAGTCCTCGGCGGCAGTTTCGATCCGGTCCACAATGGTCATGTGGCGCTGGCGAAATACTTCGTGACCTTGCTGGCGCCAGACGAGTTGCGGGTAATTCCTACCGGCAACCCTTGGCAAAAGCATGGCCTGGAAGCCACTCCGGAACAACGGGTGGAGATGGTCAGGCGCGCGTTCCGCCAGCAAAGCGTAGCGGTCGTCATCGACCAGCAGGAAATCCAGCGGCAGACTGCGACGTATACGATAGATACGTTGCAAGCATTGCGGACCGAACTTGGGCCGCAAGCGTCTATCGTGTTCCTGATGGGGGCGGACCAGTTGCAGCACTTGAACAGCTGGCAGGGTTGGGATCGCTTGTTTGACTACGCCCATCTGGGTGTGGCCTCGCGGCCCGGTTTTGCCATGGATGAATCACGGGTTCCAGCCGAGGTTACGCGCGAATTTACACGCCGCGCCGCCACCCCGGAACAGATTCGTCAGAGCGCGCACGGTTTGACCTACCTGGCGAAAAATTTAGCTGTAGACATTTCGGCAACAGAAATTCGTTCCGCGCTGCACAATGCAAAAAGACCCGACACGCTGGTCCCGGCGGCAGTACTGGACTATATTGAACAACATCATCTCTATAAGAATTAAATGGATATCAAAAAACTACAAAGTCTCGTCATCGATGCACTCGAAGACGTCAAAGCTCAAGACATTCGCGTCTACGACACGGTCCACCTGACCGGTTTGTTCGATCGTATCGCGATTGCTTCCGGCACCTCCAATCGCCAAACCAAGGCGCTGGCCGCCTCGGTACGCGATAAAGTCAAAGAAAACGGCGGCACGATTCTCAGCGTCGAAGGCGAAGACACTGGCGAATGGGTATTGGTCGACATGGGCGACATGGTGGTGCACATCATGCAGCCGGCGATCCGCGCCTACTACCGCCTGGAAGAAATCTGGGGCGACAAGGAAGTCAAGTTCGGCGCCGCCAAACGGGTTTCCACCCGCACGGCTGCCGAAGAAGAAGCGCCGAAGAAGATCTCGCGCCATCTGACTACTTCGCAGGCCTTGAAGGCGGAAGACGAAACGCCGAAGAAAGCGCCAGCGCGCAAGAAGCCGGTCAAGACTGACGGCGCCAAGAAAGCGGTCGGCAAAACCATCAAGGTAGCGCCGTCGAAGAGCTCGGTGCCGCCGAAGAAGGCTGCGGCGCCCAAGAAAGCACCTGCCAAGAAACCCGCTGTCAAGCGCGCTCCGGCAAAAACCAAAGCGGCTGAATAAGCTGCTGCGTCCATAGCACACGCATGCAGCTCATCATCGCTGCGGTCGGCCACAAGATGCCGGCATGGATAGAAAACGGCTTCGGCGAGTATGCGAAACGCATGCCGCCGGATTGCCGCATCGTCCTCAAGGAAATCAAGCCAGTCGAACGCTCCGGCAGCAAGACCGCCGAAACGGCCATGGCGCTGGAACGCAGCCGTATCGAAGCGGTACTGCCGAAAGGCGTGCGCATCATCGCCCTCGATGAGCGCGGCAAAGACCTTACCAGTGTCCAGTTATCGCAACAGCTGACCCAATGGCAGCGCGACGGGCGCGATGTCGCCTTCATCATTGGCGGCGCCGATGGCCTGGATCCGGAATTCAAGGCCAATGCCGACAGCTTGCTGCGCATTTCCAGCCTGACTTTACCGCACGGCATGGTCAGGGTACTGCTGGCCGAACAGCTGTATCGGGCCTGGTCGATTACCCAGAACCATCCGTATCACCGGGTGTGACCCCTTTGCACCCTTGAGCGCCCCAATAAGCCACCCAATACACGGGTAACTCTGTAATAATCGCTGGAATTATCAGACGACGCATCCGCCGTAGCCGCCAGCAATGAAAAATCCTTACCAGAAAATCTACCTTGCCTCGAAAAGCCCGCGCCGGCGGGAGTTGCTGCGACAGATCGGCGTCGTATTCGAATTGCTATTGCTGCGCGACCAGACGCCGCGCGGCCCCGATGTCAGCGAGGAAGTCTTGCCGGACGAATCGCCGCAGGATTATGTCGTCAGGGTGACCATGGAAAAGGCCCGCGCTGCATACCAGATGATGATCTGGCGCAGTTTGCCGGTACGCCCTGTCCTGGCGGCCGACACCACGGTCACGATCGACGGCCGGATTCTAGGCAAGCCCGCCAACAAGCCCGAGGCGGTCGCCATGCTGCGGCTCCTGTCGGGCCGCAGCCATCAGGTCCTCACCAGCGTTGCCGTCATTTATCGCGAAGAATCCTGGCAACTCACGCAAGTGTCCGATGTCCTATTCCAGGAGCTGCCAGAGGCCATGATCGAAGCCTACTGCAATACCAGCGAGCCTTACGACAAGGCCGGCGCCTATGGCATCCAGGGACCGGCAGCGATTTTCATCGAAAGCATAAGCGGCAGCCATTCCGGCATCATGGGCTTACCCCTTTTCGAAACCGCACAACTACTACAACAGGCAGGCATCCGCATTTTATGAGCGAAGACATCCTCGTCAACATCACCCCCCAGGAAACGCGCGTTGCGCTGATTTTCCAGGGAGCAGTGCAGGAACTGCATATCGAACGCACCTTGTCGCGCGGCCTGGCCGGCAATATTTATCTGGGCAAAGTGGTCCGTGTACTGCCCGGCATGCAATCGGCATTTATCGATATCGGACTGGAGCGCGCAGCCTTTCTGCACGTCGCCGACATCTGGGAAACCCGTGCCCACGATGGCCAGGCGGCACAACAGACGCCGATTGAAAAATTGCTGTTCGACGGCCAGTCGCTGACGGTGCAAGTGGTGAAAGACCCTATCGGCACCAAAGGCGCCAGGCTGTCGACCCAGATTTCCATCGCCGGCCGGATGCTGGTGTATCTGCCGCAAGACCGGCATATCGGTATTTCGCAGCGGATTGAAAATGAAGCCGAACGCGAACTGCTGAAGAACAAAGTGCAAAAGCTGCTGCCGCCCGAGGAAAAGGGCGGCTTCATCATCCGCACCATGGCCGAAGACGCCTCGGATGCCGATCTGCAGATGGACATCGAGTATTTGCGCAAGACCTGGTCGTCCATCACGCTGCTGGCAAAAACCAAACCGGCGCCGACCTTGCTGCATCAGGATTTGAGTTTGGCACAGCGCGTGCTGCGTGATTTTGTCAACGACGAGACCACCACCATCCAGGTCGACTCGCGCGAGAATTTCCAGAAGCTGCAAGAGTTCGCCGCCAGCTACACGCCGTCTGTCACAGCGCGGCTGATGCATTACACCGGCGAGCGTCCCCTGTTCGACCTGTACGGCGTAGAGGAAGAAATCCAGGAAGCATTGAGCCGCCGCGTGCCGCTCAAGTCCGGCGGCTACCTGATCGTCGACCAGACCGAAGCGATGACCACCATCGACGTCAACACCGGCAGTTTCGTCAACGGCCGCAATTTCGACGACACGATTTTCAAGACCAATCTGGAAGCAGCGCACGCCATAGCGCGCCAGCTCAGGCTGCGTAATCTGGGCGGCATCATCATTCTCGATTTCATCGATATGGAGAATAGCGAGCACAAGCTCGCGGTGCTGGCCGAGTTGCATAAAGCGCTGCTGCGCGACCGCACCAAGAAATCGGTGTCGGAATTTTCCGCCCTGGGCCTGGTGGAAATGACCCGCAAGCGCACGCGCGAATCGCTGGCGCATATCTTGTGCGAACCCTGCCCCGCCTGCAACGGCAAGGGCCAAGTCAAGACTGCGCGCACCATTTGCTACGAAATCCTGCGCGAAGTACTGCGCGAAGCGAAACAGTTCAATCCGCGCGAATTCCGCATTCTGGCGTCGCAGGTGGTGGTCGACATGTTCCTCGAAGAAGAATCGCAGCATCTGGCCATGCTCGGCGATTTCATTCATAAACCGATTTCCCTGCAAGTGGAAACGGTTTATCCGCAGGAGCAATACGACATCATCCTTATGTAAGGTTTACATGAATAGTTCTTTACCGATTTCTGCAGCCTTGCCTGGCGCTTCCGACGCTCCGGCCGAAGCTGACAATTCTTTCCATATCGCCTTCTGCGTCGACGACCACTATTGCCGCAGCATGGGAGCGACGATCGCCTCCATCATCGCCAATAGCCCAGGCGTGGTTTTCACCTTCCATGTGTTCGCCTTTTCACTTTCCGCGGATAACCGCAAGCGCTTCAAGGAGCTGGAGCAGATGTACCAGCTCAAGACGCATGTGCATATCATCGATCCGGCGGTATTCCAGCCGTTCGCGCACATCTCGCAGTTCTCTTACTATTCGCCGACCATCTTCACACGCTTGCTGATCCCCTCCACCTTGCGCGGAATGTGCGACAAGGTTCTCTACCTGGATGCGGATATCCTGTGCGTTGGCAGCTTGGCTGAGTTGCGGCAAATGGATTTCGGCGATAGCGCGGCGATTGTCGTGCCGGATGCCGATGAAACCACCAGAAGACGTTGCGCTGCCTTGCAATTGTCATCGCAGAAATATTTCAATTCCGGCGTGATGTACATGCACGTGGATAACTGGATGGCCCAGGAAATCACCGAAAAGACCATCCTTGCCATCCTGGAAAACGGCAAGGACTACAGATTCCCGGATCAGGACGCGCTCAACGTGGTGCTGGAAGGAAAAATCAAGTATATCGACAGGAAATGGAATTTCCTCTACGACTTGATCCATGACCTGGAAAAAGACAAACGCCAGATGCGCGATATCGGCGAGGTGGTCTTCATTCATTTCGCCGGCGCGGTAAAACCCTGGAACGACTGGTGTTTGCATGCGTCCAGGGACTTGTTCGTCAAATACCAGGCGCTTTCGCCCTGGGCCGACTTGGCGCTCGATCCCGCGCCAAGAAACTATAAGGAAATGAGGATGTATTCCCGTTTCCTGATGAAACGAGGCCAGCTGCTTGATAGCTTCAAGTGGTATATGAAATATCTTGCCACAAGGTAAATTTGTGCAAGAAGTAACAAAAAGTGAGAACCTCACCGGCCGTCCTGACGGCCGGATATAATTTCTGCAACTCAGCGCTGATTCATCGCTCACATATAGCCTACACCGATCCAATAATGGCAATAACCAGTTCCCACGTCTTAATATGCCGCACCGACAATATCGGCGACGTTATCCTGACATTACCCATTGCCGCTTTTCTAAAGCAGCATTATCCAACGCTGAAAATAAGCTTTCTGTGCCGGGCCTATGCAGCGCCGGTAGTCAAGCAATGCCGCAGTATCGATGAAGTGGTGGAGCTTGAGAGTTTCTTGCTGGACCCCGCTGCTTATTTTGCGCACGCCAACGTCGACACCATCATCTTGGCGCAACCGAATAAACGCATGGCGATCGAGGCTTTCAAAGCACGTATCCCTAACCGCATCGGCAACGCGCGTCATAAGCTGTACCAAATGCTGTATTGCAATCGTCGGGTACGCTTCAAGAAGGGGAACTCGGCACACCATGAGGCGCAATTCAATTTCGAATTTTTGCGCCCTTTCGGCCTCAACACCGTCCCTGAACTTGCTGCAATTCCGGCCCTCTATGATTTCGACGTTCCGGAGAATCGGGAAATAAACCAGTTATTCCAGGCTCATCCATTCAATCTCATCCTTCATACAAAATCGAATGGGCATGGGCGCGAATGGCCGATCAAGCATTACATCGCGCTTGCCCGGCGGCTGAGTAAATATCCGGATATCAAACTATGGCTAACGGGAAGTCCGGCCGAAGGGCAATGGCTCGCTGACAATGCTACGGAATTATTGCAATTGCAAAATGTGGGCAACGTCTGCGGCAAGTTCACGCTTGACCAGCTGAGTTCATTGATTAAAGCGGCCGATGGCTTGATCGCAAGCGGCACCGGCCCGCTTCATGTTTCCGCCGCGCTGGGCCAGCGCACGCTCGGCTTGTTCCCGCCGACGCGCCCAATGCATCCGGGCCGATGGGCTCCGCTGGGAAAGCGGGCACAAGCGTTGTGCATGCCGGTCAGCTGTAACGGCTGCGCAGACAGCAAGGCTGCGAGTTGCGATTGCATGGAGAACATCACTCCGGAAAGTGTCGCTGACATCGTGCTGCAGTGGCGCCAGGAGGCGCAGGCAGAACAGGCAACGCAATCCCCGGACGCTCTTATTTCCGATTCAATACAGCCATAACCTGCGCTACCGTAATCGCCTTCACCCAATCTCGACGATTGGCGGCGGTGATTACAATACTATTCTCCTTGTCGATCGGCGCCCATTCAGGATTTTTCTGGCGCATCAATGCGATCACCGGTACCTGCACGGCATTCGCCAAATGCATTACCGCAGTTTCAACCGAGATAATCAGATCGCATTCACGCAATATTGCCGGCAGCTGAAAAAAATTGTCCTGAGCGCTAAACAACTGCAATCGATCGAGAGCGTGAACATCGAAAAATGCTTTAGCCTGCGCCATTTCCTCAGGCACCACGTTGACGATGAAGCGGGTATCTTTCCAGGCATCCTGCGCGCGTATCGCCGCAGCGAGCTCGACTACCCGCTCCAGCGGCCAGCAGCGTTTGGGAGTCTTGGCGTAGGGATTGATGAAAACCAGCTTGGCCGGATTGACAGATTGTCGCCTGTCTCGCTCGAAGCCCCAGCGCTTCAGCTGTTCCTGCGCATACCGGTTCCATTGCTCGGGAATCCGCACGAAAGGCAGCCGTGAAGATGGCGCGCTCTGCATACCGAACAAGCGAATGAACCAGGCCGCATAGACCGCGCTGATATGCACTCCCCGCTCGGCCACGCCATCCGGATCGAAGCCGGCATCCAGCTGCCGATATGCAAGACGCTTATGCAGGGCAAAAATTCCTGCCGGTTTCTGCATACCCGCAACAAAACCACGTGGACTGATCTGGCGCGCCAGCTTTGCATACATGGGCGGTCTCAGCGTCGCCAATGACACTACCAAGGGATAATCCTGTTGTTGCGCCTCGGCGATCGATTGTTCAAACAAGGCCGGACTGTAGGTCTGTTGATAAATCTTGGCAACGAACGGGCATTCAGCCAGCCAGTCGTATAAGGCATATTTCTTCAGATACGGCCATGCCGCAGTGTTATTGCTGCGTCTGACCTCATCTACCCAGATATGGATTTTGATATGCGGGAAGGCCTGTGCGAAAGCTTGGAAACAGTTTTGCAGATAAGTGAAATCGCCAAGGGCAAGATGGGCGATGAACAGGATCTTATCCGTTTTTTTTAAAATTTCGGCCGGAACGAGTTGTGCTGTCATGGGATTTTCTTTTTTGATTTTCTTGCAGACGATATTTTCAGATGAGGCGGGCCGGCGATCTCAAGTACGAAGCCTGAGATCTCGGCACTGCAGCTCTACATCTCTACATGTGCCGCATCCTTGGAAAACTGGAGGTGATACAGATTTGCGTATGCGCCGTGCTTGCTCAGCAATTCCTCATGGCTGCCGATTTCAACAATGCTGCCCTTCGAGAGTACGACGATACGGCTGGCGCGCTCGATAGTCGACAGCCGGTGCGCGATCACGAAAGTGGTGCGGCCCTGCATCAGCTGGTCGAGCGCAGACTGCACCGCCCGCTCCGACTCGGTATCCAATGCCGAAGTCGCCTCGTCCAGAATCAGGATAGGTGCGTCCTTGTAGATAGCGCGCGCCATCGCCAGCCGTTGGCGCTGGCCACCGGACAAGCGCGAACCGTTGTCGCCGATGTGCGTTTCGTAACCCTCAGGCAAAGCGGCGATCATTTCAGTCAGATGCGCTGCCTTGGCGGCAGCTTCAATCCGCGGCCGATCAGCTGCGCTGTCGCCGTAGGCGATATTGGCGGCGATCGTATCGTTGAACAGTACGACATTCTGGCTGACCATGGCTATTTGCGCCCGCAGGCTGTTTAAAGATATGTCCTCGATAGCCAAGTCATCCAGCAGGATACGGCCTTCGGTCGCCGAATAAAATCCGGGAATCAAATTCACCAAGGTGGACTTGCCACCGCCCGACATCCCCACAAAGGCAATGGTTTCGCCAGGCTTCACGGTCAGGTTAATATCGGTTAACGCTGGTTTGTCCTGCCCCGGATAGGAAAAGCCGACATTGGAAAATTCGACTTTCCCGTTGGTACGCTTGTCCAGCTGTATGCCGCCGGTGCGCTCGATCGGACTATCGATCAGTTTAAACACTGCCTCTGCTGCAGCCATGCCGCGTTGCAGCGGGCCATTCACTTCAGCCAGCTGTTTGAGAGGCACTTGCAAAGCGATCATCGCCGCCAAAAATGATACGAAATCGCCGGCGGTAAGCTGTCCGTGACTTGCTTGCACCAATCCCATCGTGATCATCGCCGACATCGCGCAAGCCATCATGATCTGCGTGACCGGCACGGTGGCGGCAAAGGTGCTGGTCATGCGCATGCTGTAGTGGCGGATATGCTCGGCCGATTCTGCGAATCGCTTCCTCTCATAAGCCTCGCCGCCAAACACTTTGACGACCTGCTGCGCGCGCGTGGTTTCTTCGATTACCTGCGTCAGTTGCGCATTGACGTCGAGGGAATCCTTGTTCAGCTTTTTCAAGCGCTTGGCGGTAGTGCGCACCACCAGTATCATCAGAGGCATCAGCACCAAGGCTACAATCGTCAATTTCCAGCTGATGAACAGCATGTAGCCCAGCAAACCCGCTACCGTCAGCACACAACGCACAATCGACGTAAACAGCTTGCTGATCATCTCTATGATTTGCTGCACTTCAAACATGATCGAATTGATCACGCGCCCGACCGTATGGGTGGCATGGAAATCAATCGACACGCCCAAGATGCGATTGAACATTTGCTGCCGCAATGTCGTCAACACGCGGGTAGACACCCAGTTGGTCATGTAGGTTGTCAAGAAAGTCGAGGCGCCGCGCGCGACAAATGCGCCAATCACGGCTATCGGCACCAGCCACAGCGGAAACGTAGGTTTTTGCACAAAGCCGTTATCCAGCAGGATCTTGAAAATGTAAGCGACCAGCGGTTCCGTCGCTGCAGTCACAACCATCCCAAGAAGACCCAGGATCAATCGCTTTTTATAGGGCCGATGCAATACCGCAAGGCGCTTGAAAATTGTTGTATAGGAAAATGCGCTCATAAGTCAGTCTGCTTTAAGTTCTTTTTTTACACTTTACTATCATGGAAAATTTCTTCTCCAAAAGTAGAGCCAAGTGATATGGAGGACACAGCCAATCGGCAAATGCAGGGCACAGCACGACCGTACCTTAGTACTCCACGGCGACCGCTTCCTTCCCCATTTTTTCCGCCAGGACCAGCTGCAAGCCATCACTGGGCGACACTCGCCATTCGTCGCCGAGCAATATTTCACAAGCGACCCCGTCGCCAGTGTAGCGCAGCGTCAGCGGCAAGCCGCTGCCTGAGCGATGCGACGACAGCATTTCCTTAAGCTGTACGGCATCGATTTTCTGTGACGGCGACGACAGGGACAGCACAATTTGACGACCGTATTGAATCCGTGCGGTGGCGATATCCATCACCTTTTCTGCCGATACCCGCAAACCGCCATTAAAGCGATCTTCCGAGACCTTGCCCTGCACTACCAAAAATTCGTCCTCTTTGAAAAATGCCTTGTTCGGCTCGAACTGTTCGTTGTAAACGGTGACATCGACAGTTGCACTGCCATCGTCCAGCGTGACGATCATCATCTTCCCGCGCTGGGTCATTTGCGTCCGCAAGCCGGAAATGATGCCGGCCAGGGTACGCGGTTCGCGCGAAGGTTCCAGACTGCCCAGCGGCGTGCGCGCAAAACGGCGCGCCTCCGCAGCGTAGGCATGGAACAAATGACCTGACAGATAGAAACCCAGCGCGATCTTCTCTTCGGTCAATTTTTGCTTGTCAGTCCACGGCGTCGCCTGCACGTATTCGATGGGCGCTTCAAGATCGCTGTCGTCGCCGCCAAACAGGCTGACCTGATTGGCCGATGCCAGTTTCTGATCTGCCGCTTCCATCGCACGCGCCACCGAAGCCAGCAGAATCCCGCGGTCAACCTTGAAACAATCGAACGCACCGGCGCGTATCAGCGATTCGATGGTGCGGCGATTGATCTGGCGCTTGTCGACCCGCAGGCAGAAATCGAACAAATCGACGAAAGGTTTCTCCTTGCGCGCGGCGATGATGGCCTCAATCGCGTTTTGCCCCGAGCCCTTTACCGCGCCCAGACCGTAACGGATGAAAGTGGCTTTTTTACCCGGCTCGCCTTCAGGCGTAAAACGATAATCCGACAGATTGATGTCCGGCGGCAGCAAGGTCAGCTTGCACACAACCAGCGAATCCTCCACCAGGATCTTGACCTTCTCCGTGTCGTCCATCGCCAGCGACAAGTTGGCGGCCATGAACGCAGCGGGATGATGGGCTTTCAGGTAAGCGGTGTGATACGACAGTAAAGCGTAAGCGGCAGCGTGCGACTTGTTAAAGCCGTAGCCCGCGAATTTTTCCATCAAGTCGAAAATCTCGTCGGCCTTGGCTTCGGTCAGACCATCCTTGGCTGCACCGTCGCGGAAAATCTGGCGGTGCTCCGCCATTTCTTCCGCTTTCTTTTTACCCATCGCCCGCCGCAGCAAATCCGCGCCGCCCAGCGAGTAGCCGCCGACCACCTGCGCCATCTGCATCACCTGCTCCTGATACACCATGATGCCGTAAGTTTCAGACAAGATGCCTTCAGTGCGCGGGTCAGGGTAGTCGAAGCGTTCGCCGTGCTTACGTTTGCAGAAATCCGGAATCAGATCCATCGGCCCCGGACGATACAGCGCCACCAGCGCGATAATGTCCTCAAAGCGGTCGGGACGCGCATCTTTCAGCATGCCTTGCATGCCGCGGCTTTCCAGCTGGAACACGGCGACCGTTCTGGCTGCGGTCAGGAGTTCATAGGATGCCCGATCGTTGAGCGGCAGCTTTTCCAGACTGAAATCAGCCATGGCCGGATCGAGCTGCTTGATGTAGCGCACTGCGCGATCAAGAATCGTCAGCGTGGTCAAACCCAAAAAGTCGAACTTCACCAGACCGACGGCTTCGACGTCGTCCTTGTCGTATTGCGAGACAACGCCGGCATCGCCGCCCTGCGTATACAGCGGGCAGAAATCGGTCAGTTTGCCGGGTGCGATCAACACGCCGCCGGCATGCATGCCGATGTTACGTGCGATGCCCTCGACTTGCTGCGCCAGGTTGAGCAGCTGCTTGACCTCTTCCTCATTCTCCAGGCGCTCCGCCAGCATCGGCTCTTCCTGGATGGCGTCGGCAATCGTCACATGCTTGCCCGGCTTGAACGGGATCAGCTTGGAAATGCCGTCGCAAAAATTGTAGCCAAAATCGAGCACCCGGCCGACGTCGCGGATAGCGCCCTTGGCCGCCATCGTACCGAAGGTGGCAATCTGCGACACCGCATCCTTGCCGTACAAATCCTTGACGTGCTGGATGACGCGATCGCGGCCTTCCTGGCAAAAGTCGATATCGAAGTCGGGCATCGATACCCGTTCAGGATTCAGGAAACGTTCGAACAGCAAATTGTATTTGAGCGGGTCGAGGTCGGTAATCTGCAGCGAATACGCCACCAGCGAACCTGCCCCCGAACCCCGTCCCGGTCCAACCGGTACGCCGTTCTGTTTGGCCCAGCGGATAAATTCGGCAACGATCAGGAAGTAACCGGGGAAACCCATCTTGATGATGGTGTCGGTTTCGAATTTCAACCTGTCCTGGTAGCGCTGACGCTGCTGCTCGCGCTTGGCTTCGTCAGGAAACAGATGCAGCAAGCGCAGCTCCAGGCCCTCCTGCGATTGCTGTATCAGGAATTCGCCGATCGTCATGCCGTCCGGCGTAGGGAAATCCGGCAATTGCGGCTTGCCCAGCTGCAGTATCAGGTTACAACGCTTGGCAATTTCGATCGAATTCTGCAAAGCCGCCGGCATATCGGCGAACAGCTCGGCCATTTCGGCTTGGGTCTTGAACGATTGCTGGTCATTGAAGCGACGCACGCGGCGCGCATTGGCCAGCATTTCACCTTCAGCGATACAGGTGCGCGCTTCATGCGCGATGAATTCTTCTTTATCCAGGAACTGGATAGGATGGGTAGCCACCACCGGCACATTGAACTTGGCCGCCAGCGCCACCGCCTGGCGCACATGCGCTTCCATGTTGAGCTGATCGGCGCGTTGGATCTCGACGTAGAAATTATCGGGGAAAATAGTCGCCCAACGTTCAATGCAGCGCTCGGCCAGCCCCGCATTACCGTTATCGATAGCAATGCCGATGTCGCCGAAGTGCGCGCCGGACAAGGCAATCAGGCCGTTGCCGCCGCTCTGTTCCTGCAAGCCGGCGAGCCACTCGGCGCGGATTTCAGCGCGGCCGCGGTGCAGGTTTTCCAGCCAGGCGCGGGACAGCAGTTCGCATAATTGCAGATAGCCGCTGCGGTTCTTGACCAGCAACAGCAAGCGCGATGGTTTGTCGCGCTCGTCATCATTGGTGATCCAGACATCGCAGCCGACAATCGGCTTGATGCCTTTACCGCGTGCAGCCTTGTAGAATTTGACCATGCCAAACAAATTGGCCAGATCGGAGATGCCAAGTGCTGCCTGCTTATCCTTGGCTGCGGCTTTCACGACGTCGTCGATGCGTACCAAGCCGTCGACAATAGAGTACTCAGAGTGGAGGCGGAGATGAATGAATTGCGGTGTCGTCATGGGCGGTATTTTACCCCGAGGCCCTGCTGGTCATGGGCAAAATTGGGCAATCCTGTCGCGGGCGTTTATAATACTGATAAATCAACGACTTACCGAGAAATAAGCCATGCAGTCCAGTCATCCTTTTGTCAATATCGCCGCCTATAAATTCATCACCTTCATAGACACAGAACAGAAACGTCCTGAATTTCTTGCAATTTGCAAACAATTGCAGCTAAAAGGCACGATCTTGCTCACTCCGGAAGGAATCAACCTGTTTCTGGCCGGCATGCGTGAGCAAATCGATCAGTTTTTGGCATGGCTGCGCGCTGACGAACGTTTTTCCGATCTGGAAGTGAAAGAAAGTTATTCCGAAAAACAACCTTTCACGCGCATGCTGGTCAAGCTGAAATCTGAAATCATTACGATGAAGCACCCATTGATCAAGCCGGAACTGGGCCGCGCCCCGGCGGTACAAGCCCAAACCCTGAAACGCTGGCTTGACCAAGGGCATGACGATAACGGCCGGCCGGTGGTCATGCTCGACACGCGCAACGCGTTTGAAGTCGATGTCGGCACCTTTGCAAACACCATTGATTACCGCATCGAAAAATTCAGCGAATTTCCCGCTGTGGTCGCCGAGCATAAAGATGAATTGGCGGACAAGACAGTTGTCACTTTCTGCACCGGCGGCATCCGCTGCGAAAAAGCTGCGATCCACATGCAAAATATCGGCTACGACAGCGTCTATCAGCTGGAAGGCGGGATTCTCAAATATTTCGAAGAATGCGGCGGCGCCCATTACGACGGCGATTGTTTCGTGTTCGACTATCGTACCGCACTCAATCCGCAACTGCAGGAAACCGCTACCGTGCAATGCTACGCTTGCCGTGCGGTGGTAACGCCACGTCAGCAACTGTCGCCGCAGTACGTGGCAGGCAAGTCCTGTCCGCACTGCCAGCCGGAAGTCGTCGCGGCGACTATCGAAGCCACGACCGCACTTTAATTGTAACGGCCAATAAAAAGCCCGCTTGCATTGCGCAAGCGGGCTTTTTACTTTTTCCAGCGGATACGATCGGCGGCGAGTTTGAATTCGCCTCCCTGTCCGCAGCGACTATGCAGCGCTTATTTGCCGGTTCATTTCTTGAATTTCTGCGCAGTCTCGGCAACACGCTTGCCAAACTGTTTGGCGGTTTCAAGATCGCCGGCCGCCGGGCCTTCTTCCGGGGAGGAGTCCGACGGACTTTGCGCCAATGCACCGGAGAAACCGCCGACGAAGTTCACGTCGTTACGTTGTGCTGCCTTGCTGTTCGATGGCATCAGGCCCGTGCCGACCCAGACCATGCTGTGCTGCATTGCAAATGTAATCAGATAGCTCATGGTAGTGCCCTTGTCGCCATTCATGGTCGCCGAATTGGTAAAGCCGGCGGCTACCTTGTCCTTCCACTTCTGGCCGAACCATTGCTTCGACGATGTATCGGCAAATTTCTTGAACTGCCAGGAAACGGTGCCCATGTATGTCGGCGTACCAAAGATAATGGCGTCGGCAGCTTCCAGTGAAGCCCAGGCAGCCTCGCTGAGATTGCCTTCGGCGTCGATGGCAATCAGTTCAGGAGTGGCGCCCGCTGCCCGCAGTACGCCAGCGCGTACGGCTTCAGCCTGATTTTTAGTATGGCCGTAGCCCGAATGATAAACAATAGCAACTTTAGTCATGACAATGCCCTTTTTAAGTAGGAGTCCGATTAAAAAATAAGTAAGTAAGCAAGTAAAACTAGCAACGCAACAAATTTCTGAATTGCAGCGGGTCACGATATCCAGCGAACGAAAATCCGAAATGACAGTCAAGCGAAGCATGGCTGCTCCGAACTGTATCTGCGCTTTCATGTCATTGGATCATGATATATCCATAAATTTATTTCACTATAGAAATACGTTATATGGATCCACTGCATTATTTGGCACTATAGGCTTACGGAATGGCTTAAGACAGAAGCTAAATTCCGATATATCATTCAATTTATCTGAATGAAATTCTTGCAACGTTTTTTGTAAAATTCTTACTCGCCAAGCAGCAATGAACCTGACGCTAGAAGCACTGCAAGTTCTCGATACGATAGCCCGCAAGGGCAGTTTTGCCGCCGCCGCCATTGAACTGGATCGTGTTCCTTCGGCGCTTACTTACAGTGTCCGCAAGCTGGAAGAAGACCTGGACGTCTTGCTGTTCGACCGCCGCGGCCATCGCGCGAAATTGACCAGCGCCGGCCTGGAGCTGCTGACCGAAGGACGTCATTTGCTGCTGGCCGCGCAAGAGCTGGAACGGCGCGTCAAACGTGCCGCTACGGGCTGGGAAGTGGAGCTGCGCATCGTCCTCGATAGCATCATCCCGTTTGACAGCCTGCTGCCGCTGATCGCTGCCTTCGATAGTCAGAATGCCGGCACCCGCCTGCGCATTTCGCACGAGGCTTTGTCAGGCGTATGGGAAGCTTTATTATCGGATCGCGCCGACCTGGCGATTGGCGCACCTCACAGCGGCCCCGACAGTATCCGCATGAGCGGCGGTTTCCAGATCCGCCAGCTGGGTACGATTGACTGGGTCTTCGCGGTCGCCCCCAGCCATCCCTTGGCAAACGCGCCGGAACCGCTTACCGCCAGCCTGATACAGCGATATCGCGCGGTAGCGGTTGGCGACACCGGCCGCACCCTGCCCAGCATCACATCCGGCCTGTTAAGCGGACAAGATATCCTGACCGTGCCGTCCATTCCAGCCAAACTGCAAGCCCAGCTGAGCGGCCTTGGCTGCGGCCATTTGCCACGCTGGATGGCAGCGCCATATTTTGCATCAGGCGCATTGATTGAAAAACCAACCATTGAAGCCAAACCCAGCGACAAGACGCAAATCGCCTGGCGGACGCCAGTCGTGGGAAAATCTCTCAAATGGTTCATTGCGCAACTCAGCGACCCGGCGATGCAGCAAGCCCTGCTTGGATCGCCGGCACCGGCGCCATATCATCACGAATCGATCAACCATGTCTAATCAAGCAAGCTATATCGGCCGCTTCGCCCCCTCCCCCACCGGGCCTTTGCATGCCGGCTCGCTGGTCGCGGCGATGGCCAGCTACCTGGATGCCAAGGCCAATCGCGGCCGCTGGCTGTTGCGGATGGAAGATGTCGATGAAGCCCGCACCGCGGCAGGTGCGGCGGATTCGATCCTGGCAGATCTGGACGCATTAGGCATGCATTGGGATGGCGAAGTAGTGTTTCAAAGCCAGCGTACGGGATTGTATGAAGCGGCATTCGATCGGCTCGGACGATTAGCCTATCCATGCGGTTGCACGCGCCGCGAGATTGTCGATTCCCGCATCTGTGTGGCGGCCGACGGTGCAGCGGTCTATCCGGGCACTTGCCGCGACGGCCTGCCGGTTGGCAAGCCGGCACGCGCTTACCGCCTGCGGGTACCGGATCCAGGACATATCGATGAACTGATTATTTTCGAAGATCGCTGGCTTGGCCGCGTGCAGCAGCACCTGGCGATAGAAGTGGGAGATTTCGTGCTGAAACGCGCGGATGGTTTTTGGGCCTACCAACTAGCGGTGGTGGTCGACGATGCCGATCAAGGCATTACGCACGTGGTACGAGGCGCCGATTTGCTGGACTCGACCGCACGCCAGATTTACCTGCAGCGCCAATTGAAACTGGCAACGCCGCGTTACCTGCACGTTCCGGTGATCACCAATGCAGACGGCGAAAAACTATCCAAACAGAACGGTGCGCAAGCTATCGACATCAAGCAGCCGCTGCTTGCGCTGAGCAAGGCTGCCTGGTTCTTGGGACTGGATGTCGGACAGGTAGACAGCGTCGCCGCGTTCTGGCCGCTGGCGACGACAGCATGGGCGAATCTCGAAACGACTCGCCAGAGCTGAAAAATTTACTGGCGCTTTGGCAAACCACCCAGCAAGGCTGCCAATTTCACTTTTGGCGGTTTGATCGCGCCGCCTGTCGGCGCTGCGTCAGATGCCGCCACTTCAGCCACGAGCGTCGGTTCGTAAGGCTTGAGGAACCATGGATCGATTTTTTCCCTGCGCGCAGGCGAAGGAGTCGAAGTGTAGGCGCTACGTGTGTGCTGCAAGCTACGGCCAGACGGCGCACCGCGGCCGTCGCCGCTACGATCGCTGCGTGCATCGGAACTGCGCCCGGAACGCTCGCGCTCGCCGCTCGACGGCTTGGCCACGAATCCAGTCAGCTCGGCGCGAACGAATTTGTACTTGATCATCTTTTCGATATCAACCAGCAAGCGCTCGTCCTTGTCGGCATACAAGGAAATAGCATCGCCTGAAGCGCCGGCACGGCCGGTACGGCCGATCCGATGCACATAATCCTCTGCGTTATAGGGCAAATCAAAATTGATCACGCATGGCAGTTCGGCGATATCCAGCCCACGCGCGGCGACATCGGTCGCCACCAGCACTTCGATCTCGCCTTGCTTGAACGCTTCCAGCGCCGCCATCCGTTCATTCTGCGTCTTGTCGCCATGAATCGCCGATGCCTTGACACCTTCGTTTTCCAGATGGCGGGCCAGTTTCGATGCGCCGATCTTGGTATTTGAAAAAACGATTACCTGCTTCAGGTTGCGCTCGCGAATAATGTACGACACCGCCTCCGCCTTGGTTTGCTCATTGACGTGGTACATGGTTTGCGTCACGTTGTCGGCAGTGGCGTTGCTGCGCGCCACTTCGATCGTCACGGGATTTCTGAGGAAAGTGGACGCCAGCTTTTTGATTTCGCCGGAGAACGTGGCAGAGAACATCAGGTTCTGCCGCTCTTTCGGCAACAGGTTGATGATGCGTTGCAAATCAGGTAGGAAACCCATGTCCAGCATGCGATCGGCTTCATCCATCACCAGGATTTGCGTTTGCGACAGGTTCAGCGTTTTTTGCTGGACATGGTCCAGCAGGCGTCCTGGCGTCGCAATCACGATTTCGATGCCTGAGCGTAAAGCGGCAGTTTGCGGCGCGATATCGACACCGCCGAACACCACGGTCGAGCGCAAAGGAGTATGGCGGCAATACGCCTTGACGTTCTCGGCCACCTGATCGGCCAGTTCGCGCGTAGGGGTCAGGATCAGGGCGCGTACCGGATGTCGCGCCGGCGAGGCGCTGTTGCTGGCATGCGCCAGCAGCAACTGAATGATAGGCAAGGAAAAACCGGCAGTCTTGCCGGTTCCTGTTTGTGCCGCGCCCATGACATCGCGCCCTTGCAATACCACCGGAATCGCTTCCGCCTGAATCGGGGTTGGATGGACATAACCCTGATCGCTCAACGCGCGCAGGATATCCGGGGACAACCCGAAGTCTGCAAAACGGACGGAGGGCGTGGTTGGCACTGCTGGATCAGCTTGAATCTCGGACTGTATGTCGGACATGGTAGTTGGCGGCCTTCGGTGCAATATGCACTCCAACAAAGGCACTATTTGCTCTCAATTGAATGCGTGAATTTCGTGTCGGCTCATTGACGACGATCAGTCCTTGCCAGGACCAACAACAGCGCCGCCATTCGAGCCAAATGATTGTGGATGTGCCATAACAGGCAAGACAAGTCGGATTATTACTTTGACATCATTGCCGACATGTTTTATACCACAGACGCGCATTATACGCCTAGCCGGGAATTTGCTCAGGTTCAGATCCCGAGTTCGTTGAGCGGCCAGCGCGGCCGCACATTGAATCCATATGTACGCTGCGCCGCCTGCGGATTGATTTGCAAGCGCATCGCGCCGGCAAAGGCGATCATGGCCCCATTGTCGGTACAGAATTCCAGTTCCGGGTAGTACACCCGGAAGCGCCGCTTCTCAGCTGCCGCATTAAGGGCGCTGCGCAATTGCTGGTTGGCGCCCACTCCGCCCGCAATCACCAGGCGTTTGAGACCGGTCTGCTTGAGAGCGGCCAGGCATTTGGCCAGCAACACCTCAACCAATGCATCGACAAAGGCACGTGCGATATTGGCTCTGTCCTGATCGCAAATATTGGTCGTATGATTTTTGACCAGGGTCAGTACTGCCGTTTTGAGGCCGGAGAAGCTGAAATCCAGATTTTTCGAATGCAGCATCGGCCGCGGCAACTGATACACCGATGGATCGCCGAATTCAGCCAGGCGTGAAATCGCGGGGCCGCCAGGATAGCCAAGGCCTAACAGCTTTGCCGATTTATCGAAGGCTTCGCCGGCAGCATCGTCTAGTGTTTCTCCCAGCAAACTATATTGCCCGACACCGTCGACCCGCATCAATTGCGTGTGGCCGCCGGACACCAGCAAGGCAACAAACGGAAAGCTGGGCGGATCGCTAGCCAATAGCGGCGATAACAAATGCCCTTCCAGGTGATGCACGCCCAGCATGGGTTTATCCAGCGCAAGTCCAAGGCCGCAAGCAATCGATGCGCCTACCAGCAGCGCACCGGCCAGGCCCGGCCCTTGGGTATAGGCGATGGCATCGATATCCTGCCGCGCGATGCCGCTTTCGGCCAGCACCTGCTGCAACAGAGGGATCGCACGCCGAATGTGGTCGCGCGAAGCCAGCTCCGGCACGACGCCGCCGTATTGCTCATGCATCGCTACTTGCGAATACAAGGCATGGGCCAGCAAGCCTTGCTCGGTGTCGTAGAGCGCAAGGCCGGTTTCGTCACAGGAAGATTCAACGCCGAGAACAATCATGGGTGGGGCAAAATTTATACAATGCCGCATTGTAAAGGAAAGCGCGGCCGACGCCCGTTGCAGGCGCCGATTAATCCTTGCCGAGCTGCTGCATCGCCTGGCGCATGAAAGCCAGTTGCTGCGAAAATCGGGTGCAAGCGGTGCAAGTCCACAGATGTATGCGCACCCGAATCCGGGTTAACGGCGATAAATTGCTATCCTGCGCCTGGGACAGGAGCAGTTGCGTATCGCGGCAATGGGGAATCAAACGTTTATATGACATAGAGATAAATTAACTGACCCGGCAAACTCTTCGGTATCCATGAATAGTCGCGCCACGGATGCAATACTTACAATGAAACTCGCATTATCCGCATTATGTTATTAAATTGTGCATGAACGCAGGCGGGTCAAGATTGTGCGCCGAACCAGTTCAATTGCAGGCATTCCCGCAGCCGGGCACGCGCCCGATATAGCAATACCCATGCATTCGCGGCGGTGATATCCAACTCCTTGCAAATCGCCTCGGTATCCAGTTCCAGCCATTCCCGCATCATGAAAATGCGTCCGGTTTTGGCAGGCAATTTGTCGATGCACAATTGCAAAATATCGAAAAACTCCTTGCGCTCCAGGGTCTGGTCAGGATTTCCCCAGCTGGGCGCGGTTTCCACTGCATGCCCTGTAGATGTAAATAAAGCATCGATCATCTCGGCGTCGCTACGGTCGCCGTCATCGCCGATATCCAGCTGTGTGTTCAGCTGCACTTCGCGCTTGCCCCGTCGCAGCTGATCCAGTAATTTGTGTTTAAGGATGCCGACGACATAGGTTTTGAATGAAGACTGCTGTTGAAAACGGTCCGGATGCTCAAGCACCGCGAGGATGGTTTCAGAGACAGCATCTTCGGCCAGGGCGTCATTGCGCAACTGCAGCACGGCAAAACGCAGCAGTTGCGGCCGCAATGTTTCAAGCTGGCTTGGATCAAATGCCATATAAACCCGGATAGGAGAAGTCAGGAACGAGCACCAGCATCAGTCAAACTCCTGGCAGGCCTGTTCGACAGGCGACGATTTTACCTGAAGGCCATGAACTAGGGCCTGTTAAAGTAAAATCGCTGCATATCTGCCCCGCTTGTGTCCATCTTCATTCATTGCCCGCAAACCTCGATCGTTATCCATACATGAAAAATATTCCACCGGCCGAACCATTCCCCGCCGCTCGCTTCATCAAGGAAATCGGACGCGGAAAGGATGGCGCGCGCAGCCTGTCGCGCAACGATGCGCATGATTTATACGCTGCCATGCTGGACGGCCGTGTCTCCGACCTGGAACTGGGCGGCATCCTGCTGGCGATGCGCATCAAGGGTGAATCGGTAGAGGAAATCGCCGGCTTTCTGGAAGCAGCGGAAGCGTCATTTACACAAATAGCGCTAGCGGCCGATGCCGATGCAAACGCTGCAAGCGCCTGGCAGTACGCGCCGGTAGTCATCCCCAGCTACAATGGCGCGCGCCACATGGCCAACCTCACCCCCTTGCTGGCGATGTTGCTGGCGCGCGAAGGTGTGCCGGTGCTGTTGCATGGGGTTTTGACAGATCCGGGCCGCGTCACCAGTGCGGAAGTGTTTCAAGCGCTGGGCCAGCCGATCTGCAGCAGCATCGAGCGGGCACAGCAGTGTTTTGCCAAACACCTGCCGGCCTTCATGCCGGTTGATGCACTGGCGCCGAAAATGGCAAGGCTGCTCGCCATGCGGCGGATTCTCGGCGTCCGTAACTCAACGCACACGCTGGTCAAAATCATGCAACCGTTTGTGATTCCTGCCCTGCGCCTGAGTTCGTACACGCATCCGGAATACCTGACAATGCTGACTGCTTATTTCACGACTACCGCGGCGGCTGAACGCGGAGATGTGTTTTTAATGCGCGGCACCGAAGGTGAAACGGTAGCCAATGCCAGGAAGGCGCAAAAAATCGACTGGCTGCATGGCGGCACCCAAACCACGCTGGTAGAGAAACAAAACATCGCCGACGAAATCCCGGCCCTGCCTGAGCAGCGCGACGCCGCTACTACCGCTAGCTGGATCCAGCAGGCACTGGTGCGAAAGGAAATGATTCCGAAACCGATTGCCGAACAGGTCGAACAATGCTTGAGGGTTTCCCAAGCTCTACACATGCAATACAATGAATCGCGGTAAGCAACAAACAGTAATTCCCCCAAGGGAACTAATTCTTACGAGGAAGAACAAACCCATTGATTGACAATGCCAAGAGCGGATACATGTACTATCTGGCAGTCAGTCGACCGCTCAAAGTGTTGTCGTTACGCGTTTCATATTGTGGGTATTCCTTAGGTTAAAGCTTAAACAGATTCGATAGCGCAACGCAAATATAATCAAGCAAGGAGAGTGCGCCTGGCTGTTAAGCGTGTAATTCGGCGGCAACCCCATTCATCTGCCCATACGGCAACTTGTCCAGCAGTCGTCCTTTGCTGCAAGACTAACTTTCTGGAGGATCCATGGATTGGACTCTTCCGCCCTTTGCGCTGGCACAGCCCATTCAATGGAATGCGCTGTTACTGTTCGGCAGCTTGCTGCTGTTCGGGCTGGTGGGCGGTCATATCGTAACAAAAAACCCTTGGTTTCCACGCATCACCGGTTACTTGATCGTCGGCTTTTTGCTAGGCGTCGGCGGACTCGATTTGTTGTCCGGCGACGTGCTCAAACTGGCGAATATTTTTGCCGACATGGCGATGGCGCTGGTGGTATATCAGCTGGGGCGCTACGTCGATATCGGCTGGCTGCGCCGGGAAAAATGGCTGCTGGCGACGGTCGTCCTGAGCGCCGTATTGTGTTTCGGGTTCGTCAGCGGCGCATTGATCTGGTTTGGCACTTCCAAGGTACTGGCATTGCTGGGCGGTGTGCTGGCCATTGCCACTGCGCCTGCGGTAGTCATGGTGGTAGTGCGCGACCTCAAGGCGGAAGGCCAGGTGACGCGTCGCCTGGTCGCCATGACGGCGCTGAATAATTTTGTTGCGCTGCTGGCCGCCTATGCCTTGCTGCCGGTAGTCGCACATGAAAGCGCCACTCCGTTCGGTACGCTGCTGGCGCATACCTTTTATTCACTGTGCGGCTCACTGATATTGGCGTATCTGACTTATCGCCTGATGATCCCGCTGGCGCGCTTGCTTGGACGCCAGCCGAGCCGTCAGTTTGTGCTGGTGATCGCCGTCATTACGCTGGCGATAGGCGCCGCGCATGCACTGCAATTGCCTATATTGCTTACCATGCTGATCTTCGCCATCATGTCGAAGAACCTTGATCATCAGTATGACCTGATGGAGCTTGAGTTTGGCGTCGCCAATGAATTGTTCATCGTGATGTTGTTTATCACGATAGGCGCTTCGATCCGCTTGTCCGACCTGTCGATGGTGGGCGCCTCGGTTGCCGTACTCATCGCGGCGCGCTTTCTCGCCATGGCTTGCGGGGTCTTTGCGTTTGCGCATTTTGCCAAGATGAAATGGAAACAGGCGGCGCTCATTACCTTGGGAACCTTACCCATGACGGAGGCTGGATTAGGATTGATGCAAACGGCCGCCTATCTCTATCCGAGCACCACTGCAGATGTCTTGCCGCTGCTGGCCGGTTGCCTGATTGTGCTGGAATTGCTGGGACCGATAGCGACCCAGTTTGCCTTGATCAAATCTGGAGAAAGCGGACGCGAATGATGGATAAGGCCATGAATGAAAATACCGAAGGCGGCGCCAAAGACGGGAACAGGCAATCCGAAGCAGCAAAAATGGAGAGCCTGCCTTTCACCAGTTCCAACCCATTCACGATGGGAATCGAACTCGAACTGCAACTGGTAAATCGCCGCAACTACAACCTGGCCAGCGACGCCGTTGATCTGCTGACCTGGATCGAACCGCGCGACCTGCAAAAACAGATCAAGCTGGAAATGACGCAAGGCATGATCGAGCTGAATTCAGACGTGCACACCCGGGTCGACCATCTGATCGAGGAACTGAAAGGACTGCGCGCTGCGCTGAACCGGGGCGCGCAATATCTGAATATCGATGTCTCCGGCGGCGGTGCGCACCCCTTCCAGCACTGGAACGAACAACGGATTACTCCTAGCGAGCGCTTCCATCATCTGCATGAAAAATACGGTTATCTGGCAAAGACGTTCACCGTCTTCGGCCAGCATATCCATATCGGCGTGCCAAACGGCGACGACGCGCTCTACCTGACGCATGCGTTTTCGCGCTTCGTACCGCATTTCATTGCGCTCTCGGCGGCCTCGCCGTTTTATCAAGGTGCGGACACCAAATTCGAATCGTCGCGCAGCAACGTGGTGCGCGCATTTCCGCTGTCAGGAACTGCGCCGACGCTGACCCGATGGACTGACTTTGAATCGTATTACGATGAATTGCTGCGCATGGGGATCATCGGCAGCATGAAGGATTTTTACTGGGACATCCGGCCCAAGCCGGAATACGGCACGGTTGAAATCCGCGTTTGCGACACGCCGCTGACGATAGAGCACGCTGCACACCTGGGATGCTATGCGCAATTGCTGGCGCGCTGGATTTTGACGGAACGACCGTTTGTCATCACCAACGATTTTTATCTGCTGTACCAATACAATCGCTTCGAAGCCAGCCGTTACGGCCTGAACGGTTCCATGGCATTGCATGGCAACAACCCGGCCGACTCGTCAAAATTACCGATCTACCAGCATCTGCTGGACCATCTGCAGGACTTGCAGCGGTATACTCAGAACGAAGCGGAGCAACTGACCATCAAGCGCTTGCGCCACATGGCAGAAGACCGTCTCAGCGATGCCAGCTGGCTCAGACAGACATTTACCCAACGCGGTTCGCTCAATGACATGATGCGCCTGTCGTCGGAACTATGGATGGGGCAAGAGCCGCCGCCATATTTCCAGTAACGTGGTTTTCAATATCATTTCCATAAAAATCGATGCAAAAACAATTTGATGTCGCCGTCATCGGCGCCGGCGCCGCGGGCATGATGTGCGCTGCAGTAGCCGGGCAACGCGGGAAAAAAGTCGTCCTCATCGATCACGCCACCAAGCTGGCGGAAAAAATCCGCATTTCGGGCGGCGGCCGCTGCAACTTCACCAACATCAACGCCGGACCGCAAAATTTTCTGTCGCAGAACCCGCATTTTTGCAAAAGCGCCCTGTCGCGCTACACGCCGCAGGATTTCCTTGGCTTGATGAAGCGCTACCGGATTGGCTATCACGAAAAGCACAAAGGGCAATTGTTCTGCGACGATTCCTCGGAGCAGGTGATCGCCATGCTGAAAGCAGAGTGCGATCTGGGCAATGTCAGCTGGCGCATGCCTTGCAGCGTTGCCAACGTGGGCAAGAGCGGCGATCTGTTCCGGATAGACAGCAGCGCCGGAGAAATACTTGCGAGCAATGTCGTCATTGCTACCGGCGGCTTGTCCATTCCCAAAATTGGCGCCACCGATTTCGCTTATCGCATCGCGCGTCAATTTGATTTGGACGTGATCGAACCTCAGCCCGCCCTGGTGCCCCTGACTTTCGATGCAACAGCCTGGCAGCCATTTTTGCCGCTGGCCGGCATTGCCTTGCCGGTTGAAGTGGAAACCGGCGCTAAGAAAACCCGCGGCGAATTCAAGGAAGACTTGCTGTTCACGCATCGCGGGCTATCGGGGCCGGCGATCCTGCAGATTTCCAGCTTTTGGAAGGCTGGCACCCCCCTGTCATTGAATCTTCTGCCTGAAATCGACGTCGTCAGCACTTTAATTGACGGCAAAACCTCAGTTAAAAAGAATCTTGGCAACGTCTTTGCACAATGGCTGCCGACACGGCTGGCGCACGGCATCATCGAGGCCAACCAACTGGATCCGGCGGCGCGCCTGGCGGACATGCCGGACCGCCTGCTGCGAAATTTGGGGGATGCGATCAATCGCTGGACCATCTTGCCCAACGGCTCTGAAGGATATCGCAAAGCCGAAGTTACCCTGGGTGGCATCGACACCAGGGAACTATCGCAGCAGAACATGATGTCCAAGAAGGTCAACGGTTTGTATTTCATCGGCGAGGCAGTTGACGTCACCGGATGGCTGGGCGGCTATAACTTTCAATGGGCCTGGGCCTCGGCTACTGCGGCAGGATTAACAATCTAACCATGAAAATGGACATCCGGAGCCTCGCAAGCAGTAAAATCACCGCTAAATATCAATACAGTTAATAAAACCCATTAAAGATAATACTTTCCCATGCCCAATAATTTTTCGCCCCGTACTGACGCAACACAACTCGAAGATACCGAACAGATTGATCTGGCCGCAATATGGGGCAGCTTCAAACGCCATTGGCTGGTTTTGCTGGGATGCATCATTGTCGCCCTGATCGCTGCAATCGCATTCAAATTCGCCGTACAACCCCAATGGCAGGCAGCGGCGACCATACAAATTGGTCAATTGCCAGTCAATCCGACGACCTTGATCGAACCTACTGCACAAGCCGCCGAGCGCTTCAAGCAGCGCCAACTGCAAGATCAGGCATTGGCTGCGATCGGTCTTCCTTTAGATGAAGACCGTGACGACCGTACCCGTCTTTTCCGCAAAACACTTAAAGCTACTCCCGGGAAAAACACCGATTTTGTGGATATCAACGTTGCCGGCTTTTCCCCGACAGACGCCAAAAACAACTTGAACTCGGCGGTACAAGCACTGATAAATGCGCATAACGTACGCTTGACGCCAATGGTGAAAAACCTGAATGATCGCCTTGGAGTCAATACGCGCGAAATGCTGCAGGCAACAACCGAGAAAGCCCGCATGGAAGCCAATCTCAAGAATGCATCAAGTTCCTCCGCCGGCGCCAGATTTGAGCCAAGTGTGGTGGCTATTAATGTGCTGGCAAAACAGGATGAGTTGATACGCGCCCTGACAAGCGAACAAGCCGCCTTGGTGGATCTTCGCACCAAAACCGACAGTTTCCCGACCATGTTGGTGGACGCCATTTTCGTGCCGGTAAAACCTTACTTCCCGAAACTTTCGATATTTCTCGCCATCGGACTGATTCTTGGAGCGATAGCAGGTGCTGCAATTGCCCTCTTTTTAGATCGCAATCGCCCTAAAATATCGCCGTAGGCGCTGTAAATGATGTTGCAAAATAAGCGGCAAGATTAAAACATCGCGGGATAAGACTTCCATTTATTGGTTTTCCCCGCTATAATCTCGTTCTTCCCTACACAAACTTGGTTTGAATTTACATGACCACAATTCGTCTTAAAGAAAATGAGCCCTTCGAAGTTGCGATGCGTCGCTTCAAGCGCACTATTGAAAAAACAGGTCTGCTGACTGAGTTGCGTGCACGTGAATTTTACGAAAAGCCAACTGCAGAGCGCAAGCGCAAGCTGGCAGCTGCTGTAAAACGTCATTACAAGCGCATTCGCAGCCAGCAATTGCCGAAAAAACTGTACTAATATTTGTACTAATTCTTCACCGCATACAAATCTTGATGCGGCTGACTGAATCGCGTTACAAACCCGCTCCGGTGTTGCTCCGCAGCGGGTTTTGCCGTTTTTCACACCATCAACGGCAGCGTTACACGGCCGCCATCGTCATCGAGTATTTTTGTTTTTCTGATTTCAGATGAAAACACCACCGAATGGAGAACCGCATGGGCTTGAAAGAACAGATCACCGAAGACATGAAGGCCGCGATGCGTGCCAAAGAGACCGCAAAACTGGGCACCATCCGCCTGATCACCGCGGCAATCAAGCAAAAAGAAGTCGATGAGCGCATCGAATTGGGCGACACCCATGTGCTCGCCATCATTGAAAAGATGATCAAGCAACGCAAAGACTCGATCAGCCAGTTTGAAGCCGGCGGCCGCCAGGATCTGGCCGATATCGAAAAAGCCGAACTGCTTATCCTCGCCAACTACATGCCGGCAGGCCTGACAGATGCGGAAATCCAGGTCGAGGTGGCGGCCGCCGTCACGGCCAGCGGCGCCGCCGGCCCGCAGGACATGGGCAAGGTCATGGCCATCTTGAAGCCTAAGCTGGCCGGCCGCGCCGACATGACTGCGGTCTCGGCGCTGGTGAAAGTCGCATTGACTAAAGCCTGATCGCTTGATTGTCCGATAAACACGCCAACAGACCGCCCGCCGTCAAGTCTACGTGATCCCTCAATCCTTCATTCAAGACCTGCTCAACCGCGTCGACATTGTCGATGTGGTGGGCAAGTACGTGCAATTGAAAAAAGGCGGCGCAAACCTGATGGGCCTGTGCCCTTTCCACAACGAAAAATCGCCTAGTTTCACGGTGAGTCCGACCAAACAGTTTTACCATTGCTTTGGATGCGGCGCGCATGGCACGGCGATCGGCTTTCTGATCGAATATTCCGGCCTTGGCTTCGTGGAAGCAGTGAAAGACCTGGCGCAAGGCGTCGGCATGACGGTGCCGGATAACGACGACAAGATCCCGCCGGCACAACGCGCCGAATACCAGGCAAAAAGCCTGGCCCTGTCGGATGCAATGAGCGCTGCCTGCGATTTTTATCGGCAGCATTTGCGCACTGCACCACATGCTGTCGACTATTTGAAGCGACGCGGCCTGACTGGCGAGGTTGCAGCAAAGTTCGGGCTAGGTTATTCCCCGGACAACTGGGATAGCTTACGCCAGGTGTTCCCTGACTATGAAGTGACCGCCTTGGTCGAATCCGGCCTGGTGATCGACCGCACTGACGAAGAAGGCAACAATCGCAAGCGCTATGACCGCTTTCGCGATCGCATCATGTTTCCCATACGCAATACCAAAGGGCAAGTTATCGGTTTTGGCGGCCGCGTATTGGATGGCGGTGAACCGAAGTACTTGAATTCGCCGGAAACACCCTTATTTCAGAAGGGTAACGAGCTATATGGTTTGTTCGAAGCGCGCCAGGCCATCCGCGACGCGGGTTACGTGCTGGTAACCGAAGGCTATATGGACGTGGTGGCGTTGGCTCAGCTCGGGTTCCCGCAGGCAGTGGCCACATTGGGCACCGCCTGCACACCGACCCATGTGCATAAATTGCTGCGCCAGACTGATCATGTAGTCTTCAGTTTCGATGGCGATCGCGCCGGTCGCAAAGCGGCGCGGCGTGCTTTGGATGCCTGCCTGCCCCATGCGACCGACAATAAAGTCATCAAATTCCTGTTTCTGCCGCAGGAACACGATCCGGACAGTTTTGTGCGGGAAATGGGAGCGGAGGCATTCGAGCGCCAGATTCATGACGCCATGCCGTTATCGCAATTTTTACTGAACGAGGTCACGACCGAAGCCGATTTGAACACGTCCGAAGGACGGGCGCGGGCGCAATACGACGCCAAGCCATTGTTGCAATTGATGCCACCCTCGTCATTGAGGCTGCAGATAGTGCGCGGCCTGGCGCAGCTGACGCAATCGACGCCCAATGAAATCGAGTCCTTGTTCGAACTGGCCAAGCCGATCGCTACCGCGCGCCGCGCCCCACCGCGCAGCAACCGGCCGGCGCCAGTCGGGCTGGAACGGCAAATCATCCGTTTGCTGGTCGCCCACCCGGCGTTCGCCTCGGAACTGGATGATGCGGCGCTGGATGCGGTGGCGCACTTTGCGCCGGATCGCGCAGAAATGCTGGCACGCCTGATCAGCGCAAGTCATGCGATGGGCGAACAAGCCAATTTTGCAACGTTGGCTGAACATTTACGCGAAGGCGGCGAGGATTTCGAATCGTTGATTGCAGAAATTGCAGCAGAATCGGAATCCGAAACCGAAGCAGCGCGATTAGAACTGGCGGGCGCAATTCGCCAGACTAAAATGAAGATATTGAAAGACGAACTCGATCAGTTGGCGGCAACCGGACTTGGCAATGAAGAAGCGCGCAATCGCTATCGGGAATTGATGCAAAAACAGGAACAGTTGCGGCGCGAGGCTGAAGCGGAAATGAATTTGCGTTAAAAATTTGCTTAAAATATAAGCGGAGCTATGCAAAAGAGGGGAATCCGGCAGCACAATGCGGCCGCTTCCATTGGAGGAAAGGCCCTCCGTATGCTATAATTAAAGGCTTTAGATTCAACACCTTAGGCATAGCCAAATTGGGCGTTGAATTGATAGTAGCACCAGATTGATTTAGATGGATAGGACGTAACGAGGAAAGAACCGGCGCTCAGGTGATTCTGTCAGCGATTCAGGCTTATCAAAATTCAACGGACAGAGTACAGGCAGCTGCTGCAAGCAAATCAGTGTAACCAATTGGTATTTGATTCCATGGCGAATGCAATGAAGAGACCAGCGAAACCCCTGACACTTTCTGTAAAAGATACGAAGCCGGCAGCGGCTAAGGCCAAAACAAGCAGCTCTTCCTCAAGCGCGAAATCCACCGTTAAAAAGACGGCAGCTGCACCCAAAACGGCAGTCAAGCCCGTTAGCAAGAAGGTAGTTTCTAAAGCAACTGCAACGACCACGAATGCATCAAGAGCTGTTGCAAAACCAGTATCTGTGAAATCGAAAGCCCCTGTGACAAACAAGAAACCTCAACTCAAAGTCGTCAAATCATCCAAAAACGCAGCGGCGGCTCCAGTAAAAGCCGACGTCAGCGTGATGATTGGATCAGGCGTAAGTCAAACCACGGATGCCGCAACACTGGCGGCGATTGATACTTCCGGCTATATCTTGCCGTCGGTGAAGGTACCGGGACGTCGTGGTCGCAAGCCAAAAGAATTCCAGCCGGAAAACGACGAAGTCGCGGCACTCAATGCCGTCGAGCGCGCGGAACTGAAAGCGGTCGACAAGGCCAAGGCGAAAGATCGCAAAGCCAAAGAGAAGGCCTTGCTGAAAGACGCCTTCTCGTCCGACACCGAAGCTAGCGAAGAAGAACTCGAAGCCCGCCGTCAAAAGCTCAAGACCCTGATCAAGATGGGTAAAGAGCGCGGCTTCCTGACCTTCGCCGAAATCAACGATCACCTGCCTGAAAACATTATCGATCCGGAAGCCATCGAAGGCATCATCGGTACTTTCAGCGACATGGGTATCGCCGTTTCCGAACAAGCGCCAGACGCAGAGACTTTGCTGCTGTCCGATAACGTTGCCACCGTCGCCAGCGACGACGATGCGGAGGCTGCGGCGGAAGCTGCGCTGTCTACCGTCGATTCAGACTTCGGCCGCACCACCGATCCGGTCCGCATGTATATGCGTGAAATGGGTTCGGTCGAACTGTTGACACGCGAAGGCGAAATTGAAATCGCCAAGCGTATCGAAGACGGTTTGAAGGACATGATCCAGGCAATTTCCGCCTGCCCGACAACCATCGCAGAGATTTTGCTGGCTGCCGACAAGATCGGCAAGGACGAGATCAAGATTGACGAAATCGTCGATGGCCTGGTCGATCCCAATCAGACTGACGAAGCCGCAACCGCCAGTGCAGCAGTAGCCGCCACCGACGACGACAGCGAAGAAGACGAAGAAGAGGAAGAAGAAGCCGAGGAAGAAGATGACGCCAGCTCGACCTCTGGCGCTGCCGGCTTCTCGGCCGAACAACTTGAACAATTGAAACGCGATGCGCTCGGCAAGTTCGAGATCATCTCGACGCAATTCGACAAGATGCGCAAAGCTTTCGAAAAAGAAGGCTACAACTCGAAGCCTTACGTCAAAGCGCAGGAAATCATCTCGAATGAATTGCTGGGGATTCGCTTTACCGCCAAAGTCGTCGAAAAATTGTGCGACACCCTGCGCGGCCAAGTCGATGAAGTGCGTCAGATCGAGCGCCAGATCCTCGATGTCGCGGTGAACAAGTGCGGCATGCCACGTCCGCATTTCATCAAGGTTTTCCCCGGCAACGAAACCAATCTTGATTGGGTCGACGGCGAAGTCAACGGCAACCATGCATACAGCACCGTGCTCAGCCGTAACGTACCAGCAGTGAAAGAGCTGCAGCAACGCCTGATCGACTTGCAAGCGCGCGTCGTGCTGCCATTGCCGGATCTGCGCGGCATCAACAAGAAGATGGGCGCCGGCGAGAAGAAAGCGCGCATGGCTAAGCGCGAGATGACCGAAGCCAACTTGCGGCTGGTGATCTCGATCGCGAAAAAATACACCAACCGCGGCCTGCAATTCCTGGATCTGATCCAGGAAGGCAATATCGGCTTGATGAAAGCGGTCGACAAGTTCGAATATCGTCGCGGCTATAAATTCTCGACCTATGCGACCTGGTGGATCCGTCAGGCCATCACGCGTTCGATCGCCGATCAGGCCCGCACCATCCGTATTCCGGTGCACATGATCGAAACGATCAACAAGATGAACCGCATCTCCCGCCAGATCCTGCAGGAAACCGGCGCCGAGCCGGATCCGGCGACTCTCGCGATCAAGATGGAAATGCCGGAAGATAAAATCCGCAAGATCATGAAGATCGCCAAAGAGCCGATTTCGATGGAAACACCGATTGGCGACGACGACGATTCCCACTTGGGCGACTTCATCGAGGATAACAACACGCTGGCGCCAGCGGATGCGGCTTTGCACGCATCGATGCGCGGTGTGGTGAAAGATATCCTGGATTCGCTGACCCCACGTGAAGCGAAGGTATTGCGGATGCGTTTCGGAATTGAAATGTCGACCGACCATACATTGGAGGAAGTCGGCAAGCAATTCGACGTGACACGCGAGCGGATTCGGCAAATAGAAGCTAAAGCGCTGCGCAAGCTGCGCCATCCATCGCGTTCCGACAAACTGAAGAGCTTCCTCGAAGGTAATTAAGATTATCGGTGAATCATTCAGTGTTTTTGAATGATTCACGATAATTCGACTACCTTTCACTCAGGTATTTTTCTATAATACGGGATTGATTTTAAGATGCTGTAGCGCGGTTAAGCGGATATGCCTTCCGCAGACACCGTGAGCACGACAACTACAGCGCCCTGAGGAATTGGGCCCCTAGCTCATGCTTGGTTAGAGCAGCGGACTCATAATCCGTTGGTGCCCAGTTCGACTCTGGGGGGGCCCACCATATAAAACAAAGGGTTACGTTCACACGTAACCCTTTGTCATTTCTAAAGGCTCAACGAAGGGTCAACAGAGATTTAGTTGCGCCAACGGATTCAGGCGTTTTGTCTCTTGCAAATGGTCCGGCGAAAGATGAGCGTAACGTAACGTCATCGTCAAACTATGACGCCCCAAGATTTTCTGCAAAGCGAGAATATTGCCACCGTTCATAATGAAGTAGCTGGCAAATGTATGCCGAAGCACATGAGTCAACTGCCCTTTGGGCAATATCAATTTCGCGATCTTTACGCCATCTCTAAAAGCCTCATAAGCGGCCTGGAACAACCGCTCTCCTTCACCGTATTCTGTATGGTGCGGCACCTGGCCGAACCGTTGCCGACGCCGGAATACACCGACGATTTCTGGATGCTGTATGCAGGGGATTCATTGATCGCTGAATGGTTTACGCCGAAGGATCCGCAATGACGGAAAATCTGCGCGCCGTTGAGGCGTGGGTTGGCGGGCTGCTGGCCAGGCTGCAGCCGGCGCAACGCCGCGCGTTAAATCGCAAGGTCGCCCAGGATCTCCGGCGCAGCCAGGCGCAACGCATCGCCGTCAGCACACGCCGGATGGAGCGACGTACACGGCGCGCAAGAAGCGCAAGGATCTGCACGGGAAGAAGGACAGAATAAAGCGCCAAAATGCCGCCATGTTTGAGAAGCTGCGCATGACGAAGAATCTCAAAACTCAACAGGACGAAAAACGGATAACGGTCGGTTTCTTTGGCAGGGTCGCCCGCATCGCGCGAGTGCACCAGGAGGGATTGAAAGATAAGGTGTCGAAAAAAGGGCCGGAACATCAGTATCCGGCCCAGCCATTGCTTGGTTTCAGTGCCACGGATCAGGCATTGATCCGGGACTCACTGTTGCGCCATTTGAACATGTTTTAATGCCGCCTGAATGTGCAATCAAAATATGATATCAAACCATTTGACATGATATCAAAATACGCTATCATCAACGCATGAAATCCAAGCACAGAAAAACACTGCTAGCGGTATTTACCAAGCCAACTTTACCGGGAATCGTCTTTGCCGACCTCGAAGCGTTGCTTATATCAGTTGGCGGCGAAGTGCGCGAGGGCGAAGGCTCGCGCGTGGTGTTTGAGTTGAACGGGAAGCGCCTTTATCCACACCGTCCGCACCCTGGCAAAGAAGCAAAACGTTATCAAGTTGAGGAACTCCGAGAGTTGTTGACGTCACAAGGAATCACACCATGAACAACACTATGACCTACAGCGGCTATACCGCCCGTATTGAATACGATCCACGCGACAGCATTTTTGTTGGGCGCGTTCTCGGCATCATCGACAGCATCAGTTTCCACGGTGAAACGGTTGCAGAATTGACGGCTGATTTTCATCAAGCAGTCGATCATTATCTTGCCGATTGCAAAGCTACCGGACGCCAGCCGGGAAAACCGGCGTCCGGCAAGCTCATGCTGCGCATACCGCCAGAAGTGCATGCCGCCGCCGCCATCGCGGCCCAGGCATCAGGCAAGAGTTTGAACCAGTGGGCCAGTGAAGCATTGGAGCATGCTGCACACGCTTAATCCTTCATCGCTTTTAACCCAGCGCTGGCAACATCCCAATAATGCTGTGACAACTCGCAGCCGAGGCAACCAAGGTTGCAGATCCCTTCTGCCGGCACGGTGGCGTGGTCGGTGTTAGCGCACCGACCGCGTCGCCGCGTCTAAGTCTGCACTTTCTCACGCGCGCACGTACAGTGAAATATCGACAGAATTGATAAGCAGCTTATCAACCCTCTGCTTGATGCATTAGCGGCGGCAACGCGGCAACATGCCATGCATGACCGCCGACCTCTCCACCGATCTTTCCGAATTGCTGCGCTTAATCCTGAACATGATTCGGGTCGGCTCTGTGGTCGATATCGATTACGACGCACAGCGTGTGCGGGTCTCCGATGCCCCCTCATCTAACTTCGGGTAGCGAGTGATACTGAATTGATACGAGCTAGCTTCAGAGCTAGTATTGACGGGAGAAATGTCCCCTTGAACTAACGGATGGGGCCGCATCCGCAACAGCTTTACGGATGCTTATTTGTACTAGCTCGCTTGCATCAGGAGGAAGGCGTTCATTTCATTCAGATTCGACCCGACATTCGCTGCACTGCGACGGGCCGCACCCGACCCGTTGCTGTCATTCAGGTTTCCCGATACCGGACGCTCAATGCTGAACTAACCAGCGTCATTAGGTGCCAGTGTTGAATGTCGAGTTAAATCGCATTCACTTTCCCATTTTTATCTTCTTATTTTTCATGGTTCTTGATAACGGTATACGTGCAATTACATCGAGATTTTAGCTCTGCTACCAGGTCGTCATAGCCAAGTAAGTTACTCCATATGCCAATTCGCGTCCCCAAGTTTGTCACCAAAATCATTCTTGGGCTTCCTTCGTTTCTTATGTCATGGATTTCTGCGATGGAAGAATAGCTAATCTCTCTTCGGCCTTTTATTCCAAAGTACAAATTCGTTTCGCCAAGTCGTACCTCGTACGACGAAAAGACAAGGCCGCACAATATCGCGCAGAATCCGATGAAAGCTGGAACAACTGCATCGTCCCCTTGACCTTGGTAATGTGGCTCCTTTAGGAGCCAAAACAATGCCATGCAACTTGAAATTAACGTTACCGCAATCAAGGTGTAAGTAAGAGTCTTTTCCATCCTAAATTTGAGGCCACCGTCCCGATGCTTCGCTCGCTCTCGATTCGCCAATAGTGAAACTAACGACAGGCAAATCGCAACTACCGCTGCTGTTGCACTAATCATGCTCATCGTAGTTCCTTAACCGTAGTGGAAGGCAATTGACGAATGTTGCCACAAAATAACTGGTAAAACGGCATCGAATTGGTGGGATATATGAAGGACCGCTACTGGCCGAAAGCCGGCTGTCGCCTCGCTACCCGTTGCGGTAAGTCGCGCGTCGCGTCTGCGGAACTCTATTAGTGGATATTTTTTTTTATGAAGACACGAAGAATCACGCTACAAATTCCCCAAAAGAAAGCCAAAATGAGAATCACCGCAATATCGAATTGAAGATCTGGAGATGCTTCTTTTATAAAAGGAAAGGCAACAAATGGCATAACGATGGTTCCGATTGCCCACGCGATAAATTGCTTCCATTCAATGCTGTTGCGATCATATTTTCTAAATAACATTGCTCTGGCCTCAAATAAAATTGGTCACAATTTTGGTTGCCAAAGCATTGGCAATTGCTTTGGAATGCTCCGGCGTAATCATTTTGTTTTCCTTGAAAATGGCGACTTCACGGCGATAATATAGCGAAAAACACTCTCGGCTCGAAGGTCTCCTTTTGGCCCAGACTGTGTAAAAACGGATCCAATCGGGATCCGGCTTCAAATATAACGTAACTTTCTTGTTTTTCGAGTAAACGAAATAAGCCTTGCCGTGTCCTAGCGATATCTCGTCATATTTCGGGTGATCGATATGGGGCGCTTCATCGAAGGCAGGGGCCGGGCACAAGGCATATTGCTTCCAGAGCAGCTGGACGACTACGTTACAGAGAGCAACCCGGTACGGGTGGTCGACGTCTTCGTTGACGAACTGGATCTGGATAAAATGGGATTTGATGGTGTCAATCCCGCAGAAACCGGACGGCCTGCGTATCACCCCTCTGTACTCCTTAAAATCTACATTTACGGTTACCTCAATCGCATTCAATCGAGCCGGCGTCTTGAACGGGAAGTGCAGCGCAATGTGGAACTGATG
>NZ_FNOR01000007.1 GCF_900107095.1 Collimonas sp. OK242
TGGCTCGGATCGCGATCGAAGATGATACGGGTGCCGTCGGCCTGCACGATCTGGATGTTGCTGCCGGTGGCATACAGGTCGGTTTCATAGCTGAGCTTCCAGCCCCGGCCCAACGCGCCGTTGGGCACATTGGGCATGCTGTACTGGCTGTTGTAGTGACGGATGATCTCCAGCCCCAGCACACCGGGCAAGGCCGGCAAATCAACTTCTTGCTGGTACTTGTTGCCGTTGATGATGTTGATCGGGTTGCCGGCGCCCTGGTTGGTGCTGCTGTCGTTACCCAGGCTGGCGGCCTGCGTGCCGCTGTTGCAGGTCTGCCCGCCCGGACTCGGACCGCAGGCTTGCACCGGAGCCGTGCCGGAAAACAGCGCGGCCAGCAAGGCCGGGATAGCAAATAGTTTAGGCAGTAGACGCATGATTACGCTCCGTTACAGACTGGGCAGTTAGGACCCGTACAGGTTCCGCCCGGATCAACCGGTTTAGGCGGTACCGTGCAGCCGACGCTCCCGCAGGCAGGAGGGTCGGTGGTGACGACAGGCGGGTCTCCCGGATTGGTCGGAGTGCCGCCGTTGCCCATGCCTGGCGCCGATACAGGGTTATCAGGCTCGATGGCGTCGGATTGCATCTGCATGGTGACATCGGTCACCACTGGTATGCGGCCGTTGTTGACCAGCTGTGTGTAAACCGGATCCGTTTTGGTATCTAGCCATTTCAGGTATTTGGTGTAAATCAAGCCCATCAACGGCACCTTGGGTATATAGCCTTGCGTGATGCGCACCTTGATCACGTTGGCGTCCTGCAGGCTTTGCCCGGAGCTGCTTCCTATCTTGCTGGAATCCTTAAACGCCAGATTGCGGTTGGGAATCACGCGCTTGCCGTTGCCTACCGTTTGAGTGAGGGTGTCGTCCTTCCAGTCGTCGAAGCTTTCCTTGGTAGGATTGAGAAGCTCGATCCATGCGCCGCCTTGGGTCAGGGATTTGTTGCAGCTAGCCTGGTCATCAGCGGTAAACGTCGCTCCGGCCAAGGCTTCCGCGGCAGCCAGGTCGGCCGGATTTTTGGTGGACTCGCAGATGGCCAGCGCCTTGGACCTGGCCAGTTCCTGCGTGGTCAATCCGCCGCCATAGAGCGGGATCAAGGCATTCGCATAGGCTTTTCCCACAGAATTCAGACTGGCGTTGGCCATGCTGCCCGCACGGGCTGCCATGAAGCTGGCCTGATTCATTTGGTTCTTGGCAAAAAACAGCATGCCGTATTGCAGCACGGCCAATCCTAACAAGCTGATGATCGGCCCCACCACGGCAAACTCGATCATCGACGCTCCGCGCTGCAAGCGCATGGATGGTTTTTCAGCTGCCTTCCGATACGGTGCAACCGACGCTTGCAGGTCGGCTGTCTTGCTCAGTTTCCGGACCTCGAAATACGGATGGCGCAAGCGGTCGCCCTGGCCGATGGCAAGCTTGCCGGCCGCCCCGGCGGGCAGTTCCAAGGTATGGACCGCGCGTGCCAGACGTCGCCCTTGCGCATCTGTCCCCGTACTGCGGCTAGCGCGCCATGGCTTGAGATTGGGCACACATTTGGTGACTATGCCGTTTGCATCGAGGTAAACCACATCAATTGCGTAGCGCATGAACGCGGTATGAACGCTTGGACAGCGCGTGATCAGCATGCCAGGCATTTTTTCCATGCCCCCCTGCAGCGGACGGCTCATCATCAAGCCGACGAAACGCTGCAGGAAATTATCGGCCAGCATGAGCTCGAGTTCATGCTGGCCGCTGCTGGTTTGTATGGTTGCGGTTTGGAAGTTTTTCATAGACCTGAATGTATGAACTTCATCACGATCGGAAAGAACAGCACAATGAAAGTGCATGGAAAAATAAATACGATGAGCGGAAACAACATCTTTACCGGCGCTTCCATGGCCAATTTTTCCGCCCGCAAAAAACGTTCGGTGCGCCGCTGATCCGCCTGCGCACGCAGTACCGGCCCCAGGTTCATGCCCATGCTCTCCGCTTGAATCACGGCAGTCGTAAAATTGGTGACGCTGGTTTCGTTCAGGCGATCGGCCATGTCGCGTAACGACATGGCGCGGCCTTTACCTGCGCGGATATCGCGCAGGACGCGCTGGAACTCTTCTCGCAAGACGCCTTTCGGCCCCTTTGCCACTGCCTGGTTCATCGCACCTTGCATGTTCAGGCCGGCCTCGACGCACAGCGTAATGATGTCCAGATAAAACGGCAGCGTCTTGAGCAGCTCGCGACGCCTGGCGCCCAGCAGGTCGCTCAGCCAGATCGCCGGGTAAGCCCAGCCGCATAAAGCGCCGCAGGCAGCTACCTGCAAATAGAGGCTGCTGCGAAAGCCTGTGCCATCCGCCGACACATGATCGAAAGAGCCTAGCCCCCACCAAAATGCGATCGCCGTCAGCGCCGCTGCAAATATGCGGCTCGCCATGAATTGCGTCGGGCTGATAGTGAAATCCAGCCCGGCCTTGCGCAGACGCGTCAGCAATGCCGCATGCGTCTTGCCGGAGATAAGCGGGTTGATGTAATAACTGATTGCCTGAATCGGCCACCAGACCAGACGAAAGCCCAGCGGCGGCGGATCCTTGTATTCACGATCCTCTTCCGGGACTGCAGCTAGCGCGCGACTGATCAGCCACGCCACCAGCGCTACCGAGAGGCCGATCGCCAATGCAAACAGCATGCTGATCAAGCCAAAATTCTTACTCACTGCTTCATTCATGTCGATACCCTCTTGCCGATCAGACGTCGATCGCAATAATCTTGCGAATCACAAACACGCCCATGAACTCAAAAAAGGCAATCACGCCCAGCGTGGCCCATCCGGTGCGACTGTGCCACAGCAGGCTCATGGCTTCCGGTTCCATCTTGTTAAGAATCGCCATCAGCACCATCGGCAACAATCCGACCACCCAGGCTTGCAGTTTTCCCTGTGCGGTAAGGGCGCCGATCTTGCCTTCCATTTGCAAACGGCTGCGAATGGTGTTTGCCGTACGTTCCAAGGTCTCGGCCAGGCCGCCGCCGGTTTCATTGGCGATACGCATTGCCGACACGACCAGCGTCGTGGTTTGGGTTGGCATGCGGCGCGCCAGGTTGCTCAGGCTCTGTTCCAAAGTGACGCCCAGCCGCTGCTCGCGAATCATGAGTGAAAACTCTTGCCCCAGCGGCGCTTGGGCTTCGGTGACCAGCTGTTGGATCGCAGAAGTCAGGCCGACACCGGCACGCATGCCGCCGGACAGCATCATCAAGGCGTCAGGCAGTTGTTCTTCGAATTTGCGCAGGCGACGCTTGCGCATCCATGCATACAAGGTGCGCGGCAACAATGCCAGTGCGAAGAACACGGGGAGCGCGATGACGGCGGTGCCTGTGATGATCCATACCAGCAAGCCGCCAAGCGCCATGACGGCGAGATTGGCCACGAACAGTTTGGTCGGATCGATGAACAGGAAAAATTCCTGCGCCTGGAACTTGGTGCGTTCGGTGAAATTGGCGCGGTAGCGATTCATCGTCACCGTTCCCATGTCGATGATGAACCAGCCCAGCAGTCCCGCCGACAGGGCCACTACGACGGTAATGATGGTGAGCATGTTGCTGTTATTCATGGCTACGCCCCGTCAATTGGCTGTATGCATGGAATTGTGCTCGACATGAGCACCCTGCATTTCATCGAACGGTTTGAAGATGGCCATGTCAAGATCGCTGCCGGTAGCACGCAATTCCTCATAGAAGGTCGGCACCATGTCGCAGCCGCTGAAGTAGCCGGTTACCTTGTTGTGTGGCCCGCTATAACCTTTATTGACGAATTTGAACAGCTCCTGAATCTGGATTTTTCCGCTTTCCATGCCAGTCAGTTCGGTAATGCTGGTGACCATCCGCGTGCCGCAGCCAAAACGGGTCTGCTGCACGACGATGTCGACCGCCGATGAAATCTGTTCGCGAATCGCCACCAGCGGCAAATCCATGCCGGCCATCAGGACCATGGTTTCCAGGCGCGCCAGGCCGTCGCGCGGCGTGTTGGCATGAAGCGTCGTCAACGATCCTTCATGGCCGGTGTTCATCGCCTGCAACATATCCATCGCTTCCGCGCCGCGGCACTCGCCGACCACGATCCGGTCCGGACGCATCCGCAAGGTGTTCTTGACCAGTTCGCGGATCAGCACTGCGCCCTTGCCTTCGACGTTGGCAGGACGCGATTCGAGGCTGATCAAGTGTTCATGGTGCAATTTGAGCTCGGCCGCGTCCTCCACCGTGATGACGCGTTCGCCGGCGGGAATAAAGTTGGACAGGATATTGAGCAGCGTGGTTTTCCCGGAACCGGTGCCGCCGGAGACGATGATATTCTTGCGCGACAGAACGCAGATTTCCAGAAAGCTGGCCATCGCCGGACTAAGAGCGCCAAATTGCACCAGGTCTTGTGCGCCCAGTTTGCGTTTGGAGAATTTACGAATCGTCAGGCAGGCGCCTTTGAGCGCCAGCGGAGGAATAATCGCATTGACCCGCGAGCCGTCTTTCAAGCGTGCATCGACCATCGGCGACGATTCATCGATGCGCCGTCCCAAGGGTGCGACGATACGTTCAATCACCCCCATCACTGCACGGTCTCCGGTGAAGGTAAGCGGATGCTTTTGCAGGCGGCCCGCGCGTTCGACATAGATTTCATCGAATCGGTTGACCATAATTTCGGTGACGCTATCGTCGGCCAGCAATTCTTCCAGCGGCCCCAGGCCGATTGCTTCATCGAGCACTTGCTTGCACAACAGCTCGCGATCCAGCTCGGCAGGAATGTCCGAATCCACTTCGCGCAGGATCTGGCGTATCAGCGCACTGGTTTCTTTGCGCAGATGCTCATCCGTCATGCTGTGCACGTCGTGGCGCCGCAAATCCATCGTTTCCAGCAACTTGGTATGGATGCGCTTGCGCCATTCGAATTCAAGTTCCTTGCGTTTCGGATCCGGCGCAATCACCAACGCGAAACCGGCGCTCGCCGATGCTTGCGGCGGATTTTGGTCGGTGCCGCCAAAGACTTCCGCCTCGGCTTGTTCTTGCAGGATCTGACGCTGGACGCGCTCGGCAGTCAGCCGCGACGCCTTCAATTCATCGGTCGCCATCTGGTTACGGATAGCCGCCGTGTCGGAACGCGATTTCGGGTGGGCCGCCTGCACCATGCCGGAATTTACCCCAAGCTCCGTTACGCGCAGCTTGAAAGGACCGATGGCTATGACTTCACTCTCCTTCAATGGCCCGTACTGGCCGTCGATACGCGCACCGTTGACGCTGACGCCGCCGAACGATCCCATGTCTTCCAGCAGGACACCCGAAGGGGTCTTGAACAGTCGTGCGTGTTCTTTTGAGACACGCCAGCTATCCAGGCGAACCTCATTCTGCGAGCCTTTGCCGATCACGCATTCATCAGGCGCCTGCACCAATTTCTTATTGCCGTCGGAGTCGAGTATTTCTATCTGGAGCATGGTTTCACCTTACTGTTATCTCTACTGCGCCGCGATCGGCAACAGCCATTGCGTGGCGACCCAGCCGCGCTTGCCGTCGATCTGCACCGGCGACCAGTAGCCATTGGGAGCCTGCGGCAATCCTTCGACGATACTGCCGCTTGCCAATTGTTGAATCACCGGCGCATTGACATCGGCGCTGGCCCTCAGCGCCAGCTGGTTCAAGGTGACGCGGTAACGCCTGGCTTCAGTCGCATCATTGTTCCTGGCGTTGGCCGTGAGCGTGGTGGCGTTGGCTGGTTTCAGATTGGGATTGCCGGAACCGATGATGCTGCCTTGCTGGTCAGGCCGGGCAATCGTGCTGGCGGAATAAGGGTGAATGGTCGGCTGCAGCTTCGACGGTTCCACCGATGCACTGGCGACCCAGCCGCTAACGGCGCCGATGACGACATTGCGCCACTGAGGGAAATCGGCCGGTTGCGGATCGAGGCTGCCCATCTGCACGATGGAGCCGCGCCCCAGCTGCAGCAATGCCTTGCTTTGCTGGTTCGGCTCGGCATGCACGATCAGGCCGTCTGTCTTGACTTGGAGCGAGCTGCCGCCGGCTTGCAACGGGTTTTGCCCCGCTGGCACCAATGCCGCGCTGGCAGCAGCTCTGATGCTGGCTGCTTGAACCGGGACGATGGGCGCCGGTTCTGCCGGCGTCATCGCCGGCGCGCCGGATTCATCGCTGCCGGCTTCTGCGGCCGGACGATGCACCGGGGCGGACGAAGATTGGTTGGTGCGCGCCGGGTCGACTCCCGGCTGCAGCGGATCCGTCAGATACGGTTTCTTGCCGAAATTGTCTTCCAGGCGCTGGCTCGCACGCTGGACCCGGTCGACCAGTCCGGCCGAGCGGCTGTCGAGCACGGTAGGGGTAACGAAGACCACCAGTTCGGTCTCATCGTTCTGGAAACGCTTGGAACGGAACAGGGCTCCAAGAATAGGGATATCGCCGAGGAAAGGAACCTTGTCGATATTGTCGCTGGTCTTGCGTGAAAGCAGACCCGACAGCACCAGCGTCTCGCCGTTTCTGACATTGAATTCGGTATTGGTTTTACGTGTGCTGATGGCAGGGCCGGCAGTCGTCACGACGGAACCGTCGATGGCGCTGACTTCGCTTTCAATCTTGGCGCGAATCACGCCGTTACGGTCCACGCGCGGCTCGATGTCGAGCTTGATGCCGTACGGCTTGAACATGACGGTCAGGCCGTTGATGGAGGAGACCGAATACGGATACTCGCCGCCGACCAGGAAGCTGGCTTTGGAGCCGTTACGCGCCGACAATTGCGGCTCCGACAGAACCGTGGCCTTGCCGTTTTGCGCCAACAGATTCAATTGGGCATTGAGACCCAGATTGACCGCACTCAGCACATTAAGCGCAGACGGCAACACCACGCCGGTACCGGAATTGCCGCCTGGAGCCGTAATCGGCACCGGGTTATCCTGGCCTGTTTGTACGTTGATCTGATAGGGGCCGTCCTTCCCGCGCCGCGCCGGGCTCCAGATTCCGCCGATGATCGCGCCGCCGGTGGAGGTCCATTTCAAGCCGAGCTCACGCAGCTCGCTTTTCGGAAACTCGACTACTTTCACATCCATCAGTACCATTTGCTCCCAACCCAATTGGTTGGTGAAGTTGACGATCTGCGGATAGCGCTTGGCCAGGTCGTCGATTTTCTTGATGTCGACATCGGTCAGGTCGTCGCCTTCGACAATCACCTTGTCACCGATAATCGAAGCCTTGGTGTTGGGGATGGTTGTCAAGAAGGCCGCGATCTCGCGCGCAAAGCGGCTGGTGTCGCCCGGCACGATATTGATCTTGACACGCTGGTAGCGGCCATCTTCATTCCAGATGAACAGCGACGAGGTGCCGGCCGCATTGGCAAACAGGATCACCTCCCGGTTGTCGAGCGCTGCCGCGCTCATGATCTGGCCGTTGCCGACGGCGATGCGGGCGACGCCCGGCGCCGGAAATACGCGCGACTCGCCGACAAACATTTCGATCTCAGGGATCTGCGCCTGGTCGTCCTGCTTCTTGATCGGATTATAGGGTTGGTTCAGAGCGACGGCTGAGCGTTTGAGATTGGAGCGATAGGTATCTGCGTAGCCGTTTTTGGCCGGCAGGTTCACGCCTTTATCGCCGCCGCTTTCAGCGTTGGCAATGTTTGACGGGGCGCTCTGCGCGTTGGCTGTCATATCGCCCCCGGCAAAAGCAAACGCTAGAAAAAGCATCAGCGGCTTGACGGGGAAAAAGCGGAATTGGCTGTTGTTATTTATCATTGGAGATTAACTCGTTACTCAGTTCAAATTGCATTCAATCGGCTGTTATGCTGCGTGCTTGGCTTAACGCTGGCCATTGCCGGCGTTGTTGATCGCCGCCACCGGAGATTGCGCGGGATTTGGAATAGCTGCTTGACCTGCCATGGCCTGCTGGCCAGGCCGGGTTGCGGCTGCAGCGGCGGGACGTGACATGCCGTCTGGCTGCCCGGCAGGATTAGCCGCCGGAGTCTGATATTTGCTGAGCAACAGGGCTTCTTCCGGGATTTTGCTGTTGCCGCCACCGTAAATTACCGGCACCTGATTGTCCGACGGTTCGCGCGTGTTGCCGCCAGTGAGTCCGAGCAGCGAAGCGACATCGGCATTGCTGTTGCCGATCGGCTGCTTGTCTTGCGGATTGCGCAGCAGCGCGGTGAGTTTCCCCGCTTCACGCGCGACGATGATGTTTTGCGCCTGCTCGGGCGAGGTCTCGAGAGTGACGGTTGAATATTCACGCCGCTCGCCGCTCTTCGGATCGTCGACCGAGCGTTGGCCGGTAGCCATCACCGGAATGCTTTGCAACAGCGGGAAAGTAATCTTCTTCCCCTTCTTGTCGATCGTCGCCATCAAGTCCACCATGTCGCCTGGCTCAAGCATGCCCGAGATCGAATTGATTTCATCCACCGCTACTGTCAATGCCCGGTGGCCGGGCGCAACCCGCGCCGAAAAAGTAGGAACTCTTTTGGTCTCCATCAGACCCCATATGATCATCTCGCCGGCATTGACGGGATAAGCCAGAACCTGGCCTTCGACGCGATCAAACGCATCCGGTAAAATGGCTTGCGAGTGCGAATACTGCAGCGGCACCGAGCGCACCGCGACATTTTCAGAAGACAGTCTTTCACCCTTCTTCAACTCACGTTTGGCCACCACGACGTCGACGGTCTCGCCTTTGCTGCGCGCTTCGATCGCCTCCATCTGGTGAGACAGGAAACTGCGGGCGGCAAGGGCCGCCAACAGACCGATGCTGAGAGCCACGCCGAGAATGATCCAGGTTTTGCCAGGTTTGAATTTTTTAGGTAGGGAAAGCTTCATAAAGTCGGGTCAGGTCAAATTAGATCGGAAGTGAAAGGGAATAACTGTATTTGTGATAGGCCACTTTGAAGGCATCAATCAGCTGCCAAAGCACGCTGTTCGAATCGATCATGCCGACTCCCAATGCGAAGGCAAGCGCGGCGCAGACGATGGCATATTCAAGCGATGCCTGGCCCGCTTGCCGGTTCAGGCGAGCGCTACCGGGGTAGATCTGTGGGTTGATCATTTATAGTTCTCCATCTGCGTAACAATGCTGAGCACGATCGATGTGCTGCCGTTGCCGTCGCGTGCAATCGTGGCGACAGCTTCCTTTCCCTTTCCCTTGAACAGCAAGGTCCTGCCTTGCGCCGGCCGGGCGCGATTGTGGTTCAGCGTCCTGTCATCGGGCGTCACCTCGCGCTCCAGTGCCTGGCCGTCTTTTTCCATGATGTCTTTGAGCGCATTCGCGTTCAATGTTTCGCTGTGACCGTTGACGATCACCAGTTGCGTATTCAGCTTGCCGCCGTCCTGGGACGATATCTGGCTGATGATTTTCGACCCGGATGGCAAGCGATTAAGCCATCGCCCGTTGCTGTCCTGCGTTTTTTCCCGGCTCTGTAACATGGCTTTCACATCGGTTACCGCCGCCAGGCCTTTGCTGCCCTGCCCGGCCGCTTCAATTTGCACCGTCAGGTAGTAACGTCCTTCGGCCCGCCCCAGAATCTGCTTGTTGCCGAGTGTATTTTCCACCAGCGGCTTGCCCAGGCTCTGGCGAAACCAATCGAGCAATTCAGCCGGCTTTTTCTGCGATACGAAGCCCTGTATCCGCATTGGCAGGCCGTTGGCCGTGAGCTGCTCGCCGATACCGAAAGCCGCTGCCGATTTCGGCAGCGCGATGCTGGGCCAGGTATTCTGTGCCGATGCGTAGCCCAAAAAAAACGTGCAGCCGACCCCGATCGCCGCCAGACAAGCGGATGCGCGGCGGTACACAGCCGAGACTGCCAGGCTCCGCCGGTAAAAAAATGCCTGGATCACTGGGATGCTCTCAGACGATCCGGCGGCACCACGTCTTGCCAAAAATCCAGCTTGCCCAGTTTGGGGCCTTTGGTAATGCCGCCAGGCAGTTCGATCACCATTACGACCGGGTCGACGACGACCGACAACGGCGCCAATGCCTTCCCCGGAAAAATTTCAACATTGCTCAGTTTGTCTTGCACGCTGCCCGGATCGCGTCCTGACCAGCCATCGATCAAGAGACTGGTGCTGCGGCTCATGCGCAGGTTGATCGTGTCAAACGGCTTGTAGAATTTCAGGTCGCCTGGCAAGTTGACCAGTGTCACCGAGACATTGGCGCTATAGATGCCACGATTCTGAAGCGAGAGAGGCCCCTTCAGCAAAAATGGCTGGCCATCGCTGGCCGAAGTAAATCCTCCGCTGTGATCGCTATTGTGGTCAGGACCGAAGCTGACATTGACGTCGCTGTCGAAATGCTTGATCAATGGCGCATCCTGCGGATCGCGCCAGAACAGGTTTTGATTGGCTTTGAAATCGCCGGCGACGTCATTGGTCTTAATGGCGGCGTCCGGGTTGCTGAAGAAGCGGCGCCTTACTTCGGCCGCCAGTTGCTCGGGCGGCTTCCAGCTGCTGACGGCGTCGTTGCGCGTCATCGCTTCAAAGGCGACGTAACGGCTGGCCATCTGCGTGCTGTGCGCAATGTCCTGATACTTGGCGATCATAGGCATCAACAGGAACAGCGGCAGCAGAGCCACCGAGATCACCAGGAATTCGGTCAGGGCCTGGCCTTCCGAACCCGAAAGGGCAGGCGCACGCAGAGCTGGTCTGGCTATGCGCGGCGCGAATTTCACGGCTTGCCTCCCTGCTCCGTGACCTGGAAGCCCGCGGCCAAATGCGGTGCGAACACGTTCTCACCGACGCGCACATCCTGCGCGGCCTGCTTGGCAGTCATGGAGATGCCTTTGGCGGAGCTGCGCTCCAGCACCAGTTTGGCGGCTGGCGTAAAGCTGCCGCCGCTGGCGACGCACATGGTGTCGCCGAGCAGTCTTTCGGGGTGGCATGAGATGCCCAGGATATTCTTCGACGGCCCGGATGCAGCGGGCATGGCTGCCTGCATTTGTGCGATGACGCTGGCGGGAATGGCCGGATTGCGCTTGAGCTGCGCGATCACATCGGCCGGATTTTTTCCCTGCGAGGGCCGGGCGTTGCGGTGCACATCCATCGCACATTGGCCGCGTGCGGTTTTGGCAACCAGGTCGATCTGGCACAAGCCGGCAGACGACTTCAGGGTAGCGGTGGTCCATAAGCCGCGCGACCTTGAGTGGGATTTGGCTGCCAGGGTCGGGCCATCGACTACGCTGCAGTCTTCCGGATTCATTATATAAGTCCAGGCGGCGCTGTACGTGATGGCAAAATTCCTGGTGGCGTAGAAATCTTCGCGGAAGCCGTTCACCTGGTCCGGCCATTCGGTCGGCAAGTTGACCGGCTGGTTTGCTGCGCGCTTGGTGGCGGCGCAGCTGGCGACATCGCGCTTAAGCTGCTCCAGGCGTACTGCATTATCTGGATCGCCTTGCAGGGTGCCCTGCAAGCGTACATAGTGAACCAGCACTTCCTTGCCGCCCTTGCCGCTTTCGTGCGGCATGGGCGCGTTCAGTATTTCGCGTTCCAGTCCGGTCTCGGCAAACACAGGAACAGACAGCAATGCCGCCGTAAATGCCGTTACGGCGCAAAGAAAGCGGGAGAGATGTGCGGCAGCTGATTTCATGGTGGTAGAACCGTTCCTTGGAGTGATTGGGCAACCGCCTTGATGTCATCCGGCACTTCAATCAGATGCACTTGCCAATAAGGGTTAAACAGACTCGCCAGCTCGGTTTTACCGTCGGCGCGAGGCACCGGCCGCGAAAAGAACACCTCTGACGCGGAGACGCTGGCGTAGTACCCCCCGGCGGGCGCGCCCTGGTAATTGTTCAGATGTGCCGATGGCTTGACCGCCGAACGGGCATCGGAAGTGGCGGTCTGGTCGGACTGGCGCCGGAGCCGGATGGCGAAACGCACCTTGGGATCCTGCTTGCTCTTGTCTGCGTTGTCCGGGGTGTAGGCAAGCGCCTTGTCGGACAGCTCGAAAAAGCTGGGCAGGCCGGTATAGTTCCAGTCGTTGCTGGAAGCCCGCGAAGCCGCTTGCGGATTTTCGCTGCCGCTGGTGACTGTGCCGCCACCCTCGGAGGAATTGCCGTCGTTTGCGCTTTGCTTGCCATATCCCAATGCATCCTCATTCGACCGACATTTCCGTCTCCATCCATGTGGACTATTCCGATAGATAGATACGGTATCGAGCGCACGCCATTCGTCGTAACCGATGAGCTCCGTGCCTCCTGCACGATTGACATAGTCGAAGTGTGGGAATGGATCGAAGCAGGTTGGTACCAGCGCATCGCTGCGCCAATGACGGGATGGAACAAAACTGTCCAGATTGGCTGACGCTTTCGTTACCTGGGCAAACCGCTCGCGCTGATCGCCGCTGTAACGCTGCATGATCGGCGAGCCGTCAAACGCGAAGAAGGTATCGAGCAAGGGTACCGTGTCAACCTGGACTTCGCCGTCATTCAGGTAGTTGGCGTTCGCCACCTGCTGCATCACGTCCTTCCGCGCTACCGGCAAGGTCGCCAGCATGGTGACCTGCGACGCCTGCAATACCGCTTTGGCGGCGTCCGACGCAAACACCATCGCTTCGGCGGCGGCCTGGACCGCTTCGCTGACGATTTCCACGGTGCCGATTTCGTTGGCGTAAAACAGGAAATAGCACACCGGGATGTACAAGGTCATGGCCTTGGCAACCGGCTCTGAATAATAAGTCTCGCATCCCAGCTGGGCTGTGCTCTCAGCGTGGGTCTTGGTGTACTGGGCCCAGGAGGAGAGGCTGACCATTTGTGCAATGGTCACCTCGTTGGCCACCATCGCCCGATTAGTGTAGGCGATGTAGTTCAGCGCGCGTGCGTGCATCACCCCGGCGCTGTAGGCAACGGCGTCGGAGGTATTGACGAGCTTGGTTTTCTCGCGAGAAAGCTGACCAGTGTTAAAAAGGAAGAAAAGCGCGGCCAAGCCAGCTACCAGGACAAAAATCCCGTAGATGAGCGCTTGACCCTGCTGAAATCGCCTCCCCTTGAACGCTGGCCAGCTTCGGCGGAAGCTGGCGCGTGGCATGGTGCTTGGTACGCTATAGAGTTCTGGCTAAGTCTTAGCGAGAATTATCGTTAGTGTATTTGTTCAAGCCCTTTTTCACGCCTTCGCCCGAAGCCGCGGTAGCCGCGGTTTGGGCCGCCGTAATTGCCGCACCGCCGGATTGACCGGCAACTTCGTTGGCAATACCTGCAGTCTGGTTACGGATGGTTTGACCGAAGAATTGATAAACAGCAATCGCGGCGACAGCGATCAGCGCAACGATGATGATGTACTCGGTCATGCCTTGACCGCGCTGTTTGTTTTTGAACATAAACATCTGTGTATTACTCCCCATTTTTACAATAAAAACAATAAGCGCAGGCCCATATCGGTCACACGCTTTTTTCAGCACCTTATAGGTGCATTCATTAAAAAATTCCCACAAAGAAATATGTTGCCCATTTAAAAATATTGCGTCAAGAAAATTTATTCTTTTTGTTAACATTAGTTGTTAATTGTTAACACAGATTTTTGACAGGTGGCGAGCGCCGGGGGGCCTATGCTGCAGCGCGTACGCCTCACCTGAATTAACGGCCGCTTCGACTTGTCGACCTGACTGGAGCGGACATCGTCTGCGGACCCATGCGACTTAGTCGATTCAATATCGACGTGCACTGCAAGACCGGTGATCTTGCAGTATTAAAAACTCAGAGGAAACTCGCAGCGCCGTCGGCAGTCCAAAAAGTATCCGGTCTGGAGGCCATATGTTTACCAAACGAAAAGACTACAGAGTCGGTCACGATGGCTACGTCTCGGAAATCACCCGGTTCCTGGACGAGTTTCTCGTAGAACATCCGGAGGTGGTCGACGAGCAAAGCCGCGGCTGGCACATATTCTGGGATCGTGACGTCGACCTGGGCGAATTGAAAAAGGCCGGAGAGGATAGCGTGCCGACCAAACCTTACTACTACAGCTGATTGGCTTGACGGCCCCGACCAGCAAGCCCGATTTAAGCTTATTTTAATTTGCGGCCGCTAAGATGTATTCCGTCGGCGCCCCAAATTTCTCCATGGCCGCGTCAACTTGCATTGTGCAATGTCGTATTTTCCCCATCCAGCCAATCTCCCATGACCGGAGAAGCATTTTTGGAGGAAGCACCATGAACAAGCGCTCTCTTTTTACCCTATCTGTATTGATGGCGGCAAACCTGGCATTTGCTGCCGATGCTACGCAAAGCCGGCTGCAGCCAAGCACCAGCGGCGTCGCCACCTATGTGTCCGGCGGCATCGGGGAAGACGAATCAACTGCCATACAGCAAGCAGCAAAAAACTACTCCTTGACGCTTGAATTTGTCATCAAGGCCACGCCCAAAGACGAATTTACTTCTGATATACAAGTGAAAGTGAGCGACGCCGGCCGCAATACCGTCTTGGATACAGTCTCTAAGGGTCCTTTCTTTCTGGCGCAACTACCGGCCGGGCGTTACCACCTTGAGGCAATCAAAAGCGGCCAAACCAAGGTTCGCGATGTGACCATCAAGCCGGGATCGCATCAACGCATCATGTTTGAATGGTCCGAGTAGCAGATCTGCAACAGCATCAACAAGATTTGGCAGCCACGATCCGGGAAGGCCGTGCCCATGGAATAGATCGGCTCCGAATCTCTGAATGGCGGTCAGGAAAAACGCATAGCCTTCATCGACATTTAGTTCGTGACAAATATCAACGCTGGCGTAGTATATAAATGAAAGAAATATTTAAATTCTTCACAAGAAAAATATGTCTCATTTGAAACATGTCTCTCGGAAAAGGAGTTGAAAAATAATATTTTCATTTGCTGGCTTGAAAACTGCTTACTCGATCATTACCTTCTGTCTTAATTACCGGGAGCGCATATGAACCTGATTTATAACAGTGACCAATACAGCGTCGTCGAATTTGGTGCCGATGAACAACGCGAAGCTTTACGTTTCGGCGGCTACGAAATCGTCGATAAATCATTCAAGCGTGAGATTTTCATTGCTGGTGCTCTGGCTGAATTTTTCCGTAAAGGGGTCGAGGATTTGATTGCGACCGAGCCGAGCATCGAAGATATCGATGCCTTTTTAGGCAATTATGACTCGATGATGAGTCAGCCGGTAACGTTACAGTAACCCCCTTTCCGATCCACCTCGTTTCAGTCAACCTGCTGTTGCCGACGCCGTCGACAGCCATCAGGAAGACTGGGACGGCTTAAGCATTGTTGCCGTAGCTTCGCTTGCGGCGCATCCCCCATGTACGCCAATTCCAGCCCTATCCACAGTGCCCAAAGCGGCGTTCATGACCAGCTTGCAGCGACCGTCGCCAAACACGCGGCGCACACTTTTCAAAAACCGGTCAGCGCTTACAACCAGCGCGCTTTTGACGACAGCATCGCCGCCTGGCGCGCCGCCGGCAGCCTGCCTTTGATTTTGGATGCAGGTTGCGGCGTCGGCTTGTCGACCATGCATCTGGCGGCGCAGTATCCTGATCATTTCGTGATCGGGGTCGATCAGTCTGCCGACCGGGTCGGCCGCAATACCCTGTGGCCGGGCGCGGCGCCGCTGCCGGACAATTTCCTGAGGATTCGCGCCGATCTGGTGGATTATTGGCGGCTGCTGCTGGCTGCCCGGATTTTCCCGGCACGGCACTATTTGCTGTATCCGAACCCCTGGCCGAAGATTGGCCAGCTGAGCCGCCGCTGGCACGGCCATCCGGTGTTTCCGGATATCGTCGCCCTCGGGGGAGTTCTGGAATGCCGCAGCAACTGGCAGATTTATGTAGAGGAATGCGCCAGCGCCTTGAGCCAGCTCAGCGGCAAGGCGCTTGGCTGCGAAGCGTACCGGCCGACGCTGCCAATCACGCCGTTTGAGAGTAAGTACCTGGCCTCCGGCCATCATTTGTGGCGTTGCCAGGTACACCTCGGTGCTCCATGAACCCCGCAGGCAGGAACCGCTTGCGGGGTAAGCCAGGCAACTCAGATTTCGACTTTGGTGCCCAGTTCAACCACCCGATTCACCGGGATATGGAAAAAATCCGAGGGCTTGGCGGCATTCTGGTACATCCAGGCGAAGAGTTTCTCGCGCCATAGTTGCATCCCAGGAATCTTGCTCGGTATCACCGTGTCGCGCGCCAGGAAGAACGACGTATCCATCACGTCAAACTCAAGGCCGAACTGTGCGTTCGTCAATGCCATCACGGCCTGCACATCGGGGGCTTCCTTGAAACCGAAAGCCGCCCGCAAGACATACACGTCATGACCCAACTCCTTCAAGGTTAAACGCTTGCTGTCTGCGACGAAGGGCACGTCCCAGATACTGATCTTCAGGAAGAACACGCGCTTGTGCAAAATGCGGTTGTGCTTCAAGTTGTGCAACAACGCTACCGGTACTGTCGTCTTGTTGCCAGTCATGAACACCGCCGTGCCATCCACCCGGTGCGGCGGATGGGCCAGTAAGCCTTCGACGAAAGGTTCCAGCGGAATGCCTTCGTCCTTGCTGCGTTCACGCAGCAGCATGCGGCCGGAGTACCAGGTCATCAACAGGAAGAAAGCAAAGCCGCCGAGCAGCAACGGGAACCAGCCGCCGTCGACGATCTTCAGCAGATTGGCGGCGAAGAAGGCGAAATCGACAATGAAGAAGGCGCTGATGACCAACGCCACCAGGAAAGGATTCCACTTCCAGATAGTGCGCATGACAACCCCTGCCAGCACCGTTGTAATTAACATGGTAGTGGTGACTGCAACGCCGTAGGCAGCGGCCAGATTGTCGGATTTCTTGAAGGCCAGCACCACCGCCACCACCAGCAGCAGCAGCATCCAGTTGATCACAGGCACGTAGATCTGACCCCGTTCATCTTCGGAAGTATGCAGAATCCGCATGCGCGGTACGAAGCCCAGCAAGATGGCCTGGCTGGTCAATGAGAACGCGCCCGAGATCACCGCTTGCGATGCGATCACCGTGGCGGCGGTCGCCAGGAACACCATCGGCAGCAGCAAGGCGTCCGGCACCATCAGGTAAAACGGATTCTGGATCGCACTCGGATTGACCAGCAAATTCGCGCCTTGGCCGAAATAATTCAACATCAGGCAGGGCATGACGGTAAACAACCAGGCGAAGCGGATAGGGCGGATGCCAAAATGTCCCATGTCAGCATATAGTGCCTCGGCGCCGGTCAGCACCAGCACTACCGATCCGAGCACGACGAAAGCCTGCAGAGCATGCTGCTGCATGAAAGCGACAGCATAGTAAGGATTAATCGCCACCAGAATTTCCGGCGCTTTGATGACGTTGTAAACACCTAGCACGCCCAGCGACAAGAACCAGACGAACATCACCGGGCCGAATAATTTCCCCACTACCGTGGTGCCGTGTTTCTGGATCAGGAACAAGGCAATCAGGATCACCAGCGACAACGGCAACACATATCGCGACAGTCCCGGCGTGGCGATTTCCAGTCCCTCAACCGCCGACAACACCGAAATTGCCGGGGTAATCACGACGTCGCCATAAAACATGCAAGCCCCGAATACGCCCAGCATCATCAATAGCTTGGCGCGGCCCGAACCGGTTTTTGCGGTGCGCAGCGACAAAGCCATCAAGGCCAGTACCCCGCCTTCGCCGTTATTATCGGCCCGCATCACAAACAATACGTACTTCAGCGAGACCACGATCGTGATCGCCCAGAACAGCATCGAGATAATTCCCAGCACCGCTGTCGGCGTAAACGGAACGCCGTGTTCCGCGCTAAAGCACTCTTTCAGCGCATACAGCGGGCTGGTGCCGATATCGCCGAACACGATGCCCAATGCAGCCAGCGTAATGATGTGTAGACGGGATGACCTGAATCCGGGGCTGTTGCTGGTTTGCGTATTACTCATGTTCTCTCTCTTATTGGTAAGGGCAAGTCTGGCATGCATGGCCCACTTACTTCAATTTGATAACTGCCTGAATCGTTTGCCGCGTTGCGCAAGGAGGCGGATTTTACTATTGAACCTCGGCCCGGAACCAATTTGGCATATTACTGCCGTTGCTAAAATACATCGCTGTACGCCGCATTTTGTGCCTATTCATGCAATCAGGGCAGCGTTTATTGATGACGAAAGATTATCGCAGCTATCTTATTCAGTGCCCGCAGTGCCTCTTAGTGCCAACGCCCGTTCATACAGGGCGTTTTTCTTTTGCCCGGTAATTTGCGCCGCCAGGGCTGAAGCTTGCTTGATCGACAATTCTGCCAACAGTATCTGCAACACCCGCTCTCCTTCGGCGCTGTCGTCGAGCGCCACCGGCGCGGCTTCAATCAGCAGCACGAACTCACCCTTCTGCCGATTGCCGTCGGCCGCCAGCCAGGCCGGCGCCTCGCCCAAGGGGCAACGGTGAACGCTCTCGAACAATTTGGTCAACTCGCGCGCCAGCACGATTTGACGGCTGGCGCCGAAGGCCTGCAACAAGGCATCAACGGTTTCTACGATCCGATGCGGCGCCTCATACAATACCAAAGTCGCAGTAGCGCCCGCCAGGCCGGCCAGCACGATCTCGCGTTGCCTTGCCTTGCTCGGCAAGAATCCGACGAACTGAAACTGATCGCTCACCAGGCCGCTGACCGACAACGCGGTAATCGCCGCCGACGGCCCGGGCAACGGCAACGCTCGCAAACCGGCGCGCAGCACGGCGTCGACAATCCGCGCCCCGGGGTCCGACACTGCCGGCGTGCCAGCATCGGACACCAGCGCGATGCGCTCGCCAGCCTGCAAGCGAGCGACGATCTTGTCCGCCGCTTCCCGTTCGTTATGCTCGTGCGCCGCCAGCAGGGGCTTGGATAAACCATAGCGATGCAGCAAATGGGCGGTATTCCGGGTGTCTTCGCATGCCACGGCGTCGACCATGGACAATACATGCAGGGCCCGCAGGCTGATATCGCAGACATTTCCGATCGGTGTGGCCAGCACATATAATGTGGACGCGGGATACGCTTGCTGCGCCACCTCATCCAGAATCGCTGGGTTGATGAGGGTGCTGGCAGATTGATGAGTCATGGGGGAGTTATGAATGTTATATAAATGGGCCAGACGGGCCAAGCTGGCGCTGCTGGCGAGTATCCTGTTGAACGGATTGTGCCCGCCTGCGCTGGCAAACACAACCACAGCCGGATCGGCCAGCCTGGATGGCGGCGCCGATACGATCCCGCTGGCCAGCATCGCCCTGTTGCTGCCGTTGCGCTCCGGTCCGTTGGGCGCAGCCGCCGACGCTGTGCGCGGCGGCTTTTTAAACGCTTACGAACGCGACAAGAACGGCCTGGCCGTCACCGTGATCGAAGCCGCCGATACGCCTGACGATATGCTGGCCGCCTATCTCGCTGCCAGCAAGAAGTACGATATCCTGGTCGGCCCGCTGTCGCGCACTGGTCTTACCGCCATCATCCAGAACGGCAAAGTGGACAAACCGACGATTGCCCTGACCCAGCCGGATTTTGCCGCCAGCAAGGAAATGGCTCTGCCGGCGCAACTGCTGCCCATCGGCTTGTCGATTGAGGCCGAAGCGCGGCAAGTCGGCAGCTGGGTCAGCGCCGACTACGCACCCGGCACGGTATTCGTACTGAGCACCAATGCCGCCTGGCAAAAGCGCGTCGCCAACGCCTTCATACAGCAAGTGCAAGGCAGCGGACTGCACACCAGTCTGATGACGTTAAACCTGGAAGACGGCGCCTTCAACGCCGGCGCACTGACACAATTGCAGCAACGCATACAAAGTGAAAAGCCGCGTTTGCTGTTTGCCGCGCTGAATGCCGACCAGACCAAGCAGGTCCGCAGCGCAATTGGCGAGGAAACGCCGATCTTCGGCATTTCCCAACTGAATCCGTTGATCTCGAACGACAATAATCCGGAACATCAAATCCCTGAACTGAACGGCGTGCGGCTGCTGGATATTCCCTGGCAGGTAGAACCCGACCACCCGGCCGTCATGGCGTATCCGCACCAGCCGGTGGCCGCCGACCAGCGCCCCAACGCCGATCTGGAGCGCCTGTATGCGCTGGGCATCGATGCTTTCCGCATCGCTCGCGAAATCGCCGCGCGCAACACCGTATTCCAGATCGACGGCGTGACCGGGCAGCTGAATATCCGTTTTGGCGTAGGCAAGCCGAGCTTTGAACGCATGGAGCCGGCCGCGTCCTACCAAAATGGCATCGTGATGCCGCTCGGCGCTCCCTGACTCTGCCTGGCGCCGTGTCGAAATTCCTGAAAGTGCAATCACCGCGCCAGGCCAGCGGCCAAATGGCGGAAGACCGCGCGCTGGCTTATTTGCAGCAACGCGGACTGAAGCTGATCGCAAGGAATTTCCATTGCAAAGGCGGCGAAATCGATTTGATCCTGGCCGAGCCGGCTTCGAATTTGCTGGTTTTTGTCGAGGTCAGGCAGCGCAGCAGCCGACGCTACGGCGGCGCTGCGGCTAGCGTAACGCACGGCAAACAAGCCAAACTCATCATTGCCGCCCAGGTCTTCCTGCAGCGCTATGCCGATCTGCCGGCCTGTCGTTTCGACGTGATTGCCATCGAAGACGATGCCATCGAATGGATCAAGCAAGCTTTCGAGGCCTGATGATCTACCGCCGGCAACGGCAACGCCGCTATAATCCGCTCACCATAGTCACAGCACGCATTGCTGCACATATATTATTCAGAAAACAATTCTGCCCATCCAACCTGTATCGCTCAACAGGTTGAAATGCAAAATCTCACACTCCATACCGACATCATGATAAATCAACGCATCCTGGCGCACTTCAATGAAAGTGCCGAACTCAAGGCCCGCGCAGCAGAGGTTCTGGCGGGGCCGATTGCCAGCGCAGTTGAACTTATGTTCTCTGCGCTGTCCAATGGCAACAAGATTCTTGCTTGCGGCAACGGCGGTTCTGCTGCCGACTGCCAGCATTTTGCGGCTGAACTGGTGGGACGCTTTGAACGCGAGCGCCTGCCCTTGCCGGCATTGGCGCTGACTACCGATACCTCGATTATCACGGCGATCGGCAACGACTACAGTTACAACGAAATCTTTTCCAAACAAGTGCAAGCGTTTGGACAGGCCGGCGATGTACTGTTGGCGTTCTCGACTTCGGGCAATTCAGCCAACGTGCTGGCCGCCATCGATGTCGCACTGGAGCGCGACATGCGCATCGTCGCCATGACCGGCAAAGGTGGCGGCGCTATCGGCAAGAAACTGACTGAAGCAGATGTGCATATCTGTGTGCCGCATGACCGTACCGCGCGCATCCAGGAAGTTCATCTGCTAACGATTCACTGCTTATGCGACGGCATCGATGTCGCTTTATTTGGAGGAGATGCGAATGATTGATCGGCAAAACCGGTGGCAAGCAGTTTGGAGCAACTGGCAACGTCCCTTGGCTGCAATCGCCTTGTGCGGCGCGGTGGCGATGAGTTTGCAGGGTTGCGTGGCACTGGCCTTGGGCGGCGCTGTCGCCGGCGGCTTTGCCGCGACGGATCGCCGTACCCTGGGTGCGCAGACCGAGGACAAGGCCATCATGATCAAGGCCGAAACGCGGATTCCTGGCGTCGTCGGCCAAGATGGCCATGTCAACATCACCAGCTACAATCGTAAGGTGCTGCTGACTGGCGAAGTCCGTGACGATGCGGCCAAGGCCGCGGCGGAGCGCGAAGCGCAAGCCATCGAAAACGTGCATTCGGTAGCCAATGAACTGGCGATCGGCGCGCCGTCGAGTTTCTCGGCGCGCTCCAATGATACTTTCATCACCAGCAAGGTCATCGCTTCCCTGGTGGATGCCAAGGATGTGTTCGGCAACTCGTTCAAGGTGGTGACCGAACGCGGCAATGTCTACCTGATGGGACGCGTCACTGAACGGGAAGGCAAGCGTGCCGGTGAAATCGCTGCTGGCGTCAGCGGTGTGCAGAAAGTAGTCAAGGTATTTGAATACATCACCGAAGACGAATTGACGCAGATGTCGTCGGCGCCGAGGGAAAGCGCCAAGTAAAGCGATTGCCTTGCGACGCCGGAGCGAGTCGGCCTGTGGCCCGGCTTGCTTTTCCGCTTCTTGTCATATATTGTTGCCGCTGGACAAATTGTCCGGCGGCTTTTTTTTGGGGAAAACAATGATCGGTTTCATCATCTTTCTGGCAATTGTACTTGTCATCGTATTTTGGATGGTCGGCATCTATAATGGCCTGGTGAGTTTCCGTAACCGCTTCAAGAATGCGTTTGCCCAGATCGACGTCCAGCTGAAACGCCGCTACGACCTGATTCCGAATCTGGTGGAAACCGCCAAGGGTTACATGAAGCATGAGCGCGAAACGCTGGAAGCGGTGATCTCGGCGCGCAACCAGGCGGTCAGCGCCAACGCCAAGGTCGGCGGCAACGCTACCGACGCCGCGGCCGTGCAGCAGATGGCCGCCAGCGAAGGCGCACTCAGCGCCAGCCTGGGAAAACTGTTCGCCTTGTCGGAAGCCTATCCCGATCTGAAGGCCAATCAAAACATGATGCAACTCACCGAAGAGTTGACCGGCACGGAAAATAAAATCGGTTTTTCACGCCAGGCCTATAACGACAGCGTGATGGAGTACAACACCGCTATCGAGCAATTCCCCGGTTCGATATTCGCCAACATGTTTGCTTTCAAGCCGGCGGAATTGCTGCAGGCGACCGAAGCCCCGGAAGAGCGCAAAGCAGTCAAGGTCGCATTCTGATCCGGCTCGAACCCAGCTCGCAAACCGGCCTGAACTGCAAGCATGACTTTCTTTGAACAGCAGCACCAGGCGCGCCAGGAGACCAGGAAACTGATATTCCTGTTCGCGCTCGCGGTGATCGCAATCGTGATGGCCGTCAATCTGGCGATGGCATTGGTATGGACGTTCAAGTTCGGCAGCCATCACGGCATCCTGCGCCAATATCCCAAGGGTTTCTTCGCAATCAATACCCTGATCACGCTCATGCTGATTGGCGGCGGCACCCTGATCCAGACCTTCAACCTGCGCGATGGCGGCGATGCCGTGGCCCTGATGGCCGGCGGCCGCATAGTCTCGCCATCCAGCGGCGATTTGCAAGAGCGGCGGCTGTTGAACGTGGTGGAAGAAATGGCGCTGGCTTCCGGCATTGCCTGCCCCAAGGTCTACCTGCTGGAACAGGAAGATGCGATCAATGCCTTTGCCGCCGGCTACAACCAGAATGAAGCGGTGGTCGCCGTCACGCGCGGCACCTTGAACCGGCTCACGCGCGACGAGTTGCAGGGTGTGGTCGGCCACGAGTTCAGCCATATCCTGAACGGCGACATGCGCATGAATATCCATCTGATCGGTGTTTTGTTCGGGATCCAGATGATTGCCGGCCTCGGCCAGCAACTGATGAATGGCGGCCGCTACTGGAGCACGCGCGATGACAAGGGACCGCCATGGCAGCTGGTGCTGTTCGTGGCTGGCGGCGCGCTGTTCCTGGTCGGCTATATCGGCATCTTCTTTGGCCGCGTGATCAAGTCCGCGGTGTCGCGCCAGCGCGAATTCCTGGCAGACGCCAGCGCGGTCCAGTTCACCCGCAATCCTGAAGGGATAGGCGGCGCCTTGCGTAAGATCGGCGGTCTTACCGACGGCAAGAAAATCGGCTCGCAAATCAATCATCCCAATGCGGAACAACTCTCGCATCTGTTCCTCGGCAGCGCCCGCCCCAATTTGCTGAACGGCTGGTTTGCCACGCATCCACCGCTGACGGAGCGCTTGAAACGTATCTACGGCCGCAGCATGTCGCCGCTCGAAGCGCCCGAGTTGGCGCCGCCTATGGCCGCCAGCGTCGAGCGCATGGCCGATCTGCCATTCGTCGCCGCCGGTCTGGCCGGCGCCGCGGCTGCGCCAACATCGACGCCGATAGCCGGCGGATTATTGACGCCGTCGCTTGAGTTCGGCAATAGCAGCCGATCGCCGCTGTCGCCGCAACTTGACGGCGCCGTGCGCGATCCTGTCGCAGCTTGCGCCGTGGTCTATGCACTGCTATTGGGTGACGGCGCGGAGCGCGCTGCGCAACTCGCCCTGCTCAAGAAAGAAGCGCCGCAACAAGCCGCCTTGACCACCTTCCTGGCCGAATCGATCACGCAGTTGCCGCTGAGCGCCAGGCTGCCTTTGATCGATCTGGCGGCGCCGGCGCTGCGTCAACTGACGCAGCCTGAGCGCGACAAGATGCTGGCGCTGGCAGACCAGCTGATCGCCGCCGATAATCGCATCACGCTGGCCGAATTTGTGTTGCAGACCATATTGAACCGCCGCCTGGCGCCGCGCGCCGGACGTCTGGTGCCGATCAAATTCAATCGCCTGTCCGAACTGAACAGCGACATCGCCGTGTTGCTCTCACTGGTGGCGCATGTGGCAGTACCAGCCAGCCACAGCGACGCAAGCGCTGCGCGCCTGAGCGCTTTCCTGCGCGGCGCCCAGCTTTGTCCTGAGCTCAAGCTCGCCGCCCAAGACTATTGCGATGGCGCCGGCCTCAGCTTTCCGCGGGTAAGGCTGGCGCTGGATCACGCCAACCAGGTGGCGCCGCTGGCCAAACCGCAACTGGTCAAAGCCTTGCTTGCGGTTGTCGACGATGGCACTGCATTGCCGATTGCCAGCGCCGATATTTTGCGCGCGATTTGCGCCGGCATCGAGGCGCCGATTCCGCCGGCAGTCGCCGCCACCTATCACGCTTATCCCTGGCAATTCGATAATTAATGAACAATAATTCTGTCGCTTTCGGCAGGCCCGCGATCAGATCGTTATAATGAGCATTCTCGGGTTTTCCCGTATTGGATGCTGTCATGCAAGCTCAAGTTGAAAATACCGCCGGCAAACGGCTTTGGATCAAGGCTGCGGCGGCAGTAGCGGTGGTAGTGCTGGCCCTGGCCGGCTATATGTCGATATCCAACACGCATGCCGCGCCCGATGTCTCGTTTACCAATCTCAAGGGTGAACAGGTATCGCTGAAGAGCTTGCGCGGCAAAGTGGTGATGGTGAACTTCTGGGCCACCAGCTGCACCACCTGTGTCGCCGAGATGCCGCAAATGGTGCAAACCTACAATATGTACAAGGACAAGGGCCTCGACTATGTCGCCGTGGCAATGAGCTACGATCCGCCTAACTACGTGTTGAATTTTGTGCAAACCCGCAGCCTGCCATTCCAGGTGACGCTGGATACGCAAAGCAAGCTGGCCAATTCCTTCGGCGACGTCAAACTGACACCGACTACCTTTGTCATCGACAAGCAAGGCAATATCATCAAGCGCTATGTGGGCGCACCCAAGTTTGAAGAGTTGCACGCCTTGCTCGACAAGGCACTGGCAGCAGCATAAAAAAAAGGCGCATCGAGCGCCTTTTTTATGCCTGCCGAAATCAAATCTATCTCGAGGTGGCAGCACGCGAAGCCGTATCGTACAGGCCTGAGGCGGTGCGCAACAGCTTTGCCGCATCGCCCAAGGCCTGGTTCGACAAGCCGGTATCAGACAGTACGGTGATCAGGCACTCTTCGCGCATTTCACGATATTTGAGGCACAGCGCGTAACCGCTCTCGGTGGCGGAGAAATACGCCTCCTTGCCCACTTTTGCGCTGTGTATGTAGCCGGCTTTCACCAGCTTCTTCAATGCGTAACTGGCAATATGCGTATCCTCGATATTCAACACGAAGCAGATGTCGGCCAGGCTCTTTTTGCGTTCACGGTGACAAACATGATGCAATAAAGAAACCTCAACCGGCGTCATATCCTTGACGCCGGCAGCCGACATGCAACGCGCCATCCAGCGATTAAACGCATTACCGGCAATGATCAATGCGTATTCCAGCTCAGACAGTTCGACACTGCTTTCCGAAGCCAGATGGGCAGAAGACAAGATTTTAGGGGCGGTAACGTTCATACATTTCCTACAAAACGCGAAGAAAAATTAATCATACAACTAGTTTCGCTGAAAACCAGGGTGAATTTACGCCTGCGTTTCTGCAACAACATAAACTATTTACACACAATTTATTGACATTTTATTTTTGATGAACGATATTGCCCCTTGATCAAGCTCTTAATAATAAAGAGTAAGCTTGTTGGGGGTAGACTAATTCGGCACGCTGCGACGGCTGCCAACTTGTCCCGCCATTTTCTTTGCAATTCAACGTGTTGTCCGGGGCAGTCGAGGACCGAGTCATGCGCCGCCTTGCGGCACTTCTCTCCATACCGCTACTGCCGACCATTCTGCCGAAGGAAGCCAGCCGCAATGACCCAAGCCGTCATACAAGCCCTTGGCGAAAGCGCCCTGATATTGAATGCAGGGGCCAGCGCTACCTTGGAATGCCAACAGCGCTTGTGGGCCATCGCCGCCAAAGCCGCGCATTGGCCGCAGGTGCGCGACGTTGTCCCGGGCATGAATAACCTGACTATCCTGTTCGATCCGCTGGCGGCCGATGCGCAGCAACTGGCAGATAAACTCCAGAGCGCATGGAACGCCGCCGCCGTCAGCCAGAAGGCTGGGCGCAAAATCGACATTCCGGTGGTCTATGGCGGCGCCAGCGGCCCAGATCTGGAAGAAGTCGCACGTCACACCGGCTTGTCGCCGGCGGAGATCGTCAAACGCCATACGGCGGCTGAATACATTGTCTATTTCATCGGCTTCCAACCGGGCTTTCCTTACCTGGGCGGACTCGATCCGCAGCTGGCCACCCCGCGCCGCAGCGAGCCGCGGCTGGTGGTGCCGGCCGGCTCGGTCGGCATTGGCGGCAGCCAGACCGGGATTTATCCGGCGGCCTCGCCCGGCGGCTGGCAACTGATCGGCCATAGCGCGCTGCAGCTGTTCGATCCTGCCGCCGATCCTCCGACCTTGCTGCAACCGGGCGACCGCGTACGTTTCGTCGCCAGCGAGGTGCTTGCATGATCAAGATCCTGCGCGCCGGACGCATCAATTCAGTCCAGGACATGGGCCGTAGCGGCTTTCGCCATCTCGGCATCTGCCAATCCGGGGCGCTGGACCGCACCGCGCTCGCCATCGCCAATCTGCTGGTAGGCAATCCGCGCGACGCCGCCGCTATCGAATTCACGCTTGGCCCGTGCCAGCTGGAGTTCGGATTCGACTGCCGCATCGCCTTGGGCGGCGCCGATTTCGCGGCGACGCTGGATGGCCGCGCACTGCCGTCATGGTGGAGCGTGCGCGCACGTGCCGGACAAATTCTGAAGCTGGAAGCAGCCCGCCACGGGATGCGCGCTTACCTGGCAGTCGCCGGCGGCATCAATTCCGCAATCCGGCTGGGCTCGCGCGCCACCGATCTGCAGGCCGGCTTTGGCGGCCACGGCGGCCGCGCCTTGACCAAGGGCGACGGCCTGTCTACCGGTGCGCTGAACGACCCGGCCGCGCCGCTGCATACTGCGGCGTCTTTCGGTGTACGGCCGCCCGCCTGGTACCACGCCGACGATACCGAAACACTGGCGATCCGCGTCATACCCGGCCCTGAATACGAGCTGTTCACAGCGGCGGCGAAAAAAGCATTCTGGAACGGCAGCTGGACCTTGACGCCGCAAAGCAATCGCATGGGTTTTCGCCTGAGCGGACCGGAACTGAAGATCAGGAAAGGCAGCGATCTGCTGTCCCATGGCGTGCTGCCGGGCGTAATCCAGGTGCCGCCTGCCGGCCAGCCTATCGTCTTGATGGCGGATGCCCAAACCACCGGCGGCTATCCAAAAATAGGCGTGGTGATCGGCGCCGACCTGGCCAAGCTGGCACAGCTGCGCTTCAATCGCACCATCCAGTTTGTCGAATGCGACGTCGCCCAGGCACGCGAGGAATTGCGCCGGGAAGCGTCGTACCTGCAGCAAATCGAAACCGCGATGCACTGGTTGCGTCCGGCCAAATAGGAACAGACCATGCCCGGCAAAGATAAACGGCAAGATAAACGACGCCAACAGGTCGACCTTAACGCCGACCTCGGTGAACAAAGCAACGGTAGCGACGAAGCATTGCTGGCGCTGGTCAGCTCGGCCAACATCGCTTGCGGCTGGCACGCCGGCAGCGCCTTGATGATGCAGCAATGCGTACGCTGGGCGCTAGCGCGAGGAGTCGCCATCGGCGCCCATCCGAGTTTTCCCGATCGCGACAATTTCGGCCGCACCGAAATGCAGCTTCCGGCCAACGAGATCTACAGCGGCGTGCAGTATCAGATCGGCGCATTGGCGGCAATTGCCGGCGCCCATGGCGCGCAGCTGGCGCACGTCAAGCCGCACGGCGCGCTGTACAACATGGCGGCGCGCGATGCCGCACTGGCCGACACCATCGTCGCCGCGATCCGCGACGTCGATCCGGCGCTGGCCTTGTTCGGCCTGGCCGGCAGCGAGCTGATCGCCGCCGCCCATCGCGCCGGTTTGCAAGCGGTGGAAGAAGTGTTTGCCGACCGCGGCTACATGGCGGACGGCAGCCTGGTCAAGCGCGGCACAGCCGGCGCCCTGATTGAAGACGAAGAGCAGGCATTGGCACAAACCATGCATATGATCCGTGACGGCAAAGTCCATGCGATAGACGGCAGCTGGGCGCCGGTCAACGCGGATACGGTGTGCCTGCACGGCGACGGTGCGCATGCGCTGGCGTTTGCGCAGCGCATCCATGACGAACTGACGCAGCAAGGCATCGCCATCCGTGCGCCTTGGATAGCAACTGCCGACACTCTGTTTCCGCTGCTAGGCTAAGTAATCAATAACACCAGGAAAGCAACAAAACCGGCGGCGCAGCAACGACCGCCTCAACATCAGGAGATAGCAATGACCGTAACAGAATTATTGCCGCTGATCGGCATACCGATTGTGGTGGCAGGCTTTGCCTTGAAATTCAATCCCTTGCTGGTGGTGACCGTGGCGGGTCTTGCGACCGGTCTGTCGGTAGGCATGGATATCGGGACTTTGCTGGAAACTTTTGGCGAAAAATTCGTCAACAGCCGTTCGCTGGCGACCTTTCTGCTGATTTTGCCGGTGATCGGCCTGCTCGAAAGCTATGGCCTGAAAGAAAGGGCGCAGGACTGGATTGCGAGCCTGGCCAACGCCACCTCAGCGCGCATCCTGATGCTGTATTTCGTGTTGCGCCAATTCCTGGGCGCGCTCGGCCTCACCTACATCGGGGGCCAGGCGCAAACCGTACGGCCCTTGCTGGCGCCGATGGTGGAAGGCGCCGCTGTCGCCAAATATGGCGAACTGCCGCTGCCGATCCGCGACAAAATCCGCGCTCACGCTGCCGCTTGCGACAACATTGCTGTGTTCTTCGGCGAAGACATTTTCATCGCCTTCGGCGCAGTGCTGCTGATGGATGCCTTCCTCAAGGAAAACGGCATCACCAATATCGAACCGCTCCATCTCGGCCTGTGGGCTATCCCGACTGCTCTCGCCGCGCTGATCATTCACATGACACGCCTGACCCGGCTCGACGCCAGCATCCGGCGCGATGTCGAAGCCTGGAAAAAAACCGAAGGCCAGGAGGTGGCAGCATGAAGACCCTCCTCACCATCAACGAGATCTATTATCTGGTCGGCATCATCGTCATGCTGCTGGTCGGCATGACACTGCGCGACAAGGGCCATCCGAAACGCCTGACCACGGCGCTGTTCTGGTTTCTGTTTGGCGCGGTGTTCCTGTTTGGCGACATGTTGGTAGCGGGGCTCGGCAAACCGCTGGCCTACCGTGTCATTGGCACCGTGGTCGTGGTGATTTCCCTGATTGCCGGTTTCGGCCTGCTGTCGGCTGGCTCATACAAACAGCGTAGCGCCGAGGAACGCCAGGCATCGGCCAACCGTTTCGGCAACTGGATTTTTCTGCCTGCGTTGTTGATTCCGTTGATCACCGTGCTGTGCACGGTGCTGCTGAAGAATGTATCGATCGGCGGCGTCTTTCTGCTCGACCAGAAACAATTGACGCTGGCGGCGCTATGCGTAGCCAGCGTCTGCGCGATCCTGGCAGGCTGGAAGCTGACTGGCGGCACGCCGTTGCAAGCGGTGCGCGAATCGCGCCGGCTGGTCGACGCCATCGGCTGGGCCGCGATCCTGCCGCAGATGCTGGCGATGCTGGGCGGTGTATTCGTCGCTGCTCAAACTGGCAAATCAGTGCAAGAAGTAGTCACCCTGTTCGTCAACCCAGAAAATCGTTTCATGCTGGTCGTGATTTACTGCGTCGGCATGGCTTTGTTTACCATGATCATGGGTAACGCCTTCGCCGCCTTCCCGGTCATGACCGCCGGCATTGCGTTGCCATTCCTGATCACCGGTCAGCACGCCGATCCGGCGCCGCTGGTTACCATCGGCATGCTGGCCGGTTATTGCGGTACGCTGATGACGCCGATGGCCGCCAACTACAACATCGTGCCGGCTGCGCTGCTGGAGTTGACCGACAAATACAAGGTCATCAAAATACAGATTCCTACGGCCTTGACGCTGCTGACAGCCAACGTGTTGCTGATGTATTTCATCGTATTCCGCTAAGGAGACACCATGCACCTCACTCTTGATCAGGTAGCGGCCTTCGCGCGCTTGCCCTTGCGCTCGCTACGCCACGAATATCCGAATCACATCATGCACGTCTTGAACGGCCCGCAAGATGCGCTGTCGCCGCGCACCCTGCATCCCGTGTTCTACGGCTGCTACGACTGGCATTCGGCAGTGCACGGCTACTGGCTGCTGGCACGCTGCGCCCGCCTGTATCCGACGTTGCCGCAACAGGATGAAATCGCGGCGCTGTTCGACCAGCACTTCACCGCCGCCAACCTGCAGCAGGAGCTGGCGTATTTCCAGGCGCCGGGACGGGTGTCTTTTGAACGCCCGTACGGCTGGGCCTGGATCATGGCGCTGGCGCAGGAACTGGAAACCTGGCAACACCCGAAGGCCAACACCTGGCTGGCGTTCATGGAGCCGCTGGTGGCTGAAATCCGCAGCCGCGTGTTCAGCTATTTCTCCAAGCTCAGTTATGCGATTCGGGTCGGCACGCATTACAACAGTGCGTTTGCCTTGAAACTGATACTCGATTTCGCCCGCCATCGCCAAGACAGCGAACTGGAAAGCGCCGTGGTCAATGCCGCCTGCCGTTATTTCATGAGCGACAGCAATTACCCGGCGCACTACGAACCGGGCGGCGACGAATTCCTGTCGGCGGCGCTGACCGAAGCTTTGCTGATGGCTGACGTGCTTGAAGCAGATGTCTTCGTCGACTGGTTTGCCCAGTATTTGCCGGCGCTGGCCGATATCGACCGCTTGATGAATCCGGCCGAGGTCAGCGACCATAGCGATCCCAAGATCGCCCATCTGAACGGTTTGAACTTGAGCCGCGCCTGGTGCATGAAAAGGATTGCCCGGCGCCTGCCGGAAAACGAACCGGCCGCCGCCACCTTGCTTGCAGCGGCGCGCCGTCACATAGAGGCGGGTCTGCCGCATGTCGTCAGCGGCGAATATGCGGGTGAGCACTGGCTGGCGACATTTGCCATGATGGCGATGGAAACCAGTAACTAGGACAGGTAATCAGTGCGAGGGCGGCGGCCAGCCGCACTAATCCGGTACATGCGCCAGTACATGAGGATTCCGCTAATTTCCTGATTTTTCGGCAAGCCGATCTTGTATCATTGCTTATCATTGTTAGCGCGGGTGATGAGAAACACCCTGATGCTGCACAGTCTAGTTACAGGAACCCGTATGTCGGAAACTCAAGTCGTTGTCGTTAGTCCGGAAGGCGAGCTGTACGCCGGGAGCGCCGGATTGGTTACCCTGCCGGGCATCGCCGGCTCGCTGGGTATCTTGCCCGGCCACACTCCGCTGCTGACTCGCCTGAAGCCGGGCGCAGTCCATATCAAACGCCTGAGCGGCGAAGACGATTTCATTTATGTCGCCGGCGGCTACGCCGAAATCCAGCCACACTCCGTCACCATCTTGGCCGACACCGCGATCCGCGGCAAGGACCTGGACGAAGCCAAAGCCACCTTAGCAAGGCAACAGGCCGAAGAACGTTTGCAGAATCTGGCTTCGAATATCGACTACGCGCTGGCTCAAGCCGAGCTGGCGGAGGCAACTGCACAACTCGCCACGCTGGCGCAGATGCGACGCGGCAAATAAGCTGATCGAGGCACCTCGCTGACGCCCGGCACCTCGTAGCAAATCAACGCGGTTGCAGCGTGATTCCGCCATTCAATGGCCGGCCGCCAGCGCCCGGCGGTTTGCCACCCTGTGTCCGGTTCCCGCCCGGCGGCCTGGTGCCGTGTGGCGGACGATGTCCGCCGCCGAAGCCCGGTTGCGGATGCGGCCGGCCTGGCTTGACTACCGGCGGCTTCAGATGCGGCCTTGGCGGCGGCCGCACAACTATCGGAGGACGCGGCCGGTGCGGGCGATGCGCCCAGTGCGACTGCTGTCTGTACCAGGGACGGTTGCGATAATTCTGCTGCCAATAAGCGCCGAGGGTAAAGGCGATGATCGGCAATCCGATCGCGCTGCCGTAGGTGATCAGGGGTACCTGGCTGCCTTGGTAGGGATAGCTCAGGTTTTGCGCATACACCCAACCCCGATTGCCGTCCGGCAGCGACACATCGCACCAGCTATAGCCGTTGATACAACCGGCCACCGCTACCGGCGTACCGGGACGAAGCTGGGCCACCAGCGGATAATCGCGTGCCGGCCCGGCCCGCAGGTTGACGTTTTTGCTGGTAAATGCCTGCTGCTGGGCGACTGCGGCAACAGGAACGCTGAAGCAAGCGACTGCAATCAACAGCAACAGACGGATGCGAATCATGACCACCTCCAATGGATTGACAATCGAGACTGCGCCCTGCGCGAACGTGGTTAAGAATACATCGAAAATCAGGCGGCAACACGATTGTGCCGCATGCCTGGAAGGCGGATCGGAGTCCGATTTTTGGAGAATGGATAATTCCGGAACCGATGGCGGAGCATTTTGGTAGTGGCATTACCGGTGACGGAGCGGGAGTCTTCCCGGGAAGACTCCCGCTATCGTCTGGCGAAGTTAAGCCGGCATTGACGTCGTGTTCACCACCATGCCGGCATCATGCGCCTGCTGGTCAGCATGGTAAGAACTACGCACCATGGCGCCCACGGCAGCGTGCGCGAAACCCATCTTGTAGGCTTCTTCCTCATACATCTTGAAAACGTCAGGATGCACATAGCGCCGCACCGGCAGGTGATTCCCGCTGGGCATCAGATACTGGCCGATGGTCAGCATGTCGACATCGTGGGCGCGCATGTCGCGCATGACTTGCAGTACTTCTTCATCGGTTTCGCCGAGGCCGACCATGATGCCGGATTTGGTCGGCGTGTTCGGATGTAGCGCCTTGAAGCGTTTCAGCAGGTTCAGCGAATATTCGTAATCCGAACCGGGCCGCGCTTCCTTGTACAGGCGCGGTGCGGTTTCCAGGTTGTGGTTCATCACATCGGGCGGCGCCAGGTTGAGGATTTCCAGCGCGCGATCCATGCGGCCGCGGAAATCCGGCACCAGGATTTCAATACGGGTATTCGGCGACAGCGCGCGTACGCGGCGTATGCATTCGGCGAAATGGCCGGCGCCGCCGTCACGCAAATCGTCGCGGTCGACGCTGGTGATGACGACGTAATTCAATTTCAACGCAGCGATGGTCTTGGCCAGGTTTTCCGGCTCGTTGACATCGAGCGGATCCGGGCGGCCGTGGCCGACATCGCAGAACGGGCAACGGCGGGTGCATTTGTCGCCCATGATCATGAAGGTTGCCGTGCCCTTGCCGAAACACTCGCCGATATTCGGGCAACTGGCTTCTTCGCAGACCGTGACCAGGTTATTAGCGCGCAAGATGTCTTTGATTTCGTAAAACCGCGACGATGGCGAGGCTGCCCTGACGCGTATCCAGTCCGGCTTTTTCAAGGCTTCAATCGGAATAATCTTGATTGGAATGCGCGAGGTCTTGCTGGCGCCTTTTTGCTTTTCGGACGGATTGTAGCTGGCGCTGGCAATGGTGGCTTCGGCAGGCAGCGACGGCGTGGTTTCTGTGGTCATGGTCTAGGCATTTCCTTGCTGGAGTCTCGAAAAAGGACTCAGTTAAAACGGTCTATCAATTTGTGAGCAAGCGCTAACTGCACCTCTGAGAGAGCTATATCAACGCCTAGTGTTTTCATATCGACGGTGGCGAGACCCTCGTAGCCGCATGGATTGATCCAGGAAAAAGGAGCCAGATCCATGCCAACATTGAGCGACACGCCGTGGTAAGTGCAGCCGCTGCCTCTGACTTTCAAGCCTAGGGCGGCGATCTTTGCACCCTGCCAGGCACCATCGGCAATATAAATCCCGGGCGCACCGGCCTTGCGTTCACCAGCCAGATTATACGCTGCCAGCGTGTCGATCACCGCCTGCTCGATACCCTGCACGAATTCGCGGACGAACAAGCGGGCGGCGGGACGGCGGCGGCGCAAGTCCAGCAGCAGGTAAATCACTACCTGACCCGGCCCGTGATAAGTCACCTCGCCGCCGCGGTCGGTCTGTATCACCGGAATCTGGTGCGGCGCCAACACGTGGCTCGGATCGGCTCCCAAACCCAGCGTAAACACCGGCGGGTGCTCGACTATCCACAGCTGGTCTGGCGTATCGGGGGAACGGGCATCGGTAAACGCGCGCATCGCGTCAAAACTGACTTGATAAGGTTCTACGCCGCGCTGAATGATTTGGGGGCTGGGCAGAAGATCTGGGGAAATGGGTTGCTGCGCACTGGACATACCGCAAGTGTACCGAAAATCGGCCGTGGGCGCGCGCCAGCGCGGGCGCCGTCAAGCCGGAATGAGGCTTAACGGCATCCAGTCACGCAATATCTAGGGCCTGTTAACCAATCGGCAAAAATCAGCACGCTGCTGGACTAGCGCCCAGTGGCTTGCTAAAGCCGGCGCGTGCGCTCGATGACGGCAGACGTGTCGACTGCTGCTGGATTTGCACCACGCTGTTGCCTTTGATGGCTTCGATAACGATATGGCTGTCAGCGGCAACGCTCAGGAATTGCCCGGCGGACAACCAGTAATCGTCGCCTTGTCCGGCTACCGTCACCCATACCCGGCCCTGCATGATTTGCAGGGTTTGCGCTACCGGAGCGGTTACCGACATGGCTTGGCCGGTGCCTATGCTCAACGATTCGTTAGCTAATAATTTTCTCATGATGTCACTCCTTGAAACTGCTGGTATATTGGACGCCACATCGCTTGCGACACCGCTTGATATAGACGTTCCTTGTTTCTACAGAGCCATTTTAGGCAATCTACAGACATTAACAAAACGAGTAATTTTCTCCTCCCTTGCTAATTTTCCTCATATAAAATGGCCGATCTCCGAAAATTGCCCAATCTCTCCGCCCTGCGCGCCTTCGAGGCTGCAGCACGCAACGACAGCTTTTCGCGCGCCGCCGAAGAAATCTATGTGACGCCGGGCGCCATCAGCCATCAAATCCGCGCCTTGGAGCAGGAATTGGGTATCATGTTGTTCAGCCGCCACGGCAAGCGCATCACGATCACCGAACAAGGGCAGCGCTTTGCCGCCGTCATCCGTAAATCCCTGAATGAAATCGCGTTTGCGGCCGAAGCCTTGAAGATGGATGCCAAGCAGAAGCGCCTGACGATTTCCGCCCTGCCCTCGTTTGCCGCACGCTGGCTGGCGCCGCGACTATGGAAATTCATCGACCTGCATCCCGATACCGAGGTGGTGCTGCAATCAAGCAGCCACCTCAACGACCTGGAGCGTGAACCTATCGATGTCGGCCTGCGCTACGGCCTGGGCCACTATCCGGGCCTGGTGGTGGAAAAACTGATGGACGATTATTACTATCCGGTGGCCAGCCCGAACTACCGTGGCGGCAACCTGCCGAAAACGCCGCAGGAATTGGAGCAGTGCAGCCTGTTGCGCATGGATACCGAGTCATCGTGGCTGCCATGGTTCGAGGCCGCGGGCATCGATCTGGTGGAACCGACCGGCGGCTTGCTGATCGAGGATGCCTCTATGCTGCTGCGTTCGGCTTCGGATGGCTTGGGGATTGCTTTGACGCGGCACGCGATTGCGCTGCAGGAAATTGCTTCGGGGGAATTGGTGCGTTTGTTCGATGTCGTCGCGCTCTGCCCGCTATCCTATTATTTCGCCTGCACCAAGGAGGCGCTGAGCAAGCCGCAGGTGCAGGCTTTCCATCGCTGGCTGCTGGAAGAGATCAGGACTTTCAAGGCGCAAAGCGAATGGCCCGGAGCACCCGGGCCATCATGATCCGATAAGGATTTTTAAAGCACCATCTTGACCATCGGGTGCGAAGACAGCGCCCGATACAGATTATCCAGCTGCTCGCGGCTGGTGGCGCGGACGGTGGCAGTCAAGCCGGTATAGTTGCCCTTGGACGATGGCCGCACTTCCAGCTTGTCGATATGGAAAGTCGGGTCATGCTGCACCACCACGCCGACCATGGTCGGCGCAAATGCGTCGTGCGTAGGTCCCATGATCTTGATGGGAAAATCGCTTGGGTATTCGATCAGGCTTTCAGCGAGGTTTTCAGTGGGCTCGGTCATGATGGTTGCTCTTTAATAGTGACGCAGGTTGGTAGTTTACTCCCGAAACGGATTCCTGCACTAAAAGCTTATCGGCGACCGGGAATTTGCCGGTACGGCATGTGCCAAAGGAAACAGGGCAGAAAACAACCTGATTTCTGCCCTGCAATGTCTTGCAATACCCGCACCAGCTGTTGCCGCTGCTGCGCTCCCTGATTAAGCCGCCTGAGCTGCCTTGGCCGCCTGATAAGCCTCGTATAACTGCTTGTATATGGGGCCGGGTTCGCCATTTCCAATAGTCTTGCCGTCAATCGACACCACCGGCAGCACTTCCTTGGTAGCTGACGACAACAGCACTTCATCGGCGGCAAACACCTCTTCGCGCGCAATCTTGCGGGCTTCGAACGGAATGCCGCCGGCGGCGCACAATTCCTCGATCAGGCGGTAGCGTATCCCTTCCAGTATCAGATTATCCTTAGGCGGCGCCATCAGTTTGCCGTGTTTGACGATCCAGACATTGGAAGACGACGCTTCGGTCAGCCAGCCATCGCGGAACTGAATCGCCTCCACCACGCCATGCTCGGCAGCATTTTGCGCCGCCAGCACATTGCCCAGCAGGGAAATGGACTTGATCTCACAATGCAGCCAGCGTTGATCCTCCATGGACACGCAAGGCACGCCGCTGGCGCGCAATGCCGCGCTCGGCAGCACCAGCGGATTGGTCATGATGAACACCGTCGGCGTCAGCGCTTCTTTCGGGAACGCATGGCCGCGCTTGGCGACGCCGCGGGTGACATGGATATAGACCATCTGATCGTCCGCCGGATGCGCATCGATCACGTCTTGGATCAATGCCAGCCACTGCTCTTTGTCATGCGGATTTGGAATACTGATCTTTGCCAGACTGCGAAACAGGCGCGCCAGATGATGCTCGGCACGGAATAATTTGCGGCCGTAGATTGGAATCACCTCATATACGCCGTCACCGAAAATGAAGCCGCGGTCGAGTACCGGGATGCGCGCTTCGGACAGCGGGGTCATGCTGCCATTGAGATAGACCAGCGGGTCTTGCATGATCGGATTCCTAAAAAAGTAGAGAGTCCAATTCTGGCACAGCGCCGGGCCGCGGGGTATGCAAAAAAAGTATGCGAATAGGCTTAGAAAGCGCTCCAGCCAGGTGAGATGTTGCCATGATGCGGTAGCATACACATACTTCAACTTCGAGGAACCGCCAAAGTTCCTCCTGCGCCCGACCATGACCACCATCGTTACCCGTTGCGCCTGGGCCAATCCCGCCAATCCTCGTTACCTGGCCTACCACGACGAGGAATGGGGCAAACCCTGCCACGACGAGGTGCAGCTGTTCGAAATGCTTAACCTGGAAGGTGCGCAAGCCGGCCTGAGCTGGGAAACCATTCTCAACAAGCGCGACAACTACCGCCGCGCCTTCGACGGCTGGGACGCTAAAAAAATCGCCCGCTACAACGAGGACAAAGTGGCGTCCCTGCTGGACGACGCCGGCATCGTCCGCAACCGCCTGAAGATTGCCGCCACCATCAGCAACGCCCAGGCCTATCTGCGCCTGCGCACCGAAGTCGGCGGCCTCGATGCTTTCTTATGGGCTTACGTAGATGGCGAGCCGATCCGGAATCAATGGACATTACTTGGCGGCAATCCGGCTAAAACCCCGTTGTCTGACCGCATTTCCAAGGACCTGGGCAAGCGCGGCTTCAAATTTGTCGGCTCCACCATCATTTACGCCTATATGCAGGCGATCGGCATGGTCAACGACCATTGCGTCGAGTGCTTCCGGCACGAGGCCTATTGACACCCTGCAGCAGAGTAATTCCGGGAGTAATGCCGGTTTGGGATGGCTGCGGGCGGTTACACAAGGTATCATCCTGCCATTCCGCGCTGCCACGCCACTATTGTGCAATTGTCATTGCCAGGGCAAGCAGCGTCCGCCTCCCCCATTCTCATTGTCACTCTCACTCCAGGAATCCCCATGCCAACCGAACACTTTATTCCGGGCAAAGATGCCTCGCTAGAATCCTCCATCAGTTCCATGCAAGGCAAGCTGGAGAAGCTGGGCTTTCATATTGAAGAACGGTCATGGCTGAACCCGATTGACGGCGCCTGGTCGGTGCATATCCGCGATCGCGATTGCCCGCTGCTGTTCACCAACGGCAAAGGCGCGTCGGAACAGGCCTCGCGCGCCAGCGCGCTGGGCGAATATTTCGAACGCCTGTCCTGCAATTATTTCTGGACCCACTACTACCTCGGCGAAAAAAACGCCAACGCCGCGTTCGTCCACTATCCGCGCGAGCAATGGTTCAAGCTCAACGACGACGACGAAAGCTGGCCAGCCGGCCTGCTGACGCCGGAACTGCAAAAATTCTACAATCCGGAAGGCACAGTCGACGCCACCACCCTGGTCGATTACAACTCCGGCAATGAAGAGCGCGGCATCTGCGCGATTCCGTACGTGCGCGAGCGCGACGGCGCCACGGTCTGGTTCCCGGTCAATATCATCGGCAACCTGTATGTCAGCAACGGCATGTCGGCCGGCAATACCGCAGCCGAAGCGCGCACCCAGGCGCTGTCTGAAATCTTCGAGCGCGATGTCAAATTCCGCATCATCAAGGAAGGCCTGTGCCTGCCGGACGTACCGGAAGAAGTGATCGCCCGCTACCCGCGCATCGCCGCCGGCATCCGCGAGCTGCGCGCCGCCGGTTTCGGCATCCTGGTGAAAGATGCATCGCTGGGCGGCAAGTATCCGGTGATGAACGTCACCCTGCTCAACCCGCGCGACCAAGGCTGCTTCTCCAGCTTCGGCGCCCATCCGCGCTTCGAAATCGCGCTGGAACGCGCCCTGACCGAATTGCTGCAAGGCCGCGCGCTGGACGCCCTGGACGGCTTCCCTGAACCTGGTTTCGACCTGGAAGAAATCGCCCATTCGCAAAACCTGGAAATCCATTTCGTCGATTCCAGCGGCATCATCAGCTGGAACTTCCTGCGCGCTACGCCCGACTTCGAATTCAGCGACTGGAACTTCAGCAACACCACCGCCGAAGACTACGCCTGGTCGGTCGCCGCCATCCACGCCACCGGCCACGATATCTATATCGCCGATTTCAGCCATCTCGGCGTGTACGCCTGCCGCATCCTGGTGCCCGGCATGTCCGACATCTATCCGGTGGAAGACCTGGAATGGGACAACAGCAGCGTCGGCAACGATATCCGCGAACCTATCCTGTACCTGGCCGATCTCGACGACGACGAATGCGCCGACTTGCTGGAAACGCTGAATGAACTGGGCCTGGCCGACCAGCGTCCGGTGGCCGCCTTGATCGGCCTCGCCGCCGATGCCGGTTCGCTGTGGAAGGAGCTGCGCGTCGGTGAATTGAAAACCCTGCTGGCCTTGGCCATCGGCGATCTCGATGCGGTGCGCGAAGGTTGCGACTGGATTCGTCACTTCAACCAGATCAGCGCCGAACGCCAGCTGGTGTACCGCTGCATCGAAAGCCTGATCGGCCTGGGCGACGCCACTGCTTACGCAGAGTCGTTGCAACACCTGTATAGCGCAGCGACAGTGCGACAGGCGCAAGCTTTGCTGAACCGTGAACAACGCTTCTTCGGCTTGAATGCCCCCGGCCTGAACCTGGAAGGTTGCGAGATGCACCAGCGTTTGCTGGAGGCATATGCCAAGCTGAACGCGGCTAAGCAGCAAGCCTAACTGGCAAACGGCCGGCAATCCGCATGGATTGCCGGTCGCAGCAGGAAACTGGCAGCGCCCTCAGTTCATCCGATCAGCCGCATACCAGCATTCTTTGCAGACTTACTGTCAAAAGTCATTGTGTGCATGCAATTGGCGGCATCGGCAGAACGCTCAATGAGGCAATCTGCGAAGTCGGCATTGGAGCGCGCGTAGACATGCAATGCCCTCAGGACAATCTCTGCATTTTCGACTTTGAACGTCCGTACCCGCAGCAATTTTTCCAATATGGCGACGACCTCATCCTTGGTCGCCTGATAGCATCCTTGCATCACCCATACCAGCTCCACCACCGCGACCAGACTGATAAATCCTGGATCGGTATCGGAAAGCGACTCGATTAATGCTGTAGCCTTTGGCGACTGCTTGGGATCGTCTTGCGCAACATACCTCACCAGGACATTGGTATCCAGTCCGATCATCGTTGACCAGCCCCATGCTGCTCAATGACTTGATTCATCTGTTCGACGCTAACCGTCGCATCGGGTTTGCGCAGCATCCCCTTCAGGGATTGCACTGCTTCAGTGGCAGCAACAAATGCGTACTGTCCTTTCTCAATTTCGACAAACTCAACCCGGCTCCCGGCATCCAGGCCGAGCGCAACCCGCACCGCAGCAGGTATCGTAATTTGACCTTTAGAGGTCACAGTAGCAGTAGACATACCAATCCTTTCAATTTCATTATTCCTTACTTTATAGTAAGGAATATAAAAAATCAAGACCACGCCTCATACGCTATCTGCCATCATAGGCAAACTGCATTCTGGATGCCGCTCTTCCCGTCCTGACGGCATTCTGCTACATTCCCGCCATGCCTAAACTGACCTTAGACCGGATCCTGCAATCGCAGGGCTTCGGCAGCCGAAAATATTGCCGTGAGTTAATTGAAGACGGCGAAGTCGTCATCGGCGGCGTCGCCGTCACCGACTATAAATCCACGCCCGACACCGACGGCCTGGTGTTCACCCTGTTCGAGGAAGAATGGACTTACCGTGAACACATCTATCTCGTGCTCAACAAACCGGCCGATATCGAGTGCTCGCGCAAACCCAGCCATCACCCCGGGGTGCTGAGCATCCTGCCGGAACAGTTCAGCTGGCGCGACGTGCAGCCGGTCGGACGGCTCGACCACGACACCACCGGCTTGCTGCTGATGTCGGACGACGGCAGCTTCATCCATGCCCAGTCGTCGCCCAAGCGGCACGTGCCGAAGTTATACGTTGCCACCACGCACGACCCTGTGACCGAAGAGCTGGTGCAAAGCTTGCTGGCCGGTGTGAAGCTGCATGACGAGCCGCAGACTCTGGCGGCCGTCAGCTGCCGCATCGTGGGCCCGCATGAAATCGAGATCGTGCTGGAACAGGGCAAATATCATCAGGTCAAGCGCATGCTGGCGGCGGCCGGCAATCATTGCTCGGCGTTGCGCCGTACCGCTATCGGCGGCCTGACCCTGGAAGCGCTGGAGCTGGAATTGGGGGAATGGTGCTACCTGGAGCCGGAGCACCTGGCTTTGCTGGTGCCCACCGCGTAGCGCAAAAAAAAAAGCGCAAGACCCGAGTCTTGCGCTTTCCTGGTTCCGGATTTCCGGGGAAATCAGTGCGAGCGGATCATGGTGCCGAACGCCTGTTCGGTCAGCACTTCGAGCAGCAAGGAGTGCTCGATACGGCCATCGATGATGTGCACCGTATTGACGCCCGACTTGGCCGCATCCAATGCCGATGAAATCTTCGGCAGCATGCCGCCGGAGATGGTGCCGTCCTTGAACATTTCATCGATTTCGCGTGCCGACAGATCAGTCACCAGATTGCCTTGCTTATCTTGCACACCAGCAATATTGGTCATCATGATCAGCTTTTCGGCATGCAGGATTTCTGCGATCTTGCCCGCCACGACGTCGGCATTGATGTTGTAGGCCTGGCCGTCGGCGCCAAAGCCGATAGGCGAAATGATGGGAATGAACGCGTCATCCTGCAAGGCTTTGACCACTGCCGGATTGATGGCTTCGATTTCACCGACAAAGCCGATATCGAGGAATTCACCCGGATGCTCGCGGTCCGGCATGCGGTATTTGCGCGCGCGGATCAGGCCGCCGTCCTTGCCGGTCAGGCCGACTGCCTGGCCGCCGTAGTGGTTGATCAGCATCACGATATCCTGCTGCACTTCGCCGCCCAGCACCCACTCCACCACTTCCATGGTTTCTTCGTCGGTGATCCGCATGCCTTGCACGAAGGTGCCTTGCTTGCCGATTTTCTTCAGGGCATTGTCGATTTGCGGGCCGCCGCCATGCACCACTACCGGGTTCATGCCGACCAGTTTCAACAAAATCACGTCGCGCGCGAAGCCGTGCTTCAGGCGCTCCTCGGTCATTGCATTGCCGCCGTATTTGACGACAATGGTTTTACCGTGGAACTGACGGATGTACGGTAACGCCTCGGCCAGAATTTCAGCTTTGATTCCTGGGGCAACGTTGGCTAGATCGTTGGTCAAATCGGCCATGAACAGTCCTACAAGAGAGGTTCTGAGCTTGTCAGAAGAAAGTAAAAAGGTGCAAAGACTGCAACTCGGGGGAGTTAAAAATCGCTGCGGGAAGGATCAGCGCGATTTTACATGGAAATGCGCTTGCTTAGGTGTGGCGAGCGCGCCAATAATCTTGCAATGGCGCATAGCGATGTTGCGTAAACACACCAATGTGCGGATGATGCCCGTTCCCCCGCGTACAACATGCACTTGCATTCAAAGGATAAACGGAATGGCGCAATGCCCCGCCTGTCAGCAACAGTTTTCCTGTGGCGCCGGCCAGCATGCGGATCAGCCTTGCTGGTGCAGCCTGCTGCCGCCGCTGGCCAGCACCGGGTCGGCGGCGACGGAATGCTATTGCCCCGACTGCCTGCGACGCCTGCTTCGGCAACAGAAAACGGCTGACGCTGTGCCCGATGGCAAACCATTGCATGGCTAGGAACCAGGGCAGCTGCGCACTTCCTGGCCAGGAAAATCCAGTCTGATCTGGTCGAACGCGATCTTGGCGTCGCCGCCCAGATCGTGCAGCTGGAATGCCACTTTGCTGGAGCTCACGGTACGCGTACCGACCTTGGCGCCGCTCAGGCCGCGCTTGGCCAGGCTGGCGACCTGCTTTTGCGCAGCTTCATCGGTTTTGAAAATGCCCAATGAAATGCCATAGCGCAGCGCGCTGGAATCCTGTATCACGAAGAAGTCGCTGATCCCGAGCCGGCGTACTTCGTCAGCCTTTTTATCGGCCGCTTCCTTGCTGCCCAGCGACGGCAGATACACCATGTGGCTGGCGACTTCCTGCGTTTCGCGGCGGACAAATTTGATGGCCGGCGTGCGCTCCGCCAGCTGGCTCGAAAAACGCCGGGCTTCGGCCGCAGTGAAATTGCCGATTTCGGTGCAAGCCGCCACCGGCGCCAGGTCGGCTGCGGCTGGCGCTACCGATGCTGCGCTGGCGAGCGCCGCCGATGCGGCTGGAGCGGCCTCGGCCACCGTCATTTTGATTTTATCCGCCTGCAACTGCTTGCTGATGCGGGTCGGCTCCCGGCCATCGCTGTAGAGCGCGCCGAGATAGCCTTTTTGCATGGCGAACAAGGTCGCATTCGCCAGTAACAGCAGCCAGAAAATGATTTTCAACATGGTCTTTTTAAAGTGTTGCTGCAGCAGTTTGCAGACCGATCAATACCAGATTATCAACTGTTTCATGCACTATGGACAAATACGGCGCGATTAAAGCCGCCGAGCCGCCGGCCACGATGCAACAGATGCGTGTGCCCGGCGCTTGCTGGCTGTGCAGTGCGAACGCCCGTTCGATGGCGCCGACCTGCGCATTGATGCAACCGCTGATGATAGCGTCATCGGTATTATCGGCAAACAAGGTATTTACATGCACGTGATCGGTGATGTGCGGTAATTGCGCGGTGCTGCGCGCCAGCGAGGTCGCCATCAAACCCAGTCCCGGCAGGATCATGCCGCCGGTAAATACACCGTCTGCACTGACCGCGTCAATCGTGGTGGCGGTGCCGCAGGTGGCGACAATCAAGGCTTGCTGCGGAAATAGCCGTTGCGCGCCCAGCGCCGCGGCAAAGCGGTCGCATCCCAATTGCGCAGGATCGCGATAGGCGTTGCGCAGACCTGCCAGTTGCGGCAACGAGGCGAACCAGTGAGGCCGTATGGCGCTGCCAAAAACAGTTTCCAGCAAGGTCTGCAAGCGTTCCTGCGTACGTTCGCCGGCCACATTGGAAACCACTATGCGCGTCACCGCCAGTTTGCGCCAGCGCGCGCTCAGCGTCACCAGTTCGCTATGCGTCGCCGAGCCGCTTTCCAGCCATGCGCCGGGCAAGCCGCCGACGCCAGGTTCGGGCAGCGCCGCAAGCGCCCATTTGATGCGGGTATTGCCGACATCTATCAACAACATGGCCATGGTTCAGCCTTCCTTCGGGCGTAATGAAATATCGCCGGCCATGATGGCGAGCGGGCTGTCGCCAGCATCAGTTTGCAACAACAAGCGCCCGATCTGGTCGATGCCCAGCGCCCGGCCTTCGTGCAATGTCTTGCCCTGATCCAGGATCAGCACCTGCTGGCCGGCAAACGCATGCAGCCGATTCCAGCGTTCGACAAAAGCCGCCAGGCCCTCGCTTTCGAATTGACGCATGTTTTGCGCCAGTCCGCTCAATAACGATCCAAGCAACAGCTCGCGATCCTGCGCTGCCGGCAGCGGCAGATTGGCGGCAGGACGGCCGATTTGTTCTTGCAATTGCTGCGGCATGGCGAGATTGATGCCGATGCCGATCACAGCCCACAGTTGCCGGTCGGGCGCGGTGGCGGTTTCGATCAGGATGCCGGCCAGCTTACGGCCCTTGTGCAAGACGTCGTTCGGCCATTTCAATTGCACCTCGACCCCGAAATCGGCCAGGATCTCGGCGATCGTCGCGCCCACCGCCAGCGGCAAACCGACCAATGCCTGCAACGGTGCGGCAAACGGCCAGGCCAGCGAAAAGGTCAACGCGGCCGAGGGCGCCGTCAGCCAGGTGCGGCCGGCGCGGCCGCGGCCGGCAGTTTGCGTCTGCGCCACCAGCAAGGTCGGCGCGGTCAGAGCGTTCAACGTACGGGAATGCACGCCGCCGGCGATGCGCGCCAGCAGATCGGCATTGGTGGAACCGGTCTCGGCCACTACTTCGATCCGGCATTGCTCGGCGCGATGGCCGGCAAATGCCGTGATGCGGGCGGCCGACAAATGGCTGGCGAGCGGAATTGGTGCAATAAATTGTGCAGTCATGCCGCGCATTGTAGCGGGAGTTATGGCGAAATGCGGAATGCGCTTCACGGGATTACAAGCAAAAACACAATAAAACAGCCTGCGGACTAACCCTATGGCATATTTCTCCGCGAGGCGTTACCGCGAGGCGTTAATTCGCTTAGCCGATCGCTTCCCCGGCCGGTTTTATCATTACTGCAATAGTGCAAATAGCAATTCTCCCTTAAACTGATGCGATGCCGAATCCAGACACCACCACTCCCGTTCTCGATATTAAAGATGGCAGCCTGGTTGCCGCAAGCGGCGACTGGCAGGTGCATGCCTTGACGCAGCCGGGGGTGATCAAGGCCCTGCAAGCTAAATTGGGAACATTGTCCAGGCAAACCGATCCCTTGCGCTGGGATCTGTCGGATATCGGCAGGCTGGACCATATCGGCGCGCAATTATTGTGGAACGCCTGGGGTAAAACGCGTCCGAAGCAATTGACTGTAGCGCCGCAACACCGCGATTTCTTCCAGCGCCTGGCCAGCGCCGGCACTTTGGCATTGCCGCCCAAGCCCCCGCGGCGCCGCGTGTTCAATGCCATCTACGACATGGGCAACGCTGCCCTGAATCACGTGACCGGCTTTATCACTCTGCTGGGACAACTGCTGCTGGATTTCCTGCGCATGGTGCAAGTGCCGCAGCGCGCGCCCTGGAAAGAGATTTCCGCCAATGTCTATCATGTCGGCTACCAGGCATTGGGAATTACCGCGCTGGTCGGCTTTCTGATCGGCGTGGTGCTGTCGTTTTTATCGGCACAGCAACTGCATACCTTTGGCGGCGATATCTACCTGGTGAATATCCTCGGCATGAGCATCATCCGCGAACTGGGGCCGCTGCTGGCGGCGATCCTGGTGGCCGGCCGCTCGGGCTCGGCGATCACCGCGCAGCTGGGCGTGATGCGCGTCACCGAAGAACTCGATGCCATGCTGGTGATGGGCTTGCCGCATGGCTTCAGGCTGGTTTTGCCGCGCGTACTGGCGTTGCTGGTGGCAATGCCCTTGCTGGTGATCTGGACCGATGCGGTTGCGCTCCTGGGCGGGATGACAGCCGCGCAATTGCAACTGGGTTTGTCGCCCACCTATTTCCTGCAACAGTTGCCGAATGCGGTGCCGTTGCCCAATTATCTGATCGGCCTCGGCAAAGGCGCAGTGTTCGGCGGCTTGATTGCGATGGTGGCCTGCTATTTCGGCCTGCGCGTCGAACCCAACACGGAAAGCCTGGGACATGGCACCACCGCTTCGGTGGTGACCGCCATCACCATCGTCATCGTCGCCGACGCCGTGTTTGCGATTATTTTCAGAAGCGTGGGATTCTGATGGCAGAGCAAACAGCCGTCATCGAAATCGACAAGCTCTGGACCCAGTTCGGCCAGACGGTGATTCACCAGGATCTGGACCTGCGCATAGCCGCCGGCGAAATCGTCGGCCTGGTGGGCGGCTCCGGTTCCGGCAAGACCACGCTGGTGCGGCAGATATTGGGGCTGAACCGGCCGACCAAAGGCAGGGTGACAGTGTTCGGCACCGATATCAGCCAGGCCGATGTCGAACAAATGTATGCGCTGCAAAATCGCTGGGGCATGCTGTTTCAGCAAGGCGCCTTGTTTTCGGCATTGACCGTGCTGGATAACGTGGCGTTGCCGATGCGCGAGCTGCGCGCCTTGCCGGATCAGCTGATCAGGGACGCGGCCTTGCTCAAGCTGCAGATGGCCGGGATCGGTCCCGAACACGCGCTGAAAATGCCGTCCGACCTCTCCGGCGGCATGACCAAGCGGGTGGCGTTGGCAAGAGCGCTGGCGCTGGAACCGGAATTGCTGTTTCTCGATGAGCCCACGGCCGGGCTCGATCCGGCATCGTCGGCCGCCTTTATCGAACTGATCCGGTCGCTGCACAAAGACCTGCGCCTGACCGTAGTGATGATCACCCACGATCTGGAACCGCTGCTGGCCTTGTCGACCAAGATTGCGGTACTGGCGGACAAACACGTGATCGCCTACGACACACCGGAGCGCGTCATGAAAGTACGCCATCCGTTCATTGAAACATTTTTTCTCACCGCCAACCGTTTTGAGCATGACACTTGCGGATGATATGCAAATATGATGCGGAAAGCGTAGATAGGAAATCTTATGGAAAATAAAGCGCATGCGCTGCTTGCCGGACTGTTCACGGTCGCCTTGCTGATCGCGGCGATATTCGGCGTCATGTGGTTCAACAGCGACCGGGTGCAACGGGTTCCTTACGAGATCGCCACCAAGTTGTCGGTGCCGGGACTCAATCCGCAAGCCGATGTCCGCTATCGCGGCCTGGATGCCGGCAAGGTCGATGCGATCACCTTCGATCCCAAGACGCCGGGCCAGATCCTGATCCAGATCAAGCTCAATCCGGACACGCCGATGACGCAATCCACCTATGCCACCCTGGGTTATCAGGGGGTGACCGGAATTGCCTACATCCAGCTGGACGACGATGGCAGCACGCCGCTCAAGCTCGACAGCAGCAAGCAACACCTGGCACGCATAGAATTGCGTCCAAGCCTGTTCGACAATCTGCAGACTAAAGGTGCGGTGATCTTGTCGCGCGCCAACGAGATGGTCGACAAGCTGAATGGCTTGCTGGACTCCGAGAATCAGAAAACCATGTTGCAAGCATTCAGCGATGTCAGCCAGACCGCCGTTGAATATCGCGGCATTCCGCAGCAGTTGCAGCCGACCTTGCGCCAGTTGCCGGCCCTGACCGCGCAAATGAACCAGGCGCTGACATCGATCACGGCGCTCTCCAGCAACATGACTGTGCTTAGCAAGAACCTCAATACCCTCACCGCCAGCCTGCAAGGGCCGGACGGTGCTGTCGCCAATCTGGCCGGTGCGGCGCAACACATCGGCTCGGTAGCCAACGGCGTCGAATACGATACGCTGCCGCGTTTCAATACCCTGAGCACGGAAGCGCGCTCATCGATGCGCACGCTGAACCAGACGCTGGACCAGCTCAAGCAGCAACCGCAAAGTATTCTGTTTGGCAGCAAGGCCCTGCCCCCCGGACCTGGGGAAGCGGGTTTTGTCGCTCCAGGAAAATAACCCTTAAAGGCAAGCCATGACCGCTATCCTGAAAACCCTGTCGACTTTAGTTGCGATTGCCCTGGTCGCCGGCTGCGCCAGCAAGGTCGACGCGCCGACCCAATACGATCTGGGCCTGCTGCCGGCCGCTGCTGCAAGCGCAGGTATCAGCGCCGCATCCGCCTTGCCTGCGATCAGCCTGGCCGATGTCAATGCGCCTGCCTGGCTGGACAACAACATGATGTACTTCCGCCTGGCCTACGCCAACCAGCAGCAACCGCGCCCCTATGCCAACAGCCGCTGGACCATGCCGCCGGCGCAACTGTTTCAGCAGCGCCTGAAAACGCGCGTGGCCCAGGCCGGCGGCACGGTGCTGGCGATGTCGGATGCGGCGCTCAATATTCCATTGCTGCGGATCGACCTGGATGACTTCACGCAAACCTTCGATACGCCGTCGCACAGCCTGGCGACGCTGCAAATACGCGCCTCGCTGTTCAATGGCCGGGTACTGCTGGCGCAAAAGAGTTTTAGCCGCCAGGTGGCGACTCCCAGCGCCGACGCCGCCGGCGCCGCCAGCGCTTTTGTCGCCGCCAACGACAGCGTGATCGACGATCTGATGAACTGGCTGGCGACAGCAGCGCCGAAAAAGCAATGACACAGCAAGCCATCTCCGTCAACGCCTCTCCCGCATCGTCGTTTGCGCGCGTCAGCCTGCTGATTTACCTGCTGCTGATCGTCTACGCCAGCTGGTATCCGTTTGCCGGCTGGCGCGATATCGGCTTGACAGCCTTCGCCTATCTGAGCGCGCCGTTGCCGCATTACTGGACCGTGTTCGATGTCTGGACCAATGTCGCGGGCTATCTGCCGCTAGGCATGCTGATGGTGCTGTCGTTGCCGCGCTGGCGCCGCTGGTCGCCGTATTGGGCGGTACTGCTGGCAAGCTTGGCCGGCGTCCTGATCTCCGGCACCATGGAAGCGGTGCAGACCTTCTTGCCGACGCGTGTCGCCTCCAACCTGGATCTGATGACCAATAGCGCCGGCGCCCTGCTCGGCGCAGTGCTGGGCGCCATCCTGCGGCCACGCTTCGGGCCTGACAGCCGTTTATTACAGCTGCGCGAACACTGGCTCAACCGTGAAGCCAGCCAGGGCATGGTAGTCGTGGCGCTATGGCCGCTGGCGCAGATTTATCCGCTCAGCCATCTGTTCGGCTTTGGCCAGTTCACCTCCATGCTATCCACTTGGCTGTCCGATCTGCTGGAACAACCTGTCGATCTGCAGGCCTGGATTACCAATGACGTGCAATTCAGCGCCGCCCAATACTGGCTGACCGAAACCATCATCACTGCCTGCGGCCTGACCGGCACCGCCCTGACCTTCCTGATCCTGCTGCGCCAGCAAGCGCCGAAGCTGCCGCTGACCTTGCTGCTGGTGTTTGTCACGCTGATGACCAAGGCGCTGGCGACAGCGCTGTTGTTCGCACCGGACAATGCCTTCGTCTGGCTGACCCCGGGCTCGTTCGGCGGCTTGCTGATCGGCGCTCTCATGCTGAGCGGCCTGGCCTACGCGCCGCAGCTGGTGCAACGGCGCCTGGCCGGGCTGACCTTGATCATGGCGTTATTGCTGGTCAATATCATGCCCGACAATCCGTATTACACCGAAACCGTGCAAACCTGGTCGCAAGGGAAATTCCTGAATTTCAACGGCGTCGCCCAGTTCCTGGCCTTGTTATGGCCATTCTGCACGCTGTGGTTCCTGTTCCATCCGATGCATAAACGGCGTCGCCAGCACCCGCTGCGCGAATCCCGTTAGCCCGTCCGCCGCAACCGAAAAATGCCGGCGGTGTATGATTCCTGCTTATAACCAGCACATAAGCAACCCATAACAACCTATTCCAGAATATTGCCATGAGCGATAAACCGTTTTACGAACACCATGTATTTTTCTGCCTGAACCAGCGTCCCCCGGGCGACCGGGTTTGTTGCGCCAACAGCGGCGCCCAGGCTGCACAGGAACACGCCAAGCGCCGCATCAAGCAACTCGGCCTGGCTGGCGAAGGCAAAGTGCGGATCAACAAAGCCGGCTGCCTTGAGCGCTGCGAACAGGGACCGGCAATGGTGATTTATCCGGAAGGTGTCTGGTACACCTACGTCGACAATGAAGATATCGACGAAATCATCGACGTCCATATCGTCGGCGGGAAGATTGTCGAACGCCTGAAAATCTGAACAATCCAAGCCAAACCGCAACAAGAACACAGCATAAACATCTTTAGTCTTCATCACCCCGAATCGATTCAATGAACGCCCAAACGCTCTCCTTCTTCATCGCCGGCGCTGTCGGCCAACTCGAATGCGCACTCGACCTGCCTGATCCCGAAATCTTTGCCGTACCGCGCGGACTGGCGCTGGTCGCCCATCCTCATCCGCTGTTCGGCGGCACCATGGATAACAAGGTGGTGCATACGCTGGCACGCGGTTTCCTGGCGCTGGGCTATGTCACGGTGCGCATGAATTTCCGCGGCGTCGGCAAATCCGGCGGCGTACACGACGAAGGCCGCGGCGAGACCGACGACATGGCTTTGCTGCTCGCCCACATGCGCCGGCAATATCCTGATCTGCCGCTGGCCCTCGGCGGCTTTTCATTCGGCACTTTCGTGCAGGCGCAATTACAGCAGCGCTTGATCGCGGCCGATGCTGGAGCGGGGACTGGCGCGGCCGCCGAACGGCTGGTGCTGGTGGGTACGGCCGCCGGCAAATGGCCGATGCCAACCGTGCCGGCCAACAGCATCCTGATTCATGGCGAGCTGGACGACACGATTCCGCTTGCCGCCGTGTTCGAATGGGCGCGCCCGCAAGATATCCCGGTGATCGTGATTCCCGGCGCCGACCATTTTTTTCATCGCCGACTGCAACATATCAAGAATCTGATGGTCGAAATGTGGCATCGCCAAAAAGCAGCTCTTTGAACTTGCTGCAAGCATGCTTGCAGCATTCATAAGCCGGTTGGAGAGGCGGTGGCGCTATAATTCTGTCGGCATGGTTGTATGCGGTTGTTTGCAAATGGGCTGTGACAGTCCGCTAACCGCCTCTGCTTACGCATTTTTCAACCCACACTGCAAATAAAGTTGCTCATTGACCACAGTTGGTGTTCGCCTGATGCAGGTTTATTGCTACTGATTTCATTACTAGATACTCCATGAAAAAAATACTCGCGGCGCTCGCTGCAACTGTCCTCTCCATATCCCTAGCCTTTGCCCAGACATTGCCGTCGCCGACAGTGGCCGCCAAATCGTGGCTGCTGCTCGACGCCACCAGCAACCAGGTGATCGCGTCGCAAGATCCTGACATGCGCATCGAACCGGCGTCGCTGGCGAAGATCATGACTGCATACGTGGTTTTCGATGCGCTCAAGGATAAAAAAATTACCCTGGACCAGATGGTTACCGTGTCCGTGCGCGCCTGGAAGGTCGATCCAAGCAGCTCGAAAATGTTTATCGATCCGGCCACTCCGGTATCGATCAACGACCTGCTGTATGGCTTGATGGTGGTATCGGGTAACGACGCCGCCGTGGCATTGGCAGAAGCGGTGGCAGGTACCGAAGATTCCTTCGTTGCGCTGATGAACCACGAAGCCGAGCGCATGGGCATGAAAAATACCCATTTCGGCAATCCGCACGGTTTGCCAAGCGCAGACACGTATTCCACAGCGCGCGATATGGCGACGCTGGCAGCCCACGTGATCGTCGACTTCCCTGAGTTCTACAAAATCGACTCGACCAAGAAATACACCTACAACAAGATCACCCAGCCTAACCGCAACCGCCTGTTGTGGTCGGACCCGACCGTCGACGGTATGAAGACCGGCCACACCAGCAGCGCCGGCTATTCCATCATCGCCAGCGCCAAGCGTCCGAATGCCGGCGGCGATCGCCGCTTGCTGGCAGTTGTGATCGGCACCAATTCCGATGGCACCCGTACTCAGGAAGCGCAAAAGCTGCTGAACTGGGGCTTCCAGAATTTCGACGCCGTCAAGCTGTACGCCAAGGGCCAGGCAGTAGATACGCCGCAAGTCTGGAAAGGCGCCAAGAGCCAGATCAAGATCGGCTTCACGCATGATGTCTACGTGACCGTGCCTAAGGGCATCGCCGACAAGATCAAGCCGGTACTGGAACGCACCGACCCGCTGATCGCGCCGATCCAGCAAAACGCCAAGGTCGGCACAGTCAAGGTGAACGCCGACGGCAAGACCATTGCCGAGTTCCCGGTAGTGGCGCTGGAGAATGTGAACCAGGCCACCATCTTCGGCCGTGCGTGGGATTCGCTGCGTTTGCTGTTCAAATAAAATTTAAAACCATGCCACGAACCTGAGCGGTTTCGTCAAAAAAAATGACAGCTGCGGCTGTCATTTTTTTTACCAAGAATCATTCGCATGCAATGGCTGGACAACTGTATCACTCCGTAGCATCTCGTTACAATTTTATTTCCACGCAACAATTAAATACATTGCCGCCGAGCAAAATTGAGGGATACACTTCTTTCCCATGGCCAACCCAGGCCACAATAAAATGATGCTGCCCGCATTACCCTGCGGCGCTCGCACATGGCAGTACAACAGGAGGAATTGCATGATGCTCAGCTTCATTCGTTTTCAGCCGTACGCCTATCTAGCCGCCTCAAGACCTCTCGCCCCGCCTCTGCGCTTCTAGCTTCTCATTTCCTGCGCTTTTCCGAATTTCAACCCTGGCGTTCTGCACGATGCCCGGGTTGTCTTAGACGCATCCGTCGTTCCGCCATGGCAGGTGGCGGCCGCTCGTGCGTCGACTCTGAAGCGGGATCCGATCTCGCTCCAGATGCAGTAACCGGACGCTCCCGATCGGACGCCGGCTATGTCAATTCACATCCACTACGGAGAGATGCAATGAAATTGAATCGCAAATTAGTTGTACTAGCGCTGTCCCTTACCTACGCCAGCGTGGCACTTGCGGGCGCAGTCAAGGGATCCAGCGACTCGGTCTACAAGCCAACCGGCAAGGGCTGGGGCGAACTCGACCTGGACGTACAGACCCATGCACAAAAAGCGGCGACCCTGAGGGCGCAGCGCACCGCCAACCTGACCAACCAGGGCGGCCCCGTGATGACCGCGCCAAAGAACGTCTACTACATCTGGTACGGCACCTGGGATAGCGCTTCGCAAAACGTGCTGACCAACCTCGGCAACCACATCGGCGGCTCGCCTTATTTCAACATCAACAGCACTTACACCGATAAGGCCGGCACGCATGTGCAGAATGTGGTCAACTACGCCGGCACAGCTACCGACAGCGGCTCGCTCGGCACCAAGTTGTCCGATGCGAACATCGAGACCATCGTCGCCAACAGGATCAATGCCGGCGCATTGCCGCTGGATGCGAACGGCGTCTACTTCGTGCTGACCGACAAGAACACCACCGCAACTTCGGGTTTCTGCACCCAGTATTGCGGCTGGCATACCAACGCCACGATCAACGGCCAAAACATCAAGTACGCCTTCATCGGCAATCCTGAAACCCAGTGCGCAAGCTCGTGCGGCGCCAATACGCCAAGCCCGAACAACACGCCAGGCGCGGATGCAATGGCCAGCATCATTTCGCATGAGCTTGAAGAAACGACTACCGATCCGGACGGCAACGCCTGGTACGCACTGTCCAACGGCATGGAAAACGGCGACAAATGCGCATGGAATTTCGGCGCTACATCAACCGCTTCCAACGGTGCTGCGTACAACCAGACCTTCGGCACCATGAAATACCTGATCCAGCAGAACTGGACAATACTGCCAAGCCAGGCTTGCGCCCAGCACTATCCGTGATGGCAAGACGGCCGTGATGTAACATGGAATTCCGCCGCTGAGCGCTCCGCGGCGGAATTCCAGCTGATGGTCTTTCCTATTCAATCGCCCGAGTCCATGCCATGAAAAAACTTCCTCTCCTGCTGGCGCTGCTGCTGGCAAACCCTATATGCAGTTTCGCACAGCAAGCCGCGGCCCCGGTCCAGAGAACCATACCGACGGTCACCCGCACGGTGCAGATTTTCAGCACGCTGGAAAACGAATTGAACGACGCTGTGCAGCAGCGCAATAGCGGCGTCATCGACAAACGCCTTGCCGACGACTACGAGCTGCGCACTGCCGCCGCTCCCAGCCGGCCGACGCCGCGCGCGGAATCGATCGCCAGCGCCCTGAAGCAGGCGCCGTTTGCATCGCAGGTACAACAGATGGCAGTGCATGAATACGGCAATGTGATGGTCGTCAGCTTCCTCTGGTCGCTGGATGTTGCCGCCGCCAGTCCGTTGGCAAAGAACATCTTTGTCGTCGATACCTGGAAACAAGTCGACGGCGACTGGAAACTGGCCACCCGTTACGCGGCACCGGCCGATGCGCAGCACAAGAAGGTGCCGGGGGTCGATCTATCCGGCATCGACACCAAGAAAAAAATCTGACACCGAAACCTGTCTCTTTCTTAGCAATGGAAACGCCATGACCCGGTTCAAAAAAACCCTGCTCTTACTGCTTGCCATGGCGGCGACTGCCGCCGGCGCCGAGACCGTACAGGAAGCCCGCATCAAGAAACTGATCGAGCCGCGCATGGGTGTCGGCATCAAGGTCGATTCGATCACTAAAACACCGTATGCCGGACTGTATGAAGTGCGCACCAACGGCGACATCTTCTATACCGATGAAAACGCCGACTACATCGTAGTCGGCAAGGTCATCGATACCCGTACCTACAAGGATTTGACCAAGGAAAGGGTAGACCAGCTTGCAGCGATCAATTTCGCCGACCTGCCGCTCGACGCAGCGGTGAAGACCGTCAAGGGCAATGGCAAACGGGTGCTGGCGATATTCGAAGATCCGAACTGCCCGTACTGCAAGAACCTGCACAAGACCCTGCAGGAAATCGACAATGTGACGGTCTATACCTTCCTGCTCAATATCCTGTCCGACGATTCAGTGGTCAAGTCGCGCGATATCTGGTGCTCGGCAGACCGCAGCAAAGCCTGGAACGACTGGATGACGAACGGCAAAGCCGCAGCGGCGGCCGCGCCGGCCTGCCCGACGCCCAACGACAAGGTGCTGGCGTTAGGCAAGAAGCTGCGCATCGTCGGCACACCGACTGTGTACTTCGCCGACGGCAGCCGGACCGGCAGCGCACTCGACGCCAAGGCCCTGGAGCAGAAACTGGCGTCCCTGAAGTAACCCCGGCACAATCCTGATTTGAGCAAACAAGGAGATTCCTTTCGTTTGGCGGGTCCGACGGATATGAACAAAATGAATCCCTGAAGGCTAACTCACGGTGCGGAAATCAATTCAATATCAGGAAGATTTTCTGCAAGCTCCCGGACCGACGAATACGCTGACAATGCATGGACGACCAGAGGCAAAGGCTCTTCCCAGATCTCCGGCAAGTCCCTTTCCTGTTCTGCCAGAACAGGAAACGCCAATCTCTCCAGCGGCGGGGTAAAGCGCGCATCGACTCCGGACTTGTTGCCTCTTGCATCAATCCGGTACCAGCCATGGTTTTTCAAATAGACCGCATTCAATCCATGCAGGCAAAACGGCGGCCCTTCCATGCCCACCGACAAACGCTGATAGCAAAGCCCTGCCGGAATGCCATTGCTGCGCAATAGCGCCGCCAGCAGATGGCTCTTGGCATAACAGTAGCCGGTCCCATGGATTAATACTTCAGAGGCGCGGCAAGTCACCGGGTTGAGCTTGAAATCCCAGCTGTGCTTGATCTTGTCGCGCACGAACTCAAAACAGCTTTGCACTACTTCTTCCTCGGACGTGCAGCCAGCGGCCAGGATGCGTGCCTGGCTGGCGACTGCCCGATGGTCGCCATCAATGTAGTTGCTGAATGCCAGATATCGATTCAATTCAGGAGTGTGCGAAAACAAGAAAATCCTTTCATTTAACTGGTTCGGCAATTGCTACACGATGATTACAGGCGCAGCGAAAATAATCCGGATAGAGTAATGCAGAACAGCCGGTAGATGAAAAATCATGGGGGTGAGTTGAGACCTCTTTACTGACTGAAATTTAATGCGCCTGAGCGACGATTATTATTACGGATCAGAGCTTGGGGTTGACCGAAATTGCGCCACGCCGGACAGCGTATGAAATCGGACTCTAGCAAATTTTTATCTGGCAGCATATGCCAGAAAGTGAAGCAGGCCTTCGACTTGTACCGAAGCAGACATTTGAAATGTCTCTACATAAACCTGGGTATGGCAATTCACGGTGATGCATGTGGTGCTTTCGAAGTGAGCCTCGATGCGCTTGACATGCCATCAAATTCCTGTGAATATAGTTACCATGATAATCAAAAAGAGAGCCATGAACAAAACACTAATGTCCAGCAGTTTCGAAAAAAGCCATTGCGCGCTTGTTTTCATCGAGTTCCAAGCCGAGTGGCTCAATGAAGACGGCGTTCTCTTCAAGCGTCTTGTGCAAGACAAGGACACATTTCGCAGTGCAATCGCGCAAGCCGAACTTGTTCTAGCTTCGGCCCGTAAAAACGGTTGGATCATTGCCCACGCTGGACTCGACCTTCGCGACGATCCAACTTACAGCCTGTTCGGGAACGGACAAAATGTGCTTGGACTGCGCGCAGCAATACCTCGCGCAGGTACCTGGACAGGGAGCGGTGCAGAATTCGTCCCTCCCTTCGTTCCGATGCCAGGGGAGTTCATCGTACATGGACGCTCAGGAGCCAGCGTACTAAAGAATTCGACCTTGGATGCGTTTCTTCGCAATAACCGCATTGATACACTCTTCCTCATGGGCTTTGCTACCCACGTCTGCGTGGAGTCAACGCTACGTGAAGCTCATGACATTGGACTTAATACCTACGTGGTCTCCGATGCGTGCGCTGCCTTCACTCGTGCGCAGGATGAACACTTCCATCAGCACATCCTTCATCATTTCGGAGCAGGCATTGACGCTGCATCCTTGGTACAACAACTCGAAAAATGACAAAGGCTTGACATGTTCTTTTTGAAGGAGTTGCCTACACGGCAAATGCTTGAGGCGTACCAAAAACGCTTTCCAGATATGAAGCTTGACACTGTCGAGACTGCTTTACGATTACTGCGGCAGGCAAGCCTCCTCATGAGAGTACTTGATGCGTACTTTGCCAAGCACGACCTCTCTCAACTGCGATTTTTGATACTTGTCGTACTGGATCGCGAGCAAGATTGTGATGGACTTATGGCCAGCGATGTCGCGGCTCGTCTTGATGTCTCACGCCCAGTGATGACGCGCACGCTGCAAATGCTCTCAGGTGATGGATTCCTGTATTTCGAGGAACATGATGCGGATGGTCGCGCCAAGCTAATCCAGCTTACAAAAAAGGGGAGACAGGTGCTGCACAACGTGCTGCCAGGCTACTATCGTGAGATTGAAAATTTCATGATGACTCCGCAAGAAGAAAATGCATCATGAAAGGCGTCAATTTTCCTGCCTGTCGTCTCACGTTCTTAGTTTTACTTTCCGCTTTGGTTTTTCCGCTAGCGCTGACTCTGAACGGGTTATTTGATCTAGCAGCACAATTTGCACCCTAGCGTCCCGTCCTGCGCATGGCGGTCATGACAGCCATCTTGGCGCCGACAAACGTCATTCATAGAACGTCATTCCTGAATAAGGATGTAACCGGCACTTCTCCAATCGTGAGCATAAATCGCCGACGTGAGCCTCAAGCTTGTATCCGTCAGGATCAAGAAAATAGAAGGAATCTCCTTCGCTTTTGTTGTCTTTCCATGACCGAATTCCCTCCGCTTCGAGACGAGCCTTAAAGGAGGCAAAATCCCTTTGAGAAATGGAAAAGGCATAGTGCGTGTAATCGACCTGTGGAGCGTCGTCTTTTTTATCGTCCAGTGACAAACACAGCCAGAGATCTCCAATTGTCAGATATGCGCCTGCATCCCAGCTTGCCATCAACTTGAAGCCTAGCGAATTTTTATAGAACTCAATGCTAGCCGGCAGATCACTGATGGCGAGTGTCAGGTGGTTTATTCCAGTTAGCACGAAATATCCTCAATTATTTTTTTATGCGGAGATAGACTTCCTTGCGAAGGTCAACTACTTGCCGATGACTGCCATCGCCTCTTCGCGTGGAACCGCCCGAGGAGGCGGGTGGAGTGATGGTTGGAGGTTAGAGACTTTCGACTATCCGATTTGGTTCGCGGCGCTCGGGCTCAGACTTATGCAGATAGGCGGTAAAGATGTCGCGAGGGGGAGGAACCGAAGCCCGGTTCATGATGCCTCCAACCGCGCCACGGTGGTAGCCGCCGTGCGTCGCAACGTGGGCAAGTATTTCTTCCCGTGACATTCGCCCCTGCCCGCCGTCCGTAAACACAAACGACACGTTCTCAGACAGAAGCTCCGGGCGCAACTTGGAAATGTACTCAACGTACCAACAGTCCGATTCGGTCACGGCACTGTGTAATTCTTCCAGCGTGGGCGTCTCGGCTGTGTTTGTAGCCGTATAGGAATGAGGTGAGCCTGACAGATGAGCCGCGAAGATGCGGTCTACCACAAAGATATGGTTCAGGGTGCGGATTGCTGTGTGCCGCTCAGCATGATGAGTTACTGGATCCAATTTCTGAAGCTCAGTGAACAGCTCCGCGTTGGCCCAGGCTTTGTACTTGAACAAGGAAAGAAGCAAGGTGGAGGCGCTCATGGTGATGGACAGCCTGATTGTGAAAAAAATATTGATCGTATGCTGCCACACAAAATTTGGCTAAGCAACACCAGCTTGGCCAAGTACGCGAATGTCTCTTCCTGGCCGTTTTTAGCCGGTCGTTATAGGCTCAATTCCCCATAAGCGACATCCGACTTTCTAGAAAAACCCATTCGGAAACTCGCATTCGGTCTATCCATATGTTCAGGCACGGTAACGCAATGCATCGATCAGCAGTGCGAACGCAGGCGAGGCCTGACGCCGGCTTGGATAGTACAGATGGTAACCGGGAAAGGGGGCGCACCAGTCCTCCAGTACGCGCACCAGACGTCCTGCGTCGACATGTTCAAGCACCATATCTTCAGGTAAAAACGCCAAGCCGAAACCAGCCAGGGCCGCTCTCAGACATGGACTGCTGCTGTTGAACGTCAGCTGGCCCTCAACCCGTACCTTCAGCGGATGGCCATTTTTTTCAAACTCCCAGGCGTACAGCCCGCCATAGGTCGGCAGGCGGAGGTTGGTGCAGTCGTGCGCGGTCAGTTCGTGCGGCGTGCGCGGCGGCGGGCGGCGCTCGAAGTAGGCTGGCGATCCGGCCACGGCCATGCGCAGGTCCGGCCCGATCCGCACCGCGATCATGTCCTTGGCCACCTGATCGCCAAGGCGTATGCCGATGTCGAAACGTCCCGCCACAATGTCGGTCAGCCCGTAGTCGATGGTCACCTCGATCTTGATGTCTGGGTATCTGGGAAGGAATGGGGTCAGTTTGGGCCACAGCACGCTGTTGGCTGCGTGCTCGGCGGTGGTGATGCGCAACTTGCCCGCAGGCTTGTCGCGCTGATACAGAATGCAAAGGAAATGCAATGGAACTCAAACGCGTGGGCGCGATCGTTTCGATGAAAGGTCCGGAGGCTACTTTTACCGGCCAGGTCCGGGTAGAAATGCTGAGCACGCCGCCGGCGCCGGCCCGCACTTCCTGCGCCAGCGTCACCTTCGAGCCCGGCGCCCGTTCGGCCTGGCACACCCACCCGCTGGGCCAAACGCTGATCGTCACCGCCGGCTGTGGCTGGACCCAGTGCGAGGGCGAGCCAGTCGTGGAAATTCGCGCCGGCGACGTGATCTGGTGTCCGCCAGGGCACAAGCACTGGCACGGGGCGACGCCGACCACTGCCATGACCCATATCGCGGCGCAGGATACCGGCGCATGATAGAGCTGTCCTCAGCCGGTCGTGCCGGAACTCCCGATGAGGTAGGAAACGTTGGCGCTCTGCTTATGGGGCCGGACGGGGCGTTTATTACCGGCAGCGACTTCCTCATGGATGGTGGAGTCACAGCCGCTTACTGGTACGGTGACCTTGCCCCGACTTGAGCAAGCCCGGGACCGGAGAAAGGCACAACAATTCGTCAAAGCGTGGCCGCCGGAGATGCTGCTCTCGAACTAAAGTGCCGCTGTGGACTCAATATTTTTCCTCAGGCGTTCTTCAACTTATCGTCAAGATATTTGAGCACTTCTTCACCCAGTGCCTCATGAAACGCTGCGCGATCAAAGCCTTCCGGGTCCGTGGATGGGAGAAAAGCGGCATTTTTCATTTTGGGCGGGAATGGGCTCAAGAAGGAAAAGTGTCCAGCATTGGGAACCACCCTGGACGTGACCTGAGTGCGGTCGGCGACGCCGTCCAAAACTACATCGGTGTGCCATCCGGGAGTAAACGAGTCGTGTTCGGCGGAGAGCATGAGGATTGGAACAGTCACGTCTCGCAACGAACCCTCCGGAAGAAACCAGGCGGTGGCAGGGGCAAGCAGGACCAGCGCGCGAACACGTGGATCAGCGTCGACCTCTATTTTTTGTCGGGCTTCTGACCAAGGTGTACCGCCTGCAACCGCCAGCGCTGTGTAACCGCCTATGGAATGTCCGATGACAGCGACGCTATCTTGCTGAACGTAAGCGCCCAGGTAATCATCGGAGAATACAGCGTCCATCGTGAGTCTGACATGACGCGGGCGGTTCTTGAGATTTTGCTGCTTACCCTCCAGCTCATTGTTGTTGCGGTTGTTCCCAGCGTGTTCCAGCATGGCGACCACGTAGCCGTTTTTAGCCAAATGCGTCGTCAGAGTCCGATAAAGAAGATGCGATCCGCCATTGCCGTGAGAAACCACTACGAGAGGATACTGTCCCTCTGCAATCGAGGCATTCGAGCTTACGTCGATGGAATATGCCCCAAAAGCCGTTGGGACAGAAGGCAAGCAGGTCGGATACATGACGAGAGCCGGGAACGAGACCCCTGCGAACTCGTCAATGACTTGGATCTCACGACTACCAACGAACATGTCGCATCCTTCTAAGTTTAAGTTGTGCAAAAATTCTACACCACCATACTGCCCGACACCGGTCATCGCATCTCGCCCCGCAAGCTACATGGAGGCCGCCAGAATGCGGGCAGGCGGTCTTAATAAGGTCGATCGAAAAAAACGCAGCGCCTTCAGACGAAGGCGGTTACACACAAATTGCCAAACCTGATCAGTCCTTGAATTCAGCAGGACGCTTGCCCATGTTGGCCATCATAGCTTCTTGCAAATCATTAGACATCAACATTGCTGCGTTCCAAGTGGCATTATATTTCAGGCCGTCGGCCACCGAGTGGTCGCGTGCGTAGCTGATCATCTCCTTGGTGCCGCGAATGGCGAGAGGCGACTTTGCTGCGATGTTGGCTGCAATCTCCAACACTCCCTCGCGTAGCGCTTCGCGGGATTCGAATACGCGGTTAACCAAACGAATTTCGCGGGCCTCCGCAGCATCTACCTTGCGCGCGGTGTAGGCCAATTCACGCGCCATGCCCTCGCCTATGAGCTTTGGCAGCCGTTGCAGCGTCCCTACGTCAGCGGTCATGCCGATGTCGATTTCCTTGATAGTGAAATAAGCATCGCTTGAGCAATAACGCATGTCGGCGCAGGTGATCAAATCGATACCGCCGCCGACGCAGGCGCCATGCACCGCGGCTAATACCGGCTTGCGGCAGCGCTCCAGGCTGCTTAGCGTGTCTTGTAAATTCAGGATTACGCTGCGCAAGGCTTCCCGTGTGCGGCCATCGCACTCGTTCTGGATTTGCGCTCCCAGCCCCATCATCATTTGCAGGTCTATACCCGCAGTAAATATCTTTCCTTCGCCTTCGAGAATCGCCACCCGCGCCTCAGGCGTGGCGTCCACCCACTCGAAAGCCGTGCGAATCTCTTGCCACATCTGCATGTTCATCGCATTAGCCTTGTCAGGGCGATTCAGGCGAACAATGGCGATGTTCTGCGCTAGGCTGACGGATAAAGTTTCATAGGTCATTTGAAAGCTTTCAGTACGATTGGTTAGGGTAATGCGCACAGGCCGAGCGGGACGACTTGAGCACGGAGGTAGGCCGCCAGTTTATGCAATAACGGTGCATCTCCGGCGACTCTAGCCAGAGCGGCGCACTCATGCCGCCGCCTGCTCAGCCGCCTCGAAATTGATCTGCGCCTGCTCACGCACCTGCGCCCGCCGCAGCTCCCACAGCTCGCGCAGCTTGTCCGAGCGTAGTTCGCGCTCATCCGATTCCGAAACGAAACCCACTTCGCCGTTGCCATCCGCCACGGTACGGCTGAAACTCCATTCGCGCGAAAACTCCGGCTTGATCGCGCCGGCGTGTTTGGTCGGCATGGCGCAGATCAGCTGCATGCCGAGGTTATCGCGCAGGAATTTCAAGACATCGCGTGCGCGTCCCTCGTCCATCTTGGCGAACGATTCATCGTTGACCAGCAAATGCAGGCTGTTGCCCTTTTCGAAACGCTTGAGGCGATTGGTGACGACCGCCGCATGGATGATGTAAGCCGGCGTCTCCAGCTGGCCGCCGGAACCGGTGCCCCACTCCGACAAGCGCACGTGCGAACCGGTATCGGACTCCTTGTAGATTTCATAGCGGCGGTAATTGCGGTAATCCGCAACCCGCTGCAACTCCTTGACCGCCTTGTCTTCATCGTCAGACAACAGCAATTGCACCAGGCGATCGCGCACCAGGCAATTTTCCGCACTCAACACGGGATCGGCAAACAAGCTGCTGGCCTCCTGCGTATCCGACATTTCCGATGTGGCGCAGAAGAAGTCGTAATAGGCTTTGAATTCCGGCACCCACTCCGACCAGTCGATGCGGAATTTATCGGTGCCGAATTTGAGCTTGTCGAGCTCGATATTGAGCGTTTTCAAGGTGCGCACACCGGTATCGACAGCATTCCGGATTTCGTAGCAGAACTGCTTGGTGAACACATCGTTGAACGACGATTCCGCAGTGCGCAGCTGCTCCAGGTTCTTGATCAGGCCGATATCTTTTTGCCGCGTCAGCTGGGCTCGGGTGCGGTCTTGCAAGGTCACCATCATTGCGTACAGCGGCGTGAAATCGCCGTCGCGCAAATCCTCGCCATGGGCCACTTCGAAGCGCTCGTCGATACGCGCGTGGGCGTGATATTCGCCCAGCGCATTGCGCGTATCGCCGTAGCGTTGCCAGCTGAGCGCGGTTTGTTTGACGACATTGTCAGACGCCTTGAATGAGGAATAGCTTCCTTCGCCGACCCAGGTTGCGACTTCGTCAGTGAGCGCGGTGAAGGACAAGCTGCCGTTGACGATGCACAGGTCACGCAGTTTTCCGGTATCGCCGTCGACCCGGTTCTGTTTGGCGGCCATGCCCAGGTTCAGCTTGCTGATGTTGGCTTGATGGCCTTGTATGGATTTTTCGTGACCGCCTATGTTTTTGCTGCATGCAGTTTTGCGCGCTTCCAGGCCGGCGATCTCGAGGCTCAATGCTTGCGCTTCATCTTCCAGCTTGCTGACCTCGGTCAAATCGAGCCGGCTCAAATCCTGGCGCGCTCCATCGAGCTCGCGCACCAGATTTTCCAGTTCGTCGATCGCAGCAAAGGAGGGACATTGCAATTGTCCCATCAAGGCCAGCGCACCCTGCAAGTTGCGCAACTGGGCGCGCACCAGTGTCAGCTCTTGCTCTGCTTGTATATGTTCTTGCTCGGCGCGCTGCTTGGCGAGCCGCTTGGCTTCCTGGCCGAATACCAGCAGGTCGGCATCGGCGGTGAACATGGTGCGCGAACCGCTGCCCTTGCCGTCCTTGGTCAGGCCGCGCGAAGCATGGCGCAGGGCCTCGGTATCGGCCACCTTGACCACCTGCCCGAACTGCTCATGCAGATAAGCCTGGGCAATCGGATGCTCGGTGCTGAGTTCGTGCACGATGGAGTCGCTCGGGGTTCTTTCGATTTTCAGGTTCTTCAGGCAGAAGCTGCCTTGAATCACATTGGCGCGCAGTTTCTTCTGGCGTACGAAATCGATGGCTTTGCCTTCCCACGCCTGATCCACCACCAGGTTGAAACGCGCGCCGCCCAGGTAGCCTTCGATCGCCGCCTGCCAGTCGGCCGACATCGGCTCCACCAGATCGCACAGTACCTGGGCCCGCGCGGCGCCCAGCTCGGAGCGGAACTCCTTCAGCGCGTGGCGGATATGCGCCGGATAGTCGGCGCCGCCTTCGGCCAGGTTGGCTTTACGCGAGGCGGCATCCTTCTCGCGCCGCAAGGCTTCGTGCTCGGCTGCCCGCAGTTGCGCAATCTGGGTGTGCAGAGCCGATACGAAACTGTGTTCGGTGCCGGCCAGCGCAGCGTGCAATTTTCCCAGAGCGGCGTCGACGCCTTCAAAGTCATTGACCAGCATGAGCGACTTCAGCACGTCTACTTCATCGGCCTTGGCCAGTTCGGCGATGCTGCGCAGATGCACGGCCAGCTCCAGCGCACCGGCAGCTGATAGCGCCAGCACTACCTGGCGGGCGGCATCGGCAATTTCCTTCTGGTCCGACGGAATCTGCATGCCGGCCACGTCGCGCGCCGCGGTTTCCAGTTTCTGGGCGGCCAGCGCATTGTGCTGCAGCGCATTGAACACGGCTTTGATCTTGGCGTCGTTCTGCTCGATCTGGTTTTGAATCCGGGTTTTCTGTTCGGCGGCAGGAATGCCCATCATCTGCGCGTGAATCTGCGTCAGGCTGCGGTTCTTGGCAGCGCGGTCCTGTTCCAGCTTGTCGGCGCTCTCGGTTTCATCGGCTATCAGTGCTTGCAGGCCGTCGATGGCGGCGGTCGCCGCTTCCAGCTGCCGCTGGTCTTCACGCAAAGCCAGCGACGACACCAGCAGCTGCGACTGGCTGGCCGACTGATGCGCACGCGCAGTGTCGCCGACGGCTTTGCCGAGCAATTCCAGGCGCTTGACGTTGTCCGTCAGGCGCTCGCCTTCCTTGCGCAACTCGTTCACCTGCCGCATCAGCTTGCTGATCTGGCCGATGCGCTGCGACAGTTGCGTGGTGTCGAGTTCCAGGATCTGGTGCTTGACCAGATCGTCGACGCTGCCGATAGGCTTGTGCGCTATCGACTGGCTCCAGGCCCGGGCGGCGCTTTCGGCTTCAGCGAAGGAAACGGTTTTCTGGCCGCGGAAGCGACCGTACAACTGGCACAGATACTCGCGCTTACTGTCGCGGAAATTGGTGATGCCGCGATATTTCCCGGCAAGATGATGCTCGATCTTTTCGACCGCCACCACCGCCATTCCGCCGTCGATCTCGGTCGAAGTCAGGTCGCCCAGCTGCAACGCAACGCCGTCGATGATCAGCAACGCCAGCCGTTCCGATACCGCCTGGCGGCGCTCGCCGGCGCCATCGACCCGGGCCGACGCCGCCACCAGGGCGGTGAACTCGCGCCCTTCTTCCCCTTCGCTCGGCTTGAAGACAGCGGCGATATAGCCGTGCGCGCCGTCGGGACGGGCGAACAGATTATCCTCGGCGCCGACGACGTAGGACCACAGGGTGCGCTTGGTCTTGCCATTGCGCGCGCCTTGCGTGGTTTCGTCCTGCCCCGGGTTGTAGCTGAAGATATTTTGATAAACAGCGGTCATCACGGTTTGCAAAGCATCCAGCATGGTCGATTTGCCGGAACCGGTGGGACCGGTCAGCAAAGTCATATTGCCCATCGGGTACTCTTGCGAACGCAAGGCGCCCCAGTTCACCAGGATCAGTTTATCCAGCTTCATTCGATGTTTCCTTCTATGCTTTCTTCTTCCATCATCGGTTCTGCCACTACATGCAAGCTGGCTTGCTCCGTCTCGGGCCCGACTTCCGCTCCCGCCTGCAGCGGTTCCGATTCCAGCGCAGCTTCCAGCATATCGTCGCTGATGATGCCCAGGATAGTCGGCCGGATCGCCAGCAAGGCGTCCTCATCGTCCATGGAAAAATTCGGCGCCAGACGAATCAGGCGATGCCGCTTGAGATCGTTGAGCAGCCGTTGCCGTTCGATATTGGTCGGCGGCAGGGCGCGTTTCAATTGTGTCTGCAGCGTAGCCGACAGTTCTTCAAAGCGCGTCAATACCTCACCCGAATCGGTCAGCCGGTTACCGCCATCCGCCAAGCCTTGCTGATACTGGAAGCGCAGCGCCAGCGCCGCGGCGACGAAATCCGGCGATAACCGGGCGCGCAGACCCGGCACCGGATCCAGGCCGTCTTCCGGCATGCCGGGTACTTCGGCGCCGGGGGCATACAGACGGAAAAATTCACCTTTGAGATTGTGCTCCAGGCGAAAACCGCCAAGCTGGAAATAATCGCTCAGGCAGGCTTCAATCCGGCGCGCATCGTCATACAAGCGTTGCTCGACACCGTCTTCTTCGCGTATCACGATGCCGGCTGCAAATAGACGGCCGACGATTTCGCGAAACCGCTCCAGCGGCAAATTGTGCAGTGCCAGTTGTTCGTTCAATGTTTCATTCAGTGTCATGTTTCATCTCGATCTGATAATCGTCGCCAGCATAAAACTCGTTCCAGAGTTTGCTCGGCAATTTCTGCACCGTCAGCCGCTCGTCGCGGGCGCCGCGTACGGCTTCTACCACTTGCATATTGTTGAGGACATCGGTGGTGGTCGCCACCGGCAAAGTCGACAGCCGGATCGGCCGGTCGCGCAAGCGCAATTCGGCGCGGATGCGATGCACGATGTCGTCGTTGGACAGGGCAAATGCGTCGGCTTCGGCGCGATACATGGCGGCCGCCAGCCTGGCGTCGCGCGTCACTTTCGGCTGCGCCGTCACGGTCAGGGCCTTGCGCCGTTGCGAGGCGCTGCGCAGCTTGAATCCGGATGGATCGAGCAAGCGGATTTCGGCCGGCGCGATGGCGGCGCCGAGACGCTCCAGCAAAGCGTCCTGCGCATCGCCGCTGAGCTTGGCGGTCTTGCCGATGGCTACGCTATAGGCTTGCCGGGTCTGGCCGCCGCGCAGCATCAGCGCTTGCTGCACGATGCTGGCGGCGCGTTGCATGTAGACGCTCATGGCCTTGATCAGCTCCGGATGTTTGGTGGTGCACGCCGCTTCCACCATTTCTTCGATGCGATCCAGCATCCAGTCCAGCGTCGACGGTCCTTGCCGCTCCTGGCTGGCCCAGCGCGCGATATCGTTGAGCTGCTCTTCCAGCGCCCGCGACTTGTCCTGTTCCAGGCTATGCAAACGGGCGATCACGTCGCGGATGGCCTGCCGATGGCGCTCTATGCTGTCGGCAGTCAGCTGCTTCTTGAATTCTTTCTCGAAACGGTCAAGGAACTCCATGAAGCCGTCCCACGGCGTTTGCGATGCTTCCAGCATCAGACGCCGCACCAGTTCCTGGAAATAGTCGACGCCTTCGGACAAGTCGCTGATGACTTTCTCGGCATAGTCATAAGCATCGATCAAATCGTAGGCATCGACATTGCGTAGCGCCGCATTGAGCGCATTGCGGCAGCTGCGGACATTGCGCTGGCGGGTGCGTGCGCTGCGCCGGTCTATCGCCCAGAATGCCTCGGCGAACAGCTTGCCGGCGCGCGTAAAGCGGTAAGCGGTGACCAGCCCGGCGCGGTCGCCGAAGGTTTCCAGCCAGCCGTCCCGCAGCAAGGTACGCAACAACGCGCTGCTGCTTTGCTGATCGTCGGCGCCGGCGGGAATGAGATCGTCGTCGACCAGCGCGCTGCCTGCGGCTGCCTCTGCTGCCTCTTCTTGCATCAGCAAAATCTGGCGCGACTCCTGCACTACCGGCAGCAGCAGATCGCGCAAGCCGTCGCGCGTCAGGTTCTGGCCGTAATCGGCACTGGGGCCATGCAAGCGCTCATACAGTGCGCGCACGCAAGCCACCACCACGCCGCGGTGCTTGCCTGCAAGCGGCCTGAAAAAATTAAGTCGGTCAGGTTCAAAAAACAATCGGGTTGCCTACGGTAGTGACATTGCAAAAACGAAAATATATAGGGTATTGGCGTTAAATGGTGCTTTTGACGGCTGTGTGTGTAAAAATCGATATCCGACCCGCCATTGTAAAGGGTAGCGCACGCTATCACGAGCAGGTCCCTGATAAGGGACAGAAAGCCGGTGCTGCGGGACCTGACGTTGAAAAACTGTTGAATTCTCACCGATGCTCACTGATGCCCTATCACTCCATATGATTGCTCCATCCCTGCCCGCTGCTCCCGTCAACGTCATCGATGCCGACGGCCAGCCGCGCATGGGGCGTTATGCCGGCCACACCGGGGTGATCGACTGGTCGACTCTGGCCGCGCCCTATGCGCGCAGCAGCCTGTGGCGGCGCTTTCATCACAAACGCTGGCAATACGTGGCGCTGTCGACGCCGCAATTGCTGTGCGGCATCGCGATTGTCGACGTTGGCTGGACCAATACCGCTTTCGCCTATGTCTTCGACCGCCAGCAAGGCAGGCAGATTGCCGGCTTTTCGCAAGACGGCATCCCCGGCTTGAGCGCTAAAGTCAGCGATCAGCCTGGCGGGCCTAGCCGTTTCCACTGTTTCGGCAACCGGATCGACTATCAGCCGCCGGCCGCCGCCGATCAGGCTGGCGGCGGCGATGGCAAATATCAGCTCAGCTTGCAATGCGAGCAATTCGAACTTGAGGCTGAGTTCGACGCCAGCCAGACGGCCCCCCCGCTGCTGGCGGTCGGGCCTATCGTTCACGGTTCGGTGCACGCCACCCAGAAATCGCCAGGCATGCCGCTCACCGGCGAAGTGCGCGTGGGTGACCAGCGCTATGCTTTGGAGGGCGGCGTCGCCAGTTTTGATTATTCGAACGGCTTGCTGGCGCGGAATACCGAATGGCGCTGGGCCTCGGCCCACGGCCTGGATATCGGCTTCAATCTGCAAGCCGGCTATTTCGGCAAGCAGGAGAACGTACTCTGGCTCGACGGCCAGCTGCATGCGCTCGGCCACGTACGTTTCGAGTACGACCTGGCGGCGCCGCTGGCGCCATGGCATATCTATACCGACGACGGCTTGCTCGATCTGCGATTCATGCCGGAAGGCGCACGCCGTGAAAACAAGAACATGCTGATCGCCGCCACCCGCTATATCCAGCCGATAGGCAGTTTCAGCGGCTGGGTCAAGCCGGAGCCCAATGCCGCGCCACGGCCGGTGGAACGCCTGGTGGGCGTGACCGAGGAACATTTCTCGCGCTGGTGATGTTTCCTGGCATCAACGTGCTGCATCAATGCACCGTATCAATCGGCTTTATCAAGATATTAATTCGCAATTTTCCAACACCCCGCTGTATTTCCCCTACGCCGCCAATATCTTTGGTATACCATTGCCGACCAATTTTTTATTTGTGAGGCATGGCAATGTCAAATGCTTGCGGCGTGGATTTCGGCACGTCTAATTCCACAGTTGGCTGGAGCAGGCCCGGACAGAATGCCTTGCTGCCGCTGGAAGACGGTAAAGTCACTTTGCCTTCGGTGGTTTTCTTTAACGCCGAGGACGATGCTTTCAGTTTCGGCCGTGCCGCGCTGAGCGGCTATCTGGCCGGTTACGAGGGGCGTCTGATGCGGTCGCTGAAGAGCTTGCTCGGCTCCAGCCTGATCGATGCCCAGACTGAGGTTGGCGGCCGCGCGCTGCCGTTCCGCGCACTGCTGACCCACTTCATCGCGGAACTGAAAACGCGCTCCGAAAGCGCCGCCGGCAGGGAATTTCACAGCGTGGTGCTGGGCCGCCCGGTGTTTTTTGTGGACGACAATCCAAGCGCCGACCAACGCGCTGAAGATACGCTGGCAGAAATCGCCCGCTCGGTCGGTTTCCAGCATGTCGCCTTCCAGTACGAGCCTATCGCTGCCGCCTTCGACTATGAATCCGGCATACAGCGCGAGGAACTGGTGCTGATCGCCGACATCGGCGGCGGCACCTCCGACTTTTCGCTGGTGCGCCTGTCGCCTAAGCGCGCCGGCCACAGCGAGCGGCGCGACGATATCCTGGCTACCGGCGGCGTCCACATCGGCGGCACCGATTTCGATAAATACCTGAGCTTGTCCAGCGTGATGCCGATGCTGGGGCTGGGTAGCCGCCTGGTTAACAACAGCGAAGTGCCGTCCAGTTATTACTTCAACCTGGCCACCTGGCACACCATCAACCAGATTTATACCCGCAAAGCCTGGCTGCAGCTCAAGGACGTGCAGCGTGAAACCGTCGAGCGCGAAAAATTCGGCCGCCTGCTGGATCTGGTCGAACAACGCGCGGGACACTGGCTGGCATTGCAGGTGGAACAGGGCAAGATCGGCTTGTCAGACGCCGAGACCGTGCAACTCAGCCTGGACCGCATCGCACCGAACCAGGCGTTGAGCCTGACGCGGCAGCAATTCAATGCCAGCATCGGACACCTGGTGAGTACGGTGGAAGACACCGTCGGCAATCTGCTGCGCGATGCAGGTGTCGCGCCGGCACAAGTCGATACGGTATTCTTTACCGGCGGCTCCAGTGGGGTGCAACTGTTGCGCCACAAGATTGCGGCCTTGGTGCCCTCGGCCAAAGCGGTTGAGGGCGACTTGTTCGGCAGCATCGGCGCCGGCCTGGCGCTGGATGCGGTGCGCAAGTTCGGCTGAGTTGCAAGACCTGCTACTCGATTTTTTGATCGACGTCATCGGCTTTATCGATCTTGCCGCCGCGCTTGCGAAAACCGGCAATCTCCGACAAGCGCATGCCTTCCGGGATCGTCAGGCGTTTGGCGTGGCCTATCCTTTGTGCATGATAGATCCCGGTGTGGCCGGAAAACAGATAGCTGACGACACAGGCGATAGCAGCTAGCACGCCGATCTCCGGCCCGAATAATTCCATCGCCATGACGGTCGATGCGATCGGCGTATTGGCGGCGCCGGCGAATACCGCCACGAATCCCAGCCCGGCCAGTACCGGAACCGGCATCGACAGCCATTGCGCCAGAGCGTTACCCAAGGTGGCGCCGATATAGAACAGCGGCGTCACCTCGCCGCCCTTGAAGCCGGACGCCAGCGTCACTACCGTGAAAACGATTTTGCCGGCAAAGTCGTATACCGGCAGCGGTTTCTCGAAGGCATCCACGATCGTCGGAATCCCCAGTCCCAGATATTTATCCGTGCCCGGCAGCAAAGCCAGCAGCAATACCGCGACGCCGCCGGCAAACGGCCGTAGCGGCGGAAATTTGATACCGCGCTTGAGCAGGCGCGACAAGCCGTGGGTCGCCTCCGCAAACGCCATGCCAACCACGCCGAACACAATGCCGGCCACCAGCGTCGCGGCAAAAATGCCGATGCCGAAATGCGGCACGAACGGAATCGCATAATGGGTATGGTGAACGCCGAGCAAACCCGGTATCTGGTCGCTGATGATGGCGGCAATGAAACAAGGCAGGATGGCGTCGTAACGCAGGCGGCCGATGGCGAGTACTTCCAGCCCGAAGATGGCGCCCGCCAGCGGCGTCCCGAACACTGAAGCAAAACCGGCGCTGATGCCGGCCATCAGCAGGATGCGGCGCTCGTCCGGCCCCAGGCGGGTGATGCGCGTGATCAGATCGGCCAGGGCGCCGCCCATCTGCACTGCCGTCCCCTCGCGTCCGGCAGAGCCGCCGAATAAATGGGTAATCACGGTGCCCAATAAAATCAGCGGCGCCATGCGCTTCGGCACGATGCACCGGGGATCGTGGATTTCGTCGATCAGCAGGTTGTTGCCGCCCTCGACCGCTTTACCCAGCAGGTGATAAATCAAGCCGACTGCAAAGCCCGCCAGAGGCAACAGCCATAATAGCCAGCGCTGGGCATTGCGGGTAGCCGTGGCCCACTCCAGCGACAGCAGCAGGACGGCCGACGCCAGCCCGGCCAAAGCGCCGACCACAGATGCCAATATCAGCCAACGCGCCAGGTACGCCAGCATCAGCAGCTGTTCAGGATATTTTATTTTTTTCATCATTCAGGCCAGATCGAAAGTAGTCAGTTTGGATAATGCATCCAGCCACCAGCTGAGGGCCGGCCCGACCTCGCGATCCGGCCGATACACGCACTGCATGGGCATAGCCGCGCCCTGCGGCGGCTGGCCGGCGGTCTGGATGCGCACCAGCCGGCCGCTTGCCAGATCGTCGGCTACCACGTGCTGCGGCATATAACCCCAGCCCATGCCGGCCCGCAGCAAGGCGTGCTTGGTACCCAGATCGCTCATGCGCCAGGACACGGAGGAATGCACCGAAAAATCCTGGTTGGCGGTGAGCGCGCTACGATCGCTCAGCACCAGCTGCACCTGCCGCTCCAGCACATGGCCCGGGATACGGCCGCGGAACTGCGCCAGCGCATGACTTGGCGCTACTACCCCGACCAGCAGTATCGTCGGCAAACTGACATGCAGCAAATTGGGGGGAATGATGGGCAAGGTGCCGATGACGCCCAGCATCGCCTCGCCATCGATCACGCGCTCGGCGACCGAGCCTAGCGCTTCGATCTCCAGGCGCACCGTGACGCCAGGAAACGCCAGCCGGAAATCGCACAGCAGCGCCACCAGCGCCGAGGTCGGGAAAAACACATCCAGCGCCAGGGTGATCTCCAGTTCCTGGCCTTGGGCATAGGCGGCGGCGCGCGCCTGCAGCGCGTCGGCCTGATCCAGTACCTGGCGCGCATCGCGCAACAGCTCGGTGCCGGCAGCGGTCAGCTGCGGACGATAGCCGCTGCGATCGAACAAGGGCAAACCAAGCTGCCCTTCCAATGTGCTGATCGCATAGCTGACCGCCGATTGCGCTCGCATCAACGCCTTTGATGCGGCCAGGAAACTGCCGCTATCGGCAACTTGGACAAACACGCGCAACTGATCCAGCGACAGTCGTTCGATATTCATGGCCATTCAACAATATCTAATTATTAGATATTGATTATCGCAAGATAATCAATATCCCGCTAGGCCCAAGATGATTAAGATAGCCTTGTTCGCTGTAAGCGGTACCCGATGCACAATGAATGCGGCGCGCTAAAAGCGAATGCTCACTTACGTTAAAACCCTTTTATAGATTGGAAACATCATGCAAATTTCGCCAACACTGTATCGCACCGGCCGGGTTCTGCTGGCTTCCTTGTTCCTCATTTCGGGCATCTTGAAGATCACCGCTTTTTCCGGCGTGGCCGCTTATATGAGCAGCCTTGGCATACCGTTTGCGACCTTCGCCGTACTCCTCACCATCCTGGTTGAAGTCGGCGGCGGACTGGCGCTCATGACCGGCTGGAATGCACGTCCGGCGGCGCTCGTCGTGGCGCTGTTCACGGTTGGCGCAACCCTGGCCGCGCACCGCTTCTGGGAAGCCGATCCGGCCAATGTGCAAAATCAGATGAATAACTTCCTGAAAAACGTCTCGATCATCGGTGCGTTGCTGATGTTGGCGGCGGTTACTCCCGATTCAAAAGATTCAAAAAAGTAAGCGCAAAAAGACAGGCGCAATCCAAGCAACACATCGTCTAGCCATCAAGGAATGGAGAATTTCATGAGCAAGCCAGTTTTCAATCGCCAACTCGAACGCCTGGTCACCGGCGTTGCGACCCAGGACGGTGCAGGCGTGAGCCTGGTGCGGGTTCTGACACACGACCTGCAACACCGTCTCGATCCGTTCCTGATGCTGGACAATTTCCATTCTGATAAGCCGGAAGATTACCTCGCGGGCTTCCCCGACCATCCGCACCGTGGCTTCGAAACCGTCACCTACATGCTGGCCGGCCGCATGCGCCATCGCGACAATGCCGGTAACGAAGGCCTGCTGCAGGCCGGCGGCGTGCAATGGATGACGGCCGGCAGCGGCCTGGTGCACTCGGAACTGCCGGAGCAGGAAGACGGCTTGATGAGCGGTTTCCAACTGTGGCTCAACCTGGCCTCGGGCGACAAGATGATCGCTCCCAGCTACCGCGATCTGCAGGCAGACGACATCCCGCAGGTATCGCCGCAGCCTGGCGTCAAGGTGAAAGTGATTGCCGGCTCGGCTTTCGGCACCGCCGGCGCCGTCCAAAGGCCGCACACCGAACCGCTATATCTGGACCTGCAGCTGGCAGGCGGCCAACAGCTGGATTTGCCGATACCGGCGAGCCACAATGCCTTCCTGTATGTATTCGAAGGCGAGCTGCGCATCGGGGAAGATGGCCGTAGCGCACCATCAGGCCGCATGGCGATCCTGAGCAATACTGCCGATGCCGCCGGCGTCAGTGTGCAAGCGCAGGGCAATAGCCGCTTTCTGCTGATTGCCGGCCGGCCCTTGAATGAACCGATTGCGCAGTGGGGACCGTTCGTGATGAACACCCGTGAGCAGGTGGAACAGGCGATGCGGGATTTCCAGGATGGCAAGTTCTAGGGTTTAGCCAGGAAAAAAAGGGGCGAGTGTCGAATTCGCCCCCTTTTCATTGTTATCCTTGTCAGACCTTTCCTTAGTCCGTTCGGCCATGACACTCAAGCTTTTCTGGCAAGACCCTTATCGCACGACGCTTGACACCAAGGTAGTCGCTGTCGACAACGACCGTATCCGCCTGGCGGAAACGATTTTCTTCGCCTTCTCCGGCGGCCAGGAGAGCGACGCCGGGACCCTGGCAGGGCACTCCGTGCTGTGCGCTGAAAAAGATGGCCTGGATATCGTCTACACGCTGGCTCCCGGACATGGCCTGCACGTCGGCAGCGAAGTCGAGATCGTGATCGACTGGGAGCGCCGCTACCGCCTGATGCGGCTGCATTTCGCCGCCGAAATGGTGCTGCAGCTGGTCTACCAGCTGCGCCCCGGCATAGAGCGCATCGGCGCCCATATCTCGGCCGACAAGGCGCGCATCGATTTTGCCGATGACAGCAATATTGCCGTGCTGTTCCCGCAGATAGAAACCGCAGCAGCCGCCCTGCTGAGCGCCGACCTGCCTATCGTCACCGCCTTCACCGATGAAGCGGCGCAACGACGGTATTGGGAAGTCGCGGGATTTGCCAGGATGGCTTGCGGCGGCACCCATCCGCGCTCAACCGCGGAAATCGGCGCTCTCAAGCTGAAACGCAAGAACACCGGAAAAGGCAAGGAACGCATCGAGATCAGCTTGCAGCCCGAGCCAAGCGCCGCCGCCTAATGCTTGAAAGCGTTGTCGTACTTGTCTGCGACCTGATCCAATAGTGCATGCAGCTCGGGTTCCGCGTACCAATTGCCATTGGCCATGACGCCAAGCGGGGTGCGTAGCGTAGACAGATCGTCCAGCGGATTTTTCGCCGAAAGAATGAAATCGGCGCGATTACCCACCTTGATCGTGCCAAACGGCTCGGCGTCAGGCACCGAACGGCGAATCATTTCACCGGGCGTGCGGGTAGCCGCAGAAAGGACCTGGTATCGGCTGAGGCCAGCCTCCTCCAGAGCGCGCAGATCGTCGTGCAACGAAAAGCCCGGCACCAGGCCGGGGATGGTGGGCGCATCGGTGCCGGTCACCAGAGGGACGCCGGCCTGCGCCATCTCCTTGATGAAACGCTGCAGGAATTCAACCCTGGCGCTGAGATCGCCCTGGCGTTTGGTATAACCGTCGTCGCCCCATCTGATCCGCCGGGCGGGCGACAGGTAACGTATTTCCGGCATATGCATATAGCGTTCGGCCACCGCTGGCCTGCCCCACTGGCTCGCAATCGTTGCATAGGTGATGATGTCCGCCGTGACGAAAGCTTTGTTGCGCTTGATGAAGGCGATGGCGGCCGGAATTTCGTCTGGATCAGGTGCGCTGTCCGCCGGCCCTGACACGCCTGCGGGTTCTTTATCCGGATGCGAGAACGTCGTGTACAAGAATTCTTCCGCATGGGCCACCAGGACCTGGCCGGCGTCGAGTTGACGTTCCAGGCCGACCCGGGTAACGCCGTGACCGATGACAGCCATGTGCTGTTTCCGGCCTTCCTCTATGAAGGCCTGGAAACTGGCCGGCGACAAATTGTTGTAGACCTTGATGAAGTCGTAGCCATTGGTTTTTGCCAGGCCGACCATGGCGCGCGCTTGCTCCGGCGTAGCCACCACGAACTGGCCGTAGAGCGGAGAACCGTCGACCACGAAGCCGGCAAAAATATGCGGCCCCGCAATCTTCCCGCGGTTCATGTCAGGCCGCACCTGGTCCATGAAACCGCTTGAAGCTCCTCCCATATTCAGTACCGTGGTAACGCCATTGGCCAGGTAGACCTGCATGTCGCCGGTGGTGTCGGAATGGACGTGCATGTCGGCCAGTCCGGGCGAGAGAAAAGTACGGCCGTGGCCGTCGATGATGCGCGCATTCTTCGGGATAGCCAGCGCCGAACCGATCGCGACGATTTTGCCGTCCTCGACCAGCACGCTCTGGTTACGCACGATACGATCCGTATCCATAGGCAGCAGGTTGACCGAAACGAATGCGGTAGTTGCCGCAGCTTCGGCGGTTGCGGTGGATTGCGGCTGCGCTGCATGCGCGAAGGCTGGTGAACAGAGGAAAGGCAGAGCTGCGACGATCAAAGAAAATAGTTTCAATTACGATCTCCGTAGGTGTTGGATTTTTTTCGAAATTTGACTGCATTCACATGATAAAAACCAGGAAACCGCCGCCATTCACCACTATTTGCTCTCCATCGACAACGCCAGCGTCTCCTTGATTTCCTCCATTACAACATAGCTCTTGGACTGCGCGGCGCCGGGCAGTTGCAGCAGCATGTCGCCCAACAGTTTGCGATATTCTGCCATCTCGCGGATGCGGGCTTTGATCAGGTAATCGAAATCGCCGGACACCAGGTGGCATTCCAGCACTTCGGGGATGCGCAGCACTTCGCGCCGGAACTGTTCGAAGGCATGCGCGGATTTTTGATTCAGCGTGATCTCGACAAACACCAGCAGCTTGGCGCCCACCGCCGCCGGGTTGATGCGGGCGTAATAACCGTCGATGACGCCGTCGCGCTCCATGCGTTTGACGCGCTCGATACAGGGCGTGATCGACAGACCCACCTGCTCGCCCAGATCCTTCATCGACATCCGGCCGTCCTGTTGCAGCAGGCGCAAAATATGGCGGTCCAGCTTGTCCAGGGCGCGGCTCGATTCCTTATAGATTCTCATATCCTGAATTTACTCATATTTTCAGTGTTAAATCCTGAATACATCGATTTATATAGTAACAAATGCTAGAAAATAGCCATTAGCATAGCGCTTATTCCTGTAAATCAACAACAATTCATCAACACGCCATTCTCTGACTTTTGCTAACCGCATTTTCAGCGCACGCAGTAAGATAAAGATAAGAATTGGCGTTACGGAGATTCAAGATGCGAGTGCTTATCCTTGGCAGCGGTGTGGTCGGCGTTACCAGTGCTTATTATCTGGCGCGCGCCGGCCACGAGGTAACGGTCATCGATCGCCTGCCGGGGCCCGCGCTAGACACCAGCTTTGCCAATGCCGGCCAGATCTCTCCTGGTTATGCCTCGCCCTGGGCGGCGCCGGGCATCCCGCTGAAAGCGCTGAAATGGATGTTGCAGGAGCACGCGCCGCTCTCGATCACGCCGGACGGCACCCTGTTCCAGCTGCGCTGGATGTGGCAAATGCTGCGCAACTGCAGTGCGGCCCGCTACGCCGTCAACAAGGAACGCATGGTGCGCCTGGCCGAATACAGCCGCGACTGCTTCAAGGTCCTGCGCGCCGACACCGGCATCGCCTACGAAGGCCGCCAGCTCGGCACCATGCAGGTGTTCCGCAGCCAGCAGCAACTGGACGATGCCGCCAAGGATATCCAGGTATTGCAAGAGACCGGCGTACCGTTCGAACTGCTGACGCCGGACCAGCTGGCGCTGGCGGAACCGGCGCTGGAGGCGGTCAAGCACAAGCTGAGCGGCGCTCTGCGCCTGCCCAACGATGAAACCGGCGACTGCCAGATGTTCACTGAGCGGCTGGCAAAAATGGCCGAAGAACTCGGCGTGCGCTTCCGCTACAACCTGCAGATCGATGCGCTGACCCTGGCCAATGGCGAAATCGCCGGCGTCCAGTGCGGCCCTGAACATCTGCAAGCCGACCGCTATGTGGTGGCGCTGGGCGCCTATTCGACCGGCTTCCTCGGTTCCTTGCTGGATATCCCGGTGTACCCGCTCAAGGGTTATTCGATCACGGTCCCGATTGTCGATGCCGAAGCAGCGCCGGTCTCGACCATCCTCGATGAAACCTACAAGATCGCCATCACCCGTTTCGACGACCGCATCCGGGTCGGCGGCATGGCCGAGATCGTCGGCTTCAACAAGACGCTCAAACCGAAACGCCGGGCCACGCTGGAGATGGTGGTCAACGATTTGTTCCCGGGCGCCGGCAACACAGCCGCCGCCAGTTTCTGGACCGGCTTGCGGCCGATGACGCCGGACGGCACGCCTATCGTCGGCGCCACCCATATCCGCAATCTGTTCCTCAATACCGGCCACGGCACGCTCGGCTGGACCATGTCTTGCGGCTCGGCGCAATTGCTGTCGGATCTGATTTCCGGCAAACGGCCGGCGATTGCCTCGGACGACCTGGCGGTTGGCCGTTACAGCAAACACAGCGACCAACCGGCGCATCCCGCTTACGCCTGAGCCGGTACAGGTCAGGGTAGCAAACACGACGCTATCGAACGGTACACATCATGCATCCACAAGCAGCACACGCAGGCGCGATCCTGACGGTCGACCTCAACGCCCTGCGCAGCAACTACCGTTTGCTGCGCCAGCAAGCGGCATCGGCCCTCTGCGGCGCAGCCGTCAAGGCCGATGCCTACGGACTAGGTGCAGAGCGGGTGGGACCGGCGCTGGCGGCGGAAGGCTGCCGCCATTTCTTTGTCGCCCATCTGGATGAAGGCATCGCGCTGCGTCCGCATCTGCCGGCAACGGCGCAAGTGTTTGTACTGCATGGTCCGCCGGTCGGGACGGAACAGGAATTCATCGCCCACGGACTGACGCCGGTACTCAACAGCCTGCAACAAATCCAGGGCTGGCACGCGCTGGCGCAATCGCTGCAACGCCCGCTGCCGGCGATCATCCAGGTCGACAGCGGCATGTCGCGGATGGGATTGCCGGCGGCTGAAGCCGAGACCTGGCTGGCCAACCCGCAATACCTGCAAAGCATCCCGCCGCTGTTCCTGATGAGCCATCTGGCATGCGCCGAGCATCAAGGCCATCCGATGAATGCAAGCCAGCTGGCGCGTTTCAACACGCTGCGGCAACGCCTGCCGCACGTGCCCGCCAGCCTGGCCAATTCTTCCGGGATTTTCCTTGGCCGCGATTACCAGTTCGACCTGGTCCGGCCCGGCGCCGCGCTGTATGGCATCGCGCCGGTTGCCGGCGCCGCCAATCCGCTGCAGCCGGTGGTTGCGCTGCACGGGCGTATCCTGCAGACCAGGACCATCGAGCGCGGCGACCATGTAGGGTACGGCATCAGTTATAGCGCCACCGAGCAACGGCAGATCGCAACCGTCGGCGTCGGTTACGCCGACGGCTGGCTGCGCAGCATGAGCAATCGCGGCGTAGTGTTCATCGGCGGTAGCGCGGCGCCGATGGTGGGCACGATCTCGATGGATTCGATCACCGTCGACGTCACCGGCATTGACGCCCGGCGCCTGCAGGCCGGCGCCCTGGTCGAGCTGATCGGGCCGCATCGTCCGGTCGATGCAGTGGCGCAATCGGCCGCCACTATCGGCTATGAAATACTGACCGGCTTGGGATTGCGCTACTATCGGGGATATGTCGGAAACTGACCCGTCGCAGCGACTCTTAAACTCTGTCCCACAACGATGAACAATTCAAAATTATCCGATCAGCTGACCAGCTGGATCGACAGCCACTTTGACGAAGAAGTCGGATTCTTGCAAAAGATCGTCCGCATTCCCACCGACACGCCGCCCGGCAACAACGCGCCGCACGCCGACGCGGTAGCCGAGCTGGTCACCGCCTGGGGCTGGCAGGCCGAGAAGCATCCGGTGCCGGCCGCCGCAGTCAAAGAGTACGGCATGGAAAGCATCACCAACCTGATCATCCGCCGCCAGTATGCCGGTCCGGGCCCGACGCTGGCGCTGAATGCGCACGGCGACGTGGTGCCTCCCGGCGAGGGCTGGACTAAACAGCCGTATGGCGGCGAAATCGAAAACGGCCGCATCTACGGCCGCGCCACCACCGTATCCAAAGGCGATTTCGCCACCTATATTTTTGCCGTACGCGCGCTGGAAGCACTCGGCGTGCCGCTCAAGGGCGCACTGGAACTGCACTTCACCTACGACGAAGAATTCGGTGGCTTGCTAGGGCCGGCATGGCTGCTGGAAAACCAGCTGACCAAACCCGATCTGGTGATCGGTCCCGGCTTCAGCTACAACGTCGTCACCGCGCACAACGCCTGCTTGCAGTTTGAAGTCACCGTGCATGGCAAGGCAACCCACGGTTCGATGCCGGAAACCGGCCACGATGCATTGCAGGCAGCAACCAAGGTGCTGCAAGCGATCTACGCCAAACTGCCCGACCTGAAAAAAATCGCCTCGGCGATTCCCGGCATTACCCATCCGACCATGATCGTCGGCCGCATCGACGGCGGCACCAATACCAATGTGGTGCCGGGGAAAGTGGTCCTGAAGATGGACCGCCGCATGATTCCGGAGGAAGATCCGGCAGCTGTCGAAGCCGAAGTACGCGCGATGATCGAAACCGCGGTAGCGGGCCTGCCAGGCATCCGCGTCGACATCAGGCGCCTGTTGCTGGCACGCGCACTACGCCCCTTGCCAGGCCACGAAAAACTGCTGGCCAGCGTGCAGAGGAATGCACAAACCATCCTCGGCGAAGCCATCCCGGCCAACGGCTCAGCGCTATACACCGACGCCCGCCTGTACGGCGAACATGGCATTCCAGTCGTACTGTACGGCGCCGGCCCGCGCACCCTGATGGAATCCAACGCCAAGCAAGCCGATGAAAACCTGGCGCTGGATGATTTGCGCAAAGCGACTAAAGTCATAGCGCTGACTTTGCTGGATTTTTTAGCGGAGTAGTCAACGAACAGACGGCACGGCGGCTGCCGGCAGATCTCGCGATGTTGGTGTAACATGTACAACTGTTCCAGGTCGCCGGACTGATCCATATCCGGCGCACCGCCCGGCCCTTCCTGCCGACGCCTTCCACCCGCTATAAATAACCACTGAAGCACAAGCAGGTTGTGCAACTCCAAGTACCCCGATGACAAACATACCTGACACCCCAGGCCCCGAGAAATTGCTCCCGGGCTGGCTGCTATTGCTCGGCGCCCTCACCGCCATCGGCTCACTGTCGATCGACATGTACCTGCCAAGCTTCCCCGCCATCGCCCAACAGTTCGGCGTCGGCAGCAACCTGATACAACTGACACTGGCCAGCTTCCTGGTCGGACTGGCTGTCGGCCAGATATTTTACGGACCGCTCAGCGATCGTTTCGGCCGCAAGCCGCCACTCTATATCGGCATGACGCTGTACCTGCTGGGCTCGCTAGCCTGCATGGCGTCGCAAGACGTATCCGCGCTGATCGTGTTCCGCTTCCTGCAAGGCCTGGGCGGCTGCGCCGGCATGGTCATCGCGCGCGCAGCAATCCGCGACCGGCTGGGCACCGCCGGCGCCGCCAAGGCGTTTTCACTGATGATGCTGGTGATGGGCCTGGCGCCTATCCTGGCGCCGCTGATCGGCGGCAGCGTGCTCAAATTCTGGGGCTGGCGCGTGATTTTCGGCGGCCTCGCCGCCTTTGGCTTGTGTTGCCTGCTGGCGATCCATTACACGATGCAGGAAACGCTGGATCGCCACAAGGCAGAACCGCTGCATCTGGGCCGCACCCTGAAACAATACGGCAGGCTGCTGCTGGATCGTCAGTTCGTCTCTTACAGCCTGGTCGGCGGCCTGATGCAGGGCGGTATGTTTGCCTACATTACCGGCTCTTCTTTTGTCCTGATCGAATTGCACGGCATCAAGCCTGAGCATTTCGGTTTCGTGTTCGGCACGAATGCTTTCGGCCTGATCGCCGCCTCCCAGATCAATGCGCGCCTGGTCGGAAAACATGCGCTCGACGCCATCCTCGGCCGCGCCCTGTGGCTACCGGCTATCCTGACCGTGCTGGTGGCGGTGCTGGTGGCTTGCGGCGTGAACAGCCTGCCGATCCTGCTGATTGGTTTCTTCGGTTACCTGGCCTGCTACGGTTTCATCAGCCCGAACGCTTCGGCCATCGCCTTGTCGCAACAAGGCAAGCAGGCCGGCGTGGCTTCAGCCTTGATGGGCACTTTGCAATTGTCGCTGGGCATCGCCGCCGGCATCGGCATGAGCTGGTGGCACGATGGCACGGCGTTGCCGCTGATGGTGGTGATGACAATTTGCGGCGTCGGCGGCTTGCTGTTACATCGCTTCGTAGCCAGGCCGGAACATCGACGCCTTGCGCAAGCGGCGGTCCAGGCATGACAACTCACACGGCAAACGCACTGGTGTCATGGAGCGGCGGCAAGGATTCCTGCCTGGCCCTATGGCGCGCCCGTCGACACGGCATGCAGATCAAGCGCCTGATTACGGCGCTCGATGAAAACGGCCAACGCGCCCGTTCGCACGGCGTACCGCCGGCATTGCTGCAGGCGCAGGCCGATGCGCTCGGTGTGCCGCTGGCGTTTTACAGCGCCAGCTGGCAACAATATGAAGAAAAATTCATCGCCGCCTTGCGTGATGCGCACGGCGCCGGCATACGCCATGCCGTGTTCGGCGATATCGATTTGCAAGCGCATCGCGACTGGGAAGAAAAGGTCTGCGCCGAGGCAGGGCTGCAAGCCAGCCTGCCTCTATGGAACCAGCCGCGGCGGCAACTGTTGGACGAATTCCTGGCGCTTGGTTTCAAGGCGCTGGTGGTATGCGTCAACGGCAACCATCTGACGCAAGATTTTTGCGGACGTGAATTCGATGCGGCTTTTCTCGCCGACTTGCCGCCGAACGTAGACGCCTGCGGCGAGAACGGCGAGTTCCATACTTTCGTGTATGACGGTCCGGCGTTTTCCCATGCGCTACCGTTCCGCCGTGACCGCATCAGTCGGTATCAATCACCGCCGGAACTGGGCTCGACGCTTTATTATTTCCAGGAATTGCTGGCGGCCTGATCCATCGGCCATATGCATATCCTCGCTATCAGGCTGGCCGCTTATGCGTAAAATGCCGGAGCTTATCCGGGTGCACCTGAAGCGAATACCAAAAACACAACAAACGTTTACCACCGCTCTTTCACTTTTTATAGACCGAAGCCATGCAAGCAGGAATGTTCTACGCCATCGCCTCCTACGTCCTGTGGGGCATGTTCCCGATCTACTTCAAGGCGCTCGAAGCCGAGATTCCGCCGGTCGATATCGTCATGCACCGGATGCTGTGGTCGTTCCTGTTCCTGGTGATCGTACTGACCGTGCGCAAGCAATGGGCGTGGGTAGCGCCGATGCTGCGGCAACCGCGTGTCATCGGCGGCTTCATGGCCAGCGCGCTGCTGCTGACCGCCAACTGGACCACCTACATCTGGGCCGTCAACAATAATCACATCGTCGAGGCCAGCCTCGGCTATTTCATCAACCCGATGGTCAGCGTTGCGCTTGGTTTCATTTTCCTGCGCGAACGGCTGCGCCCGCTGCAATGGCTGGCGATTGCCATGGCGGCTGCCGCCGTACTCTGGCTGACCTGGCAAACCGGCCATCCGCCCTGGATTGCGCTGACGCTGGCAGTCACTTTCGGCAGCTACGGCTTACTGCGCAAGACCGCCAGCCTTGGCGCCCTGCCCGGCCTGGCGCTGGAAACGGCGCTGGTATTGCCGCTGGCGCTGGCGTACCTGGTTTATACTACGGTCCAGGATCAGAATACCTTTGTCAGCGCCTCGACTTCCACCAAATGGCTGCTGGTCGCCGCCGGTCCGATTACCTCGATTCCCTTGCTGATGTTTGCCGCCGGCGCTCGCCGCCTGCCGTTATCGCTGGTCGGCGTGCTGCAATACATCACGCCATCGCTGCAATTGCTGCTGGGCGTCTGGTTATATAAGGAACAGCTGGACGGCGCCAGGCTGCTGGGTTTCATCGTCATCTGGTGCGCGCTGGCCCTGTATTCGGCCGAAGGATTATGGCGCACGTTTACAATACGCCCAGAGATCGGCGCCGGGGATCAGTCTTAACAACTCGTCAACCCGGCCCGCATAGTTTATTCTTGGCAGCTCGGCTCCTTATTTGCTGCTCGCCTATTCATCGCATTTCTTTTTATTATCATCGCTACTCATGGCCCAATACGTCTACACAATGAACAAGGTCGGCAAGATCGTGCCGCCCAAACGTCAAATCCTGAAAGATATCTCGCTGTCGTTCTTCCCCGGCGCCAAAATCGGCGTGCTGGGCCTGAACGGTTCCGGCAAATCGACTTTGCTGAAAATCATGGCCGGTATCGATAAGGATATCCAGGGCGAAGCGGTGCCTATGCCTGGCTTGAATATCGGTTACCTGCCGCAAGAACCGCAGCTCGATCCGGAACAAACGGTGCGTCAAGCGGTCGAGGGCGGGCTGGGCGAAGCATTTGAGGCGCAGGCCAAACTGGACGCCGTATACGCCGCCTACGCGGAAGAGGATGCAGACTTTGACGCGCTGGCAGCGGAACAGGCAAGACTTGAAGACATCCTTGCCACCGCCGGCGACGGCAATCTCGATCTGCAATTGGAAATGGCCGCCGACGCCTTGCGCCTGCCGCCATGGGACGCCAAGATCGGCATCCTCTCCGGTGGTGAAAAGCGCCGCGTGGCGCTGTGCCGCTTGCTGCTGTCGAAACCCGACATGCTGCTGCTGGACGAACCGACCAACCATCTGGATGCCGAATCGGTCGAATGGCTGGAGCAATTCCTGCAACGCTTCCCCGGCACCGTGGTCGGCATCACCCATGACCGCTACTTCCTCGACAACGCCGCCGAATGGATCCTGGAGCTGGACCGCGGTCACGGCATTCCCTGGAAAGGCAACTACAGCTCATGGCTGGAGCAAAAGGGCGATCGCCTGAAACAGGAAGAAGCGACCGAATCGTCACGCCAGAAAACCATCGCCAAGGAACTGGAATGGGTACGCCAGAATCCCAAGGGCCGCCAAGCCAAGAGCAAGGCGCGGCTGGCGCGCTTCAATGAACTGAGCGAACACGAATACCAGAAGCGCAACGAGACCCAGGAAATCTTTATCCCGGTCGCCGAGCGCCTGGGCAATGAAGTGATCGAATTCAAGAATGTGTCGAAATCGTTCGGCGACCGCATGCTGATCGACAACCTCAGCTTCCGTATTCCAGCGGGCGCCATTGTCGGCATCATCGGCCCTAACGGCGCCGGTAAATCGACGCTGTTCAAGATGATCACCGGCAAGGAACAGCCGGACAGCGGCGAGGTGGCGCTCGGTACAACCGCGCGGGTATCGATAGTCGACCAGTCGCGCGACTCCTTGTCGGACCAGAAAACCGTGTTTGAAGACGTCTCCGGCGGCGCTGACATCCTCACCGTCGGCCGCTTTGAAATGCCGTCGCGCGCCTACCTGGGCCGCTTCAACTTCAAGGGCGGCGACCAGCAAAAGATCGTCGGCAACCTGTCCGGCGGTGAACGCGGCCGCCTGCATCTGGCCAAGACCCTGCTGCAAGGCGGTAACGTGTTGCTGCTGGATGAACCGTCCAACGATCTCGACGTCGAAACCTTGCGCGCGCTGGAAGACGCCTTGCTGGAATTCGCCGGCAGCGTGATGGTGATCAGCCATGACCGCTGGTTCCTGGACCGTATCGCCACCCACATCCTGGCGTTTGAAGGGGAATCGCAAGTATCGTTCTTCGACGGCAACTACCAGGAATATGAAGCCGACAAGCGCAAGCGCCTGGGTGAGGAAGGCGCCAAGCCTAAGCGGATTCGCTACAAGCCTGTCACGCGTTAATTGGATTGAAACGAAAAAAGACGGAAAGCGCAGTGCGCTTTCCGTCTTTTTTCATAGTCTCTCACTTTTAAATATGCAGCCAGGCCAGCGTCCCCAGCACCACGCTGACCGCCCCCGCGCCATACGCCATTTTTTTCAGCCACTCCTTGCGCGTCAGCAGCGTAATCGCCGCCAGCGAGATGGCAATCTGGATCGCCGTCATTGCCTGCGCCCAGCGGTGATGCTGATGCAATACCAACTCAGATTTTTCATCCCATGCGCTAGCCTCGGCTTCGAGTGCCTCGGCTTTTTTCTGCACGACTTCCTTCTCACTCTTGTAACGCTGCGCTTCGGCGGCGTAATGCGCCGCATCGACGCCGGGAATATGGGTCGCCAGCTCAGCCAGGTTTTGCCGGCTGGATTTGGCCTGGTAGTAATTCCACTGGTTGGACGCTTCGGTTTTCTTGATCGCGGCATTGTTCTTGTTCATCGCCGCTTCGCTTTCAGTGGAGCCGGCCTGATAGCTGAACATGGCGCCGACGGTCGCCAGGATGGCCGTCATCACCGCGATCTTGCCGGCGAAACTATCGCCGCTGCCATGGGCATGTTCAGTAACGTGTTCCAGATGCTGCTCGTGCGGGCTAGGGACTTCGAATTCTTCGGACATAGGCTTTGATTTTTAAAAGTTACCAAATGAAGCAACGATTGTAACCGCCCGTGAATTAAACGCTAGAGGCCTTATACCAACAGATAACTATTTATTAAATTGCTCTTGGGAAAGAATTCATAGTCGATTTCTATCGGAGCGAAAGGTTTGGCGTCTTGGCCAACGTTGTATAGGGACTCGCGCTCAACGCTTGTAGTGGCGCCGGCACATATGCAGCGAAAACCAGCCTGAAAATAAAAAAACCAGCTAAATCACAGACTTGATTTAGCTGGCCTTTTATTGTTTATAAGCTATGTCATGCAAACATGATCAGTAGGTATAAAACATGCGCTGGATTTCTTTGGTGTTGTTGGTCTTGGTGAGCGCCAGCATCAGCAGGATGCGTGCTTTTTGTGCATTCAGCGTATCGGACACCACGAAATCGAGCTCATCGTCGTTGGCTTCACCGTTGCGGGCAACGATGCCCTGGCCGACGCGGCTGGCGCGAACAATGATCACGCCCTTCTTGCGTGCTTCGACCAGCGGCGTTTTCATCTGCGCCGCAATGCTGCCGTCGCCGACGCCAGCCTGGACGATGCCTTTGGCGCCCGAAGCAACTTGCGCGTCGAGCGCAGCGCGGGTCATGTTGGCGTAGCCGTAGATGATGTCAACTTGCGGCAGCACATCCAGCTTGCTGACGTCGAATTCGGTATCGACCGTGTTCTTGCGCGTCGACTGCCGGTAGAAGTGCGCCTTGCTGCCCTGGATATAACCCAGCATGCCGAGTTCGGTCGACTTGAAGGTGTCGGTGGTCGAGGTGTTGGTCTTGGTCACTTCGCGTGCCGCGTTGATCTGATCGTTGAGCGAAACCAGTACGCCCTTGCCGATCGCATCTTTGCTGCCGGCCAGCAGGACCGCGTTGTACAGGTTGATCGGGCCATCGGCCGAGATCGCGGTCGAAGGGCGCATGGCGCCGACGATCACCACCGGCTTGCGGCTCTTGACGGTCAGGTCGAGGAAATAGGCGGTTTCTTCGATGGTGTCGGTGCCATGGGTGATGACGATGCCGTCCACGTCCGGTTGCGCCAGCAAGGTGTTGACGCGCTTGGCCAGCTTCAGCCAATGATCGTTGGTCATGCTTTCGCTGGCGATCTGGAATACCTGTTCGCCTTTGACGTTGGCGACTTTCTTCAACTCCGGCACTGCAGCGATCAGCTTTTCGACGCCGACGGTGGCTGAGGTGTAGCCGACCGTGGTGGTGCTGTCGGCGCCGGTGCCGGCGATCGTGCCGCCGGTTGCCAGGATCATCACGTTAGGCAGCTTGGCCTGGTTGTCTTGCGCATGCGCCACGGAGGTGGCGAGCAATAAGGCGCTGAACATCATCACCGCGTAGGAATTGAATGTGCGGTTGAGGGAGCGCAGTGCGAATGTGCGGGTGGTAGACATAAATCTCCTGATTTTGTTGGTAGTTGTGGACCGCAAGCCAGGCTCAACTCAAACTCAAACTCAAACTCAAACCCGGAAGCGGCCACGCGGCAGTTCAACATTCGGGAATGCGCCGCCGCGCAGCGGAACTGTAACGAAAGTTGGCAAAGCGATCTAATGCCATCTATGCATAGGTTTATGCATAATTATTATAGGCTTCTGTCCGGCAAGCATGGACTTGCCAGATCGACCTCATTGCAAAAAAAAATAATTAGCAAAAAGCGGGCCAATCAAGCTGCAATCGTGGTTTCCGCTTCGCGCGTGATCAGCAATTCACGCGTCGGAAACGGGATCGTGCAATTTACCGCTGACAGCGCAGCCTGCACATTTTGTGCAATCGACCAGCGCACCGCCCAGTATTCGGAGGTGCTGGTCCAGGCTCGCAGATTCAGCATGACCGCACTTTCGGCATGATCGGTAACGACCACGAGCGGCGCCGGCGTCGCCAGGATCCGCTCGTCCGCCAGCAACAGTTTCCGCAACGCTTTCATCGCAACCGCTGGATCATCCTTGTAACTGATGCCGATCGGCATATCGATGCGGCGCGTGTTGTTGCGGCTATAGTTGGTCAGGGCGCTATTCCACAGCTGATTGTTCGGCGCGAACAGGCAGATGCCGTCAGCCTTGGTCAGCTTGGTTGCAAACAAGCCGATTTCATCGACGGTGCCTTCAATGCTGCCATTCGAGATGTATTCGCCGACCTGGAACGGCCGCAGGAACAGCAGCATCATGCCGGCCGCTATGTTTTGCAAAGTCCCCTGCAAGGCCAGGCCGATCGCCAGGCCGGCGGCGCCCAGGACGGCGACAATACTGGCGGTCTGCACGCCGAACTGGCCAAGCACGGCGACCAGCGTGATCAGGCGTATCAGCCACAGCAACACGCTGCGCAGCACCGGACGCAAGGTGGCGTCCAGGCTGGCGCGCGTCATCACCCGGTCAAGCGCATTGGCGAAACGCGACGACAGCCACCAGCCGACCGCCAGCGTGATGATGGCCAGCACAGCGTTGAGGCCGTAGTGCAAGGACGATTCAAGAAGAAAATTCCAGATCGAAGAGAATTGGTTGGCGGCTAGTATATTCAAGGGCGGGCTCCTGTAACGCAAATGAAATAGCGCGGACCTGGTCCGCGCGTTGAGCCCTCTATGTTACCAGCAGCCCCAAAAAAAACGCGCCAGGCAGTTTCATGCCCGGCGCGCAACAGCCAGTGTAAAGACTGAGGAGACAATCGATTTTTAAACGGCAGGCAAGCAAATCCTGCTTAGAAACGGTAACCGACACCCATGCCGATCAACCACGGATCGATCTTGACGCGACTGATTTTTTCGCCTCCGGCGTAGACATCGCTGCGAATCTGCAGTTTTTTCAGATCCAGATTCAAGGACCAGTTTTTATCCAGCTTGTAATCAAGACCGGCCTGCAATGCCAGACCCCAGCTGCTGTGATCCAGGCTGCCTGCGCCATTCAGCAGATCGACGCTGGAAATGCGCGTGTAGTTAAGCCCGGCGCCAAGATAGGGACTGAACTGCGCTTGCGGCAGGAAGTGGTATTGCATCGTCAGCGTCGGCGGCAAATGCTTGAACGTGCCGATTTTTTTTCCATCCAGCGCAACATCCTGCTTCTGCGGATAAGTCAAGACCAGTTCGGCCGCCCAGTTTGGCGTAAAGAAGTAGGAAATATCGACTTCCGGTATGGTCTTGTCATTGACATGCAAACGATCGGATGCGCCGACGCCGCCAATCGGATCCGAATGGTCCGCAGGTTTCAGGTATGCGGCGCGCACGCGTACCTGCCAGGGACTTTCTTGCGCCATGGCGTCCCCAACCACAAAACCCAGTGCCAATAACGTTGCCAACAATGCTGATTTCTTCATTTTCCATTCCTATATAGTCCATGTCGGCTTGCACTTTAAGGGGATGCGCCTGAATTTACTTTGATATAAATCAAGTCAATGCCAGAGTCCGGTACACCGGTAATTTCAGCGGCAGCAGCCAGACCGCGCCGGGTTTGCTACCATATGGCTTATTCGCCCTATCTTATACGCCTGGCTGTAGCCCTTACCTTCTTTAGCGACACAATGAGCAAATTCTGGAGCCCCATCGTCAGCCGCCTGACGCCTTACACCCCCGGCGAACAACCCAAGCTGAGCAAGCTGGTCAAGCTCAATACCAATGAAAATCCCTATGGTCCGTCGCCGCTGGCGCTGGCGGCCATGAGCGCCGAACTGGGCGACAACCTGCGGCTGTATCCCAATCCGGATGCCGAGCCGCTGAAACTGGCGCTGGCCGAACAACATGCCGCGCACGGAATCACGCCGGCCCACGTGTTTGTCGGCAACGGTTCCGACGAAGTGCTGGCGCATGCCTTCCAAGCCTTGCTGCAGCATGAGCAAGCGATCCTGTTCCCGGACATCAGCTACAGTTTTTATCCGACCTATTGCGGCTTGTACCAGATCGCCCATCGGCTGGTGCCGCTGGCCGAGGACTTTACGCTGCGGGTTGACGATTACCTGAACACCGCCGCCGGCGGCATCATTTTCCCGAATCCGAACGCCCCTACCGGCTGCCTGCTGCCCTTGGCCGAAGTGGAAAGGCTGGTGGCCGGCCAGCCCGACTGCGTGGTGATCGTGGATGAGGCCTACGTCGACTTCGGCGGCGACAGCGCGATTCCGCTGGTGGCGCGCTACCCCAATCTGCTGGTGGTGCAGACCTTGTCCAAATCGCGTTCGCTGGCCGGTTTGCGGGTCGGCTTTGCGATCGGCCAGCCAGACCTGATCACGGCGCTGGAACGGGTCAAGAACAGCTTCAACTCCTATCCGCTGGACCGCATGGCGATTGTCGGCGCTACCGCGGCGATCAAGGACCAGGCGCACTTTGACAAGACCCGGCTGGCAGTCATGGCTAGCCGCCAGCACCTGGTTAGCGGCTTGACGACGCTCGGCTTCGACGTGCTGCCGTCGGCCGCCAACTTCGTGTTTGCGCGCCATCCACGCCACGATGGCGCCAAGCTGGCAGCCCGCCTGCGCGCCGACGGCATCATCGTGCGCCATTTCAGCAGTGCCCGCATTGCCCAGTTCCTGCGCATCACGGTGGGTACCGACCAGGCTTGCCAGGCGTTGCTGGATGCTTTGCAGACCCATCTGCAAGACATGCCTGCCGACTTCTGATCGTCCAGGACCATGGCTGACGACTCGCCGTCAGCCATGGTCATCCTCTGCAGTCTGTGCAATCCGCGCAAGCCATCAATCTCTCTCGCAATGCCCAACTCGATCGCAACACCGGCCGCCGTCCCCATCGTCATTACCCGCATGCGTCGGGCGGCGCTGCCGCTGCTGTTCCTGTTGCTGGGCGTGATCTATGCCAGCTGGGTCTCGCGCATCCCGGCGTTGCGCGATAGCCTGCAACTGGATCCGGCCGGCCTCAGCCTGTTCCTGCTGGGCGGCGGCATTGGCGCAGTCGGCTCATTTCCACTGGCGGCATGGCTGGTGGGCCATTACGGCGCGCGCCGCGCCAGCTGGTATGCCGGCCTGCTGCTGTTGATCGCCATCCCCTGCCTGGCGTTGGCGCCCACGCTGCCGCTGCTGATGCTGGCGATGCTTTGCCTGGGCGTTTGCTCCAGCTGCTTCAATGTAGCAATCAACGCACTCGGCGCAGCAGCCGAGCAACGCGCCGGGCGCTCGATCATGTCGCAGCTGCACGCCTGGTTTTGCGTCGGCACCTTGTCCGGCGCCTTGCTCGGCAGCGCCGTTGCCGGCATGGGGATCACGCCATTACTGCACTTCAGCCTGATCGCCGCCTGTGTGGCGATTCCGCTGCGGCTGTGCTACCGCGCTTTGCCGAATGACCGGCCGCAATATATCGCCGGCACAAAACACTTTGCATTGCCGCACGGCCCGCTGATTGCGCTCGGCGTGGTGGCCTTCGGCGGCGCGATCGTCGAGGGCTCCGTGGCCGACTGGAGCGGGGTCTACATGAAGGACCGCTTGCTGGCCGGCGACGGCGTGGCGCCGCTGGCCTTTGCGTTCTTTGCCGGCATGATGCTGCTGACGCGCATCATCGGCGACAAGCTGAAAGAAGCGTTCGGTGCGCGCCGTGTGGTCGCCGGCGGCGCCTTGACGGCGGGTATCGGCATGCTGATCGCGTTACTTGTCACTCAAATCCCGTTCGCCATCGCCGGCTTTGCGCTGACTGGCGTCGGCGTCGCCACCATCTTCCCCTTCATCTTCAGCGCCGCCGGCCGCCACGGCCCGACCGCGCTGGCCGGCGTCACCACCATGGGTTATACCGGCGGCCTGATCGGGCCGCCGCTCATCGGCTTTCTGGCGCACGGCTTCGGACTGCCCGCGGCCTTGTCGCTGGTCGGCGTGCTGTGCATTGCGGTGGCGCTGGCGGCCAGCCGCGCCAGATGGCTGGAATAGAACCCACTTCATTACGCTAAAATATGCGCCTGCGTTTGTACGCCAACCCTTTGCATGGAATCTCTATGACGCTCACCTCGCATACAGCGCTTCCCCGTTGCCTGATCCGCTGCCTGGCGCTCGGCGCCGCTGCCGGCCTGACCCTGGCGGCCTGCGCCGGCGCTCCGCCGCAACCGACGGCTGACAACGATGCAGCACTCGCGGCATCGCACTGGGAACTGACGCACTGGACCGGGCACAGCGTGCCGCATGGCGACAACGGCGAGCCGGTGATCTTGAATTTCGCTCAGGAAAATGGCAAGGGAAGAGTCAGCGGCCGTGCCGGCTGCAATCAGTTCTCGGCGCCCTACTCGATACGCGCGACCGGCCAGCTGACGATCGTCCAGGCGGTGACAACCCGCATGGCCTGCCCCGGACCGGCAATGCAATTCGAAGCCGCCTTCCTCGACCAGCTGCAAGCGGTGAATCAATACAAGATCGACGGCCAGCAGATGGAAATGAAAACCCTGGATGGTCAAACCCTGCGTTTCCATGCGCGCGAAAAGCCGGGCGCCGCGGCGCAAATCAAGTTCATCTATGTCGCATCGCAAAAAGTGGCTTGCAGCGCCGGCGCGATGCGCACCACCTGCCTGCAGATCCGCGAGCGCAAGGAAGATCCGTGGCAGCTCTGGTACGGCAACATCCAGGGGTTCAATTTTGAGCCCGGTATCGCTTACCGGCTGCGGATTCTGGAAGAGCAGGTCGGCAACCCGCCAGCCGACGCCAGCGCCATCAGATGGACCCTCGACATGGTAGTGGAACAGGAAGTGGTGAAGAAATAATGATGCAGTCTGTCAAGCACGATCGCAGCTTGCCCCAGCTGTTGCTGCTGCCCGGCTTCATGCTGGATCACACCCTGTGGGACGATATGCGCGACGGCCTGGCGCAACTGGGCCAGCTGCATTTCGGCGATCTCGGCCAGGATGATTCGATCAGCGCGATGGCTGCGCGCGTCTTGCAGAACGCCCCGCCGCGCTTCGTCCTGATCGGTTTTTCGATGGGCGGCTACGCGGCGCAGGCGATCATGCAGCAGGCGCCGGAACGGGTGATCGCGCTGGCCTTGCTGAATACCTCGGCGCGCCAGCAGGATCCGCGTGAAATTGCCGGCAACCGGATGCAACTGGAGCTGGCCAGGCAAGTGCCGTTCAAGGGTTTGACCAGCCGCGCGCTGGGATCGTCGCTGCATCCGGATCGCGCCCATGAGCGGGTGCTGCTGGATCGTCTGCAGGCGATGGCGCTGCGTAACGGCAAGGAAGTCTTCATCCGCCAATTGTCGGCGCTGCGCAGCGATGGCTACGCCGAACTGGAAAACATCCGCTGCCCGACGCTGATTGTCGCCAGCAGCAACGACCGGCTCAGCAGCATCGCCGAAGCTCAGCTGATGGCGGCCCGGATTCCTGCCGCCGGCATGGTGGTGATCGAGGACTGCGGCCACATGACGCCGCTGGAAAAGCCGGCGCAACTGTCACAGATTTTGTCCGATTGGCTGACAGCCGTCCTCATCTAGGTCTTGCGTGGACATTGATGCCCACGCCGTACTGAATTACAGTGCCAGACGCTGGCGCGCAGCCTGATATTCAGTCTGCAAACGACCGACCATCTGCGCCACGCTCGGCACGTCATCCATCAGACCGACGCCCTGGCCGGCGCCCCAGATATCGCGCCAGGCTTTGGCGCCGCTGCCGCCCGAACCGAAATTCATCTTCGATTTATCGGCTTGCGGCAAATTCTCAGGATCGAGGCCGGCATTCACGATGGATTTTTTCAGGTAGTTGCCATGCACACCGGTGAACAGATTGGTGTACACCACGTCGGCCGCCGTCGATTCCACAATCGCCTGGCGATAGGCATCGTCGACATGGGCTTCCTTGGTCGCCAGCCAGCGCGAACCGATGTAGGCGAAATCGGCGCCCATCGCTTGCGCAGCCAGGATCGCGTCGCCGGTGGCGATTGCGCCAGACAGGGCGATCGGTCCCTTGAAGAATTTACGTACTTCACCCACCAGCGCAAACGGCGACAAAGGCCCGGCATGGCCGCCGGCGCCGGCGGCCACCAGGATCAGGCCGTCGACTCCAGCTTCCAGCGCCTTTTGCGCATGGCGGATCGAAATTACGTCATGCAGCACGATGCCGCCGTAGCCATGGATCGCATCCATCATTTCCGGCGGCGGCGCGCGCAGGCTGGAGATGATGATCGGCACCCGATGCTTGACGCAGACGGCGACGTCATGCGCCAGGCGGTCGTTCGATTGATGGACGATCTGGTTGACCGCGATCGGCCCGATTTTTGCGTCAGGATGCTCCGCCTTGTAAGCAGCCAGTTCCGCCTGCAAATCCGTCAGCCAGACATCCAGCAATTCCGCCGGACGGGCGTTCAGGGCCGGGAACGAACCAACGATGCCTGCCTTGCATTGCGCAGCGACCAGGGCCGGGCCGCTGGCGATGAACATCGGCGAACCTATCACGGGAAGGCTCAGGTTTTGCAACGCAACGGGCAATGCCATAACAACCTCTTGTATTGGGGATGAAGAGTTTGATTATAGGGGGAAAAGGAGAATGAAAAAGTACGATCGTGCTAGATTTTGTCCTCTAAAACCCGGCCGGAATCCTGCCTGCCATTGCCTGTCAGCCGAGCGTCGGGGACCGGCTTAATGCCGGTTGTATAAGAAACCGTCACGTATTTCAGCTGCCCCGGCGCGCAGCAGTTGCGCTACAGCCCACTCGCTCAGGTCGGCTACGCTGCGCTGCAGATAGCGCCGGTTGGCGGCCGCCGCCAAAGGCAGGCTGGCCAGCATGGCCGGCACTTCGGTCAATTTGATCTGTTGCCGTTCCAACAGCAAGAACTTGAGCAAAACCTTGATGGCATTCTGCGCGTTGCGCTGCGGATCGGCAGCCAGATAGGCGAGTCGTGAGAAGGCCGTATCGAGCGCCGCAGCGACGCCGCTGAATGGAGCGCCATGGCCCGGAATCACCAGGCGCACGTCCAGCGTGGCGATCAATTCCAGCGTCGCCCGCGCTTCGGCAAAACCTGATTCGCCATCCAGTTCCGGAAAGATCACGCCGAAACCGTTTTCCCATAAAGCATCGGCGGAAATCAGGATGCCGTGCTCCTGGCAATAAAAAATCAGGGAATGCGGATCGTGGCCGGCTGCCGCCAGCACCTGCCACTGCATGTCGCCGAGCGTCAGCTGGTCGCCCGCTTGCAAGGTATCGTCGAAACTGAAAGGCGCACATTGCTGGCCGGTGCCGTTGTAACTCAGCGCATCCCGGTCCCAGCTGCGTACCTGCGCGGCCTGCCCGGCCGGAATCGATGTATGGCAGCGCCAGGCTTGCTGCAAAGCTGCGTTGCCGCCGCAATGATCGGAATGCAGATGCGTGTTCAGCAAGCGGTCCAGCGGCCTGCCTTGCAAGCCGTGCGCCACCAGCGCCACGGTTTGCGCCGCATGGTTCAGGTAGCCGCTGTCGACCAGCGCCGTTTGTTCGCGGCCCAGGAACAGGATGTTGTTGGAAGACAGCCAGCCGCGTTCCAGCACGCGCATGCTCGGCGGCAAATGCGGCGCCGTCATGCTGCCGCCCGCCGTCGCTGGATATGCTGCCAGATGCCACGCTTCTGCTCATCGCTGGCGCAGCTCCATGCGGCAATTTCATCCAGGGTGCGCAGGCAGCCGTCGCACAGGCCGCTGGCTGCGTTCATCACGCACACGTTGATGCAGGGCGATGCCCTGTAATCAGGACTGGCGTCGTCAGCGCTCCCGCATAGCGCTTGCTCTTGCTGCAAGCCGGAGTGTTCGAGTTGCATGTTTTTCACTATACCCCGAAATATTCTGCTGGTTATCGTTGCCATAATACGCGACACTGCCTGCTGAGAAGCATCGATGTGCATCGGCTAAAAAGGTGTAAAATAAATTCCGCCAAGCAACTAAGTTTCTATTAAGGCTGAACGCTACAATCGAAGCAAGAAGCGATTCATTATTGTCTAAAGAGTGGTAAATCCGGCTCGGCAGCCCCCCTTTTTTGGAGGCGTTATGGACGCAATTCCATTCGAAAAAGTCTCAGTCTCAGAAGCAAAAGCCATACTTGATAAAGATCTGCAGCGCAGACAAGAAAAAAATTGGGAGCATCTGCGCCGGATGCTAGGGCCTGCCGATTTGAATTTGCAGGCGCAGACATATAACTGGCTGATATCGCTGCCCACGGAAATCTGGCCCTTGTGGCTAATCAAACATTATCCGCGTATCGCTAACCGATTTGCCGAGGTTTGGCTGAGGCGTTCTGCCGGCGAGGAGCTGTTTGCCGAACTCTTGCTCGATCAAAGGGGGACGCGTAAAGGTTTTCCTGCAGAGGTATCGCGCGAGATCATGGCTTTGAAACTGCATTTCGATAAGGAGGCAGCCCCGGCCGCCAGCCAAGCGATACAGCAGGAAAAGTAAATAATATTGATTTTTTCAAGCTGCCCGAGCCGCGTCTGCAACCGGCCATGAGGCCATGGTTCAACGATCGGCCCGCAGCGCCACGTCGGCAACCGGCGCCGCGGTCATCGTTACCAGCTGCTGCGGCGTCAGGCTGAAGACCGCGTGCGGATGTCCGGCCGCAGCCCAGACGCTGCCAAGCTCCAGCAAATCCTGATCTATCAGCATCACCGTTTTGCCGAGGTGACCGATAGGGCAAACGCCGCCGATGGCATAACCGATACGCTCCCTGACGAAGCGCGCGTCCGCCTTCCCCAGCGGACCGACCAGCGCCGCCACCTTGGCCTCATCCACCCGATTGCTGCCGCTGGCCACCACCATCACGGCGGCGTCATCGCTCAAGCGCCTGAATACAATCGACTTGGCGATCTCGGCCACGCTGCAGCCGAGCCCGGCGGCGGCCTCGGCTGAGGTCTTGCCGGTTTCCGGCAACATGACGACTTGCCTGTCATGTCCCATTGCCGTCAGCAGATCGGCCACCCGTTGGGCGCTGTCAGGAAGTGGTTTCATTCGGATTTCATCTCGTTTTTCATTTCATTGAAAATTTTCTGATCTGATACTGCCTTAAATCAGCCTATGCGCTTGGCCGCGATGGCGTTGCCTGCGCGGCTGACCGCCTTGCGTCCGAGATGCGCCGAGATAAACTGCCCCGCATCGACTACCGCATCGAGATCGATACCGGTTTCGATGCCGAGTCCTTGCATAAGATACAGCACGTCTTCCGACGATACGTTGCCGGTCGCGCCCTTAGCATACGGGCAGCCGCCCAGGCCTGCAACAGACGAGTGGTAAATCGAAATGCCGACTTCCAGGCTGGCATAAATATTTGCCAAGGCCTGGCCATAGGTGTCATGGAAATGCCCCGACAGGCGCTCAATCGGAAATTCCTGCACCAGTCTTTGCATCACCGCATGCACCTTGTTCGGCGTGGCGACGCCGATGGTGTCGGCAATATCGATTTCGTCGCAGCCGAGGTCGCGCAAGCGATGCAGCACATCGACTACCGCATCTATGCTCACTTCGCCCTGGTACGGACAGCCGAAAGCGCAGCTGATGCTGCCGCGCAGACGCTTGCCCTCTTGCTTGGCGACATGCGCCACCTCACGGAAGCGTTCGATCGATTCGGCGATCGAGCAATTGATATTCTTTTGCGAGAACGCTTCCGATGCCGCGCCGAAGATCACCATCTCGTCGGCGCCGGCCGCCAGCGCCGCTTCCAAGCCTTTCATGTTGGGCACCAGAGCGGAATAGACGACTCCCGGCTTGCGCTGGATGGCAGCCATCACTTCACTGGAGCTTGCCATCTGCGGCACCCATTTCGGCGATACGAAGGAGGCGGCTTCGATGTTGACGAAGCCGGCGCTGGTCAACTGGTCGATCAGCGCTATCTTGACTGCGGCCGGGATGGTTTCCTTTTCATTTTGGAGGCCGTCGCGCGGGCCGACTTCGACGATTTTCACTTTGCTGGGGAATGTCATGTCATCACCTGTTTTTCAATACTTGATTCTCAAATTTCAATAGCCTTTGGTACGATCGACTACGCCGTTTACGCTCTGGCCATTTTCCAGCGCCAGTATCTTGTTGCGGATCTGCCGGACCGTGTCTACATCCACCGTCACAGCCGATATATGCGGCGTGATCGTGATGCGCGGCTCTAGCCAGAACGGGTGGGCTGGCGGCAAAGGTTCTTGCTCAAATACATCCAGTGTCGCGGCAGCGATTTGCCCTTCCTGGATCGATGCCAGCAGATCTGCCTCGACTACGTGGCCGCCGCGGGCCACATTGATCAGGTAAGCACCCTCTGCGCCGTCAGCGCCCTTTTGCAGTTTCTGCAGGTTTTGTCGATTCACGATGCCGCGCGTGGCATCAGTCAAAGGCAGGATGCACACCAGTACCCGCGATGCGCGCAGGAAAGCGTCGAGATCGTCGTCGCCGACAAAGCTGCGCACTCCCGGCAGGTGTTTCGGACTGCGGCTCCAGCCATTCAATGGAAACTCGAAATGCGCCAAGGCCTCGGCGATACGCGAACCCAGCACGCCCATGCCAAGAATGCCGATACTGAAATCGCGTTTGTCCGGCGCCGGCAATGGCCGCCATTCACCGCGCGCAGCTTGTTGCCGGTAAATGTCGTGACGGCCGAAATAACCCAGCACGGCATGCGTCACGTAATTTGCCATTTGCAGCGCCATGCCGCCGTCGTCGACCCGGATTAACGGCACGCCAGCGGGGAGCGCTGCGCCTAATTGCAGGATGGCGTCGACTCCGGCGCCGAGATTGAAGATGGCTTTGAGATCGTGGCGTCCCTGCAGCATGGCGGCGGGCGGGCGCCATACCAGCGCGTAATCGGCTGGGGCGTTGTCGCCTTCTTGCCAAAAGCGGATCTCTGCTTGCGGCAGTGCTGCGCCGAAGTCGGCTATCCAGTTTTCGAAGTCGGAACCTGGCGGTACGTAACACAGGAGTTTCACTATTTGTTCCTTAACGAATTTGTCTGCTACCTTTTGTACTCCGTGGTCCGTTAAGTGAGGTCAGAGCCGCGCGGGGAGTGTAATTTACGACGGTGAAGCTTGTCGTAAAAAAACTCTGACCCCATTTAACTAGATCTGCGATTCTTCAAGCCATCTTAAAGACCAGCAATTGGGCGGATTCGCTCACTTGGTCGCCTACGGCATACAACAGCTCCTCGACCAGGCCATCGGCCGGGGCGGCGATCGTATGTTCCATTTTCATCGCTTCCATGATCAGCAATGGTGCGCCTTTTTTTACCTGTTCGCCTTGCGTTACCAGCAGCGCGACGATCTTGCCTGGCATAGGCGCCGTGAGGCGGCCGCCTTCGGCTTCGCTGTCGCCGGCATGCAGCAGCGGATCGACATAACCCAGCGTGTGCTGGCTGCCGGCGTAAAACACGTGGAACTGTTCGCCTTCGCGCACTACGGTGCCGGCTACGGTTCTGTCGCCGAGGCTGATTTCGATGGCGTTGCCGTCTTGCTCCAGCACGGTCATCTGCTTGAAAGTCTGGGCGTCGAATTGCTCATGATGCAGCAACCAGCGGCCTGCCTCGTACGTGACGTCGAGCGGGCTGGCGTTGCCGTCGTCGACAAATGCGAGTCGACGTTGCAGGCTGCCGTTCAGGCGCCAGCCATCGGTATTGGTCCACGGATCGCTGCCGGCATTGTGGGCAGCATTGCGTTCCGACAGCAACAGCGACGCCGCCGCCAAAGCGAATACTTCGATCGCCACCGGAATAGCGGCGGGAAACAGGGTAGCGTGATGACGTTCGATCAGACCGGTGTCCAGATCCGCTTCGGAAAACGGCTTGCCGGCAATCAGGCGCTGCAGGAATTTGACATTGCTGGCGAGGCCGACGATCTGGTATTGCGCCAGCGCCTTCGCCATCGCAGCCAATGCTTGCTGCCGGTCCTGGCCCCAGACGATCAGCTTGGCGATCATCGGATCGTAAAACGGTGAAATCGCATCGCCTTGACGCACGCCGGAATCGATCCGGACGATGCTGGCGCCGGATTGGCTGACTTCGAACTCGGTGGCCGCCGGCGTGCGCAGATGGCGCAAGGTGCCTATCGACGGCAGGAAGCCCTTGTCCGGATTTTCTGCATAGATACGCGCTTCCAGCGCGTGGCCGCTCAGTGTCAATTGCTCCTGCCTGAGTGGCAACGGTTCGCCTGAAGCTACCCGCAACTGCCATTCGACCAGATCGAGGCCGGTAATCATTTCCGTCACCGGATGTTCTACCTGCAGGCGGGTGTTCATTTCCATGAAATAGAAAGAACCGTCCTGATTGGCGATGAATTCCACCGTACCGGCGCCGACATAACCGACTGCCTTGGCCGCCGCCACCGCCGCCTCGCCCATGGCGCGCCGGCGTTCCGGCGTCATGCCCGGCGCCGGCGCTTCTTCCAGCACTTTCTGATGGCGCCGCTGCACCGAGCAGTCGCGCTCGAACAGATAGACGCAATCGCCCTGGGTATCGGCAAACACCTGGATCTCGATGTGGCGCGGACGCGTCAGGTAACGTTCGACCAGCACTTTGTCATCGCCAAAGCTGTTGATCGCTTCGCGTTTGCAGGAAGCCAGCGCAGCCTTGAAATCGGCGCTTTGCTCGACAATGCGCATGCCCTTGCCGCCGCCGCCGGCGCTGGCTTTCAGCAACACCGGGTAAGTGATTTTATCGGCTTGCTGCTGCAAAAAATCGGCATCCTGGGTCGCGCCGTGATAACCGGGCACCAGCGGCACCTCGGCTTTTTCCATCAACTCCTTGGCGGCCGACTTCGAGCCCATCGCCGAAATCGCACTGGCGGGCGGGCCGATGAATACCAGGCCGGCCTTGGCGCAAGCTTGGGCAAACTGCGCATTTTCGGACAGGAAACCGTAGCCAGGATGAATCGCCTGCGCGCCGGTGGCCAGGGCCACCTCGATGATCTTGTCGGCGCGCAGGTAACTTTCCTTGGCCGCGGCCGGTCCGATCAGCACCGCCTCGTCACACACCGCAACGTGCTTGGCGCCGGCGTCGGCATCCGAATATACGGCCACGGTCTTGATGCCCATGCGCCGTGCTGTGGCTGCCACGCGGCAGGCAATCTCGCCGCGATTGGCAATCAGTATCTTGGTAAACATGCTGTCTCCCCCATTTATATTTATTGCGGTTGGGTATTGCTGTCGGCGGTAACTTCACAACGTGCATCGAATGCTGATGAACGCGAATGCATGCCGAGTTTTTCCAGCAGGGCGCGGTCTTCTTCCACTTCCGGATTGCCGGTGGTGAGCAGTTTGTCGCCATAGAAAATCGAATTGGCGCCGGCCAGGAAACACAGGGCCTGGATGGCGTCGCCCATTTGGCGGCGGCCTGCCGACAAACGCACGCGCGCCTTCGGCATGGTGATGCGGGCCACTGCCACCGTGCGTACGAATTCAAACAGGTCGAGCGGCGCGATGCCGTGCAAAGGCGTGCCTTCGACTTGCACCAGATTGTTCACCGGTACCGATTCCGGATACGGTTCCAGGTTTGCCAGTTGCGCCACCAGGCCGGCACGTTGCAGGCGCGATTCGCCCATGCCGACGATGCCGCCGCAGCAGACCTTGATGCCGGCGCCGCGCACGCTGTCGAGCGTATCCAGGCGGTTCTGGTAATCGCGGGTGGTGATGATGTCGCCGTAGATTTCCGGTGCGGTATCGAGATTATGGTTGTAGTAATCGAGGCCGGCGCCCTTCAGGCGCTCAGCCTGGCCTTCGCCCAGCATGCCCAGCGTGGCGCAGGTTTCCAGGCCCAGCGCCTTGACTTCGCGCACCATTTCTTCGACTTTTTCCAGGTCGCGGTCTTTCGGCTCGCGCCATGCGGCGCCCATGCAGAAACGGGTTGCGCCATGCGCCTTGGCTTGACGTGCGGCTTCCAGCACGGTGTCCAGCGGCAGGATTTTTTGCGCGGTGACGCCGGTGTCGTAACGTGCCGCTTGCGGGCAGTAGCCACAGTCTTCCGGGCAGCCGCCGGTCTTGATCGACAACAGCGTCGCCAGCTCGACTTCATTCGGGTCGAAATGTTCGCGATGCGTTTGCTGCGCCTTGAACAACAATTCGTTGAACGGCAGGTTGAACAGATCCAGCACGGTTTGCACCGGCCATTTGGCGTCGGCTGGCAGCACCATTGGCTTGGCGGCGGGCTGGAATGTAATTGGTTGCGATGACATGATCTGACTTCCTTTGTGTTGAGGGAATACGGTTAAGAGTTAGGTGTTGCCGGATGACGCAGGCCAACCCGGCAAACAGGAAAAATTCAAATGGCCGGCGGCGGCCTCGACCAGCGCCTTGGCGGGCAAGGCGTTCATGCGCGGCACGTGGCCCAGAAACGGCGCGGCTATGCGATTCTTCAACGCGGCGATGTTGGCATCGCCATTCAGCATGGCGGCGTCGACCGTGTTGGCAACCCAGCCGGCCAGCCGCAAACCGCGCGCGGCAATCGCTTCAACCGTCAGCAGTGCGTGGCTGATGCAACCCAGTCGCAAGCCGACCACCAGCACTACCGGCAAGCCGAGCTGCTGCGCCAGGTCGGCGGTGTCGTCGCTATCGTTGAGCGGCACGCGGAAACCGCCCACGCCTTCGACTACCACGGCGTCGGCCAGCGCGGCGAGCTGGCGGTAACAGGACAGGATATGCGCCAGTTCAATCGGCCGTTCTTCTTGCGCCGCGGCGATATGCGGTGCGGTCGCCTGGCGCAATAGAAACGGCGTAGTCAGTTCCTGCGGCAGCTGCACACTGGCCTCCGCCGCCAGAATATCGGCATCGTCGTTGTGCCAGGCGCCATCGCGCAATACGGCGCCGGCGGCGACCGGTTTCATGCCGGCGCTGCGCACGCCGGCTTTGCTCAGTCCGTGCAGCAAAGCGCCGGCGATCAGCGTCTTGCCGATTTCCGTATCGGTGCCGGCGACGAACCACGCGGCCTTTTGCGTCTTGGCGATAGCCTTAGTCATGTTCGATCACGCTCTCGAAAACCGCTGCAGTGCGGGTTGCCAGCAACTCGATCTCTTCGTCGTCGAGAATATACGGCGGCATCAGGTAGACGGTTTTTCCGATCGGCCGCAACAGCAATTCATGCTCCACCGCGCTGCTGAAAAACCGGCGTGAAAAGGTCGCTGCATGCGCCTTGCTGTCGATGACGGCATCAAACGCCCAGATCATGCCGCGTTGCCGGAAATGCTGCACTTTCGGATGCTGCGCCAAAGGCGCCAACGCGGCTGTAATCCGCTGCGCCCGCTGGCGATTGGCGTTGAGCACATCGTCTTCCTCGAAAATCGCCAGCGTCGCCAGCGCAGCGCGGCAAGCCAGCGGATTACCGGTGTAGGAATGCGAGTGCAGGAACCCGCGCGCCAGGTCGTTATCGTAGAACGCCTGATAGATTTCGTCGCGCGTCATCACCAGCGACAAAGGCAGGTAACCGCCGCTGATGCCTTTCGACAGACACAGGAAATCCGGCCAGATCGGCGCCTTCCCCGGCGCAGCCGCCTGTTCGGACGCGAAGAAAGTGCCGGTGCGGCCGCAGCCGACGGCAATCTCGTCAAAGATCAGGTGGACTTTGTAGCGGTCGCATAAAGCACGCAATTCGCGCAGATAAACCGGGTCGTGCATCGCCATGCCGGTGGCGCATTGCACCAGCGGCTCGATGATGATGGCGGCGATATGGCTGGAACGCTGCTGCAGTAATTTTTCCAGCGTTGCGGCGGCGCGATGGGCGACGTCGGCAGCGCTCTCGCCGTCGCGTGCGCCGCGCGCATCGGGCGACGCCACGACATGCGCCTGGCGCAGCAAGGGGCCATAGGCATCGCGAAACAAGGGGACATCGGTCACCGCCAGCGCGCCTATGGTTTCGCCGTGATAACTGCCTTTCAGGCACACGAATTCCTGCTTGTCGGCGTAACCGGCATTGCGCCAGGCATGGAAACTCATCTTCAAGGCGATCTCGACTGCCGAGGCGCCGTCGGACGCATAGAAACAATGGCCCAGCACATTGCCGGTGCGCGCCGCCAGCTGCTCCGACAACTGCACTACCGGTTCGTGCGTGAAGCCGGCCAGCATGGCGTGTTCGAGCTGATCGAGCTGATCCTTCAAGGCGGCGTTGATGCGTGGATTGGCGTGGCCGAACAGGTTGACCCACCAGGAGCTGATCGCATCCAGGTAGCGTTTGCCGTCGGCGTCATACAGCCAGGCGCCGCGGCCGCGGCTGACCGCGATCAGCGGCACCGATTCATGGTGCTGCATTTGGGTGCACGGATGCCAGACGCTGTTCAGGCTACGCTGAACCAGATCCGACTTTGGTGCAGGTGTAGCTGTACTATTTTTACGCAATTGTGTTCCTCACATGATTATCGGCCAGCACATGCAGTGCCTTGACCAGCTGATCTATTTGTTCGATGCTGTGCGCCGCTGACAGCGATATGCGCAGGCGCGCAGTGTCTTTCGGCACGGTCGGCGGCCGGATCGCCGGCACCCAGATGCCTTGCTCGCGCAGCCCGGCCATCAGGTCCAGCGCCAGCTGATTATCTTCAACGATCAACGCTTGCACCGGAGTCTCTGACGGCAGCAAAGGCCAAGGCAAGCTGGCCAGCCCGCTGCGCAGGCGCGCGGTCAAATCGCGCACGTGCTGTTGCCGCCAATCTTCGGTCTGCATCAGCTTGACCGCTGCCAGCAAAGCGCTCGCCAGCATGGGCGGACTGGCCGTCGTAAACACATAGGTGCGCGCCCGCTGCAGCAGCCATTCAATCAGCAGCGCGTCGCCGGCGACGAACGCGCCTGCCACTCCCGCCGCCTTGCCCAGGGTTCCCATATACAGGATGCGTTGCGACTGCATGCCGAAATGCGCCAGGCTGCCTCGTCCTTGCGGCCCCAGCACGCCGAAACCGTGGGCATCGTCGACCAGCAGCCAGGCATCGTATTTTTCGCACAGGGCCAGCAGTTCGGGCAACGGCGCGATATCGCCATCCATGCTGAAAACGCCATCGGTGACGATCAGCTTGCGCGGGTGGCCGCTCTTGGCCAGCAATTGTTCCAGCCTTGCCATATCGGCATGCGGGTAGATGCGGAACTGCGCGCCCGACAAGCGCGCACCGTCTATCAGACAGGCGTGATTCAGGCGATCCGAAAATACGATATCGCCCGGGCCGACCAGCGCCGGGATGGTTCCCATGTTCGCCATGTAGCCGGTCGAAAAATGCAGGGCGCGCGGCATGCCGACGAATTCCGCCAGCGCCAGTTCCAGTTCCTCGACTACGCTGGTGTGGCCGCTGATCAAGGCCGATGCACTGGCGCCGACGCCGTATTGATCGAGCCCCGCCTGCGCTGCAGCGCGCAGAGCCGGATGGTTCGCCAGGCCGAGATAATCGTTGCTGCAAAAAGCCAGGTATTGGCGGCCCTCGACATCCAGCAACGGCCCCTGCGGACCGTCGACGATGCGCCGCTTGCGCAGCAGTTTCTGCTCTTGCAGCGCAGCCAGCTGCGCGCGGATCTGGGTCAGCAGCTCAGGCATATTGGGCTTCCGCTAGTGTTGCTTGCACTGCCGCCGACGGCCGTGCAAATTTTAGCGACAGCTGGTTCAGGCTGCGATATACCGCGTTGCCGCCCCATGACTGGCTGTCGCCGGCCAACTGCAGTTGCGGCAAGCGCCGCATCACGCTGCGCATTGCGATTTCTGCTTCCAGATAGGTCAGCGTTGCGCCGATGCAGACATGCGGGCCATAACCGAAGGACAGATGGGCGCCCTGGTTGCGCGCGATGTCGAGCCGGTCCGGATCTGTGAATTTGGCGGGATCGCGATTGGCGGAGCCGATCAGCGGGATCACCAGATCGCCCTTTTTCATCAACTGGCCGTGCATCTCGACATCGACCTTGAGCCGGCGGCCGGTATATTGCACCGGGCTGTCGAAACGCAGTAATTCTTTTAAGGCGGACGGCAGCAGCGACGGCGTGCTTTGCAGAGCCTGCCATTGTTGCGGATGCTGCAACAGCGCCAGTATGCCGTTGCCGAGCAGGTTACGCGTGGTTTCATGGCCGGCGAACAGCAGCGTGCAGCACTGTGCCAGCAATTCCTTGGTGGTGATGATGCCGCCTTGGGCTTCGGCGCGTATCAGCTGGCTCATCAGGTCGTCGCCCAATGCTGCGCGACGCTGCGGCAACAGCTGGCGGAAATATTCGTTCATGGCGATCAGGCTGACCTGCGCCGCGCGGGCGATCTCCAGCGTCGGCGTCGGGCTGCCGATGAAGGCGGCGATATCGTCGGACCAGGCGACAAATTCGCTGCGGTCTTCGGCGGCGATGCCGAGCATGCTGGCGATCACCAGCGCCGGCAAGGGGCGGGCGAAATCGCGCATAAAGTCAAACTCAACAAATTGCCCGGACCCGCTGTCAGCGGCTTTAGCCAATACCCGGTCCAGCAGACGATCGACAATAATCTGGATCTGCGGCCCCAATTCCTGCAATGCCGCCGGTTTGAAACCGGCATTCATCACCTGCCGCAAACGGCTGTGCTGCGGCGCATCCACGAACAATAGCGAACGCGAAAAAATGCGTTTGAATTCGCGCAGTTCGGCCAACGCCCCCGGGCCGCTGCTATTGGCCCAGCCGCCGGCGCGGCGCACCGAGAAACGCGGATCGCGCAACACGCTGGCGACGTCGGCGTGGCCGGTCAGCAGCCAGGCGCCGCCGCAGAACTCAGGGCTCCAATGCAGCGCGCCTTCGGCACGCAGGGCGTGGTAGGCGGGGTACGGATCATTCAAAAAAGCTTCGTTAATCATTTGCCATCTCTTCCGACATTTAAATCTCTGCAAGGACGAGATTGTATGTGATCACGGCGCGCTCACTGCAGCCAGGACGGTTTGCGCTTCTCCAGGAAGGCGCGTACGCCCTCCCGTCCTTCGGTGGAAGCGCGGATTTTGGCGATCTCGTCGACCGTACCGGCAATCAGCGCCTCCGTCAGCGGCTGGCCTGCAATCGCGCGCACCAGTCGCTTGGCTTCGGTGACGGCGTTGGGGCTGGCCGCCAATAACGCCTTGAGCAACAAACTCACGCTTTCATCCAATTTCTCTGCAGAAACCATCTCATGCACCAGGCCGAGCTTTTGCGCAGTTTCGGCAGAAAATCGTTCTGCAGTAATAAAGTAGCGGCGCGCCGCCGACTCGCCGATGGCCTTGATGACATAGGGCGAGATGGTTGCCGGAATCAAGCCTATCTTCACTTCCGACAGGCAGAACTGCGCCGTATCCACCGCCGCCACGATGTCGCAGGCAGCCACCAGGCCAAGTCCGCCGGCATAGCAATCGCCCTGCACCTTGGCGATCACCGGCTTCGGGCATTGATAGATGGTGCGCAGCATGGTCGCCAGCTGGGCGGCATCGGCGCGATTCTGCTCAGGCGTGTAATCCGCCATAGCCTTCATCCAATTGAGATCGCCGCCGGCGCAGAACGCCGCGCCATTCGCGGCCAGCACGATCACCCTGACTCCGGCGTTGCTGCCCAATTCGACAAAGGCGTGCGTGATTTCGGCAATCATGGTCTCGTTGAAGGCATTACGTACTTCCGGCCGATTGAGGGCGACAGTAGCCACCTGCGACGCATGCTGTATTGTCAATGTCTGATAAGTCACTTGTTCATCTCCGCTTGCCGCATCGCTACGGCCCAATAAATAAGATCCAGCTCCGGACAGGCATGACCCATGGCGGCACGATGGTTTTCTGTTCGCTATGGGGTTTTACATCCGGAACACGCCAAACTTTGTCTCCGCAATCGGCGCATTCAAGGCTGCGCTCAAGCCCAGCCCCAGCACCCGGCGCGTATCGGCCGGATCGATCACGCCGTCGTCCCACAAGCGTGCAGAGGCGTAATACGGATGGCCTTGATGTTCGTACTGATCGCGAATCGGTTTTTTGAAAGCTTCTTCTTCTTCCGCGCTCCAGCTGCCGCCCTTGCCTTCGATGCCGTCGCGCTTGACGGTTGCCAGCACGCCGGCAGCCTGTTCGCCACCCATCACCGAGATACGGGCATTCGGCCACATCCACAGGAAACGCGGCGAATAGGCGCGGCCGCACATGCCGTAGTTGCCGGCGCCGAAGCTGCCGCCGATGATCACCGTCAGCTTAGGTACGGCAGTGGTTGCCACCGCCGTCACCATCTTGGCGCCGTTACGGGCGATGCCTTCGTTTTCGTAGCGGCGGCCGACCATGAAGCCGGTGATGTTTTGCAGGAACACCAGCGGAATCTTGCGCTGCGAGCAGAGTTCGATGAAGTGAGTGCCTTTCACGGCCGCTTCTGAAAACAGAATGCCGTTGTTGGCGACGATGCCGACCGGCATGCCGTAGATATGGGCGAAGCCGCAAATCAGCGTGGTGCCGTAGCGCGCCTTGAATTCATCGAATTCGCTGCCGTCGACGATGCGCGCGATCACCTCACGTACATCGAACGGTTTGCGGGTATCGAGCGGAATAACGCCATACAGTTCATGGGCCGGATACTTGGGTTCGACTACCGGACGCAGCAGCGGACCTTGCGGTTTCTGGCGATTCAGGTTGGAGACGATGGTGCGCGCCAGCGACAAGGCGTGCATATCGTTTTGCGCCAGATGATCGGCCACGCCGGACAGGCGGGTGTGGACATCGCCGCCGCCCAGGTCTTCGGCGCTCACCACTTCGCCGGTCGCGGCTTTTACCAGTGGCGGGCCGGCCAGGAAAATCGTGCCCTGGTTCTTGACGATGATCGACTCGTCGCTCATCGCCGGCACATAGGCGCCGCCGGCAGTACACGAACCCATCACCACCGCGATTTGCGGAATGCCTTTGGCCGACAGGTTGGCCTGGTTGTAGAAGATGCGGCCGAAATGGTCACGATCGGGGAACACTTCATCCTGGTTCGGCAAGTTGGCGCCGCCGCTATCGACCAGGTAGATGCAAGGCAGATTGTTTTGTTCGGCGATTTCCTGCGCCCGCAAATGCTTTTTGACGCTGAGCGGATAGTAGGTGCCGCCTTTGACTGTTGCGTCATTGCAGACCACCACGCATTCCTGCCCCGCGATACGGCCGATGCCGGTAATCACCCCGGCGGCGGGCGCAGCATCGCTGCCATCTTTGTCTTTGTAGACGTGATAAGCCGCCAGCTGGGAAAACTCCATGAACGGCGTGCCAGGATCAAGCAGCATCTGCACCCGCTCACGCGGCAGCAATTTGCCGCGCGCCACGTGCTTCTTGCGTGCAGCGTCGCCGCCGCCCTCGGCGATCTGCGCGACTTTCTGGCGCAAATCGTCAACCAGCAAATTGAGCGCGCTGGCATTTTCCTGGAATTCTTCGCTGCGTGTGTTCAGCTTGCTTTCTAACTGGGGCATTGCGATGTCCTTTGTGTCTAGTATTTTGAACCATTCTTTTGGAACGATTTTTATGCGGTGTGGATGTCGTTGAGGTTCAACTCGTCTTTCATCGCTTCGCGGATCTTGAATTTCTGTATCTTACCGGTCACCGTCATCGGGAAGGCATCGACAAAGCGGATATAGCGCGGCACCTTGTAGTGCGCGATCTGGCCTTGGCAGAAATCACGCACAGCTTGTTCGTCCGCGGTTTGGCCGGGGCGCAAGATAATCCAGGCGCATAATTCTTCGCCGTATTTCTGGTCCGGCACGCCGACCACCTGCACATCCTGGATCGCCGGATGACGATATAAAAATTCTTCGATCTCGCGCGGATAGATATTCTCGCCGCCGCGTATCACCATGTCCTTCATGCGGCCGACGATATTGACGTAGCCTTCGGCATCCATGGTCGCCAGATCGCCGGTATGCATCCAGCCTTCGCGGTCGATCGCTTCGCGCGTCTTTTCTGCATCGCCCCAATAACCGTGCATCACCGAATAACCGTGGGTGCATAGCTCGCCGGAGCTGCCGATGGGCATGATCGCGCCCGATTCCGGATCGATGATCTTTACCTGCAGGTGCGGCTGCACCTGGCCAACGGTAGAAACGCGTTTCTCGAGCGGCGTATCGGTCATGCTCTGACAGCTGACCGGGCTGGTTTCGGTCATGCCGTAGGCGATGGTGATCTGTTCCAGATGCATGTCGCGCACCACACGCTTCATCACTTCAATCGGACAGGGCGAACCGGCCATGATGCCGGTGCGCAGCGTCGACAGATCGAATTCGGCAAAGCGTGGATGATCCAGCTCTGCGATGAACATGGTCGGCACGCCATGCAAGCCGGTGCAGCGTTCTTCCTGTACTGCCTGCAGCACCGACAACGGTTCGAAGCCGTCGTTCGGATAAACAATCGTGGCGCCGTGCGTCAGGCAGGCCAGATTGCCGAGCACCATGCCAAAGCAATGATACAAAGGCACAGGGATGCAGAGCCGGTCCTGTGCCGTCAGCTTCATCGCTTCGCCAATGAAGAATCCGTTGTTAAGGATATTGCGATGGGTCAGCGTCGCGCCTTTCGGAAAGCCGGTAGTGCCGCTGGTGAACTGGATGTTGATGGGATCGCCGGCTTGCAATTGCTTGGCGATCTCCGCCAGCCGCGGATCGGACGGATCGCCGCTGGCGATAAAGTCGGCAAAACGCAGCATGCCCGGCGCCGCATCGCGGCCAAGCTGGATCACGGTTTTCAAAGTCGGCAGACGTGCTGCCTGCAAGCTGCCCGCAGCGGCGTGTTCGAGTTCAGGCGCCAGCGTGCGGATCATGTCCAGATAATCGCTGCTCTTGAAACTGGTCATCGAGATCAGGGCCTTGCAGCCGACATTGTTGAGCGCATACTCCAGCTCGCTGACGCGATAGGCCGGATTGATATTCACCAGCACGACGCCGGCGTAGGCCGTGGCCAGCTGCGTCAGCAGCCACTCGGCATTGTTGTGCGACCAGATGCCGATACGGTCGCCCGGCTGCAGCCCAATTTTGAGCATGGCGCTGGCCAGCTGCCGGGCCTGGCTTTGCAGTTGCCGATAGCTGAGCCGGATCTGCTGATGACGCGATACCAGCGCATCATTGTCGGCGACCCGCTCCACCATCTCGTCGAAAAAGCGGCCGATGGTCTGTTCGATCAGCGGCAACTCCTGGCTGCCGCGATCGATGCTGGAATTCAGTTGTTTCATAGTCTTGTCTCCTGTTAGGACCCGCTAATGCTTCCCGCAATGATTTTTATTTTTCTGGGAAACTGCCATCGACATAAAACCAGCGTGGCTGGTCTTCTGTGCCAGGCTCACTCTCGCGCACAAAGCGGCTGACTTCGTGCAAGCGCTGCGCACGGCCGCCGATCTTGTAACGCGCCACAAATTCCACGATGGCGCTGTCGCCGTCGGCCTCATGCCTGCGCACCTCGAGGCCCAGCCATTTCTGCCCGGCTTCGGCCACAATCGGCTCGGCCGGCCTGGTACTGCGATGCCAGGTCGCTTGCAAATATGCACCGTTGTCCATGACGTAGGCGCTGTAGCGCGAGCGCATCAGCGCCAGTGCGGTCGGCGCCGCCTCGCTGCCGCTGTGGTAGCGGCCGCAGCATTGTGCGTAATCGCCGCCGCAAGGACAATCATCTACCTTATTCTTCAAATCTTGCCATCCCTCAGGAATGCTTCGAGTTGATCGAAACGGTCGAAACCCCAGAACGACTCGCCATCGACAATCACAAACGGCGAACCGAACACACCGCGCGCCATCGCCAGATCGACTTCCGCTTTGAGCTGACTCTTGATCGGCAAGCTGTTGATGCCGTCGCTCAGGCCGGTGGTGTCGATGCCGCTGTGGTGGCCGATTTCAAGCAAATTCATCGGCTCGGCGATATTCGTGCCGTCGACAAAATACGCTTTGTAAATCTGCTTGGCGTACTTGATGGCCTTGTCTTCGCCCTGTTTGCCACGTACCCACAGCACGGCGCGCGCCGCTGCCTGGGTGGCAATCGGGAAAGCCCCGGGACGCTTGTACGGGATGCCGTGAAAGCGCGCGCTGCGTTCGAAATCGTGGAACGAGTAATCACCCTTGATCGGTACTTGCGGCAAGGGTGAGGAGCCGGTGGTCTTGAATACCGGGCCCAGCAGGATCGGATGCCAATCGACATCGCGCTTGTATTTTTCCGCCAGCGCGTCGATACGGGTGGCGGCGAAATAGCCGTACGGAGAGGAAAAATCAAAGTAGAAATCAATTGCGGCAGCCATCTTTTTATACCCTGTCTGAAATGGTAAGAACTATTGCGGTTATTGCGGCTACTGCCAATCACGTAGTGAGCAAATCCAGCGCCCACTTGCTTGCTTAAATTGCAATTCACGAAGACCCATAACAAAGATCAGCGTGAATTCGCGGAAAACCCGCGAAAACCGCTGATCCATTTGATGCCTGCTACTCAGCTACATCAGGACTTGTTACGTGTAAGCCCTCAAACCAGTTCGACTGCGATGGCGGTACCTTCGCCGCCGCCGATGCACAACGATGCCACGCCACGCTTGCCGCCCTTTGCCTTCAAGGCGCCCAGCAGAGTGACGATGATGCGCGCACCGGAAGCGCCGATCGGATGGCCGAGGGCACAAGCGCCGCCGTGGACATTGATCTTGTCGTGCGGAATATCGTGTTCCTTCATCGCTGCCATCGGCACCACGGCAAAGGCTTCGTTGATTTCGTACAGATCAACGTCGCTGTTCTTCCAGCCGACTTTCTTGTACAGCTTTTCAATCGCGCCTACCGGTGCGGTAGTGAACCATTCCGGTTCTTGCGAATGGCTGGCATGGCCGAGAATGCGGGCAATCGGCGTGCAGCCGAGTTTCTTGGCGGTCGATTCGCGCATCAGCACCAGCGCTGCGGCGCCGTCGTTGATGGAGGACGACGAAGCCGCCGTGATAGTGCCGTCTTTCTTGAACGCTGCGCGCAGCGACGGGATCTTGTCGATCTTGGCCTTTTGCGGACCTTCGTCCTTGTCGATCACCACTTCGCCGGCGCGGCTGGTGACGGTCACCGGCGCGATTTCCCACTTGAAGGAACCGTCGGCCGTGGCGGCTTGTGCGCGCTGTACCGAGGCGATCGCAAACGCATCCTGGTCGGCACGGCTGAAATGGTATTTGGCGGCGCATTCTTCGCCGAAAGTACCCATCGAACGGCCGCCGCCGTTGTCGCCCTTGGAGTATGCATCTTCCAGGCCGTCCAGCATCATGTGGTCGAAAATCATGGCGTGGCCGATGCGATAGCCGCTGCGTCCCTTTGGAATCAGGTAAGGCGCGTTGGTCATCGATTCCATGCCGCCGGCGACCACCACTTCATTGGTCCCTGCCAGCAAGGCATCGAAAGCGAACATCGTGGCTTGCATCGCCGAGCCGCACACCTTGGAGATGGTGGCCGCATTGGTAGAAACCGGCAAACCGGCTTTGATGGTTGCCTGCCGCGCCGGCGCCTGGCCTTGGCCGGCTTGCAACACATTGCCGAACAACACGCCATCGACCTGCTCCGGCTTCAGCCCGGCGCGCTCAACTGCAGCCTTGATCGCCACGGCGCCCAGGTCACTGGCGGTCAATGCCGAAAAATCACCCTGAAACGCACCCATTGGAGTACGTGCTGCACCGACGATAACGATAGGATCATTCATGTTACTTCTCCAGATTACGACAACGTTGTAAGCCGCTTCAGGAGTCACTGGCTATTCCCCGTGATTCACGCAAACGGCTTGGCTGCCTGGTTGGTCAAAAATAAAATGGTTCGAGTGGTTCGGATGCTTCAATTTACTGCGTCTGTTACCGGTCAATCAACTTTGTGCGTAGGTAAAACGACATTCCTGCGGATACGGGAATACATCGTCGAAATGCCCCTCAAGAATGTGCTGCTTGTGTTGCTGCCAATATTGCTGGGTCAATAGATCCGCATGATGCTTGATAAAGTATTTCCTGACGTTTTGATTCCCGAGAAGAAATACACCGAATTGTTCCGGAAAGACATCGTTCTTGGCGATGGAATACCAGGGCTCGGCGGACATTTCGTCTTCCTCGTTACGCGGCTGCGGGATAGTCCTGAAATTGCAGTCGGTAATGTATTCAATCTCATCATAGTCGTAAAACACGACACGATTGTGACGCGTCACGCCAAAATTTTTGTACAACATGTCGCCAGGGAAGATATTCGCCGCGACCAGTTCCTTGATGGCGTTGCCGTATTCTGTGATGCCGTGTTCCAGCGCGGCCTGGTCGTTGTTTTTCTCGGCGTTGTTCAGATAGATATTCAGCGGCACCATGCGCCGTTCGATATACAGATGCTTGATGATGATTTCGTCGCCATCTTCTTCGACCACCGACGGCGCTACCTGCTTCAATTCGGCTAACAGTTCGTCGGCGAAACGCGCGCGCGGAAACGCCACGCTGGAATATTCCAGCGTATCGGCCATGCGGCCAACGCGATCATGATGCTTGACCAGCAGGTATTTTTCCTTGACCAGCGCATTGGTGGTTTCCTTCGGCGCCGGGAAATAATCCTTGATGACCTTGAACACGTAGGGAAACGACGGCAAGGCGAATACCACCATCACCAGGCCGCGAATCCCGGGAGCGATTTCAAAACGATCCGACGAGTGCCGCAGATGGCGCAGGAAATCGCGATAAAACAGTGCCTTGCCGAGTTTTTGCAAACCCAGGATGGTGTAGATTTCGCTGCGCGGCTTGTTCGGCAACAGGCTGCGCAGAAACTGTACATAGGCTGACGGCACTTCCATGTCGACCATGAAATAAGCGCGCGTGAAAGAGAACAGCACCGTCAGTATCTTGGTGTCGAACAGCACGGCATCCAGCACCAGCTTGCCATCCCGGTCATGCAGAATGGGCACCACAAACGGATACTCGCGCGGGCCGTTGATCATCTTGCCGACCACGTAAGCGCCCTTGTTACGGTAGAACAGGTTCGACAGCACCTGGATCTGGTGATTCGGCTCCAGCGCGACGCTGCCGAAGGCTTGCGCTATGCGCTCTTCTGCCATTGAAACGTCGCGGTCAAGGTCGGCGAACGGCCGCTGCAGCTGGAAGTTGGTAATCAGGCGCTTGAGCGTGTAATGCAGGCCGTCCTTGGACGGGTAGTACACCCGGTAGGTGGGCAAGGCCTCGTCGGTGTCGATGTATTCAGTCGACACTGCCGGCCGCACGAAAATGAAATCGTTGTGGAAATAGGCGCGATGCAGGATGTTGCAACAGACCGAGTTGAAGAAGGTCTCGGCCAGCTCCGGCTGCTTGTGGTCGGTCAGCATGCCGATGTAATGCAGCTTCACCTCGCGCCAGACCTCGTCGGTCAGATCGCTTTGGTCGTATTCGTCTTCCAGCGCGCGCACGCATTCATGCACGCGCGCATCGTAGAAACCGATGCGCTCGCGCGCGGCGAGTTGCGCGGTTTTCCAGTCGGCACTTTCGAAATGCAGCTTGGCCAGCACGCTGGCTTCGCGGAACAAACGGTAATGCTTGTCGAAACCGTCCAATATCATGCGCGCAGTATCGAAAGCGATCTGCGACGACAGTAATTTTGGAAAGTTTGCCGACGTAATCACAGCGCGAACCGCTCCTTCCAGCCGGCTAGCATCGCCAGGCTGACGCCGATGCCGCCGCAGACTACAATCAACGGCCGCTGATACGGCGCCAGCACCGGCAGTTTTTCATAGGCCACGGCCAGCGCCGCGCCGCATGCGGGCTCCACCAGCGTGCGCATCTGATCGGCAAATGCCAACGCGGCGGCGACCGCCTGGGCGTCGCTGACCACTACGCTGTGCACTTCATGCCGCCGGGTCCAGGCAAAACATTCATCGGCCACGCGTTTGGCGGCCAGGGTGGACGCAATCGAGGTAATCGCCGGCAAGGTCACCAGCTCGCCGGCGCGCACCGCGGCGTTCAGTGAAGCGGCGCCTTCGGTTTCTACTGCGATCAAGGGGATCTGCGGCAAGCCGTTGCGATGCAGACCGCTCAACACGCCGCTCATCAGACCGCCGCCGCCGACCGAGCAGATAACGACGTCGAAATCAACGCCGAGCTCGCGCGCCTGCAGCACCGCTTCGTCGATCATGGTGGCGTTGCCGTCCCAGATATCGGGGTGATCGAAGGGTGGGATGTAGACGCTGCCAGGCTGTTGGCACAGCTTCAGCGCCAGCTGGTTGGCTTCATCCCAGACGCTGCCGTGAACGATCACCTCGGCGCCGATATCGCGGATGCGCTGGCAAACTTCTGCGGCGGTGGTTTGCGGCACCACGATAGTCGTCTTGACGCCCAGCGCCGCACCGGCAAACGCCGCCGCAAAGCCCGCATTGCCGCCCGAGGGGCAAACCAGGAGGCTGGCGCCGCCGGCCACCGCGCGCTGGCACAGCAAGCCTATCCCGCGCAGCTTGAATGAGCCGGCCGGCTGGGTGTTTTCCATCTTCAGCAAGACTTGCTTGCCGAGTGCGATGGAAAGTTGCGGGTGCCGCAGCAATGCTGTGTGAATATGCAGTGAAGTCATGTTCTTGACGCTGTTGCCCTCATATCAAAAATGCCATTAATCAGCAGGTTTCCGCAAACAGTTCGCGGCCGATCAGCATACGGCGGATTTCGCTGGTGCCGGCGCCGATTTCGTACAGTTTGGCGTCGCGCCACAGGCGTCCCACCGGATATTCGTTGATGTAGCCGTTGCCGCCCAGCGCCTGGATCGCTTCGCCTGCCATCCAGGTAGCCTTTTCGGCCGAATACAAGATCGCCCCGGCCGCATCCTTGCGCAAGGCCCTGGCCGCAGCCGGCGTCCTGGCGCGGTCGCAAGCCTGGCCGACGGCGTACACATAGGCCTTGCAAGCCATCATGGTCGAATACATATCGGCCAGTTTGCCCTGCATCAGCTGGAATTCGCCGATCGACTGGCCGAACTGCTTGCGGTCATGCACGTAAGGGACGACCACATCCATACATGCCTGCATGATACCAAGCGGGCCGCCGGAAAGAACGGTGCGTTCGTAATCCAGGCCGGACATCAGCACATTGACGCCTTTGCCCAGTCCGCCCAGCACGTTTTCCACCGGCACTTCGCAATCCTGGAATACCAGCTCGCCGGTGTGCGAACCGCGCATGCCGAGCTTGTCCAGCTTTTGCGCCACGCTGAAACCCTTGAAGCTTTTTTCGATCAGGAAGGCGGTCATGCCGCGCGCTCCCGCTTCCAGGTCGGTCTTGGCATAGACCACCAGCACGTCGGCGTCAGGGCCGTTGGTGATCCACATCTTGGTGCCGTTGAGCACCCAGCGATCACCCTTCAATTCGGCCCGCAATTTCATGCTGACCACGTCGGAACCGGCATTCGGCTCGGACATCGCCAGGGCGCCGACGTGGTCGCCGGAAATCAGCTTCGGCAGGTATTTGGCTTTTTGCTCGGCGCTGCCGTTACGCTTGATCTGGTTGACGCACAGGTTCGAGTGGGCGCCATAAGACAGGCCGACCGAAGCCGAGGCGCGCGAGATTTCTTCCATGGCGATGATGTGCGCCAGGTAACCCATGCCGCTGCCGCCGTATTCTTCTTCGGCGGTGATGCCGAGCAAGCCCAGATCGCCCATTTTTTTCCATAAATCCATCGGAAACTGGTCGTTACGGTCGATTTCTGCGGCGCGCGGGGCGATTTCCGCGGCGGCGAATTCCTGGATTGCACTACGTAATGCGTCGATATCTTCGCCGTGATCGAAGGTCAGACCGGGTAAGTGGATCATGTTGTCTCCTTGGTTATTTTGCGTGTGGCTAGTTGTTATGTGGATTTGCGGGGAAAGTCATGGTGCGACGTGATCGCTCAGCTCGCCGCTGCCCAGCAAGCGGCGGCACTCATCCTCGTGCGCGCTAATTTCTGCCAAAGTCACTTCGATGTCTTCGCGCTGCTGTTCCAGATGTTCGCGATGACGTGCCAGCACCTGCAGGAACAGTTCCAGCTGGGGCGCCGAATCCTTGGGCGAATCGTACATATCGACCAGGCTCTTGATTTCCGACAACGTCAGCCCCAGTCGTTTGCCGCGCAAGGTCAGCTTCAGACGCGTACGCTCACGGGCGGCATACACCCGGTTGCGGCCGCCGGCGCCGTCCCGCTTCGGGCTCAGCAAGCCCTGATCCTCATAAAAACGGATCGCCCTGGGGGTAATGTCAAATTCGCGGGCAAGTTCAGTGATGGTGTAAGTCGACATGGTCTCAGGGTGGCAGAACAAGAAATGCTGGTTTAGGTACAATGGCAGTTAACGTTAACGTAAAGCACATTGTAGGCGCGCTGGCGGAAAATGAAAACACCGAAAAACTACTAGCATTGCAAAAAAAGAAAGAATCCCCCCGATGAACGCACTCGAAGCCAAGCTCAGCTACGCCTTCGGCGACACCTTGCCGGCCGGCGGCGCCACCCTCGAAGTCGCGCCCGGCGTGCGCTGGCTGCGCATGGGCTTGCCGTTTGCGCTGGACCACATCAATTTATGGCTGCTGGAAGACAGCATCGAAACCGAGGAAGGCACCCGCCACGGCTGGACCATCGTCGATTGCGGGATTGCCAACGACGCCACGCGCGCCGCCTGGGATGCCATTTTTGCAAGCCAGCTTAACGGCTTGCCGGTATTGCGGGTGCTGGTCACCCATTGCCATCCGGACCACGTCGGCCTGGCCGACTGGCTGTGCCAGCGCTGGCAAGCGCCGCTGTGGATGAGCGGCGGCGAATATCTCTCCGCACGCATCATGTCGGCGGCGCTGCCCGGCGCCGACGGCAGCGCATCGTTGCCGCATTTTCAACAGCACGGCATGCACGATCCTGAGGTCATCGCCAAGGTGTCTCAGCGCAAGTCCTATTATCCGAACATGGTGCCCGCAGTGCCGCTGGCCTATCATCGGCTGGCGGATCAGCAACGGCTGCGCATCGGCCGGCATGAATGGCGCGTGATCACCGGCTTCGGCCACGCACCGGAGCACGTTGCGCTGCATTGCGCCGACCTCGATCTGCTGATTTCGGGCGATATGGTGTTGCCGCGGATTTCCACCAATGTCTCGGTGTTTGCGATTGAGCCGGAATCGAACCCGGTCCAGCAATATATGGATTCTCTGGAAAAATACCGCGCCCTGCCGACCACAACGCTGGTGCTGCCGTCGCACGGCAAGCCGTTCCGCGGTTTGCAGATCCGTATCGACCAGCTGCAGCAACATCACCGGGAACGGCTGGCGGAAGTGGTGGCAGCCTGCACGGCGGCGCCGCAGTCGGCCAGCGACATCGTGCCGGTCATGTTCCGGCGGCCGCTGGATGCGCATCAAATGACTTTCGCGCTGGGCGAAGCGCTGGCCCATTTGCACAAGCTGTGGTTTGACGGCGTGCTGAAACGGCGGCTGGATGCTGATCAGGTTTACCGTTTCGGTCTTGCCTGATTACTGCTGTATCGCGGCCACAATCATCGCTACCGCCAGCATCAGGCTGCCTGCGACACGGTCGGTAATCCGGGAAAAACTCGGCCGGGTGGCGATGGTTTGCATTTTTCCGGCCAAGGCAGCGTAGCCGATCAGGATGAAGAACTCCGGAATGATCGAACCGGCCGCCAGCCACATCATTTGCAGCGGGATATTGGCGGATGGATTGAGGAATTGCGGCAAGATGGCGATGAAGAAAATCAGCGCCTTGGGATTGGCCAGTTGCAGCGTCAGGCCGCTGAACCAGATTTTCCAGCCGGAGGCGTTGCGGCTATCCAGCCTGGAGGCGGTGATCGGGGAGGGCCGGCCGAATATTGCCGACAAGCCGAGATAAGCCAGATACGCCACGCCCAGCCATTTCACAGCGCTGAACAAGGTATGCGAGGCGACAATCAAGGCGCCCAGGCCGGTTGCCGAAATGGTGAAATAGATCGCATTGGCGGTAAGTATCCCCAAGATGGCGAAAATCGCCTTCTTCCAGCCGACCGTGATGCCGTAGGCAACCACCAGCATGACCGCCGGCCCCGGCGACGCCGACAGCGCAAATTCCGTCAGTACGAATAAGAAAAAATTGTGAAAGTCCATGTGCTTTGATCGGTTTGCAGTTTTACCTGCTTATTTGCGTGTTTATTTACGTGCCTTATGCGGCGCTTTGGAAAACACTAAATCGTACAGCCAGTTCGGCAACAAGCGCAGCAACTTGGCGACAACCCCCATCTGCCACGGAATCACCTGATAGCTACTGCCGCGCGCGACCGCAGCGCCGGTCTTGGCGGCGAACTGCCGCACCGGCATCAGGAACGGCATCTTGTAGTGATTCACCTGGGTCATCGGCGTGTCGATGTATCCAGGGACGATGGTGACCACCTTGATGCCGCTGGCGCGCAATTCCACCCTGAGCGACTCGCAGTAACTGATTAGCGCCGCCTTCGATCCGCTGTAGGCGCCCGCTCCCGGCAAGCCGCGAATGCCGGCCACGCTGCCGACGCCGACCAGGCGCAAATCGGTTAGCCCGGCCTGGGCCTGGCGTTTCATGGTGGCGATAAATGGCGTGAAGGTGGCGACCGTGGCCAGCACATTGGTGGCAAACACTTGCTCGAACACCTGCTGGTCTTCGGCATGCTCGGTCAAGGTGCCTTGTGAAATCCCGGCGCTGGCGATCACCACATCGACACCGCCGCCGGCTGCGATGAAATCTTCTGCGGCGGCAGTCAAGGCAACATGATCGTTGACATCCAGCGCATACAGGCGATGCCGTTCCGGATGCGGCAAGCCCGCCAGCAATTGCTCCAGCACCGCCTGGCGCCTGGCTACCAGCCCCAGTGTTGCGCCCTGCTCTGCATAATATTGCGCCAGTGCGGCGCCGATGCCGCTGGAAGCACCAGTGATGAATACACGTTTCATGGAAGTGCCTTTTACGTCGATAAAAAAGCCCGCCCTCTTGCGAGAGGCGGACTTTTCAAGATCTGCTGCCGACTGACCGTGACGGCCAGCTTGCTTTTCAGCTGATTTATTTCTTGGTCGCCGCGACCTTCGTCACGAGGCTGTCCATCACTTGCAAGGTGGACTTGAACAGTTCCGGCTCGGTTTTTCCTGCGCCAGCAGTCGCACCGACTATCGATGGCGATGTCACGTAACGGCCGTCAACCACCAGCATCGGCACGCCATCCACCTTGTACGCATTTTGCAGCTGGGCGGCGCGGGTGACCTTGGTTTGCACTGCGAACGAATTGTACACATCCAGGAACTTGGTTTTGTCGAGACCTTGCTTCACCGCGAAATCGGCAATGGAGCTGTCTGTATCCAGGCGCTGGCGCTGTACGTGGATCGCGTTAAAAACCTTCGCGTGCAATTCAGGCAGCTTGCCCATGGCTTCCAGCGTGTAGTACAGCTTTTTCTGCGGTACATACGGAGACTTTGCTTGCTGCTGGTTCGGATTCGCAGGGTCGATAGCGAAGTCGACCGGCACGCGCTTGAAAGAAATCTTGTCGCCCTGCTTTGCTACCCATGCTTCCAGCGTCGGTTCGAGCGCATTGCAATGCGGGCAGAAATATCCGAAAAATTCTGTTACTTCGACTTTTTTCCCGATACCGGAATCGGTAGGTTGCGGGTTATCGAGAACTTTGTATTCCGCGCCGGCAACCGGATTGGCCGGCGCTGCACTTGCGCTGGCGGCAAGCAGGCCGAAACTCAGACTAAGACCAGCGACAGCCAAGGCTTTTTGAAAAAAACGCATGAAATATCCTATCAAAATGAATAATGTTTGATTTTTTTACCTACGCAGCAGAGACATGCTGCCAGGGGTCTTTTATTTTGCAGCCCGCACAACTGCTGCATTAACGCCGTTATCTGACAACTTTCCGCGTATCCGGTTCATTGTTTCCAACTGATTAAATGGCCCGACCCGTACCCGATACAAAGAACCGGTATCGGCCTGGCGTTCGCTGATCTTGGCTTCGAAACCCATCAAGGCCAATCTGGCCTTGGCGCTTTCAGCTTCGCTCTGCTCACGGAAAGCGCCGACCTGCAGGAAATAAATCCAGTTGTCGTCGACCCCTGCAGCTTTGGTTTTGGCTTCGGCGATGTCGCCGGCCGCTTTCTTGGTCTTGTCGGCGGTGGATTTATCGACGATAGGCGTCGACTTGCTATCCTGTGCCTTGGCAACCAGCGCATCCAGCTTTTTCTCGGCGGCCGAGCTCGGCGGCGGCGTACCGTCGGCGCTCGGCGCCGGAGCGGTAGCCGGAGCGGTAGCCGGTGGAGTAAACGCCTTGGCTGCTTCCTTCGCCGCATCCTTGTTACCGTAGAGCGACTTGTTCGGATCCGGCAGCTGATCCGGGTTCGACGGCGCTGCAGATGTCGATGCAGCCGGCGCCGTGGCGACCTCTGGTGCTTTGTCGGTCTTGCTCGTCTTGTTGGTAAACGGCGTCGGCGTCTTGGTGATCATGATCGCCACCACGACGGCAATCGCCAATCCGATGATCAGGCCGAAAATCAGGCCCAGTAAGGTACCGCCAGCTTGCTTGTTGTTAAGTTTGCTCATACTTCCCCAATGACATCCTGAATCACATCCTGATTACAGACCGTCTCCGGCAGCGGCAGCCAGAGATCGCCGATTGTAGCTTTACATCACATGCGGGCTGGCGCCGACACGCCGATCAGCGCCAAGCCGTTGCGCAACACCTGGCGGGTTGCATACATCAAGGCGAGGCGCGCCATCTTGAGCGCTTCATCGTCGACCAGGACCCGCTCAGCATTGTAGTAGCTATGCAGCTCACCCGCCAAATCGCGCAGATAAAATGCGACCTGGTGCGGCCCCAGCTCTTCCAGCGCATGCTGCAGCATATCCGGATATTCGGCCAGCTTGGCCAGCAGGCTGGCTTCGCGCGGCGCCGTCAGCGGGCTCAGGTCGATGCTGCCGAGGCTGGCTTCGTCACCGGTCCATTGCGCCAGCACCGAACAGATCCGGGCATGGGCGTATTGCACGTAGTAGACCGGATTTTCGTCGGATTTGGCCAGCGCCAGATCGACATCGAATATGAATTCGGTATCGGCCTTGCGCGAGATCAGGAAGAACCGCACGGCGTCGCGGCCGCGGGTCAGGTCGCGCGGGGCGTCCTGCGCGCCGTCGGCAGCGCCATCTTCGCCAGACGACCATTCGATCAGGTCACGCACCGTGACATACGAACCGGCGCGCTTGGAAATCTTCACTTCCTCGCCGTTCTTCATCACGGTCACCATCTTGTGCAGCACGTAGTCGGGATAGCCTTGCGGAATTCCCATGTTGACGGCCTGCAGGCCGGCGCGCACCCGCGCAATCGTGCCATGGTGATCGCTGCCCTGGACATTGATGACCTTGCCGAAGCCGCGCTGCCATTTGACGATGTGGTAGGCAACGTCCGGCACGAAATAGGTGTAGGTGCCGTCGGACTTCTTCATCACGCGGTCTTTGTCGTCGCCGTAGTCGGTGGTGCGCAGCCACAATGCGCCATCCAGCTCATAGGTGACGCCGGCGGCGATCAGGGCCTCGACGGCGGCATTGACCTTGCCGTCCTGGTACAGCGACGATTCCAGGTAATAGTTATCGAACTTGACGCCGAAGGCCAGCAAATCCAGATCCTGCTCGCGGCGCAGGTAAGCGACGGCGAACTTGCGGATCGACTCGATATCGCTGAGGTCGCCGCTGGCGGTGACCGGTTCGCCATCGCTGGCGGCAACCGTCTTCCTGGCCAGGAAATCCTGGGCGATATCGGCAATGTAATCACCGTTGTAGGCGCTTTCCGGCCATGCGGCATCGCCCGGCTTGAAGCCGTTGGCGCGCGCCTGCACTGAAGTCGCCAAGGTAGCGATCTGGACGCCGGCGTCATTGTAGTAAAACTCGCGGGTGACATCGTAACCTTGCGCCTCGAACAGCGCCGACATGGCATCGCCGAGCGCGCCCTGGCGGCCATGGCCGACATGCAAAGGCCCGGTCGGATTGGCGGAAACAAACTCCACCAGCACTTTTTTGCCGGCGCCAAACTTGCTCTTGCCGTAGTCGGCGCCCTCTTGCAGCACGCTCCTGACCACTTGCTGCTTGGCCGCCGCCGTCAAACGCAGGTTGATGAAGCCCGGGCCGGCGATTTCAGCGGTTTCGATCAGATCGCGATGTTCGGTGCTGGCCAGCACCGCCGCTACCAGGGCTTGCGCCAGTTCACGCGGGTTCTTTTTCAGCGGCTTGGCCAGTTGCATGGCGATATTGCAGGCGACATCGCCGTGCGAAGGATCGCGCGGACGCTCCAGCGTCACCGTCGGCTGCAACTCGCTGCCGGCGATAATAGGCTGCAAGGCAGCATGAAAAAGGTCGATGATCTGTTGTTTTTGTGGTGCAAGCATAGGATAGGTGGTCAGTAGTACGGAGGCCGTACTGGATTAATGCGAAAAGTCCATGGTGCGGCCCAATTTCTTGGACAGCATCCGGGCAGACTTGATTATTCTCGATTATACCGGCTTGGCGGGGCAATCTTCACCCTGCATGCCCGTGCAGATTGCAACATCCGGTAAATCCGGTTGCACGCTGCAGGCAACAAAAACTGCTGCTAAGATGCTGCGTCTCGGCCAGAGCGTTTTTGACAAGTTTCTGAAACACCCTTGGCCGCAACGATTTTGCCTTGTTTATTTATCTACAGGAACCTCATGACCCAGTCCACACCACGTGTAGCCGACCACCCTGCCCATCCGCAATTCCTCAGCCGCTGGTCGCCACGCGCCTATGCCAATGACGAAATTTCCGAGCAAGAATTGCTGACCATCCTGGAAGCGGCGCGTTGGGCGCCATCGTCCTACAATTCGCAACCTTGGCGTTTCGTCTTCGCACGTCGCGGCACACCGCACTGGAACAACTTGCTGGCTTTGCTTAACGATTTCAATCGCAGCTGGGCGGAAAATGCAGCGGCATTGGTGATCATCTTGTCGAAAACCACTTTTGCGCCACCGGGCAGCAGCGAAGAATCGCCGATGCCAAGCCACTCTTTCGACGCCGGTTCAGCCTGGGGTTACCTGGCGCTACAAGCCAGCTTGTCCGGCTGGCATGCACACGGCATGGCCGGCTTCGACAAGGAAAAGACGCGCAAGGAACTGGACATCCCGGCCAATTTCGCGATTGAAGCAGCGGTAGCGATCGGCAAGATCGGTGACAAAGCCATGCTGCCGGAAGGTTTGCGCGCCAAGGAAGAGCCAAGCCCGCGCATGCCCTTGCAGGCTTTGGTTTCTGAAGGGACTTTCAAGGCTTAAAAACCTTGTGGGTCTGGCCTGAATTTCTCGGCTTGCCAAATTGATGCGGGTTAACAGTGAGCGAAGCTGTTAACCCGCATTTTTATTTGCCTTGCCAGTTCACCAGCACAATCCCGCTTAGAACCAGCAACGCACCGAATACAAACGGCAAGCCGATCGGATCATCCAGCAGCAGCACGCCGAAACTGACGCCGAACAAGGGCGTCAGGAAGGAAAACACCGTCAGCCGCGAAGCAAGATAACGGCGCAGCATCCAGAACCAGGCCAGGAAGCTGCCGAAAGCGACGATCAGCGACTGGAACACCAAACTCACCCACATGATGCCGGACAGCGGCGCCACTGCGGTCTGCCCCGAGACCAAGGCCACCAAAGGCAGCGTCAATGCGGCCGCCGCCAGCTGATACCACAAGGTCATGCTGGGAGAGGCATTGGTGAGGACGCTGCGCTTGATCATGATCGTGGTGGCGGCCCAGAATACGGCGCCCAGCACCCCCAGCGCGTCGCCGATCAGGGTCCGGCTGAAGCCGGCGCCGGCTTCAAAGCCGCCGGCAAACGCCACGGTAATCCCGGCAAATGCGGCGATCACACCCAGCCATTGGGTGACGCCGAAACGCTCGCCCGGCACCAGCCAGTGCAAACCCAGCACGGTGAAAATCGGCGCGGTGTAAACAAACACCGACATGTGCGAAGCGGTGGTGTAGTTCAAACCGATAGAGACGCACAGGAATTCGCCGGCAAACAGCAAGCCGGTTGCCAGGCCGGGCCAGAAGCTGCCATCGGTCAGCGAGAATTTACTGCCGCGCCACCACATCAGGCCGCTCACCAGCACTGCCGCCACCGCCGAGCGCAAACCGTTTTGCAAAATCGGCGAGATGCTGGGCGCCGCCACTTTGATTGCAACTTGCTGCAGCCCCCAGCACAGGCACAGCATCAACATCAGGCTCATGGCCAAACCGTCCAGCGGCTTGCGAGTAGCGGGCATCACGTTCTTTCTGAAACAGGGATTGTTTGTCATAAATGTCATTTTACTCAGCGCCGATTTATCCCTATCATCAGCGTGATCGGGCGGAAGTGCCCGGTAAAAATCCGAATGCAGATTGCAAGGAGTATGCTTGAAAGTAGTCACTTTTGCATTACCGGCAGCAAACCGATGATGGCCGGAGCATATGATTCATAAGCCCGTCAAAGCCCCGCGCCCCCGTAAACTATTACTGTTAAGCGTCTCTGCCGGCGCCGGCCATATGCGTGCCGCCGAGGCGCTCAGGGCCTATGCCGCCGCCGAATTCCCCGACACCGAAGCGATCCACCTGGACGCGATGGATTACGTGCCGGCCGGATTCCGTGCGGTGTATACCGATTTTTATCTGCATCTTGTGAATCGCCATCCCGCGTTGTGGGGCTATGTTTACCAAAAGAGCGACAAGGCCCTGAGCAACTCGCCTACGCAAAAACTGCGGCGCGCGATTGAACGCATCAGCACCCGTCCCTTGCGTGCCGCGATCCAGGCGGCGGCGCCGGACGCCATCATCTGCACCCACTTCCTGCCGGCCGAATTGCTGGCGCGCGAAATCGGCAGCCAGCGCGTGGTGTGTCCGGTCTGGGTACAGGTAACGGATTTCGATTTGCACAGCATGTGGCTGCAACCGCTGATGCGCGGCTATTTTGCCGCCACCGAAGAAATCGCCTATCGCATGCGGGCGCGCGGCCTGGCGGCCGATGCGGTCCATGTGACCGGCATCCCGATCATGCCGGGATTCGGAAAAACCCTGGAGCGCCGGCAGTGCGCGCAGCACTTCGGCCTGGATCCCGAGCGCAAGATTATCCTGATGATGTCCGGCGGCGCCGGCATCGGCGATCTCGATAAGACCGTACAGCGGCTGCTGGAGCTGGCCGACGATTTCCAGCTGGTGGCGTTGGCCGGTAAAAACGCCGCGTTGCTGGCCAGCCTGCAGCAATTGGCAGCCGCCCATCCAGGCCACCTGTTTCCTTTCGGCTTTACCAACCAGGTGGAACAATTGATGGCCTGCGCCGATCTGGCGATCACCAAACCGGGCGGCCTGACCACCTCCGAATGCCTGGCGATGGGAGTGCCGATGATCATCCACTCGCCGATTCCGGGCCAGGAAGAACGCAATGCCGACTATCTGCTGGAACAAGGCGCGGCGCTCAAGGCGATCGACCTGACTGCACTGGCGTTCCGGGTCCAGCTACTGCTGCAGCAACCCGACCTGCTGCTACGCTTGCGGCAGCGCAGCCTGGCGCTGGGCCGCCCGTATGCCGGCCGCGCGGTGCTGAAAACCGTTTTGAACAAGCTCGATTCTCAATTTTATTCGCCATCCACATGACCGCAACTACTCCCTATCGCCGCGTGTTCGGCATGCTGTTCTGGGCGGCGCTGACTGCCTTTTTTTTCGCCAACGTTGAAATCCAGATCGAGGGCGCCGCCGGCTGGGCCGCCAATTTGCCGACCTGGCGCATCGAGCATCACTGGCTACTCGACATCTTCTGGGGCGGGCGCGCCATGACCGGCTATCACGCCTGGATTTTTCCTTTCATCGCCCTGATGTTCCACTATCCGATCTGGTTCAACGGCAGTTGGGACTGGCGCGCGGAATGCCGGATCATGGCGTCCATCATGGTGTTCTGGATCAGCGAAGACTGGCTGTGGTTTGTACTCAACCCGGCATACGGACTGGCGCGCTTCAATCCGGCCGAGGTGCCATGGCACAAGCACTGGCTGGGCGGCGTGCCGGTCGACTACTGGATTTATTCGATAGTGGCGATCCTGCTGTTGTGGCTGGCCGAGCGCAAGCCGCGCCCGCTACGCGTGGCGTTGAACCAGAACTAAGCAATATGTGAATCTCTGGTTCTGTATAGAAGTAGAGATTCACATATGTATTGTAAAAACGATTGGAACTTGGTAAATTGCGGACCCGTTCCAAGTTTGAAATGTTGTTAATGCCGATCAAAAAAAACGCAAAAAACCCGCCTCTCGCCAAAAAAAACGCGTCTCTCTCGAAAAAAAACACGCCTCTCCTGAAAAAAAACGCGTCTCTCTCGCAAAAAAATGCGTCTCTCGCGCCGGAAAACGGATCTGATCCGCGCTTGCCGCGCTATCTGCAAGTCCGTGACGATCTGCTTCAAAGGATCGCGTTGCGTAGCTGGGCCGCTGATGAGGCGCTGCCGTCCGAGGACAAACTGGCCGCCGAATATGCAATTGCCGTCGGCACCATGCGCAAGGTGCTGGACGCGCTGGTCACCGACGGCGTCGTCGATCGTGTGCGCGGCCGCGGGACATTCGTCGCGCGCGCTGCCGAACGCTCATCGATGCTGCGTTTCGTGCGGCAACACGGCAAAGCTAACAGTCAGCTGCCGACTGCGCAGATCCGTTCGATGACGACCGCCATACCGCCGCTTGCAGTGGCGGATAAACTCAAGCTCAAACCGCGCGACAAAGCGCTGTATCTGCACCGCACCCGTTCTTTCGACGATGAAATCGTGCTGTCGGAACATATCTGGCTCCCGCTCGCGCGCTTCAGGAAGCTACAGAAATATCTAAAAAGCAATTCTCCGCCATCGCTGTATCCCGTCTATGAGAGCGAATGCGATGTGCTGGTCTCGCGCGCCATCGATGACTTGACAGCGAAACCGCTGAACCGGGCCAATGCTTCCGTGTTCAAGCTGAAAACCAAGACCGTGGCGATCTGCGTCGAGCGGCTGATGCTGGACCATGCCGGCGAGCCGGTCGAATGGCGCACTTCCTTTGTGCCGGCCGAGCGTTTCCAGTATTCGGCAGAAATCCGCTAGGGTTCCGGCAGCCGGGGGCGGAACGCCAAGGCGGAAAACAAACCCGCAGCGCGCCATCCTCTCTGGCTGTCGATTCACGACGCATTCCTGCATTTCGTCGCTTTCCGCTTCTCCTGCCTCTGCGGCGACCAGATAATCGCCGCAGATCAATCAACCGGAGAACGACATGTTTGCACAAATCATTTCACACACACCGCTTTGGGTCTGGGCGCTACTGGCTTTCCTGATCTATCGCGGCGTCCTGGCCAGTGTCGATCGCGAACTGACGCTGAAGAAACTGTCCATTATTCCGCTGGTGATGCTGGCGCTGTCTTGGCAGGGCGTGTCCACCGTGTTCGGCGTCACGCCGCTGCCTATGCTGTGCTGGCTGCTGGCGGCCGCTCTCGCGGCGGCCTTGAACTGGCGCCTGTTCAGGACGGACAGCGTCATTGCTTATCCGGAACGCGGCGTGCTGCTCCAGCGCGGCAGCTGGCTGCCATTGATGCTGATGATGGGGGTTTTCCTGACCAAATATACGGTTGGCGTGACGCTGGCGACCCATCCGGCACTAGCGCACGATGCCGTGTTTACGGCCCTGGTCTGCGCACTCTATGGCGTCTTTAACGGCATGTTCATCGGCCGCCTGCTGCGCGTCGTCAGCCTCTATCACAGTGCAAAACAGATACAAGCGGCGCCAGCCGCCTATAACGGTCAGCTGAACGGCTGAAGGCGAGGCGAAAAAAATGCCGGCCGGCGAACCGGTCGGCACTAACATCCCCCATAGGACGCTTAACTTTTAAGCAGCTAGCAGCAGCGGCCAACCCGGCCATTGCCGCCATAGCGCGCTTCCTGGCGTTCCTTGAAAAACTCTTCGTAGCTCATCATCGGCTCGCCAGGATGGGTGTTTTCCATATGCGTGACGTACGTGCCGTACTCAGGCAAACCCACCATCAGCCGCATGGTTTGCCCGAGATAGCGTCCGGCTTTCGATAGTTCTTCCAGCATGAGTAAGCTTTCAGGCTGACGGCAAGGCACTCGCCGGCAATGATTCAAACGGGGTTTCGCTGGTGCTCGGGCGATGGGCGGCGCGCGCCGCCAGCACGGTCTTGATGCCGAAGCCGAGAATGCTCACCAGCACCAGGATAAAGAAGGCGGCCAGGCCCGCGTCCAGGTAATCGTTGAAGATCACCTGCTGCATTTGCGCGATCGACTTCGCCGGCGCCAGCAATTTTCCTTCCGCCAGCGCATCCTGATATTTTCCGGCATGGGTCAGGAAGCCGACACGTGGATTGGCGTCGAATATTTTTTGCCAGCCTGCGGTCAAGGTGCAAATCAGAATCCAGACTGTCGGCACGATGGTGACCCAGGCGAAGCGGTCGCGCTTCATCTTGAACAATACGCAGGTCGCCAGAATCAAAGCAATTCCCGCCAGCATCTGGTTGGAAATGCCGAACAAGGGCCACAAGGTATTGATGCCGCCGAGCGGATCGACCACGCCTTGATACAGGAAATAACCCCAGCCGGCGACGCACAAGGCGGTCGCGATCAGGCTGGCCGGCAGAGAATCGATCTTGCGCATGGACGGTACGAAAGTCCCGAGCAGATCCTGCAGCATGAAACGGCCGGCGCGCGTGCCGGCATCGACCGCGGTCAGGATGAACAGCGCTTCGAACAGAATCGCAAAGTGATACCAGAACGCCATCATGACTTTGCCGCCGCCTATGCTCGACAGGATGTGCGCCATGCCGACCGCCAGCGTCGGCGCGCCGCCGGCGCGGGAAATGATGCTGTGCTCGCCGACGTCTTTCGCCACCTGCGCCAGCATTTCCGGCGTGACGTGGAAACCCCATTGCGACACGGCTTGCGCTGCCGTTTCGACGGTAGTGCCGATCAATGCGGCCGGACTGTTCATCGCAAAATACACGCCCGGCTCAATGCAGGATGCCGCGATCAACGCCATGATGGCGACAAACGATTCCATCAGCATGGCGCCGTAGCCGATGAAGCGCGCATGGCGTTCGTTTTCCAGCAGTTTCGGCGTGGTGCCGGAAGCAATCAGCGCGTGGAAACCGGATACCGCGCCGCAGGCGATGGTAATGAACAGGAAGGGGAACAAGCTGCCCGACCAGACCGGACCGGAACCGTCCATGAATTGCGTGAAGGCGGGCATTTTCAGTTCCGGCGCAACGAACACGATACCCAGCGCCAAGCCGACAATGGTGCCGATCTTGAGGAAAGTCGACAAATAGTCACGCGGCGCCAGCAACAGCCAGACCGGCAGCACCGAAGCGATGAAACCGTAGCCGATCAGCATCCAGGTCAGCTCTTTGCCGGTGAAGGTGAACATGGCGCCCAATACCGGGTGTTCCTGCACATACTGGCCGCCGACAATCGCCAGCATCAGCAGCACAAAACCGATCAGCGAAATCTCGCCGATGCGTCCTGGCCGCAGATAGCGGGTATACACGCCCATGAACAAGGCGATCGGGATGGTCACCGCCACCGTGAAAGTACCCCAGGGCGATTCCGCCAATGCCTTGACCACGATCAGCGCCAGCACCGCCAGGATGATCACCATGATCATGAAGGTGCCGAACAAGGCAATCACGCCCGGCACCGTGCCCAGCTCGGACTTGATCAGATCGCCCAGCGAGCGGCCGTCGCGGCGGGTGGAGATGAACAACACCATCAAATCCTGCACCGCGCCGGCAAACACCACGCCGGCCAGTATCCACAACATGCCCGGCAGATAACCCATCTGCGCCGCCAGCACCGGGCCGACCAATGGACCGGCGCCGGCAATTGCGGCGAAGTGATGGCCGAACAAGACATTCTTGTTGGTCGGCACGTAGTCCAGCCCGTCGTTGTACTTATAGGCCGGCGTCATGCGCGTGGCGTCGAGACCCAGCACTTGGTCGGAAATGTAGAGGCTGTAGAAACGGTAGGCGATCAGATAGACGCAGACGGCGGCAATCACGATCCAGATAGCGCTGATGGATTCGCCGCGCTGCAGGCCGATATAGCCAAACGCGAATGCACCAAGCAGGGCCAGCGCAAGCCAGCCCATTTTTGAAAATAGACGATTCATTGTTCTCCTCCCAGGCGGGATTGGATGTTGTGGAATATTGTTTTTATTAGGCAGCAAAGCGTGCCGCCGCAGCATCTAGGCCGCGGCCAAAGTATTTGTCATATGCGGTATGAGAACAAGCGAGGAACTACGCAGTGTTCTTACGTAGCACTACGTAGTCGAAGTGGAAATCAACCGGGCTCATTAGAGGTTTTACCAGACGTTTTTAGTGATTCCCCGGCGATTCCGAGTAAAGTAAGGCCATGAAATTACGGCAAAAAATCATCTTCCTGGCGATCGTTCCCTTGATCCTGGCGCTATGCGCGATCGCCCTGGCGGTGCGCCACCAGGCGATTTCGCTCGGCCAGCAGCAGCGCGCAACGATCCAGGCGGCCTATCTGGCCAGCAAGGAAGCCGAACTGAAACACTACGTGGCGCTGGCCACGCGCTCGATTGCTCATCTATACGATTCCGGCCGCAACGATCCGGCCACGCTGGACGAAGCCAAGGCGATCCTGGGCAAGTTGTCTTATGGCGACGACGGTTACTTCTTTATCTACGACATGCAAGGCAAGAGCCTGATGCATCCGCGCCAGCCGGAGCTGGTCGGGCAAGATCTGTGGGATATGAAAGATGCCAACGGCAGCCTGACTATCCAGCATCTGATAGAGCGCGCCAGGAGCGGCGGCGGGTTTGAGCGCTATCTGTGGGAAAAACCGTCCAGCCACCATGTCGCGCCCAAGCTCGGCTATGTGGTGGCGCTGCCCAACTGGGGCTGGATGCTGGGCACCGGCATCTACCTGGACGATGTCGACGAAGCGCTGAACCAGATCGACGCCCAGGTATCCGGCAATATCCGCAACACCATGTGGTGGATTACCGCCATCGCGATCCTCAGCGCGCTGGCGGTGGGCGTGTCGGGACTGGTATTGAATATCAGCGAACACCGGGTGGCCGACGCCAAGCTGAAAGTCCTGGCGCAGCGCGTGGTGCGCTCGCAGGAAGAAGAGCGGGCCAGGTTGTCGCGCGACCTGCACGACGGCATCAGCCAGTGGCTGGTCTCGATCAAATTGCAGATCGAAGCCGCCATCGCCAAACTCGACAGCGGGCCGCAGCAGATCGCCGCCGCCCGCGCGACTTTCGAACGCACTGCCGGCCAGCTCAATGACGTACTGGGCGAAGTGCGCCGCATCTCGCACGATCTGCGGCCGGCGATCCTGGATGACCTCGGGCTGGCGGCGGCGCTTGAGCATCTGACGCATGAATGGCTGGAACACGCCGGCATTCCGATCGCGTTCAAGCACACCGGCAGTACCGACGGCATGCCGGCGGTCGCCAATACGGTGTTGTTCCGCATCGCCCAGGAAGCCTTGACCAACATCGCCCGCCATTCCCAGGCAACGCAGATCAATGTGCTGTTGCAAGGCGATGCGCAAGCGATTACCCTGACCGTGCAGGATAACGGCGTCGGTTTCGATGTCGACCAGATAGACGGCAATCCGAAACGCGGCATCGGCCTGCGCAATATGGTTGAGCGGCTGGAAGCGATTGGCGGTACGCTCAGGGTCAGTTCTACGGCAGCAGGCACCACGGTGCTGGCGACCATTCCTAATAACCTGCCACAATAATAGAAACGTCTTATTTAATCAGTTGAGGACCGAGTCGCACGGATAGTGTAATTCGCCACGCTACGGTGGCTCTTAAACTCTGTCCCGCAAATAGTGAAAATGTCTGAAATTATTACCAAAATCATGCTGGTCGACGACCATCCGCTGGTGCGCGACGGCTTGCGGGCGCGGCTTGAAGCCGTGCCGGCGTTCGCCATCGTGGCCGAAGCCGGCAGCGCCGAAGAAGCCTTGCAGCGCGCGCAGCAGCAGCCGATCGACCTGATCCTGATGGATATCAATCTGCGCGGCAGCATCAACGGCATCGACCTGACCGCACGCTTTCACGTCAGCTTCCCGGAAATCGCGGTGCTGATCCTGAGCATGCACGACAAGACCGAATACCTGATGCAGTCGGTACAGGCGGGCGCCCGCGGCTATGTATTGAAAGATGCGCCCGGCAAAGATATCGTGCATGCGATAGAAACCGTGATTTCCGGCGGCATGTACTACAGCGCGGCGCTGGCGCAAAAGCTGGCGCGGCCGATGACGCCGGGGCAATTGCTGACCGCGCGCGAACGCCAGGTATTGCGGCACATCGCCGATGGCGAATCGAACAAGCAGATCGCGCGCGAGCTGGATTTAAGCGTGCGCACCGTCGAAACCCACAGGCTGAATATCAAGCGCAAGCTGGAGATCGAGGGTCAGGCAGAATTGATCAAGTTTGCGGTGGAAAATAATTTTCGCTGAAAAGATTGATCCGGCTGGTAATTGTTACCCCAGCCGTCCCTCTGCCGCCAGTTCGCGGATCACGCGTATGGTGTCGATGTCGGCTTCTTCATAAGCCGAGCGCCGGAACTCGTCATAAAATTCCTGTTCGGCTTGCGCCGCCGGCTGCCGTTCGACCGCATCGTCTTCATATTCAAACCGTACGAACAGCATGTCCGGTCCGGGCTCTTCAATCGTCATGATCAGGCTGGAGCCGGCGATATCTTGCTGTTTCGGCACCTGGTAGCGCACCTGCAGCTGCGGCAGGTAGCTGACCACATCCTTGACGGTCACTTTGCCGTACCGCAATTCGCGCGTCACCGACTGCACCGATTTGTCCGACAGACTGCAATCGTCCAGATGCTCGACAAACAACATCGGCTGCTCAGCCCGCATCACCAGCCCTCGCCATAGTTGTTCGCGGCTCAAGGAGTCGATCAGCGGATTGAGAGGATCGTTGATTTCGATCAAGTGACTGAATTTCATGGCATGTCCGGCAAATAGTTGATGACAGATTGTCCCATATTCGGCACTAAAGCTGGTGCAACACGCTAGGGCCTGTTAACAATTGATTTGGGAGATGCGTTCAAGCCAAAACGTGTGCTGGCAAGGCGCGTGGCACAGCAGGGGCCGAGGCCCCTGCAAGCCATGCAACGCGGCTAGCGCACGTTTTGGCTTGAACCCTTCGGGAACGGCTGCAGGCGTCGCATGCCGTTGTTGCGACTCCTTGCCGTAGCACCGCTACGTCGCGTCCTCGCGCCTAGGCACGCAACGCCTGCCGCGCGTTCGCACTTCCAAATCAATTGTTAACAGGCCCAAGCAACCGTACCCGCCCTCCCGCGCACTGTTAAAATACAGCGCTTTGCTCCTTCCGGTCAGTTATGTCGTCTACTCCCAATTTCGGTCTCAATGCTCCCCAACGGGAAGCCGTCAAGTATCTGGACGGCCCCTGTCTGGTGCTGGCCGGTGCTGGCTCGGGCAAGACGCGCGTGATTACGCAGAAAATCCAGCATCTGATCGAGGATTGCGGTTATGACGCCAGGCACATCGCGGCGCTCACCTTTACCAACAAGGCCGCCACCGAAATGCAGGAGCGTATCGCCAAGCTCCTGAAAGATCCGAAACAAGCCAAGCACATCACCGTCAGCACCTTCCATTCGCTGGGGGTCAAGATCCTGCGCCAGGAAGCGCGCGAACTGGGCTTGAAAGACCGTTTCTCCATCATGGATAGCGACGACTGCTTTTCGATTGTGCAAGACCTGGCGATTACCACGGATAAACAGCTGATCCGCCGCATCCAGACCGCCATGTCGCTCTGGAAGAACGGCCTGATCGATCCCGAACAAGCCATCAAGCAGGCTGTTACCGAAGACGAAGCGCAGGCAGGGCGGATTTATCGCAGCTATGTGGCGACGCTGGCGGCCTATCAGGCGGTCGATTTCGACGACCTGATCCGCTTGCCGGTGGAGCTGTTCCGCAGCAATGAAGCGGTACGCGACAAATGGCAACGGCGGCTGCGCTATCTGCTGGTCGATGAATATCAGGATACCAATACTTGCCAGTACGAGCTGGTCAAGCTGCTGGTGACCGGACTCGGCAAGAAGCCGATGTTTACCGCAGTGGGCGACGACGATCAGGCGATCTACGCCTGGCGCGGCGCCACCATCGAAAACCTGAAAACCCTGCAGGTCGATTTTCCGGACCTGAAAGTGATCAAGCTGGAACAGAATTACCGCTCTTCCACCCGCATCCTGCAAGCCGCTAACGCCGTGATCGGCAACAATCCCAAGCTGTTCGACAAAAAACTGTGGTCGGAACACGGACTGGGCGATCCGATCAAGGTGATGGGCATGGAGGATGACGAGAAGGAGGCCGAGCAGGTAGCGATCATGCTGTCGGCTCATCGCTTCGAGCGGCGCGCCAAGTTTTCCGACTACGCCATCCTGTACCGCGGCAACCATCAGGCGCGGACCTTTGAAAAAGCCCTGCGGCGCGAACGCATTCCCTACACGATGTCGGGCGGCCAGAGCTTTTTCGACCGCGCCGAAATCAAGGACATCATCAGTTACCTGCGCCTGATCGCCAACGAAGACGACGATCCGGCCTTTATCCGCGCCATCACCACGCCCAAGCGCGGCGTCGGCCAGGCGACGCTGGAAGTACTGGGCACCGTGGCCGGGCAATGGCAGTGTTCGCTGTTCGAAGCGGTGTTCAAGGGCGGCATCGAGGCCAAGCTGACCGATCGCCAGCTCTATCCGCTGCGCGAATTCTGCCATTTCATCAATCAGCTGGAAGCCCGCGCCAGCCGCGTCGGCCCTGCCGGCAGCGGCGAGAATGCGGCCGCCGTGCTGGACGACATGATGAAGGAAATCAATTACGAACATTATCTGTACGACAGCTTCGACGACCGCGCGGCGCAAGGCAAGTGGCAGAACGTGCTGGACTTCACCAACTGGCTGAAGGAAAAAGGTACAGGCGGCAAGGATGGCGCAGGCGAAGAGCGCAACTTGCTGGAGCTGACCCAGATGGTGGCGCTGATGTCGATGCTGGAGGGCCGCGACGAGGAACCGGATGCGGTGCGCATGTCGACCTTGCACGCTTCCAAGGGACTGGAATATCCGCATGTGTTCCTGATCGGGGTCGAGGAAGGCATCTTGCCGCATAAGGGCGATCCGGATGCGCCGCCGGAAACCATCGCCGCCCGGATCGAAGAAGAGCGGCGTCTGATGTATGTCGGCATCACGCGCGCCCAGCGCAGCTTGCATGTCAGCTGGTGCAAGAAGCGCAAGCGCGCGGGCGAATCGGTCGTTTGTGAAATATCACGCTTCGTCAAGGAAATGCGGCTCGACGAGGGCGACGCCATGCCGACCGAGGCCGAGCAGATCACCCCGCAAAATCGCCTGGCCAATTTGAAGGCTTTGTTGCAGAAGCCGAGAGCCGCGTGAGATGATAAGCATTAGAGTAAAACCTTTCCAGGAGTAATACCATGAGCATAGACAACATCAAGACATCGCTGGAAAAACTCCGCAGCACGCTGGAAAGCAGCGGCACGGTGGACAGCGAGTTGAAAGGCTTGCTGCAATCGCTGGACGCCGATATCCAGGAATTGCTGAAATCCACCGAGGCCGCAACCAGCACGACGGCGTCAGCGCCTGCCTCCGATCTCCGCTCCGCCCTGATAGAACGCGCCCAAGGTATTTCGGCTCGTCTGGCAGTACGCCATCCGCATCTGCAACCCGTATTGCGTGAAATTGCCGATACCTTGACCAATATGGGCATTTGATCGGGATTTGTTCACGTATCACCTGGCAGGCCGGAGGGAATAGCGCCTCCCGTCCTGCACACTTTTCAGGCAAGTCCGGCGACAGCTGCAAGACCTGCCGCTGCACTCATCCGCCCGGCTTGTTTAGCCGCGGTTTTTGCCATCTTACTTGATTGTTTTGCCCTCTGAACTCCCCCTGCTCAGCCGGTTGGGAGCAGAGCGATTGTCATTATTTTTTATTGGAACGCCATGTGGTTTAAAAATCTGCAGATCTACCGTATTCCCGCGCCATGGGCCATTTCGGCCGAACAACTGGAGGCGTTTCTGGCGCCGCAGGCATTTGCCAAGTGCAGCAGCCTGGAATTGCAAAGCCAGGGCTGGCTGTCGCCGCGCGACAACGGCATGCTGGTGCATACAGTGAATCGCCAGATGATGATTTTGCTGGGTACGGAAAAGAAATTATTGCCGGCCACGGTGGTCAATCAGGTGACCAAGGCGCGCGCCGCCGAAATTGAAGAACAGCAAGGCTATGCGCCCGGCCGCAAGCAACTGAAAGATCTCAAGGAACAGGTCACCGACGAGCTGCTGCCGCGCGCGTTCAGCATCCAGCGCAATACCTGGGTCTGGATCGATCCGGTCAACGGCTGGCTGGTGATCGACGCCGCCAGCCCGGCCAAGGCAGAAGAAATCCTCAAACTGCTGCTGGGATCAGTCGACAAATTGCTGATTTCCGGTCTGCGCACTGCCCATTCGCCGCTGACCTCGATGACCAACTGGCTGGCATCGGATGAAGCACCGCACGGCTTTACCGTCGACCAGGACACCGAATTGCGCGCCGCCGGCGAGGGCAAGGCTACCGTGCGTTACGTGCGCCACACCATCGAAGCCGACGACGTGCGGCGTCACATCGCCTCCGGCAAGCAATGCACGCGGCTGGCAATGACCTGGGCCGACCATATTTCCTTCGTGCTGACCGAATCGCTGGCGATCAAGCGCATCGCCCCGCTGGACGTTCTGAAGGAAGGCAACGACACCAGCAGCAAGAATGACGACGAACGTTTCGATTCCGACATGATGCTGATGACCGGCGAGCTGAACAAGATGCTGGGCGACCTGGTATTTGCGCTGGGCGGCGAACCGGCAGTCTGACGCAAACGGTCGACAGGGGCGGTTGAAACCCCGCCCTTAGAAAGCCCTGATGGTGGTGCCGCCGTCAGTAGATTCGAAACTGTCAGGGCTGATCATGACGCGGTTGCGGCCTGCCGCCTTGGCGCCATACAGCGCCATGTCGGCACGCTGGAAGGCCTCGTCTATGCTTTCGCCCGGCCGGAAATCGGTAATCCCGATGGAAGCCGTCAGGGTAATATCCTTGCCGAACCTGCTCCAGTCATACATCTCGGTCTCGGCGCAAATCCGGTCCAGCGCCGTCACGCCCTCTTGCACCGTGGTGCCGGTCAGCACCAGTACGAATTCGTCGCCGCCGTAACGGGCAAAATGGTCGCTCAGGCGCATTTCATTACGCACGATCTCGACAAAGGTCTTCAGCACCATATCGCCGGCAGCGTGGCCAAAATTGTCGTTAACCGACTTGAAGCCGTCCAGATCCAGGATGGCGATGCAGAAAGGCGTGCCGCCGCGCTGGAAGCGCTTTTGCTCGACCGCCAGGATTTCCATCAGCGAACGGCGGTTTTCGATATTGGTCAGCTCATCGCGGGTGGCCAGCTCCTGGACCCGCTTCATCGCCAGCACCAGCTGCTGGTTCTTTTCCATGATCTTGCGCTGCATGCGGCTCAGCATATTGGTCAGATAGATGCAGCGGCCCAGCGTCAGGATGAAGGACAGGCACACCAGCAACTGGCTGAAATTGTTCGCCACCGGCAGCCGCAGGTGTGCGCCGGCGACGCTGAAAGCCAGCACCAGGGCGAGCGAACCGACCAGCCAGCTCACCACGTACCAGAAGGTGCTCAGGCCCAGCACCCCGAAGCCGTAGATGATGAAGAAATTGATCAGGAACAGGTAGCCCACCTGCGGCGCCAGGATCATGAAACCGGTCTGCAGCAGCAAAGCGACGACCACCTGCGGGAAAGTCAGGGCCGGATCCTTGTAGCGCCGGTTGAAGCCGCCACGGATTATCAGGTAGAAAATACCGTTGCTGATCACCACGGCCATGCCATAAAGCAGCACGATTTCCAGCTCAATCACCCCGGCACGGGCAAAACCCCACAGCAGCATGGTGTCCAGCAGGCTGCTCAAGGCAGCGCGCCCGAGCATACCTAATGCCATCGCATTCACTTCTTTTCGTCGTTGCGGTTTCATGTCTCCGACTTCCCGTTGATTGCCATTGTTTTTTTCACCCTTATAGGCAACCAGCAGTCACGCATGACTGACAGCGATTCATGTTGTGGGAGAAATGGATGCAGGACATGGTGCCAAAAAGAAACAATAATGCCATGTTCTGGTGGTCGCACGGATGCGGAATTAAGTTATGTATCAAAATTATTGCACTACAGATATTCTATAGCTTACTGGTAATTTAAGCCGCATCGGCAAAAGTGGCACAGCAAATTTTAGGCGTCTTTAGCGTTTTAAGGGGATCAGGGCAGTATGAGAGTCGTTATTTTATTATTAGTTGCCATCGGGATAGGCAGTTGGTACTGGAATCGTCAAAATTCCATCGATGAGGAGAGCGTCACACGCTTTTACGACACCGCCACCGAGCACGTCCTGAATGGCCGCGGCAAGGAGTTGTGCGCCATGCTGACCAAGGATTTCACGCGCACCGGCATCAATTCCACCAGCCAGGGACGGCTTCAAGAGAATTTTAACAAGGATGAAAGCTGCGACAAGTACAACAAGATGTTTGAATCGCTGGCCCAAGCCGGAAGGCAAGGCGGCATCTCGACCAATTACCAGGTCACCATCGAACATATCGAGATCGGCAAGGATCGCAAGAGCGCAGAGGTGAAGGTCGCCACCAACATCAGCATGGCCGTCGGGCCGATCGGCAGGATCGCCGAGACCAGGGATAAAAGCAGCGAAACACTGGTGATCCGCAACGGCAAGCTGCTGCTGCAAAAATCCGAGGGCAGCGCGATAACCCGCACCATCGGCGACCGGTTTTGATTCCCCCTTTGAAATTGCGGGCAAAAAAAAGACGGCCTTGCGGTCGTCTTTTTCATATTGATTCTTGAAATACAAATGCCCGCTTGCGCGGGCATTTGTATTCTGGCGGAGTGGACGGGACTCGCCTACACTTTGCAGGCCGCTGCTGCGCTTGCAAGCGCAGCCCTTCGATTCCCGCCGGAAGCCGCGCAGGCGGCTTCCTCCACTCCACAGAGCGATATCCCCGCAAGCGGGAATATGAAATTGATTCTTGAAATAAAAACGCCCGCTTGCGCGGGCATTTGTATTCTGGCGGAGTGGACGGGACTCGAACCCGCGACCCCCGGCGTGACAGGCCGGTATTCTAACCAACTGAACTACCACTCCTAAACTACTGCTTCATTTACGATCGTCTGGCCACTTGGTGGGTGCTGAGAGGCTCGAACTCCCGACCTACGCCTTGTAAGGGCGCCGCTCTACCAACTGAGCTAAGCACCCAAAATGCACACTTAGACAGCCAAACTTTCTTAGCGTATGTCACTACGCCTGAAGGGGGCAGATTGTACAACGGTTTTTTTAAATTTACTAGCGCTTCGTCACATTTTGTTTTGAAAAGTTTTTTGCAGTACTGCATTTGCGCCCGCAACCCCGCGTATTTACTGGATTGGCGGCTCCGGCGGCGAGTTTTAATTTTCTCTGTAATTCGTCTGTGCGATTCTTTTTACCGAGTCTGTTTACCGAGACGGAACATCAGGCGCATATCGACTGTCTTAGTAGAATGCAGCTTGATAGAGTTCGTTGCTAACGGTGCTGCAGCTGGATTATCCAGCCATCTTAGACTTGCATCAAACACTATTAATACTCATAAAATAATTAATCTAATCTATGGAGATGCACTGAGATGAATGCCCGAATCAGGATAGGCTTGTACGCCTTCAGCGCGATCATGCTGGCCGCCTGCACCAACAAGCTGGCGGAATCGCCGCTGTCCTCCACCACGTCAAACGCAACTTCAACGGCCACCACGCTGGATGACTACAAGCGCGGGCTGGCGCAAAGAATTGTCGCGGTCAACTCGAGCGCAGTGTACGTCGGACGGCCGCAGGCACTATTGCGCGCCGTGATTGTCGTCAAATATTTCGTGAGCGCCGACGGTCAATTGCTGCGCGCGGACATTTTGCGCAGCAATCGAGACCGCAATGCCGAAGCCACCGCGTTGGCAACGCTACGGCGTGCCGCTCCTTTCCCCAAACCCGATAGCAGACTCTTGCGCCGCGGCGAAGTCGAGGTCGCCGAAAGCTGGCTGTTCAATGACGACGGCCGCTTCCAGTTACGCTCTATCGCAGAGCGGCAGATGGACGAGTAAGCGCCAGCGCTATTGCCCGATCGTGGCGCGACGGTGTCCGACTTGCTTCCAGCGCGCTTCTCGCCTACCATCGAGCTACCAGCCGGAATGCAAAGATCGACCCCGTGTGCACTCCGCCACGCCGCGTTCGCACCTATATCCCCTTTTCTACGAGACAGCATCGCAATGGATAACCAGCCGCCACTCCTCATTTCCAGTTTCGACCTGGAGCGTATTGAACAATTGCTGGCATCCCGCGCCTACCGCAACCTGCCCGGCATCGGCGCCTTGCAGAACGAACTGAGCCGCGCCACCGTGCTGGCTCCCGAAGACATTCCGCCGGGTGTAATTACAATGAATTCCGCGGTGCGTTTCGTCGATGAGGTCAGCAACACGGAATACGGCATGACGCTGGCCTACCCGAGCCCATTCAATCCGCCTGACGCGGTATCGATCCTGGCGCCGGTCGGCAGCGCCCTGCTGGGGCTGTCGGTAGGGCAATCGATTTCCTGGCAAGGTCCGGGCGGCCGGCCTTTAAAGCTGCGCATACTGGACGTGACCTATCAGCCGGAAGCCAACGGCGAATTCCATCTCTAATAAAATGCGCAATGGCGCGCTGCATCGTCAACGGTGCAGCCGCAAATTTTCGCAAGTTTTCGATACGCGGGATTTTCGCGTCAGTTACACAAAGAATAAAGACAGGCCATCATGTTAAGTGCAGATTATCAACGCCCTGCCAAGCTCTACCGATACTCGGAACGGCAATGGCTGGAGCGCTCCCTGACGCTCGGAGAATTTCGTTTGCGTCCGCCCGCGGAAAGCCTGCAAATCAGCAATCTCCATCATTCGCGCGGCGCGACAACCCGGGCGGCGCCGCAAATGCTGACCTTGAGCTTGAGCAGCAGCGATGACGCCAGTTTGTTCAACGCGTTCGCCCCATCGGATTGCCGCCTGGTGATTCACGACACGGAGCAATTCGGCGAGTTGATCCATCGCGCCGCGCAGCGTGTGCTGCCGAACTGGGCCGGGATTGACGCCGCCGTCAGCTACGGCCAGCCCAGCCCTTTGGGCAGCGCTTTCAGCAAAGCCAAGCGCGACGCGTCCCACCAGGAATGGCTGTTTGCCTGGCGGCCGGCGCAGGCGACGATCGCCTTGCGCCCTATCGTTATCCAGATCGGCAACATCGAAGCGATTGCGGAACTGCAAAATAAGAAATAAGACTTGATTGCGGCAGCACAAGTCCCCCGTCCCGGGTGACTGGCAGGCGCACTATCAATATCAAAAAAACACTTTGTTGGCAGGTAGGCATAGGAGCCTGTATCATCGCTACGACTAACTCAGTTCCGCCGCAGTTTTTACAGAAGCGGCCGCTATACTAGAAATTCACGAATGAAGGAGCCACACGATGCACCGATCCACTCTGAGAACCCGCAGCGATCTGCGCAGCATGGTCGAAGATGCGCAACAGCTGTTTCGCGAAGCGGCCGCCAGCACCGGCGAGAAAGCCGAAGATTTGCGTGACAAAGGTTTGGAACTACTCGACTCCGCCGTGTCTAAGGCACAAGACGTGCAAGCTGCCGCCATTGAAGCAGGCAAGGAAATCGCCGCCACCACCGACGACTACGTCCAGGAAAATCCGTGGCGCGCGATTGCCATTTCGGCCGGTATCGGCTTGCTGGTCGGCCTGGTCATTTCCCGCAAATAATCGCAGCATAACTATCAGGCTCGCATGAACCCACAACAACCCAAGCACGGCAGTCCGGGCCTGGTGTCCGGGCTGGTCGGCACCGCCAAGAACATGTTTGCGCTGGTGATTAGCCGCATCGAGCTGGCCGCCCTCGAATTCTCCGAGATCGGCCCCCATCTGTTCCAGTTATTCCTGGTCTGTGCGCTCGGCATCGTCGCCTTGTGGTTTGCGCTGGCCTTCTGGAGCGGCCTGGTGCTGGTGCTGGCCTGGGAGGCCCTGGGCTGGAAGATACTGTTGATCCTGGCCGTATTCTTTACGATTCTTGCGATCGGCACCGGCTTGTACGTGCGTAGCGTTTTGCGCCAGGGCCGGCTCGGTTTGCCGGCGACCATGGCCGAACTGCGCAAAGACCGCGACGCCTTACTTTGAAAACGGGACCTGACATGAGCAGACATTCAGGACTGGACAGCCAGCTTTCAACCGCCGAGCGCAAGCAAAAGCTGTTGCAGGAAGGCGCACGATATCGCGCCGACATGCTCGTCTCGCGCGATATCGTGCGTGCTAACCTGAACAGCAAATCGCTGGCGTCCATCGTGCTGGGCCGGATGACCGGCATCGCTACTTCGGTGTTCAGCAATCCGATCAATCTCAAGAGCGCCAATCTACGGGCCGTGCTGCCGCTGCTGCTGACCGGCGCATCATGGTTATCCAGGCGTCATGCCCGCAAACCCCTTCTTATCGGCGCTGCCGTCATCGCAGCAATCGGCGGCGCGGCGTTTATCAGCAGTAGAAATACCAAGGCAACAACGGACGATGAATAGCCGCAATCTCCAGCCGGAGATGCGGAGTTTTTTGCTGATGCTGTCTCAACCTAAGAGAGGAAAGTCAATGAATAAATTCAAGATCGGCGCCCTGGTCCTGGCGGTTACCGTGGCAACCGCGGGCTGTGCCAACATGACGGAAACCCAAAGAGACACAACGATGGGCGCCGGCGCCGGTGCTGTATTGGGCGGCCTGGTAGGCGGCATTGCAGGCCCGGGCGGTGCCGGACGGACAGCTGCCGGTGCGGCGATTGGCGGTGCAATTGGCGCGGTTGCCGGCAATATCTGGGGTAAGCGCCAGCAAGAACAAAAAGCGGCGATGGAAAAAGCTACTGCCGGTACTAACGTACAAGTCACGCAGACAGCCGATAACCGCCTGAAGGTCAACGTTCCAGCCGATACCGGCTTTGCTACCGGACGCGCCGACCTCAATCCAGCCCTGCGCCCGATCCTGGACCAGCTGGCGACAACGCTGGCCCAGAGCCCGACATCGCTGGTAGAAGTCTACGGCCATACGGATAATACCGGTACGGACGCCATCAACGGTCCGCTGTCACGTCAGCGCGCACAGAATGTCAGCAGCTACCTGAGCAGCCGCGGCGTCGCGCCAAACCGCATCACCATGGATGGTCTCGGCTCCTCCCAGCCGCTGGTTGCCAACGATACGGCAGCCCATCGCGCGACTAATCGCCGCGCCGAGATTTATGTCCGGGAACCGGCTCCTGCTCAGTAAGGCCGGCAACAGGTTTATTGATCTGCCGACCAAGCCCTCGGGCGAAAAAAAAACCAGTCAATGTTTTGACTGGTTTTTTTTCGACTCCCGGATCAGGATTGAATTACTTTGCTGCCGGCTCCGCAGCGGCACTGGCTGCAGCGGAGGCTGAAGCAACAGCGGCTGGCGCCGGTACTGCCGGTTCCTTGAACTTGCCGCCGGATTGATTGGCCATATAGACCACGGCGCGCGCTACTTCGATATCGTCCAGGTCGGCATTGCCGCCCTTGGCCGGCATCGCCCGCAAACCGTGCAATGCATATCCGACCACCTTGTCGTAGCCGTCGGCCAGACGCGGACCCCAGGCACCGGCATCGCCAACCTTAGGCGCACCCGCTACGCCAGCTGCATGGCAAGCTGCGCAAGTAGATTTGAAAACTTCTTCGCCCGACAGCAATTGCTTCGGTGCGTTGACATCCTTGAAGGTGAAACCGGCATCGGCCACAGGGCTGATACGGGCGGCAATCGCTTCCGGCGTCTGCCCTTCGGAACCGGCGCCGACTTTCTTGCCGGCAGTGACGTATTGCACCAGCAATACGATGCAGATGATAGGGACCAAAAAGCCCGCTGCAATGGCAACGATCAGTTGCTTCGGTGTCCTGATCGCGGATTGATGTTCTTCGTTATGTGCGTCGCTCATGATTCCCTCAGTGCAATTTTCAAAGCCGTAGCCGGATAGGCGCAAAAAACAGTTGAAACCGCCCAAACAGCGCACGATCCCCCGCCAAACCCTTGATTATAGTCGCAATAATTACTATTTGGAACGGAGAAACGTTGCTTTACATGGACGCGCGCGCAGAAAAACGGTATCCTTCATGCCTCTTCACCGTTCCTCTTATGCGGCTGTAGCTCAGTGGATAGAGTATTGGCCTCCGAAGCCAAGGGTCGCTGGTTCGATTCCAGCCAGCCGCACCATATTATGCAATAAAATCAAATGGTTACGCGCTTATGCATGTAGCCATTTTTTATTTTCGCTTCGATCATCGCTCCATGTAACCGCTGTGCAACCCGATTTGACGAATAGTCGGCTTTTTCGCGGTATCACGGCCCGGCTCGCCCTAGTTCGTGTCGCCTGTTGTAACTGTGGCAGGTACAGCGGCAGTCTGGCCGCGGACTACCCCCCCGCCGAAGCTTGATAAACGTCGATGGCGGCAATAGCGATCAGTGCGACGTTAATGATGTACTCAGTCACACCTTGGCCCGGCTGACGCGACAGCAATTTGCGTTGTTGCATAAATTCCCCTTGATTTTGAACTACAATAAAATTGCCTAATTGCATTAAATGCTGATTTGTCATCCGTAAAAAATTGCAATAACCCCTTTAAAATCTCCGCAGTTATTGTTGCGAACACGAACATGTCTCCAAATTTAAAACTCGCCATTGCCCTCTCTTTGTGCATTTCCGTCCCGCTGTTTGGTTGCAAGCGCAGAGATGAGGCCACCCCGGCTGGGGTGGCACATGCCGCCACCGTGGCGCCGATAAAAGCCGTCGATTCGCAACCGGACGGCGGCGTAGCCAAAGCTACGTTCAATATCGACAACGTCCCCGTTTCCAATGTCCCGCTGCCGCCATTCCCTTACCTTGACTGGCCTCAGAATCTTGCCGAAGGCGGGCGTTTCAGCGACAAATCGGATTTCGACCGCGGCTATGTGGTCGCCGGCGATCAGTTACGCGCGGTGGAAGGACGTATCGAAAACCGCCGCTTCTCCGACGCGGATGCCCAGCTAACCCCGCTGGCATCGCAGCGCAATTACGAAACTGCTATCAAGGCCCTGGGTGGCGTCAAAGTGAATTCCGTGCTGCCTGGCGACCCCGCTTTGGTCGCAGCGAATGGCGGCGATCTAGGCGACCTCATCGTCAACAAGCTGGGCCTCAAGGATTATGTCAACGCCTATGATGCTTACCTGATCAGGACGCCGGAGAGAAATGTGTGGATTGCCGTGACGACCAGCAGTAACTCAACGCAGATAACCGCAATCGAAGAACAGGCGATGAAGCAGCAAGTAGCCTTCGTGACTGCCGATGCCATGCAGACCGCATTGAATGCCAAAGGACACGTCGCCCTTTATATCAATTTCGATACCGACAAGGCCGCGATCAAAGCAGACGGATTGGCGGCCGTGAACGAGATCGGGAAATTACTGGCGAAGGTTCCGGCCCTCAAATTGTCAGTGGAAGGACACACTGACAACAGCGGCGACGCGCAGCACAATAAAGCGCTTTCGCAGCAGCGCGCGGAAGCGGTGGTGACTACCTTGCTGGCTAAGGGAATAGATAAGGATCGCCTGAGCGCCATCGGTCTGGGCGCAGACAAGCCGATTGCCGACAATGGCAGCGACGAAGGCCGCGCAAAAAACCGCCGCGTAGAACTGGTAAAACAGTGATGAAATTGTTTCGATAGCCTTGCTGCACGCTGCGGCAATGCAGCAAGACATTCCGACGCCTTTTTAACCCAAATGACTCTCAACAATGAAATCATATAAATTCAGCCTGCTTTGCTTAGCAATTGTTGGCATTTTCGGCTCCAGCACGGCAGCCGCCCAACAAACCTCTTTCCGTGTAAACGCTATGGAAGAAAAGAAGAACGCGATCGTGAACGTGGACCATGGCATGGTCGCCGCCCTTGGCCAAACCACGACTCTTAACGGAATAGTCGGCACAACCAAAGATTTCAAGGGACAGGAAATACCAGCTTACGTGGTGTTCGACCATTCCGTACCCGAATCCAAACTGATGACTCTTGCTTCTTTTCAAGGACACCTGGCAGGGTCGATGAACTGTCAGCTCATTCGCCTAGGAAACAGTCCCGACATTCCTGCGGTCAAGATCGCAGTACTCGCGCAAAACTGCACGGTTAAAACACTCAATCATTGATTTACTTACGGTAATTCCATGGGTGTAATTCAAGCGCCCCATTCTGATCACGAACTGCTGCACCCAAGCGCTTCGTGATGCAGGACGAACTCGCCGGCGGCGGGGATCCTGTCGTCATGCCTGGTGCAAACATGCCGCCGTATTCCACTGCTTTCCGCCGCGATGGGGTTTCGGGACTGGTTCTCTTTCATCACCCCGCGCACCTCAAATCCCACGTGGTCGAGCACGGTTTTTTTGTCGCTCAATAATTCCAGCACTTGCCGCCCCGGCCGGCGATCGGCGAACAGAACGTGCCCGTCGGCGGCCATGGCGTTCTTTGCGACATGCATTATTGCTTGCCCCAGAAAATTTCCTTAGATCAAACAATCGACGCCCAAAGATGCTGCGCCGCATACGCGCGCCATGGCCGCCAGGTTTCGGCACGCGCTGTTAATTCCTTGGCATTCGGCCGGACACCCTCATGCACCGCAATCGCATGCATCAAAGCCACATCTCCCGCCGGGAAAGCATCCGGCTCGCGTAGCTGACGGAGCGCGATGTATTGCGCGGTCCAGTCGCCTATGCCTGGCAGCGCGCGTAATTTGAGCACGGCTTCCTCCAGGCTGGCGCGGGGGTCCAGCAATTGCGGATCGGCTACCAGCGCAGCTGCCACCGCAGACAAGGTTGCGGCGCGCGTTTTCGGCATGCCGAGTGGCGCCAGATCCGCTTCTGCCACGCGTGCGGCTTGCGGGAATACATGGGTCAGTCCGGGCCGGTCTGCGCTGGGATCGCTGAGCGCTTCGCCGTATTGCGCTACCAGCTTGCTCGCCAGCTTTATCGCGGCGGCGACGGTAATTTGCTGCCCCAGCACCGCCCGCATCGCCAGTTCGAAACCGTCCCAGGCGCCGGGTACGCGCAAGCCTGGCCGGGCAGCGGTCAGCCTGGCCATCAATGGATCTGCGGATAGTTGGCGGTTGATGATTTCAGGGTCGGCTGCCAGGTCGAACATTCTGCGCAAACGGGCGATGATGACGGATAACGATGACAGGCGTGGAAAACGTATGGTGACTTTCAGGGCATTGCCGTCGCCCTGTTGCACTGCCAGCGTGCCGTGTACGCCATCGAGCTTGATAGTGCGGTAATAACAACCGTCTGCCACCAATTCCAGGCCGGAGATTGCGCGCGCACTCAAGAACGCCAGCACGGCCGGCCAGTCGTAGGGCGGGCGATAGCGCAGCAACAGCGTCACTCCGGTCTGCGCGGATTGCTCGGGCTGGCTGCCGTGGCGCAGTGCACTGGGCGGGCGCTGGAACAAATCCTGGAAAACCTCGTTGAAGCGCCGGATGCTGCCAAACCCGGCAGCGAACGCGATCTCAGTAAGCGGCATACGGGTCTCGTGGATCAGCTGCTTGGCCAGCAACACCCGGCGCGTCTGCGCTACGGTAACTGGCGAGGCCCCCAGATGCTGCGCAAACAAACGGCGCAATTGCCGCTCGCCTACGCCCAGGCGCTCTGTCAGTGCGTCCATCCCGTCGTCATCCAGCGCGCCCGTGTCGATCAGCGCCATGGCGCGCGCGACGGTATTCGATACACCCGTGTTGGAAACGCCACGCCACGCGCCTGAATCAGGTGCGGCTTCCGGCCGGCATCGCAGGCAGGGGCGAAAACCGGCTTCCTGTGCAGCGGCGGCCGTCGGCAAAAACAATACGTTTTCCGATTTGGCAGTACGTGCCGGGCAAATTGGCCGGCAGTAGATGCGTGTGGTTTTGACTGCAATGAAAAACCGTCCGTCAAAGCGCGCATCGCGGCTGGCCAAGGCCCTGTAACAGGTGTCGTGATCGAGTTCCATGCGGCATGATCGCGCCGATAGCAGGTGATGTCTAGCGCTTTTCGGACATCGTCATCAACATAAAGAAACCGCCATGGCGAGGTCCGAAAAGCGCCAGTTCAGCGATTGGAGACAGGGAATAATTTGCGCTGTTCATCGCTAACCACTCATGGAGATACGCATGCAAAAGCAAAAACAGCTCGCCAGCCATTTTCGCAATCTTAACCAGCAGGGCAATTTTTTGTTGGCCAATGCCTGGGATATCGCCAGCGCCCGCATCTTTGAGGAGGCAGGCTTCCCCGCCATCGGCACCACCAGCGGCGGCATCGCCTATGCGCACGGCTATCGCGATGCCGAACTGATTAAACGCGATGACATGTTGCGCCATATCGCCGCAATTGCCGGCGCAGCAACGGTGCCGGTGACAGCCGATATCGAGGCCGGCTATGGCGCTTCGCCGCAAGCGGTGGCCGATACCATCCGGCGCGTGATTGAAGCGGGCGCCGTCGGCGTCAACCTGGAAGACAACAGCCATGGATTTGGCGCGTCGCCCTTGTTCGGCGTGGAGGAACAGTCGGCCCGTATCGCAGCGGCTCGTAGCGCCGCCGAACAAACCGGCCTGCCGTTATGGATCAACGCCCGCACCGATACTTATCTGTTGGGCTTGGGCGATGACTTCGATGCGCGTTTTGCGATGACGGTGACGCGCGCCAACGCTTATCTGGCTGCCGGTGCGGATATGGTGTTTGTGCCGGTATTGACTGACCTGGCCCAGATCAAGCGCTTGCGCGCCGCCGTATCCGGTCCGATTAGCCTGATGGCCATGCCGGGAGCGCCCTCGGCCGCCGAGCTGTTCGCGGCCGGCGCGCAACGCGTCAGCCTGGGTGTCTGCCCGATGTTGGCGGCGATGGGTACGATCCGGGATATTGCTCGCGAGGTACGCGCCCATGGAACCTGGCACGCCATGCAACGCAGTTTTTATGGTTTCGCGGAAGCAGAGGCGCTATTTGCTGCGCCTTGAAAATCCGGCCTCACAGCCATGATCGAGCGAATGCCGATCAATAGATGGATGGATTGACGACAGAATTCTCTGTCGCAAATCGATCTTCAAACCGGCATTTATTTACTGTTCAGCGCCGGCCAAAATCGCGGACCGCCATCGCCGTAACGGTCGTCAAAGCGCTGCAATACGGCCTCGCGCGCTGAATCGGACAAACTCGGATATTTGTCGCCTTGCTCGATGGCGGCGTATTCTTCCCCCGCCTTGGCAAGGTCCGCCGGAATATGAAAATTGGCGACGAAATCTTCTTGCCATTGCTCCGTAACCTTGGCGACGAGCGCTGCACGTGCGGCGTGATTCAACACACTGAATTCATCCGCGCCGGCTGCAATCCGCTGCAACGTCTCGGTCAGTCCTCCCTCGGTCAACGGTGCCTTGGTGAACTCCTTTACGGCATGTGTGCCACTCGTCTTAGTCATGTCACTCTCCTCGGTTAGGTGGTGCGATGGTGGACGGCCCGCTTGCGGCAGGCAAAGCTGTTATGTGATCAGGATTGGGCAGGATTGAGTTCCGCTTTTAAATCTCGTTCGTCAAGGCGTGGTAAAAAACCGTTGTTCCATTTCTTCCAGCCCCAGGGTGTGCAGTACTTCTTGCAAACGCTCGGTCGGCCGCTTGCGGGGTAGATCGCGATAACTGGCAATGATCAGTTCATTCTTCATGGAGTGCTCCCAGCCTACCAATTCCGTTACGCTGACTTGATAACCGTGCGCTTCCAGTTGCAGGCAGCGCAGCACGTTAGTGATTTGGCTACCGAATTCGCGCGTATGCAGCGGATGACGCCAGATTTCCGTCAACGCTTCTTTCGCCAGCGATTTACCCTTGTTCTTTTTCAATACCGAAGCCACTTCCGCCTGGCAACAAGGCACCAGTACCATGAAACGCGCCTGTTTCTTCAGGCCAAACTGAATCGCATCATCCGTCGCCGTATTGCACGCATGCAAGGCCGTTACAACATCGATCCGATCTGGCAGCGCAGCGGATTCTATCGATTCCGCTACCGACAAATTGAGGAACGACATGCCCGGAAACTCCAGGCGTTGCGCCAGCTCTTGCGATTTTCTCACCAGCTCTTCGCGGGTTTCGATACCGAAGATATGCGAGTTGTCAGTCAGCGTCTTGAAAAACAGGTCGTACAGGATGAATCCCAGATACGACTTGCCGGCGCCATGGTCGACCAGTTGCACCCCGCCCTGTTCCTTCTGGATTTCCTGCAGTAAGGGCTCAATGAATTGATATAAATGATATACCTGCTTGAGCTTGCGGCGGCTGTCTTGATTCAATTTTCCGTCGCGCGTCAGGATATGCAACTCTTTGAGCAACTCTATCGATTGGCCGGGACGAATTTCGTGCTTGGACGGCTGCTGACTGGGGGAAATGGATTCTTGCTTGATACCGTTCATGGAGCTTGCTTTCTGTCGCCGGACTAAGCGGCTATTACGCAAGTATAACGGCTTCGGCGGCAAGAGGCTCTGATAACTGCCGGCAGCTACCCTTGAATCCCCCGCCGGAATCTAGCTGATGCGCCCCATGGTGCTGGTATATCTGCCCAGTTCGATATCATTGCGCAGTCCCATTTTTTTCATTGCAGAGGCCTTTTGCAAGCCCACCGTTTTAACGCTCTTGTTGAGTTGTTCGGCAATTTCGCGCAGGCTGTTGCCGACCACGTACATCTTGAGCACCTCCACTTCGCGCCTGGTCGGCAACCTGCCGCTCGGGCCTTTCTTCAGTATAGGTAGCGCCGATTTACCGATATACGGCGCGGCAGGCGAACCTTCCAGCATGGCGCGGCCGAGTTCCGCCATCTCGTCGCGTTTGTGCAGCAAGCCCTTCACGCCGCAGTTGATAATCTGATACAGCACCGCGGGTACGTCAATCATCGTCAACACGATCAGCTCCAGCGACGCATAGTCGCGCTTTAGCTGACTGAATAAGGCACAGCCGCCGCCAATCCGATTGATCGGCATGGAGAACTCCGTGATCAATATGTCGCACGGCGTATCTTTCAAGCGCGCCAGCAGCTCTGCCACCGAGGACGCCGTTGCCACCACGGCAAAACCGGGCATCTGTTCGACATATTGCCGTACTCCGGAAATGATGGCCGGCTGATCGTCGGCCAGGATGATCTTGATCATGAAATTTTCTCTCCGCAACAAATTGACGGTGCCAGCTTAGGATTCCACTTATCGTTATCAATTAGGAAACATTGGACTTACAAATTATTAAATATATAAGTAAATTTCATAAATGTATAGTTTAATTGCTAACTTTTTGATGAAGCAATTAGAATCGATTCCGCTGCAGCCCTCGCTGGGACAGCTTGAATTTTCTGGACCAGCTCCGATCCTGTGCGGCATTTGCGATGGAGAGTCAAAGTGAAGATTGTTTTGGCGGACGACCAACCCATGTTTACCGCAGGGGTGCGCAATTATCTCAATCACGTGCCGGATTGCCGCGTGGTGGCCAGCGTCACCAGTTCCGATGAACTGGTCAGATGCCTGGAATCCACGCCATGCGACCTGGTCATCACCGAGTTTGCGATGCCCACGGTGCGTGTCAGCGACGGCTTGCATTTGCTGTCCTACATCCGGCGTCACCATCCGCAAACCTGGCTGGTGGTGCTGACCATGAACGCGTTTCCGGTGGTGCTGTACCAGATCTTCCATAGCGGCGCGAATGGCTTGCTGCACAAAAGCGATGAAATTCCCGAACTCGGCAAGACTATCCGCCACCTTGGCAACAGTTCACCCTATGTGGGACCGTCCTTCAAGGCGCTGCTGCGAAACGGCATTGACGGACAAGCCAAAGGCCACATTCCCAGCCCGCGTGAAACCGAGGTACTGCGTCTATACGCGGCAGGCAACAGCCTGCGCGATATCGCCAGGCGAATGAACAAGAGTGTAAAAACAGTCAGTTTGCAAAAAGCCTCGGCCATGAAAAAGCTCGGCCTGCGCAATGACATCGAACTGGGCCGCTACTGCGCCAAGGTCAGCGGCGATATCGTCCAGCCGCCGGGATGCGGCGACTGGTTTCTGCCAGGCCCCGAGAGCAGTGGCTATAGAAACTGAATCTGCGATGTCTCAGGATTGCTGCCGCAGGTCAAAAATCTGCGCCATGGCCACCCACTTTTCTCCAACCGGGGTCCATGGCGTGGGAGCCTGGAATTGCCACATCAACATTTCCCATTCTCGTACCTTGGGGTTATTGCGCGCGGCGCTTGCCATCCGCTCTGCACTATAAATAGCATCATCGGTTTCCATCAGCATCACCAGGCGGGTGCCCAGGCGATAAATTTCCATGCCAAGCACGCCATGCAAGCGCAGATGGGCCGCAATCTCGGGCCAGATACGGCGGTGATGCGCTTCATAGCGACCGATCAGATCGGCATCGTCCTTCAGGTCCAGCGCCAGGCAGTAACGCATATTTCAGGTGCCTCCAACTTAAATAAGCCGGCTGATTAGTCGGATCAGCTGCTGCGGTTCGGAAAGTGTATACTGCAAAGGTTCATTGGCTGGACCAATTTTAGCACACCGGTAGTCCACAGAGCTTTTGATAGGGCCGGTTTAAAGACTAATGCTGTGCAGACGCCGCGCCATGGCACAATGTGAAAAATATCTATCCTTGCTCCCATGCCCATACAAGTTATCCACAACCGCCGCCTGTATCAACAAATCGCCGATCAGCTGCGTGACATGATTGATCGCGGCGAATACGGTCCTGGCGACAACCTGCCGCCCGAGCGCGAACTGGCGAAGCAATTCGGCGTTAGCCGTACCTCGGTGCGGGAAGCTTTGATTGCGCTGGAAGTGATCGGGATTGTCAGCGTCCGCGTCGGCAACGGCGTGATGGTGTTGCCGCCGACGGAAGACACCAGCGAGCGCAACGGCGGCAGCCAGGCGCCTGCCTTGCAACTGGCGGCGCACCGTAGCGGCTGGGAAATCGATCCCGAACTCGATCAGGAAATCCGTCTTGACCTGGATGATGAAATCCCGCCCTTCAAACTGCTGCAGGCAAGACGTCTGGTGGAGCCGGAGACCGCCGCCCTGGCGGCACTGAATGCCAGCGACGAACAATTGCGCAGCATAGCCGAGGCGTACGCCCGCAATGTCGAGGACAACCGCAGCGGCTCGCACACGCATCCCGGCGACCGCCTGTTTCATATCCGTATCGCCGAAGCCAGCGGCAACCCGGCCTACCTGCTGCTGGTCAGCCATCTGCTGGGACGCAAATACGGCATGATGTTTCAGCGCCTGCAAACCCTGTATAGCTCGAAGGACATGCCGAATCGTTCAGAGCATGAACATCAGTTGATCCTGGAAGCCCTGCAAGCGCGCGATGCGGTAGCGGCGCGCCGGGCGATGCGGGCGCATATGGATTCCGTGGTCAAGATTTTCTCTCGCTCGGTGCCGGAACAGGATATTCGGGCTCGCTGACCTAAATATCGACCGGATCGACTTCCAGAGACCATTTCGCGCGCGTCTTAATTTGTCGCAACTGCGCCATCCAGTCGGTCAGGAAGGCTTGCAAACCCGGGCGCGACGGGCATTCGATCAGTAATTGCGCGCGGTCGACATTGGCGACCCGGGTCATGCTCATCGGAATCGGGTCGTGCATGGTGATGCCGGTGTGCTCGATACAATGGGCCGCCTGTTGCAAAAACTCAATCGCCGTTTCCAGCTCTTTCGCCTCCGCCCTCAGCAACGCTTGATAGATGTAGGGCGGCAGGCAGGCCTGCGCGCGTTCCTCCAGCAGCGAAGTGGCGAAGCGATCGTAATCGTGAGCGATCACCGCCGCATACAAGGGATGTTGTGGATAACGCGTCTGGATCAGTACCTCGCTGGCGCTGCCGCCCTCTTTTTGCGCAGCGCGGCCGGCGCGCCCCGCCACCTGCATCAATTGCGCAAACAAGCGTTCGCTGGCGCGGTAGTCGTGGGAAAACAGCGCGGTGTCGGGATTGAGGATGCCGACCAGGGTCAGGTTCTTGAAATCATGTCCCTTGGCGACCATCTGGGTGCCGATCAGGATATCGACCTCGCCGTTGTGCACACTATCGAAGGCCGCTTGCGCACTGCCTTTGCGACGCGTGGAATCGGCATCGATGCGCAATACCCGTGCTTCCGGAAACATCGCCCGCAAGCCCTCTTCCAAGCGTTGCGTGCCGCGTCCGAGCGGCTGCAAATCGACGTTGCCGCAGGTTGGACAGGATTTGGGGATCCGCAACTCCAGGCTGCAATGATGGCAACGCAGGCGATGTTCGGGTTTGTGCAGCACCATGAACGAGGTGCAGCGAGTGCAGTTGCTGACCCAGCCGCAAGCATCGCAAGCAATCACCGGGGCGTAACCGCGGCGGTTCAGGAACAGCAGCGATTGTTCGCCCCGCTCCAGCCTTTGCTTGAGAGCGCTGACCAGGATCGAGGTCAATCCCTCGCTGGGTTTGTCGCGTTCCATGTCGATGCGGCGCACCTGCGGCAATACCGCATCCCTGACCGCCCGCTCGCGCAGTTCGAGTTTCTTGTAGCGTCCGGATTGGGTGTGATGCCAGGTTTCCAGCGACGGCGTGGCCGAGCCCAGCACAATCGGGATCCCCAGCTGGTGAGCGCGCCAGACGGCCAGATCGCGCGCCGAATAGCGCAAACCTTCTTGCTGCTTGTAGGATGGGTCGTGCTCCTCGTCGATGACTATCAGCTTTAAATGCGGCAAAGAAGCCAACACCGCCAGCCGGGTCCCGAGGATAATCCGCGCCTGCCCCAAATGCGCTGCCAGCCAGTGACGCATGCGCTCGCCTTCCGCCAGGCCGCTATGCAAGGTCGCCACCGTCACGCCCGGAAAGCGGGCGCGGATGTTACCCTCCAGTTGCGGAGTCAGATTGATTTCCGGCACCAGGATCAGGATTTGCGAGGGGTTGTCCTCGCCATTTTCACTGTGGGCCAGGATTTGCGCCGCAGCCTGCAGATAGACCTCGGTCTTGCCGCTGCCGGTGACGCCGTACAGCAGCGTCGGCGCAAAACCTGTAGCACCGGCAATTGCATCGGCCGCCTGCTGTTGCGCCGGATTCAGTTGCGCCACGTCGATCGGGGTAGCGTCATGCGGGACACCGGCCTGCTGCAATTTCTTCAAGCCGCGATCCAATGCAACGGTGGTCAGCGCGCGCAGGTTTTTCGGCAAACCCGGCAATGCCACTTCGCCCAGCGGCCGCTGATAATAATCGGCGGCAAAACGGCAGAGAGCGAGCCATTGCTTCGATAGCGGCGGCAGCTGATGGCGCACCGCCTGGACGCTTTTCAATTTCTCGGCCGGCACATCGCTCTCGGCGCTGATGCCGACAATCATGCCGACCACTTCACGGCGACCGAAGGAGAGCTGAACCAGCTGCCCGATCTGGGGCATGGCTTCGCTTTCATCGCTGGCCTGCCAGCGATAGTCGAAGCTGCTATCCAAGGGAGTGTCGAGGACGATTTGGAGAATGCTTTGTTTCACGAACTTAATGTAATTCCCGAGGAAATAAGCTAACTATCGGTTCCATAAGTGCTTTTAAGCACTATCCACAAAATCTGTGGATAACTTTGTGGACAAGGTTGCGGAAACAACGTGAAAGCGCCTGTTTACGGCATGTTTTGGCTCTTGCTCAAATCAGCATCAATGAAAATATAATTTAAAATCAACGACTTAGCTCATGCGCATCAGACACGTAACATTTTTCATGTAGTCAAAAAATAGCCTTGAAGAAACTCAAATATGTGCATAACTAAATTCGGCATCGGCAAGAACCGGCGCCGGCTCAGGCACCAAGAAGTAACATTGATGGACACAATCGAATCCATGGTCGTGCACCATCATGTTGCTTTTTTCAATCGGGTTAGCAAGTTTCGCACCGGAAAAATTAGCCCGATGTCAACGGTCAAAAATATCCGGGAATTCTGATTCCTAAGATTCTACTTAATGTAAAACATTAGGAAATGTCCTAACCATCGGTTTCATAAGCGCTTTTCAAATTATCCACAGTGTCTGTGGATAACTTTGTGGGTAACCTGCTCTTGACAGGCTGCAGACGCATATTTGATGCGGGTTTCAATACATTGCCTAAACTAAAAGCAGAAAATAAATCATTTAAAATCAAATACTTACAAAACGCACTCAAGTGGAAAATAATAAATATAGATATAAATAATTGCCGTGGTGCAGCAGTTTTTTTTTGTGCATAACTAGCGAGTGACAATCGCCTGATTGCTGCCGAATGTGTTATGGGTGACACTGCGTAACGACATTCGGCAGCAGATAGCAGGCATAGCCTCGCGCCGGTATCCGCCTATCCCCGCAACCTGCGGCTGATTTCATGGACCGCATCGACCATGACGGCAACCGACTCCGGCGGCGTGAATTGCGAAATGCCGTGGCCCAGATTGAATACATGGCCGCTATCTGCTTGCGGCACGCCATACGCGTTCAGCAAACGCTCGACTTCGCCACGGATCTGCTCCGGCTTGGCAAACAGCACCGCAGGATCCATGTTGCCCTGCAACGCAACCCGCTGGCCGACACGGTCGCGCGCCTCGCTCAGATTGACGGTCCAGTCGAGGCCGACGGCGTCGGCGCCGATATCGGCAATCTGTTCCAGCCACAAGCCGCCGCCCTTGGTAAATACGATCGCAGGAATCGGCACACCGTCTTTCTCGCGCTTCAGCTGGGAAACCACCTGCCGCATATAGTCCAGCGAAAATTCCTGGTAAGCGCCATCCGCCAGCGCCCCGCCCCATGAATCGAAAATCATCACGGCTTGCGCGCCGGCGTCGATCTGCGCGTTCAGGTAGGCCGCCACTGCCGCCGCATTGGTGCTGAGCACGTGGTGCATCAGGTCCGGACGGTTGTACAACATCGTCTTGACGGTATGGAATTCGCGCGAACCTTCACCCTCGACCATGTAGCAAGCCAGGGTCCAGGGGCTGCCGGCAAAGCCGATCAGCGGCACTCGGCCGTTGAGTTCGGTACGGATTTGCGTGACCGCCTTGAAAACATAGTCCAGCTTGCCCAGATCGGGGCTTTGCAGCGCCATCACGTCTTTTTCATCGCGTAGCGGCCGTTGGAACTTGGGGCCTTCGCCATCGGCGAAATACAGGCCCAGTCCCATGGCGTCCGGCACGGTCAGGATGTCGGAAAACAGAATCGCGGCATCCAGCGGGAAACGGTCAAGCGGCTGCAGCGTGACTTCGGTAGCGTAATCGGGATTGGTCGCCAGCCCCATGAAAGAGCCGGCGCGGCTGCGGGTTTTGCGATACTCGGGCAGATAGCGGCCGGCCTGGCGCATCAGCCACAGCGGCGTGTATTCGGTTGGCTGGCGCAACAAGGCGCGTAGGAAGGTGTCGTTCTTGAGCGGGGCGAATTGGGACATGAGAGGCAATCTGAATGCATGTGATAACGCCCCATTATCTCATCCAAACCCACGGCTGCGGCATCGGCCCTCGTATGATCGGTATGGCTGGCGTGCCTGGGTACTACGCGCCCTCCCGATGCACTGCAACCAGGTCATCCTGAAACGCTTGCAGCACCTCGCCCGGACTGGATTGGCGGCGTGCGACCATATGCAACATGACCTCATAAGAGAACTGCTCCGGATTAAGGGCCGCCAGCAATCCTTGCTGTACCAGCGGCGCAGCAAAATGTTGCGGCAAGAATCCAAGATGCTGCCCCGACAAGATCAGGACCGCGACCGCCTCCATGTTGTCAGCCAGCGCTGTCACCCGCGCCGGTGCAGACACGCCGCCCTTGCCTTCGGCCTCTGGCAAAGGATAGCTGCGCCAGACCCAGTCATGCTGCGCCAGGTCTGCCGCTTCTAATTTACCGGCCCGGCTGAACAGCGGGTGCGCGGCGGCGCAATACGCCACCTGATGCTCCGTGTACAAGGGCAGATATTCCAGATTCGGCAGGCGGTGCCAGAAATAACCGATGCCAAGGTCGAGCCGGCCGTTGATCACCTCCTCTTCCAGCTGGCCCGGAGCCAGCACCGCCAGCGACAGCGTCACCGCCTCATCCCTCGCACGGAACCGGGCGATGGCCTGGCTCAGGCGCGCGTTGGCGCTCATGGCGGCGTGGCCGATCAGGCCCAGGTGCAATTGTCCGACCAGCTTGCGTCCGATCTGGCGCGCATCCAGGCAAAAATGGTCGATATTCTCCAGCAGCCGGCGGCTGGACTGGGCAAACTGTTCACCGCGCGGCGTCAGCCGAAACCCGGCCCGGCCGCGCTCGCACAAACGAAACCCGAGCCGCGTCTCCAGCGTCGCCACCTGCGTGCTGATGGTGGACTGGCTGACATTCAGGGCGGTTTGTGCAGCGGAAATGCCGCCGGCGTCCTGCACCGACAGGAAGACGCGGATCAGACGCAGGTCAAGATCGGATAGTTGCTGGAGCATATTGCATGAGATAAAGCCAAAGAAAGGTGCAGGTCAGATCGATAATACATCTATTTCTGTCAATGTAAGCCTTACATTGCGCGCATTTTTTATGATGTTATTTCCCGCTAGAGTAGGCGGTGTTCAGAAAAAACAGCCTTCCCCCTTCCCTTACCGGAGACGATCATGTCGGAAACCCCACTTTATCAACCGCTTGGCGGCAACGACATGCCGCGTTTCGGCGGCATCGCCACCATGATGCGCTTGCCGCACGTGAACAGCAGCGCTGAACTGGATGCCTGTTTCGTCGGCGTCCCGTTCGACCTCGGCACCTCGAATCGTTCCGGTACGCGCTTCGGGCCGCGCCAGATCCGTACCGAATCGGTGCTGCTACGGCCTTATAACATGGCAACCCGGGCCGCGCCTTTCGATGCGCTGCGTATCGCCGACCTGGGCGACGTCGCCATCAATCCCTACAACCTGCTCGATTCGATCAAGCTGATTGAAACCGCTTACGACAACATCGTCGCCACCGGCTGCCGGCCGATTTCACTGGGCGGCGACCATACCATCGCGCTACCCATCCTGCGCGCGCTGCATCGCAAATACGGCAAGATCGGCCTGATCCACGTCGACGCCCATGCCGACGTCAACGACACCATGTTCGGTGAAAAAATCGCCCACGGCACGCCGTTCCGCCGCGCGGTGGAAGAAGGCTTGCTGGATTGCCAACGCGTGGTGCAAATCGGCTTGCGCGGCACCGGCTACACCGCGGAAGATTTCGACTGGTGCCGCGACCAGGGCTTCAAGGTGGTGCAGGTGGAAGACTGCTGGAACAAATCGCTCGCGCCGCTGATGGAAGAAGTGCGCGCCCGCGTGGCAGGCGGTCCGGTGTACCTGAGTTTCGACATCGACGGTATCGATCCGGCCTATGCGCCCGGTACCGGCACCCCGGAAATCGCCGGCCTGACCGTGCCGCAAGCGCTGGAAATCATCCGCGGCGCCTGGGGCCTGGACATCGTCGGCGCTGACCTGGTGGAGGTATCACCGCCTTACGACCCGGTCGGCACTACTGCCCTGCTGGGCGCCAACCTGGCCTATGAAATGCTGTGCGTGCTGCCGGGCGTGCCGCGCCGCTAAGAAGCAACGGGCATTACTTTACTCATCTTTGAACCGGGAGCGAGGCTGCCCGCTGGCTTGGCAGCGATCTCGAATGGACGCGTTCGATGCTGCCATCCTGATCACGTTTATTGGCTGGAAGTAAGCGCCAACACTTCGATTCAGCTATATATTATCTATATCTCTGCTTGAAATCACGCGGACTCACACCTTTCGCTGCACGGAACTGCCGGTTGAAATGGGCCAGGTTGCGATAACCCGATTCCTGGGCAATCACGCCTATCGCCTTATCAGTCTGGATCAGCTGCTGGCAGGCGCTGCCTATCCGCAGCTGGGCCAGGTAAGCAGTTACCGTCAGCTGTGTGTGGCGCTTGAAAAAACGATGGAAGGCGCCCACCGACAATGCCGCGCGCGCGGCCAGTAGTTCCACCGGCAACGCCGTCTGAAAATGCGCGTGCATATAGTCCAGCACCCGCCCCATGCGCTGGCGTTGCGCATCCACCGCGATCGACGCCGAAGCAACCGAGGCCAGCGGCTGCGCCAATTCGTCTTGCGCCAGCAGCAGCAACAGTTCCAGCAATACGGGCAGGCGCTGGGCCGGCGCCAGTTTCTCCATGCGCAGCATCAAGGGCCTGACACGGATGGCGGTGTCGGCAGAAAACTGCAATCCCCTATCCGCCCGCTTGCCCAGTTGCAGCAGGCCGGCCAGCTCTGGCAAGCTGGTTTGCAACTGGATCAGCCAGTCGCGTGAAAACCAGACCACCACCGCCAGCATTTGGCGCTCGGGCGTTATGCGTTCGCTCGCCGACCAGGTGTGCGGCAGATTCGGTCCCAGCAGGATCAGGTCGCCGTCCGAGAAATCCGCCAGATGGTCGCCCACATAACGCTGGCCGCGCGCGTTCAAGGTCAAGGTCAGCTCGAACTCCGGATGGTAATGCCAGAGAAACGGCAACTCCGGCAGCTCGCGCCACAGCAACTGCCAGGAATGACCGGGCGACAGGGTGAGGTGTTCGTATTGCGGTCGCATTCTGACCTTCCAGTGAGCAATAACATCAGAATAGTATCAATAAGCGGCAGTTGCGGCGAAATCGAAAGGCGTCTGTCGGTAGAGAATTGCGCTGTAGTCAGGGCAACCCCAGCCGACAAAACCGATCCGGAGACAGACATGAAGCAGCCTTACGCCACCGACCAGCAGCGCCTTAGCAATCCATCCGTACTCTATCCCGAGCAGGAGCAATTGCGCGACATACAAAAAACCTTGCCGCTACGGGTACTCTCGGCCGCTGATTTCCATCACTGGCAAACCTATGGTTATGTCATCGTCAGGCAGGCAGTCGGCGCCGAGCAGGTGCAACGCACCGTCGATTTCCTGTGGGAATTCCAGGAACTGGATCGCAACGCTCCTGAAACCTGGAATCGCGCGCAGTTGCGCGACCATGAAATGAAGGAGTTGAACGGTTCCGGCATGGTCGAGGCCTATCATCACCAGACCTTCTGGGACAACCGCCAGACGCCGCGCATAGTGGACGCTTTCGTCGACATCTGGGATCGCGAAGACCTGTGGGTAACCATAGACCGCGCCAACCTGAATACGCCGAACCAGGGCGCGCGACGTTTCGGCGGTTTCATCCATTGGGATGCAGACACCTCGCTGGAGCCGCTGCCGGTGAATGTCCAAGGCGTGCTGGCGCTATCGGATACGACGCCGGAAGGCGGCGGTTTTCAATGCATCCCCGAGCTGTTCCAGCACTTCGCCGAATGGCGCAAGAACGCGCCCCAGGACCGCAATCCCTTGCGTCCCGATGTGGAAGCGCTGCCGTGGCAAGTGCAGTTCATACCGATGCAAGCTGGCGACCTGCTCATCTTCAACAGCCTGCTGGCGCACGGCATCCGTCCTAACACCTCCGCCGACCAGGTCCGGCTGGCGCAGTACATCGCGTTTACCCCGGCGCGGGAAGAACAGGCGCAATTGCGGGATTGGCGGGTGAGCAGCTGGGAGCAGCGGACTCCGCCGGCTAGCTATGCCTTTCCCGGCGATCCGCGCGAATGGGAAAGAACCCGTTATCCCCTGGCGCAGTTGAGCGAACTCGGCGAGAAGATCCTAGGCAAGAAACGTTGGTGAAAACGCTGGCGAGCATAGGGCATGAGCGCGCTCGCCCTACTCGCTCGGCGTCATCGCCAAGCCATCGTTACGTTCGATGGCGGCCGACCACAAAGTCAGGCCCAGCGCCAGCACCACCACCATTACGCCGACATAAGGCAAAGTGGTCAACTGGAAGCCGGCGCTGATGGCCATGCCGCCAAACCAGGCGCCGCTCGCATTGCCGAGATTGAAGGCGCCCTGGTTCAAGGTCGAAGCCAGGTTCGGTGCGGCGCTGGCGCGCTCCACCACCAGCATTTGCAAAGGCGGCACAATCGCGAAGGCCAGCACGCCCCAGATGAAAATCGTGATTACCGCCGGCAACGGCGTGCGCATGGTCAGGGTAAATACGGTCAGGATTACCGCCAGCGCTACCAGGAAGCCGATCAGCGACGGCATCAGGCGCCAGTCGGCCAGTTTGCCGCCGAGCGCGCTGCCCACCGTCAGGCCGAGGCCGAATACCAGCAGCACCAGCGTCACGGCATGCGGCGTCAATCCGGTGACGTCTTCCAGAATCGGCGTGATGTAGGTGAACACCGAAAACAAGCTAGCCGAAGCCAGCGCGCTGATCCCCAGCACCATCAAGACCTGCTTATCCTTGAGCACGGCAAATTCCTGCAGCAGGCTGGTCTTTTGCATTTCGATCTTTTTCGGCAGCCAAAGCGCCAGCGCAATTGCCGCCAGCACGCCGATCACCGTCACCGCCCAGAACGTCGAGCGCCAGCCCAGCTGTTGCCCGAGGGCAGTGCCGAACGGTACGCCGAGCACATTGGCCAGGGTCAGGCCGGCGAACATCAGGGCGATCGCCTGCGCGCGCCGGTTCGGCGCCACCAGTCCGGCCGCCACTACCGAGCCGATACCGAAGAACGCGCCATGGCAAAACGCCGTCACCACCCGCGCCAGCATCAGCACGGTGTAATTGGGCGACAAGGCGCACAAGACATTGCCGATAATAAACAGGCCGATCAGGCTCAGCAGCGCCGCCCGGCGCGGCATGTTGGCGGTGGCAATCGCCACGATCGGCGCGCCGATCGTCACGCCCAGTGCGTATCCGGTCACCAGCATCCCCGCCGCCGGAATCGTCACGCCCAGGTCACGCGCCACATCGGGCAGCAAACCCATGATGACGAACTCCGTCGTACCGATGCCGAAAGCGGCAACAGCAAGGGCAAACAGGGGCAGAGACAGCATGATGATCGTCCGGAAAGGGAACCGCCGAATTGCAGGAACTGCGCGGCAGTCAAAGGCGCGCACCGGGAACTATGGTGCGTGGCAACATTATATCAATGGCGGTTTATTTGTGGTAGCGCTACCAGATTTCGGGCGCAAAATCAGGCTTCAGGCGGGGCAAGTGTTGGATTTTTGCGAAACGCCGTGCCTGGAAGGCACGGCTGGACAGGCTTTGCAGGATATTAGACGAATTTAAGGCGGGTCGCCGGAAGCATCAAATCCCGCCCATGCACAGGTATTTGATCACCTGGTAATCCTCGATGCCATACTTCGATCCTTCGCGGCCCAGGCCGGATTGCTTGACGCCGCCGAACGGCGCGACCTCGTTCGAAATCAAGCCGGTGTTGATGCCGACCATGCCGCTTTCCAGGCCTTCCGCCACACGCCAGATACGGCCGATATCGCGCGAGTAGAAATAGCTGGCGAGACCGAACTCGGTGTCGTTGGCCAGCGCCAGCACTTCTTCGTCAGTCTTGAAGCGGAACAAGGGCGCCATCGGACCAAAGGTCTCTTCGCGCGCAACGATCATGTCGGCAGTCACATCGGCCAGCACAGTCGGTTCAAAGAAACTCTGGCCCAGCGCATGGCGCTTGCCGCCGGCCAGGATGCGCGCGCCTTTCGCCACCGCATCGGCGATATGTTCTTCAACCTTGGCAACCGCTTTCTGGTCGATCAGCGGGCCTTGGTTGACGCCTTCTTGCTGACCGTTGCCGACCTTCAGCTTGGCCACTGCGGCCACCAGCTTTGCGGCAAATGCGTCGTAGATGCCATCTTGTACATACAGGCGGTTGGCGCATACGCAGGTTTGCCCGGCGTTACGATATTTGGAAGCCATTGCGCCTTCCACGGCGGCATCCAGGTCGGCATCGTCGAACACGATGAACGGCGCGTTGCCGCCCAGTTCCAGCGACAGTTTCTTGATGGTGGCGGCGCATTGTTCCATCAGCAGCCGGCCGACGCCGGTGGAGCCGGTAAAGGTCAGCTTGCGCACGATAGGGTTGCTGGTCATCTCTGCACCGATTTCGCGGGCGGAGCCGGTCACCACGCTGAACACGCCGGCGGGTATGCCGGCGCGCTCGGCCAGCACCGCCAGGGCGAGCGCCGAGAACGGCGTCGATTCAGCCGGCTTGAGCACCATGGTGCAGCCAGCGGCCAGCGCCGGGCCGGCCTTGCGGGTGATCATCGCCGCCGGGAAATTCCACGGCGTGATCGCTGCACAGACTCCGATCGGCTCTTTCACCACCACGATGCGCGAACTCGGCGACGGCGATGGAATGGTATCGCCGCCGGCACGCTTGCCTTCTTCCGCAAACCATTCGATGAACGAGGCAGCGTAAGCGATTTCACCCTTGGCTTCGGCCAGCGGCTTGCCCTGCTCCACGGTCATGATCAGCGCCAGATCGTCGAGATTGGCCAGCATCAGGTCATTCCATTTGCGCAGGATGACGCTGCGTTCCTTGGCGGTCTTGCGCCGCCATTGGCGCCAGGCGTCGTTGGCGGCGGCGATCGCGCGCCTGGTCTCGGCGGCGCCCATCAGCGGCACGCTGCCTATGGTCTCGCCGGTGGCAGGATTGGTCACGGCGTGGCTACCGCCTTTATCGGCGTCGCACCATTCGCCATTGATGTAGGCTTGCTGACGGAACAATGAGGGATCTTTTAATTGGATCATGGGGATAACTCCTGTGAACGTTGAAGACACGCATATCAAGCTGCGGCCAAGCGGAGGCCGAGCTGAGATACACATGCCGAAAGCAGCAGTTTGCGCGGCACACCACTAGAATTTGGCGAGCGCCTTGTTGCGTCCGCGTATCCATTCCAGCACCAGCAGCAGGCAAGTGGAAAACACGATCAGGATGGTGGCCAGCGCGGCGATGGTCGGGCTGATGTTTTCCTTGATGCCGGTAAACATCTGGCGCGGCAGGGTGGCTTGTCCGGGACCGGCTACGAACAAGGTTACCACTACGTCGTCGAACGAGGTGGCGAAGGCAAATAACGCGCCTGAGATCAAACCCGGCGCAATCACCGGCAAGGTAATCCGGAAAAAAGTGGAGAGCGGATTAGCGCCCAGGCTGAGGCTGGCACGCACCAGGTTCTGGTTGAATCCCTGCAGCGTCGCCAATACCGTAGTTACCACGAACGGTGCGCCCAACGCTGCATGCGCCAGTATCAGGCCGGTATAGCTGTCGGACAGACCGATCTGCGCAAAAAACAGATAGACGCCGACGCCCACCACCACCACCGGCACCACCATCGGCGAAATCAGCACCGCCATCAGCAAACCCTTGCCGTGGAAGTCCGCCTTGTTCAAGCCGACCGCCGCCAAGGTGCCAAGTATGGTCGCCAGCACGGTAGCCAGCGGCGCCACGATGAAACTATTCTGGGCAGCGCTAACCCATTCTTGCGAATGCACCAGGTTTTGATACCAGCGCAAGGAAAAGCCGTGGATCGGATACACCAGGAATGTACTGTCGCTGAACGACAGCGGAATGATGACCAGGATCGGCAACAACAGGAACAGCAGCACCAGCAGATTGAAGCCGCGCGAGAAGAAAAACCAGACGCGTTCGCTCAATGAGACGTAGGGAGGAAATTGTGGAAATAGTATCTTTTTCATTTTCTTAGCCCATCGCCACATCGTTTTTGGTGAAGCGGCGATACACGCCGTACAGCACCAGCGTCGCGGCAAACAGCAAGGCGCCGAGCGCACAAGCCATGCCCCAGTTGATGGTGACATTGGTGAAATAAGCGATGTAATAACTGACCATCTGTTCGTTCGGTCCGCCCAGCAACGCTGGCGTGATGTAGTAACCGACCGACAGGATGAACACCAGCAAAGCACCGGCGCCAATGCCCGGATAGGTCTGCGGCACGTACACGCGCCAGAACGCGGCGAATGGATGGCTGCCGAGCGACACTGCAGCGCGCAGATAGGTCGGCGGGATCGCTTTCATCACGCTATACAATGGCAGGATCATGAACGGCAGCAGGATGTGCGTCATCGCGATGTAGACGCCGATGCGGTTGAACAGCAGCTCCAGCGGCGCTTGCGTCAGGCCGCTCACCATCAAGGCTTTGTTGACCAGGCCTTCCGATTGCAGCAATACAATCCAGGCCGCGACCCGCACCAGGATCGAAGTCCAGAATGGAATCAGCACCAGGATCATGAACAGGTTGGCGCGCCGTTCCGACATGGTCGACAGCCAGTACGCCAGCGGATAGCCAAGGACCAGGCAAGCCAGGGTAGCGACCAGGCCCATCCAGAAAGTGCGGCCGAAAATCTTTTGATACACCGAGGCGCTGGCATCGGCCTTTTCGATATGGCCGAAGGCATCCTGCTTCAGGTCCAGCGCCGCCAGCAGGTAGTAAGGCGAATACGGCGCACCGTTCTTGGCGATCACCTGCCAGTACGGCAGCTGGCCCCATTGTTCATCGATATCGATCAACGCTTGTTTGATCTGCGTGGCCGAAAGCGGCTTACCGTCTGCATCCAGCAGCGGTAAAGCACGCGCGGTTTTCATGATGATCGAACGGGCGCCGGAGATTTCCGAATTGAGACGGCGCGCCAGCGAACCGGCCGAGCTGTCTTCTCTCGCTTGCAGCAGATCGCTCGCCAGTCCGGCATAGGCTGCGTCCGGCGGTGCACTCTTGCCGTCCCAATGGTTCAATGCCGCCACGGTATGCGGCAGCGTGGTGGCGATTTCCGGGTTTTCCACGGCGCGCTTGAGCAGCATGGCGATCGGCACCAGGAAGGTCAGCAACAGGAAAATCGCCAACGGTGCGATCAATGCCAGCGCGGCGGCGCGCTTGCGAAATTGTGCCTGGCGCAGTTCGCGCTTGAGCGGGGAATTCTGCGGTGATGCAGGCGGCGCCGTCATGGCAGAGCCGACGCCGGCAGATGCAATAGAAGTCATGGTGTTCCGGCTGCGCTAAATAGTGAATTGCAAAGAACTGCCGCCAGCTGTTCTGTATCTGCATACCGTACTGCTGGCGGCTAACCCTATCTTTTACTTGGCTGCCCAGGCAGTGAAGCGCTGTTCCAGTTCTTCGCCGTGATCGGTCCAGAACGACAAGCTCAGTTGCAAGGCGTCTTTGGCATTGGTCGGCGAAGTCGGCAAATTGGCCAGTACTTTCGGATCCAGCAGCTTGAGCGCCTGGTTGTTCACCGGGCCGTAAGAGATATTGCTGGCGTAAGCCTTTTGCGAATCCGGCTTGCTGGCGAAGGCGATGAATTTCTCAGCCTCGGCCTTGTTCGGCGTACCCTTTGGAATCACCCAGAAATCCAGCGTGTAGATACTGCCGATCCAGCTCACTTTCAGATTCTTGCCTTCCCGTTGCGCGGCGTCGATACGGCCGTTAAATGCGGTCGACATCACGACGTCGCCTGCCACCAGGAATTGCGGCGGCTGCGCACCGGCTTCCCACCATTGTATATTCGGTTTGAGTTCGTCGAGTTTCTTGAAGGCGCGATCGACGCCGGCTTTTGTGCCGAGCACTTTGTAGACGTCTTTCGGCGCCACGCCATCCGCCATCAGTGCGAATTCCAGCGTGTATTCAGCACCCTTCTTCATGGCGCGTTTGCCGGGGTATTTCTTGACGTCCCAGAAATCGGCCCAGGTCTTCGGCGCGACTTTCAGCTTGTCGGCATCATAGGCCAGCACGGTCGACCAGACAAAAGCGCCGACACCGCATTCGTGGATAGCTGCAGGGCTGAAATCGGCCTTGTTTCCGATCTTGCTGAAGTCGATTTTTTCGAGCAAGCCTTCTTCGCAAGCACGGCCGATATCACCGGCATCTACTTCCACCACGTCCCAGCTTACCTTCTTGGCTTCGACCATGGCTTTGACCTTGGCCAGTTCGCCGTTGAATTCGACTACCGTGATCTTGTCGCCGCTAGCCTTGGCATAAGGATCGATGTAGGCAACCTTCTGCGCCGCGCCGTTGGCGCCGCCGAAATTGACCAAGGTAAGGGCTGCCGCCTGCGCCATGCCGATTGCGGCCAACGACAATGCGATGCTGGTAAAAGCAGGTTTCAAAAATGACTTCATCACGTCTCCTTTTATAACAATTGCGGGACAGAGTTTAAGAGCCACCGAAGCGTGGCGAATTACTCTGTCCTCAACTGATTAGATAAAACGGTTAAATTGCAAAGAAAAACCAACAGACAAAGCTAAAGTTGTTGCTAAATAAAAATGCGCAGGTGCTTGGGATCTACGTTCAATGCAACCTGGGTTCCTTCGTATAACCCGGCCAGCGCAGGGTCATTCAGGGTAAGTTTGACGAAGCAGTCGTCTTGTTGCGGGATCGCGCAGCGCACCCGCACGTGATCGCCGAAATAAATCAGGCTGCTGACGCTGACGCGCATGGCGCTTTCAGGCGCGGCGGCGAGCGGCAGCAAATGAATGCGTTCCGGCCGGATGCAAGCCACTACCTGCTGACCGACGCTGGCCTGGTTGGCATTCAGGCCGCTCAGCAAACCGCCATGCGGCAAGCGCACTGTGCCGTTAGCGCCATCAAGCGCGGCCAGCACGCCGTTGAAGCGATTGTTGTCGCCAATGAAACCGGCGACGAATTGATTTTCAGGATATTCGTAAAGACGGTCGACCACCGCCAGTTGCTGGATGATGCCCTGGTCGAATACGGCGACACGGTCTGACATGGTCAACGCTTCGCTTTGGTCATGGGTGACGTAGACAAACGTTACGCCGAGACGCTTGTGCAAGGCTTTCAGCTCCAGCTGCATGTGCTCGCGCAACTGCTTGTCGAGTGCGCCCAGCGGCTCGTCCATCAGCACCAGCTTTGGATCGAATACCAGCGCCCGCGCCAACGCGATCCGTTGCTGCTGGCCACCGGAGAGCTGCGCCGGATAGCGATCGCCGAATTTGCCCATCTGCACCATATCCAGCGCTTTTTTAACCTTTTCGGCACGCTCGCTACCACTGATATTGCGTACCCGCAGCGGATAGGCCACGTTCTGCGCCACAGTCATATGCGGAAACAGGGCGTAGTTCTGGAACACCATGCCGATGTTGCGTTTATGCGGCGGCACTTTGTTGAGCAGCTGGCCGTCCAGCCGGATTTCACCGCCGGTAGGGAACTCGAATCCGGCCAGCATCATCAGGCAGGTGGTCTTGCCAGAACCGGAGGGGCCCAGCAAGGTCAGGAACTCGCCGCGCTGGATATCCAGATTCAGGTTCTTGACGACCAGGTTTTCGCCGTCATAGGTTTTCTTGACGCCGGAAAACTGCACCAGGATATCCGGCGCGCCTGGCTTATCGGCAGCTTCCTTGGAGATCAAGGGCAGGTGGGTGGCGATATTTTCTTGCTTCAACTCATTCTCCCGACAAGTTTCAAGCAGCTGCGACGGTGCGCATCGCGGCACTCAGGATGGCCAGCGCCTCATCCATCAAGTTATCCTCAATCGTCAGCGGAAACAAGAAGCGGATCGCATTACTGTAGACCCCGCAGCTCAACAACAGCAAGCCATTTTTGAGGGCTTCTGCCTGTACCTTCTTGGTAAACTCGGCATCCGGCTGGCGTGTGCCTGGTTGCAGGAATTCCACTGCCACCATCGCCCCCAGGCCGCGGATATCGGCAATCTGCGGAATCTCCGCGCGCAGGCCTTCCAGCGCCTGTTTCAGTTTGGCGCCGAGCAGATTGGCGCGTTCGACCAGTTTCTCTTCCTCGATCACGTCCAGCACCGCCAGCGCGGAAGCCACCGCCAGCGGATTGCCGGCGTAAGTGCCGCCCAGGCCGCCGGGCGCGGCGGCATCCATGATCTCGGCGCGGCCGCACACTGCCGACAAAGGCATGCCGCCGGCCAGGCTCTTGGCCATCGTCATCAAATCCGGAATCACGCCGGAATGCTCCACGGCGAACAACTTGCCGGTACGGGCAAAACCGGTTTGCACTTCATCCACCACCAGCAAGATGCCATGCTCATCGCACAATTTACGCAGCGCCTGCATCAATGCTGGCGGCGCAGCGTAGAAACCGCCCTCGCCTTGCACCGGTTCCAGGATGATGGCGGCGACGCGCTTGGGATCGACGTCAGCCTTGAACAGCGCTTGCAACGCCGCCAACGAGCTTTCCACGCTGACGCCATGCAATTCGATCGGGAACGGCACGTGATACACCTCGGCCGGGAACGGCCCGAAACCGACCTTGTACGGCACCACTTTGCCGGTCAGCGCCATGCCCATCATGGTGCGGCCATGGAAGGCGCCGGAAAACGCGATCACTGCGCTGCGGCCGGTAGCGGCACGCGCGATCTTGACGGCGTTTTCTACCGCCTCGGCGCCGGTCGAAAAGAAAGTGGTTTTTTTGGCATGATCGCCCGGCGTGACGGCATTGATGCGCTCAGCCAGTTCGACATAGCTGGCGTACGGTACGATCTGGTAGGCGGTATGGGTAAATTTGCCGAGTTGTTCCTGGATCGCGGCTACCAGTTTCGGATGGCGATGGCCGGTGTTCAGGACGGCTATGCCGGCGGCGAAGTCGATGAAGCGGCGGTTTTCCACATCCCAGATTTCTGCGTTGAGCGCATGCGAGGCGTAGAAATCGCACATGACGCCGACGCCGCGCGGGGTGGCGGCATTTTTGCGTTGGTGCAGTGCGGCGTTGGTGTTTGCCGCAGCAGCGGCTGCGTGATATCCGTCGTTTTTCATAATGGCTCCTAGATGCGTTATGCGGTTTTTGTATTAGCTTTGATGCATACTAAGGCCGAGCTGGATCTATAATATAGTGCCACTTTCAGTTTTCTAATGGAGCCACTTTGCGCATCGCCTCGCTCACCGATTTTTTGCTGATGCGCATAGAGCGCGGCGCCGACGGCGCTATCGCCCAGGCGCATAACGCAGGAGCCAAAAGTACCAAGGGCGCCAAGGCTGCCGGCACGCCGCTCAACCGGCAGATTTACCAAGCCATCCGCGAGGCCATCTTGTCGCATTTGCTGCCATCCGGCTGGCGATTGCCGTCGTCGCGCGATCTGGCGCGCGAACTGGCGATATCGCGCAATACGGTGACCTATGCCTACGAGCAGCTGATCGCCGAAGGTTATCTGGAAACCCGTGCCGGCTCCGGCACCTTCATCGCCGACACCACGCCCGACCAGATTCCAGAAATGCGCCTGAACGCGCCGCCGCTGACCGATCCCAGCGGCGAGTCGGAACTGTCAGCGCACGGCGCGCAACTGATCCAGCAGGCTGGCGTCAGCGATCTGCAGTGGGGCGCGTTCATGCCTGGCGTGCCGGATGTGACGCTATTTCCGAACAAGATCTGGAGCCGCCTGCAAAACAAACATTGGCGCCGTTCACGTGCGGAGCTGCTGACCTATGGCGACGCCGGCGGCTATCTGCCGCTGCGCGAGGCGATTGCCGAATATTTGCGCATCGCGCGCTCGGTCAACTGCAATGCCAGCCAGGTGATCATCACCACCGGCATCCATCAATCGCTGGATATCGTAGTCAAGCTGCTGGGAGAACATGGCGATAGCGCCTGGGTCGAAGATCCCTGTTACTGGGGCACGCGCAGCGTCCTCAATTCGCTCGGCATCAAGCCGGTGGCGATCCCGGTCGACTCGGAAGGCATGCGCATGCGACTGGCCAACCTGCGCCAGCCGCCGCGTTTTATCTGCGCCACGCCGTCTCATCAGTATCCGCTGGGGATGGTGATGAGCCTGTCGCGGCGGCGCATGTTGCTGGAGTATGCGGCGGCTCGCAAGGTCTGGATCATTGAAGACGATTACGACAGCGAATTCCGTTACGGCAGCCGGCCGCTGGCGTCTTTGCAAGGCATGGATACCGACGACCGCGTGCTGTACATGGGTACCTTCAGCAAGACCATGTTCCCTAGCCTGCGCATCGGTTTCATGGTGGTGCCGGAATCGCTGGCGACGACCTTTGCGATCGGCGTTTCCGAGCTGTATCGCGGCAGCCAGGTATTCATGCAGGCGATCATGGCCGATTTCATGACCGAAGGCCATTTCGCTTCGCATATCCGGCGCATGCGGTTGTTGTACGCCGAGCGCTTGCAGCTACTGCAAGCCGCCATCGGACGGCATTTCGGCGACCGCATCACGCTTACCGGCGGCGAGGCCGGCCTGCATCTGGCGCTAGGCTTGCCGGCGCAATGCGACGATCTGGCGATCAGCCGTGCGGCGCGTGCAGCGGGGATTGTGGCGCGGCCGCTGTCGCGCTATTACATGCATCCCGATACTACGCGCAATGGCTTGCTGCTGGGTTATGCCTGCGTGCCAAATGAGCAGATAGCGCCGGCTTTCGACAAGCTGGCGGCCATCATCAAAGCGCATTGGAAATGAATCCCGTCCCGATCCATACCGAAACCAAGGAGAACTCATGAAGAAATTCGTTTTTGCGCTGATGCTGGTGCTCAGCGCAGCTACCGTCTCGGCATCCGCCGAGGTATCGGCCCAAGTGCCGCCGTCGCGGCTGGACGAAGTCGTCAAATCCGGCAATTTACGTGTTTGCATGACGGGCGATTACAAACCGTTTACTTTTTTCAAGAGCGACAACAGTTTTGAAGGCATCGATGTCGATCTGGCCAAATCGCTGGCCAAGGCGCTGGGCGTCGAGGCGCGCTTTGTCAAAACCAGCTGGACCAACCTGACCGCCGATTTCCTGGAGAAATGCGATATCGCGATGGGCGGGGTGTCGGTGACGCTGGAGCGCCAAAAGAAAGTGTCGTTTTCAGCGCCGCACATGGTGGATGGCAAGGCCGCGATTGCGCGCTGCGCCGATGCCGGCAAATTCCAGTCGCTGGCGGCGATCGACCAGCCGGCTACCCGCGCCATCGTCAATCCGGGCGGCACCAATGAGCGTTTCGCCCGCGCCAACTACAAGCAGGCGCAGCTGATCCTGTATCCGGATAACGTCACCATCTTCGACCAGATCGTGCAGGGAAAAGCCGACGTGATGGTGACCGACGCCAGCGAAACCCTGTGGCAGGCGAAGCTGCATCCGCAGTTATGCTCGATTCGTCCCGAACAACCGCTGCAGTTCTCGGAAAAAGCCTTCATGCTGCCGCGCGGCGATGTACCGTTCAAGGAATTCGTCGATACCTGGATGCATCAGCTGAAGGCGAGCGGCGACTACGACCGGGTGTTCAACCAGTGGCTTAAATAGCATTGCCCTTGCAAAGACTAACCCTGCTTGCTGGCCGACTGCTGCGCGATCTTGCTCTTCCTGATCGATTTCAGATGGGCCGCGACGGCGGTCGCCAGCTGGCGCGCCCATAGCGAGACGCCGCTGGCCGACGGATGATAGCCATCGGAAGCCATCAGGGCATGATCGTTGATGTCGATCAGCATCGGCACGCGTGTCACGCGCAAATGATTGAGATCGGCGGGCAGATTGGCAATCAGCTCCTCCACCGTTTGATCCAGCGCCTTGGCTTTGATGCCGAGTACATAACGCAGGGGTTCAGGCAGTGCCGGGAAAGCGTGGATAGGCGGAATGCCGGAAATCACGATCAGGCGCGGCGACAGATGCGCCTGCAGGTCACGCATCAATTGCACCAGCTCGGCCCGATAGCGGCGGCAGGAGCGGAACGCGGTGGTGTCATTGACGCCGAAAGCGATCAGCACGATATCCACTTTTTGCGATGCTACCTGCGGCAACATGGTCTTGACTGCATCGCTCAGGGTAGCGCCATTTTCCCCGACCGCCTGCCAGGTCACGGTACGCTGCAGGCGCATCGCCAGCGCAGCGGCAAACTGGCCGGTGATCGCTTCGTAATGGGTGGCGACGCCGACCCCGGCCACCGGCGATTCGCCGATAGTCAGCAAGGCCAGCGGCCGCTGCGGCGGTTCTGTGGCGCTGGCAATCTGAGCTTGGCCGATAGTCGGTCCCTTGGCTTCCGGCAGGCGTGGCGTGATGCGGCGAGTACGACGGCCTTGTATGATCAGCCATGGCAAGAGCGGTAATGCAATCAGTTCCGGCAACCAGCGGCGCACTTCGTGTCTCCTCGATTATTGCTATCGTCTTGGATCAAACTGTTTATATGATTTTTCTTAACAACAAACAATTATAGTAGTTACCGACTCTAAATTCACTCTATCTTCAAACCTTTTAATTCCGGTTTGGCCGCCGGCGGTTTCAGTTTCAGATCGATGAGGGTTTCCAGCAAGATACTGGCAATCGCCAGATTGCGATGGGTCTTGGAATTGGCCGGGATGACATACCAGGGCGCGTGATCGGCATCGGTCGCCTGGATCGCCTTGCCAAACAATTCCTGGTACCTATCCCAATTTTTACGCTCTTCCAGATCCTGCAAATCGAATTTCCAGTGCTTGGCCGGGTCGTCGATGCGCTCCTGCAAACGATCGCGCTGCTCGTCTTTCGAAATATGCAGCAGGCACTTGATGATGACGGTGCCGGTTTCCGCCAGCATTCTTTCAAAATCGCGAATCTGGGCGTAGCGGCGCTCGCATTCCGCCTCATCGATCCAGTCATGCACCCGCGTTACCAGTACGTCTTCGTAGTGGCTGCGGTTGAACACCATGATCTCGCCCCACTGCGGCACCATTTGATGCACCCGCCATAAATAGTCGTGGGCGCGCTCGATATCGCTAGGGGCCTTGAAATTGGCGATATGGACGCCTTGCGGGTTGATGACGCTAAACACCTCTTTTACCGTGCCGTCCTTGCCGCTGGTATCGATGCCTTGCAACACTACCAATACTTTGTGACTCCGGCCGGCGAACAACATCTCCTGTTGCGCCGCAATCTGCGTCGCCAGCTCGGTCACCAGTTCCTTGTCCTTGATTTTGTCTCCGCTGGAAAGCGGCTTCTGCGCGGCATCGGCATCCTTGATCTTGGTCTGCTTGCCGGCGCGGAACTGCTTGCATACTTTCATTACTATCTCCGATAACGCGGCTACCCGCGGGCGGCATTGCGCCGGCTATGCTGCCAGCTTATAGAATGCCATGCAGATTGCCCAGCGCATGCTCGATCTTGATGCAGCTATCCATCTCGACCTGGATGCCGTTGGCGCGCGCTTTTGCCGCAGCAGGCTCATTGACGATGCCAAGCTGCATCCAGATGCAGCGTGCATCAATCATGATCGCTTCGCCCACGATAGGTGGAATGTCCTCTGCTTTGCGAAAGCAATCGACGATGTCGATTTTCTGCTTGTCCGCTGCCAGCGCTTTCGCCGCATCGTACAGATTGGCGTAGCAATGCTCTCCGAGGATGTGAGCGCCTACATGCATCGGATTGACCGGGATAATCCGATAACCGCGCTCCTGCATGTAACGGGCCACGCCGTAGCTCGGCCGGTCCGGCTTGGACGACAGGCCGACGATCGCGATGATCGGATTGGCGGGGTTGGGGACGGGAGCGGATAGTTTTGGCATGAGTTCGATGATGGACTTGTCGGCGTAAATGGAATCTTGCTTGAAGCGCTTTGCATGATCTTACCGCGAGAACCTGATTTCCTGCCTGCAAGCTCAGGACAGGCTGCTCAGCCCCGCAACACAACGCGCCAATTACCTGGCGAAGTAGCTGGCGTAAATCCTGTCGTAGCTGCCATTCTCGCGCAAGGCTTTCAGCGCGCTATTGATCTTGGCCATCAAGGCCGTGTCGGCCGGGCGCAAGGCTATGCCGTAATATTCTTTTTCAAACTTGTCGCTTTCGATCAGTTTGAAGCCTTTGTCCTGGTTGAACTTCAGGTGATTCGCCACCGCGCCATTGTCGCCCACGGCTGCATCCACGCCACCGTTGTCGACCTCCTTCAATAACAACGGCAGGCTTTCAAAACGCACCAGGGCGTTGCTGTTTTTACCCAGCATTTTTTGCATGATGGTGTCGGCGCTGGTGCCGGCAGTCACGCCGACCCGATGCGCCTGTTTCAGGTCATCCGGGCTGCTGATGTTCTTGCCGGGCGACACCAGGATAACTTGCCTGGCCTCGAAATACGGATCGGAGAAGATCATGCTTTGCTTGCGCTCATCGGTAATCGTGACGCCGGAGGTAATGATGTCGATATCCGCATTGGCCAGGGTGGAAAAAATACCTTCCCACGGCGTATTCACCCAAACGATCTTGATTCCCGCTTGGTCTGCCACTGCCTGCATGATATCGACATCGAAACCGACAATCTTGCCGCTGGTGTCGACCGAGCCAAACGGCGCAAATGCGGCGTTCATGCCGACCCGGTAGATTTTCGGAGCGGGTGGCGTATTGGCCGGCTTCTCGCAGGCGCACAAGCCGATTGCCAGCAGAGCGATGGCCAGGAAATGCAGCAACCGGATTTTCATATGTCTTCTCCTTGTATAGCCCTTGATGCTCACGGCCTGATACATCTTAGCACGCAGGGTGGGCAGCTCTTTTTGCCCGCGCGTTGCGGTTGAGGTTCTGCGCGGCTGGCTATGTCAGAAACGCGATAACAACTGTTGAAGACAAACCGTCCAGGCAACAAAAAAGCAGCCGAAGCTGCTTTTTCTTGTTGCCATCCGAAATGCAGGCGAATTACAAAATCAACGCCCTTTTTGACGCAACTTCGCAATCGCTGCCAATTGCGCAATAGCTGCCGACAATTCGGCCTGTGCTTTTGCGTAATCGATCATGGATTCCTTATTGCTCAGCGCTTCTTCCGCGCGACGCTTGGCTTCGCTTGCCTTCGCTTCGTCCAGATCGGCGCCGCGGATTGCGGTGTCGGCCAGGACAGTCACGTTATTCGGCTGCACTTCCAGCAGACCACCGGCAACGAATACAAACTCGTCCTGCGCCTGACCTGCCACCTTGATCCGTACAGCACCCGGCTTGATGCGCGTGATCAGCGGGGTATGACGAGGATAAATCCCCAGCTCGCCCGACTCACCCGGCAACGCGACGAATTCGGCTTCACCGGAGAAGATCAGCTCTTCCGCGGAAACAACGTCTACGTGAATAGTGTGTGCCATCTTAAACCCTTTGTTGTCCATTAAATCAACTACCGAGTAGCGCCATCGCCGGCCAGTTGTATGGCAAAGGCAACCGGCAGCTGCGCTGCCAGTCACTCCCCCGCCACGCCCAGCTCAGCTGCAGCGCTTGTCAATTAGCCGATCTTCTTGGCCTTTTCGATTGCTTCTTCGATCGTGCCGACCATGTAGAACGCTTGTTCCGGCAGGTGATCGAGTTCGCCGCTGGCGATCATCTTGAAGCCCTTGATCGTATCCTTCAGCGAAACGTATTTACCTGGCGAACCGGTAAACACTTCAGCAACGTGGAAAGGCTGCGACAGGAAACGCTGCATCTTACGTGCACGCGCCACCAGCAACTTGTCTTCAGGAGCCAGTTCGTCCATACCCAGAATCGCGATAATGTCGCGCAATTCCTTGTAGCGTTGCAAGATACCTTGCACAGCGCGGGCGGTTTCGTAGTGCTCTTGGCCAACCACTTGCGGATCCAGCTGACGCGAAGTCGAATCGAGCGGATCAACCGCAGGGTAGATACCCAGCGAGGCGATATCACGCGACAGCACAACGGTGGAATCCAAGTGAGCAAACGTAGTTGCAGGCGACGGGTCGGTCAAGTCATCCGCAGGAACGTAGACGGCCTGGATCGATGTGATCGAACCGGTTTTTGTCGATGTAATACGTTCTTGCAACTGGCCCATTTCCGAAGCCAGCGTAGGCTGGTAACCTACGGCGGAAGGCATACGGCCCAGCAGCGCCGATACTTCGGTACCGGCCAGTGTGTAACGGTAGATGTTATCGACGAAGAACAGCACGTCTTTACCTTCGTCACGAAAGCCTTCGGCGATCGTCAGGCCGGTCAGCGCAACGCGCAGACGGTTACCTGGCGGTTCATTCATCTGACCGTAGACCATCGCCACTTTGGATTTTTCCGGATGTTCCAGATCAACCACTTTAGCGTCAGCCATTTCGTGATAGAAGTCGTTACCTTCACGAGTACGCTCACCAACACCGGCAAACACGGACAAGCCGCTGTGCGCCTTGGCGATGTTGTTGATCAGTTCCATCATGTTCACGGTCTTGCCCACACCCGCACCACCGAACAGACCAACTTTACCGCCCTTGGCGAACGGGCAAACCAGGTCGATAACCTTGATGCCGGTTTCCAGCAATTCCTGCGATGGCGACAGTTCGTCGTATGCAGGAGCTTTGCGGTGGATCGAAGCAGTGGTTTCGTGGCTTACCGGACCGCATTCGTCGATCGGGTTGCCCAGCACGTCCATGATACGGCCCAGTGTTGCTTTACCGGTCGGCACCATGATAGGCTGGCCTGTGTTCTTGATTGTCATGCCGCGGCGCAAACCGTCGGATGTACCCAGCGCAATGGTACGGACTACGCCGTCGCCCAGCTGTTGTTGTACTTCCAGCGTCAGTTCCGAGCCATCCATCTTCAAGGCATCGTAAATCTTAGGCATCGCGTCACGTGGAAACTCAACGTCCACCACAGCGCCGATACACTGAACGATTTTGCCATCAGCCATTTTCGTTCCTTCAATATATAAAAATTAGACTTCTGTTAAGCGCGGTGCGCGCTAGACAATTCTGTTTTAGTCTGTTGGGGAGAGAGTAATTCATCGCAAGGTTAAGCTTGGCGCCTCTTAAACTCTTTCCCGCAATAGCTTTTAAACCGCAGCTGCACCCGCAACGATCTCAGACAATTCCTTCGTGATCGCAGCTTGACGCGTCTTGTTGTATACCAGTTTCAGTTCGCCAATCACGTTACCCGCGTTGTCGCTAGCCGACTTCATCGCCACCATCCGCGCCGATTGCTCGGACGCCATGTTTTCAGCGACAGCCTGATAAATCAGCGCTTCCACGTAACGCACCAGCAATTCATCGATGACGCTTTGCACATCCGGCTCATAAATGTAGTCCCATTGATGGGCGCCAGTTTTATCAGCCTCAAGACGATCGCTCGACAACGGCAGCAACTGCTGCAGCATCGGCTCTTGCTTCATCGTGTTGATGAACTTGGTGTACACCAGATAAACCGCGTCCAGGCGACCTTCCTGATAAGCGTCGAGCAGTACTTTGACTGGTCCGATCAGCTTGTCCAGATGCGGCGTATCGCCCAGTTGCACGGCATGCGCAACGACCTTGGCGCCGATCCGGTGCAGAAAACCCAGACCCTTGTTGCCGATCGCTACTGCCTGAACCTTGTTGCCTTGTCCTTCCAGCTCACGCAGTTTCGTGGTCAGCAAACGCAAGGAGTTGGTGTTCATGCCGCCGCACAGACCTTTGTCGGTCGTCACAACGATGAAACCAACGTTCTTGGAGTTGTCCTGCGTCACCATGAACGGATGCGTGTACTCTGGATTGGCTTGCGACAAGTTAGAAGCGATATTACGAATCTTGTCACTGTAGGGACGTGCCGCATGCATCCGGTCCTGCGCCTTGCGCATTTTGGATGCAGCGACCATTTCCATCGCCTTGGTGATCTTCTTCGTATTCTCTACGCTCTTGATCTTGCCGCGTATCTCTTTACCTGTAGCCATTCCGTGCTCCAGTTAAATTAAGCCACGAACGATTTTTTGAAATCAGCAACTGCAGCAGACAATGCAGCTTCAGCATCTTTGTCGAGTTGCTTGGTTTCTTCGATCTTTTGCAGCAGAGGCGCGTGGCTGGTTTTCATGAAGTTATGCAGACCGCTTTCGAACGGCAGCACTTGCTTGATCTCGATGCTATCCAGGAAGCCCTTGTTGACCGCGAACAAAGTCACAGCCATCAGCGAGATCGACAACGGCGAGTATTGCGCCTGCTTCAACAGCTCGGTCACGCGTGCGCCGCGGTCCAGCTGCTTGCGGGTCGCTTCGTCGAGGTCGGATGCAAACTGCGCAAACGCAGCCAATTCGCGATACTGCGCCAGGTCGGTACGGATACCGCCGGACAGGTTCTTGATAACCTTGGTCTGAGCAGCGCCACCAACGCGCGACACCGAGATACCAGCGTTGATCGCAGGACGAATACCGGCGTTGAACAACGAAGTTTCCAGGAAGATCTGACCGTCGGTAATCGAAATCACGTTGGTCGGAACGAAAGCGGAAACGTCGCCAGCCTGGGTTTCGATGATCGGCAAAGCAGTCAATGAACCAGTCTTGCCCTTGACTTCACCCTTGGTGAAATCTTCGACATACTTTTCGTTCACGCGTGCTGCGCGTTCCAGCAAACGGCTGTGCAGGTAGAACACGTCGCCGGGATAAGCTTCACGGCCTGGCGGACGGCGCAGCAGCAGCGATACCTGACGGTATGCGACAGCTTGCTTGGACAGATCGTCATACACGATCAGTGCGTCTTGACCGCGGTCACGGAAGAATTCGCCCATTGCGCAGCCGGAGTAGGCCGACACGTATTGCATCGCAGCCGACTCGGAAGCCGATGCAGCAACAACGATGGTGTATTCCATGGCGCCGTGCGCTTCCAGCGAGCGCACGATGTTCTTGATCGACGATGCCTTTTGACCGATAGCGACATAGATACATGTCACGTCCTGGCCCTTTTGATTGATGATCGCATCGATCGCCACGGCAGTCTTACCGGTTTGACGGTCGCCGATGATCAGTTCGCGCTGGCCGCGGCCGATCGGTACCATCGAGTCGATCGACTTGATACCGGTTTGCAGAGGTTGCGAAACGGATTGACGGGCAATAACGCCTGGCGCGATTTTTTCAATCGGCGCTGTCAGCTTGGCGTTGATCGGGCCCTTGCCATCGATAGGCTGGCCCAGTGCGTTCACTACACGGCCGCGCAGTTCCGGACCGATAGGCACTTCCAGGATACGGCCGGTACATTTAACTGTATCGCCTTCGGAAATGTGTTCGAAGTCACCCAGAATAACGGCGCCGACAGAGTCGCGCTCGAGATTCAGCGCGAGGCCGAATGTGTTGCCTGGGAATTCCAGCATCTCGCCTTGCATCACGTCAGACAGACCATGGATACGGCAGATACCGTCGGACACGGAGATAACCGTGCCTTGATTGCGAATTTCAGCAGTATCGCCAAGGCCTTGAATCCGGCTCTTGATCAGTTCGCTGATTTCAGACGCGTTGAGTTGCATATTAACTCCTAAAATTTTTCTCGTTGCTCAGTTACGCAAATACGCAAAGGTCAAAGCCAATCGATAATCACGCAGCCAGGGCAGCATGCAGTTCTTGCAGCTTGGCGCGCACCGATGTGTCGAGCACTTCATCGCCGACTACTACGCGTACGCCGCCGATCAGCGAGTTATCCACAGTTACCGATGGGTTCAGCTTGCGGCCGAACTTCTTTTCCAGCGTGGCGGTCAAATCTTTCACTTGCGCTTCGGTCATTTCAAAAGCGCTGGTGATCTCGACATCCGCAGCGCCTTCTTGTGCGTTCTTCAGCACTTGAAATTGCTCGGCGATTTCCGGCAGTGCGATCAAACGGCCGTTATCAACCAGCGTCGCGACGAAGTTCTTGACTTCGGCGGTGGCTGCTTGCGGCGATTTCAACAGCGCCAGGAACGTATCGGCGATTTGCTGATGCGTAAGGGCAGGATTGTGCGCCAGCGCCTTGACATCGGAATTGGCCGCTACCTGGCCCATCTCGACAACCAGATTCGCCCACGCAGCCAGGTCTTGCGACTTGGCTACACGGAACAATGCTTCTGCATAAGGACGAGCAATCGTTGCAAGTTCAGCCATGATTACAGCTCTGTCTTCAGTTGGTTCAGCAAATCGGCATGTGCCGCAGTATCGACTTCGCGCTTGAGGATCTGTTCGGCGCCTTTGACTGCAAGGGTCGCAACTTCACCGCGCAGAGCTTCGCGTGCCTTAGTCATTTGCTGTTCCGCTTCGGCTTTAGCATTAGCGATGATGCGGGCAGCTTCTTCGGCAGCCGTTTTCTTGGCTTCGTCGACGATCGACTGGCCGCGCTTTTCAGCTTCGCCAATGCGCTTTTGACCTTCGTCGCGCGCGGTTGCCAGTTCTGCCGAAGCACGCTTCTCAGCGGCTGCCAGATCTGCCTTGCCGCGATCAGCGGCTGCCAGGCCGTCCGCGATCTTCTTGGCGCGCTCATCGAGCGCTTTTATCAGCGGCGGCCAGATGAATTTCATCGTGAAGCCGGCGAGGATAAAGAAGACCAGGAACTGCGCAAACAATGTTGCATTTAAGTTCACAGTAATTTCCTTCTCAGAATAACGTGGGCTGAAATGCTTTCAGCCGATTCGGTTACGCTCGATTAAATTACTTAGCGATGAACGGATTTGCGAATGCGAACAACATAGCGATACCAACACCGATCAGGAACGCAGCGTCGATCAGACCGGCCAGCAGGAACATCTTGGTTTGCAGGGTGTTCATCAGTTCTGGTTGACGTGCCGATGCTTCGAGGTACTTACCGCCCATGATGGCGATACCGATACAAGCACCGATAGCGCCCAAACCGATGATCAAACCACAAGCCAAAGCAACAAAAGACAGATCAGTCATGACAATTCCTTCAAAGTTAAGTGAATACAAAAATTAATACAGAAAATTAATACAAAAAACAGATCTAAAACTAAAACTACGAATTCCAAACCGGCGCTCTTTAGTGAGCCTCATGTGCCTGGCCGATGTACACCAGAGTCAGCATCATGAAAATAAACGCTTGCAACAACACGATCAGGATATGGAAGATCGCCCAGATCGAACCGGCAATCACGTGGCCGACGAAACCGAAGGCGGTAGCGGTCGAGCCGAGCAATGCGATCAACAGGAACAACAGTTCGCCGGCATACATGTTGCCGAACAGTCGCATCGCCAGCGATACGGTTTTTGCAGCAAATTCAATCACGTTCAATAACAGGTTGGCCGGAGCGAGCCAGATGCCGAAAGGCGCTGCGACCAGTTCGTGCAGGAAACCGCCGATGCCCTTGATCTTGAAGCTGTAGTACAACATCAATACCAATACGCCCAGAGCAATGCCCATGGTGCCGTTCAGGTCGGCGGTCGGTACTACGCGGTGATGGGAAATGACGCCATCCAGACCGACCCATTTGAAAAGGGTGGAGAACATGTCAACCGGCAGGAAGTCGAGCGAGTTCATCAGGGCAACCCAGATGAATACCGTCAGCGCCAGCGGTGCGATGAAGCTGCGATCGCCGTGGACGATGCCCTTGGCCTGATCGTCGACCATCTCGACCACCATTTCGACGAATGCCTGGAAGCGCCCTGGCACGCCCGCGGTCGCTTTACGCGCGGCGAGATACATCAGCAGGCAGCCGAGCGCGCCGGCAAATACAGACCAGAAAATCGTGTCCATATTGATAATCGAAAAATCGACTATCTTGCTTTGATGCGCAGTTGAAAAATGTCCAAGGTGATGTTGGATATATTCTGAGGGGGTTAGTGCTTCGCTTGGAGCTACAGTCATGATCGATGTCTAAAAAGTAAAATTATGTAACTTTTGAGTACCACAATGAAGCTGACGATAAATGCCGGCCAATTCAAATCGTGATACAACCATACGACCGCGCCAACCAGCGCAATCGTTGTAGCAATTTTGACAAACTCGCCGATGAAAAAAGACATCGGATTGGCGCCGCCTGGTTTGCGCGCGCTGATGTAAAGACGGAGAGCAAACAGTCCATTGGGAACCGCGCAGCACACACCACCTAGAAGCGCGGAACAAAATCCGGATACGCCGGCTAGTAAACCTGCCGCAACTGCCAGCACGACCGTAGTAATAAATTGCATAAGCACGATGCGCAGCATACTGACCCAATATTGTGCGAAAGCTACTCGCCGAACAGAAAGCGGTTGCAACGTGGTTGATGCAGCGCTGCTAATTCCATGCAGCTCATCCTAGTCTACGGCTGTTTTAGAAGCCCGAGGATTATAAAGGCTGGCCGCGGCTTTCGTCAAACTTTTGCTGCCGAATCATAAGCTTATGCAACACCTGGACTTGCTTTAAAAGGTCGGCCTTGCGGACCGCACAATCGCATCGGCAGTCAATTCGATTATGATCCGCGCACCAATATTGTGAGACCACCCTATTTTTCCCGTTTTGCGTTTCCGCATTTTTTACTCTGCGCCTTTGAGGCGAGCAATCAGACCGTCCAGCGTATCCAGATCGGAAAAGTCGATTATCAGCTGACCGCGATTCTTGGCCGCGGTCTTGATTGTTACCTGAGTCGCCAGCAAATCCGACAACTCCTCTTCCAGCCGGGCGATATCGCGCGACTTTTCCCTGGTTTTGGCAGGCCGGCTGGCTGCATCGGCTTCGGTGGTGGTGCGCACCACGAGCTTTTCGGTATCGCGCACCGACATCCGTTTGGCCACTACCTGGTTGGCCAGCGTGATCTGGGTCGCCGCGTCCACCGCCAGCAGCGCCCGTGCATGGCCCATGTCGATATCGCCCGCCATCAGCATGGTTTGCACCGGCTTGGCCAGGTTCAGCAGACGCAACAGATTCGAGACCGCACTGCGCGAACGCCCCACCGATACCGCTGCCTGCTCGTGGGTAAAACTGAAATCGGTGATCAGGCGATGAATACCCTGCGCTTCTTCCAGCGGATTCAGGTCTTCGCGCTGCATGTTTTCGATCAGCGCCATCGCCGCCGTGGTCTGGTCGTCGACATCCTTGACCAGCACCGGCACCTCGATCAGGCCGGCCAGCTGAGCTGCACGGAAACGCCGCTCGCCGGCAATGATTTCATAATGCTGGGAGCCGTTGTGCAGGGCGATCGGCCGCACCAGGATCGGCTGCAGCAGGCCCTGCTCTTTGATCGACGCCGCCAGTTCGGCCAAGGCGCCCTCATCCATGCGCGTACGCGGCTGGTATTTACCAGCCTGCATGACGGTGACCGCCAATACCGATGGCGCGCCGGCAATGGTCGGCACGGCTTCGGTGATATCAGTGGAGCCGCCCAGCAGAGCCTCCAGGCCGCGGCCCAGTCCTTTTGATTTTTTCGTGACCATCTTTTCCTACCGTAGATTACTGATTACATTACAACGAGCTGTGGATAACCTTGTTGATAACCCTGTTTATACCCTGTTCATAGCTCTGTTCATAACCGTATTAATAAGCTGTTAATGAGTTGCGTATAAGCTTGTGGATAAGCTTGTGAGTAAGCTGTGCATTACATTGTCTTGATGCGTTCCACCATCTCGGCGCCAAAGGCGATATATGCCTGCGCGCCCTTGGACGCGGCGTCAAAAGTGACCCCCGGCATGCCATACGAAGGTGCTTCCGCCAGACGCACATTGCGCGGAATGACCGTCTTGAACACTTTGTCGCCAAAGTGCTTTTCCAACTCCTCCGACACCTGCTGCGACAAGGTCATGCGCGGATCGAACATCACGCGCAGCAAACCGATAATCTTCAGGTCGGGATTCAGATTGGCGTGCACCTTCTTGATGGTGTTGACCAGGTCCGACAAGCCTTCCAGCGCATAGTATTCGCACTGCATCGGGATGATTACCCCATTCGCTGCGCACAAGCCGTTCAGGGTCAGCATCGAGAGCGCAGGCGGACAGTCGATCAGGATGAAATCGTAGTCGTCGGCAACGCTGATGAACGCATCTTTCAAACGCTTCTCGCGATTTTCCAGTTCGACCATTTCCACTTCAGCGCCGGCCAGTTCGCGATTTGCCGGCAGCACGTCAAAACGGCCCGTCTCTGAAGTTTTGCGCACCGATTGGATATCCGACATTCCCAGCAGCACTTCATAGATCGAAGCTGTCAGCGTGCCTTTGTTGATCCCCGCACCCATGGTTGCATTGCCCTGTGGATCGAGATCGGCCAGCAGGACGCGTTGATTCAGTTGCGCCAGGCCAGCGGCCAGATTGACGGCGGTGGTGGTTTTGCCGACCCCGCCCTTTTGATTGGCGACACAAAATATTTTTGCCATGTATTGGTATAAAGGTCGTAATTTAGTTAGTCGTTAATTTGATGCCAAAGCCGATCAGGAAAATTCCTGCGGCTTTGGAGGCGAATGCGGCGATACGACGATTGTGTCCCAGGCGTTTGGCAGCAGTGTTACCGAGCAGTACCAGCAGACTACCGTAAAACAGTGTGCAACTGGAGATGATTGCAGCCATGCTCAGGAATGTGAGGCTGCCGCGCTGCGTCACCGGATCGATGAACAGCGGAAAAAACGCCATGTAAAACACGATCGCCTTGGGATTGATCAAGGTCACCAGGAAGCCGCGGGAAAAATTACCGGCGCCGGCAAAGCCGACGGCGGCACTGGCGTCGCCACCCTTCCTGGCAAATAACAACTTGCAGCCGAGGTAGGCCAGATAGGCCGCGCCCAGATACTGCACGCCCTTGAACACCAGAGGATTCGCGGTCAGCAAGGCAGCTACGCCTATCGCCGCCAAAAACATCAGCACCGCATCGCCCGTCATGACGCCGAACAGCGAAGCATAGCCGCCGCGCACGCCGTGCCGGCCGGCGCTGGTCAGGATGCAAAAAGTACCCGCACCCGGCAGCATCAGGAACACCATGGTCGCAACGACCAATTGCCAGACATCTGTAATGCCGAGGGTGTGAAACAAGGCGCTCATGATGAATTTACTCCTGTGATGGATCAGGCTGAGAATGGTCCGGCTATCTTACCGTTGCTTGCTACTGCTGCTTGCTCTACCCTGCACTGCGTTTGATAAAAATCAGGTGGCGCTCCGCATCCATTCCCGGCACCTTCAACGGCCGCACTTCCGTTACCTGCCAACCGGCTGGCAGCCGGGCGATTTCTTCGTCCGGCTGTATGCCTTTGAGCGCAATGAATTGCCCATTATCCGCCAACAAATGCGCCGACCAGTTAATAAAATCCGCCAGCTCGGCAAATGCCCTGGAAGTGATCACATCGAATTTTTGCGCTACCTGCAACTGCTCTACTCTTGCGGTATGAATACTGACGTTGCCAAGACCGAGCTCGGCTTTGACCTGTGTCAGAAATGCCGTTTTCTTGTGCACCGTATCGATCATCGACACCCGCATCGCCGGCTTGGCCTTGCCGGCCCAGATCGCCAGGATCACCCCTGGCAGGCCGCCGCCGGAGCCGACATCCAGCACATGCTCCGCAGCCGCAAAGGCCGGCACCACCGCCAGAGAGTCCAGCAAATGGTGGGTCATCATCTGCGCCGGTTCGCGGATCGAGGTCAGGTTATAGGTCCGATTCCACTTCGCCAACAATGCCAGATAAGCCAGCAATTGCTGCTGCTGTTGCTGATCCAGAACAATTCCCAATGCTTGCGCACCTTGCTGCAGGCTCGCTTCCAGCGCTTGTTGTGCCGCCGGCGCGGTCTGCGTTGAACTCATGGTGCCACTCCTCGATTATCCCGGCAATTACCTTGATGGTAGTTGATCATTAAACAATTATGCAATTAAACAATGCGGTAATCAGGCAGCTTGATCGTCCGCATCCAGACGCTTCATGCCACCCTTTTTCAGGTGTACCAGCAACAGCGACAACGCCGCCGGCGTAACGCCGGAAATCCGCGACGCCTGGCCGAACGTTTCTGGCCGGTGCTGATTCAGCTTTTGGCGCACTTCGATCGACAGGGCTTGCACATCCATGTAATCCAGATCGGCAGGCAGCTTCAGGTGTTCATTGTGTTCATGACGCTCGACTTCCTTCGCCTGGCGGTCGATGTAACCGGCGTATTTAACCTGGATCTCGACTTGCTCCTTGACCGTGTCGTCCTGCACGCCCGGACCGCCCAGATCCTGGCCATCGATGCCCTTGAGCGTCATCAGTTGATCATAAGTAACATTCGGCCGGCGCAGCAAATCCGCCAAGGCATATTCGCGCTCGATGGCCTTGCCGAGCAAACGCTCGGCTTCCGCTTCTGCCACGATACGTGGATTCACCCAGGTTGAACGCAGGCGCTCCATCTCGAGTGCTACTGCTTCGCGTTTTTTCTCGAACTGCGCCCATTGCGCATCGCCGACACAACCAAGCTGGCGGCCAATCTCGGTCAGGCGCAAGTCGGCGTTGTCTTCGCGCAGGCTGAGGCGATACTCGGCGCGGCTGGTGAACATGCGGTAAGGTTCTTGCACGCCTTGGGTAATCAGGTCGTCGACCAGTACCCCAAGGTAAGCTTCGTCGCGCCGCGGAGTCCAGGCATCGCGTTCCTGTGTTTGCAGTGCGGCGTTCAAACCGGCCAGCATGCCCTGGGCAGCGGCCTCTTCATAACCTGTGGTGCCATTGATCTGGCCCGCAAAGTACAAACCTTGGATCAATTTGGTTTCCAGCGAAGCCTTCAAACCGCGTGGATCGAAATAGTCGTATTCGATGGCGTAGCCGGGGCGCAGGATGTGGGCATTCTCCAAACCGCGCATCGAATGCACCAGAGCCAGCTGTACGTCGAATGGCAAGCTTGTCGAAATACCATTTGGATAAAACTCGTTAGTGGTCAATCCTTCCGGCTCCAGGAATATCTGGTGCGAATCCTTGCCAGCAAAGCGGTGGATCTTGTCCTCGATTGATGGACAGTAGCGCGGCCCTACTCCCTCTATCACGCCGGTATACATCGGGCTGCGATCCAGGCCGGCACGAATGATGTCATGCGTTTGCTGGTTGGTATGGGTAATCCAGCATGGCAATTGCGCCGGATGCATCGCGGTATTGCCCATCACGGAAAATACCGGCACCGGATCGAGATCGCCCGGCTGTTCCTGCATCACGGAAAAATCGATGGTGCGGCCGTCGATACGCGGCGGCGTGCCCGTCTTCAGGCGGCCTTGCGGCAACTTCAATTCTTTCAGTCGCGCCGACAGGGAAATCGCCGGTGGGTCACCGGCACGGCCAGCGGAATAGTTGTTGAGACCGACGTGGATCTTCCCATCCAGGAAAGTACCCGCGGTCAACACCACTGCCCTGCTACGGAATTGGATGCCGACATGCGTCACGGCGCCGACCACGCGATCGCCCTCTACCAGCAGATCATCCACGGCTTGCTGGAACAGCCAAAGATTTTCCTGGTTTTCCAGGCGGAAGCGGATTGCTTGCTTATATAAGATGCGGTCGGCTTGCGCGCGGGTTGCGCGTACCGCCGGTCCTTTTGAGGAATTCAGGATACGAAACTGGATACCGGCTTCATCGGTGGCGATTGCCATCGCGCCACCCATGGCGTCGACCTCTTTTACCAGGTGACCCTTGCCTATCCCGCCAATTGAAGGATTGCACGACATCTGGCCCAGGGTCTCGATATTATGGGTCAACAATAAAGTCTTTTGGCCCATGCGAGCGGACGCCAGCGCGGCTTCGGTGCCGGCATGACCGCCGCCGACGACGATTACATCAAAATGTGTAGGAAAAAGCATAGTGCGCCTCTTAGAGACGATGAAAAACAGTGAGCAGAGGCGTGATTATAAAGCATGCAGCCTTCACCTACACTTCTGGTGTGGTGCAGTTCGCCACACAACAACAGATGTTTCACGTGAAACATTGCAATATCGGATTTTTGAAAACGTAAAAACAACAGCGGCGATTGTTTCACGTGAAACAATCGCCGCTGTCATAAGCAACTTCCGTATCTAGTATCTATTTAAGGAAGGCATCGTAACCAGTTTTCAAGATCAATGCCGATACCACCAGCAAAAACAGTTTCCGCACAAAACCGCTGCCATGTTTGAGCGCCAGCCGTGTACCGAGCAACGACCCGCCGACATTACAGATAGCCATTATCAATCCAAGCTGCCAGATGATATGTCCGCTATATCCAAACCATAGCAAGGCAGCCAAATTGGTCGCGACGTTAATAACCTTGGATACTGCTGAAGCGGCCAGGAAATCGAAGCCGAAAAACCGCACAAACAGGAAAATCAGGAAGCTACCAGTACCAGGGCCAAAAACACCGTCATAAAACCCGATGCCACCACCAATCAATACCGCCAGCAATTTCTCTTTCGATCCGGTATGCAAGGGGGCATGGATGCTGCCGAAATCCTTCTTCTTCACCGTATATATGGCGACAGCCAGCAAAATGAAAGGCAGAGATTTACGAATCGCCTCGGTCGGTATATGGGTAACGACATAAGCACCGAGGAAGGAAAGCAGAAATGCCGCTCCCGCAGCGGGCAATGCCGCGCTCCACGCCAGCTTGACCCGCTTGGCAAAATTGATGGCCGCAGCGCTGGTGCCGAATATCCCGGCCAGTTTATTGGTCCCGAAGATGGTGGCCGGCGCGGCATTCGGCAGCATCGCGAACAGGGCTGGAATCTGGATCAAGCCCCCTCCCCCAACCACGGCATCAATCAAACCTGCAACGAAACTGGCAATGGCCAAAATAAGAAAATCGGGAAATAACTCAGGCATGGTGGGTAAACAAAGGATTGAGGGATATTGAAGACATGCAATTTTACGTGCCTGAGCCTGAGTAGACATGGCGAATAGCTATGTTATTTAGTCATAGCTATCCAAGTAATTCGATTGGCTGGATAGGACGGCAAAGTTCAGATAAGCAACAGACGTCAAGCCCACTCGACGTGCCTGCCTATTATTTAAGCACGAAAAAAGAAGAGAAACAAAAAAGCCCGTACCAGCCAAGCTGCGTACGGGCTTCTCAACAAGCGGTCAGGATTACATCATCTACTTTCAGAAGACCGCTTATTCACCAAAGCAGAAATCTCGCCGACAATTCCGCGCCGGAACGCCAGCACGCAAACGATGAAAATGAAGCCGGTCACGATGGTCACCGATTCGCCCAGCCCGCTAAACCAGTCGATGTGGGTAACGGATGCGAGCCAGTTGCCGATATCGCCCAGCTTGTTTTCCAGCATGATGATGATCAAGGCACCGACAATCGGCCCGACGATAGTGCCCAAGCCACCCACCAGCGTCATCAGCACCACCAGCCCGGACATGGTCCAATGCACATCGGTCAGCGTTTCAAAGCCCAGTACCAGCGTCTTGGTGGAGCCGGCCAGGCCCGACAACGCCGCCGACAGCACAAAGGCCAGCAGCTTGTAGCGATTGACGTCGTAGCCCAGCGAGATGGCGCGCGGTTCATTTTCCTTGATGGCTTTGAGTACCTGGCCGAAGGGAGAATTCACGGTACGCACGATCAGCGCAAAGCCGGCCACGGCAATCGCCAGCACCACATAGTACAAATTCAAATCATTGCCGAGATCGATGAAGCCCAGCAAATGCCCGCGCGGTACGCCTTGCAAGCCATCCTCGCCACCGGTGAACGGCATCTGCAGACAAACGAAATACAGCATCTGCGCCAGCGCCAAGGTGATCATCGTAAAATAAATCCCCTGGCGGCGGATCGCCAGACTGCCCATCACCAGGCCGATCAAGGCACCTGCGGCAGTTCCGGCAATCAGCCCGATTTCCGTCGGCAAGCCCAGGGTCTTCAAGGCATAACCGGCAATGTAACCGGCGCCGCCAAAAAACGCAGCATGTCCAAACGACAACAAACCGGTAAAGCCGATCAACAGATTGAAGGCGCAGGCAAACAGCGCGAAGCAGATGATCTTCATCAGAAACACCGGATAAATGCCGAACGGTGCTGCCAGCAAGGCCACCAACAACAGGCCGTAGCCGATCTTCTTAGTATTCATGCTCATGGTTGCTCCGCTCATTTCTCTTTACCGAACAGGCCTGCGGGCCGGATCATCAGCACAATCGCCATCACGATAAACACCACCGTAGCCGACGCTTCCGGATAAAACACGCGGGTCAGTCCTTCAATTACGCCCAGTGCCAGACCGGTAATGATCGATCCCATGATGGAACCCATGCCACCGATCACCACAACCGCGAATACGACGATAATCAGGTTCGAGCCCATCAGTGGCGAGACCTGGATCACCGGCGCCGCCAGCACCCCGGCAAAGGCCGCCAAAGCGACGCCGAAGCCGTAAGTCAGGGTCACCATCAGTGGCACGTTGACGCCGAACGCCTCAACCAGCTTCGGATTCTCGGTACCGGCGCGCAGATAGGCGCCGAGCTTGGTCTTTTCAATCACGAACCAGGTCGAGAAACACACTGTCAGCGATGCCGCCACCACCCAGGCGCGATAGTTCGGCAGCACCATGAAGCCGAGATCGGTAGCGCCGCTCAACAGCTCAGGAACCGAAAACGGCTGGCCGGAGACGCCATAGAACGAACGGAAGATGCCCTCCACCATCAAGGTGATGCCGAAGGTCAGCAGCAAGCCGTACAGATGATCCAGCTTGTACAGCCAGCGCAGCATGGTCTTCTCGATGACGACGCCGAACAAGCCCACCAGCAGCGGCGCCAGAATCAGCATCTCCCAGTAATTCAGATTGAAATAAGTCAGGCCGATCCAGGCCAGGAATGCCCCCATCATGTACAGCGCGCCGTGAGCGAAATTGATCACGTTGAGCAGGCCGAAAATCACCGCCAGGCCGAGCGACAGCATGGCGTAAAACGAACCGTTGACGAGTCCCAGCAACAACTGGCTCATCAAGGCTTGAAAGGGAATGCCGAATATTTCCATGGCAATGTCATCAAAAAATCACTCGGGCGAGTGAATAACTATCGAACAGCGCGCCTAACAAAATATCAAACAGCGCACCGGCCTGCACATCGCATAAGGGATGTGCAGGCCGGCATCACGTTGAGATCAGGTAAACGACGCGCCAGGCATATCTTCGGACCCGCACACAACCCAGGTTCTCAAGCTTGGCTCACAACTGCAGGTCAAGCGCGGCTACTGCCGAGCTGCTCTATCATTTCCACAATCCGCACTTGCTCTCGGCCTTGGCGGTGAAAGCCTGTTCGGCTGCAATGGTCTGGATCTTGGTCAGGTAATCCCAAGGATATTTTGAGTCAGCCGGCGCCTTGACCTGAAACAGCGTCATGTCATGCACCACCCGGCCGTCCGCGCGCAGATAGGCGTTCTTGGTAAACATATCGTTGAACTTGCTGGTGCGCAGGTGGGCCATGACCTTGTCGCCATCATCCGTGCCGATCGCCTTGACTGCCATCAGGTATTGCATCGCTGCGGAATAATCGGCCGCTTGCAAACTGGACGGTTCTTTTTTCATTTTTTCGAAATAACGCTTGGCCCATTTGCGCGACTCGTCGTTTTGATCCCAGTACCAGCTGTCGGTCAGGTACATGCCCTGAGTCTGCTTCAGCGTCAGCGAGTGGATGTCGTTGATGAACACCAGCAAACCAGCCAGCTTGGCGTTCTTGGTGACACCGAATTCATTGGCGGCCTTGACCGCATTGATCAAATCGCCGCCGGCATTCGCCAGGCCGATGATCTGCGCCTTGGACGATTGCGCCTGCAGCATGAACGAAGAGAAATCGGAAGCGTTCAGCGGATGCTTGACCGCGCCCAACACGGTGCCGCCGGCAGCTTTTACCACTGCGGCCGTATCTTTTTCCAGCGAAGCGCCAAACGCATAATCGGCGGTCACGAAATACCAGGTCTTGCCGCCATGATTCACCACGGCCGAGCCGGTGCCTTTGGCCAAGGCGTAGGTATCGTAAGCATAGTGCACAGTGTAAGGCGTGCATTCTTCATTAGTCAGACGGGTGCTGCCGGCGCCGATTTCAAAGAGCGGCTTCTTCTTTTCAGCAGCAATCTTTGCCATCGCCAAAGCAGTACCGGAGTTGGTGCCGCCGATCAGCACGTCCAGTCCTTGCTGGTCAAACCATTCGCGCGCCTTGCTCGATGCGATGTCGGCTTTATTCTGATGATCGGCCGTGACCAGTTCGATTTTCTTGCCGTTGATGCTGCCGCCCATATCGGCAATCGCCATCTTGATCGCCTCGGCGCCGCCAGGGCCGTCGATGTCGGAGTAGACGCTCGACATGTCGGTGATGAAGCCGATCCTGACGACATCGCCGGAAATCTGCGCCGACGCCGGCGCTGCAAAACCGAGAGCGATGGCGCTACTCACCGCGACTGCCAAAGTCTTTAATTTGATATTCATTGTCTTCTCCATTTTATGAACGACTCGTCATCTCGCAATCGCCGAGACTCTCCTGCCTAAAACTACACACCTAATAATGCATTCAATACCGGCATCTTTTCTTCCAGCTGCGAGGACGCAAACGACTCAACGATCTGGCCGTGCTCCATCACATAAAAACGATCCGCCAAAGGCGCGGCAAAACGGAAGTTCTGCTCCACCATCACTATCGTGTAGCCCTTGGCTTTCAAGGTGGTGATCATGCGCGCCAGCGTTTGCACAATGACCGGCGCCAGGCCTTCGGAAATTTCATCCAGCAACAACAAGCGTGCGCCGGTGCGCAGGATGCGCGCAACCGCCAGCATCTGCTGTTCACCGCCGGACAGCCGCGTGCCCTGGCTATTCCTGCGTTCTTTCAGATTGGGAAACATGTCATAGATTTCGTCGACAGACATGCCCTTTTCGGTGGTCGACAGCGACGGTGGCAACAACAGGTTTTCTTCCGTCGACAAGGAAGAGAATATGCCGCGCTCCTCAGGGCAATAACCGACGCCGCGATGGGCAATCTTGTGGGTCGGCAGCCCGATCGTCTCGACCCCGCCGATCCTGATCGAGCCCTTGCGTGCGCCGGTCAAGCCCATGATCGCGCGCATGGTGGTGGTGCGGCCGGCGCCATTGCGGCCCAGCAGCGTCACCACTTCGCCCTTGTGCACGCTCAGGTTTACATTGTGCAAAATATGCGATTCGCCATACCAGGCTTGCAGATTTTCGATATCGAGCGCAGCCGTGCCTTGGGCGGCTGCGCCGACAGATGGAGATGGTGGGGAATCAACTGCAGACATCAATGTGCTCCTGCCAGTACCTCGGTAGTGGTGCCCATATAGGCTTCCATTACCAACGGGTTCTTCGAGACTTCTTCATAGCGGCCTTCCGCCAGCATCGCACCGCGCTGCAGCACGCTGATCTTGTCGCAAATGCCTGACACCACATTCATGTTGTGTTCCACCATCAGGATGGTGCGGCCGACCGATACCTTCTTGATCAGTGCCGTGACCCGATCGACGTCTTCGTGCCCCATGCCTTGCGTGGGTTCATCCAGCAGCATCAGTTCCGGCTCCATGCCCAGGGTAGTGGCAATCTCCAACGCCCGCTTGCGGCCGTAAGGTAAATCGACGGTCAGGGTATCGGCAAACTCGGTCAGGTCGACTTCCGCCAGCAATTCCATCGCACGCTGGTTCAATTGCGCCAGCGACTTACCGCTTTTCCAGAAATGGTAAGAAGTCCCCAGCGTCCGCTGCAATCCTATGCGAACGTTCTCCATCACGCTCAAATGCGGGAAAACGGCAGAAATCTGGAAAGAACGGATGATCCCCTGGCGGGCGATCTGGGCTGGCGCATCGGTGGTGATGTCCCGGCCGTTGAACAGAATCTGGCCGGAAGTCGGCACCAGGAATTTAGTCAGCAGATTGAAGCAAGTCGTCTTCCCTGCCCCGTTTGGACCGATCAGTGCGTGGATATGGCCGCGCTCGACCTGCAGGTTAACGCCATTGACGGCGGTAAACCCCCTGAACTCCTTGGTCAGGTTTTTTGTCTCCAAGATGATGTCGGTCATCTGGTCTCCTATTGATATTACTTGTTCGGAATATCGCTACCTCAAAGATGATATGGCAATCACCTTATCAGCCTTATATTTTTTTATGGATACTACCGTTGCCACTGTGCTGGAGCAATACGTAGAAATACTATACAAAAACTTTACAGAAATTAACTACGCCTGAAAAAATAGTTTGATCAATACTTGAGCCAAAAAGCCAGGTTTTGCTTATTCTTTACTTGTCAGCGGCCTTCCTTTATGAATTTTGCTGCCATTTCTGCAATCATCAAGGTCGGCGAATTGGTGTTGCCGGAAGTGATAGTCGGCATCACGGAGGCGTCAACCACGCGCAATCCGGCTACGCCTTTCACCCGCAGCTGGCTATCCACCACCGCCATCGGATCGTCGCCACGGCCCATCTTGCAGGTCCCTACCGGATGAAAAATCGTGGTGCCGATCTCGCCGGCGGCCTTGATCAATTCCTCTTCGGTCCGGTATTGCATGCCAGGCTTGAATTCTTCCGGCGCATACTTTTGCAGCGCCGGCGCAGCGATGATCTTGCGGGTCAGCAGCAGCGAAGCCGCCGCCACCTTGCGGTCTTCCTCGGTATCCAGATAATTCAGCGTGATTTTCGGCGCTCCCTCCGCCGCACCAGAGCCAATCCGCACATGGCCGCGCGAGGTCGGGCGCAAATTACAGACGCTGGCGGTGAAGGCTGGAAACGCATGCAAAGGATCGCCGAATTTCTCCAGCGATAAAGGCTGCACGTGATATTCCAGATTGGCGCTCGCCTGCATCGCATCGGATTTGGCGAACGCTCCCAGTTGCGAAGGCGCCATCGACATCGGGCCGCTCTGCCTCAGCAGATACTCCATGCCGATTTTCGCTTTGCCAAACCAGTTGTTACTCATCGTATTCAGGGTCTTGACGCCGCTCACCTTGAACGCCATCCTGATCTGCAAATGATCTTGCAGATTCTCGCCCACACCTGGCGTATCCTGCATGACCGGAATCTGATGTTGTTGCAATAGCGCCGCCGGACCGATGCCGGACAATTGCAAAATATGCGGAGAGCCTACAGCGCCCGCACTCAATAAGGTTTCGCGGCTGGCCTCGGCATGCCACTCCTTGCCGCCGCCGGAAAACTCAACTCCTTTACATACCAGCCCCTGCTCGCCGCGCTCCAGCAACAGGCGCTTGACCTGGCAACCGGTCATGATCGTCAGGTTGCCGCGGCCGCTGGCTGAACGCAAAAACGCCTTGGCTGCGTTCCAGCGAATACCGCGTTTCTGGTTGACGTCAAAATAACCGGATCCTTCGTTGTCGCCGCGATTAAAGTCGTCAACCTTGGGGATGCCGACTTCAGCCGCAGCATCCCGAAAAGCATCCAGGATTTTCCAGGACAAACGCTGTTTTTCAACCCGCCACTCGCCGCCTGCGCCGTGGAATTCATTCGCGCCGCCGTAGTGATCTTCACTCTTTTTAAACAGTGGCAGCACCTGCTCCCAGCGCCATGCCGGATCGCCGCTCAGCTGCGCCCATTGGTCATAATCACGGGCCTGGCCGCGCATGTAAATCATGCCGTTGATCGATGAGCTTCCACCCAGCACTTTACCGCGCGGATAGATCAGGCTACGGCCATTCAAACCGGCATCAGGTTCAGTCCGGTACATCCAGTCGGTGCGAGGATTATTGATGCAATACAGGTAGCCGACAGGAATGTGGATCCAGATGTAATCGTCTTTCGCACCTGCTTCAATCAGCAGCACCTTGACCGAACTGTCCTGTGTCAAACGATTCGCCAACACACAGCCGGCGGTCCCCGCGCCGATCACGATGTAGTCGTACTTGCCTGCTGTTTCCATGCGTCTCTTTCTGTTTTTAATTATTTATACTATTTATTTTGCAACCGGCATGGTGAATTCCACACCTTTCGAAATCGTCTGCGGCCAACGCTGCATGATCGATTTGTAACGCGTATAAAAACGCAACCCTTCCTCGCCATACGCGTGCGTAACGCAAAAAAAAATGGAACGGCTGATAATTAGATCACCCTGATGAAAAATTAATCAAATGGATATTACCCAACTTTACGCCTTCGTCACCGTCGCCAGAGAAGGGAACCTGAGCCGCGCTGCCGCATTACTGCATGTCGCGCAACCGGCTGTCAGCCTGCAAATCAAGTCGTTGCAGAGCAGCTTGAATCTGCAATTATTTACACGCATCCCCAGCAACATGACGTTGACCGACGATAGCATCAAGTTACCACCATTTGCCGAACGTACAACCGCTGCCGTATCACAGTTACGTCAACAAGCAGACAGCCTGCATTCCAACAGCTCGTAAATACTGAGCGAAAAAAACTCGCAATCGGTACGATTCTCGATCCTGAATTCATCCGGCCCGGCGTTTTCCTCCAGCGTTTGGCAGAAAGTTATCCCCAGCTTTCTGCACTTTGCAACACAGCATGCCTGACGATGTACAGCGGTTGATCAGATCAGGCCATCTCGATGTCGGCTACTACCTCGGTACGCCAAACAAAACTTTCCATCGGCTCACACTGACACAATTTACTTACTGCGTGCTTGCACCATCCGCTTGGAACAGCCGTGTTTCCGGAAAAGACTGGCCGGCTTTGGCTAAATTGCCGTGGATCTGGACTCCGCCGGAGTCGGCCCATCACCGTTTATTCGGTAAAACCTTTGCTCAATGCAAAGCTACTCCAAATAAAGTTGCGTCAGTTGCCTTACCCGAAGCACATGCTCATTGCCTGGTCATTTCAGATACGGTCGATTTATCGACCCAACTTTCATTTATTACCCTGGATAAACGTAAAAACGAAGCAGTTACCGTTGCCGTACTTGCCATATTGAAGACGATTTGGGGAAATTAATGCCTTAAAAGCATTTTTTAGAGAGGAAATTCCCCATTTTTTGGAAAACCGGTTTCTTCAGCTTTGTATTTAAAGATTTATATATATAAATAGTAGTAGTAGTTAACCACCTGCTTTTCTGTGGATAACACTAAATTTGACTATTCATTCAAGCACTTATGACTTGGATAAAGGCTGAGTAAACCTTGTATCTGGAAAGAACATTTCTTGGATAAAAAATAGGGTGTGGATATCTAACTCAATTATTCACAATGGATTCCAGTAGTTATCCAAAGACTTATCCACAGTTGCTTTCCTACATCTCCTTCTTTTCTACTTTCGAAGTAGATGTCTTTTGTAAACTCCCAAAAAAAGAACATGAACAAAAAACCGAATTTTTTTGAAAAATTGGTTTTTTAACTTCTTTTTGTTAATTATTTTTTTAAAGCAACTTCAAAAGAAAAAGCTTTTCGGTTTTGTATTTAAAGATTTATATATATAAATAGTAGTAGTAGTTAACTACCTGCTTTTCTGTGGATAACACTAAATTTGACTATTCATTCAAGCACTTACGACTTGGATAAAGGCTGAGTAATCGGTGTATCCCTGAAGAATAGTTCTTGGATAAAAAGACAGCTGTGGAAAACTATCTCAGATATCCACAATTGAAAAACACGATATCCACAGCTTTATCCACAAATTCGAAAAATTTGCCGGTTTACCGATGTTTTTGAGCCCAGGCCGACAATTTTTAAGAAAAATTTTCTTCTGCCTAAATAATGAGCAGCACCTAAGAAAAGAAAAATCTGGACAAGCGAAATTCAAAGCTTTAATGTACGCATAGCGTAGATAACGGAGATGCGAATGAGCGATCAACAGACTTTTCTCCGCGATGCCATGCGTCGCATGAACCTTACCAGGGACCTTTTCTCCGACCGTATCGGTGTTCGCAAACGCGCACTGGATACTTGGTTGCTCCCGGAAACATCTGGGGAATTCCGGGTCATGCCCGACATTGTCAGCAAATTCGTCAACGAAATTCTGGCGAGCGGATTGCTGCAACCGGTCTTAACGCAGAGCGTATATATGCATCAAGCAGGTGCGCCGCTACGCGAGCAGATTTCCCATAACGGCAAACCGCAACTCCTGTCGGTAGACCAGTTTTCACGCGACTCGCTCGAACAGCTGTTCCGCGTGACGGACATCATGCAGCCCATTGCAAGGCGCCAGAAGGTGTCGCGCATCCTTGAGGGTGCCGTGCTAGCCAATTTGTTCTTTGAAGCCAGCACGCGCACGCGTATCAGCTTTGGAGCGGCTTTTTGCCGGCTAGGCGGCTCGGTATGCGATACCACCGGCTTTACCTTCTCTTCCATGACCAAGGGCGAGTCGATTTATGACACCAGCCGCGTCATCAGCGGTTATGTCGACGCGCTGGTGGTCAGGCATCCGGAACAAGGAGCGGTCGACGAATTCGCCCGCGCTACGAATATCCCGGTGATCAATGGCGGTGACGGCCCTGGCGAGCACCCGAGCCAGGCGATTCTCGACCTGTACACCATACAGCGCGAATTCTCGCGGCTGGGGAAGCTGATCGATGGCGCTCACATCGTCATGGCCGGCGATTTGAAGTACGGCCGCACCGTGCATTCGCTGATCAAGCTGCTGGCGCTGTATCGCGGCCTGAAGTTCACCCTGATCGCACCGCCCGCGCTGGAGATGCCCGCCCATATCCTGAACCGCATTGCACGCGGCGGCCACGTGGTGGAACAATCAACGTCCTTGGCGCAGGGGTTGAAAGGAGCCGACATCGTGTATGCCACACGGATCCAGAAGGAGCGCTTTGCCGATGAGGCAATAGAAGGCTATACCCCGGATTTCCAGATCAACCAGGCGCTGATCGACGCCACCTGCGGCGCCGACACTATCGTCATGCATCCCTTGCCGCGCGACGGCCGGCCCGGCGCCAACGACCTCAGCACGGATCTCAACCACGATCCGCGCCTGGCGATCTTCCGCCAGACCGACAATGGCATACCGGTAAGAATGGCGATCTTCGCCACTTTGCTGGGCGTGGAGAACCAGGTGCAGCATTCGATGCGCGATGTCAGCTGGCGTTCGCCGCACCATGTCGGGCCGGACGATGCAGTGTTTGACGGATTGGAATGAAGGGGGATTGAACATCGGCTGCCGGACTACGGTTCAGGTAATCCGGCAGCTTGCGGCTGGATAAATCAGCTGTAGTGCGCCGCCCTAGTGCGCTTTCGCTTTCTTTTGCGGCATAGTCTTGCCGGCCGGAGGCGCTACCGGTTTCTGCCTGGCTTCCGCCAGCAAACCGGCGCAATCGCTCTGTTGATCCGGGCTGATATTAATCAAAGGCAGCACAGCCGTCACCGGCGCCAGCACAGCCAGCGCAACCGCGCCGCCAGCCTTCAACGCCAGTACGCCCTTGTCCACCCCTACGTCGGGGTTCTTGAAGCTGCCTGTGACGTGTATCGGCGTTCTCAGCGTGAAAATCCGCAACCCCTTGGATTTCGGATGAATGATCAGCGCCAGCGACTCCTGGGCCAGATTGATCTGGCCATCAACGTTGATGACCGCATCGTCGGTATCCATCACGAAGGTGCGGGTGTCCATGACGCCATTGGTCACGGCAAAATCGCTGGCCAGGCAATTCAGCTTGACCTGCTTGTCGCCGAACAGCTTGGTAATCACTATATTGCCGATATTCAGGCCGGCCGCTTCCAGCACGAACTTGCTGATGGAGCCTTGGTTGATGACGGTTTTCAGCTCGCCGTTCGCGCTGCCCAGCAGGCTGGCGACGGAATTGCCGACTGCCGATAGCGAGGCATCGCCGTTTATTTCGCCCAGGCTGGCCTGGGCCGATTCCAGAGTAGGGAACAGCTGCTTGATTTTCAGATGCCGTGCCGAAACCTTCATCTCAGCCTTGATCAATTTATTGCCGCCATCGAGCTTGATGGTGGAAATCAGGTTACCGCCCGCCACGCCGAAATTCAAAGGCGTCAACGACAGCACGCTATCTTTCAAATGCAGGTCCGCCACCAGATCCTGGATCGGCAGCTCTTTGTCGCGGATAATTTTGCGGCCGGTGAATTTGACATCGGCATCGATGCTGCCCCAGCGCGCGGTGTCGAACTGCTCGACCGGCAACACCTTGTTGCCAGGCTGAGCCACGCCGTCGCCGCGATTGGCTTTGCTGGCATTCGAGTCGGCGCCGATCAGCGGCGCCAGATCCTGCAGCCTGAGCTGGTTGGATAGCAATGTGCCTTTCAACAACGGCCGCGGTTTCCGGGCGATATATTCGAATGTGCCGGACAAATCGCTGGAACCGACATGGCCGCTGAACTTATCGTAGGTCCAGTCGCCGCCGGCACGGCTGATCTTGCCGATCAGCCGTCCTTCGGTGGCAAATGGCGGCGTCGCCGGCAGCACGATGCCGGTCAACGGGTACAGGTTAGACATGCTGGCGCCGGACAGCTTCAGGCGCAGGTCGAGCGCCGCCAGGTCGCTCGGTTTGGTCAGGGTTCCCTGTATAGCAATCGCGGTCTTGCCGACATGGACGCTGGCTTGCAGCGGATACGGCTTGCTGGAATTTTGCAACGACAGCACGGCGCCGGCTTTACCCTCGCCGCTGACAGCGGCCTGGTTAAACGTGCCGCCGACTTTCCAGCCGATGCCGTAACCCTCTGCGCTGATGGCCGGCAGACTGTCGATATCGGCCTTGATGTCGATCTTGCTGACCGGATCCAGCAATCTCACCGTGCCCTTGGCCAACACCAGTTTCTGCAGTTCCAGCTGCCATGCCGACGGCTCGCTCGATTTGAAAGTCCAGTTATTGGCGCCATCCGGCTTGCGCTCCAATGCGATGACCGGTGCGTTCAGCTCCAGCGAAGGCAATACGATATGGTGGGCCAGCAAGGGCAAGGGGCTCAATGAAAATGTCAGCTGGCCGATCTCTGCCATATGCGGGCCGGTCTTGGCCCAATCGGGATTGTCGAGCACGATATCGTTGGCGCTAAGACGCGGCCAGGGCACCCAGCGGCGCCAGCTATCCTGGCCGGTTTGCGATTTTTCCCAGGTCAACGACAGATCGCCGCGAATCGCAAAGTTGCGTCCGATGGCCTCGCTGACACGTTCGTTGAGCCATGGCTTGGCGCGGTTCCAGTCAAACGTGAGCAGCAATGCCGTACACAGCGCAATCAAACCAGTCAGCGCGGCAATCGACCATAACAGTAGCCGCGCGGGCCGAAATGTAGGGGTAGTCATGGATTTGTGATCGGCATCGCGATGGAAAAGTTCAATTTGGCAAGTATCCTGTTTGTAATGTTTGCTGTTTCGGCAATATTAAATCGATAAATGATTGTATGCCATCGTCCGTGTCAGCGAGACCTGATGAAGAAACGTTAACTGAAGATACAGGCAGATTCGGCCCGATCATTGGCAGAGTGTGAGTAAAGAGTGTGAGACATGCAAGAGTTTGTAACCCCTTGTTGCATGGACAATCCGCCGTGCTAGCTTGTAACTACTAACCATCTACTATTTATTCCTCGCTGTCGGGAGCAAAAATGCAAAACAATAAAACCCCATTGGTGCTGATGCTGAGCGCGTGCGTAGCATTGCTGCCGCTCGCGGGTTGCGATAAAAAAGCCGACACCGCACCAGCGGCGTCGGCGCCGCAAGTGCCGCAAGCACAAGCGGCTCCAGCGTATGTTCCGCCAACCGCCGAGCAGCTATACCAGCTGGTCGGCCCGATCGCCTTGTTCCCTGACAAGCTGGTGGCGCAAGTACTGGCAGCATCCAGCTATCCCGACCAGGTGACGGCTGCCGACAACTGGCTGGCGCAGAACCGGAATCTGAAAGGCAGCCGGCTGCAGGACGCCGCCAATCAACAACCCTGGGACGTCAGCGTAAAAGGCCTGACCCAATTTCCTAGCGTGCTGGATCAGATGGCCCGCAACATCCCCTGGACCTCCGCTCTCGGCGACGCCTATGTCAACGATCCTGTCGATGTGATGAACGCGATTCAGGTGATGCGTCAGCGCGCCGCCAGCAGCGGCAACCTGAAAAACACTAAACAGCTGCGTATCGCCGTGAGGCCGCGCGCCGAACCGGCGCCGGCTTACGACTATGCGCAAGCACCCGGTGAGCCGCAGGTGTACGACGGCCCGGAAATGATTCCGCCGCCGCCGGAAACCATCGTGATTGAACCGGCCGAACCGGACGTAGTGTATGTACCGGCCTACAATCCCGGCGTGGTCTACGGCGAGCCGCTGCCGGTCTATCCCGGCTATGCCTACGAACCCGCTCCTGTGTATTACCCGCCTGGCGAAATTGTGACTGCCGGCGTGATTACGTTTGGGCTGGGGATTGCAGTCGGCGCCGTTATCAGCCATCACGACTGGGGCTGGAATTCCTGGGACGTGCATTGGGGCGGCCGCCCTGGCGGCGACGGTGGCGGCGGCAACTGGAATGGCGGCCACTGGCACCGGCCTGCGGTTGTGTATAACGACAATACTTACGTGTCGCGTTCCACCACGATCGTCAACCGCGTCACCAATAACGTTACGAATAACAATACGGTGATCAATAACAATAGTAATAACAACAATAACAACCGCTTCAACAATAACAATAATAACAACAACCGCAATAATTTTGGCGGTCCTGCCAACAATCCCGCGTTAGCCAATGGCGGGCGCCCTGGCCAGCCAGGCGGTGGCGCTCTCAATTTCAATGCTGCCCGGCCTAACTTCGGTGCGCAGGGAAATCCTGTACAACCGCAGATGAATCCACAGATGAATCAGAATGCTGCGCCGTTTGCCGGCAATCCCCGGCCGAACCATCCACAGCCGGATTTCAACCACATGACCAAGCCTAATTTCGGCAAGGTTCCGCCAGGCGCAAACGGTGTCGACGCTGCGCCAAATCTGAATCAATTGGCGCGCCCGGGATTTGTCCGGCCGGCGCCAAACCAGCCGCAAGCCGGCGAACAGGGCCATCCGGCGTTCGGCCAGCCTGGGCAAAACGCAAGGCCGATGCCGAATCAGCTACAGCAAAACGCGCAGAATCTGCACCCGGCTCCGCCCAGGAATCTGGAAGCACAAAAACCCGCGAACCTGAACCAGCACCCTTTCGGCGGCAATACGCAAAGGCCGAACATCAACCGCCCTGCCGCGCCAGAGATGGCAAGGCCGCAGCCGCAGCCATTTCAGCCGCCGCAGAATGTGCAGAATCGGCAGCCGGAACAGTTCCAGAACAGGCCTAACGGCGGCCAGCAAATGCATCAGGAAATGAATCGGCCGCCGGCAAATCCTGCTCCTCAGGTATCGAATCGCCCGGAACCGCGGCCACAACCACAACCGCAGATACAAGTGCGACCGCAGCCTCAGCCTCAGCCTCAGCCGCAAATGCAACCACGCCCGCAGCCTCAACCTCAGCCGCAAATGCAACCACGTCCGCAGCCTCAACCTCAGCCGCAGGTCCAGCAGCCACATCCGCAGCAGAAAAATCACGAGCAGGAGCATAACAATGGCGGTATCCATCTCCAAAAGAAGGAAGACGATCACAAATGAGCGCACTGAAAAAATGTAATCGGAACGGCCGGAGCAGCCAGGCATAAACCGTCGTTCAACAAAAAAGGCTGGCTGAACACGCGGTTCAGCCAGCCTTTTCACCAGTCGCTATGCGATTTTTATTCGACCTCCATTCGCCTAAGCCTGCAAAGTCATCAGGCTGGCGTTACCGCCGGCAGCGGTAGTGTTGACGCAAACGGCGCGTTCGGCCAGCAAACGCCACAATGGAATCGAGGCGTATTCCGAAGTCTCCAGCAAAGGCACCAGCGCCCCGCTTTGTTCACTGAGCGCAGTCAGCAAAGGGCGCAAGCGCGCGGTGCCTGCGCCGTCGACCAGAGCCAGTTGCAGACGCGTGGCATGGTCGTCGCCGGCGAGCTGATCGACTACCCGGATCGCGGCACGCACTGTACGCGGCAAACCTTCCGGGATCATCGCGGACGAAGCTGTTTCGACCACCGGTAAATTGCCGGTGGCGAAAACCGCCGCCAGTTGATTCAACATGGCGCCGACGTTATCCGCACTGCACAGTATCGCGCCGCGCGGTGCGAACGACAGGCTGTTGCGCTCGCCGGTCGGACCCGGCAGCACCAGCGAAGTACCGAGCCAGCTGGCATGCATGTATTCCTCGCCTAGCGCCGCTATGCGTTGATGGCCGTGGGTCCGGGCCCAGCTCAGCAAGGATTGCAGCACCGGCGTCGCGCTCGCCGCGTCGGCGTTCGGTGCGTGTATCGTGTGCGCACCCAAGGAGACGGCAGAATTACGTTGCAGGCGTTTCAGATACAAAGGACCGCCGGCCTTCGGCCCGGTGCCGGATTTTCCTTCGCCGCCAAACGGCTGCACGCCGACTACCGCGCCGACGATATTGCGGTTGACGTAGATATTGCCGACGTGCGCGTGAGCGACGATGAAATCGATGGTTTCGTCGATACGCGAATGGATGCCCAGGGTCAGGCCGTAACCGCTGCCGTTGATGGCATCGATCAATTGCGGCAGCTCGTTGCGCGCATAACGCAGCACATGCAATACCGGGCCGAATACTTCGCGTTTCAACTCGGACATGGCGCCGATTTCGATCAGCGTAGGCGCCACGAAAGTGCCGTTGCTTTGTTCGGCTGGCAGCGGCAACTGATAGAAATCTTTCGCTGTGGCGCGCATCTTCTCGATATGCGCCAGCAACTGCCCCTGCGCTTCGGCGTCGATCACCGGCCCGATGTCCGTACTCAGACGATCGGGATTGCCAATCCGCAGTTCCTGCATGGCGCCCTTCAGCATGTGCAGGGTGCGGTCGGCGATATCGTTTTGCAGGCACAGCACGCGCAAGGCGGAACAGCGCTGGCCGGCGCTGTCGAAAGCCGAACTCAGGACGTCCTGCACCACCTGCTCCGGCAATGCGCTGGAGTCGACGATCAAGGCATTCTGGCCGCCGGTTTCGGCGATCAGCGGCAAGTCGATCGATTCCGCCAGCGAACGTTTGGCCAAGGTGCGATTGATGATTTGCGCGACTTCGGTCGAGCCGGTAAAAATCACGCCCTTGACGCGTGCGTCGGCGGTCAATGTGGCGCCAACGGTATCGCCCTGGCCTGGCAAGAATTGCAAGGCTGCATGCGGCACGCCGGCCCCATGCATCAGCTGCACTGCGCGCGCGGCGATCAGCGGCGTCTGTTCGGCCGGCTTGGCCAACACCACGTTCCCGGCCGCCAGCGCAGCGCTGACTTCGCCGATGAAAATCGCCAGCGGGAAATTCCACGGGCTGATACACACTACCGGCCCCAGCGCCAGCGCATTCTGCGCATGCCGCACCTGTGCCGAGTAGTAGCGCAGGAAGTCGACCGCTTCGCGTACTTCGGCGATAGCGTTAGGCAGCGATTTTCCTGCTTCGCGGATCGCCAGGGCGATCAATTCCAGCTGGTTCTCTTCGAACAGAACTGCGGCGCGATCCAGTTTGTCGGCCCGTTCCGCCGGCGGCAGGGTTTGCCAATCCATGGCGTAGATGCTGGCGGCATGCAAGGCCTTGTCCACATCGGCCACGCTGGCTTCGATCACGCTGCCGACCACGTCGCGCTGGTCGGCCGGATTCAATACCGGACGCGCAGCCTGGCTAAAGATTTGCGGCTCGGCCAGCAGCGGCGCGACATGCCATTGCTGCTTGCCGAAAACGCCGAAAGCGCTATCGATCTGGCGCAATACTTCTTCGTTGCTCAAGTCCAGGCCCGCCGAATTCTTGCGCTCCGCGCCGTACATGGCCGCCGGCAATGCAATCTGCGGATGCGGCTCTCCCTCTAGTTCCCAGGCGGTTTGCAGCGGATCGGCAATCAGCGAATCAATCGACACATTCTCATCGACGATCTGGTTCACGAAAGAAGAATTGGCGCCGTTTTCGAGCAAGCGCCGCACCAGGTAAGCCAGCAAAGTCTGGTGCGAACCGACCGGTGCGTAGATCCGGCAAGGCTTGTCCAGCATGTCCTTGCCGACCACCTGGTCGTACAAGGTTTCGCCCATGCCGTGCAGGCACTGGAACTCATAATCGGTGATATTTTTTTCCTGCGCCCAGCTGTAGATGGTGGCCAGCGTATGCGCATTATGCGTAGCGAATTGCGGATAAATGACAGCGGTCGCCGCCAGCAATTTCTGCGCGCAGGTCAGGTACGAAACATCGGTGTACACCTTGCGGGTATATACCGGGAAGCCGGACAAGCCGTCGACTTGGGCGCGTTTGATTTCAGAATCCCAATACGCGCCCTTGACCAGCCGCACCATGAATTTACGGCCGCTGCGATGCGCCAGGTCGATCAGGTAATCGATCACGAAAGGACAACGCTTTTGATAGCCCTGCACCACAAAACCTATGCCGTCGAAACCGGCCAGATCAGGATCGAACGCCAGTGCTTCCATCAAATCCAGCGACAATTCCAGGCGATCGGCTTCTTCGGCGTCGATATTGAGGCCGATGTCGTACTGTTTAGCCAGCAGCAGCAGCTGTTTTAAACGCGGCAGCAATTCTTCCATCGTACGCTGCCGTTGCGCGCGCGAATAACGCGGATGCAGCGCCGACAATTTGACCGAGATCCCCGGCCCCTGCTTGATGCCGCGCCCGGCCGAAGCCTTGCCGATGGCATGGATCGCATCTTCATACGAGCGGTAATAGGCTGCCGCATCTTCTTCCGTCAACGCCGCTTCGCCCAGCATATCGTAGGAATAACGGTAGCCGCGTTTTTCATTGTCGCGGCTGTTGTCGAGTGCTTCAGCGATGGTCTGGCCGGTCACGAATTGATTGCCCAGCATGCGCATGGCGACGTCGACGCCCTTGCGGATCAGCGGTTCGCCGCCGCGGCCTATCAATTTAGTCAGCGCCGAGCCCAGTCCACGCTCGCTATTGGTGGCGACCAGCTTGCCGGTAATCAGCAAGCCCCAGGTGGCGGCATTGACGAACATCGACGGCGATTCGCCCAGATGGCTGCGCCAGTCGCCTTTGCTGATCTTGTCGGCGATCAGGCGATCGGCAGTCTGGTGATCCGGAATCCGCAACAGCGCCTCCGCCAGGCACATCAGCGCCACGCCTTCTTCCGAAGACAGCGAGAATTCATGCATCAAAGCGTCGACGCCGGAGGCGCGCGTGCGTTTTTCCCGCACCGCCTGCACCAGCTTACGCGCCAGCGTCTGGCTGGCGGCATGCGAGTCGGCGCTGGTCTGCACCTGTGTCAGCAGCCATTGCACGGCCAGCGCTTCATCGCGCCGGTAAGCAGCGGTGATGGCGGCGCGCAATGGCGTCGGATCGGTCATGACTTCGTGGTGAAAAGCGGTGAATGCAGTGCTGGACATGGTGGCGGAAGGAGTGTTGCTGGATGGCAGGGATGACGGCGGTAGCGGCGGCATGGCGATTGTCTCGGTCTCGGTAAGGATATTATGGTGTCAACTTGTGGTTGCTCCCACAAGCCGTAAGCAAACCGCTGCCGGGCGACAATGCTGACTCCGCCTGCAGTTAATATTGCAGGAATTGCAACATCGCCGCCCAGCCGCAGATTTGCTCGCTGGCATTGTTGTTTTAGTTTCGGTAGAAATCTAAGTTGTTCGATTGTAGGCGGCATCGGCATGGATTAATTCTGGTAATAATGGCTGCTATCAAAATTTTGTTATTGGTGAGAAAATTTAACCGAATAAAATTTTTCAGAAAACAAGCCATGCTAGACAAGATTAGTAAGAAAATTCTGGCCGAATTGCAAAATGATGGTCGTATCAGCAATGTTGATCTCTCGGCCCGCGTCAACCTGTCGCCCGCCGCCTGCCTGGAGCGCGTGCGCAAATTGCAGGAGGCCGGCTATATCTTGCACTACACCGCCCAGCTCAATCCGCAGCTGCTGGATGTGGCTTTACTGGTGTTTATCGAAGTGGTGCTGGACCGCACCACGCCGGAAGTATTCGAAGCATTCAGCCAAAGCGTGCAAATCATCCCGGAAGTGCTGGAATGCCACATGGTGGCCGGCGGCTTCGATTATCTGGTCAAGGCGCGCGTCAAGGACATGAACGCCTACCGCGAGTTTCTCGGCAAATCGCTGTTGCAGCTCAAGGGTGTGCGCGAGACGCACACTTATGCGGTGATGGAAGAGGTCAAGCACACCACCAAATTGCCGATACGCTGACATATTGCGGAAAATCCACTGAACTGCGATTAAAGAAAATGACCATGAATCGACTGATATCAGCCGCGGCATTTTTCGCCGCTCTGCAAGGATGTAGCGCCATGGATGAGCCGGCGCCAACCCCGCAAACCGAAACGCATGCGGGCAATTCGTCATCGGGCCGTGCGTCATTTTCCTGAGCATGACGCCCGTGCTCGCTCCTGAACAACACGCGAAGCAATTCCCGCTTAACAATCTCCTCCGTACCAACACATAGTGTTTCTACAAAAGCAGTAGCTGGCATTTCGACAAATGCAATCGGCGTTGTCGCCAGCGCCTAGCGCTTCAGAAAAAATCCAAATCACGCATCAATTATCAATTCCCTCTCCTTGCAAAGAGACTGGGGGTCACCCCGAGCTGCATTCCTGACCTCCGTTCAAAAATATGGCCGCACGTAATTATCCGGTCATATATGAACCTTATGCTGGATATCTGCTTTCTCAATTCCCGTCTTTCTCACTATTTCACTATAGGAAAAGAACCATGCGAACCCCGAAAAAACTCACCTTGGCGGCACTGCTATCTTTGCTCGCCTGTGCAACGACGTTTAGTCATGCCGAAGAGACGGACGCTGGGAAACAGCCGGCTAAACCAGCCAAACATGTACTGCTTATTTCAGTCGATGGCATGCACCAGGCCGATCTTGACTGGTTCGTTAGCGCGTATCCGCACTCCACCATCGCGCGCATGGTGCGTGAAGGCGTCAACTACACCAACGCCAGAACTCCTTTTCCTTCTGATTCATTTCCAGGCATGGTCGGCCAAGTCACTGGCGGCAATCCAAAAACCACGGGCATTTATTACGATGACGCCTACAGCCGAGGGCTGCTGCCTGCGGGAACGACCGGCTGTGCAGGAGCGCAACCGGGAGCGGAAGTTTACTATGCGGAAGTTGACGCAAAGGACATGAACCGCCTGGACAGCGGCCAACAGATTCCCGGCTTATATACCGACCTTACAAAAATTTCTCAGTTGACCGGCCATGCACAAGATTTGATAGATCCCAAAACATTGCCGGTAGATCCAAAAACATGTTCGCCTGTGTATCCACACCAGTATCTTCAAGTGAATACGATTTTTGAGGTGGCGCAGCAGCATCATTTACGTACAGCGTGGTCGGACAAGCACGCAGCGTATGAAATTCTCAACGGCCCATCCGGCAAGGGAATCGACGACTTGTTCGCACCTGAAATCAACAGTTCGGTTACCGATCCATCGGCACCTGCGGGTGCCGGCGCCGACTGGACTAAAGACAACGTTAACACGCAAAAATATGATGCCTTCAAAGTAAAGGCTGTCGTGAACTGGATCAAGGGTTTCGATCATGCCGGCAATAACGCATTGGGCACGCCAGCTATTTTCGGCATGAACTTCCAGTCTGTCTCCACCGCGCAGAAACTCAACAAATCAGGCTACTACACAGATCCGAAAGACCCCAACACCATCATGACCAACGGCTTGGGCGGCTACACCTTGAATGGCGCGGTGCCAGGACCGGTATTGCAAAGCGCATTGACTTTTGTGGATGAGCAACTCAAGACCATGGTCGGCGCGCTTGATCTCAAAAACACGGTGGTGATTCTCTCCGCAAAGCATGGCCAGTCGCCACAAAACCGCACGGCACTGACGATAATCAACGATGGCGACATGATTGACGCATTGAACTGCGCATGGGAAAACAATAGTGCAAGCTGCAAGGATCCCGCCCAGACCCATCTGGTGGCCCATGCAATCGACGACGACGGCATTCTGATGTGGCTCACCGACCGCTCGACCAAAGCAACGCGCTTTGCGAAGAAATTTCTGCTTGCTTATTCGGGAACCGGCATCGGCTCGGATGCTTTGGGTAGCGCCGTCTCCAAGCCATTCACGCAAGCCGGCGTCACCAAAATCTATGCGGGTGAAGAGGCCGAAGATTTGTTCGGTACCAAGCGCGGCGATGAGCGCGTTCCCGATGTAGTCGGTATCGCCCAACAAGGAGTCGTCTGGGCCGGCGGCAAGCTGTCCAAGATTGCCGAACACGGCGGCAATGCACGGCAGGATAGACATGTGCCTATCGTGGTATGGGGCGCCGGTATCGCACACCAATCAAATGACGATCATGTCGAGACTACGCAGATTGCGCCGACAATTCTCTCCTTGCTGGCGCTCGATCCGAGGGAGTTGCGGGCGGTGCAGATTGAGCATACCAAGGCTTTGCCGGATTTGCATTAACCGGTACTTCGATAGCTTGGGCTGAAAAGCCCAAGCTTTAATCTCGGGCTTGCGAGCCTGGCGTCAATTCAGGTACTGCTCCGTATCGCCAACCGGAAACCGAGATCGACGCAGGTTGTTTCCAGCGCCTCGCGCCTGAGGATTTTAATCAGCAGCTGGGCGGCGGTAAAACCGATGTCGTAACGCGGCGTGACGATCGTGGTGATACCGGGATTGGCGTAGGCCGACCACGGCAAATCGTTGAAGCCGGCAATCGCCATCTGGCCGGGAACCGAGAGGCCGCGCCGCTGGCACTCAAACAAGACGCCAAGCGCCAGATCGTCGTTGCAGCAGAATACCGCATCGCAGGAGGGTGTTTGCTGCAACATCTGGCCCAGCATCCTGGTGCCGAGCTCCACCGTCGACGGCGCCGGCGTCAGCACTTCGATGTCAGCCGCTATGCCGGCTTCGGACAGCGCCTTGCGAAAGCCGTGCCGGCGTTTCATCATGCGCGGATCGAGCTGGGCGCCGAGGAAGCCGGGTTGGCGGTAGCCGCGCTCGATCAAATGGCGGGCGATGCTGTAGCCCGCATCTTCATGCGAAAAACCGACCGTGACATCGCTGCAGTCGGGATTCAGGTCGAACATGCGCACCGCAGGCACATTGTGCGCCGCCAGCTGGTCGCGCAGCTCATCCTGCTGTTCTATGCCGCTCAGCAAAAAGCCGTCCGGCGCGTGCGCCAGGTACGTGCTGATCAGCTGGCTTTCCTTGTCCGGCGAGTAGCTGCTTTCACCGATCAGGAATTTGTAGCCGTGCTGATTCAGGCTGTCGCGGATTCCGGTCAGGGTTTCCACGAATACCGAGTTGCTGAGCGACGGCACAATCACGCCGATCACCTGCGATTTGGCCGAGGCCAGCGTGCTGGCAGCCTGATTCGGCACATAGCCGAGTTGTTTGATCGCCGCCGCAATCCGTTCGCGCGCTTCCAGCTGCACCAGCGCTGGTGTTTTCAGTGCGCGCGATACCGTCATTGGGCTGACACGGGCTAGCCGGGCGACGTCGACGATAGTTACCCTGCCGCTGGCGCGGCTATGGCGTTGTTGCTTGAGTTCCGGGCTGCTCATGGTTGCAATGGCATTCTCATGGTCTCGTTGTACGGTGTACTTTGTCTTTAACTGGCTGCTGTTTGTTGTACGTATTATCCGGTCAAGCCGCAGATATGTGTACGCGGCAACGGAATCTTGTTCATTTGGCTAGCGCAGCCAATGTTACACGCAAGCTGTGGCACATTGATATGATTTCCTTAGGGTAATGATACTAGCGCGTCGCATTAGTGCATCCGGCCTTCCCGGGAGGCCTTATGTCTGCACCGGCATTGGGTGATTCATTGCAGCCCTTTATCGCTATCCGCTATCATTACGCAGCCGCTAACAAGCACTACAATGTGGCAATGCACTTGGCAGCTAGCCAAATCCGGTATAGCCGTCCGCTCCGCTCATTTCGGCCACTTGCTCCATCTATACAATTCGTCACAAGGAAGTTCATGCATCACCAGCCAGAATATATGCTCGGCGTAGATATCGGCACCACCAGCACCAAGGCGGTGCTGTTCACCACCCAGGGACAGGTCGTGGCGCAGCACGCGGTGGAATATCCCTTGTTGTGCACCACGCCGGGCATGGCTGAGCAAGATCCGCTGCAGATTTACGCGGCGGTGCTTAGCGCGATCCAGAACGCAGTCAGCAACAGCAAAGCAGCTGCCGATCAGATTGCCCTGGTGTCCTTCAGCGCCGCCATGCATAGCGTGATTGCGGTGGATCAGGACGGCGCGTTATTGAGCAACAGTATCACCTGGGCCGACAACCGCGCGGGTGAATGGTCCAACCGGATTCGCGACGAGCTGGACGGCCATGCGATCTATTTGCGTACCGGCACGCCGATTCATCCGATGTCGCCGCTCTGCAAAATCATGTGGCTGCGGCACGATCAGCCGCAGCTGTTCGGACGCACCGCAAGGTTTGTCGGCGTAAAGGAATATGTGTTGTTTCGCCTGTTTGGCGAATGGCTGGTCGATCACTCGATCGCCTCCGCCACCGGCATGTTCAATTTGCAGCAGCTGGATTGGGATCAGGGCGCGTTGGCGATGCTCGGCATCAGCCCGCAACAGCTTTCGCGGCTGGTGCCGACTACCCATTGCCTGAACGGCCTGGCGCCGGCCATGGCGCAGCAACTGGGATTGTCGCCGGCCACGCCGTTTGTGATCGGCGCCAACGATGGCGTGCTATCCAATCTCGGCGTCAACGCCATCGCCCCGGGCCAGGTTGCCGTCACCATCGGCACTTCGGGGGCGATGCGGACGGTGATCGACAAGCCGATGACCGATCCCTCCGGCCGTACTTTTTGTTATGCGCTGACCGCCAAACATTGGGTAGTCGGCGGCCCTACCAACAATGGCGGCAGCATCTTCCGCTGGGTGCGCGATGAGCTGGCCACCGCCGAGTCCGCCGCCGCCAGGCAAGCGGGACTCGATCCGTATGAAGCGTTGACCAAGATTGCCGAGGCCGTGCCTGCCGGCGCCGAAGGATTGCTGTTCCATCCCTATCTGGCCGGCGAGCGCGCGCCGCTGTGGAATGCCGATGCGCGTGGATCGTATTTCGGCCTGGCGATGCACCACGGCAAACCGCATATGATCCGGGCCGCGCTGGAAGGCGTGATTTTCAGCCTGTACAGTATTTTGCCGGCCGTCGAAGAGCTGATCGGACCGACCACGCATATGATGGCAACTGGCGGCTTCGCCCGTTCGGCCTTGTGGCGGCAAATGATGGCGGATATTTTCGAGCGCGAAGTGGTGGTGCCGGAAAGCGTCGAATCGTCCTGTCTCGGCGCTGCCGTGCTGGGTTTGTACGCACTCGGGAAAATCGATGCGCTCGATGCAATCGGCGGCATGGTCGGCGCGACGCACCGGCACCTGCCGATTCCCGAGAACGTTGCGCTGTACCGCCGCTTGTGGCCGATCTATGCGGCGCTTCCTAAGCAGCTGGAACAGCAGTATCGGCAGTTGTCGCAGTTTCAGCGCGAGACGGCCGCGACGGTTTCTTAATCCTCGTCTTCCGGATCGATCAGGCTGAATTTCTCGTGCGCGGTTTCACTCAGGTGCGCGCGTAGCCATTTGTGCGCCGGATTGCGGGAGTCGCGCTCGTGCCACAGCATGTCGACATGGACCGCCGGTGTCGGGAACGGCAGTTCGCGCGCCACCAGTTCTTCGGTCATGCCGGTCGCGCCGATCAGGTGACGCGGCAAGACTGTCAGCAGATCGGAACTGGCGACCACGCGGCCGGCCGTGAAGAATTGATTGACGGTCAGCAGGATGCGCCGCTCGCGCCCCATCGCCGCCAGGGTTTCATCGATCAAGCCATGCGCCCGGCCGGAAAAACTCACCAGCAAATGATGCGATGCGCAGTAATTGTCCAGGGTCAGCACCTGATTCGCCAGCGGGTGTTTCTTGTGCATCACGCACACATATTCGCCGGTGTAGAGCCGTTCATGATGGATCGGCGAAGCGCTGGTAGTCTGGCCGCCGGCCAGCTGGGCTGCGACGCCGGGGAAAAAGCCCACCGCCAGGTCGACATCGCCGCGCAGCAGCATTTGGCGCGGGTCGCGGGTGGTCAGCGGCACCATGCGCAGATTCAGTTGCGGTGCGTCGCGTTCGATAGTGCGCACCAGCCCCGGCAGCCATAGCGCTGCGGTGGCGTCGGCCATGGCCATCTGGAAGGTGGTGTGGGCGCGCGAGACATCGAAAGTTTCCGGCGTGATCGCGGTTTCCAGGTCGGTCAGTGCGCGTCTTACCACCGGCCACAATTCTTCGGCGTGCTGGGTCGGCTTGACCCCGTGTGCGGTGCGGATCAGCAGCTCGTCGTTGAGCGTATCGCGCAATCGTTTCAAGGCATTCGACACTGCCGGCTGGGTCATTGCCAGGCGGCTGGCGGCGCGCGTCAGGTTTTGCTCGGTCATGACGGCATCGAAGACACGCAGCAGATTTAAATCAAGCGTTAAAAAGCTCATGGTCGGATCTATCGTTAATTATTTTGGACTGGATTTGTACGGAAAACGCTGTTGAAAATTTTGGCTTGGATGCAATATTCACAGATTTTATAACTGTTATATGAAAGCGCAATGACAGATTTCAAGTGCCGTGAAAATATTGCACAACAACATAAACTCAACATGAAGCGGCTATCAGCTGAGATTATGTCTGATAACTGTAATAATTACTTGCAAGAAACTAATCGAAGCCAAAATAATGTGATCTCGCCCCGTCAGGCTTTATGTTACAGGTATTGCCTAATTGATGTGCACTGCGGATTTTTCGACAGATACCGAACATTATTCGTTGAACACATAACTGATATCCAAAATCAGAATTGGATAGCTCGCCAAGTAGTGAATATACTGCAATGCAACATCATCATCATTGAAAAGTAGTCGTATGTCTTTATTCGCTCTTGCCCTGCCTGCTGAAACAGCTTTGTTCAACGCATCGGCGCTGCTCGCCGCCGCTGCCGCCGCAGTGCGGCCATTGCTGGGCCTGGGAGCGCTGGCGACTTTGATGGTGTATTTCAAACCGCTTTGGATGGGGGTCTTGCGCGCCGCATTGATGTTGGTCAAGCCGCGCAAATCGCTGGACCAGCGGATTGCCCGCAGCAAGTTCAACGGGCAGCAATTAGTGCGCCGCATGGCAAACGACCAGGCACTCAGCCAGCCAAGCCTGGCAGCTGAACTGCGATTGCTGGCCGGTCGCGATTAACCACAAGGAGTTGTTATGCACCAATACATCTATTATGACGAAGACGGCTTCCCTACTTTCGCCGTGCTGAAATGGCTGCGTGCCGCTGCAACTCGGGTTGCGGCCTGGATGGGTCTGAACGGCCTGTAACAAGCCATCTTCACTATTGAATTTCTGACGTCTCCTCTTTCCTGCGATGGAAGGATTCACCCTGCCGGCTAACCGTCGGCAGGGGTTTTTTTGACTGCAGAGCCGCATAAAAAACGCCCGCCAGCTTGCGCTGCGGGCGTTTTTATTTGTTGCTTGATAACGCTGGTAACCGGATTAGCTACCAGCCTTATTTGCGGCTTTAGTCGGCCAGCTGTTTTTCCAGCGCCAGCTTCACTTCAGCCAGTTCTTGCGGCAAGTGATATTTCAGCTTGTCGAACAGCTCTGTGTGCAGCGCGGTTTCCGCTTTCCAGGCAGCTTTATCGATAGCAGTGATGCGATCGAATTGCTCTTCGCTGAAATTCAAACCTTCCCAGCTCAGGTCGGCATAGCGCGGCGTTACGCCGAACAAGTGCTCGACGCCGCCGGTCTGGCCGCCTTCGAGCCGGTCCAGCATCCACTTCAACACGCGCATGTTGTCGCCGAAGCCAGGCCAGACAAATTTGCCGTCGGCGCCGGTGCGGAACCAGTTGACGCAGAAAATCTTCGGCAACTCGACATTGTTTTGCTTACCTAGCGCTGCCAGCTTCTCGCCCATAGTCAGCCAATGCTGGAAATAATCGCTCATGTTGTAGCCGGTGAACGGCAGCATCGCGAATGGATCGCGGCGCACGACGCCTTGCTGGCCGACCGCCGCAGCGGTGGTTTCCGAACCCATGGTGGCAGCCATGTACACGCCTTCAACCCAGTTACGGGCCTCAGTCACCAGCGGCACGGTGGTGGAGCGGCGGCCGCCGAAAATGAAGGCTGAAATCGGCACGCCGGCCGGATCGTCCCAGGCCGCGTCGATCACCGGATTCTGCGTCGCCGCAACGGTGAAGCGTGAATTCGGATGCGCTGCCTTGGCGCCGGTTTCCTTGGCGATGGCAGGCGTCCAGTCCTTGCCCTGCCAGTCGATCAGGTGCTCGGGCGCGGTGCTGCTCATGCCTTCCCACCAGACGTCGCCGTCGTCGGTCAGGGCGACGTTGGTGAAGATGGTGTTGTCACGCATCGACGCCATGCAGTTGCGGTTGGTCTTGTCATTGGTGCCAGGGGCAACGCCGAAATAACCGGCTTCCGGATTGATCGCATACAGGCGGCCATCGGCGCCCGGCTTGATCCAGGCGATGTCGTCGCCGATGGTGGTGACTTTCCAGCCTTCAAAACCGGCTGGCGGAATCAGCATGGCGAAATTGGTTTTGCCGCAGGCCGAAGGGAAAGCCGCCGCCACATAGTGTTTCTTGCCAGGTTTGCCATTTACCGCGGGCGCCTCGACGCCCAGGATCAGCATGTGTTCTGCCAGCCAGCCTTGATCGCGGCCCATGGTCGAGGCGATGCGCAAGGCGAAGCATTTCTTGCCGAGCAATGCATTACCGCCGTAGCCGGAACCGTAAGACCAGATTTCGCGGGTTTCCGGATAGTGGACGATGTACTTGGTCGGGTTGCATGGCCAGGCGACGTCCTTCTGGCCGGCCGCCAGCGGCGCGCCGACGCTGTGTACGCAGGGCACGAACTCGCCATCGCTGCCGAGCACGTCGCATACAGCCTTGCCCATGCGCGTCATGATGCGCATGTTGACGGCGACGTAAGGGGAGTCGGACAGTTCCACGCCGATGTGGGCAATCGGCGAACCCAGCGGGCCCATCGAAAACGGCACGACGTACATGGTGCGGCCTCGCATGCAGCCGTCGAACAGGCCGTGCAGGGTATGGCGCATTTCGGCCGGGTCGGTCCAGTTGTTGGTCGGGCCGGCGTCTTCCTTCTTGGCTGAACAAATGAAGGTGCGGTCTTCGACCCGTGCCACGTCCGACGGATCGGAGCATGCCAGATAGCTGTTGGGACGTTTTTCCTGGTTCAGTTTCTTCATGGTGCCGGCGGCCACCATGTCGCTGCACAGGCGATCGTATTCCGCCTGCGAACCGTCGCACCAATAGATTTGATCAGGCTTGGTCAGGGCCGCAACTTCGGCTACCCAGCTGATCAGCTTTTGCTGTTTGACATATGCCGGAGCATTGACTGCGGCGATGCCGCCCATGCGTGGTTGATTCATGAAAAACTACCTCCAATACCAATAAAGAAATCTTTTTCTTGCCAGCTGCCTGTGGTCGGCTGGCTTGCCATGTCGGCTGGCTGAATTCGGGTGCGCTTGTCGCTGGCTATCTGACTGGTTAGCGTTATCATTTGCCGGTCGATAAACATCGCGCTGGTTTTACTGCAGGCCTTGCTGTGATGCAGGCCGCACACCATTGAGCGATGTTGTCCGCTTTATCCGGGAAGTAGCCGTCATCCTGGAAAAAGTGGGCCGATTGTACACCCGATTTGTAGTGAAAATGCCCAACTATTGTAGTAAGGTATTTCTCGTTTTCCGGATGCTGTTGCTTTATTACGTGACAGCCGGTTTTCTTTGTTTTTATGCAATTTAAATATCAAAAGACCCCTATGAAAATTGCCGTACTGGATGATTATCAAGACTGTGTCCGCAGTCTCGACTGTTTCAAGATGTTGGAGGGCCACGAGGTCAAAGTGTTCAACAATTCTGCGCGCGGCGCAGGTCAATTGGCAATCCGCCTGGCCGCTTTCGACGCGCTGGTACTGATACGCGAGCGCAGCAGTTTTTCCAAAGCCTTGCTGCAAAAATTGCCCAAGCTGAAATTGATATCGCAGACCGGAAAAGTCAGCGGCCATATCGATGTCGAGGCAGCCACGGAATGCGGCATCGCCATCGTCGAAGGCGTCGGCGATCCGACCGCACCTGCCGAGCTGACCTGGGCCCTGATCATGGCGGCCAGCCGCCGTATTCCGCGTTATGTCAGCAATCTGCAGCAGGGGCAATGGCAATCGGTCTCGGCGACGCCGCACAACAATGTGCTGGGTACCGTGCTCAAGGGGCGGACGCTGGCGATCTGGAGCTATGGAAAAATCGGCCGCATGATTGCGGGGTACGGCAAGGCGTTCGGCATGCGCGTGCTGGTCTGGGGCCGCGACGCGAGCCGTGCCGCGGCGTTAAAGGATGGCTATCATGCTGCCGAGTCGAAACAACAGTTCTTTGCTGAAGCCGATGTTTTGACGCTGCATCTGCGCTTGAATGACGCTACCCGCGGCATCGTCGAGGCGGCCGATCTGGCTTTGATGAAAGCCAGCGCCATTTTCGTCAACACCAGCCGCGCCGAGCTGGTTGCCGACGGTGCGCTGCTGCCGGCCTTGCAACAAGGCCGGCCCGGTTATGCCGCGCTGGATGTGTACGAAACCGAGCCGTTGCCGCCGGACTCGCCGCTGCTGCGGATGGAGAATGTGTTGGCTTCTCCGCATCTGGGCTATGTCGAAAAAGATAGCTACGAGCTGTACTTCCGCGCCGCATTCCAGAACGTTTTGGAATTCGCCAACGGCACGCCGAAGAATGTCCTGAATCCGGACGCGTTGCTGCCGTAGGGTGGGCATGTAATGCCCACGCGGAGAAGGCAATCAGTCGTCGCCGGCGCCGCTGGGCAGAATCAATTTGTTGAGCCGGGCTGCCGGCGCGGCTAGCGTTGTGTCATGCCACATGTTGTTCCAGCCCGGCGGCCACGGCAATGGCGGGCCGCTATATTCAGGCACGTTGTTGCGCAAGGGGATCACCGGCAAGTTGTGCGGCATGGCGCCCTCGCTCCAGCCCAGGCTGAAGGCATAATCCGGCAGCAAGGCATCGCACACCTTGGCAAACCAGATGCTATGGTCTTCATCGTTTCCCAAGGCTTGCGCCAGGCCGTGCGGATCGAACTGCGCCAGCGCGCTCGCCAGTTCCGGTATCGAAGCGCCGGGCTGGTCGCCCCAGCCCAGGATAGGATTGAAATTGTAATCGGCGCCAGACCCGTACCAGCCTTCGCGCCGGGGCCTTTCCATCCAGCTGCGGCGTCCGCAAAACAGATGCCAGCGCCAGTGCAAGCCGGACGGTTTGGGCCAGCTGTACAGATACAGCCGCTGATAGCCGGCGCGATGCAATTCGCGCACCAGCGCCATCAGGCGCGCATGCGGCATGCGGTCTGGCGGTGCGCGACGGAACAGGATGGGTTCGCCATCCGCATGCTGCACTTCGTCGGAAGACAGATTCAAATCCAGCGTCCGCTTCTCACTGCCGAAACGCGCAGCTATCCAGCCGGTCAGCAGGTTAACCGAGGTGATTACGCCGTAGCCGCGAAAGCGATGGAAAATAACGGTGCCGGGAGCGATCGGTTTCATGAGTCGGAATTCTTAAAAAAAGTGCACGCCTGAGGCAAATGTTACCAGTGTAGCCGCTGCGCCGCGTTTTCATAGGGTAGGTAAACGGCGCAACATCGATTTGCTTACCTCAGTATAATCAAGCCACCCCCCCAAGGCAGAAAGGACTAGCCATATGAAGCAAGGTCCATCAGTTGTAGACGAGCGATCAAGCGACCCGCCCATCACAGCAGCCACCGATAGCGGCGTGTTTGCCGCCGGCAGGCGCAAGCTCATGTTACTGGGCGGTGTCAGTTTCGCGATGATGAGCATCCCGCACTGGCTGCGGCAGGCCTCGGCCCAGACCGCCGCTCCTGCCTCCGCCACCTCCAGTTCTGCCAGTTCCCCTCCCGCCGCAAGCAACCGGCAGCAAACTGATTTCATGGCCCTGTCGGCATTGCTGACAGGCGCGCCGAAACTCAATCCGCGCATAGGCGCAAGACTGTATGGCGCATTGAGCGCACAAGCGATCGAGTTTGAGAAACAAGCTGCGGCGCTATGGCAGTACAGCATCGAAAAAAATATCAAGGACGTAGATAACCTGGCTGCCGCAGTCGGCAACGATAGTGCGCTGGCGCTGGTCTTGCACCGGATTATCAGTGCCTGGTATCTGGGCGTAGCCGGCGATGGAGGCGTCGCCGGCGGCGCCAAGGTGATCGCATTCGAGCAGGCATTGATGTTCGACCAGGTGCGCGATGCCGTCGTGGTGCCGACCTATTGCCGCGCCGCCCCCGGTTACTGGATTACCCAACCGGCAGTCTTGAAAGCGAGGGTTTGAGCATGGCTGAAAACTTGTCCGCAGATGTGGTGATTGTCGGTTCCGGCGTCGCCGGCGCCCTGGTGGCGCATCAACTGGCTCTGTCCGGCGCTTCGGTGCTGGTACTGGAGGCGGGGCCGCGGCTGGAACGCTGGCGCATCGTCGAAAATTATCGGAATACGCCGAGCAAAGACGATTTCATGGCGCCCTACCCGTCCACCAAATACGCGCCGCATCCCGAGTACACGCCGGAAAATAATTACCTGATCCTCAAGGGCACGCATAAATACAATTCGCAATACATCCGCGCGGTCGGCGGCACTACCTGGCACTGGGCCGCTGCCGCCTGGCGCTTCCTGCCCAACGATTTCAAGATGAAAACGCTGTACGGCGTCGGCCGCGACTGGCCCATCGGTTACGATGAACTGGAGCCTTACTACTACCGGGCTGAAGTCGAGCTGGGCGTATCCGGCCCCAACGACGGCACCGACCTCGGCTCGCCGCGCAAGCAACCCTATCCGATGGACCATCTGCCGCTATCCTGGAACGACCAGCGCTTCAGCGCCGTGGTCAACGGCAACGGCCACAAAGTCGTGTCGGAACCGGTGGCGCGCAACAGCCGCGCCTACGATCAGCGGCCTAACTGCTGCGGCAACAATAACTGCATGCCGATCTGTCCGATCGCTGCCATGTATAGCGGCATCATCCACGTCGAGAAAGCTGAAAAAGCCGGCGCCAGGGTGCTGGCCGACGCCGTGGTGTACCGGCTAGAAGTCGACGCCAGGGAACGCATCAGCGCCGTGCATTACAAAGATCCGCAGGGCGTCACCCACAGAGTCACCGGCAAGTATTTCGTGCTGGCGGCGAACGGCATCGAGATTCCCAAGCTGATGCTGATGTCTACCGACGACAAGCATGGCAACGGCGTCGGCAACAGTTCGGACCAGGTCGGCCGCAACCTGATGGACCATCCCGGCACCGGCGTCACCTTCCTCGCCAATGAAGATCTGTGGCCCGGACGCGGCCCGATAGAAATGACTTCCATCGTCGATATGCGCGACGGTGCTTTCCGTGCCGAATATGCCGCCAAGAAGCTGCATTTGAATAATATGGCGCAAACCAATCATGCGGGCCAGACCGCCTTGAAAGACGGTTTGGTCGGGCTCAAACTGAATCAGGAAATCCGCCGCCGCGCGGCGCGCACCGTGAACATCAACAGCTTCCACGATATCCTGCCGGATCCTGAAAACCGTATCCGGCCCAGCATGGAAAAGCGCGATGCGCTCGGCATCCCGCAGCCGGAGATTACCTATTCGATCAACGATTACGTCAAGAAAAGCGCCGTGCTGACGCACCAGGCCTATGCCAGCATCGCCGCCATGTTCGGCGGCACGGAAATCAAGTTCGACGACGATTTCGCGCCGAACAACCACATCATGGGCGCCACCATCATGGGCGGCGATCCGCGCAATTCGGTGGTCGATGCCCATTGCCGTTCGCACGATCACGAAAACCTGTTTATCGCCAGCGGTTCGGTGATGCCGGTGGCCGGTACGGTGAATTGCACCTTGACGATCGCGGCGCTGTCCTTGCGCATTGCGGATACTTTGAGGACAGTGCTATGACGGCCCGCTCTCGATTCACCTGCCGGCTCTTGCGTTGGGTCGGCGCCATGGCCCTGGCCGCCGGCATGGCGCACGGCGCCGCTGCTGCGGATATCGCTCCGGCTACACCCGCCGCCCCTGCCAATGCTGACCAGATCACACGTGGCGCTTACCTGGCCAAAGCCGCCGACTGTATCGCCTGTCACACGATCGACCCGGCCAAGCCGTTCGCCGGCGGTTATCCGCTGGCGACGCCGTTCGGCACCATCTATGGCCCCAACATCACGGCCGACAAAGAGAGCGGCATCGGCAACTGGAGCGATGAAGATTTCATTCGTGCGTTACACAATGGCATCGATGACAAAGGTAGGCACCTGTATCCAGCGTTCCCCTACGCTTCCTTCACCAAGCTGTCGCGCGACGACGTGCTGGCGATCAAGGCCTATCTGTTCAGCCTGCCGCCGATACAGCAAAAAAACCTGAAAAACGATTTGCCCTTCCCGCTCAATCAGCGCTGGATCCTGGCCGGCTGGAAGCTGTTCAATTTCAAGCCGGGCGAATGGCAGGACGATGCAGGCAAGAGTCCGGAATGGAATCGCGGCGCGTACCTGGTGGAGGGACTGGCCCACTGCCAGGAGTGCCATACGCCGCGTAACCTGACCATGGGCGTCGACCTCAAGCGTTCTTTCGGTGGTGCGCAATTAGGCGGCTGGACGGCGTTCAACATCACGCCTGATCCGGTCAGCGGCATCGGCGGCTGGAAAGACGAAGAAGTGGCCCAGTATATGAAAACCGGCCTGGTGCCGGGCAAGGCTTCCGCTGCCGGCGGTATGGCGGAAGCGATCGAGCATAGCCTGCAATATCTGAGCGATGCCGATTTGAAGGCGATTGTCGCTTATATGCGCAGCGTGCCGGCCATCAGCGATGCGGCCGACAAGAAGCCGCGTTATGCCTGGGGTCAGGCGGCAGACGACGATGCCGATTTGCGCGGCGTAGCCGCGGTATCGGTCAGCAGCAATGCTGCGGGCGGTGCAGAGTTATTCAGCGGGAACTGCGCCAGCTGCCACTCGGCCAGCGGCAGTGGCGTAGTCGGCGGTTATTATCCGTCGCTGTTCAGCAACAGCGTGGTGGGTGCGCGCGAACCGGGCAATCTGCTGATGGTGATACTGAACGGCGTGCAGCGCCGCGGCAAGGATGACGAAGCTTTCATGCCCGGCTTCGCAGATCATCTGAACGACGTCCAGATTGCAACGCTGACCAACTACATTCTGAAGCAATACGGCCAAGCGGACGCGCCAGCCGTCACGCCTGCAATGGTCAAAACCCAGCGTCAAGGGGGACCGGTTTCCCCCATGCTATCTTTATTGCCCTGGGGGCTGGCGGCGGCAGCGCTGATCGTGGTATTTATACTGTTTTCGTTGTTCGCGCGTCGTCGCTCGGTTCCGCATACTCCGCGCAATCCGCCGAAATGACCGCGAGCAACCATAATTATTGAAAAGGAAACGGATTCCCATGGCTTTACGTATCATCGCCACCGGCGGCACATTCGACAAGCATTACGACGAGATCGCCGGCAAATTGACTTTTGCCGCCAGCCACCTGCCGCAAGTGATCCAGCGCGCGCGCATCACCACCGAGATCGCGCTGGAAGAATTGCCTTTGCTGGATTCGCTCGACATGCAGGACATAGACCGCCGCCGCGTGCTGGCCTCTTGCACGCATGCTGCGGAACAGTCGATAGTGATCATCCACGGCACCGACACCATGCGCGAGACCGCCGCCGTGCTGGGTGCTGCCGCGCTGGACAAGACGATCGTGGTGACCGGCGCGATGATTCCCTACGCCATCGCCAATTCCGACGCGCTGTTCAATTTCGGCTTTGCTTGCGGCGTTGCGCAAGCCTTGCCGCCTGGCGTGTATGTCGCGATGAACGGCAAGATTTTTGCGTGGGATAAAGTCGAGAAAAACCGGGCGGCGGGAGTGTTTGAACCGCTGTAATATCGCATCGTAATACCGATTCGCAAGACGAAAAAAAACGGGGCAGATTTTCTGCCCCGTTTTCATGTTCATTCAGATTATTTAGCGGCCTCCGTCAAACCGCGTGCCTCCAGCAACGGGCCGACTTCCGGCCCGCGTCCGTAGAAATCCTTGAACAAGGCGCTCGGATCGGCGCTGAAGCCGCGCGACAGCACCTTGGAGCGCAGCAGGTCGCCATTGGCGCGTTTCAAGCCGCCGTGGATATTCATCCAATGCTCGGTATCCTTGGCCAGCACATCGCTCCAGATATACGCGTAATAACCGGCCGAGTAACCGCTGGCGAAGATGTGCTGGAAATACGCTGTGTGGTAGCGCGGCGGCACTACATAACCGTCGCCGCCCGCTGCCGTCTGCAACGCCTTCGCTTCAAACGCCATTACGTCCTTGGCTGCGGGAGTCTGGTCAGCCGGCAGCTGGTGCCAGGCCTGGTCCAGCATCGACGCTGACAGATACTCGGAGCTTTCGAATCCGGCATTGAACTTACGTGCAGCCAGGACCTTGTTGACCAGCGCCTTCGGCATCGGCTTGCCGCTCTTGTAGTGCTTGGCATAGTGCGCCAGGACTTGCGGATTGTGCGACCACATTTCATTGAATTGCGACGGATATTCGACAAAATCAGGCGGCACTTCGGTACCTGCGAAACGCGGATACTGGACATTGGAGAACATGCCGTGCAAGGCATGGCCGAACTCGTGGAACATGGTGTTGACTTCGTCGAAACTGAGCAACACGGGTTTGCCGGCCGGCGGTTTGACGATGTTGATATTGTTGGCCACTACCGGTTTGGTCCCGAGCAGCCGCGATTGCGCGACATAGCTGTTCATCCAGGCGCCGCCCTGCTTGTTTTCGCGCGCGAAAGGATCGAACAGGAACAAGGCCAATGGCGAACCATCCTGGTTGAACACCTCGAACACGCGTACGTCTTGCTGGTAGACCGGCAGATCGGTGCGTTCCTTGAAGCTCAAGCCATATAGCTCGTGGGCCGCGTAGAACACGCCGTCCTGCAGCACATGGTTCAATTCGAAGTAAGGCTTGATCTGGGATTCGTCGAAGCTGTAGCGCGCCTTGCGCACCTGCTCAGCATAAAACGCCCAGTCCCACGGCTGCAACTTGAATGGCTTGGTATGGCTGGCTTTAGCCTGGCGGTCGATCAGCTGTTGCATCACTGCCGCTTCCTTACGGGCGTTGGCTGCCGCCGCCGGCGCCAGTTGCGCCAGCATGCGGTTGACGGCGTCGGGCGTGCCGGCGGTTTCGTCTTCCAGCACATAGGCTGCGTGGCTAGGGTAACCCAGCAATGCGGCACGCTGGGCGCGCAGTTTGACGATCTGGGCGACAGCCGCGACATTATCGTCGCTGCCGCCATTGGCACGGGTGATCGAGGCGGTATAGATGCGTTCGCGCAGCTGGCGGTTCTTGAGCTGGGCCAGCAGCGGCTGGTCGGTCGTGTTCTGCAGCGCGATCAGCCACTTGCCGTCGAGCTTGCGGCTGCTTGCGGCCTGTGCGGCGGCGGCGATGGACTCGGGCGACAAGCCGTCCAGATCGGCCAGTTGGTCGACCACCACCGCGCCGTCGTTAGTCGCTTTCAGCACGGTTTGCTGGAATTGCGTGGTGAGCGTGGAGATCTGTTGGTTCAGCTTGCGCAGCTGGTCCTTGTCGGCGGCCGACAAACGGGCGCCGGCGCGGACGAATTCGGTGCGATAGCGCTCCAGCAGCCGCAGCGCTTCGGGATCGAGGCCAAGGGTGTTGCGTTGCTGATATAGCTGTTCCACGCGGGTGAATAGCTGCGGATCCAGGAAGATGGCGTCTTTGTGCGCAGCCAGCTGCGGCGCAACATCTTGTTGGGTCTGGTCCAGCTCAGGGCTGGTATTGGCGCTGACCAGGTTGAAAAACACATCCGCGACGCGTGTCAGCATCTGGCCGGAACGCTCCAGCGCGAGGATCGTATTGTCGAAACTCGGCGCCGCCGGATTGGCTGCGATCGCGTTGACTTCCTGGCGTTGCTGCGCCATGCCGGCATCGAATGACGGTTTGTAGTCGGAGTCCTTGATCTTGTCGAACGGCGGCAGGTTGTAAGGCAGGGAACTGATCTGGGCGAAGGGCGAATTTGCAGCGAGCGCCGCAGCGGTGGCGGTTTGCGACGCCTTGGTTGGCGTATTGCCAACGGCAGTGCATCCCATCATTCCTGCAGCCGCGGTCAACATCAATCCGCATAGCGAGATACGTCGTGTAGAAATTTGCATCAATTCTCCTTATATATTGGTTCTGGGAATTATTTTTTTGACGAAACATTCTACGCCAGCATTCCGGGTCAGGGGAATGACGGATTTTTTTGATAAAAGCCGGAATCGTAAAAGCACGAAAGACATGGAAAAATACCCCCATGTCTTTCGTGAAAAAAAGCAGCGCAGCGAAGGCGCGATGTGTACTGCCCCTCGCCAGGCTTTAATAACGGTCTTTAGAAGCGGTGCTGAATCCCGCCGATGACGCCGGTCTGGCTGCCGCCGTAGGCAACATCGTCACGCGACACGCCAACCAGCTGCTGGTTCTTGGCTCTGGCGTAGGCCGCGCTCAGATACAGGTCGGTGCGTTTCGAGAGTGCGTACTTGCCGCGTACCGAATACATGATCGGATCGGCATCCTTGCCGCTGGCCACGTTCTTGATGTTCTGATAGTAGACAGCGCCGATCAGCGTCACTACCGGCGTCACCTTATAGCTGGCGCCGCCCCAGAAGAAATCGCTGCGCAAATCGGCCGCATTCGATGCCAGCGTCTTCTTGTAGTTGCGATAACCCAGGTTCAGATCCAGATTGCTGCCGATCTGGTAGTCGCCGGCCAGGTGGATGCTGGTGGCTTTGTCGTAAGCGCCGCCGGCGGCTGCCGCAGTGCCGTTGACCCGGTCAAATGTCGCTGCAACCCGGAACGGTCCGTTTTCGTAAGCGGCGCCCAGCGCGTATTTCGCCGTGTCGCCGGTGCTGCCGGCAACTTCACCGAAGCCGTAGGTTGCGCCCAGCTTGAAGCTGCCGAATTTCCCCGTGTACTTGAGCATGTTCGGCAGATTGGTCAGCATGCCGTCTTTGCGGCCGCCGGTAGCGCCGGCCGAAGTCACCCATGAATACTGGCCGGAATACCCCATAGGGTCGAACGGCAAGATGAAATCATAGGTGGTGGAATAGGAGCGGCCCGCAACGATGCGTCCGAAGCTGCCTTCCAGGCCCACATTGGCTTGGCGCCCGAACAGCAGGCCGGCGCTGTCGAATTCGCCGGTATCGGTCTTGAAGCCGTTCTCCAGCTGGAATACCGCCTTCAGCCCGCCGCCCAGATCCTCGACGCCGCGGAAGCCGATACGCGAGGTATTCATGGCCCCGGAACTCAAGCGGACTACGCCATCCTTGCTGGCATTGGCGTTATTCACATATTCGACGCCGGTATCGACGATACCGTAGACGGTGACGCTGGACTGGGCATAAGCGCCGGATGCCAGCAGGCCGAGTGCGGCGAGGGTTGCCGCCGCCAGGTGTTTTCTTTTCATTGTTGTGACTCCGTTGTGTAATATTTTTCTGTGGATTGCGTCTTCTTTGTTGACTGTGCGGTGATAGTTAAGCTGCACAAAGGCTGTTGTCGGATATCGATAGAGCTCCCCTTTTATAACTCCCCCCTTTCCTGTTTCTATATCTCTACATCTATACATCTCTGGCTAGAAGGCCCACAGCGAGACTTGCGGCAATTGCAGCCAGTACTCGCCCGGCGCCAGCCTTTGCCTTGCATAGGCGCGCAAGACGGTGCCGTCGGCGCCGCTTGCGGCGGTGTCGCGGAACACGCATTCCCAACGGTCACCCAGGTACATGCAGGCCGCCAGCGGCAGCTTGATGGCGTTGTCCACAGGCGTGTCCGAGATGTGGACTTGCTCGACGCGGATAATCGCGACCGCAGCCTTGCCGTCCTTATCGATGGCCTGGCCACGCAGCGTCGCCTTCACATTGCCGCCCTCGACCTGCAGCAAGGCTAGCTCGCCGTCGCGCTGCAGCACCTTGGCCCGCAGGCGGTTGTTGCTGCCCATGAACTCTGCTGTAAACAGCGTGTCCGGCGTTTCATACATGCGTTGCGGCGTGCCCTGCTGTTCTATCTTGCCGTTGTTGAGCAACAGGATGCGATCCGAAATCGCCATCGCCTCGGCCTGGTCGTGCGTCACCATCAACGCCGACAGACCTAGCCGCACGATCAGTTCACGCAGGAAGGCGCGCGCTTCTTCGCGCAGCTTGGCGTCCAGGTTGGATAAAGGTTCGTCCAGCAGGATTACCGGCGGGTTGTACACCAGCGCGCGGGCAATGGCGACGCGCTGTTGCTGGCCGCCGGATAACTGATGCGGGAAACGGTCGCCCAGATGGCCGAGGCCGAGCTGGTTCAACACCGTTTTGACGCGCTCGGCAATGTCGCTGCCGTTCATTTTCCGCAGCTTCAAACCGTAGCCGACATTGTCGAACACGGTCTTGTGCGGCCACAGCGCGTAGGACTGGAACACCAGGCCCAGATTGCGTTCTTCCGCCGGGATTTCCAGCTTGCGCTGGCCGTCAAACATGGCGCGTTCGCCGATTTGTATGTTGCCTGACTTCGGCGATTCCAGGCCGGCTACCGCGCGCAGCAAAGTGGTCTTGCCGCTGCCGGATGGCCCCAGCAGCGCAACCACTTCGCCGCGCTGCAAATCCATCGACACACCTTTGAGAATCGGATTGGCGCTGGCGCCGCTGCCGTAGTCGAGATGCAAGTTATTGACGCTTAATTCGCTCATGATGATTTCCTGATTGTGTGTTGCAGCTTAGTCGTGCAACTTGACGCCAAAGCGCAGTGCGATGCCAAGGCCGATGGCCACCAGCGTGATGTTGATAAAGGAGAGAGTGGCTACCAGATCGACCGAGCCCGAGGCCCACAGCGAAACGATCAGGGCGCCGATGACTTCAGTGCCGGGCGATAGCAGGTAGACGCCGGTCGAATATTCGCGTTCGAAAATCAGGAACACCATCAGCCACGCACCGAGTACGCCGTAGCGCACCAGCGGCAAGGTGACATCGCGCGTCACCTGCGAACGGCGCGCGCCGACCGCACGTGCCGCCTCTTCCAGTTCCGGACCGACCTGCAGCAGCGCCGTGGTGATCAGGCGCAGGCCGTATGCCAGCCACACCACCGAGTACGCCAGCCACACCGAGAAAATGGTGGAACGCAGTTCACGCAATTGCGGAATGAAATTCTGCACCAGCCATTGCGCCGCTACGTTGTCGTAACCCTTCAACATGCTGTCGAGGAAGGACGGCACGAACAGGAACACCCACAGGAACGACAGGCCGGCCAGCAAGCCAGGTACCGCACGCGGGATCAGCACGCTGTAATCGAGGAAACGGGTGATGCCATCCGATTTGCGATGCATGGCCAGCGCAATACAGCAATAGCAAGCCACCGCAAGCGCACCGCCGATGACGCCGATCATGACGGTGTTGACGATGCCGCGCACCAGCGCCGGCTGGTCCCAGATATCGCGGAAGTGCTGCAAGGTCAAGGTATCCAGCAGCGATACGCCGTATCCCCAATGCGAGACAAACGCACGCAAGGCGATGCCGGATAAGGGAATCGCGATTGTGAAAATCAGCCAGGCTGCGATCAGGCTGAACGCCAGCCATTTCCATTTACCCAGCGGCAGCGCTTTCTGGCGTGCGCCCTTGCCCTTGATCGATACATACTTGTTGGCCGAACGCAGCAGCCAGCGCTGGATCATCACCAGCGGCAAAGTGACCGCCACCAGGCACACCGCAACCGCAGCCATCAGATGATAGGAAGGCGTGCCAAGCTTGTTGGTCAGCTTGTACAAATAAGTCGGCAGCACCAGATGGCCTTCCGGATCGCCCAGCACCAGCACCAGGCCGAATACTTCGAAACCCAGGAAAAACACCAGCACGCCGGCATACGCCAGCGCCGGCATGATCATCGGCAGCGAGACATTCAGCGCTACTTGCAACGGCGAAGCGCCGGCCACGCGGGCAGCTTCTTCGACGTCGGCGCCCAGGCTCTTCAGCGCCGCCGAGGCGTACAGATAAACGTGCGGGACATGGGTCAGGCCGGCGATGACGATGATGCTGGGGAAAGCGTACACATTCCACGGCGTCGCTTCGATGCCGATCATCCGCAGCAGGTCTTGCACCCACACCGTATAGAAACCGACCGGGCCCATAGCTACCACATAGCCGAAAGCGATCACCATCGGCGATACGAAAATCGGCAGCAGCAGCATCGGCGCAATCCAGTTGCGGCCAGGCAGGTCGGTGCGCACCATCAGGAACGCCAGCGTGCCGCCTAGCGGTACGGCAATAAAGGCCAGGCCGCTGGCCAGCAGCAAGCCGTTAATGAAGGCCTGGCGGAAATCCGGATCGTCGAAGATGAAGCGATACGGTTCCAGGCTCAGGGTTTTGACCGGTGCGAAAAACGGCGCGGACAAAAAGCTTTGATAAAAAATCAGCGCCAGCGGCAGAAAAATGGCTATCGCCGCCAGCGTAACCACCAGTCCGCGCGGCCAGTTAAGGTGCGGCCGGCGCAGGCGCGCCAGCCGGGAACGGCCGGCCAGCGGATGGGGAGGAGAAATGGATGACATAGTTGTACCTTGCAGAAAACCCGGGTCTTGAAAATCCGTCCTCCCCCGCTTATGCGGGGAGGACGTTGTTGAGCTATTTTTTCCCTGCCGCGGCTTTCCATTGCTTCAGGAACGCCAGGCGCTTGGTCTGGTCCAGGTATTGCAGCAAGGCTGGTGTAATCGCGATTGGCTTGAGGGCGCCGCCGAGTTGGGCAGTCAGGCTCGCCAGCGTCGCATGGCCGCTGACGTCCGAACGCAATGAATACAATTGGGATTCATTCGAAATGATGCTCTGGCCGCGCTTGGACAGCAGATAGTCGATCCACAACTTGGCCGCATTCATGTTCTTTGCAGACTTGTTGATGAACGCCACGCGCGACAGCACCAGGTTGTAATCCTTGGTGAAAGCGACGCCGATCGACGGGTCCTTTGCAGCGCGGGCCTGGGCGTAAGAGCCGATCACGTTGTAGCCGATCAGGTTCTCGCCGGACGAAATTCTCTCCAGCATGGTGCCGGTGGACGATTGCACCCGGATGCCGACATCGCCGAAGGTCCTTGCCAGATCCCAGAATTGCGGATTGATTTGCGCATCTTCGGTAATGAAGGAAAAGCCGACGCCCGATTTTTCGATATCGTAGGTGGTGACCTTGTTGCGGAACTTGTCAGCCTTGGTGCTCAGCAGCTTGACCAGCTCGGCATGGCTTGCCGGCACTTCGTCGGCGCCGACCAGCCGTTTGTTATAGACGATTGCCAGCGGCTCGAAAGTTGTGCCGTACGCGCTATCCTTGTAATTGGCCCAGGCGGGAATCGCAGCGGCTTCCGGCGATTTGTACACCGCGCCATAACCTTCGCTGACCAGCTTGAATTGCAAATCCATCGCCGACGACCACAACACGTCGGCGGTGGCGCCGCCGGCAGCGGCTTCCGAGATGAAGCGGTTGTATACCTCGGTCGAATTCATGTCGTTGAATTCAACTTTAACGCCCGGATAAAGCGCGCTGAAATCCTTGATCAAAGGTTCTGCCGCCTTGGAATCGGTGGCGCTGTAAATCACCAGCTTGCCTTCCTTCCTGGCGCTGTCGACGATCTTGGCATAGTCGGCCGGGTAGCCGGCCGGCGTCTGCGCCGAAGCATTCAATGCCAAGCTCAAGGACAGGACGGCAAGTGCGCTTGCCAGAGTTTTTTTGATCAGCATGGGTGTCATTTCCTTGTAGTTATGAGTACTGCAAAAGGGTTGAGTAAAAAAGTCGGATCATTCAAAAGGCGCAGGCGAGCAGAAGCCAGCCATGTGATGGCTGTCATTTGGCATTGCTTGCGGGATTTTTTGCCGGACCTGTAAGCCGCGGCCGGATTTATCTAATCAAGCCGAGCTGGATCGATTGCCTGCGGTAGTCATCAACGGTTTTTCTGATATATGCAGTGAGCTTGTCGCCGCTCATCGCGAATGGATACAAGCCATTGCCGGCGCGCAGGCGGTCGAATTCGGGAGTCGCCGTCATTTTGTCGAAAGTGCCGACCCAGCGTTGATAGTCGGCATCGCTGACTTGCGGACCGACGTAGACGCCGCGTATGATCGGCCAGCTGACCGGCATGCCCTGCTCGCGCGCAGTCGGCACGTGGGCCAGCGCGCCCGGCAGGCGCTGATCGGATAACACCGCCAGCACGCGGATCTCACCGTCCAGAGAATGCAGGGTGGCTTCTGACGCATCGCCGGAAACCACTTGCACATGGCCAGCGTGCAGAGCCGTAAATGCCTCGCCGCCGCCTTCCAACGCCACAAAGCGCAGAATCTTGGGATCAATCCGCTTCTGTTTGACCAGCATGGAAATCTTCAACCAGTCCTGGCTGCCGACGGTGCCGGCAGCGCCGATGGTGATCTGGCCCGGATTTTTCTTGAGCGCGTCCAGCAAATCCTGCAAGGTTTTATACGGTGAATCGGCGCGCACCGCGATCATGCCGTAGTCGACGCCGACCGCCGCTACCCAGCGCACATTGCCGACATCGGCGTCGCCATATTTTCCTTGCGCCAGGTTCATCAGGGAGCCGCCGGAAAACACCACCAGCGTATCGGCTTCGGCACGCCGTTGCGTGACGATGGAATTCCAGGCCACGGCGCCTATGCCGCCCGGCAAGTAACTGATCTTGACGGGAGTATCCCGGGCCGCGCCCGCAGCCGGCAGTTGCAAGCCTTTCTGGATCAGCTTGCAAGTCAGGGCCATGCCGCCGCCGGGCTTGGCGGGAGCGATGCACTGCACCGGCGCTGCGTAAGCGCCGAGCGTGACACATGCACCGAGTGCACCAATCCAGTTGATAACGGAAGTCATTGTCTCCTACCCATTCTGTTGTTGTTTCAGCCGCCAGTGTGTCTGCGAGCGAATGCGAAACCAGGGCTTTATTCATTTTTTTACATCATAACGGCCGCAGTCTTTCATTTTCCTTTCACTCGGATTTTGCCAAGTGCGGCTTTCTGTGTGAGTATTGACGGCCGTTTTTGAATTTTAGCCACTACTCGCCTACAGCCATGCGGATTTTACTGATTGAAGACCATGTCGAGTTATCGCGCTGGCTGGCCAAGGCGCTGCGGGATGCGCATTGGTCGGTGGAGTGCGCCATGAACGGCGCCGATGCCGACAGTTTGCTGCACACCCAGCAATATGCCTTGGTGATACTGGACCTGAGCTTGCCGAAAATGGACGGACTGGAAGTCTTGAAGCGTCTGCGCGCCCGCGGCAGCAAAACGCCGGTACTGATCCTGACTGCGCGCGGCGGCTTGCAAGAGCGGGTGCAGGGCCTCAATCTCGGCGCCGACGATTACCTGGCCAAGCCGTTCGAGCTGGTTGAACTGGAGGCGCGCGTCAAGGCGTTGCTGCGCCGTGCGCAAGGCGGCGAGGCGCCGATCTATAGCTGTGGCGCCTTGCGGTTCGATACGGTATCGCGCATGTTCAGTTATGGCAATGCAGTACTGGCGCTGACGCCGCGCGAGCACGCGGTGCTGGAGGTGCTGATCAGCCGCAGCGGCCGTGTAGTATCCAAGGAAAAATTGTTCGACGAAGTATTTTCGCTGGTCGATGACGCCAATCCCGACGCGATTGAAATCTATATCCATCGATTGCGCAAGAAATTGCAGCGTACCGATACCGATACCGAAGCCGTCGCCATCACCACCCTGCGCGGCCTCGGTTATTTGCTGGAAGTTGTCGCGGAAAAATGACGGCGCCGCCAGTCCATCCAGCCGCAACCGAACTTAAGCCCAAGCTCAAGCCGGCAAGATCCTTGGGCAGCTTGCGCAGCCAGCTGTTGAGCTGGCTTCTGATTCCCTTGTTGCTGCTGGTAGCGCTGGATGCATTTTCCGTCTATCGCAACGCACTCGATGTCGCCGACCTGGCGTATGACCGCGCCCTGCTCGCGTCGACCCGGGCGCTTGCCGAGCGGGTCTCGGTGGTCGATGGCAAAGTGGTCGCCGATGTGCCATATGTGGCGCTGGACAGTTTCGAGACCGATACCCTGGGACGTATCTATTACAAGGTCACCGGCACCCACGGAGAATTTGTTTCAGGCTATGAGGATTTGCCGGCGTTGCCGCCGGACGTGCCGCGCTCGGAAATGTATCCGGCGCTGGTGCGCTTTTACCACGCCAGCTATCACCAGCAGCCGGTGCGCATCGCCGCCCTGTATCAACCGGTGTACGACGATTCGATGCGCGGCATCGCCCTGATCCAGGTCGGCGAAACCGTGGACGCACGCAGCGACCTGACCCGTAACATCCTCTTCAGCACCATGTGGCGCCAAGGTTTGCTGGTGACAGTGGCCGCTTTGCTGGTGTGGTTTGCGGTGCGCTTCGTATTGCGTCCGCTGATGCAATTGAAAGCAGCGGTGGAAGCACGCGCCACCACCGATCTGGTCGATTTCGAAGTCAACCAGGTACACCGGGAAGTGCGGCCGCTGGTGGTTGCCATGAACGGTTATATGGGACGGCTGCAGGCGCTGATCACCGGCCAGCGCCGTTTCATCGCCGATGCCTCGCATCAGCTGCGCACCCCGCTCACCGTACTCAAGACGCAAGCCGAACTGGCCCTGCGCGAATTCGACCGCAATCCCGACGACCCGCGCGCCTGGCAAGACCTGCGTGAAATCGTCGCCGGCATCGCCGGCACCACCGACGCCACCGTCCATCTGGCAAATCGGCTGCTGACGCTGGCGCGCGCCGAGCACGGCGCAGCCGAGAGCGGCGTCGAACCGGTGTCGCTGACCGACATTACACGCCAGGTCGGACTGGAGCAGGCGCGCAGCGCGGTGAAAAAGCAGATCGATCTGGCGTTTGACGCCACCGAGCAGTTGATCGTCAACGGCAATGCGCTGCTGCTGCATGAATTGATCAGCAATTTGCTGGACAATGCGATTCACTACACGCCGGCCGGCGGCAAGATCGTCTTGAGGCTGCGCCGCGACAACCTGGCGCAGCGCGCCATACTGGAAGTCGAAGACAGCGGCATGGGCATCGCGGAAGAAGATCGCGAGCGTGTGTTTTCCGCCTTCTATCGGGCGCCGTCGGCGCAGCAGCAAAACCCCGGCGGCGCCGGTCTCGGCTTATCGATCGTGCGCGATATCGCCTTCATGCATCAGGCGCAGATTGCGCTTTCTGCGGCAGAAGACATCAAGGATCAGGCGCCCGGCCTGAAGGTTACGCTTGATTTCCCCTTGCCTTTATTGTTGAATTCCTGATGATGTCAGGTATATTCGTCAGGCAAGATTAAAATCTTGCCCCAGCTGGATAAGCTATTCTGCAGAATATGGTTGGATCACGGAGGTTGGCTTTGAGCGATACCCCTATAAAAATCGTGCACGGCACAGCGCTGACGGATGTGCAGAAAAAGGATTTATTGCACCGTCTGGCGCGGGTCGAAGGCCAGATTCGCGGTGTGCAGAAACTGATTGCCAATGCCGCGGTGCCTGCCGATTGCGATGGCGTCGCCCAGCAACTGGCCGCCGCCCGCAAGGCGCTGGACCGGGCATTCATCACCCTGCTGACCGATGCCATCGTCACCCACACCGCCGCTGCAGCCGACCCTGAGCAAGCACAGCAAAGCGCCAGGCATCTGGCTGCTCTGCTGGATAAATTTGCCTGAAGTTCAGCTTGAAGTTTAGTTAGGTACTGCCTGCCGCCAACTTAGGCGCATAAGCTATTCCCTCGCCGACCTGCCGTTCCTATAATTCTTTTCAGAAGAGCTTGGACTGAAAGGAGGAAAGGCATGAGCTTGGCCCGCAATCACAGCGCCACGCAATCGGGGATTGGCATGATAGAAGTGCTGGTGGCGATCGTCATCATGGTCTGCGCCGTGTTCGCCTTGATCAGCATGCAGATCGTCGCATTGCGCTATCAGAAGGCGGCTCACCAGCGTTCCATGGCCAGCCAGTTCAGCGCCGACCTGGCCGATCGCATGCGGGCCAATATCCGCGGCGTCCATGACGGCGCCTACAATCTGCCGCAGCAGAAATATCCCGCGCTTGGCGAGCCTGCACCGTCCTGCGCTGATCCCGGGAGCTGTACTCCACGGGAACTGGCGGCAAAAGATATCCATGAATGGCGCACCGGCCTCAGCCATGCAATGGTCGGCGGCTGGGGCGAGATCGCCGGTTCGGTGGCCGACGGTTTTACGGTCAAGGTATATTTCCTGGATAAGCTTGCCGTGGCCGCCGGCGCCGCTCCGGCCGCGGGAAATTGCCAGCCCGCGGCAGCCGATCCGGCATTGTATCCAGACGTGTCTTGCTACGCCGCGGCGGTTTCCCCATGAAGAATTGTCGTCGGCAATGGCATCCACAATCCGGTGTGGTCTTGCCCATGGTCTTGATTTGCCTGATGGTCATGATGTTTCTCGGCTTCACCGCATTGCGTGCTGCGCTGCTCGAAGAAAAAATGGCCGCCAATGCCGGCAGCCAGCAGATGGCATTCCAGGCCGCCGAACACGCCCTGCGTTTTTGCGCAAACCAGCTGCAGCTATCGCCGGTTGCCATCCCGCAGCTCAAGCAAGGACCGGTTCCGGCCGGTGAGGCCAATAGCAAAGCCTATTGGGAAATCGCAGATAGCTGGAGTAACAGCAATGTCTCGGTGGTCGTGCCGCGCATGGGCAGCGAAGGCGCGGCGGCTGCGCTGCCAGCGCGTTGCATGGTTGAGAAATTGCAGTTCGACGGCGATCTGCAATACCGGCAGCACCTTCCGCAACGACGGCCGGCGTACAGGATTACTGCACGCGGGATAGGCGCGAGCACCGCGGCAGTCGTGGTGCTGCAAAGTTATTTGCTCATGTAGTGCTGGTCAGCTTGATTCACGTTGTTCCTCATGGAGAAGGCGCCAAACATGCAAGCTGTCTTTCCCGGCATCTGCGCCGCCATGCTGATGTCTGTCGCTGCCCTGGCCGCAAATACGCCGGATGAGCAGCCGTTCATCTATACCAGCAGCTACCAAACCGCCACATGGCAAGGTCATGTCAAAGCCTATCCGGTCGGTAAAAACGGCGTTTCCGAAACGGCGCAATGGGATGCCGCCGACCTGATTCCGCCATGGCAGGCGCGCCGCATCCTGACCGCAGACGACGGCGCCGCTGCTCAAATGCTGCCATTTGAATGGCAGCATTTGAACGAGATGCAAAAATCCGTCTTGTCCTCGGAGGATGTCCTGCAATACCTGAGAGGGAATGACGCGCTGGAAACAAGGCATGGCGTCGGCCAGTTCCGCAATCGCAAGGGCAAGCTGGGCGACATCATCCATTCGTCGCCCTTGTATGTCGGCGTCTCCGATTCGGCTTATCAGCGGCTGCCTGCAACAGAAGGCGGCGGCAGTTACCGGCAGTTTGTCGACAGCAAGAGGCAGCGCCGCGCCATGCTTTACGTGGGCGCCAACGATGGCATGCTGCATGGTTTCGATGCGATCAGCGGCATCGAAAAGACCGCCTTCATTCCACGCGCCATCTTTGAACATTTACCCTTATTGAGCGGCGTCGACTATGTACACCGTCTATTCGTCGATGGCCAGATCACCGCCGGCGACGCCTATCTCGGCAAGAGCGGAAGCGCTGCATGGAAAACCATCCTGCTGGCTTCAACCGGCGCCGCTGCGAAGAGCCTGTTTGCGATCGATGTCAGCGATCCGGAAGCGCAGACGTCGACTCTCCTATGGCAAAACAGCGCGGAAGACGACGGCCAGGGAGTACCTGATGGCGACATGGGCTACCTGCCGGGCGAGGCCTTCGCGATTCGCTTGCGCAACGGCAGCTGGGCCGCGCTGTACGGCAATGGCTATCAGAGCGAGAAGCAACGCGCCGTCTTGGTTCTGGCCGACCTGGCTAGCGGCAGATCGATAAGAAAGCTGGCGGCGGGCGCCGTTGACTCCGTGCTTCCAAACGGCTTGGGGACGCCGGCCCTGGTCTTTAGCCAGCAGCGTGAAGCAATCACCGCCTATGCCGGCGACTTGCTGGGCAGTCTTTGGAAATTCGACCTCGGCGCAAGCGAGCCGGAGCGCTGGCAAGTCGCCTTCGACGGCCGCCCCCTGTTTGTGGCTGCCGATAGCGGCGGCAAGATGCAATCCCTGATGCAGCAAGCCCTGCTTGAACATCATCCCCAAGGCGGCGCCATGATCATGTTTGGCGCAGGTAACATGGAGAACGACGCGGAAGACGAGGCCAGGAGCAAGCCGCAAACTGCAAGCTTGTACGGCATCCTGGAAAAGCCAGGCGCTGCTCCTGCTGCGGACAGAAGCCAGTTGCAGAAACAAACCCTGACAGAAACGGCAGGGGACGCTGGAAAATGGCAATTGAGCAGCAATACCGTCAACTGGAGCAGGCAGCGCGGCTGGTACATCGACCTGCCCGCCAAAGTCGGCCAGGTAGTCGGAAAATTACAGATCGTCGATGGCGTGTTGTGGGCGCTGACCTACTCTTCCAGCACGGAAAAATCGTATCTGATCGCAATCGACTACACCACAGGCGGCGCTACAGCCGCAGCGGCGCTCGCCGATTTCCCGCAAGCTGTTTCAATGCTGGAAGTGGCCGGTTCAGCCGCGACGCCCGCCTTCATCACGTTGCCGGACGGCCGCCGGCAACTCGCCATAAGAGGCCGCGACGGCGGGCTGCAAACGCTGGCTCTGAATCCGGCCACGCGGCGCCCGGTAAGAACCTGGCGTCAATTGCCGCTGCCATCAGGCAGATCAGGTAGCGTCGATCCCGGCTAGGAATGAAGAGCATGGACAAGCAAACAGGCTACACCCTGGTCGAAATCATGATCGTGGCGGCCATCGCCGCTATCCTGAGCAGCGTAGCCTTAGCCAGTTATAGCGAGCATGTCCGGCGCAGCCAGCGCCTGGCCGCGCGGGCAGTCATGCTGGAAGCCGCTAACTGGATGGAGCGCCGTTTCTCCGTGCATCACAACTATCTCGGCAGCGACAAGCAGCCCCCTGTCCTGCCGGACGGCTTGAATCGTTCGCCGCCAAGCGGTACGGCCAAGTATGCGATCAGTCTGGCGACCGGGCAAACCCATGCCACGGCCTATCAGCTGCAAGCGGCGCCGCTGCTTGCCGACAAATGCGGCACATTCACTTTGGACCATACCGGCGCACGCGGATTGATCGGCAATACGGCCTCATTGGCGGAATGCTGGGGACGTTAAAAAGCCCGCTGGCAGCGGGCCGGGTTCTACAGGATGGAATTGACGAGATGTAATCTCAATCGTCATCATCGTGATGACGGTGGTGTTCACGCCATCCTTCACGACGCCGCCATTCTTCGCGGCGCCACTCGTCGTCGCGACGCTCCCGCCATTCGCGGTGCTCGCGCCAGCCGGGCTCCACATAGACCGGCTGCGGAGGGTAGTATGCCGGCGCAGGAACATAACGCGGCTCGTATTGCACCACGGGCGGGTAATATGGCTGCGGCGGCGGCTGGACAAAAATGCCAAGGCCCACATCCACGCGGGCTGCAGCGCTGCCGCAAGCACTTGCGGCGATGGCGCCAAACGCCAGACATGCTAAAAGTTTTTTCATTTTATTTCCTGTTTACCTGCACACCATTTGGCGACTTCGCCGTTTCATGATTTCAGTGTACGGACAATAATGAGTCGATGTTGTTCGTAGGGGCAACAAGTGTAACTTTAAGTAAATGAATGAAGCAAAATCAGAATGCAAAATCGCCTTCTCTTTTTCATTTGGCATGCTTATCCGTTCAAAATTCGGATTTATGCAACAGAATCTTAGAGAATAGATAATCAAGCCCTAGCTGTATGAAAGGAAATCTTGTATGGGAAAGAGCCGGCTGGAAGCATTCAGCGATGGCGTCATCGCTATCATCATCACCATCATGGTGCTTGAAATGAAAGTGCCGCACGAACCTAGCCTGGCTGCGCTGTGGCTGACACTGCCGGTGTTCATCAGCTACGTACTCAGCTTCGTGTATACAGGCATCTACTGGAACAACCATCATCACATGCTGCATACGGTGCAAAAGATCAATGGTGCGGTGTTGTGGGCCAATCTGCATCTGCTGTTCTGGCTCTCGCTGATTCCGTTCGCCACCGGCTGGATGGGTGAAAACCATTTTTCCGAAGTACCGGTAGCGCTGTATGGCGTGGTGCTGCTGATGGCCGGCGCCGCTTATAACATCTTGAGCCGCACGCTGATCAAGCTGCATGGGAAGGATTCGACCCTGGCGCAGGCGGTCGGCAATGACTTCAAGGGCAAGATTTCGGTGATTGCCTACGCGATCGCGATTCCATTCTCTTTCGTCAACCGCTGGCTGGCGCTAGCGCTGTATGTGCTGGTTGCGATCCTGTGGTTAATCCCTGATCGCCGTATCGAGCAAGTCATTAACAACTGAGGCAGGCAGTTGCAATCGGCGCTTTGTATTTTTGGCAATGAATGTATAAGATGTACCATAGGCAACACAAACAGCATCTCTTGCACGAACAGTAAGAACAAAACCGGCTTCCGGCTCTCTAACAGGAAGCTTCGCCTGCTTGATTACATCAGAGGGTGTCAAAATGAAAAATACATATCGCCTGCCTGCCAGGGTGGACCAAGGTTTCACGCTGATAGAGTTGATGCTGGTTGTCGCGATCATTGGCATTTTGGCAGCGGTTATCATACCGGCCTATCAAAACCACCTGAAGAAACAAAAATTTGCAGAAGTGATTGCGGCTAGCGTAGCGGCTAAATCTGCTGTCGAGGCTTGCATACAGCATTTGAACAGCAGCGCAGGCTGCGACGGCGGCAGCAACGGCATTCCCGCCGACGCCGCTGGCGATCCCGGCAGTCGCGTGGCTACGGTCAGCACCAAGAACGGCGTCGTCACAGTTGTTCCAAAAGAAAAAGACGGCATTCTTGCCACAGATACGTACGTGTTGACGCCGACCCCCGGCAATCCGGTCCAATGGTCGACTAGCGCAAGCGGCTGTCTCGCCACAGTGCTGTGCAATTAACGGAACGGGTCAAGCGATACGCCTGTCCAAATTTTTGTACTGTTTTTTATTCTGTTTAAGTATCTGGTTTCTATAATGAAAATTATAGGCATTACCGCTTCAAGATATGTATTTTGTAGCTGAACAGCAAGAGGCAAGCATGTACGGCGATATTGACTGGAGGCATGCGCCAGAGGGCGCGCATTGGTGGGCAATGGATGCAAGCGGTCATGCCCATTGGTTCATGGAGCCGAGATATAAACCCAGGACACATTTCTGGTACTCGCAGGCAATCCATGCGCCGACTTTCGCCTATTCCGGCGACTGGCGCGAGAGCCTGACCGAACGGCCAGCCCAATAGCCGTTTCCTTTCCATATCGGGCCGGTTATCTCGGGCGGAGTGAACGATACGCGCATTCAAGCGTCGAAATGGATATCCCTGAATAGTCTGGAATACATCATGAAACGTCTTGCTATCTTGTTTGGTTTGGCCGTGCTGCTCAGCGGCTGCGTAGTCGCTCCATACGGTCCGAGAGAGGGTGGTTACAGAGATGGCGGCGACCGGCACGAGCATCACGATGATCGAGGCGACGACCGTCGCAGGGATGACAACCCCTACCGCTATTAATCACTGATCGCAGGTGGCGGGCGCCAATTCCGTCAATCGCGCCGGACCTTGCTCATCGATATCGAGGGCGCGCGCGGCGCCTTGCTTTGTTATTTCCCAACGCAAATCTGGTACAGGTTTTTCGCCATATGGATGATCAAGGCAGCCATATGCGTCATCTTCAGCGTCAGGAAAAGAGCTATGACGGCAATGCCGATCTTAAGCGCCACGCTATCGACATGGGCGATGCCAAATGCGCTGCCTTTTAAAATGGCAAACATCATGGGTATGCACAACAGGCCCAGGTAGAGGTTCTCGTCGCGCAGCAGCCTGGAGAGGTGTTTCATAGATCCCTTTGTTAGGCGGTATATGGAATGTACACGTTTCAGTTACCATTGGAAACGGCTGCGGCAGGCCGGTACGCATATCAACTAAAAAAAACACCTCTATGATCCAACGCAAGTCTGGCGAGACCGAACCCGGCAACAGGAAAATCCAGCAAGCTGCATCAACCGCGCTCTACGCGGTGCTCGTCATACTCGCGCTGTGGGTGCTGCGCGATTTCATCCCGGCAGTTGTCTGGGCCGCCGTGATCGCGATAGCGTTGTGGCCCCTGTTGCTGCGCCTGGAGCTGTCACATGGATCGCGAGCCCGCACAACTCTCGTTGCATTATCGCTCACAGCCGCGGTCGCGTTGTTCGTCGTGCTGCCTTTCATACTCGTCATTACTCAGGCCGCGCACGAGACGCACGATTTCCTCGCCTGGTTCAAGCAGGCCGAGGCCAACGGCATCCCGCTGCCCGACCTGATCGGGCGCCTGCCTTTCCTGCTGGTCCTGTTCGGCATCCTCGGCGGCGCACAGACGTTCGGACTGCTGGGCCTGTTCATCGGCCCCGCGTTGATGACGGTGCTGATGGTGTTGTGGCGCGATTGGGTGAGGTAACTGCGTTACTTCCCGGTAATCCGTGAAGAAGCCAAAAAAAAGCCCGCCAGCCTTGCGGCAGCGGGCTAAGTCCAAAACTTAGGGAGATTTGGAGGAGACCAGGACAATATTGTGCCCCTCGACCAATTTTCAAGACCGTTATTTACTATTTATATATGGCAATCGCCCGCTCAGGACGCGCTATCCAAAAGTCTGAAACCGACTTTGAGCGAGACCTGATAGTGAGCGACCTTGCCGTCCGTTATATGCCCCCGGGTTGCAATGACTTCAAACCAGTCCATGTGTTTTACCGTAAGTGCTGCCTTGGAAATCGCGTTCTGGATTGCGTCGTCAGTACCAGTCGTGGACGATCCGACGAGTTCGACCACCTTGTAAGTATGTGCGGACATACGAATCTCCTTTGTTAATTGCTGTTTTAAGGAAGATGCACGTGCTCGTTCACTTTACTCCTGCTGCGCGCTAAAGCAATCCGCGATGAAGCAAAAAAAGCCCGCCAACCTTGCGGTTGCGGGCTAAGTCCAAAACTTAGGGAGAATTGGAGGAGAGCGAATCCATATTGTGCCCCTCAAGTAATTTTCAATACTCTTTTTTTAAGTTATTTATATCGGCGCAATAAATAGGCTTCCAACCAAATAAGGCAAAATTGGTCAGTCGCTTAAATTAGGGAGAAAAAAAGCGGAACTGTATGGGCGGAACAATCATTTGCTCAGGATATCCAACCTGCACTTTACTAAAGCGCACTCCCTTTCGCTAGCCATTAAATTGTAGTCCTCCAGTCTTTTTCGCCCGTCGCCCTGGTCATTCGTATATATAAAACGCATATTCGATTGATACGGAAAATACGGAAGTGCCGCCTCATTAAGCAAAGGTTTAACTAATGCCACGATGCTCAGTGCGAAAATCGCCGCCAGCTGGACCGCTCTATGCAATGGCCTTATTGTTTCCCATGTTTTGTATAACAAGATTGCCTGGGCAATTACTACAAAGTAGTGGGCCCGGACCCAGAGCACCGGGAATTGCCAGAAAACCGCTTCCAAAATGATTGTTAAAAGGATCGAAAGCATCAACGATTTTTCTAATCGAGAGCTGATATTTGCAATTTTTGAAAAATACAAAAAACTAAAAATGTTAATTAACAAATATATTGTTGTCCCTATACTTTTGGGAGATGGTCCAAGGCTGAAATAGTGTTGGAATTTTTCTGCCACGAATCTGAAGTGGGCATGCTCGGCGGCGAATCCGAGCATATCAAACACGCTAATTCCCGAAAGATAAAACGCTACTAACGCTAATAAAATCGGGATCTCGAATGCAATAATCTTCTTGTAAACTTTGGTGAGAAATATCGGCAGGAACATCAGCACTGAAGACTGGAAGCCAATTGCGATAAAGAAGAGAGCAAGCGCTGACGAATGCTTTGACTTATCGAGCCGGATTAGTGAAAGCATTAAGAACGACAAGGCAATTGATTGTCGGATAAGTGCCATCTGAGCCAATAAATATACCCAGCAAAAATAGATGGCAAAGACAAAAATAACGCTCGCTCTACAGTGCCTTACGAAAATATAGAACGCGATTCCATTGAAAAGCGCAACAATCAAATAAAGCGCTTGCATCGTGCCGCCAAATGTCTTTATTGTTGAAAGCAAAATGACGAATAAAGGCTCCATTGGCTTGACGGCATCTGGCAAATGCGTAAAGGACAAATGTAAAAGCGAGGGCGCGGCTGTAAGCGCTTGCTCGTAAGCTATCCAATCATATCCCGTCTCCCACCGAAAACCCGCGAGCATCACAAAAGCAATGATGACAGCGGCGACCAGTAATTGATGCAGATCTTTGCGATGCTCAGCGATAAGAACAAAAGCCCAAAAAATAAGCGCAAGAGATAAATAAAAGATCAAAATTTCACCAGGCTCCCAGAATCGAAGCGATATTGAGTCGGATTGTGTTCTATAGTGGATCAATTTTCGATGTAATTGTCCAGCTAAGTGGGGCAGCTTCAGATGGAAATCAACGGATGTTTATTTTCCGATACAAAACCGCGAAAAAATCACCCCCAGCAAATCGTCCGGCGTAAATGCCCCGGTAATGCTGCTGAGCCTGTCCTGCGCCAGCCGCAACTCTTCCGCAAACAAATCAAGCGACTGATCGTTGACGCGGTTGTCGAGCGAGGCGTGCTGATCGGCAATCTCCAGGTGATCGCGCGCCGCCTTGAGCGCAATCAGATGCCGTTCACGGGCCAGGTAACGCGATTCGCCGGTTTGCTGCCAGCCGGCGATGCGCAGCAGTTCCGCGCGCAGCAGGTCGATGCCGAGGTGGTCGGTGGCCGACAGGTAGATATGGGTGGCGTCGTTCATCACATCGACTGCGGGCCGGTGGCCGGACTGGTCGATCTTGTTCCAGATGCGGATGATAGGCGCGCTGCTCGGGAAGCGGGCGACGATTTTTTCATCCGCCAGCGATGGGCCGTGATTGGCGTCCAGCATGTGCAGGATCACGTCGGCGCTGGCCACCGCGGCCCAGGTGCGCTCGATGCCTATCCTTTCCACTTCGTCATTGGCGTCTTCGGCATCGCGGATGCCGGCGGTGTCGATGATGTTGAGCGGGATGCCTTCCAGCTGGATGGTTTCGGTCACCTTGTCGCGCGTGGTGCCGGCGATCGGTGTAACGATGGCGACATCGGATCCGGCCAGCACGTTCAGCAGGGATGATTTGCCGACATTCGGCTGGCCCGCCAGCACGATGTTCAAGCCGTCGCGCAGCAAAGCGCCTTGCGCGGCCTGGCTGAACACGTTGTCCAGCGTACTGCGGATAGCCGCCAGCTGGCCGCGCGCATCGGATTTCTCCAGGAAGTCGATTTCCTCTTCCGGAAAATCCAGCGTCGCTTCAACCAGCATGCGCAGATTGGTGACCTGCTCCACCAGCGCGTGGATCACCTTGGAAAACGCACCGGACAGCGATTCCGAAGCCGATTTGGCAGCCGCCTCGGTGGACGCTTCAATCAAATCGGCCACCGCTTCAGCCTGGGCCAGATCCAGCTTGTCGTTGATAAACGCACGCTGCGTGAATTCGCCCGGCTCCGCCATCCGCAGTCCGATATCCTGGCCAGCCGCCAGACAGCGGCTCAGCAGCATCTGCAACACCACCGGGCCGCCATGGCCCTGCAGCTCCAGCACGTCCTCGCCGGTGTAGGAATGCGGCGCCTTGAAATAGATCGCCAGGCCCTGGTCGATGACGCTGCCGTCGGCATTCTTGAAAGGCAGATAAGTGGCGTGACGCGGGATCAGCTTGCTTTCCGGGACGCCGCAAACGGCTTCGATCACGGAGCCCAGCTGCTTGCCGGAAATACGGACTACGCCGATGCCGCCGCGCCCGGGTGCGGTGGCAATTGCGGCGATGGGAGAGGAATCGAAAGACATGGAATTATTCTACGAGGGTTGTTGGACAATAGAAACAACGACAAGCAAATGGGCAGAAAAAAACCCGTGAATTTTTGATTCACGGGCTTTTTTACGACAATCAGTATTACTGATTAAGCCTTGGCCGGACCTGCACCGATCTTGCGGGTAATCACCCACTGCTGCGCAATAGACAGCACGTTGTTGGTGACCCAGTACAGCACCAGGCCGGACGGGAAGAAGAAGAACATGACAGAGAAAATCAGCGGCATGAACATCATCACCTTGGCTTGCATCGGATCCGGCGGCGTCGGGTTCAATTTGGTCTGGATGAACATCGAAATCGCCATCACCACCGGCAAGATGTAGAACGGATCCGGTGCGGCCAGATCGTGGATCCAGCCCAGCCACGGCGCGTTACGGATTTCCACGCTGGCCAGCAACACCCAGTATAGCGAGATGAACACCGGAATCTGCACCACGATCGGCAGGCAGCCGCCGAGCGGGTTGATCTTCTCGGTCTTGTACAGCTCCATCATGGCCTGGTTCATCTTTTGCGGTTCGGATTTGAAACGCTCGCGTATCGACGTCATCTTCGGCGTGACCAGCTTCATCTTGGCCATGCTGCGATAGCTGGCGGCCGACAATGGGAAGAACGCCAGCTTGATCAGCACGGTTAGCGCGATGATGGTCCAGCCCCAGTTGCCGAGGACTTTGTGGATCTGCGTCATCAGCCAGAAAATCGGCTTGGCGATGATGGTCAGCCAGCCGTAATCCTTGACCAGTTCCAGGCCAGGCGTGATCGCTTCCAGGTCAGCCTGCACTTCCGGACCGGAATACAGGCGCGCATCCATGGTCACGCTGGCGCCCGGTGCAATGGTGCCCAGCGGCAGGATGTTACCGACTGCATACAGGTTGCTAGCGATCTTCTTGGTGAAGATTTCGCGCGGCGCCTTGTCTTGCGGAATGAAGGCCGAGACAAAGTAATGCTGGATCAGTGCAAACCAGCCGTCGTCAGACTTGGTGGCATGGTCGGCCTTGCCGCTTTCGATCTTGTCGAAGGCAAATTTCTGAAACTTGCTGGCCTCGGTATACACCGAAGCGCCGGTGAAGGTGTGCACAAAACGCTGTTCGCCTTCAGGCGCATTGCCGTCACGCACCAGTTGCAAATACAGCGAAGGCGAGACTGGCGCACCGCTGTTGTTGGTGACCGTGTGCTTGATGTCGATCGAATAATCGCCGCGTTTGAAGGTGTAGGTCTTGCTCAGCTTGACGCCGCCTTCGGTCGATTCCAGCACCAGTTGCACCTGGTTGCCGTTGTCCAGAGTGCGAACACCCGGCAAGGCCGTGAATGGCGACTTGTGGTTAGGGAAAGGACCGCCGATCAGGCCGCTTTCAGCCAGATAGGTACGGATAGCGCTGGAATCGAACAACACCAGGTTCTTGGTCGGATCGACCGTGTCCTTGTGGTGCAGCAGTTCCAGGCGCTTCAGTTCACCGCCAACGGTATCGATGTCGGCTTTGACGACATCGGTAGTGATGGTGATGATTTCGCCCTTGGCTTCCGCCGCAGTGCCAGGCACGGCGCTAGCCGATGCACCGGCAGTTGCGCCGGCGACAGCGGCAGCTTGCGGCACCGCGGTGCTGGCGCCGGCTGACGCAGCAGCGCTGGCGGAGCCGGCAGGACCGGTGGCGGCAGGCACAGTCTGGTTGGCGCTCGGGAAGAACAATGACGGCTGGCCGTTATGGCGCTGCCATTGATCCCAAAGGAACAATAGCGAAACCGAAAATACAACCCACAGGACGGTACGTTTGATATCCATAAGAGTATTTATCTATGATTCAGGAATGGCCGCAACCACACGATCGGGTAACCGATGCGGGTTTGGTTGCAGAGGGGGATGTGGATGACTGGAGCGGCGGAACCGGATCGAGTCCGCCCGCATGCCACGGATGGCATTTGCACAGGCGACGTCCGGCCAGCATGCTGCCCTTCAGGGCGCCATGCGTGCGGATAGCTTCGGCTGCGTAATCGGAGCAGCTGGGATAAAAACGGCAATTCTGTCCCAGAAACGGGCTGATGCCCAGTTTGTAGAGGCGCAACAGGAACAGTAGAGGCATTTTCATGACAGCTTTTTCCTTCTTCTTCCGGCCTGGACTATGGGCCAGGGCTATCTATAGCCAGGCTGGAACAATACAAGCCCTGAAACACAAGGATACAAGGCTGCACCGCTAAGGCGTGCCAGCCGCCAGACGTTGCGACGCGAACAGTTGTTTCAGTTCGCCATGCAGCTCTCGCTTCAAGCGCGCAGTCGTAGCCGGGCCTGCTTTGGTGTTTACCGGTTTGGATAAACGCACAACGCAGTCGATCGGCGGCAATGGCGTCAGACGAAACAACTCACGCGTAACCCGTTTGACCGTGTTACGCGTCACAGCACGTGGTGCCAGCCGTTTTGCCGCCACCACGCCCAGGCGGGCATGCGGCAGTGCATTAAGGCGGGTATACAACACGAAATGCGCCGTTCTAAAGACAGGGCGCAAACGAAAAACGGATGAAAACTCATCCGTTTTAACGATGCGCCGGTCGCGTGAAAAGTCTTGGACGCAGTTCTCGCAGCTGTCTAAACGGACGTCTGGATTCTCTGTCACGCAAGCAACGCTTTAAGCGTCAGGCTTGAGATTAAGCTGCCAGACGCTTGCGGCCTTTAGCGCGACGTGCATTGAGCACAGCGCGGCCACCGCGGGTTGCCATACGGGCGCGGAAGCCGTGAGTACGCTTACGGCGCACGACGGAAGGTTGGTAAGTACGTTTCATGTTGGTCTCGCTAATCAGCAAAAATAAATCGGATCTTCACACTCAGAGCGCTGGGTTTTTACCCTTTCGCCATTGGATCTGAGCCTGGTCGCCACGGTATCGAACAACGAAATCGGGACAAGTACAGAGAGCAGTCAACGCGCAAACCGGCAATTCAGCGGACAGTGAACCTTGAATTAGAACCCATTTTCTGCTTGTTTGTCAATCACTTAGCGGTCTTTTGCACACAGGCTTTTTAGTTTGATCGCCAGCAATAATTGGCCGTGCCTGTGGATAACTTGCGCCGGCAAGGGTAGAATAGCGGCTTATGTGTGGCACGCCCGCCAGTTATGCATTGCTCAGTAGTACGGAATTCATTACTGAATCCAGCGTGCAATAAAAATAGCGGGGGGTTGTTGGATTTAGGTAATCGAAGCGAAAAAATAGCTGGGCGAGGCCAGATTTTGCCGTGATCGAAGCGTCAATAGCGGGCTATTGACCGAGAGCGCGGTGAAATATGGACCGGTCAGCTATTTTTGCAGCCGATTATCCTAAGTCCAACAACCCCCTCAGCCAGGGCGTAGAACCTCATCCCGCACACCTTCACATAGAACGATTCATGGAAAATTTCTGGCAGAGCTGCTCTACCCAGTTGGAGCAGGAATTGACGCCTCAACAATTTAGCGCGTGGATAAAACCACTGGCGCCACTCGATTACGAGGACGGACGATTGCGCATAGCTGCGCCGAATCGCTTTAAGCTGGATTGGGTCAAAACGCAGTTCGCAAGCCGCATCACGACTCTGGCGCACCAATATTGGGAGGCGCCGATCGAAGTAGTATTCGTGCTCGATCCACGCAAGTCGGCGGCGGCGCCGGCCAGCTCCAGCATGCCGGTCGCCATCAGTAACGGTCATCATAATAATAGCGAGCAGTCGAGCGGCCAGTCGTCCGCTGCCGGCGGCGGCAGTTATGGCAACAGCAACTTCGATCGCCTGCCGGAAGTGCAGACCGAGAACAGCGCCGTCAGCGCCAGGCGCGATCAGTCGCGCATCAATACCGCCCTCAGTTTCGACAGTTTCGTGACCGGTAAAGCCAACCAGCTGGCACGGGCGGCAGCCATCCAGGTAGCGAATAATCCCGGCATTTCCTACAATCCGCTGTTCTTGTATGGCGGCGTCGGGCTCGGTAAAACCCATCTGATCCACGCCATCGGCAACCAGCTGCTGGCCGATAATCCGAACGCCAAGATTCGCTATATCCACGCAGAACAGTACGTTCGCGACGTAGTGACTGCTTACCAACGCAAGGGTTTTGACGATTTCAAACGGTATTACCACTCGCTAGATTTGCTGCTGATCGACGATATCCAGTTCTTCGGCGGCAAGAGCCGCACCCAGGAAGAATTCTTCTACGCCTTCGAAGCATTGATCGCGGCCAAGAAGCAAATCATCATCACCAGCGATACCTATCCGAAAGAAATCACCGGCATGGATGACCGCCTGATTTCGCGTTTCGACTCCGGCCTGACGGTGGCCATCGAGCCGCCGGAACTGGAAATGCGGGTAGCGATCCTGCTCAAAAAAGCGGCATCGGAAGGCGTCACCTTCTCCGATGACGTCGCGTTTTTTGTTGCCAAACATTTACGTTCCAACGTCCGTGAGCTGGAAGGCGCACTGCGCAAGATTCTTGCTTACTCACGTTTCCACGGCAAAGACATCAGCATCGATGTTGTCAAGGATGCATTGAAAGATCTGCTGTCGGTACAGAACCGCCAGATCTCCGTCGAGAACATCCAGAAAACCGTGGCCGACTTTTTCAACATCAAAGTTGCCGATATGTACTCGAAAAAGCGGCCGGCCAATATCGCCCGTCCGCGCCAGATCGCGATGTATCTGGCCAAAGAATTAACCCAGAAGAGTTTGCCGGAAATCGGCGAATTGTTCGGTGGCCGCGATCACACCACGGTGCTGCACGCCGTCCGCAAGATCGCCGGCGACCGCACCAAGAATCCAGAGTGCAACCATGAATTGCACGTGCTGGAACAAACGCTGAAGGGCTGATTTCAAGGTCGCCTTATCGACCGCCCGGGTTGCCTGCAACCCTGTGGATAAGTTTGGATAAGGCAATGTTGAAAATGGCGGGAAAGTGTGGTTTTTTTGCCGCTGCGCCAAAATAAAGTTGTTCGGCGGAAACTGTAAAAAAACCTGAAACCTGCGCAGATTTACCCGCTTTATGAGTCGTTGGCAGTCGAATTAAGTTACATTTATAGACTGCTTGGAAGTATTCAGCAAAGCATGCCAGCAAGCGGCAATATTTGATTTTTAAATAACAAGGATATAGCTATGCAATTGGTCAAAACCAACCGAGATACCCTTCTCCGGCCACTGCAGATCGTGAGCGGTATTGTCGAGCGTCGGCACACATTGCCGATTCTGGCCAATATCCTCATTCGCAAAGACGGCGAAAAGGTCTCTTTCCTGTCGACCGACATCGAAGTGCAAATCACCACCAACGCCAAGGTCGGCAGCGGTAGCGAAGTTGCGGCGACGACTGTTGCAGCGCGTAAGCTGCTCGATATTCTGCGCGCCCTGCCGGACACCGGCGAAGTCTCGCTGACCCTCAGCAATAAACGCATGACCGTGCAATCGGGCAAATCCCGTTTTGCGCTGCAAACGCTGGCCGCCGAAGAGTTTCCGACAGTAGCCCAGGCCGATCATTACAACGCCACCGTCACCCTGCCGCAAAAGACCCTCAAGCATTTGTTCAACATGGTCCATTTCTCGATGGCCCAGCAAGACATCCGCTATTACCTGAACGGTCTGTTGCTGGTGCTCGACGGCAAGAACGTGATAGCCGTCGCCACCGATGGCCACCGCCTGGCGTTTTGCCAGGTCGCCACCGAGCAGGAATTTGCGCGCCAGGAAGTCATCATCCCGCGCAAGACCATCATCGAACTGCAGCGCCTGCTGGAAGAAACGGACGAGCCGGTCCAGCTCGAAATCGCCAACAACCAGGTCAAGCTGTCGTTCGCCGATATCGAACTGATCTCCAAGCTGGTAGAAGGCAAGTTCCCCGACTACACCCGCGTGGTGCCCAAGGGCTACAAGAACGACTTCACCATCAGCCGCGACCAGCTGCTGCGCTCCCTGCAACGCGCCGCCATCATGACCAGCGACAAGTTCAAGGGCGTGCGCTGGGTAGTTACGCCAGGCAGCCTCAAAATCAGCTCCACCAACGCCGACCAGGAAGAAGCGATTGAAGAACTCGAAATCGATTACGGCGGCGATAGCGTCGACATCGGCTTCAACGTCACCTACCTGCTCGACGTGCTCAACAACCTGAAAGGCGACAACGTCAACATCGCCCTCGGCGACGCCAATTCCTCCGCACTGATCACCGTGCCGGAAAACGCCGATTTCAAGTACGTAGTCATGCCGATGCGAATCTAGCTAATTGCGGGACAGCCGTAGGGTGGGCAAGCTTTTTTGGCCCACCCTACGGTATCCGGCATAGCGCGTGGGCACGGGTGCCCACCCTACGACCCTATTTGCTTGCAAAAGTAGCATCCAGCCCCAATATATGTAGTTCCGAAGTAAGCTTTTCAGAAGGTAGCCATGTCATCAGCCCCTCAAGACAACACCAATCAGCCGCAACCCAATGCATACGGCGCGTCCTCGATCCAGATTCTCGAAGGCCTCGAAGCGGTGCGCAAACGCCCCGGGATGTACATCGGCGACACCTCTGACGGCACCGGCCTGCACCACCTGGTATTCGAAGTGCTGGACAACTCCATCGATGAATCGCTGGCCGGCCACTGCACCGAAATCCACGTCACCATCCATGCCGACAATTCGATCTCGATCACCGACAACGGCCGCGGCGTGCCGACCGGCATCAAGTTCGACGACAAGCACGAACCGAAGCGCAGCGCAGCCGAAATCGTCATGACCGAGCTGCACGCCGGCGGCAAGTTCGACCAGAACTCCTACAAGGTATCCGGCGGCTTGCACGGTGTGGGCGTGTCTTGCGTTAACGGCCTGTCCAAACTGCTCAAGCTGACCATCCGCCGCGACGGCAAAGTGCATTACATGGAATTCGTGCGCGGCGTACCGCAAAATCGCGAAACCGAAATGCAGGAAGGCGTGCTGGTCTCCCCGATCAAAGTCATCGGCGACACCGACAAGCGCGGCACTGAAGTCCACTTCTGGGCCGACGAAGAGATTTTCACGCACGTCGAATTCCACTACGAAATCCTGGCCAAGCGCATCCGCGAACTGTCCTTCCTCAACAACGGCGTGCACATCAAGCTGACCGACCAGCGCACCGGCAAGGAAGAAAACTTCGCCTTCGAAGGCGGCACCCGCGGTTTCGTCGAATACATCAACAAAGCCAAAACCGTCCTGCACCCGACCATTTTCCAGGCCACCGGCGAAAAGGACGGTGTCTCGGTCGACGTCTCCATGCAATGGAACGACGCCTACAACGAACAAGTACTCTGCTTCACCAACAACATCCCGCAACGCGACGGCGGCACCCACCTCACCGGCCTGCGCGCCGCCATGACCCGGGTGCTCAACAAGTACATCGAAGAACATGATTTCGCCAAGAAAGCCAAGGTAGAAACCAGCGGCGACGACATGCGCGAAGGCCTCACCTGCGTCTTGTCCGTCAAAGTGCCGGAGCCGAAATTCAGCTCGCAAACCAAAGACAAGCTGGTTTCCAGCGAAGTCCGTCTGCCGGTGGAAGAAATCGTCGCCAAGACGCTCAACGACTACCTGCAAGAACGCCCGAACGACGCCAAGATCATCTGCGGCAAGATCGTCGAAGCCGCCCGCGCCCGCGACGCCGCCCGCAAAGCGCGCGAACTGACGCGCCGCAAAGGCGTGATGGACGGCCTCGGCCTGTCGTCGAAGCTGGCCGATTGCCAGGAAAAAGATCCCGCCCTGTGCGAACTCTACATCGTCGAGGGTGACTCAGCCGGCGGCTCCGCCAAGCAAGGCCGCGACCGCAAGTTCCAGGCCATCCTGCCGTTGCGCGGTAAAGTGCTCAACGTCGAAAAAGCCCGCTTCGAAAAAATGCTGTCGTCGGAACAGATCACTACCCTGATCGCCACCCTCGGCACCAGCATCGGCGCCGATGAATTCAACGCCGACAAGCTACGCTACCACCGCATCATCATCATGACCGATGCGGACGTCGACGGCGCCCACATCCGCACCCTGCTGCTGACCCTGTTCTACCGCCAGATGCCGCAACTGGTGGAACGCGGCCATATCTACATCGCCCAGCCGCCGCTGTACAAGGTCAAGCACGGCAAGGACGAGCGCTACCTGAAAGACGACGCCGAAGAAGTCAGCTACATGATGCAGGTTGCGCTGAACGACGCCGCCCTGGTGCCAAGCGAAGGCGCGCTGCCGATCAGCGGCCCGGCCCTGGCCGAATTGGTGCGTCAGTACAATATGGCGAACTCCATCATCACCCGCTTGACGCGCGCGATCGACGGCGCTGCGCTTACCTCCATCATGACCGGCGTCACGCTCAAGCTGGATACGCTGGCAGATGCAGAAGCATCCGCCCAGGCACTGCAAGCATCGATCAACGAGCCATCGGTGCAAGTCATCGTCAAATCCGACGAGCTGTCCGACAAGCACGCGCTGCGCATCCACCGCCGCTACCACGGCAACATCAAAGCCAGCGCGATCGACAGCGATTTCGTCGCCAGCCCTGACTACACGGTGTTGGTCAACGCTGCAGAAACCTTCAAGGGTTTGATCGGTCCTGGCGCGATGATACGCCGCGGCGCCGGTGAAAAGGTCAAAGAATCAGCCATCATCGATTTCCATCAAGCCATGGCCTGGCTGCGCGACGAAGCAGAACGCGGCGTCAGCAAGCAGCGCTATAAAGGTCTGGGCGAGATGAATCCATCGCAATTGTGGGAAACCACGATGGATCCGACCGTGCGCCGCTTGTTGAAGGTGCAGATTGAGGATGCTATTGCTGCGGATCAGATCTTCATGACCTTGATGGGGGATGATGTTGAGCCGCGTCGGGCGTTTATCGAGTTGAATGCGCTGCAGGCGGGGAATATTGACGTCTGATTTGTAAAGTGCCGGTTCTCGTCCTTGGCGAAACCGGTATGCTCCGATCGATGAACCCATCAGGCCTTCACGGTATTCAAGCGCAGCATCAGCGTCATTGGATGCTGCGGCGATTCTTGAAAACCATAGTGCCCGTAGAATTCCTTGGCGCGATCGTGAAGCGCATGCACCAGCAACGCTCGGACACCGGCGTTCTGAGAAACCATCACAGCCCGGTTGACCGCGTCTTGCAATAGGGATGCGCCAAGTTTGATGCCTTGGGCGCGACGGTCAACCGCGAGCCGAGCTAGAACCATCACCGGTATTGGATCTGGCATGTTACGGCGCACCGAGCTGGCTGCCGTCTGGTGCGAGACCGCGCCCGCAGCCATGGCGTAGTAGCCGTAAACACGGCCGTCATGATCCGTCACTACAAACGTGCGGCTGGCACCGCTCATTTGGTTGCTCATTGCGCGGCGCTTGAGCCACTCGTCGAGAACGGTCTCGCCGCACTCAAATCCATCCAGAAGGTGGGTGGCCGCGAGCGGCTGAGGTGCGTTGAGTTGCAAGCTCATGCCTCGGCAGCGACCCAAGGAGCCGTCACGGCCATGAGACGCTCAAGCCCTGGATTGTGACTGGGTGGGGCGTCGAGCATTGCAGTGAACTGCTGGAATTTGTCGGTATTCAAGCTGAAAAAAACCTGATCAAGCACCACTGCCTGTGCTTTGTCGCAGGCGGCCTCAAGCATGAAGTCCGAACGGTTCTTGCCCAGCAGGGTTGCAGCGTGATCAATCAAGTCTCGCTGCTCGGGCAAAGCCCGCAGATTGATGGCGGCGTCACGCATGAAATTCCCCTCTCGATGCATACACAATAGATATACGAAATATAGTCAGATGTGTAGCCGTTGTCAATACACACCTTGTCTTGTCCAGCGCCTATCGTCCCGAGATCGGAGCATACCGATCAGGCAGCGGCGATGAAGAATCTGGCCCTTGGCTTTAATGCTCATTTGATCTAATATTATTGCTCAAGGGAGCACATCATGACAATTTCAACTGAGAAACGCCCTCAAGCCAAAAAAGCACTTCGGGCAACAGCGTTTGCACCAAAACAAGCAGCTGAGTCTAGCCTGATGTCGCTGACTGACTTTCGTAACGTGTACGGCTCTACCCCGGCTTTTCGTGTGAGGTTGATACGGCAAGGTGTGCGGGCGGTTGAGGTAAAAGACATGGTGCGCATGATGGATACTCCCCAGGACAGGGTTTTCAAGTTCCTGAGGCTGTCAACGGCCACCGTCAATCGCAAGGCGAGCAGGGATGAGGAGCTTTCCGCGGAAGACAGCGAGCGTGTGGTCGGCATGTCCAATTTGATCGGCCAGGTGCAGACAATGGTAGAGCAATCCGGCAACCCGGAAGGATTTGATGCCGCAAAATGGCTTGCGCACTGGCTGGAAGAACCGATTCCCGCCTTGGGCGGTGAATGTCCTGCGAGTTACATGGACACCATGGAAGGTCAAAAACTGGTTTCCAATCTTCTGGCCACGATGCAAAGCGGAGCCTACGCTTGAGCAAAGTGGTGTGGCGCATTGCTGCCGACACGCCTGACTATACCGCTGACGACCTGACTGGCGCCGGTGCCAAGGTCACCGGCGGGCGCTGGAATCGCCCCGGAACTGCTTTACTTTACTGTGCAGAAAACATTGCTCTGGCTTGCCTGGAAACATTTGTCCATGTGAAATCAGCCGGGCTGCCTTTAAATCGTTACCTGGTGCGCATCGAGATCCCTGACGCTGCATGGAAAGCGGCCGTACAGGTAACGGCGACAAGCGCGCCAGTCGGATGGGATGCCCTCCCAACAGGCAAGGTAAGTCTTGACGCTGGCGATGCCTGGGCTGCCAGTGGTGTTTCTGCCTTGCTGCTGGTGCCGTCTGTCATTGTTCCAGAGGAACAAAACGTCCTGATTAATCCCTTGCATGCAGATGCCAAAGGCATCACGGCAAGCAAACTTCGGAAATGGCTTTATGACCCAAGAATGGGTTAAGGTCATCACTAATAGAACGCGCCGCGATATCGAGCCTGACTTAGACGTTTGTTATTGGCCTTCGCCCTACTCCAGCTCCGTTATAAAAAGATCTTCCATCTCTTCAACATCCGCAATGGAGATGTGCAACGCCTTGGCACGGGCTCTCCACGTGGCCACCACAGCTAACACCTCCTCGATGACCTCTATCGCATCCGGCTCGTTTAAATCGTAGTACGGCGCCGTCTCCAACAGAGTTTCCAGCGACGGTCCATGCAAACCCTCGTCTATACCCAACACATGCTCAGGCTTTTTCACCGACGGATTCATGTCGTATGCCTTCGAAAGCCGCCATCCTGAAAGCGTGCGCATGAATCCATGATTGCGTAAGTGGTCGTCGCGATTGGCTACTGCGATGTTAAAGGCCACCCTCCTGAACAACTGCTTCAGGTCCTCGGCGATATGGGCGGGACTTCCCTGTTCCGCGATGAATTGGGCAAGGTCGATATAGGTCGCCTCTTCCTTGTCTGTCTTGTTCAGGAGAGTCATTGCGGAGGTAAAGAATTTCCTTTCTCCGTTTTCCCGGTCGAATCGCTGAACCATGAAAGTGTGATATTCATGGCCCACTCGCTCGATACGCGACTTAGGCACCGCTATCCCGCAGGCAGCCGCCATGTCATGCACCAGCTTTTCCCATAACGCCACGTCCCTGTCGTCTTCAACTGACGGAAATTTCGCAATCCAAAGTTCATTTGCCTCTGACAGGTTCGCTTTTGGCCGAGCGCCACCCAGTGACGCACCTGGAGCGACGAGAATTTTGAGCCATTGCTTCAGCTTCGGCATGTCGTCGAATTTTTTTCGCGACAGCTCCAACGCAACAGCCTGCAGCTCGGCCAAGCTCGTCATCGGCGGGGCCGCGAGCAGTTCGCGCGCCAGGAAGATGTCCTCATCTTCAGCGCTAAATCGTAGCGCACCCATCCGCGTATGGTCCTGCACTCCGCAAAGAAATTCCCACGCCCCAAGCGTCACCTTCGTCCGGCCGGCTTCTTTCGCCTCGATAGTTTCCCGGCGCTGCATCAGAACCTGCCCCCATCTGTCCGGGCACGAATCCATGAACACGCCGAAATTCGAGTTTGCAGGGAAGAAGTCGTTCGCATCAAGCGTCAGGGCCGGGTCGAGCTTGAACGCTACCGGATTTTTAAGCCATGCGTCGGTGTACGTGAAGCGGACACCGCCGTGCCCGACTTTATGAAGATTTCCAATTTGCTGAAGCGGCCCAAACGCCGGGTCATCGAGCCAGACTTTCAAGCGAGGTTGCGGTTTCTTCGTAGCCATCACTCGCCTTTTTTATCGTCGCCAAGAGGGGAGATTGCGGTAGTCGGATCGAGCTCGCTTGCGCCATCCGACAGGGCTGCAGCATCTTCTTTCATTTGAGCGGCGGTTCTCCTTGGAGCCCGCTGCCGCTGTGGAAGCTCTGCATCTTGCAGGCGACGGCCGAGGACGTCGTCGCTCGCTACCGAGTTCATATCCTTGTCCAGTCCGAGGACGACCAGGACTTGAAAATAATTGCCCATCGTGACAGAGGCAGCTCCCGACTCGATTTTCGTCAGTGTTTGTCGAGTGATTCCGGCGCGCGCCGCGACCGTCTCCGCAGAAAATCGGCGTCGCAGGCGAGCATCTTTCATGCGTCTACCCAAGGCCAGCAAGGCTCGGGCTGAGCTTGGATACAGGATTGTGGCTGGTTTCGGCATAATGTAATCTATTTTGTACAAAAAACTTGAGTTTTGTTCTTTATAGCATACGTTATGTGCCACTAGCAGCATTATATTGAGTATAGACAGAACAAGCAGAGAGAGTAAATAACGTATCTTATTTTATACAAAAACAGTAATATTTGTATGAAATGGTATGCGTTATCTTATTTTTGAGTGTGACGATTGTAGTGGCAATGAGCTGTCCGAGTCCACGTATTCGGAAGTGAAGAAGAAACTTTCGCTAGACCCTTATCTTCGCCAGCTCTTTAGAGCCCATGGCGGACATACTCGATGTCGTCAACAACAACGCCGCGCACCGTGTCGTTGCCAGGCAATATGCGTTTCCGCAAGAACCCCGCGCGCTCCAGCACACGGGTCGATGCTTCGTTTCCGAAGGTGACCGTCGCCACCTGCTCCACGATTCCTTCGCGCGACAAATGTGCCGCTAATGCCCGAACTGCCTCGGTTGCGTATCCCTGTCCCCAGAACGGCGGAAAAAACAAGTACCCGATGTTGGTCGCGACATTGGCCGAATTGATTTCCGCGTCCATCTTGCCCACCCATGCACCGTCCGATCTACGCCGGACCGCCCAGTTGAGATAGACATCCTCGTGGTCGGCAAGCAATCGAGCTGCGGCGCGAGTCCAGGCATCCTCAAGTGCCGCCACGCTTGCCGGAGGGACGGATGAGATCCAGGTGTAGATTGCCGGATCTTGCATGGACAAGAACAGAAGCTGTGCATGCTGCGGGCCAATAGGTTCAAGGCATAGGCGCCTACTCTCGATCGCCACGTTAAGTGCGGTGACGTGTGCAGGATTCATGGCATGCTGCCGCTTTTCTGAGCAAGGATTTCAGTCCAGGTACGGATCCAGACGTCCCGGCGCGGGGAGTCGCTGAACCGGGCTTCAGCCAGCGCGGCTTCGGCATCCGCGAAACAACAGAAATTGCCCGAGATTGCCAATGTCGAAGTTTGATTCTGTACCTGGTGCCACCAATCCGGGGGGAGATAAATGAGGTCGCCAGCCGTCAGAAACGCCTCGTAGATCTCGCAGTCCGCAACAACCTCGGATGGCGAGACGTCGATGTCGGGCGCGCACAGGCGCCAGATTTTCTCCCCGCGCAACTGCGCGAGCCAGGTGTGGGTGGAGAAGATGTCCTGGTGCCATGCCGTAGATGTCCCCGCCGGTCCGGCATAGAGCGAGATCCACTCGGCAAAGGGGCCGCCTCGACGCAGCGGAAACGTGGCGTCGGCCGCAAGGGTCTCGCAACGGCTGTCGCCGAAGCTCGGTTTTATGTAAAAGTCCGTGAGATATATCGATCCGTGCGACGAACTGAACATGTCGGGAGCGGCGAGGTAGTCGATAAAACTCTCGACCGGAATTCGCCCCAAGCGGCCGTCCTCGAAACGGACCATGGGACGAAGTCCTGCCAGCGTCGTTCGCAGGTGCATATCGGTCCATCTGGAAAATGCTCCCATCCTGCGCGCCGCACCGGCGACGACCACCGGCCTGCCCTTCATGAAGAAGTCCTCGTAGAATTCATCCTGATCGGCGATGCATGCGAGTTTTGTATTGTGCGTAGTCATGGCAGGCTGGCAGTGCAACCGAGAACGGCGTCAATGGCGGGCGGGAGGATCTCCTCGATCAGGGTCCCGCCCGCCAGATAGGATTCCAGCGGCTCGGCACGAACCGCTTCGAGCTCGTGCTCAAGCCCCAGACAGGAATAAAAATTGTTCTGGGTATGGCCTCGGAATTCGTAGTCGACGTGAAACCCGATCGAAGTCAGGTGCTCGGCATCTGTTGGATCCATCGACGGCAAGCCCGCATAAGCGGCAAGCTGCTCCGCAAGACCTGGCAACCCGGCGACGGCTGTGGGACGAAGCAGAGCAACCAGATGCGCATTCAGCAGCATTGTGAGCATCTGGGCCGGCGCCTCAAGCGCTAATCGTCCGAGGCGCCCGACTGCGCCAGGGAAGCCATGGTCAAGCCGCTGATTGTCGAGCGGGTTGGCATAGGCGTTGAGCGCCAGGAACAATCTCGTCGAGCGCTGCCCTTCGACCATGGCGAGCAGCGCCACGTATTGCTCGAAGGCCATGGCGAAGGCCTCGCTGCCAAGCACCACTTCCACCAGCCGCCGCCCTTGCGGGATGCCTTCCTGTGCGCATGCCGTCTCGTAGAAGATCGCGTGAGCCCCCTCATGAAACGAATAACTTGCAACGCAGATATCCCTGAATAGCGAGTCAGGCATGCTAAGGTCCGGCCGATCGGCCAGCACCTGCTCGGCCGCAAGCGCAGTTCGGCGGAAAGGGATGGTCCGTGTCCGGAAGATTTCCGTCAGTTCGAGGATGGGAAACATGGCGTGGATGCCGGCGATCTGAGAGGCAGGCATAAAGATGTAGCCGAAGTCCTTCAACGCGCGCCGCATGTGCGCAAGCGGAGGTAATCGATTGAGGAGAGCGCCATCGCCCAATGTGTCGGGCAGCTGGAGTTCATGGTGCTCGCGCAGGTGGATGGACATCAAGGCAGCGAGGCGGAACTCGGGCCCGCTGCCCAGCTCGTCGTTGATGCTCACGCCACACGCTCCACGAGGCCAAGGTGAATCAGTTGCTGAACATAGGTGTCGGCCAATTCGGGATCGATCAAGGGCAAGTCATGTGCGAGATCGCGGGAAGAAAATGCACTTCGGCCAGACGCCCATCCGAGCATGGCCACAGGCATTTCGTCGAGCGAAAAGGTACGGGCCGCGCCTGCCCCGCGCAGGACAATGCAGGTTGGGCCCACCGGTTCGGCGGTGAGCCCGGGGCGGAGCCGGAACCTCGCTTCGGTGTTACGCCAATCGGGAGACTCAATCGCGTCCACAAGGCAACGAAGTGCGCCTGCGGCCACGCGTTTATCTTGCTCAATATCTTGAAACTGGGCGCCGAAGCGCGCCGCGCGCAGCATAGGAATGCCTTGGAGAGTGCCGCGGATCTCCTCGGCAATAATCCCCGCCAGGCTCTCCGTGCGCTCGATGGCAAAACCGATCGCGTAGCTTCCAGTCCTGGTGTGCGTCTCGTGAAGGACTCCTGGAGGCAGGAACACAACGGTTCCGGGCTCAGCCATGAACGTAACGCCGCCCTCTATCGCATCAGGCAGGGGTTTGGTAAGCAGCCGAGCCAGCTCAGGTTCGGGCGTTCGGCCCAGGAACATCCCGGTGGGTGGAAAACGCACTGCCTCATGGCGGGCGAGGCGCCACGTCTTGCTTCCCTCAAGCTGGCAATTGAAGGTGAAGCTGGAGTCGAAATGGGCTCGTCCGTGACCAGAGCCGCGGGCGCAGAATGCCTCCACGTTCACTCTCCCTGCCCCGATATCGAGGTCGCGTTCGAGTGCGCGACAGAGCGGCCTGAGCCCGGGCACGAACCGTTCGACCCCCTCTAATACAATCGTGCAGCCGGCATCGTACAAGGCTCGCAGCTGTTCGCGAACGGGAAATATCTCATATGCAGGACCGTCGGCCGGCGACCAGGCGCGCGCGGTCCGAGAGGCGCCGTCCCATGCGTCCAGCACTGCCGATGCGGATCGGAGCGTTGGCAGCTCCGCGAAAGCCGCAAGGCGCTGAACGCTTCCGTGCACCACGATCGGCGCTTCAAGTGGAGCAGTCGACGCAAGTTCGGATGCCTCAGCGCCAAGCAAGGTCTGGACACCGAAGTCCTCATTGCTTCCGCCTGTGCTCATGCGGGCTCCTCGGAAAGGTAGCGAACAATGTGCGCGAGTCCGTGAAGGATGAAGCGTCCGGTCAGGCAGTTGGCCGGATCGAGTGCCGGGCTGTACTCGGTCCAGTCAGCGCCCGCCCCCCGCAGGCCCTTTTCACGGAAAATCGCTAGCACTTCCCCAAGTGCAGAGAGCGTCAGTCCTCCCGGCTCCGGATACTGGACGGCGGGAGCCACCGACGGATCGAACGCGTCGGTGTCGACCGTCAGGTACACATCCACTCCAGGAAGCAACGCGTCCCTAAGATCGGAAAGCTTAACGCAGGCCACGCCTTCAGGCATGGGCGGAACTCCCCAAGAGAGCCCGCGAATCCCGATTTGCAATACTTTCTCGGCCAATTCCTCCGCTACGATGTAGGAAACGAAAGTCGCATGAGTCGGACGCTCGCCGCGCTCGATGACGTCAAAGTCGTGGTGTGCATCGAGTTGGACGATTTGCACGCGCCGGCCGGCCCGGGCGAGCCCGCGCAGCACCGGCAGGGTGACCAGGTGATCGCCTCCAAGCACCAGCGGCCGCTTGCCTTCACGCGCCACCAACGAGATCGCGTGAGTAACGAACTCAAGGTAATCGTCATCCGACTGATTCGGCCGATATTTCAGGTCGCCAAGATCGCTGATAACCGAGCCCGGAAAAATAATCTCGCGTCGTGCGAGGTCATAGATCGCACCTTGCTTCACACGCAGCACCTCTGGCGCCGATAGCCGGCGCACGGCTTGCGGCGCCGCAGCACAACCCGCATGCTCCGGCGCGGTGCCGCGATCATACGGCAGCCCGATCACCACCACATGTCCGCCCGCGCCTTGCTCACAGCCAAATAACGTAGGATAGTCTTTGGAAACAGGGCGCTCCTCATGCTGCCTGGACGGAGAGGAAGTGCCGCCTTCGAGCATCAACTACTTCCGTTCTATGCCTGCGGGCTGGCCCTTGGGGCGTATCATTACCGTGACGTTACGCAGGTCGTCAGCGTTGAGGAGTTCAATCAGATCATCCAGGTTAGCCGGAGCTTTGTGTACCTTCTCGCTCTGGACGATGTTCTTCAACTTTGCGACCGCAGCCTCACGATCAAGATCCTTCTTTGCGATGCTCATGCTTATCCTCCTTCATGGAGTGGTGTTGAGGGAATCCGAGCGTCCGCTTCTGATCCAGGCTGTGTAAAAAACGTAGAAAAAAGTTGGCCGAAAAGTCGCCCCATCAAAACATGCAAACGCTATCCAGTCTCAGGATGAATTTATACTAGTCTATTTTTTCCGTATGGCAACTAATCTTTTGGTCTTGATGGTGTCTTTGCTTGCGAAATTGCCCCATCTTGCTGATCCAGCCGCCGCTATCAGGCAAAGGCCGCTGCTCGCTCATAAGACCTCTCGAAAACCAGTGTGCATAGATCAACATGGATCTGTTTTAAGCCAGGATGAAGGCGCAAAGGCATGCTGATCAAGAGCACTGGGGGCACGTCGATCTGGATCAGCCGGCTCTATGGCCTCAGAGCGTAGATAGCGGGGTGGCGCTGAGTGCGCGACCGGCTCGTTTCGGCGCTTCATGTACATAGTTGTAACCGTGTGTAATGTGCGTCAACAATCCCTGTGCCGCCCTCGTTAATTGCTCAGGTCCTCAGGAATTACCCGGGGTAATCAAGATAACGTAAAGGTGCACAAATGAACAAATTAATCGCTACTCTGATCGCTGGCTTGTTTGCTACTTCTGTTTTCGCCCAAGGCACTGCACCAGCTGCTCCAGCCGCACCGGCAGCAGCGCCTGTCGCAGCCACTGCTGCCGCTACCCCGGCAGTCAAGACTGATGCAAAGACGGAAGCAAAGGCCGCTGGCACTGAAGCCAAGGCCAAGACCGCGACAGGCAAGACGCACCACAAGGCTGTCAAAGCCAAGTCGAAAGCCGTAGTCAAATCGGAAGCAAAAGAGCCTGCCGCAAAAGAAAAGGCAGAAGCGCCGGCGGCCAAGGTAGATGTCAAGGCGCCTGTCGCCAAGGCAAAAGCCGAAGCGCCTGTCGCCAAGACCGATGTGAAAGAAGCTGCACCTAAGTAATCAGCATCACGCCGTGAACGCCACGGCTGCAACAAGATGGTGGCCATGCATGCGGGGAATGACGCATCCATGGCCACTATTCCTTTCTATAGCGACGGATGCTGGCGCCGGCAGTGACTGCGGCGTTCACGGCGCCAGCGATGTGCCCGATACATCCCGGCAAACTTCCAGCCGGGCGCGCGCCGCCGAAGCGGGGCCATGTCTTGCAATGACACATTTCATGTTCCAGCGCGAACGAATTATGTCCAGGCCGCGTACTCAAACGGACGCAGACCATAGCGCGCCAGTACGCCCTCGTGCAGCCGCCTGAGCTCTTCGACGATCAGTGCCTGCACGTTGGGCTGCTCGGCTCTGGAACACGCTCCGTCACCGAATGCTGAATGTTGTTCAGTAAGTCAGTGCTGGATGACATCGCAGTGTTGGCGCCGTTTGAGAGAGTTGTGGCGCAGTTATGGCGCAGTTCTATAAACTGCGCCACTGGAGGTGGCGGCTGGAGCGCCTTGTTATGCATGCCCTTCGGGGCGCTGCGACAAAAACACCCAAGGTCCGTAACAGGGTGTGCGCCAGACGTTCGATTGAGACAAAATCGCGGAAGCTAAATGCTCGCTTCCGGCCGACTGCGGCCCGTCGCGGCTAACGGCGAGTCTTGGGTCGTCGGGTACGAGCAGACTCGCCTTGGCGATGAAGAACGACCAGACCTCATTGAGAAAATTGATACGGTGCAGTAACCAGTATTGGATTAGGGCTCCCGGTCTAAGTAATCATGGCTTTGACTGGTTCCTAACGCAGCATCGACAAACAACCATGCGCAAGATTTGCGCATGGTTTCTGACAATATGTGAGCTCTAGTAACCGTATTTCTTGCCAACTACGTCGCCCAGATAACCGCCGCCAACTGCAGCTGCTATGGTCGCAAGCGTACGTCCGTTTCCGCCTCCAACTTGGTGACCGAGTAGGCCGCCAATCACGGCGCCGGTCGCAATACCGACAGTACTGTGTTCCGCGGCTGGTTGCTGAATTGGTTGCTGAATTGGTTGTTGAGCCGGCTGCGAATACGGTTGACTATAATTCGAATCCCCTTGAGCGTATTGCACCGGTGGCGGCGCTTGGGAGTAGGCTGGGGCTACGTGATGTACGACACGTTTGTGATGCACAACCGGCGCTTCATCAAGCTGGGCCGGTGCGGCGTACTGAACCGGAGTGGCGGTAGCTGCAACCACGCTTCCCGCAACCGGCAACGCAGTTGGCGCCGCAGTACTTGCCAACGGTGCGACGCTGCTGTGCGAAGTAGGTAACAAGCCCGTAATAGCGGCCGCAGCAATCAAGCTAACAAGCATGACTGATGCTGCAGCGCCTGCCATCAAAGGGTGAATGCGAGACGACGTTTGATTCATTTCCATTTTGAGCTCCCATATGCCGCCGTGAATGTGGCGTATGGGTAGATTAACGTTCAATGCGTCGACCGGTTAGCGGGAAAAGTGTATCAGGCGTAAGTGACTGTAACGCAAAACCCGGAGAATGAAAGCCATCGGCATTCGGTCATTTCAAACGGTATTGTTTCTGGTCTTCGTGGGAATCGCTGGCTCATAGACTGAAGGCTTTGCACCTATGTAATGGCGGCGACGTATCCGCAGGTACGACACGCTGCTCGCCTGCTTTCTTTGCTTGACACTTTGCCGTCTCAGCGAGGCGAAGAAAATCCTGGCCGCTACGACCACAACCCGGATACCGGAAAGCAGTTCTCGCGTGCTATCCCAGGTCAATACGTAAAGTCGGCGTCATAGTGAGCATTTGGGAAAAGCTTGAACTTACATTGTTTATATAAGCCCTTGTCCTCTGAACTCACTAAACGCGCAAGTTCTTGGAAATAAGGAGCCAACATGGGAGCACCGGTGACGTGGGAAATTGCCCCAGAAGCCAGCGAACGATAGGATATGACTGCATCTACTCTTGTCTGTACATCGCAGATGCTTGTACATTCTAAAGTGTTGCATCGACCAGTTGAATCCGCCACTGGTTGCGGTCACTGGGCTTCGATGAAACTCCGATGGTCAAGCATAGAGACTCCTAACAAAATGAATGTAAATAGAATTATTTTCATAAATATTTCTAATAAAAATTCGCGCGCTGAAAAAAGTGTTTTTCAGTTGAAGCTTTTCAAGCTTACGAACTAATCGCCCGTAGTTCGCCGTTAAAAATTCCAGCTAGAGTTCGAGCGAACAATGCAGCGATTGTGATCGTAGCTAAAGCAAGAAGCCCTATAGCAATGCCTTGGGCCGCAATGTTTCTTTCATAGGAAAAAAACTTCAAGGCTGACACTGCGGACGCTGCCAGCGGAAAGCTAACTGACCACCACGAAACCCGAAATGGACAGCAACGCGCAAGACTCCGAAGGCGAACTAGCAATACAGCCAATATGAAAATAGCCAGGAAAAACAATGCTTTCGCAAACAAATCGATTTGTTCCGTCGTTGTCACATAAGCGGAAAATCCCACTGAAAATGGCGCCACCAAAATGAGCAACGAAGGCTCCATAGCACTCGGCATTGGCGTTTGGAAAAGCAGCCTTGAAAAGATTAACGTGAACAGGGGAATCGCGAAAAAAAGACCAACTGCCAGCGCAAAAATCATCACGTCATGCAAGGCGGGCAGATCCAGCACAGGCAATCCAAGCGGCACGTCGAGCATGCCAACAACCGGAACAATCCATGCCGGAGTTGCATGTTCGATCTGCTGCTGCTGTCCCATCCAGCGACTTACCGTCCACAAGGCAAAGACAGTCATGGCGAGGGCGCCGGTAATCCAGAGAACCCTGGCTAGCACCAGGTTCCAATCCGCCAGAATGATCGGCAACAGCAACAGACTGATCCAGATCGTACCAAACAGGCTGCCCGCAATCGGGTGCATGAATTCATTCCGAACCACTTCCGGCGCCGTAACAAGCTTGGTGATATAGGAAAAAACAAGCGCAATAAAAGCGACAACTGCAAGTACGCCAATTATCAGGGATATCCATTCCGGCGCATTAAATAGGGAATGCGCCAACTTCCACGCGATACTCAATCCGCTCAATCCCATGACCGAACCAAAAAATCCCACCGGCAGATATTCAAAGCGCGGGGCAGCAAATTGCGCGTTCAGAGCGGTGCTTTTCATGTCATTCTCCATACGGTTTTTAGCGGGACTCAGTGTCGGTCAGCTTCAGATTGACACGCGTGGCGGATCAATCCGCAGCAGGGAAATCGACTGTTGTATCGTTTATCCGGTTAACCAGATTGGTGAAGGTAATGCTAGCAACAACCAGTGCGGTGTCGACAATTTGCGCGTCCGTGAAACCGGCTGTCTTGACCGCATTCAGCACCTCGGACGACACGGTGCCGCGTGTTGAGACCAGGTTGCGTGAAAAATTTGCCAATGCATCGTTATGAACATCGCCGGATGGCTGACCGTGGCGCAGATTCAAGATGGCTTCGCGGCTCAAGCCGACTTTCTTGCCGATCAGCGTATGCGCAGCTAGGCAGTAATCGCAGGCTACAGCTTCACTGACCGCAAGCTTGACGATTTCGATTTCTTTGGCGCTGAGGCTGCCTTTTTTCAAGGCAGCATCCAGGTTGAGGGCCGCTTCAAGGGCTACCGGGCTGTTGCTGCCAATCGCAATATATGCGTTTGGCACCATGCCGACGGCTTTTTTGATGGCGCCGAACAATTGTGCCGCTTGGCCGGTGGCTTCGGATACTGCTTGGGTGTAAAGGCGGGTCATGATAATTTCCTTATGGTTAATTGAGGGGTTCTTATGCCTGCGTCGAAGCGGCATGAAATGAAGTATAGTCGGGCGAGTTGGGTTTATTAATGCTTAAAAACTACTATAATTTGCTTATTCGTCTCAATCAAAAGCACCATGGATGCCCTCAGCCGCCTGCTATCACTCTATCCGCTCAGCACCGCGCTTGATATCCGCTGCCACTTCGGCGCGCCGTGGGTGCTTGACCACGCCGCCACCGCGCGCGGCATCGCCCCCTATCATCTGGTCGTCTCGGGGAATGCATGGCTGGATGCAGCGGGACAAAAAGGGGTCGCCCTGCAGGCGGGCGACATCATTGTGTTCCCGAAAGGCAGCGCGCATCGCCTGTACACGGAAGGCGACGACGAACTCACTCCGTTGCGCGACTTGTCCGAGTCGCAAGGGGTGCAAGTGGTGCAAGTCAAGGGCAATGGTGGCGACGGTCCAGTCACCGACATCTTGTGCGGCCAGTTTGAATTCGATCCTGGCGAGTCAAACACCTTGCTGGACGCTTTGCCGGAGATGATCCTGGTGCGCACCGAGGGTCGCCCCGACTTTGCGGGGCTGAAAGCCTTGATAACGATGCTGCGGGTCGAAACGGAAATCATGCGGCCAGGAGCGAGTGCGGTGGTGTCGCAGTTGTCGTCCGCCCTGTTCGCGCTGGTGATCCGGGCGTGGCTGGAGCAAGCCGACGCAGTACCTGGCCTGTTTGCGGTATTGGCCGAACGGCGTTTGCAGGCGGCGCTGCAAGCGATGCTGGCCGCGCCGGAAAAACCATGGTCGCTGGATGATATGGCGGCAGCCTGCCACATGTCGCGCGCCACTTTCGCCCGCCTGTTCCGCAGCGTGGCCGGCACCACGCCCGCCTCCATGCTGATGCAGACGCGCATGGCGCAGGCCGCGCGATGGCTGACGCAAGGCAAGCGTTCAGTCGGCGACATCGGTGAAGCGGTCGGCTATCAATCGGAAGCCGCTTTCAATCGCGTGTTCAAGCGCTGCTTCGGTGTCGGCCCGGGCCAATACCGGCGCAGAGCGCTGATAAGTAGCTAAACTATTCGCATGGTGGATCCTTTTTACACCTTGCGGCGCCAGCCTTGGCAACATTGATGTGTTTTAAAGGTTGGCGTTAGCCCCCCCCCCGTTACTATATTCATACCCCTCATTCTGAGGTATGAATATAGTAACGGGGGGGGCTACGCTCTGCACTCACACTTAAAGGGAGTACTCCATCGCGATTTCGCAGATTGCTCTCTACTTGCTGGGACGCTCAGCCCACACAGTTAGGTTGCCAGGAAGCGGGCACTGTCCATCGGCAGCTAACGCTGCATTTCTGCCGTTGGACCCGCGAGCCGTGACAGGCTGCTTGGGGTCGAAATCAACCAGTAGCGACCAGTTGAATCCGCCGCCAAATCCGGTCATTCGGAAATACCCTGCAAAGCCGACATTGCAACCGATAAATATGAAAAGTCAAATTGAAGGATAATTTTCAACACTACCGGAAACATAGCCGACGCCGTAAAGTGGTGCCATGTCTGAATCATCAGACCGTCAGTTCCCACGGTGAGCATTCTTTTTCAGTACCGGGTGATGCACCCATTCATCGTATCCTGCTGTCGTATTGTTGCCAATGCTGCTATTGGCTGGCTTACTATCCTGATAGCGACCGTTCGGGATGGCGCATCAGTTCAACAGCGTTTATCCGCCATCGGTATTTCGCGGGTTTTATTTTTGCGTTTCCGGGGCGGCGGATAAATGCTATTCGTTAGGGCTCACATTTCACATCTGGGGAAGAAAATGAAGATGAGATTTTTGCTGGTCGTAGTCGGCCTACTGCTCGCAGGGTGCTCGATGTCAAAAGATACGGAACTAGCGGAAGCACAGGTTCCGTCTTTCCACGAACAATGGAATTCAGGCAGGTTCGACGATATCTATTCCTTGTCGTCGCAGGATTTAAAAGCGGCGACATCCCAACAGGATTTCGTATCCCTACTAGAGGCGATTAGTCGCAAACTTGGCAAGGTAAAGACTTCTAGCAAGGCAACGTCGAACACCGATTACAACCACATCACTGGAACTTTCGTAAACCTCACCTACAAGTCAGTGTTCGACAATGGCCCAGCCGACGAGCAGTTTATTTATCGCCTCGATCATGGTGCACCAAAGCTGGTTGAATATCACATAAATTCAATCGCGCTCGTTACTAGGTGAGCCTTAACAATTCATTCAAGCCGAAACCGCTTCGCGGCTCAATTCAGGCGCTGAAGGTCTAATCGTCACAGGCCGCTTTGGGGCGAAGCCCGCGTTTCACGAATGGCGCGGTTCGGCCCAGAGTGTGTAAAAACATAGAAATTCGTTGGCACGATCAATAACGTGTTCAACGACCGCCATCCAAGTCACGAGAGCGGTTTATTCTGACGAGTTTTTCCGTCTGCGGCACGGAATATTTTTTGAGTGGCAGTCTAAAAACCGCCGCAATCCGCTCCAAATCACGTTCATTTTCACAGCAAAAAGAGCCCTTCAGGCCCGGATCTCTCGCATCAATCGGTCGACACCCAATATCTGCATTACACGTTTCAAATTGTAGGCAAGTACGTGCAGACTCATCTCGGTTTTGACCCGTTTCAAAGTCTTCGTCAAGAAGTGCGCCGATCCCATCCACAACTTGATC